>NZ_WMID02000016.1 GCF_009711165.2 Flavobacterium sp. MC2016-06 | reverse complement strand
CCTTTAGGATCTGTCATACTGGTAACACCAACCAAAGGATTATAAGTATAGGTAGAAATAAAAACATCTGGAAATGAGCTTCTAAGAGCATTTAATGCATTTCTTAAAAGCTGTTCTGTACAAGTACCAGTCAAGCAGTTATCAGTATCAGTATTTGATAAGGTCTGCAGATTTGTAATCGTAGCTGCAGGAATAGATGAATAAGCCAGATTGTCTATTTTTGCAATAGGCTGGGTTTTATTATAACCCCAGATTATTGAAACTGGAATTCCTTTCTCTTGCGTATATTGTATAACATTCCCTCTATCATCATACTGGTCAAAAGTGATTTTTTTATCTGTATTTACAGTATTATCAATATTTAAACTTCCTTTATTTGCATAAATATATTTTGGCAGTAATAAATTACTTGTTGAAGCACTGTTTTCATAAACAGTTAGTTTTTCTGATAATTTATTTCCTGCTTTTAAGCTTTGAGTGTCTAGCGGAGTTACAATATTTTTTGCAATTAAATCAGCAGCAAATGGCTTGGCTGCCATCTCTGCATCTTGCGGATAGAAATATTTTGTTTCTATAAGTTCTCCTTTTGAACTCGTTGTACTCTGTGATGTTAATTGTAAATGATTAGAATTGTTATAATTGTAATTTGTAGTAGTGGTAACCGGATTCAATCCGTTTAAATCATAAGTTGTTGATTTCTTTTGGGACAAATAATGCCATTCACTTCTAACTTTATAAATATTAAAATTGTAAAAATAATCTGTACTTCCAGCAAGATTATTTAAAGTATAAGAAAGCCCTCCAAAAAAATTAGTAAATGCAACATCAAGTGCAGTATTATGTCCATAAATAAATTCTTCAGATGAAACTGGAACAATTGTGTTGGATTGTTTTCTGAATGTTAGATTGCTAACCTCTCCCATATAAAATCCATTAGAATAAGATCCTCCTCTAATATAGTCACCACAGGTAGTTGAAGGAAATTCATCCATATTATTATCAAAAACATGCAGTACTCCTCCATTCTCAAAATTCTCTCCATAGGATTCAATAACACTTCCATATGTTAAGACAGAGCCGTTGAAAGAAGACAATGGGCTTCTTGTACTGGAATACATAGTATATTGATTACCAGATTGGTTAGCCAGAGGCTTTATGTCATAATTAGCTCCAAATGAAGGACTTGCAGTAGCATAACTACCCGTACTGCAATCTAAACAATCTAAAGTTCCATAATAATATTTTTTGGTAACAATATTCCCATTGTTGTCATAATCTAAAGTTTTACTTACTCTAACTCCTCCTAAAGGTTTGTTAATTTTTACGGTATAAACCGGGTCTTTATAATAAGTAAGAGATCCATTAGTATTAATACAAGATCCCACAGTAGTTACTCGAATTTTATAAGTTATCCCGCCCACCAAATCGACATTTACAGAAATCGTAGGCTGTGCTGTAACTGATTTTACTACCTCATTAGTAGCTGCATTAATAAGCTCTACCTTACAAGCCGCTCCGTGGCTTAAAGCATACGTACAAGCCTGCCCTTCAACTGGATAAACCTCTGAAAAACCACGTAATACAGCTGTTTGATTAAAAGTAATAGGTATTGGATCAGATATTACTACATTTTCAAATAAACCACCACTTGCCTGATAACCTATATCTGCAATGGTTGATGGAGGGTAGATTTTCTCATCTCCATATACAGAATTAGATCCATAAACAATCTCTGTTTTACCTTTAGTAGGGTAAGTGATGTTTTTAAGCATACCAAAATACGCCGTAAGTGGATTCGGCTTTCTGTTTGCGTTTGCAACTAAAAATGCCTTATAAAAATCACCGTCGTCAGGAGTTAAATTGTTATATACAAAATTTGTATTTGGAGCCGCGTTATAATAGCCGAAAATATCCTTAGAAAATGAAAATCTAGGAGGCAGCTGCTCAGGGCTGTAGTAATCAAATGCAAACTTTGATATGTAATTAGACCTGTCAGCTGTATATTCTTTTACATCTTTCAAAAAGATAAGCTTTGTATTTAAACCTAAGCTTGTTGTATATTGATTCAAGACATCTGAACTAGTGTTTCTTTGAATAAGATAATAACTGAAATCAAAACTTTTTAAAACATCAGCTGCGTTTCTATAAACGGTAATTTTAGTTAATTGATTACTGTCTTCTGTGTAGGAATCCAGCTTTTGATAATCAAATATTATTTTTTTATCATTAAGATCAATTTCTGTAAGATAAGGAATAGAATGAGTTACGATACTACTGACACAAGGCTCTCCTACGCCGGCATCATTAATTAATATTGCTCCTGTTGTTCTTGCAAATTGAGAATATGCTTGAGTGAAATTAAATGATTTTATGCTGTATTTAAAAACAGCAACAGTACCATCAGGTTTTTTAATTTTAGTTAGATACCATCCTGTTTGACTTGGTATTTGCACAGGAGATGAACATAAATTTCTATTGTTAGAAAACTCAATCGAAGTATCATTGTCTCCAAAATAAAATTCAGTTCCGCTGGTATCTGTAATTTTAAACATTCTATGTACAGACCCATCCGAAAAGGCCTGATTTAATAACTCTATTTTATTTTTATTTGGACTAATTTGAATAATATTAGCGCCATCAAAAATAAATTTACCTGAAATTCCAAAAGCACTGTAATTAAAAATATCTTTTTCCGTATTACTCGTACCTGTACCAATAGCCAAAATAGAATTGGGAAGACAATATTCAGTTGTGTTAGTATTAGGAGAATAAAAGTCATATATAAAATCATCCATGCCATTTACTTGTCTGCTTACAACTCCAGAGGCTATTAATCCCCAGTCAATTCCTAATTGTGAGCTTGTGGCATCAACAGCAACTCCGCTTGAGCTGTAGTTTATAGAAATAGGAATAGAAATGCTTCCTTCTTTAAGATTAAATATTTCTAAATTGATGTTGGGTTTCCCTGTATCTAAACCAACAGGGATATTTCCAAAGCTGCCTAAACTGGCTGTGGCAGGAGATGGAGGTATGTAATTGGGTACAACTTCATCTGAATGCTGAGCGCTTATATTACTAAAGCAAAAGATGGTAAAAGCTAACAAGAGTACTTTTATTTTTTTTCTCATTCTATTTTAATTAACTGATTTAATTACTGTAATCGATTTTGTTTCTATAAATTGGTTTCAATCTTATACAGGTGGCGGTTAAGCCTTCTGAATTTTAATTTTGCACACAAATCTAAGTGGTCGATTTATATAAACTTTACGGCTTTCCACATTTTACATAAAATTCTTTTTTATATTCAATGATTCTGTTAAAAATGAAAAATTAAACATATAAATTATACTACAAACATTATAAAATAAGATATTTCATAAGATTTTCACGAATTAAACTTATGATCTTACTGCTTTGCTATATAGAAGAATAATACAGTGTAAAAGGAAATTTTGAAAGATCTGATTTAAATATTTTTTACTTTAAAAACATTATCAGAAATCAACTTTAATTTCTTCTGGTATACTTAAAAATTCAGAATTAAAAGATCATTAAAAATTAACCCTTTTGCTATTTTACTTGGTTATAAAATAATATCAAAAACAACTTAAGCAAAAGAAGAAAAAGAATTCAAAAATAGATGTAAAAAAATAAAGATGTTATTACAACCTTTTAACTTTGCCTTTGTGTTTATATCTTGTTTTAACAAAGCAGTTATTGAAGCTTAATTCTGTAATAATTATCGTAATCAATACTGTTTCTTGTAAAAGAATTAATTTATATTAGCAACTATAACGAAAGAAGAAAAAATTGCTAAAAGCTTATCTAAACTTAAATATAAAATGATGGTTACACCTATTGAAAGCATAATTTCTAAAGACAAAAACATTCTTATTGTTTTACAAGAAAGTATAGAACCAAACTCAGAACTTCAGTATTTAATAGAAAATTTTTGTGGAACGGTTGTAAAAAGTTTATCAGAAATTTCAATTTCTTTAAATGATAAAATAATTTATGCCTGCGGTGATATTGAACATCTTAAATACGACAACAGTGTTTTATATATAATTAAAGAACTCTCTAAGAATTACGAAAATTGTAATGCTAAAAACATTGAAGTCATAACATTAGGAAAGGTACCGCTTCTTATTAGCAATGCTGGTATTTATTTTAGAGAGCTGTTTGACAATACTGACTATTTTAATACAATTAAATCAGAACATATATTTCAGCATTTAACAGAGTCAAACAAAGGTTCGCAAGCTTTAAGAAAAGGAATATATTTAACAGAAGTTGTAAAAGAAAAAATCGAAGACGAAAAAGAACTATTACATTATCGCCTTTTAAGATGTTCAAGTAATTTTACCGGACCAACTGATAACTTTCGTACTACCGATCATGCTATAATAAATACCTTAAACAATGCTATAAAGTATTCCTTTGAAGAAGAAACAAAACTAAATCATGTTTTGGTACAAATTTATGAGAACAAACTGAAAACCGAAGACAACGCAAAAGAAGTAAAATCTAAAATAAAGGCGCATTCAGATAAAACAAAGGACATGCCAAAAGACGGTATCATTGCCTTCTGTACCTTTTATGATAAATCTAATTTTGACGAGCTAAGTCCATCAAAAGAAGATCGATATGACTGGTGTTATAAACAAACAAGCGGCTTAACCAAACTTCATTTCAAATTAAAAAACACAGTCACTGATATTACTCTAAAGAAAGATTTTAGTGTTACATTGTATCCGAATTCTGCATTTTTAATTCCGCTTTCTACAAACAGATTATATACACACGAAATAAGACCTTCTGTGCTTAACGCAGATAAAATTCCAACAAGAATGGGATATGTAGCACGTTGTTCAAATTTAGAAGCTGTATATATGGATGATCAGACTTATATTAAAGAAAATAACGAATTGGTTAAACTAGAACAAATAACCGATGAAACAATGATTAATTTGCGTAATTCATACTATGAAGAAAATATGACCGAAAATAAGGTTGAATACGGAAAAATTCATTTTAGCATGAATTCTGGTGATTATGAAAAACCAATCTTTTAATCTGAACATATAAAATAATGAATAACTCTGGGTTTATTAAAATTACACTTCCATTTGAAAATAACTTATTTGATGAATTATCACATTCTTTTCATTTTGAAGATGTTGCTAAAGGTAGAATTGGAAATCATTTAGTCAATGTAAGCGCTGAAGGAATACCAATTGTTAGAACCACGACAATGTATACTATACCTGCGGATAATTTTTCTTCTATACATCATCAAGTAATAAAATGTTTAAACGATACTATTCAAAGTAATGCTTTGGATTATTTGCCTGTATTAGATTTTAATAATGCGTTAATTGAAGTGTATGATTGTAATTATGCTACGATGAAATACCATTCAGACCAGGACTTAGATTTAGAAAACGATTCCTATATTGGTCTTTTTACCTGTTATGAGAATCCAAGCGAACTAACTGAGAAAAATATAAGAAAACTAAAAATCAAAGATAAAGCCACCAATGAAGAATTTGATATCCCGTTAACACATAATTCTATTGTCTTATTTTCAGTCTTGACAAATAAAAATTTCCTTCATAAAATTATATTAGAGTCAGTTCCAAGCATAAAAAAATTAGAATCAGACAATAGATGGCTGGGGATTACTTTTCGAAAATCTAAGACATTTATACAATTTAAAAATAACCAGCCTCACTTTTCTAACGGAGATCTATTAGTACTAGCGGATGAGGATCAAAAAAAAGAATTTTACAAACTAAGAGGAGAAGAAAATTTTAATATGAATTTCGTATATCCAAAATTATCATACACTTTAAGTATTGGAGATATGTTACTTACTGAAGAATAAACTTATCTCTTTTCTTGAAAATATCAATATTGACGTTAAACACAAAAAAAGACTGCTCAATTTTAGAACAGTCTTTTATATTTTTAACTCAACAAAAAAACCTAAGCCATAAACAAAGCATATTTGTTATAATTGTATAATGCCAAATCGTAAGGCACTAATTTTGGCGCTATTTTTTCTGAAGAAGCATTAAACTTAATACCGTTATGCTTTCTAAACAAATAAATTTCTTTTAAGCAATTCGACAAACTTTGGTGAATTGATGTTGTAAAAGTTGGCAATTGCTTATCTCCTACCAATAAATCTATTTGATAATTAGAACTGCTTTTAGAAAGATTATTTCCAATGATTCTTATTGTAAATGTTGTCGCTTTTCCGTGTTGTTCACCTTGATATTGTATTTCCATAATGTCGTTATTAAAAAGGTTAAATTATTATTTTTTTATACTCTAATTTGTGAATTCTATTCTTTTGAAGGATTAAAGTTATAAAAAAAATAGATATAGATAAAAAATGAAATCTAAATTAAATGTTATTTTTTTTTATCCTACTTCTCTCCCTATATAAATGCAAAAAACCGCACTAGGTACGGTTTTAAGCAATTAACTAAAGTATATTTAATCAACTTTTTTAACGAGTGTAAAATTCATTCATAAGCACGATTAATTTTCGGTAACAATTGTTGTTTGTTTTTCTGTATTTATTTCTAATAAAAAAGGATCTCCATTTTCATTAAACATTGTCATATTTAAAGCATCTAATAAAGCAAGATTTTTTGAAACTCCACCTTTAAAATTATTGTATGAAAGATTCATTTCAGACAAATTATGCAATTTTTCAATTGAAGGAGGAATTTCCCCTTCAAAACCATTATCAAATAAACTCAAATTCTGCAAAGCAATAAAATTCACAACTTCATTGCTAAGATTACCAGATAGTTTATTACTATTTAAAAGCAATACTTTCAATTTAGAGATTTTATAAAGCGAATTTGGTAATTCTCCTTCAATCTCATTATTAAATAAAGAAAGCACTTCGAGATTTCTCAATTTACCAATCTCTAAAGGCAGCTTTCCATATATCTTATTCTTAAAAAGCTCTAAATCTCTCAAGCTTTTTAAGTCGCAGATCGTTTCCGGAATCTCGCCAGACAACTGATTTATAGAAACATCTAAAACTTCAAGTTCTTTTAAATTATGAATCGCATTTGGCAATTGTCCCTGCAGTCTATTTTTATGCAAATCGACCGTTACTAAATTTATCAAATCAAAAAACTCATTTGGTAATTCGCCCTCAAGATTATTGTCCGCTAAATGAAGCGCAACAACCTTTCCATTTTCCGCCTCTACACCATACCAAGTTGATACCGACAAAGCTAAATCCCATTTTATTTTCCACTGTGCTCCGTTTGTAGCATAGTAAAATTTAATAAGTGCATCTTTCTCTTTATCCGAAACAGTATCTGCGTAAATACTAAGCGAAAAAACAAGCGATAGAAAAAAAGCTGCTAAATTTTTCATTACAAGATTTGATCTTTATTCTGTTGTCAAAATTATACATTTCATAGATATAAAGCACTAGATGTCGATAAAGTGTTGATAAGTAATTAATTAACACTATTTTTATTACTTTATATAAAAATGCTATGTTTGCTTTTTTTGATTAAATTTGAATAACTAATTCTAAAAACCTCATAATATGGAAATTAACTTTATTGCCTTGTTTGGCGCTGCGCTTGTTTCACTTGTTGTTGGATTTATCTGGTATCACCCAAAAACATTTGGAACGATCTGGATGAAAGAAAATAACTTCACAGAAGAAGATCTAAAAAAGGGAAATATGCTCAAAATATTCGGATTAACGTATATTTTCTCCCTCATGATTACAATGATATTGATGTCATTAACAATTCATCAATCAGGTGCAATTAGTATGGTAGGTGGGCCGCCAATGCTAAACAGTGCAAAACCTTCTTTCCATGCTTTTATGGCAGATTACGGAATGGCCTATCGCACTTTTAAACACGGAGCACTTCACGGTTTTATATCGGGTTTGTTTTTTGCTTTTCCAATAGTTGGAATTAACGGATTATTTGAAAGAAAATCGTGGAAATACATATTAGTTCATGCAGGATTCTGGATAGTTACCCTAACCTTAATGGGTGGAATTATCTGTGCCTATGCATAAATCATATAAATGAAACCCGTTTGAAACCTAAATTCAAATGGGTTTTTCTTAATAATGGCTTAAACCTAACAAGTTGTTATAAATATTATCTAATTTTGAAAAAATTAGCACACAATTTTGAATACAACTTATTCTTTCGAAATATACAACAGCGCATCATTACTACCTTCAGAATGGAATTCGCTCGCCTCTGATAACATTTTTTTAACGCGGGAATATCTAGAGGTTCTAGAAAATTCTTGTCCTGTAAACATGATTTGTCATTTTATTGGATTTTTTAGCGAAGAGAAACTTATCGGAATCGCTTTAACGCAATTTTTATTTGCAGAGAAACTAGAATCTTTCGGAGAACGCGATCAATGTTTAAAAACTTCTGTACGAAACTTTGCTCTTAAAAATTTTGCATCACATGTATTATTTGTTGGGAATAATATGCTTACAGGTCAAAATGCTTATGCTTTTGATCCAAATATAAAACAATCTAAAGCCATTAAAACGCTTCATAAAGCAATTAATCAGCTTAAAAAAGATTTGAAAGCAAGTGGAAAAAAAGTTCATATAACAAGTATAAAAGATTTTACCGCAGTAGAAATCGAACCCTTGCAAGCTGAATTTAAAAACAATTATACTTTCTCGACACAGCCCAATATGATTTTTGACATCAATGAAAATTGGAAATCAGAGCAAGATTATATTGATGCTTTATCAAAAAAATACCGAGATCAATATAAACGTGCCCGTAAAAAAGCCGAAGGAATTGAAAAACAGCAAATGTCTTTGTCTGATATTAGAAAATATGACGATGTTATTTATGACTTGTATTTTCATGTCGCTAAAAATGCACCTTTTAATACTTTTTTCCTTGCTCGAAATCATTTTAGTTTTTTTAAAGAAATCATGAAAGATGACTTTTTGTTATATGGTTATTTTTTGGATGAAAAACTGATTGGATTCAATACATTGATAAAAAATGGAAATGTAATGGATACTTATTTTTTAGGTTATGATGAAAGTGTGCAGCGCGAAAAAATGCTTTATTTAAATATGCTTTACGACATGATTGCATATTCAATAAAAAAAGGTTTTGCAGCTATTGTTTTTGCCAGAACTGCACTCGAAATTAAAAGCTCTGTCGGGGCAAAGCCTGTAAAAATGTATGGACTCATTACGCATACTAATGCTTTAATCAACCATAATATTGCAAGATTTTTTAATTATCTGGAACCAAAAACAGATTGGCAGGAACGAAATCCTTTCAAATAATAAAGTTGTCAAATTTGGAATCTTTGTCAAGGATTTAAGGAATTGCTATTTTCATTTGTTTGTGCAAAATATGAATATCTAATAAAGTCTGAGCGCCGCAATATTCTCCATCGATTTGAAAATTAACCGGATAATCGGTCTTTATAACTGCTTTTTCTGTCGAAATTATAACAACATCGTCTGAATCAATAGGCATATTGCCCGTAATAATTTTTCCGATAAGTAATAAATCAAGATTTTTTAAGATTACCAATTCAAATTTTCCATCATTCATAGCTCCATTCGGATTGATAACAACACCAGTTCCATATTTTTGAGAATTGGCAATTACAATCATTCTAGCAGTATGCTCAACAGTTTCATTATTGGCAGATATTGTTGCAACAAAAGGCTCTTCAGACTCTGTGAGTGTTGTAAATGCCTGCAATGCATATCCCCAAATACCACGCATATTACTTTCTTCGTAGTTTTTAACCAAGTTTGCATTAAGACCAATATCACTTAAATGAATGCTTTTTTTGCCATTAATACAAATCATATCCATTTCGATATAATCATGCAAAAAAGCAATTTTAAGATTCTCCTCAATTGTATTAGGCAAATTTAAATCAACAGACAATCCATTGGCAGAACCTGCAGGTAGAATACCGATGATAACATCGTGAGTTTCCATTGCTTCGGCAACCATTTTTATGGTTCCATCTCCTCCTGCTGTTATAATGCGCTCTGGTAAATATTGACTATATAGCTCTTGTATTGCTCTAATATCATCTTTTCCGGTAGTTTCGTAGACTTCCAGATGAAACTGATTTGTAGCCGAAAACTCGCTCACAGCCTCAATTAAATCTGATTTATCTAAATCACCAGAAATAGGGTTTACAACAAATATGATGTTCTTTTTCAAAATTTTATTCTTAAAACCGATTAAATTAATTAATTTACAACATCTATAAATATACACAATTAATGAAACCTATTCTACAATTATATCGAGGTTATGCAAATGAACAAGAGCTGATTGTTATGGGACATGTATTTAAAAGGGGCTATGATTACGATTTTCAGAAGAAAAATTTCAAAAATGCAACTTCTGTCATTAATCAGTTTAGAATAAAAACACTGCAAAATTTTGATGTTTACCTAAAATATGGTAATCAAGAAATTCACACTAAGACTTTAGATGATGGTTATTTTAAGTTTTGTATTCCACTAAAAATAGAAACTCATTTTGGATGGATGGAATATCAAGTAAGCTTGGTTTATAAAAACGAGACTATAATTGCAAAAGGAAGCTTTATTAGACCGCACAAAGGAAATCTCGGTATTATATCTGATATTGATGATACTTTTTTGATTTCGCACACGCATAATTTCTTCAGAAAAATATATGTGTTATTATTTAAAAATGTCAATGACCGCAGAGTTTTCAAAGACGTTGTACCGCATTATCAAGCCTTAAGTTCAGCTGGAAGATATAATAAAGACGAACAAAATGCCTTTTTTTACATTTCGAGCAGCGAATGGAATCTGTATCGGTTTATTGTAAAATTTACTAAAATACATCAACTGCCAAGAGCGGTTATTTTACTAAAAGATATTAAACGTGGTGTTGCTGATTTTTTTATGAGTGGCAGAGGAAATCACGATCATAAATTTGATAAAATAAAGCATGTTTTGGAATTTTACCCTAATCTTAAGTATGTTTTACTTGGTGATGACTCGCAACATGATCCGATTTTATATGAACGTATCTGCAAAATTTTTCCGGTTACTGTAAAAGCTGTTTATATCAGGCAGACAGGTAAAAATCAGAAAGACAGCACTAAGGCTATTCTGAAAAACTTAGAGAGTTTAGAAGTTTCTGTTTGCTATTTTAAGGATAGTAATGAAGCTATTATGCACTCGAAATCTATTGGAATTATTAAGTAATTTTTTTTAGCTGATTTCTTTTACCGCTAAGGTCGCAAGTATTTACGCAAGGTTTGCGATGTTTTTTACACGCAGATTTATTCTCATTTTTGTCATCCTGAGGAACGAAGGATCTTCGCGAAGTGATTCTGCAACGAAAATCCTTCGTTCTCGATATGACAAGTTTGCATTAAACTTGAAACTAAAATAACTTGAAACCTGAAACTTTTTTATGGGTTGAAATTATCTATTTCTTCTTGAACAATTTCCCAGTCCAGAAGTAATTGTTCTAAATCGGCTTTCTTTTTGTTATATGCTGTAAAGAATGAAGCGTCTTCGATATGTTTGTCGTAATTTGAAGCTAACATTTTATCGTCGTGCTGAATGTCTCTTTCTAATTGTTTGATTTGACTTTCAACTTTACTTAATTTGTTTTGAAGAGCTTTTCCTTTTTTCTGATCTTCGTATGAAGTTTTGTTGTTTTCTTTTGGAGCTGCTGCTTTTACAACATCTTTTTTCTCTACTTCGCGCATATTTTCAAGATTACGCTGTTCTAAGAAAAAGTTGATATCTCCTAAATATTGTCTGATTTTTTGATCTTTAAATTCATAAACGATATTCGACATTCCTTGAAGAAAATCTCTATCGTGAGAAACTAATAATAAAGTTCCTCCAAATTTTTGAAGTGCCGCTTTTAAAACATTTTTAGATTTAATATCTAAGTGATTCGTAGGCTCATCCATCAGCAACACGTTGATTGGCTGTAATAATAATTTACAAAGTGCCAAACGGTTACGCTCACCTCCAGAAAGTACTTTTACTTTTTTCTCTACATCATCGCCGCGAAATAAAAATGATCCTAACATATCACGAACTTTAGATCGGTTTGTGTCTGTTGCAGCATCCTCCATTGTTTGAAGCAATGTGATTTCACCATCTAAATATTCTGCTTGATTTTGAGCAAAATAACCTAATTGAACATTGTGCCCTAATTTGATGTTTCCTTGATATTCAAATTCGTTTACAATAGCTTTTATAAAAGTAGATTTACCTTGTCCGTTTTGACCAACGAAAGCAATTTTACTACCGCGTTCCACTAACAAATCGATCTCTTTTAAAATAACTTTATCTCCGTATGCTTTTGTTACCTGTTCTGCTTCAACAACAACTTTTCCAGGTTCTTTTGAAACTGGAAAAGAGATATTCATAACAGAATTATCATCTTCATCAACTTCAATTCTTTCTACTTTATCTAATTTTTTAATCAAGGATTGCGCCATTGAAGCTTTTGAAGCTTTTGCACGGAATTTCTCGATTAATTTTTCTGTTTCTTCAATTTTTTTGGCTTGATTTTTTTGTGTTGCCAATTGCTTTTCACGAATTTCATGACGCAATTCTAAATATTGAGAATAAGGTTTATTAAAATCGTATGCTTTCCCTAATGAAATTTCAATAGTACGGTTTGTAACATTATCTAGGAACATTTTATCGTGCGAAACAATTACCACAACTCCTGGATAATTACGAAGGAAACTTTCTAACCAAATAATACTTTCGATATCCAAGTGGTTGGTTGGCTCATCCAGTAACAATACATCATTAGATTGCAATAAAAGTTTTGCCAGCTCGATACGCATTCTCCAACCTCCAGAAAATGTTTCGGTTTGATTGTTGAATACTTCTCTTTTAAAACCTAAACCTAGAAGAATTTTCTCTGTATCGCCCACATAATTATAACCTCCTAAAAGATCAAAACGATGTGTATAGTCCGATAAATCTTCGATAATCTGGCTGTATTCTTCACTTTCATAATCGGTTCTGGTAACCAATTGATGATTGATTTCTTCTAATTTTTTTTCTACAATTTTTATTTCAGTAAAAGCTTCATAAGCTTCTTCTAATACGGTTCTTCCTTGTTCAAAATCAATATCCTGACGTAAAAACCCCATTCGAATATCTTTTTCTTGAGAAATAACTCCAGAATCTGGAGCAAAATCTCTTGCTAACATTTTAAGCATCGTCGATTTACCTGCACCGTTTTTACCAACAAGACCTACGCGATCTCCTGCTCCTAAACGAAAAGTAACTTCTTCAAATAAATATGTTCCTCCAAAAGAAACCGACAGATTGTGTATATTAAGCATAATTTAGACTATTGCTGAAAGATATAATGGTTTAACAAACCATTGTTGTTTATTAATTTAACTTAGAAAAACACGGTAAAACCAACTTATTCTTCTATATGTTTTGAAAGTGCAAAAGTATAACAATTAATTGAAGTTTTGGCTCTGAAAAACAATAGCTTTTATAATATTCTTAAGTACAAAACCAGTTTATAATTCTAGTTTTAAAATCTTATAGCGAAAACCGTTTTTTTACAATCCAAACACAAGTCCAATTTTCAACTAAGCATTTAAAATTGAAACTTTAAAAAAATAAAAAAATCTAATAAAAAGGAAATCAAAGAAATAGCACTACCAACAAAAAACAAAGATAATCACTATCTTTACACTCAAATTAAAACTACAAATCCGTACGATTTAACTGGGTATTAAATCATCATTCGCCATAATTTTCACAAATACAATCCATATAAAATGTTTAAAAAAGGATCTAAAATAAGAAGTATTTTTACAGGAAGCTGTCCAAAATGTCAAAATGAAAGTATGTATTCAGACCAGAACCCGCTTCATTTGACTAAAGTTCTAAAAATGAACGAAACCTGCAGCCACTGTGGATTAAAATATCAAATTGAACCTTCTTTTTTTTATGGAGCTATGTATGTAAGTTACGGATTAAATGTTGCCGTAGGAATTGCGGCATTTATAGTGTCGTTTGTGTTTTTTGGAACAACTATCGAGCAATCATTCTTAAGTATTATAATAGCTTTGGTTGTTTTATTCCCTTTTGTTTTAAGACTTTCAAGAAACATCTATATCAATATGTTTGTATCTTATGATCCCAAAGCAGGCTCAAAAGCTAATCAATAATATTCTTTATCTTCTTTTTTTATAAAATCGATAAATATCAATTACTGGGTCTAAAGCAGTTTTATTTTCAATATAATCAAATAAATCCTTAGCCATAGCTGGACCTAGCATCACGCCGCGCGTTCCTAAGCCATTTAATAAATGTAATGATTTATGTAGATCATGAGTTCCTATTATTGGTCGTCTGTCACGTACTGTAGGTCTAACACCTCCAAAATGAGAGACAATTTCAAAATCACAGTTAATGATTTCTTGAATTCGTTCTACCAATTCTGTTTTTCCTTCTTCAGTTGGCAGATCAGTTTTATCTTTCCAATTGTAAGTTGCACCAACTTTAAACAAATCGTCACCCATAGGAAGAATAAAAACACTCGTATTTACAATCACATCTAGATCAAGTCCTGGTGCTTTTATTATAAACAATTCTCCTTTAGTTCCATCAAGCGGAAGATCCTGAAAAAAAGGATTTGCATGCAATCCAAAACCTTCTGCAAAAATTATATTTTTTGCTTTATGGCTTTTATATTCCAAATAATCATCATTAATAATTAGTTTATCATATTCAAATGATTCTCTAAGCAAAAGGTTATTTTGAGCTAAATACTCTTGATATTTATCTAGTAAAAGAGCTGTGTCTACATAACCTGTATGCAAAACTTCTCCATAATCATGCGAAGAATCAATTCCTGCATATTTCTTAAATATTAATTTAGTAGAAAGAAATGGAGCTAAAAGAGGTTTATCTGAAGCCGAAAACCAATTATTCTGTTCTTCTATTGAGAAAAACTTTCTCAAAATAGGAAGCTTAAAGTTGACTTTCATTTTTAGTTTAGCCTCAATATCGTTGTAGAAATCTTCCATCAAAGCTAATTGTTCTTCCGCTTTCCAAACTTCACTAAAACGTTTTAAAATAACAGGATTATACAATCCGCCGGCTACTCGCGATGAAATTTGAGACTTATCATCTATCACTAAAATAGACTTATTGTTTTTAAGGGCAATTTCAGCGAAAGAAATTCCAGCCAATCCAGATCCGACAATTAAGTAATCAATCATTTATAAAGGGGGTAAAATAAAAAAACTCTTATTACAAAGGTACTAAGAGTTTTTGTTATAATGTAATCTGCTAATTTAGTAGTTCCACATATCTTCTTCAAAATTACGGATCTTCTCTTTTACTCTTTCTGATTCTAACAATTGATCTTGTGCATTATTTTTCATATAATCTTTAATCTCACGATCTCCATACATATTTTCTTCTTTGTAAATAAGCGCATTAAAACGTCTAGAATTTAAGATCTGATCAAAAGATATTGGAAGGGCAGAGTTACTGTCGTTAAAAGCTTTTGCTTCATGCAAAGCATCTCTAGCATTTGGAAAGAAAACCCAAAATAACTCAATATAATCCTTCTCATCACTATTCATAGTATAAACATCAGGAGTTACAGGACAAATTCCTAGTAAACGATATTTCAATTCACTTTGACGTTTGTCAAAATACCAATACCCTTTAATTTTGTACTCTGTAACATCTGCAGCAGTAAGGTCTTGTTTAAGGATATATTCAGCTGGAACTGTCCTAGTTGCACCAACAGTTTGTTCAACATAAGAAACAACTTTGTTTTTACCTTTACCAGTAACTACTTTTTTCTTAACGACATGTGTTCTATAATCATCTGGATATTGGTTAATTAATTCTCTACCTGCATCTGTAGTATCTACACGAGACAATGATCCTTCTATGTCTTTCATAGATTTTTTGGTATTGAAATAACTATCTGTATAAACCTCTGTTATTTTACCTTGTTTAATAGCTTTCGTCAAGACATCATAAAGAGAACGCCTATTAGACCCAATATTTACAGTATCAACTGGATAGTATAATGGGAAATTTATTTTTTCGTTTAAATCGATAATCTCCCAAACTGTTTTTCCCATCAAAACATCTTTATCATCGATATAACCATAAGCCAAAGGCTTATCATTATCAGAAATCTGCTGCGCTGCAGTCTTTATACCAATTTGCTCTGCTGTTTTAGCATTAAGTAAATTAGATTGTGCATTAGAAATAAAACTAACTGCTACTGAAAAAATGGTTATTAAAAAGCTTCTTACTTTCATAATTATAAATATTATAAAAAATTAAACGCAATAAAATATTTTTTATTATAATTTTCTTACAAAAAATAAAATCACAATAAATAACCATCAACTTTAAAGTTAAAAACTTAAAGTACCACTTTAGCCTATTGAGCATCAAACAAAATTGATTGCAAAAAAAAACTCTTACTACAAAGGTAGTAAGAGTTTTTGTTATAATGTAATTAGTGGTTTAGTAGTTCCACATATCTTGCTCGAAATTACGAATCTTTTCTTTTACTCTTTCAGATTCTAGTAATTGGTTTTGAGCGTTATCTTTCATGTAATCTTTGATCTCACGATCTCCGTACAAGTTTTCTTCTTTGTAGATAACTGCATTAAAACGTCTAGAGTTTAAAATCTGATCGAAAGAAATTGGAAGTGCTGAGTTACTGTCATTAAAAGCTTTTGCTTCATGCAGTGCTTCTCTGGCATTTGGGAAGAAAACCCAAAATAACTCAATATAATCCTTTTCGTCACTATTCATTGTATAAACGTCTGGAGTTACAGGACAAAGTCCTAGTAAACGATATTTTAATTCACTTTGACGTTTATCAAAATACCAGTATCCTTTAATTTTATACTGAGTAACATCTGCAGCTGTAAGATCTTGTTTCAAAATGTATTCAGAAGGAACCGTTCTGGTTGCACCAACAGTTTCTTCAACATAAGAAACAACTTTGTTTTTACCTTTACCTGTAACTACTTTTTTCTTAACAACGTGTGTTTTGTAATCATCTGGGTATTGGTTAATCAATTCTCTACCAGCATCTGTTGTATCGATACGAGATAATGACCCTTCAATGTCCTTCATAGATTTTTTAGTATTGAAATAACTATC
Source organism: Flavobacterium sp. MC2016-06 (assembly GCF_009711165.2). Lineage (GTDB taxonomy): Bacteria > Bacteroidota > Bacteroidia > Flavobacteriales > Flavobacteriaceae > Flavobacterium. The sequence continues at coordinate 125,554 of NZ_WMID02000016.1, read as the reverse complement.
CGTATAAACTTCAGTTACTTTACCGTTTTTAACGGCTTTCGTCAAGACGTCATAAAGAGAACGTCTGTTAGAACCAATATTAGCTGTATCTACAGGAAAATATAAAGGAAAGTTGATTTTTTCATTCAAATCAATGATTTCCCAAGTAGTTTTCCCCATCAAGACATCTCTATCATCTACATAACCATAAGCCAAAGGCTTATCATTGTCTGAGATAAGTTGCGCAGGAGTCTTAAGTCCTATCTGCTCAGGTGTTTTTGCATTCAGCAAATTAGATTGCGCATTAGAAGCAAAACCTCCAGCAATGGAAACAATGGCTATTAAAAAATTTCTTACTTTCATCGTGGTATCATTATAAGATATTGAACGTAGTTTTACCTACTTATATTTATTGTATTTCATAAATTACTGGAGCAGTTCTTGGCAATAAATAGCTACCAGCTCCAACAAGTTTAGTTTTAATTTCAGAAATAGTAACTTGGTCTCCTTTACCAGCTCTTGAAAGAACTTGTTTACATTGTGAACTTAATTTATTACCAGTAACAACAACTGTAGGTTGTCCAGCAATTTTCATATTAAATCCAACAACATCTAAACCAACTTCAAAATCAAAATCAAGTAATTTAGCACCAATAGTAGCAATCTCCAAGTTAGATCTAGGTCCTTTAACAACACCCATTTCACCTCTAATTGTACCTGTTGGACCAGGAATACCTTTAATTCTGAACGTTTTCTTATCTGTAACTTTGTCTCCATTTGGTAAAGTTCCAGTAACAGCAATTGTTGCTTCTGTACCTTGACCTGGGCTCATGTTATATTTACCTGGTTTTCCAGCAGAAGATAATCCAGGAGCACTTGCATTGATTTTGTTTGCATCAACACCAGCGAATGATACAGAGATTGGGTTAACAACTCCTCTGTAAACAACATTCATTTTATCAGCAGAAATTGTAGCTGAATTTGGTCTTGGTACTACAACGTAAGTTCCAGCAAATTTAAGTGGAATGTTCTTACCATCTTCTAAGAAGCTAAATTGTCCATTAATTTTTTGCTCACCAACACCTCCAGCAGTTAACGAAATAACAGCTTGTCCATTAACAATTTGTCCAGGACCTTGGAATGAAGTTGGTTTTGTGTTTTCGTCATAACGACCTAAAACAACTTTACCTGTAACTTTTTCTCCTTGGAAATAAGCATTTTTATCTAAAACTACGATTGCTTGGTAGTTACTGTAAGAAGCAGCAGCAACTGCAGCTTTTCCTAAAGCACTATTGTAAACATCAGTTTCAGTTTTTTCAACATCATTTTGCCAAGCAGAAAGTTTAGCTAAAGATGCAACTGCAGGGAAACCTTTAAAGTGATAAGTTAAATATCTATCTTTTAAACCTTCTTTGTTTTTAACATCAGAAAGATCAAATTTCTTATTTACTTCAGCTAAAATTACAGCATATTTTTTATCTGTTCCTAAAGCAGCTTTCATGTCTGCTTTATATTTTTCAATTTTAGCAATGATCTCATTACCTTTTTTAGTATATCCTTCACCTGTGAACCAGTCATCGATATTATCACCTTTGTCCATGTTCTCGTAAGGTAATTTTCCTGTTTCTTTATCAGATTCGAATCCTTTTAAAACTTCTCCTTTTAAAGAACCTATGTAACCATAAAATTCTTTTGAAGCAGCTTCTACTTTATGAGATGTTTCTGCAGCTGTAGCAAATTCTCCTTTTGCTTCTGCAGCTTTTTGATCTAAAGATGTCAATAAAGAAGCATTTGAAGCAACTGAAGAAGTATTTGCGCTTTCAAATTTTTCATTCATTAAGCCAAAAGCAGATAATACTTCTTTTGACATGTTCATTGCTAACATCGCGATGAAAACCAGATACATCAGGTTAATCATCTTCTGTCTAGGGGTTAATTTTCCTCCTGCCATTTTTTTCTAATTAGTTCTTATTAATAAATTTTAATACAATAGTTAAAAACTAATTATCCTTTGTTACTCATTGCAGAAAGCATACCACCGTAAACACTGTTTAAAGAAGCAATGTTTGCAGTCATAGATTGCATTTGCTCTTTTAATTTAGATGCATTGTCAGCGATTTCTTTATTAGCATCTGCATTTCTTGCAGCGCTTTCTAATTGTACTTTATATAAGCTGTTTAATGATTCCATTTGAGCAGCAGCCATAGACAATTCTTCGCTGTATTTTTTAGTAGAAGCGATAGAATCTACTGTAGGAGCAATTCCTTTAGCAGCTGATTCGAAATTTTTGATGCTGTTTCCTAAGCTTGACATTAACTCACCGTCAATTTTAGCTTCTTTCAACATAACATCTAATTTTTGAGACAACAAACCTTGGGCTTCAGTTGGTGCTTCAACTTTTTCAGTCTTTTTTCTAGCTTGACCGTTAGCTAATTCTGGGTAAACAAGAGTCCAGTCTAATTCATCATCAACTGGTTCGAAAGCAGAAAGCGCAAAAATTAATGCCTCAGTTAACAATCCCACTGAAAGCATCACTGTTCCTGTTAATGGTCCAATTTCAAAGTGTGTAATTTTGAATAATGCTCCAACGATTACCACTGCCGCTCCCATACCATAAGCGAAATTCATTGCTTTTTTACTTAATAATGCCATAATAACTTTTTTTTAGGTTTTAAAATAGATTTGTTGGATATTGATTTAATTATAATTTACTTTTTTCTTTTACCGCCACCAGTTACCTGAGTTCCCATGTAATCTTGAACAGTTCTAAATCCGATGTAACTTCTAGCAGAATCGGCATATTCGTGATCACGAGTACTTACTTGTAAAAAATAAGCAACATCCTTCCATGAACCACCACGAACTACTTTTCTTTGGTTCTTTCCATCAATTACGTTTGGATTCATTGTTGAAACATACTCGTATGCATTTGGGTTGTAAGCTGAATCCGTCCACTCTGAAACGTTTCCTGCCATGTTGTACAATCCATATCCATTTGGCTCGTATGATTTTGCTTCAACTGTATATAAAGCCTCATCTGCAGCATAATCTCCTCTATTAGGTTTAAAGTTTGCTAAGAAACAACCTCTATCACTTTTAGTATAAGGACCTCCCCAAGGGTAAGTTGCAGACTCTAGACCACCTCTAGCAGCATACTCCCATTCTGCCTCTGTTGGCAATCTGAAAGAGTTTACTAAGTCACGTCCTTTTTTCTTAGATTTGATATAACTGTTTTTGTTTAAAGTTCTCCAAGCACAGAATGCTTTAGCCTGTTTCCAAGTAACACCAACTACAGGATAGTCTCCATAAGCTTTGTGCCAAAAATAATCATTGTGCATTGGCTCATTGTATGAATAAGAGAAATCTTTAATCCAAACTGCTGTATCAGGGTAAACACTAACTTGCTCAGTTTTAACGAAATCACTTCTTTTTCCTACTTTAGCTTTTGCAGCTGCTTGAATATCCATCCAAGAATAACGGAATTTCAATTTGTTTACATCAATTGTTCTTAAACCGTTGTAAGATTCTTCAATTGGTAAGTACATAGAATCCATTACTTCAGTATAATACTCATCTGGATACGCTTTTGTATCTTTAATAAGTTTTACTTTTTTATTTAATTTTCTTCCAGCATACGGATCATCTTTTGTACCAACACTATAGTAGTTATCGTACATGTATTTATCATACGCTGTCATTTTTTCAGGATCTGAATCATTAAATGCATAATCAGCAATACTTCCGCCTTTTTTACCTTTAGCATCAGGAGTACCTTTTTGTCCTGTTTCATCAGCCAAAATAGCTAAACGAACTCTCATTGTTGAGTCTTTTACCCATTCTACGAACTGACGATATTCACTATTTGTAATTTCAGTTTCATCCATATAAAATGAACGAACTGTTACCGTTTTAGTTGGAGCATCTTCGACATTAGCTAAATCAGCATCTGCTTTTCCCATGATAAAAGATCCACCTGGAACCAAAACCATACCATAAGGTTTCTCGGGATGCCATTTCCCTCCTGTAACACCAACTAATTCACCTTTGTCTCCTGACTTACCACAGCCAATTACTAGTGTTAACATTGCTGCAAATGCAATAAACTTCTTCATATAAATTTGGATTATCTATTCATTATTAAAAGTCCTCAAACGTATTTATTATTTATCTAAAAAACAATAGCTATTTGGAATTTTATTTTACCGTTCAAAAATAATGTTAAATAAAATAAAAAAAAAATATTTCATCGATAAACTGACTTGAAAAATCGACGTAAAACGTTAAATTTTATACTTTATATTTATTTTCTTACTAATTATTTTAACTTTTTTTTGAAAATTTCTAAATTTTTAAGATTTACATTAAAATTTTCTTCTACAAAGCGTTTTTTCGCTGTGCTTTCCACCATCTTTCTGGCAATTCTTGATTGCAAGCCGACAAATATTCGTCGTAAGAACAGGGTAATAACGTATTTCTTTTCAATTTATTGTTTCCATTTGATTCGAAGGGAATTTCTATCCACCAACGATCTGTTTTGTCACTTTTATAAAAAATAAGTTCTTCTTCTTCAAGAGGAACTATATACTTTAAATAATTTGCTCTGCTTCCAAAAGGATACTCTTTTGAACGATAATGATAACCTTCAATAAAATACCAAACTATCTGAGCAATAATACCCGCTTCCTGCAATGTACTATTATGATTAAAGACTCCAAAAGAAGACACTTTATCACTAATTCCAGCATATCTTGCTAACGAGCAAATTTCTTTGCCATTGAACCCATTTGGCTCAAAAGATACATTATTTCCTGACGCCGAAGACTTTACAGAATTCAAATCAATAGAAACTAAATCTGCATCTCTAAAAATCGGCTCGGCAAGCGCTATTTTATTTGATATTTCGCCTAAACGATAAGCATCAAAAAATAGTTTTTCGATCAAATCTATTTCTTCTTGAGAATTATAATAGGTTTGATAACCAATATTACAATAATTAAAAAGGTTATTAGGCTCGTCTATTATGATTTTTGTTAAGTATGAATTAGCCGAAACTGACTCATTTTCTTTACCAAAATCAAATTTATTATCTACCGATACAAAATTCACCATCTGCTCTAAACTGTCATAAGCTCGATATAATGCATAGGTCAAATCCTGCGAACCTCCTAGAACTATAGGAATGATTTTATTCTTAATTAATGTCGATGTTACCTTTTGCAGCGCGAAATAAGTATCTTCTACAGAATCACCAGCCAAGATGTCTCCTAAGTCAGCAATAGAAGCGTCCCAATTACCTGGAAACATACTATATAATTTCTTACGTACAGCAACTAGGTTAACCTCATTAACCATATTTATATTTCGGCGATCTTCTAAAACGCCTACTATTGCAATATTTATTTTGCTAATATCCGGAAATTGATCTTGGGTGTGAAAGACAACCTTACTTCCCAACTCTTGTGTAGACAATGAGTTGATGAATTTTAGCATTCCGTCGTTAACCGGTTCTAGAAAATCAAATTCCATTTATTATTTCTTTTTAGCAGCTGTTTTTTTAGCTGGAGCTTTTTTTGCTGTTGTTGCTTTTTTTGCTGGTGTCTTTTTAGCTGGCGTTTTTGCCGCTATCATTTCTTGAACTTGGGCTAATGTCAATTTTGCTGCATCAACATCTTTACTTAATTCAATTTTCAGCTTTCCTTTTAAAATCACTGATCGACCCCAACGTGCTTTCTCAACAACAATTCCTTCATCTTCCCAATTATGAAGTACTTTATCAATATTCTTTTGTAACTTATCCTCAATCAGCTCTTCAACATCTGATTGTGATAAATTATCAAAATTGTATTTTTTACTTACGTTTATAAAAAGACCGTTCCATTTAATAAAAGGACCAAAACGCCCCACACCTTTTTGTACTGCTTCTGCTTTATAAACTGCAATTGGCGCATCTGCAAGTGCTTTTTCATCGATTAACTCTTGCGCTCTTTCTTTTGATACTCCCAAAGGATCTTCTCCTCTAGGTAATGAAATAAACACACTTCCGTGGCGTACATAAGGACCATAACGACCATTACTTACTTCTACTTCTTCACCTTTATAATCACCTAAACTTTTAGGAAGCAAAAATAAATTTAAAGCTTCTTCAAGTGTAATGTTTCCAATATTTTGATCCGCCATTAAGCTGGCAAACTTTTTATCTTCATCATCTGCTTCTCCAATTTGAGCCATTGGTCCAAATTTTCCTAAACGAACTGATACTTGTCTTCCATCTGCATCTTTTCCAAGAATTCTTTCTCCACTTTCGCGTTCTGCATTAGCTTCAACTTCTTTTACATTCGGGTGGAATTTATTATAGAACTCCTGCATCATAATTGCCCAGTCAATATTTCCTTCGGCAATCTCATCAAAATCTTGTTCTACTTTTGCAGTAAAATTATAATCAAGGATATTTCCAAAATTTTTAACTAGGAAATCTGTAACTATAGTTCCGATATCTGTAGGGACTAATTTTCCTTTATCAGATCCTGTATTTTCTTTTAATAGCTTCTCATCAACTTTACTTGCTTGAAGTGTAAGTTGTGTATACTTACGCTCCTGCCCTTCTAAAGTTCCTTTTTCTACATAGTTTCTGTTGATGATAGTAGAGATAGTAGGTGCATACGTAGATGGACGTCCGATTCCTAGCTCTTCTAATTTTTTTACCAAAGAAGCCTCTGTATAACGTGCTGGCGGTCTAGAATATCTTTCGGTTGCAGTAATATAATTATTAACTAATTTTTCATTTACTTTTAATGCCGGAAGCATTCCTTCTTGCTCTTCCTCATCGTCATCATGACCTTCTAAGTACACTTTTAAGAAACCTTCAAAAAGTAAAACTTCTCCAGAAGCAGTAAAAATTTCGCTATGATTATTAGCTTCAATTTTTACGTTAGTTCTTTCTAGTTGTGCATCGCTCATTTGAGATGCCAAAGTTCTTTTCCAGATCAAATCGTATAAACGAGCTTGATCACGGTCAATGTTTACGGTATGACGCGACATATCTGTCGGACGAATTGCTTCGTGCGCTTCTTGTGCTCCTTTACTTTTGTTAGCAAAAGTTCGAGGCTTAGAAAACTCTTTTCCGTAAGATTTTATAATTTCAGCTTCTGCAGCATCCATAGCATCTTTAGAAAGGTTTACACTATCAGTTCTCATATACGTAATAAGTCCCGCTTCGTATAAACGTTGTGCTAACTGCATTGTGATTCCAACTGGTAAATATAATTTTCTTGCTGCTTCTTGTTGCAGTGTAGAAGTTGTAAAAGGTGCTGTTGGTGATTTTTTGGTAGGTTTAGTTTCTAAATCTGCTACCTTATATTGTGATCCGATGTTTTGTTTTAAGAAATCTTCGGCTTCTTTTTTAGTATTAAAGTTTTTTGGCAGTTTTGCTTTAAAAACTTTTCCTGCTTCATTTACAAATTCCGCTACTACAGAATAACTTGCAATTGCATTAAAATTCTGGATTTCGCGTTCGCGTTCTACAATTAAACGAACAGAAACAGACTGAACACGTCCTGCAGATAACCCTCCTTTAATTTTTCTCCATAAAACCGGCGATAATTCATAACCCACTAAACGGTCTAATACACGACGCGCTTGCTGCGCATTTACTAAATTGTAATCAATTTCTCTAGGGTTCTCAATTGCTTTAAGAATTGCAGTTTTTGTAATTTCGTGAAAAACAATACGCTTTGTTTTTTTTATATCTAGTTTTAGTTCTTCCGCCAAGTGCCAAGAAATAGCCTCACCCTCGCGGTCCTCATCACTCGCTAACCAGACCATTTCGGCATTTTTAGAAAGCGTTTTTAGTTTACTCACTAAAGCCTTTTTATCTGGCGAAACTTCGTATTTAGGTTTAAATCCATTTTCTACATCTACTCCTATTTCCTTTGATGGTAAATCTGCTATGTGCCCATAACTTGACTCAACCTGAAAATCACTTCCTAAAAACTTTTCGATTGTTTTGGCCTTTGCAGGTGACTCAACTATTACTAAATTCTTTGCCATTGCTCTATTTTTCTGCAACAAAAGTATCTATTTTTTTTAAATAACTGCCTTGCTTATGCATTTTTGAGTTATTTTAATATTATGAATCTTAAAATTACAGATTTATCTGTAAACCCGTCGATAATATATATAGGTATAACTTTTAAAGGTTTATGACCTAGAAATGTGCTTTTTTTTAATACTTAAAATCTCATAACGCAGTTTAAAACATAAACGTGAAGAATGAAAAAAAGCAAAAAATTAATATTCTAAAAAGACAATTAGCTATTTGTCAGCTTAAAATCAACAGCAAGAACATTAGAAATAAACACAAAAAAAACTATTTGCCAGCTATAATTACATTTATACCAATTTCCTCAAGTTTCATTTTAGTATCGGCATCAATTCCATCATCAGTAATCAATACATCAATTTTATTCAAATTGCAGATTTTACCAAAACCTCTAATGTTCATTTTTGTAGAATCTGCAAGAACTATAACTTTCTCTGCTACTTCTATCATCACCTGATTTAGATGTGCTTCTAAAGCATTTGAAGTACTTAATCCGAAATCTAAATGAACTCCATCTGTTCCTAAAAACAATTTATTGCAGGAAAACTGACTCAAAATAGATTCTGCAATTGGCCCAACTGCCGATGTTGAACTATTTCTAACATCTCCACCCAATTGTATTGTATCTATACTTGTTTCTTTACAAAGTTCTAAAGACACTTTTAAGGAAGGAGTCAGAACGGTTAATTTTTGAAATCCGGTAATTATTCTAGACAAATAATGAATATTCGAACCAGAACCTAATATAATATAATCGTGTTCGCTAATATACTTTAAAGCTTCGGCAGCAATTTGTTTTTTTTGTTCTACCTGCAATACCTCTTTATCACTTACATCTCTCTCAAAAGCATAAATAGGCTGCTTGCTTGCACCACCATGTGTACGATGCAAAAGCTTTTCATTTTCTAAAAAGTTCAAATCCTTTCGTATGGTTACGGTCGAAACATTGAGTGTTTCACACAAATCAACTACATTAACATATCCTTTCTCATCTAACTCCTTAAGTATATCTTCCTGCCTTTTGTTGATAATAGTCATAATATTACTTTTAATAATTAAGATTAGTCACATCTAAAGACACAAAGATAAACAAAAAATAAATTTCATTTTGTCGCGATTGGTTTCATTTAATTTCAATATATTTGTAAAACGAAACCAAAAGAAACAAATAAAAGAACAAAATGAAACGAATAGAACAATTAAACAAACTAAAACAAACCCAAGAATGGGATGTAATAGTAATTGGTGGTGGAGCAAGTGGACTTGGAACTGCGCTTGACGCTGCTAGCAGAGGTTACAAAACTGTTTTGGTTGAAGCTGTAGATTTTGCCAAAGGCACATCCAGCAGAAGCACCAAATTAGTTCATGGTGGAGTTCGTTATCTGGAGCAAGGTGATATTCATTTAGTTAGAGAAGCCCTCAAAGAAAGAGGATTAATGGCTCAAAATGCAGGCCATTTAGTCAAAAATCAATCTTTTGTTATACCTAATTATAATTGGTGGGGAGGCTATTTCTACACAATAGGACTTAAAATATATGATTTTTTAGCCGGAAGACTAAGTCTTGGAAAATCTAAATATATCTCAAAGAAAAAAACGCTTGAACTACTTCCTACAGTAGAACCTAAAGGTTTGGTAAGCGGTGTTATTTATCAAGATGGTCAATTTGATGATTCCCGTTTGGCTATAAATCTTGCACAAACTGCAATAGAAAAAGGAGCTTGTGTTTTAAATTATATAAAGGTTGTCAATCTTATAAAAGATGATAAAAACCAAGTTATAGGAGTTGAAGCTATTGATCATGAATCTGGTGAGAAATACGAAATAAAAGGTAAAGCTGTTATAAACGCAACTGGAGTTTTTACCAATGCAATAATGAAGCTAAATGATAAAGTATATAAAAAATACATTGTTCCAAGCCAGGGAATTCACCTCGTATTCGACAAATCCTTTTTACCAAGCGATCAAGCATTAATGATTCCAAAAACAAGTGATGGAAGAGTTTTATTCGCCGTACCATGGCACAATAAAATAGTAGTAGGAACTACAGATACTTTAATTAAAAAACACAGTCTGGAACCAATTGCGCTTGAAACAGAAATTGAATTTGTGCTAGAAACAGCTCAACGATTTTTAATAAACAAACCTACACGCGCAGATGTTTTATCTGTTTTTGCAGGACTGAGACCATTGGCAGCACCAGAAAAAGAAGGAAAAAGTACTAAAGAAGTATCTAGAAGCCATAAAATAATTGTTTCTGAAACTGGATTAATAACTATAACTGGAGGAAAATGGACTACTTACAGAAAAATTGCTGAAGACATTATAGATAAAGCCATTATTGTACATCAATTACCCAAAAAGAGCTGCATAACTGAACACACTCCAATTCACGGAAACCTAAAAACAGATTCAATAGCACGAGAAAATCACTTATATATATATGGAAGTGATATTCCTAAAATAATAGAATTACAAGGCAATGAGCCTGAATTGAAAGAAAAACTACATCCGGATTACGATTATACAATGGCAGAAGTCGTATGGTCTATTCGTTATGAAATGGCAAGAACAATAGACGATGTACTAGCAAGAAGGGTTCGTTTATTATTTCTAGACGCACGTGCTGCAATTGCTTGCTGTGAAAAAGTGGCTGTTTTATTGGCAAAAGAAATTGGTCACGACGAAAAATGGATTGAACGACAAGTAGCTGAATTTAAAAACCTTGCTAACGGATTTCTTTTATCGGAATTTCAAAAAGAATAAAATATTAATTACATACTTACTAACATGCAAAATAAACTAATTTTAACTCTGGATCAAGGAACCACTTCTTCCAGAGCAATCGTTTTCAACCGTGACGGTGAAATTGTGAGTCTCTCTCAAAGACCTTATAAACAAATATTTCCACAACCTGGATGGGTTGAACATGACCCTAATGAAATCTGGTCTTCACAAATTAGCGCAGCCGCAGAAGTGATTGCAAAAGTAGGAGTTTCAGGAAAAGAAATAGCCGCAATTGGAATAACCAACCAACGCGAAACTACTATTGTTTGGGACAGAGAAACCAGCGAACCATTATATAATGCTATTGTCTGGCAAGATCGTCGAACAGCAAAATATTGTGATGAATTAAAAGCAAAAGGTCATTCTGATATGATTCAGAAAAAGACAGGATTGCTATTAGATGCTTATTTTTCAGGAACTAAACTAAAATGGATTTTAGACAATGTTGAAGGCGCACGTGAAAAAGCAGAACAGGGAAAATTATGTTTTGGAACTGTAGACACTTGGCTTATCTGGAAACTATCTCGTGGTAAAATGTTTATGACAGATGTTTCTAATGCGAGTAGAACTTTATTATTAAACATTCACACCTTAGAATGGGATCCTGAATTATTGGAATTATTTAATATTCCGAGAGCAATGCTGCCTGAAGTTAAACAAAGCAGCGAAATATATGGAGAAACCAGCACAACCCTATTTTCAACAAAAATCCCAATTTCTGGTGTAGCCGGAGATCAGCAAGCTGCACTTTTTGGACAGTTATGTACAGAACCCGGAATGATGAAAAACACTTATGGAACAGGCTGTTTTATGCTGATGAATACTGGCGATAAACCTGTTTATTCTAAAAATAATTTGCTTACTACCGTTGCCTGGAAAATAAAAGGGAAAACCACTTATGCACTTGAAGGAAGCGTATTTGCAGGTGGAGCTGCAGTACAATGGCTAAGAGATGGTGCAAAAATGATTAATTCATCTAATGAAATTGAAACTTTAGCAGCAAGTGTACCAAACAACGGCGGTGTTTATTTTGTTCCTGCTTTAACCGGATTAGGAGCGCCGCATTGGGATCAATATGCCAGAGGAGCAATTCTGGGAATTACCAGAGGAACAACAAATGCGCACATAGCACGCGCAACTTTAGAAGGAATTGCTTATCAGGTATATGATTTAGCAAAATCAATGGAAGCCGATTCTGGAAATGCAGGAAAAGAATTAAGAGTAGATGGAGGAGCTGTTGTTAATAATTTGATGCTGCAATTTCAATCTGATATATTTGGTTTTAAAGTAATTAGACCTAAAACTCTTGAAACAACAGCCTTAGGAGCTGCATATTTAGCAGGATTAGCCATAGGATACTGGGAAAGTATAGATGAATTACAAAAGCAATGGTCTATAGATCGTGTATTTAGTCCAGAAATGCCAAAACAAGAAGTAGATAAACTGGTACAAAACTGGAATAAGGCTGTAGGACGAACTACAAAATGGATTGAAGATTAGAATAAAATCAAAAAGAAAAAAAAAGAAAATGACACCATTTATCGCAGAAATTATCGGCACAATGCTCATTATCTTATTAGGTAATGGCGTAGTTGCAAACGTAGTTCTTAAAGGAACAAAAGGAAACAATTCTGGCTGGATCGTAATTACCGCTGGTTGGGCATTTGCAGTATTTGCAGGAGTAACTGTTGCCGGACCAATAAGCGGTGCGCACTTAAACCCTGCTGTAACAATTGGATTGGCTATTGCTGGAAAATTTGCCTGGAATCAGGTTGCTTCTTATATCATTGCTCAATTAATTGGAGCCATGTTGGGAGCATTCTTAGTGTGGTTATTTCACAAAGATCATTTTTCAATAACCGAAGACGAAAACACAAAACTTGCTTGTTTTAGTACGATACCTGCAATTAGAAACAATGTTTCAAATTTAATCAGCGAAATTATCGGAACTTTTGTTCTCGTTTTTATCATCTTTTATATTGCAAATCCAACACTTAGTATAAGTACCGTTGCAGATGCCAAAATTGGACTTGGCTCGATTGGGGCTTTACCAGTTTCTATTCTCGTATGGGCAATTGGTTTGTCTTTGGGCGGCACTACAGGATATGCTATTAATCCTGCCAGAGATTTCGGTCCTCGTATTATACACTCACTTATCCTAAAAGGAAACAGCAACTGGAGCTATGCATGGATTCCTATTTTGGGACCAATTCTTGGAGCGAGTCTCGCCGCTTTCTTATACACAATGCTTCTTTAATCTGCTTTTTATAAATTAAAAAATCATGCGAAAAATATTGTTTTTCTCTATAATCTCGATTATAGGGCTAACCGGATACGCTCAAAAAACAACTGTTCCGGATAGTAGTTCCGTTGCAGCAGAAAGTGCGGAGCCCTCTCGATTAGATTTTAATGTAGGTCTGGAAACAAGCCATTTATGGAGAGGTCTTGTTATTAATGACGGCATGACTGCTACCGGAAATATTCATTATACTTTTGATAAAGGAAAAAATTTTACTGTTGGAATTTGGGGAGGCGCAGGTTTTGATGGAAAATACCGTGAAATAAATTATTATATTCAATATCAAAAAAACAACTTGTCTATTGGATTATGGGACTTATTTAATACAACGGGAATTGAAAATCCTGAAGTTTTTAATTACAATAAACTCACAACTACACACCTTATCGATTTAAGAACTTCTTATCGTTTTCCTGAATCGTTTCCTATCAGAATAGAAATAGACGTATTACTTTATAGCGGTCTAAATGACCGACAATTAGACGACAATAATGTTTACAAAAGCAGGTATTCAACTTATTCCGAATTAAGCTATCCAGTTATTAGAAATAAAAAAGTAAATCTGAGTGTTTTTATGGGAGCAGCATTTGCACTTGATGGACGTAAATTTTTATACACGAATAAGGAAGAAAGTAGTTTCGGAATTGTCAATACAGGAATAAAAGCTACTAAAAATATTTCTGTATTTAATTATAAATTACCCGTTACAGCAACCGCAATGTGGAACCCTGAAAATAAAATCGCTCGAGTACAATTAGATGTAAATCTATTCTAAACTTATTTAGATTTTTAATTTGTTGACCTAAACTCTCTTTGTTTTAAAGAGAGTTTTTTTATGCTAAATAAAAACACAAAAACAATGTTAAATCTTCATCTGACATCTTGTCATAATCATTCAAATAATTGTACCTTTGCAACCTTATTAAAATACACTTCTAAAAGTGCTCATGGAAAAGATTATTGAAGAAAGCAAACAAGGTGAAAGTCTTGTTTTAGAAAATAAACCCGAGAATACAAAAAAACTTTTTATAGAAAGTTACGGCTGTGCAATGAATTTTTCGGATAGTGAAGTTGTAGCTTCCATTTTATCCCAAGGCGGTTACAATACAACTTCGGTTTTAGAAGAGGCAGATTTGGTTTTAGTAAATACCTGCTCTATTCGAGACAAAGCAGAACAGACTATTCGTAAACGATTAGAGAAATATAATGCAGTAAAACGTATTAATCCGAAAATGAAAGTGGGCGTTTTGGGCTGTATGGCCGAACGTTTGAAAAGTCAGTTTTTGGAAGAAGAAAAAATAGTTGATCTTGTTGTTGGTCCTGATGCTTACAAAGACTTACCTAATTTATTAGCAGAAGTTGAAGAAGGCCGCGACGCTATCAATGTAATTTTATCGAAAGAAGAAACATACGGTGATATTTCGCCTGTTCGTTTAATGAGCAACGGAATTACTGCCTTGGTTTCAATTACACGTGGTTGCGATAACATGTGTACGTTTTGCGTTGTACCTTTTACACGTGGACGTGAGCGTAGCCGTGAACCGCAAAGTATCATGAAAGAAATTCAGGATTTGTGGGACAAAGGTTTTAAAGAAATCACACTTTTAGGGCAAAACGTTGACAGTTACCTTTGGTACGGCGGCGGTTTGAAAAAAGATTTTGTAAATGCTTCTGAAATGCAAAAAGCAACAGCGGTTGATTTTGATCAATTGCTTGAAATGGTTGCTGTTGGTTTCCCAAAAATGCGCATCCGATTTTCGACTTCAAATCCTCAGGATATGCACGAAAGCATATTACACGTTATTGCAAAATATCCAAACATCTGCAAACACATCCACTTACCAGTTCAATCTGGAAGTAACAGAATCCTAAAAGAAATGAATCGTCTGCATACTCGTGAAGAGTACATGGCCTTAATTGATAAGATTAGAGCAATTGTTCCAAATGCTTCGATTTCGCAAGATATGATTGCTGGTTTCCCAACAGAAACTGAACAAGATCACCAAGATACAATGAGTTTAATGGAATATGTAAAATATAATTTTGGTTATATGTATTCGTATTCTGAGCGCCCTGGAACTTTAGCAGGAAGAAAAATGGAAGACGATGTTCTAGAAGAAACTAAAGCAAGAAGATTACAAGAAATTGTAGACTTACAACAAAAACATGCTTGGTTCCGTTCTGAAGAATTTGTTGGTCAAGTTGTAGAAGTTTTAGTTGAGAAAGTTTCAAAGAAATCTAAAGAGGAGTTCTCAGGAAGAAACTCTCAAAGCATCACGGTTGTTTTCCCAAAAGAAAATTATAAAATTGGTGATTTTGTAAACGTAAAAATCACAAGCTGCACTAGTGGAACTTTAAAAGGTGAAGCGGTAGGCTTAAGTAGCATGAATTAATATTTTTTTTGCCACGAATTACACGAATTTACACGAATTTTCTTTCAAATTATTTCTAATTGATAAATTTGCTTCAAAAAGCAAATTATGGAATTATACAGAAAAGAAGAGTATTTTAAGATTGTTGGCATTTGTATGGAAATTCATAGAATCCTTGGAGGAGGACTTCTTGAAATAGTTTACAAAGATGCTTTGGAATATGAATTTAAAAAACATAATATTCCTTTTGAACGTGAAAAGGAATATGACATAAAATACAAAGACATTGTTTTAGCACATAAATTCTATGCTGATTTTGTAGTTTACAATGAAATCATTTTAGAAGTGAAAGCATCGAAAGAAATTATTGATGAGCATACAGCCCAAACAATAAATTATTTAAGACTAGCAGATAGTGATTTAGGAATTATTGTTAACTTTAATAAAAAGACTTTACAACATAAAAGAATTATTCATTAACCCGATTTCAAAAATTCGTGAAATTTGTGAAATTCGTGGCAAAAGATAAAAACATAAATGGAAACAGTTCAAGCAATAAAACAACGTTTTGAGATTATTGGAAATGACCCAAAATTAAACCGTGCCATTGAAAAAGCAATTCAGGTTGCTCCTACTGATATTTCGGTAATGGTAACTGGAGAAAGTGGAGTTGGTAAAGAAAACATTCCAAGAATCATACATTCGCTTTCACATAGAAAACATGGTAAATATATTGCGGTAAACTGTGGTGCAATTCCAGAAGGAACAATTGACAGTGAACTTTTTGGTCACGAAAAAGGCGCTTTTACAGGTGCTACAAGTACACGTGAAGGTTATTTTGAAGTAGCTGACGGCGGAACAATTTTCTTAGATGAAGTTGGAGAATTACCTCTAACAACTCAAGTAAGATTACTTCGTGTACTTGAAAATGGTGAATTTATAAAAGTAGGTTCGTCACAGGTTCAAAAAACCAATGTGAGAATCGTTGCAGCAACAAATGTAAATTTGTTTAATGCAATCGAAAAAGGAAAATTTCGTGAAGATTTATACTATCGTTTAACAACAGTCGAGATTACTTTACCGCCATTACGCGAAAGAAACGAAGACATTCATTTATTATTTAGAAAATTTGTTGCCGATTTTGCGCACAAATACAAAATGCCACCGCTTAGATTAGATGACGATGCGGTACAGCTTTTACAAAAATTTAGATGGAATGGTAATATACGTCAGCTGCGAAATGTAGCCGAGCAGATTTCAGTTTTAGAAACCAATCGTGACATTTCATTAGCCACTTTACAATCGTATCTGCCTACAGAAGGAAGCAATCTCCCTTCGGTAATTAGCGATAAGAAAAAGGAAAGTGATTTCAGCACCGAAAGAGACATACTATATAAGGTGCTTTTTGACATGAAAAGTGATTTGAATGATTTGAAAAAACTGACTTTAGAATTAATGAAAAACGGCTCATCAAAAGTGCAAGACATTAATCCTAATTTAATTCAAAAAATATACGGATCGCAGGAAAATGACAGCGAAATAGATTTTGAAGAAGAACCAAGAACAGCTGTAATGACTCCAGCTACAACACGTGAAGAAAACAATTATCAAATACAAGACGATAATTATTTGTTTGCCGAAACAATTGAAGAAGAAGAAATTTTACGTTTAGAACAAAAAGAAATCGAAATGATTAAAAAGTCATTAGAAAAAAACAAAGGAAAACGTAAAGCTGCCGCTGATGAATTAGGCATTTCTGAAAGAACATTATACCGTAAAATCAAACAATTCGATTTATAAAAATTAATAAATTCCAACTTTATAGAAGTAAATTCCAAAATATAAATTCCAATTCCAAATTACTATATTTGAAAAAAAATTGAAATTTGGGATTTCAAAAAAAATGGAATTTTCACAAAATGTTATGAAAAAAATATATTCTTTATTCGCATTAATGAGCCTTTTTATGTTAAGCGGCTGTTCTGTTTACAATTTTACAGGAACAGGACCTATTGATGCTAAAACTTTTCAGGTTAACTTTTTCCATAATAATGCCGACTTAATTGAACCTGGAATCGATAGAGATTTTACTTTAGCGCTTCAAGATTTAATACAAGGGCAAACCAACCTAAACTTGGTTACCAATGGCGGAGATTTAATTTATGATGGAGAAATTGTAGATTACAGAACTACTCCTATGACTGCGACTGCTAATCAGCAAGCATCACAAAACCGTCTATCGATTCGAGTTATGGTTAGATACACCAATAAAAAGAAGGAAGCAGACGATTTTGAAAAAACATTTGAATTCTATAAAGATTATGATGGAAGTGTACAGTTATCTGGAGCTACTCTAAATGCGGCCATCAAAGAAATCTTCGATAGAATTACTCAGGACATTTTTACTGCATCATTAGCCAAATGGTAATTTTTTTCTCCTATTTAAAGAAGAAACAATCCATTTAAAAAAATAAATAAAAGAATAAGAAGAATGAACGTAACAGATTATACCTACCTAATAAATAAACCTGATGCTATTACAGAAAAGCAAACGGACGCATTAGGAAGTGTTTTGAATGAATTTCCATATTTTCAAAGTGCAAGAGCATTACGATTAAAAGGTCTTTACAATCAAAGCAGCTTTAAGTATAATTATGCACTAAAAGTTACGGCTGCACATACAGCAGATCGTTCTGTTTTGTTCGACTTTATAACTTCTGAATCTTTCACTTCGATTCAAGAAAAATTTTACGATCAAAAACTTAAGGAACTTTTACAAATGAATGTCATTTATAGTGAAGTAATTTCACCTACTGATATTCAGAAAAATAGCGACATTAGAATTGATCCTATTGAGAAATCAATATTAGATTCTATCAAAGAAGCAACAAACGTTGTTTTTGAAAGACCGATAAAAATAGAAGAAGAAAAAATAGAACCTGTTATCGAACAGCCTGTTTTAGATGCTGTAAAAAAAATCGAAACAGTCACTTTTGAAGAACCTGAAAATAGAGAAGAAACAAAAGTTATACCTATAATAGATCAATCTATTTTAGATGCGATAAAAAAAGTCGAAGCCGTTACTTTTGAAGAACAATTAACAGTAAAAGTAGAAGAACCTAAAATTGAGAATCATATTGATCCGGCTATTTTAGACGCAATAAAGAAAGTTGAAACCGTTACTTTTGAAGAGCCTGCAAATATAGAAGAAACCCAAGCTGATCCTATTATAGAACAATCAGTTGTAGATGCAGTAACAAAAATTGAATCTGTTACTTTTGAAGAAGCTGTAAAAGTTGAAGAATCAATAATAGAAGAGCCAGAAATTGAAGAACATGTTCTTACAGCTATAAAAGAAATAGAAGCAGCAATTCCTGCCGTTCGAATTGATCCTATAGAAGAAGCTATGGTAACTGCTATGGAAGAAGCTTCAACCGTAATTTTTGAAGAGGTAAAAACAGAGGTTGAACAAAAAGAAGAACAAAAAGAACAAGAAGAAGAAGAACAAGAAGAAGAAGAAAAAGAAGTCGTTGAAGTAGCTGAACCTGTAAAAACGGCAATAGAACATTTAGAGATAGGAAAACCATTAGATTTTTCTAACAATGAAAAGCATTCGTTTCAAGAATGGCTGCAATTAGCCCGAACTGAGCCAATTGACCGTTCAAATGAAACTGTAAAAGAAGGTCCAAAAGAAGAAGATACAGTTGAAAACGAATTGGCAGCTGATGAAGAAAGGAAAAAAAAAGCCGAAATTATCGATAAATTTATAGAAACGAATCCAAAAATTCCACCTATAAAACCAACAGCAATAAATTCGACCGTATTGCTTGATCTCAATAAAGACGAGGACAATTCCTATTTAATGACCGAAACTTTAGCCAGAGTGTATCTAGAGCAAAAGAAATATACAAAAGCAATACAAGCATATGAAATATTAATTTTGAAATATCCAGAAAAAATTAGTTTCTTTGCAGACCGTATTTCAGACATAAAGATTTTACAACAAAATAACAATAATAATTAAACAATGAGCACATTTGCAATTTTTCTAGTTTTAATCACAATAGTTTGCTTTCTATTGATCGTAGTAATCATGGTTCAAAACCCAAAAGGAGGAGGATTATCTTCTACTATCAGCGGAACTCAAATGTTAGGTGGAGTACAAAAAACAACTGACTTTTTAGATAAAAGTACTTGGACACTGGCTACTATCTTAATTGCTTTAATCTTACTTTCAAGTTTAAGCTTTACAGGATCATTAAGCGATACAGATTCTAAAATTATAGAAAAAACGGAAGCTCCTGCAGCAAATACTCCAGCAGCTCCGGCACAAGGAACTCCTGCTCCGGCAGCACCTGCAGCAAAATAATATATTTGATATAATATAAAATGCCAGCCTGTCAAAGCTGGCATTTTTTTTAAGAAATAATGTCAGTTTTACGACCATGGCATAATTTCTGAAAGCTTATTGAACATTAAAAAGTATAACCTAAATATAAATAAAATTATGGCTTTAAATATTAAACCGCTTTCAGACCGCGTACTTATTGAGCCTGTAGCAGCCGAAACTAAAACTGCTTCAGGAATCTTTATTCCAGATACTGCCAAAGAAAAACCACAAAAAGGAACTGTAGTTGCTGTAGGAAATGGATCTAAAGATCATACTATGACTGTAAAAGTTGGTGACACTGTTCTTTATGGTAAATATGCCGGAACAGAATTAAAACTAGAAGGTACAGATTATTTGATTATGCGTGAAGATGATATTCTTGCAATAATCTAAAAAAAGCATTAAATAATTAAGTACAAAGCATTAAGAGTAAAGTACTAAGGTAACTTGAAACTAATAAAACTCTAAACAAAAAAGAAAAATGGCAAAAGATATAAAATTTGATATTGAAGCACGTGACGGATTAAAACGTGGTGTTGATGCATTGGCAAATGCAGTAAAAGTAACTCTTGGACCAAAAGGTCGTAACGTAATTATTGGAAAAGCTTTTGGTGGACCAACTGTTACTAAAGATGGAGTTTCGGTTGCAAAAGAAATCGAATTAAAAGACCCATTAGAAAATATGGGCGCGCAAATGGTTAAAGAAGTTGCTTCTAAAACCAATGATTTAGCTGGAGACGGAACTACAACCGCTACCGTTTTAGCACAAGCTATCGTAAAAGAAGGTTTAAAAAACGTTGCTGCAGGAGCAAATCCAATGGATTTGAAACGCGGTATCGACAAAGCTGTTGAAGCTATTGTTGCTGACTTAGCAAAACAAGCTAAAGTAGTTGGAAGTGATTCTGATAAAATCAAACAAATTGCTTCTATCTCTGCAAACAATGATGAAGTTATTGGTGATTTAATCGCAACAGCTTTCGCTAAAGTTGGTAAAGAAGGTGTAATTACTGTTGAAGAAGCTAAAGGAACTGATACTTACGTTGATGTTGTAGAAGGAATGCAATTTGACAGAGGATACCTTTCTCCTTATTTTGTTACAAATCCAGAGAAAATGGAAGTTGAATTAGACTCTCCATACATCTTATTATACGATAAAAAAGTATCTTCTTTAAAAGAGTTACTTCCAGTTTTAGAGCCAGTTGCTCAATCAGGAAAACCATTATTGATTATTGCTGAAGATGTTGACGGTGAAGCATTGTCTACTTTGGTAGTAAACAAATTAAGAGGTGCATTAAAAATTGCTGCTGTAAAAGCTCCAGGTTTTGGAGACAGAAGAAAAGCAATGTTAGAAGACATCGCAATCTTAACTGGTGGAACTGTAATCTCTGAAGAAAGAGGATATACTTTAGAAAACACTACTATCGACATGTTAGGAACTGCAAAAAGAGTTTCTATTGACAAAGATAACACTACAATTGTAAGTGGTGCTGGTGAAGCAGATATCATCAAAAACAGAGTAAACCAAATTAAAGGTCAGATGGAAGCTACTACATCTGATTATGATAAAGAAAAATTGCAAGAGCGTTTAGCTAAATTAGCTGGTGGTGTTGCTGTTCTTTATGTTGGTGCTGCTTCTGAAGTTGAAATGAAAGAGAAAAAAGACAGAGTTGACGATGCATTACATGCTACTCGTGCAGCTGTTGAAGAAGGAATTGTTGCTGGTGGTGGTGTTGCATTATTAAGAGCTAAACTTGCTTTGGCTGACTTAAAAGCGGACAATGCTGACGAGGCTACAGGAATTCAAATCGTTTCTCGTGCTGTTGAATCTCCATTAAGAACTATCGTTGAAAACGCTGGTCTTGAAGGTTCTGTAGTTGTAGCTAAAGTTGCTGAAGGAAAAGGTGATTTTGGATACAATGCTAAAACTGACGAATATGTAGACATGCTAAAAGCTGGAATTATCGATCCTAAAAAAGTAACTCGTGTAGCTCTTGAAAACGCTGCATCTGTTTCTGGAATGATCTTAACTACAGAATGTGCATTAATTGACATTAAAGAAGAAAGCGCTGGCGGAATGCCAATGGGTGGCGGTATGCCAGGAATGATGTAATCGTTCTTAACTTCTTACTATACAAAACGCCAGATAGAAATTTCTATCCGGCGTTTTTTTGTTTTGTCTTTTTGCCACGAATTACACTAATTTTCACTAATTTTTTTAGTCAAATATTACGCAATACATTCGTGGAAATTCGTGTAATTCGTGGCAAACCTTTTTTTATTTAACAGTAAACACAAATTGTTTAACATTGTACTTTTCTTTAAAAAATGGTTTATTAATACCTTTGCAATTCTATTAAAATTGCACAATGAAAAAACAAATTCTTCAACTATTATCTTTAACTTTTTTCCTTTTAAGCTCCATCTTACACTCACAAACCAACAAAGAAGCTTACGTAGTATTGGTTTCAATGGATGGGTTTCGCTGGGATTACGCCAAACATTTTAAACTTCAAAATCTTGATAAAATAGCCCGAGAAGGCGTTCATGCAAAATCAATGCGCCCGTCCTACCCTAGCAAAACCTTCCCTAATCATTACTCTATTGTTACAGGACTTTATCCCGATCATCATGGCATTATAAACAATGTTTTTTATGACAGCGCTCTAAACAAATCTTTCTCCTTATCTACCGATGCCAAAAACGATTCACGCTTTTATAGAGGAAACCCTATTTGGAATGTTGCAGAACAACAAGGCGTAAAAGCAGCTTCTTTTTTCTGGCCGGGATCAGACACCGATCAAAAAAGACCAAGTATTTATAAAGATTATGATGCTAAAATCCCATACGAAACCAGAATAGACACCGTTATAAAATGGTTGCAGCTTCCAGAAAAACAGCGTCCGCATTTAATTACTTTATATTTTGATCAGCCAGATCATACAGGACATGATTTTGGACCGCTTTCTCCAGAAAACGAAAAAGTAATCTACCAAATGGATTCTATTATGGGAGCATTATCTTCAAAATTAGATCAACTAGCAATTGGAAAACAAATCAACTTGATTATTGTTTCAGATCACGGAATGGCCGATATCAGCAATGATAAAAAAGTAGCCGTCTTAGATTACCTAAAACCAGAATGGATGGGTTACAAAGCCGTAATTAATCCTATTATGAGTCTTGAAGCAAAACCAGGATATCAAGATTCTATTGCAAAGGCATTAAAAAAAGTACCGAATATTAAGTTTTGGAGAGCAGGAAAACTTCCGAAAAGATTACATTACGGAACCAATCCAAGAGTGCACGATTTTGTTATTGAAGCCGAAAAAGGATACAGTTTAGTAACCGACAAAAATCAAAAAGTTAAAGGTGGAACACACGGTTACGACAATAAAAACAAAGACATGCAGGCTATTTTTTATGCTAAAGGTCCAGCCTTTAAAGTAAACAAAGAAGTAGGAACATTTCAAAATGTTTCTGTTTACCCTTTAATCGCACATATCTTAGGATTAAAAATAGAAGATGTTGACGGGAAATTCAGCGAAGTAAAAAATATGCTGGTTAATTAATTAGATAATGTGGCAATTTGAAAATTAGATAATTTGATAATGTGCAATTAGATAAATTGATAATTAATTTCTAGATCAAATAGTATGAATTGCCTCCTGCTTTAGCTGGAGGTTAATGATGAAAATAGAAAATGGCTTTAGCCGAAACCCTTAAGGTTTTGCTAAAGCCATTTTCTTTAAAATCAATTTTTTTTCTCTGTAGAGTCACACAGCAGTGCGTCTTATCCGTAACGTAGACGCACTGCTGTGCGCCTCTTCAGAAAATTGGTGCGTAAATTAACCAATTGTCTAATTATCTAATTTTCAAATTGACACATTATCTAATTACCACATTATCTAATTAAAAACCAGTCGAAACAGAAACAGTTTTCCATTGCTCTAAATCGCTTTGTACGCTTGATATTTTTTGGTTTGCCATATCATAAGCATCTTGACCTAAAAACAAATGCAAAGCAGGATTTTCTTCTCCGCTCATTTGAATCAAAGCATCTGCTAATTTTTCTGGATCTCCCGGCTGATTTCCGTTAATGGTATCTGTATGTGCACTTTCAGATTCTCTCACCTCTTTGTAAGCTGCAATGGCATTCGCTGGCAGTTGTAAAGAAGAACCAGTTAAGAAATCAGTTCTAAAATAACCTGGGTAAACCAATGTTACATTAATACCAAAAGACTTCACCTCAGCAGCAAAAGACTCCGTTAAACCAGCAACCGCAAATTTAGTAGAACAATAAATTCCCCAGCCCGGAAAACCTCCATAAAAACCTGCAACAGAAGAAATATTAAAAACATGACCAGATCTATTAGCACGCATGTACGGCATTGTGTTTCTAATCACGTTTAGCAATCCGAAAACATTTACATCGTAATTTTTTCTAGCTTCCTCGTCTGTTAATTCCTCAAGAGTTCCCAACAAACCATAACCCGCATTATTGACTAAAACATCAATTGTTTTAAAATGATTGATTGTTTTCTCAATCGCATTTTTAACGCTTTTTTCATCCACCAAATCCATTTCTAAGGGAAGAAAGTTATCAGAAGAAATTCCGATAGCTTTTATTAATCCAGCTTCACTTCTAGAAGTTGCTGCAACTTTTTGGCCTTGAGCCAATAACTTTTGAGTCAATATTAATCCGATACCTTTTGAAGCTCCTGTAACGAACCAAACTTTACTATTTTCCATGATTTTATTTTTAAATTAATTATGGAACAAAGGTAGAAGCATCGCAGCGTTTAGTAATTAAAGCAATCAAACCAGAAGCTGCAAAAATCAAACAATTTCGGTTACACGATACGTTTTAGGCGAAACACGAACATTTTTCTTAAAGAAATTAATAAAATGCGACACCTCATCAAAACCCAGACACCAAGCAATTTCATTAATATTCCAATTCGTTTGTTTCAATAAAATCATCGCTTCCTGCACAATTCTTTCAGAAATAATCTGCGAAGTAGTTTTTCCTGTTGTCTCTTTCAACGCTTTATTCAAATGATTTACATGCACATTTAACTGTCCCGAAAATTCAGAAGGAGAACGAAAAAAGATTTGTTGTGAAATAGATTCTATCGGAAACTGACGTTCTAATAATTCTAAAAACAAAGAAGAAATTCTAATCGTAGCATTAGATTTACTATATAATGAAGTAGTTACAGTCTGCGTTTTAAGAGCCGTATGAATAATTTCGAAAACCAGATTTCGAAGCACATCATATTTAAAAGCATAATCAGAATTGATTTCATCAAACATTCTAAGATATACAGCCTTTAAAGATTCGGTCAGTTCTAACGAAATTGGAACAATCGGATTTCCGCCCGGCTGAAACAAAGGATATTCTTTTAGATTCCCAAACTGACTAAAAAAAGCTTCCGTAAAAATGCAGAAAAAACCCGTTTGATTCTCATCTACTTGTTCCCAATTGTACGGAATCTGCGGATTTGCAAAGAACAAAGCCTGATCGTCTATTACAGAAATCTTATCGGCATAATGCACTTTGTTTTTCCCAATAATCAAACTTATTTTATAAAAGTCTTTTCGAGTATAAGGAAATGGTTTACAGATACTCCCAACAAAATCATCGAGTTTAAAAACATTAAAATGTCCGATTTCTTTTTTAAGATTCTCGGGCATTCCGTTTACTTTAATCGTATAAAAATCTTCTAATGTTTCTGTAAGTTTCATTTTGTAAAGTTACGAAAATCAATCTTTCTAATTAGATAATATATCAATTAGATAATGTGTCAATTTGATAATTAGATAATGATATTGTATTTGAAATTGAAATTGAAATTGATATTGATATTGATATTGCAACGTAGACGCACTGCTGTGCGCCTCTACAGAAAATTGGGGCGTTATTTAATTATGGTATTCACAAATTATCTAATTATCAAATTGACACATTTTCTAATTGGCAAATTTTCTAAATTAAGAAACCACTTTATAAGTAGGATCTTCAATAACATTGACATTAATAACCGCATCGGCATTTTTAAGCAATTGTCGGCAATCTGCGCTAAGATGCTGTAATTCTATCGTTTTATTTTCCTGATTGTATTTTTTAGTCAGATTGTTCAAAGCTTCAATAGCTGACATATCTGAAACACGACTTTCTTTAAAATCAATTATAACATGAATTGGATCGTTTTGTATGTCAAATTTTTCCATAAAAGCAGTAATCGAACCAAAGAATAAAGGCCCGTAAATCTCATAATGTTTCACTCCATTTTCATCTACAAAATGGCGGGCGCGAATTCTTTTAGCACTTTCCCAAGCAAAAACCAAAGCCGAAATAATCACGCCAATTAAAACTGCCAAAGCCAGATTATGAAGCAAAATAGTAACAACGGCTACCAAAATCCCAACAAAAATATCATGTTTAGGCATTTTATTAATAACCTTAAAACTGGCCCATTCAAAAGTAGTAATCGCCACCATCATCATTACACCAACCAAAGCCGCCATAGGCAGTTTTCCAATTACAGGCGCTCCAAAAAGAATAATCAATAAAATAGTTAAAGAAGCAATAATCCCCGAAAGTCTAGCTCTAGAACCCGCCGAAAGATTGACTAACGTCTGCGCAATCATTGGGCAGCCACCCATTCCGAAAAAGAACCCATTTAAAATATTAGAACCACCTTGAGCTATACACTCTCTATTACTATTACCACGAGTTCCGGTAATTTCATCAACCAAATTAAGCGTTAGTAAACCCTCGGTCAAACCAACAGCCGCAACAATTACCGAATACGGCAATATCACTTTAAGAGCATCAAAAGAAAAAGGAATATTGGGAATATGAAACGGAGGAAATCCGCCTTGTACAGAAGCAATATCCTGAACCGTTTTAGTTTCGATATTAAAGACCAAAACAATCGCAAAAACGACCATAATCGCCACCAAAGAAGCTGGAACTGTTTTTGTAATTTTAGGAAAAAGCAACACAATACCAATTGTCAAAGCCACCAATCCCAGCATAATATAAAGAGGAGTACCTTGCAACCAAGATGTTTGTCCGTTTACAACAGTTTTAAACTGCTCCAACTGCGACATAAAAATTACAACCGCAAGACCATTTACAAAACCAAACATAACAGGCTGAGGAACCAGCCTGATGAACTTTCCGAGTTTAAAAAGTCCGATACAAATTTGCACCACGCCACCAAGTACAACGGCAGCAAAAACATATTCTATTCCGTGCGATTTCATTAAAGCAATCAAAACAATAACCGTTGCTCCTGCTCCGCCAGAAATCATTCCGGGTCTTCCGCCAAAAACAGCCGTAACCAAACCTGCAATAAAAGCAGCATATAAACCTACCAAAGGCGGAAAACCAGCCAAAATAGCAAACGACAAAGATTCTGGAATCATTGTCATGGCTACAGTTAAACCGGCTAAAATTTCATTTTTGTAATTTACCTTTTGAGTAAAATCAAAGAGTTGGAGCGTTTTTTTCATAAGAGCACAAAATTAAAAAATAATGTACACAAACCCAGCTTACTCTTAAAACTGTTCCATCAACAGCAAAAAACAATAAATAATAAAATGTATCATATCTTTATTCTTCTAATTTTATACAAGTATATCCCAGACAGTTTACATAATCTATAATATTATTACATTGTAAATCTGCACCTTCAACACGCAATATTTTATCGCAGTCTTCTAGATCAAAATTAACTTTATACCCAGGAAACTGCCTTTTGATAACGGCGATGATATAATTTGTATCAATTTCTCTTAGAACATTTGTCTTAAAAACTTCAACCATGATATCTAATTTTAACACTACTACTACTTTTTAAATTAAAACAATTCCTTAAAAAGGGTTATACGATATTCCGAATCTAAAATAACCTTGAGCATCTTCCTTATGATCATAAATATACTTAGACGTTCGTTCCCCCCTTTCTGTTACACGCACACTCAAAACATTATCAACACCAGCCTTAAACAATCCAATAACTTTAGGCGTAAAACGGTATTCGTACGTAATGCCAGAGCGCAATTCCAGCTGATTTAACTCATAAACCCCTTTTAAATTTGGGCTGGCAATATTTAAATAAAAATTTTCTGTATTCAATTCTGTTCCCAGACCAATACGACCATTTTCTAACAATTCTCTTCTAAACAAAAGGCGCTGCGGCAATATAAAGTCAACATCCCATTTAGAATCTTTAAACTTGTGATTATAAGTAAAAAGCGGCGCTATCGGAATAATTGAAGATGGATCTATCATTGCCAAAGCCCCTATTGTAATCGTAGTATTGGCATTTCTTTTTAAAACTAAACTAGCCGTTACAAAACCTTTTACGCGCTGTACATTATCTTCATTTCCGTCAACCGTTGCCGTAGCATTATAAATTATAGGCTTATGAAAAAGCGATGATACATAAGTCGCGCTCACTGCCCCTGCAAAATAATGAAACTCTTCTTTTGGCCTAGTATACGGTACAGCCGAATTGACATTGTAAATATCTCCAAACTCATAATTTTCATATTTATAACGCAAAGAACCCGTCATAACAAATCTCTTAGAATTAGAAGCAAAAAAAGGCATATTAAAAGACGCCTTAAATCTATTATGGCTTTCAATTCTTCCTCTTTCAAAAGGAGCACCAAAAAGTTTCGAGCTAAAATTAGTTGGTCCCACTTGTTCGTATTGCACATCAAAAATTCTCATAGTCGGAAATTTATCAGTTACCTCTTTTACAACCGTTTTTATAGGCGCTGTATTTTCCTGAGCGATAGTTCGCCAAGAAGCACAAACGAGTAAAACACAAAAAATTTTTGTTTTCATAAATCTAGGGTAAGAATTGTTTTAAAAGTGGTTTAATTCAAAGCAAATATAATTTGGAAGCACCTATTATAATAGCATAATTATACCAACGCCGTATGTTTTATACCAACGGCGTTGGTATAATTTTACCCAGCAAAGTATTATAGATTACAATATTACCTTAATTTTGCCGTTATGACGATTCTTAAAATTTATCAGAACTTTTTCCTCCGAAACCTCATTTTAAACACTATTCTGTTTGCGGTAATTTGTCTGTGTGTATACGATGAAATAACATTAACACATTCTTGGACTTATATGATTTCTAAAGTTGCTATAGGTTTTTTTCCTTGTATTATCTGGATTAGCTGCTTTAATCTTTTTGTTATTAGACCCTTTTTATTCAAAAAAAAACTAAGGATATTCTTTATACTTCTTTTTATTTATTGGATCAGTTTTTACTTTTTTATGAGCTGGTATTTTCCAATAAGTGGATTAGGAAAATTCAAAACACTGCCTATCATTTCGCTTGTCGTTAACGGAATTGTTTTTTACTTCCTTCATATGATTATTATGAAAAAAGTATCGCAGACAGACAAGGATCTTATGAATTTCAAATCAGAACTTTCGTTTTTAAAGCAGCAGCTTAATCCGCATTTTTTATTAAATGCCATGAATAATCTATACGGAGAATCATTGGCAGAGCCCGATAAACTTCCAGATAGAATTCTAAACCTCTCAGACTTACTTCGCTACCAGATTGAAGCCACTAAAAAAGATTTTGTTTTTGTTGCCGAAGAAATAGACTTCATTAAGAAATACATGGAATATTATACGTTCCGAAACGAAAGACTCGTTATTACTCAAAACTACAAAGGTTCTTTTGATAATTTTGAGATTCCGCCTCTATTCTTTTTACCACTCGTAGAAAATGCCGTTAAATTCTCGGCAGAAACACAAGAACCTTTTATTATTTTAGATCTTAAACTAGAATGCCGAAATTTGACGTTTACACTAAAAAACAATTTTCTAGAATCCGGTTCTAGACTTTCGAGTACTGGAATTGGAATTGAAAATCTAAAAAGACGTCTTGAGGTTTATGGACTAAAACATGAGTTTACCTGCAAGAAAGAAAAAGATACTTTTACAGTAAAATTAAGCATATGGAATCTACCTACCGTTGTCTAATTGTTGATGATGAATCGCCGGCACATAAGGCGCTAATATCGCATATCGCAAAATGCGACGATCTAGAACATTCCGGAAGTGCTTTTAGCGGAATGGAAGCCCTCAAAATGCTCAATGAAAACAAATACGATATTATTTTTCTAGACATCAACATGCCTGTAATCTCGGGTGTTGAATTAATGGAATTACAGCCCAATCGTCCGCTTACGATTGTTACAACGGCTTATTCAGACTTTGCGCTTTCGGCGTACCAAAATGATGCTATAGATTATTTAATGAAACCTATTTCGTTCGAGAAATTCTCTAAAGCCATCGAAAAAGCCAAGATATATTATTCTGGAAACAGCCTTAAAAAAGAAAATACCGACAGCGAAAAAGTACTCTCTTACCGCGCCAATGGCCAAACAATAGACACGCCTTTGTGTGATATTATTTATATCGAAAGTCTAGGCAATTACATGAAATTGTACAGCACCAAACTAAAAACTCCCATTATTATATACGGCTCGCTTGCCAGCATAAGCGACGAAATTGACAACGTCGACTTCCTGCAAGTGCATCGCTCCTATATTGTAAACACCCGCGAAATTACTTCTGCAACCAATAAAACCCTAACCATGAGTAATACCGAAATTATTCCTGTAGGCAGAAAATACCAGATTTTGTTGAATAGTTTCTTCAAGTAATAATTCGTTAACTATAAATTCACAAAAAGCTCAACTTTAAATAGTTGGGCTTTTTTTTTGTAATAAAAAACCGTAGATACACGTATTGTTATTCTTTTAATTATTAGTAATCTTGTGTAGGAAATAGCATTCTTTTTTCAAGATAAAATTATAAAAACTCGTACGCCGAAAAGAGGTAATTAAAGAGTAGGTAAAATTTAAATTAATAAAGATTATGGAAAATTTTAATGCGCCCAACGCAAATCAATTACTATTTATTCAAGTAAAAGTTAGCAGTACTTATCGAGCAACAACAAGAGTTTATTTAAAAATTGATGGAAATCTAATTAAACCAGCTGTTGCAAATTCTGACCCGCATGAAAATGGCAGTATTGACTTAGATGAAAATGGAAAATTTCAATGGAGTAATATTGGATTAGCAAACACATTTAAAGGAAATCAATTAATTTTTATTACAACTATATACGATTTACCTTCTACCCTTTCTGGAAATGACGATACAAAAGCGTTTATTTTAAATAATATAGAAATTGATTATCTATTAGATCAAAATAGCACTCCAGAATATAGTGCTTCAGAATATAAACTGAATAATAATGACACCATAGTTCTCGATATTCCAAAAACATCAATCGTGTATAAAAAGATAAAGATCTCATGAAAACAATATTTAAATCCCTCGTAATCTTTTTTATGATATTAATTCCTTCATTGTTTTTTGGACAAAATACTAATGATGGGATTAAAATTGAAAACTTAGAAATGCCCAATGCTCCAGCTTTAACATTACTAGATCAAACTACAGCTAATATTGAAACTCCAAAGAATATTCAAGCATTGACGACAACAATAATGAATAATGTAAACAATAATTTTGCTCTTGAGATTAACCCGTATATGATTTTAAATAATCATAAAAATTTTTATGATTTCTATAATGTTAAATGGGATGCTCAAGAGAAACAATTAAAATACCAAGGCTGGTTTACCTCTATAATCAAAGATTTATCGATCTCTTTTGCAAAAGTAAAAAAAGACAGTACAAATTATCTTTCTATTGGAGCCAGAACCAATTTAATTAGAATTGTGGGCAATGAAAAAAAGTTTATTAATGAATTTAACCGCATAGATAGAATTTTTGAAAATGCAACGCTTTATTCCACCTCAAAAGAAGATATTGACGACTATACCTTACTCCGAGATGATTCTGATATAAGTACTGCTACTTTTAAAAAAATAATCGAAACGCTTACCGAACAAGATCTAACAGCATTAAACTATGATTTTGATTCAGACAATCTAAACAACCCTCAATTAAGTATATTTCTAACTAATAATAATATAACTAAAGAAGAATTTAATACACTTATCAAAAAGAGAAACAACAAGGAAACGCTTTGGCAGATAATTGAGCGTTTTAGAAGATATAAAGTAATTAAAGAAAAAAATGATGTCGAGATTTTAGCCTATTATAACGAAGCAGATACATTTAGAAAAAACTTTGCATCAAATCTAAGCCTTCTTCAAGATCAAATTCCTAAACCATTATTCACTCTTGATGCTGCAGTTGCCTACAGCTTATTTTATCCAAATGATAATTATTCTAAAGGACAAACAGGCAAATTTGGTGTTTGGAGTACAGCAAATCTTAATTTTAAATTACTTAGTAATGATAATAAAGAATATCTAAGTTTTTACGCTTACGGAAGATACCTAAAAGACAATTCTTATTTAGATATAAACACTAATACATATATCAAAACTGATTACTTTGACATTGGTACAAAAATAGAACTTGAATATCATAAGCTAACTTTTGCTTACGAATACATACACAGAGATAAAGGATCTGATAATTATAGATCTGTAGGCTCAATTAAGTATAAATTTAGTGATACTATAACGCTCACAGGAGGATTTGGTAAAAACTTTGAACAGACAGATAATCTTGTATCTATTATAGGAATAAATTGGGGGATAGAATCGAATAACAATTTCAGTACTAACAAAATATAAACATAGAAATCATGGCAGATGAACCAAACAACAATCCCGTTCCCAATAATGATAAAGATATAGTTTTTACCGCTCCTTCAACTACTGTTCCAGAACTAACCTTATCCGAAACAGCAAACATTGAATTTGAAAAATACAAAATGAAAATGAACTTTTTAAAATGGGTTCTTGGCACGTTTGCTATCGCTATTATGACTATAATTATCAATTGGGGTTTTAAAGATCGAGCTGTGGGCATGAATGAAATATCACAATATGATAGATATGCAACAGAACTTATTGTGTTAAACGATAATCCAGTAAAAAAAAGAATGTTGGCTCAGTTTTTTGCGAATGTAACTCCATCTAACAAACTTAAATGTGGCTGGGAGAGTTATTTTAAAGAAGTCGATAAAGAATATGTCAAATTTATGACTGAAACAAATAATCAAAAAACCAGACTAGCTGAATTAGAAAAAAAGGATTCAACCCAACTAACAAATGCAGAAAAAAATGAAATTCTATTTCTAAGATCAAAAGTTCGGGAGAAAGAAAATATTATAAACACTCCTATTGTCGTACCAGAAACATCTTTAACTGAAAATACAAGTATTAAAAAAATTGAAGTCCTAAAATTTATAAAATCTAATGTAATACAATCAGATCTTGCAAAAAAATTTGAAGATGAAGGCTTTTTATATTTATTAAATAAAGACGTAAATAATGCAATTGACTCTTTTACTAAAAGTGAAAACAGTTATAATGGATATCATATGGTTTATGATATTGCCATTTATTTAAATAAAAATAAAGATCAATTATCAAGCAATAATAGTGAAAATTGGAAGTCTGTTTATAATACGATCCTTTCTAAATATAATTGGAAGATTCCTGAAAAATATATCTCAAAATTAAAAGAACAATCAGGAACAACTTATTAATATACTAAGAGAAGTATATTTCATGTCAGCAATAGAAACTTCTCTTACAGCAAATACAAACTCGGAACAAAAGCATCAGGTTATCAGGTAAAAGTAAATGAGCTAGCGCAGTTTTTTAAAAAGACCACTACACCAAGCCCCAAACAAATAGAAGATTCCACAATAAAAGAAATTAAATAAGTATTAAAGCCTGCCGGAAGTAAAATTTCAGGAGGCTTTTTTTATTTACATCTCATTTCACGTTCAATCATCCATCGTTCACGTCAAATCATAGTCAATTGGCATCTATAGACGCCATTTATGAATGATTTTCCTCGGTTGATGGATTATTTACCTCATCTCTTTATCATTAAACCCCAGCGTTGGCATCTTTGACGTCAAATGCTCATATTTATCATTGGTGTGTCGATGAAACTTTTAGTAAAACGCGTATAAATACTTACTGTATGGTGTTTATTTATTAGTATTCTTGTTAAATCTAAATATTAACACATTATAAGCTCTTGATAAGTAATTACTTCTCAAAAGATCACTTATTTAATCCCAATAATATGCCATTCGTAGGAGCCAAAGAAATTGAAAAAATAGAAACCGATTTAAGACAAGTTATTAAGTCAAAACTTTTGGATGGATTTCATAACCGAAAAATGCAAGTTGTAGTTAAGATTGATAGTATTATTATAGATTATAAAATTGATCCCGAAAAATCTAATCGAGACTCTATTTTAATAAATCCTTTAAAAGCAACTGCCTACGTCTGGGTAAATCTAAAAAACAATACTGGCGAAACAAACGACAGCTTACAGTTGCAGACTAACTCTATTCAATTTTTCTTTAATGAAGAATCTAAACAATATGAAATCATGAATAGCCACAAAATTGAATTAATAGATTTTTCATCATAACGTTTTAATATTTTTTAATTATGAAAGAATGCCATAACACAAAGAGTTTCATAAAAACACAATAAAATATCTTCTGAATTTGCGTTTTTTCTATCCTCAATCTTGTCATTCTGAGGGACGAAGAATCTTCGTTGGTTACTCACGTTGCGGAGTTTCTTATGGGGATTCTTCGTTCCTCAGAATGACAAACTAGATAGAGTTTCTTCTGTGATTGCTTCGTTCCTCAGAATGACAAACTAGGTAGAGTTTCTTCTGTGATTGCTTCGTTCCTCGCAAGGACAAACTAGATGGATCATGAATCTATAAGATCTACATGCTTTTATAATACGTTACCACAAAGTTTGTCATTTCGAAGAATGAGAAATCCCACTAGTATTTCCTCAAAGTTTGATGATTTTTATTGTCGAGTTTTTCTTGTGTGATTTCTCGACTTCGCTCGAAATAACAAACTGAGCGGAGTTAGATTGCGGAGATTTCTCATTCTTCGAAATGACAAGCTGAGTGAGTTTTAATTGCATAATGTTTTATAATACTAAAGTAGCGCCCGCCCTATTTTGATCGACAAAATTTGCTTTTCTTAAAATGTTTACGAATTCTTTAAGTTTCTAAAATAAGTAATGGCACCAGTAGACCACAAGGCAATAAAAATTAAAACAGGCTGAAAAAATAATCGAATTAAACGAGATTGATCTGTGTCGAGTCCAAAAGCAGAAGTTCCGTTTACGTATTGGGCAATATTACCTGGAAAAACTAATACATAAAATACAGCCAGCGTTATGCCAACTATTACTTTATACTTTGTTAGAAATATCATACTGAGTCCTAAAGCTATTTCTACAATTCCAGAGAGTATAACAACAAGGTCTTTATCTAAGGGAACCCAATTAGGAACTTGTGCCTGAAAATCGGCCCTTTGAAAAGTAAAATGTCCTATAGCGGCCATTACCATAAAAAGTCCTAAAAGAATTCTAAAGAAATGCTGCGTTCTGGTGGTTTCTATATTTTTCATAGTAAAGATAATTTTATAATCAAATTTAAGACATTATGTGGTAAACTTCTTTGCAAAGTTTTTATAGAATAGTTACGTAATATCCATCACCAATTACAGATCAAATGCTTATGAAAAACCTAGAATGTTTGTGCTTTTATAATACGTAACCACAAAGTTTGTCATTTTCGACGAAGGAGAAATCGCACTAGCATTTCCTCAAAGTTTGATGATTTTTATTGTCGAGTTTCTTGTGTGATTTCTCGACTTCGCTCGAAATGACAAACTGGGCGGATTTGGATTGTGGAGTTTCTTGCGGGGATTCTTCGTTCCTCAGAATGACAAACTAGGTGGAGTTTCTTATGTGATTGCTTCGTTCCTCGCAATGACAAGCTGGGTGGAGTTTCTCGTGAGATTACTTTGTTCCTCGCAAGGACTGACTGGATGTATTTTTGCTATTTAACTTTAAAGGATTTTTTTAATTCCGGGGATTCGTAAAATAAGCGATCCTAAGACATAACTTGCTATTACTATGATTGGCGCTATGAAAAGTAATTTTATGGCTGGATCTATTTCACAGTTTCTTATCAGCAATGTTAAACTAACAATTACAAGGGGATGAAAAATGTAAACTACAAAATTACTGCGCGATAATTGGGATAATAATGGTGTTGTGGTATTCCAGCTTTTTCTTCCTTTTATAAGAAATACTGTCAAAATAGAAAGTCCTATCCATTGTTCCCAAACTGCATAGAGTAAAGACTGCCAATGAAAACCTCCTGAATACCAAGAAACAGGCATGTCTAATTTGACTCTGATAAAGAAAAATACAGGAAAAAATAATAAACAAAACCCTATTGATCGTTTTAGGTATTTTAGGGTTTGTTCTGTAAGTTGTTCAAACCAATTGTTTCTTACGGCTATTATACCAACAATAAACAAGGCTATGTATTGGGTAAAATGCCCTAACTGAAATCCGACTGGTTTTAGCACCCACCCTACAGGAAATACAATTCTAACAAGGAAACTTATTATTCCTAACAGTACTGCAAACAATAGTATTTGATAGGCTCGAGGCGCAGGAAGTGGTTTTGATGCATTGGTTTTAAAAAATCTTTCTAAGCCTATATAAATCATGGTAAAGACCAACAACGCGGCTACAAACCACATTACGCCAAAATCGATCCAGCTGTCGTAACCCGAAAGATATTGTAAAAGGGTTATGTGATTTCCTTTGGCAAAATAATAAACTAAATAACTCGTAATTGGAGAAATTACAAGGGAGTAAAACAGTAACGGAATTCCGAGTCTGATAAGACGGTCTTTTATAAATTGGGCTGTACCTTTTTTAGCATAAGACGAGTCGGTAAAGTATGCCGAAAGCAGGAAGAAAAAGCCCATGAAAAAGGATTGGTTGATACTTACAAACATAGTCATAGGAATAAGTGCTCCAAAACAGGTTGTTTTCTGTAACCAATACCAACCGCCGGAACCTCCGTAGGTAATTACGGTGTGATGAAGTATGACTAATATCGTTAGGATTATTTTGATATTGTCGATGTAAAATAATTTATTTGATGGACTGGAAACTGAATTTGGTGATAACATCGTGGCTTGCTTTATTGTTATTTCTAGCAACCGTCTTTCGGTTAGCTGGAGCAAACGTACAACAAGAAAACACCTTGTTTATCTGGGTTGTTATGAGCAACTAGCTTTTGTGACGAATAACAAACTTAGGCTGTATACTGTTGTCTAAGCTCTTGGTAACAGCTATTGAAATTATCTATTTGTTTTCTAGAAACAGGAATTTTTTCGCTCGTGTCTGTAAACGATAATAAATATCCTTGAGAGTTTCCTGTAACTTTTTCGACCTTAAACATGTTTACTAAATAGGTTCTGTGGCTTCTAAAAAAATGCGGATAAGCCGAGATTTGAGTTTCAAATTGGGTGAGCGAAATTCTCTTTAGTTCGGTTTCAATCTTGCCGTTGATCAATTTGGTTAATTCGATATAATTTCCGTCGGCTTTTACAAATAATAAATCGTCTATGTTGAGGCTGAAATCATCTTGCTTTACTTGTGTATTGATGAAAAGTATGGACGGAATAACTTTTTGGTCTGCCTGTATTTTGAGTGGCTGAAACTGAACTACAAACGGCGAACCTTGATGCGATTGAAAATAGAAACTCACAACCCTGAGAAAAAAATAAAAAAAGATTCCGGCAATAAAACAATTTCTGATTTCTTCCCACAGATAACGCAGTGACCAATTATTGGCATTGTTATAAATTAGATCTCGCATTAAGAAACTTGCTAATCCTGCCAGAATTAGAAACGCACCTATATTGAGATATTCTTTGAGTAAACTCCAATTATAAAACTGTTTTTTCTTTTTCCTAAAATGATTTAAAACAGAGAAATAAATAAAAAGCAGCAGCGCGGGCGAAAAAGCATGCAGCGCACAGATAAAAAAGTAGTTCATTTTATGTTCGGGTTCATAAACTCCAAACGGTGTAAATAACAAAAGAAACAGCAAAAGGGTAACAAAAACGACAACAACACTTTTAAACAAGTTTGCAGATTGATATCTTGACGGATATTCTATCTCTTTTTGTAAATGTTCGTTGTTAATATAGAGTGGCATAACTATAGTTGTTGCTGTTTTTTATCTTGTTGCACTTTTTATATCGTTCGTAATTTTTTCTTCTGTGGGTCTTAAAGAAATAAGATATACGATTAATACAATGCCAAATAAGAAAAAATCTGGTCTTAAAAATAGTAATACAAAAGTAGCTAGTTCTAGAATTCCCCAGCGAATGATAGAAGCTGTTTGGTAAATAGGAAGATTTTCTTCTGGTTTTAAGTCTCGATCTACTTTTTTTAATTGTAATTTAAACATATAGCTGCTTGCAATAAATCCTGCGATTGGTATAATTAAATACACAATTGATGAGGAATCTAAAATTGGCATTTTTAGATGTCCTTCATAGGGTTGTCCTATTACAAAATAGGCAATGCTTAATCCTGCGCAAATTGCAAGATGGATTGTTTGAAGGGTTCTAATTTTTTCTTTCATTGAATTGGTTTAACAAAGGACTGGTTTTATGAAACGAATATAGGAAATAAAATAACGATTCTGGTAGATCTAATACTTTGAAACTGGTTTTGTAAAAATTTTCTAATGTTCTTATAAATCATTAATCTTTCAAAAACATCAGGTTAGCGTGTTATTTACGTTTTTTGGTGAAAAAGTTAGGAGGTAAAAACTCTAATTATTGGTTGATTTTTATAGATTTGTAAGATTATCAAAATTACCCGCAGAACAGTTATGAAATATCGTACCTCACTCATTTTATTTTTAGCACTTGTTTGTTCAAATTCGTACTCACAATTAAGTGCAGATAGGATATTTAATAGTTTTAAACAAGGAGATCGTACCAACTGCTCTTCTATTGCCTTAATTAAGGCTTCTTTGAATATTTTTGGGTTAGACAATCTTTTTGTTACCGAGAAAGTAAACGATGCTTTGTATAAAATAACCTTAAAAAACAATGCTTCATTTGATCTGAAAAGTGAGGAACTTAAAAAAGCTAAATCTTCTGCTAACTTTGTTTTTATTAAAGACAGCACCGAAAGCGAAGAAATAACAAACTATGCTGTACTGGCTTATGCCGTGATGGCAAAATACAAACAGATTATTGACAAGGAACCTACTTTTGAAAAAGCGTTGGAGGAGTTTGAAGAAGGTGATATTTACACCCCTACTATTTATAAATACTTAGGTTTTGAAAAAGGCAAACATGTACAACCTTTAAAGCGATTGTCTGGAAGTGAATTTTGTGGCGTTGTAGCATGGTCTAAAGCGCATGCGGTTTTTGTTTGTGAGGAATATATGGACTATTATGGCAATAAAAAAAGTATATTGTTTAAATATCCCGGACGTTTTAGAATAATTAATACCGAAGAACCTCCGAAGAGTATTGTAAATTCTGATAACGCCAATTTGTAATATTACTTTAAGACTTATAAAAACCTAGCGCAATTGTCTCTTGACTCTGCGCTTTTTTTATGCCGTTATAGTATTGGGTATTTTAACTTTGTCAAAGTTTTAAACTTTGACAAAGTTCTGAGTAATGCTGAAACTTCTTTTTATATGCAATTGAAATACTTTGTACCTTTGGACCTTAGTAACTCTATGCCTAAAAAATACCATAAAATTAAAGCCCCAAATTGAATATGAAACGAGAACATTATATTCCGTTTAACAAGGAATTCTTACTCGAACAACAAATAGCCGTTTTTGCTGAAGACGAAAAAAAGGTTGATGATTTTAAAAAGCTGTTCGATATTGTAGAACATTATTATCATTATGAAGCTTTTAATCTTAACCGAAATCTAAAACAAAACTACGCTTTATTTGATCCTGATTTAAGCGAGAATGAGCGCGAAGGTTTTATTGGTAAAAGTGATTTTTTGATATTCAAGGAAACGCTTCAAACGGTTTTGGCGCATGGTAATTATACACGTATTGATCAAGAAACTTTAGATAAAGCTTTTAACGAGTCGGACTTAATTGGTTTGAATCTTTCTATAGATTTTAATGCTTTTAAGGATTACGAATTGTACGTTCGCGGACAGCATAAAGCCAAAGAAAAGGTTACTAAATATATTTTCTGGAAGAAAGAAATTGAGATTGAATATTACGATCGCGTTATGATTTATCTTAATTATAATGATGCCGATTATCTAAAAGAGAAAAAAGTTAAGCTGGGAAAAATGCCCATTGATCCGGGTTCTATTGGTTTAAAAATCTTTAAACGTGTTCCCAAAAATGACCTCGAAACGATCTTTCCTAATGCAATACCTAGAATGTCAACTCGAGATAAATTGTTCTTTTGGGTTCCGGGAATTGGCGGTGGCATTTCGTTATTGAGTACTACAGTAATTCCGGCTTTAATTGGCATGTATGCAGCGTATCAATCTGGAGAAGCTATTAACTTATTAAACAGTAAAGCTTCGCTTAATCAGGGCTTAATTGCGCTGGGAATATTGTGTCTGTATTTGTTTCGCCAGTACAACAACTTTGTTAATAAGAAAATCAGATATGGAAAAATGCTTTCTGATAGTCTTTATTTTAAAAACCTCGGAAACAACAGCGGTGCGTTTTATTCGCTCTTAAATTCTTCTGAAGAGGAAGTGCTTAAAGAAACGATTCTAGCGTATGCTTTTTTAAATAAAAGTCCAAATCCGTTAACTGCTGATGAACTTGATGAACAAATTGAATCTTGGTTTGCTACAAAACTAAATACAGATCTTGATTTTGATGTTACTGATGCATTATCTAAACTAGAAAATATTGGATTGGGTATAGAAACTGATGGAAAATGGAAAGTACTTCCGCTGGAAAAAGCACTCATTCAAATTGATGAATTATGGGATAATGTTTTTGATTATAATCAGAAAACGGCAATGCTTTAATCATAATTCAATTATCACAATAAAACCAAGCATTATACAAATATTCAATAAAAAATAACAGCAAAAATTACACGATTAACAAACCAAAGGGAAATTTTATTAGATTTACATATCTAAATCTAATAAAATGAGAACACTTGATCAATGGTTTGAAGAATATGCTGTAAGTCATCAAAACCCGAAAAACAAAGCAATACATTATGTTTGTGTTCCTGCAATTTACTTTTCTATTGTGGGTTTATTAATGAGTATTCCTAGTGGTTTTATTGCTAATACGCTGCAATTAAATGCTCCAATTATAGAAAATTGGGCTGTTGTGATTTTGCTTTTTGTTCTTGTTTTCTACATTAGATTGTCTATCGCAATGGCGGTTAAAATTGCTGTTTTATCTGCTATTTGTCTGGTTGTAAATTATTATATCGGGCAATTTGTTCCGTTATGGATGTTCTCCATCGGCGTTTTTGTTATCGCTTGGATTGGTCAATTTTACGGACATAATATTGAAGGCAAAAAACCTTCTTTCTTAAAAGATCTTCAGTTTTTAATGATTGGCCCAGCTTGGGTTGTAGAGAATATATTTTCTAAGAAATAGTTTTAGCTTTATGTAAATCTTTGTCAAAATAAAACATATAATAATATCCTTTTTTGTCATTTCGAGGAACGAGAAATCGCACTAGGTTTTCCAGCTTTTTGGATTAGTGGATGCGATTTCTCGTTCCTCGAAATGACAAGATTGCGAGAATAAACATTAACAAATACAGTTAAAAGTTGTACTATTCTACAAAAATCAGCAAAATCTAATGTATATATTTCACAAAGTTGATAATATGTCTTGACGTAAGTTCTGGATATTGATGTTGTGGTGCATGTCCTGTTTCTGAATAAACAATCATTTGTGTATTTACCATTTGATTGAAAATGGCATACCAATTTTCTACAGCAAAACTTACATCGTGATCTCCGCAGATAATTAAAATTGGTATTTTAGTTTTTTTAATTTGTTCTCTAAAATTCAAAATATCTTCTCTAAAACCTTCTCCTCCATTAAAATAAACTTGGAAAACATCCATAGTTGATGGAATTTTAGAAACATCTATTTGTTTATGAATTCTATCATGTGATGCTTTTGCTGCTGCACGACTAAAAGCAGATTTTGGTTCAAAGAATAAAACAATTTCATCCTCAAAATCGTTTATTGGTTTTAATGCTGCATCTAAAAAAACCTGCTCTAACGGAACTTCATTTTTACCTGGAGGGTTTGTACCGACTAATATAGAATGTGTTATTAAATTAGGATATAATAGCGTTGCTGCCTGTGCTACTAATCCGCCATAAGACCAGCCCAAAATTATGATGGTGCTTAGCTTTAAAGCGTCGGCTAAGTCTTTTATATCTTGTGCTACTGAAACAATTTCCGAAGACATATTTCCTGTAGAAGCGCCAATTCCCGAATAATCAAAAGTAATGACGTTAAATCGCTTCATCATCATTTTTATAAATAAAGGATCCCAAGTGTCAAGCGTTCCTCTAAAACGGTTTACAAAAATTATAGGGATTCCTTTGCCATAAGAACGGTATGCAATTTTTCTATCTCCTAAATCGGCAAAACTTGTTTTAGTTTCATAAATTTTTTTCATAAATTATAATTTAAAGATTGGAAATGGATGAAGCGGATTTGTAACGAGATTCTTGAAGAATATTTTTAATAAAAAAACATGAAAACCTTTATTGGGGAACTTCTTTCTAATTTGGTTTACCATAATTTTATTTCTTCCTTTTTTAACTATTCCCAAAGAAAGATCTATCAAGTCTGCTTCTCTAAAATTTTCAGATAAATATCTATTTTTTACAGCACTCATTTTATGATGATTCTCTATTATGGAATCAATATCGTCCTGAAAATCAATATTAAGATTGTTTTCTATACAATAATCTCGAGCCAGTTTTATAGAAGGTTTTAAATAATCGAAGGTAGAATTTGTCCAAATACCAATATCATGAAACGCTGATGCAATTGCCAGCTTCTGAATTTCGTTTTGTGAAGTAATATCGCTGCACAAACAAAAATTAAAAACTCGATAAACATGATTTCTATAGGGTTCATAATAAATACCTAAATCACCTTTGTAAGCGTTTAGAATCACATCGATGGTATTATTTTGGAAAATTAAACTCATTTAAAATGATTATTTTAAATTGAACCAAGCAAAGATTAAACCAAACGAAAGAACTATGAATAGTAGGCTGTTTTGAGTTTAAGAGGACTTTTTAAATTATGATATTTCGCTATTTTTAATTTTAAATCGTTGTATTTCATCAAAATAAAATTAAAAACTACACTATTTATTGCCTTGATCAATTCAGAATTTAATTGTTTAAATATAATAAATATATTTAGGGAGAGAATATTAACTTATTGTAAACTAATTAATTGTAACTTATATCTCATTTATGAATGATGGGGTTTATAAATACTTTTAAATTAATGATTAATTTAACTTTAAAAAACTGAAAAAGTATAAACTCTGAATCTGAAATAGAAATTAAACCGCACACTGAAAAATTACTGACTAAATAAAAAACTTGATGAAAGAAATTGATAA
Organism: Flavobacterium sp. MC2016-06; assembly: GCF_009711165.2. Taxonomy (GTDB): domain Bacteria; phylum Bacteroidota; class Bacteroidia; order Flavobacteriales; family Flavobacteriaceae; genus Flavobacterium. Next base: position 82,006 of record NZ_WMID02000016.1, on the reverse strand, counting down.
AATTGCATTAATAAAAATTGAAAACGGCAAAATTTTAAGCACAAAATCAAAAGGAAAAAACAAATATTACATTCCAGGAGGAAAAAGAGAAAATGACGAAACTGACGAACAAACTTTAATTAGAGAAATTCAAGAAGAATTAAGTGTTGAAATAATAATTGAATCTATTGAATATTTCGGAACATTTAAAGCTCAATCGGACGGTGCTATTGAAGGCGTTATTGTAAAAATGACTTGCTACAAAGCTGATTACATTGGAAATCTGAATGCTAATAATGAAATCGATGAAATTAAATGGTTAAATTACAAAGATTTAGATATTATATCAGAAGTTGATAAAATCATATTTAAAGATTTGAAAGAAAAAGGATTATTAAGTTAAATGCAATTACCTATTATTATTGCACTTATTACGATTTAGTAAAAAACAGAGACGGCTACCCGATGTTACGGGTTTCTGTTGGCAGAAAATTCTCTTTTGATATTTACACATAATGACGACACCTAATATTAGGAATGCAATGTATTTCATTGACAACACAATTATCAAAAGAAGAAAAAAATTAACCTTTCAATTCCAATAGGAAGGTATTAATTTAATCTTAACTAAAATGAAGCATTTTTTACGATCCAAAATAGCTTTCAAAATAATATAAAATACAAAAAGCCTTCAAAATTATGATTTTAGAGGCTTTTGTTTTTTAGAGAAGAACTTGGTGTAAAGTTTGAAGCTTTTACTAAAAGGTTTCCAGATTTTAAGAAAATCTACAAAGGTTTGGAATGAAATAATCTTATTTTAGGTCGAAAGAATAAGTAGTTAATAAGTTTTTTTGCTGCGTGATTAAATAATCAGTATATTCGTATTGATATCTACCTAACTAATTCATATTCAATATATTAAAATATACAAATACTATATTTTAATAGAGAATCGGGATTATAATACCACGTTTAGAAGAGTTCAATTAGACGGTATTTATTTTGAAATGATACACTCCCTTTTTAATTTTTTACAGTATACTCGAAAATTTTCTTGAGTTGTAAAAAAATACAAGCAAACAATCAAAATAGATTTATCAAAATTAATTATATCCACCTTGCTTGCATCCAAACAATACTGGTCTTTAAAAACTTAAGTTTGTTTTTGTTAGTAAAAATAGACTATAAGGTGTTTTGTTTTATTTATTTGAAAACGACAATAACATACAACTTCACTTATTTCAAACCTTTAATCAATTAATGTTATGAAAGAATCTATTTTATCAGCACCTGTGCTTACTGATGAAGAACTGCTTACAAAAACGCAGCGATATACATTTAAGTACTTTTGGGACTATGCATCAAGTTCAGGGATGGCATATGAACGTATTCCTGTTTCGGGAACAGGTGGAAATCCTGTTACTTCAGGCGGTTCCGGTTTTGGAGTAATGGCTATTTTAGTAGGCATCGAGAGAGCGTTTATTACCAGAGAACAAGGACGTCTGCGTATTGAGAAAATTGTTGATTTCTTAACCAACTCAGCGACTAATTACAAAGGAGGTTTTGCCCATTGGATGAATGGTGATACAGGTGAAACTGTTCCGTTTAGTGTAAATGACAATGGAGCTGATTTGGTAGAAACATCCTTTATGATGCAGGGCTTGATTACAGCACGTCAGTATTTTAATCAGCCCATATTGGCAGAAGAAGCTCTGGTTGTTAAGATCAATGTGCTTTGGAACAATGTCGACTGGAATTACTTTACATTTGGAACAGATAGGCTGTACTGGCATTGCAATAATGAGCTGCAAAAATCTAGTGGGACGATTGTGGGCTGGAACGAATGTATGATTACTTATATGCTGGCTGTTGCTTCACCAACTCATCCTATTGATCCCAGTTTGTGGCAAACCGGCTGGTCAATAGGTGGTTCGTACCACTCCAAAAATCAAAAATTTTATGATATTACGCTTCCTATTGGTGACAAAAACTCCAAGGGCGGACCTTTATTTTTTGCTCATTATTCATTTTTAGGTTTTAATCCAAAAAATTTGCGAGATACTTATAACAATGTAAATTATTTTCAACAAAATCAGGCTCATACCTTGATAAATAGAGCTTATTGCGAAGAAAATCCGCTGGAATATGTTGGATATGGCGAAAACCAAGCCTGGGGATTAACTGCTTCTGACGGAAATAAAAGTTATAGTGCCCACTCTCCAGGAAATGATAGAGGTGTAGTTGCTCCAACAGCAGCTATCTCGTCAATGCCATATACTCCCAAAGAGTCATTGGCCGCACTGCGGTATTTTTATGAAAAGTTGGGAACAAAAATCTGGAATGAAAAAGCAGGATTTATAGACTCTTTCAATGAAACTGTGAATTGGGGCGATGGTAGTTATTTGGCTATAGATCAAGGACCTATTATTTGCATGATTGAAAATTACCGCTCAGGTATGCTTTGGGATTATTTTATGTCGGCTCCTGAAATTCAAACGGCATTGGGTAAGCTGAATTTTAAACTGGATTTTTATCCGCGTGTAATAATTAGAGAGCCATATGTATTGGATAATTTTGAAAACGGAAAAATCAACTTTACAGATAAATTGATTCTTAATCCAAAAACCGATATGCAGGCTGAGGTTGTTGATAATCCAGACAGAACAGGATCAAATCAAAGTAAGAAGGTGTTAAAATTTGAACGGACTGGAAATTCTGCTATGTGGGCAGGGTGTGACTGTACTCTAAATGTGACACTTTCTGAGTATAAGTATTTATATATGAAATATTATCGAAACAATCCGAATTCGCAAATAAAAGCTAATATTTCAAATGGGCCAAACAATGAATTCTTATCTCAAAGCCCACTGGATAAACAAAACGAATGGGGAGTAGTAGTGTTTGATTTATTGTCAAATAAGGTAAAAGATATTACTAGATTTAGCCTTCAGCCCGATTTTACTGTTAACCATGCAATTGGAGATATTATTTATATTGATGAGCTGACTTTTAGTGATACCGAAATTGATCTTAATCCTTTCTATAACAATAATCCTAAAGAACTGAAAGCGACGAATATTCAAACTAACTCTATTTCTTTATCATGGGATGTGCTTTCTAAAGTAACTTCATACGACGTATTTAAGGAAGGTGTTTTTTATCAGAATGTTACCACCAATTCTGTAGTAATAACTGGTTTAAATTCATTTGATATTTATTATTTTACTGTAAGAGGTCGAAACGACAATTTGGATATTTCCACTAAGATGAGTACTAGTCTTTATGTAACAACTGAAGAAACCAAACTGCACAAAGATCAAAGGATGGCTTGGTGGCGTGAAGCAGGTTTTGGGCTGTTTCTACACTGGGGTGCGTACTCTGGACTGGCAGGACATTATACAGGACCAACTTTAATGAAATCTGGTCCGTACATTGGACCCGATTATTGGATGAAAGATTATTATTCGTCTTATCGCCCTGAATGGATTAATCCAGATGGAACTATTAAAACCGATCCTGAAACAGGAGAGCCTTACAAACAAGGTGCATATTCTGAGTGGATTATGTTTGCTGCCCAAATTCCCAGAGCCGAATATAAAACGCGATGGCAGCAAAATTTTACAGCAGAAAATTTTAGTGCTTCCGAGTGGATAAGAATGGCAAAGGATGCTGGTATGAAATATATTGTCATTACTGCCAAACATCATGAAGGTTTTGCTTTGATGCATACACATCACGTGGGATACAACATTCAGGATGATACTAATATTGCAGCAAATATTTTGAAAAATTTGGTGGTTGAAGCTCATGCAGCAGGATTGAAAATTGGGTTTTATTATTCGCAATGTCTAGATTGGATGAATCCGGGAGGAATGGGATGGATGCCTCAGAATGAAACACCAAATCACCAGGCTTCTTATTACGAACAGGCACAATATACCGATACTATTGTAATTCCTCATATCCAAACGATGATTAATGATTATGATATTGATCTGATTTGGTGGGATATGGGAGGTGGAAGCACGCCCGAATTTCGTTACCGAATGATGAAAGCAATTAAAAATATTCCCGGATCAGACCGCTTGATATTCAATAATCGAATGAATGATGGTTTGACTGGAGATTATACTACACCTGAACAAAATATTCCTAATATGCCTCCAAACGGAGATGGATCAGATTGGGAAACTTGTATGACGATGAATGATAACTGGGGATATGACGCTTATGATCCTCGCTGGAAAACTGAAAAAGATTTAATTCAAAAATTAATTGATATTGTGAGTAAAGGCGGTAATTTTCTGCTTAATATAGGCCCCGAAGCAGACGGAACATTTCCGCCTGAAGCTATAAACAGGCTGGATGGGTTTGCGGTATGGATGGCTGTCAACAAAATGGCAATAGAAAAAGCACAGCCAAGTCCGTATACCACACAATTGCCTTGGGGACGAGCTACCCGCAAAATTGTAGACAGCACACAATATCTTTACCTACATGTATTTGCCGAAAATTGGCCTCATGATGGAAATTTACTTGTTCCAAATCTACGAGAAGGAAGTGTTGTTAAAGCGTATTTCCTTGCTGATACTACCAAAACAGCTTTAAATATTATACCCAACGACAATGCTTCGGGATATATCATTCCGGTACCTGACACACCTCTCGACAGCATCAGTACAACCATTGTATTAGAGATGTCAGAAATTGTGAATATTCTTTTCACCTTTTCTAAACAATCTAAGGATGATATACTCAATTTAAATGCAGTCGATGCTGTAACAACCGAATTGATGATTGAAAATGGACCGCTCTATAATTTAGGAGGCTGGATTAATGATACTAGTTTTGCTACTTGGCATGTTGAAGTTATTCAATCTGGAAATTTCTTTTTGGATGTAGTTGCAGCCGGCTATTCTGGACAATTTATATTGAAAGTTGATGGAGTCGATCAAGGGCCATATCAATTTACAACCGCAACAGCTGATTTTAATAAATATCAGACCTTATCTCTTGGAACAATTAATTTACCTGCTGGTATTTATAACATCGAGTTACATCGTATTTCAAACGGAGGCTGGGACCCTGTAAATGTACGTCAGGTTTCAATTCATCCCAAGATTGATACAACTCCTATAATCATTCAAAATGCTGATAAAACGCTAACTCTTCCTGCCCAAAGTGCAATATTGCATGGAACTGGAATTATGATAGAACATGCTCCTAACTATAACATTGGCGGATGGACAAATCCAGATGCTTATGCCGCGTGGAGAGTCAAAGTGAATCAAGAAGGTATTTACCATTGGCAAAGTGAGCTAGCTGGTTGTTCAGGCAAATTTCAATTGATGATAAAAGATAGATTAAGTATTATTTTTCCCTTTACGACAGTTAATAGTGATTTTTCAAACTATCAAATTAAGCAATTGGGTGATGTTTATCTGCAAGAGGGAGTTTATTATATCGAATTACACCGTATTTCCAACGGAGGATGGGATCCCGTAAACGTACGCAATATAACTTTTTATCAGGATCTGCTTCTGAATACTACTGAAATAACCGACTCCGATTTAAATAAAGAAGGAGAAATACCTCTCAATTTACAAGAAAATTCAGAGGAGAATTAGTGTGGATTACAGAACCAAAAAAAGCCTGAGAATTTAATATTCTCAGGCTTTTTAGTTCTGCTTCAATATTTTTAAATTTATTTCATTGTATAAGAAGTCGTAACTGCCTCACAAAGTCTAAAATATCCTAATGCAAAATCACTGTTGTTTTTAGTATTGATAATATTTCCTCTAATATTTGCTGGTGATGTCGCAAACGGATTTGCTTCTGATGCTTGAAAAATTAGATTCATATAATTATAATAACTTTTTGAAATTCCACGATGAACGATTTTAACGGTTTTCCCTGGTTTTAAATCAACATCAGAGAATTCGTCTTTTATTTCGTTGCCATTGTAAAAATCATCCTTTGATATTACATAATAGGGAATTTTTAAAAAATCGGTTGTGAAATAAGTCAGGTAAAAATTTTCCTGATCTACAGGATCGCTATAAAAAACGGAAAGTACTAATAAGTCAGGACCTGATACATCTGGCATGTATCTCTGCTCTATTTTATTAATTGGAGTTACGGAAGTAAGCTTTTCAACAGCTGTGAAACTTTTTCCTTCAGCCTCAACAAAAAGTGTATAATCTGTATTAAGAACTGGTATGAAGTCATTACAAACATAAGAACCCGGTTCTGTTTCTGTAAAAGTAAAAACTACTCCTTCACTATTCTGAACTCTAACCTGTGCTCCTGAAACTTTTGGTGTGCTTGTGTCGTAATAAGGCGCCATTTTACTAATTTTTATAGTTTGCGTCTTTCCATCAGTATCTTTATTCCAAAGAATTTCAGCGTCAATTACTATTTTGGCTTCACCCGTTTCAAGATCAAGATTTACAACCTCTTCACAAGAGGATAACAATAAAACAAAAAGAAGACTAAATAAGGCTAGTGATTTACTTTTGAAATTATTTTTTACTGCTTTATTCATATCGTTAAAATTTAAAATTATAAGAAACCCCTGGAACCAATCCATAGATAGATAGTTTTTTGGTCTCGTTTGTTCCTGTATCCTCATTGGTTGAAAAGGTTATTGATGCTGCATTTCGTCTGTTATAGATATTATAGATACTAAATACCCAATAGCTCTGCCATCCTTTCTTTTTATCGGGTTTGGGTGTGTAAGTTGCCGCTAAATCTAAGTGATGATAAAGGGGAAGTCTACTTCCGTTTCTTAGCGTAAAATTTGGTACATTGAATCCATCAAATTCATAATATCCGTTTGCATACGTTACCGGCTGACCCGATTGCAATGAAAAATTAGCATTGTAAGACCATTTCGGACTGTATTTATAACTGCCCACAATACTTAAATTATGTAATTTGTCGTATCCTGATAAATACCATTCGCCATTGGCAATACCCGGTTCCTGTGCCGTTCTTCCTGGCGTTTTTTGTTCTGCTCTTGACAATGTATAAGAAATCCAACCGTTAAAGCGTCCCGTATTTTTTCTAAATAATAATTCCATACCGTACGATCTTGCTTTACCACTCAAGATTACTTGTTCTATATTGTTGTTTGCCAATATATCTGCACCGTCTACATAATCGATACGATTTTGAATCTTTTTGTAAAACAGTTCTCCTTCAAAAGAATAATCACGATCGCTGAAATTTCTAAAATATCCTAATGCAAATTGATCTAGCAGCTGCGGTTTCGCAAATGGTCCGCTTGGTGTCCAGATATTCATGGGTAACGGCGATTGTGTGTTAGATAACATATGAATATATTGCGCCATTCTGTTGTAACTCGCTTTTACAGAAGCATTTTCATTAAAAGTATAGGATAATGCAGCACGTGGTTCAAAATTGTTGAATTTACTTATAGTCTCACCACTTTTGTACGATATTGTTCCTGTTGGAGTTCCTTTCTCGTAGATGTTGTATAAAGGATTATATACTACCGAATTTCCGTTATCGTAAGTGCTTATTTCTTCGTTTCCTAAGCGATAGAATAAACTATAACGAAGTCCGTATCGAAGGTTTAGTTTTTCTGTAATTTGATGTTCAAAGTCGATGTAAGCAGAAGATTCGAAAGCATATTTCTTATCCAATTGCTGATAATTAAACTGCGAATCTGAAGTTGTAGGCTGTACTGTTCCAGGATTGAAATTATAATAAGTTCCTTCAATTCCGTAGTTTAATTTAAAATTTTGAGTTAGTCTTTGATTCCAATTGTATTTTAAGCCATACGTTTGAATAGTATTCTTCCATTTAAAATCCTGAATTATTAAATCAAGGTCAAATTTATAGTCACTATAAAAAACAGCTAAGTTATTATCTAAATTATCTGAGAATTTATGTTTCCAGCTTAAAATCCCCATAGTGTTTCCAAAATTAAGATCTACTTGATCGCTAAAATAGATACGATCATTTCCTAAATAACCTGTAAAACTAAGCGTATTGTTGGCATCAAAACGATAATTTAATTTAGCATTCAGGTCATAAAACATAATTACGGTCTTAAGGTCGGTTAATTTTAAAAATAGATGCGCATAAGAAGTACGTCCGCCAATTATAAATGAACCTTTTCCTTTCTTTATAGGACCTTGTACCGAAAGTCGGCTTGAGATTAGACCAATTCCTCCGTTTACTTTAAAATCTTCAAAATCTCCTGTTTGCTGGTTTACGTCGAGTACAGAAGAGACTCTGCCCCCATATTTAGAAGGAATCCCTCCTTTATATAAATCTAAACTATTAACCATATCGGCATTAAAAATGGAAAAGAAACCAAACATATGAGAATCACCAAATACAGGAGCACCGTCTAGCAAAATAAGATTCTGATCTGCTGCACCACCGCGCACATTAAAACCTGATGAAGCTTCTCCAGCATTTGTAACTCCTGGCAATGTCAGTAAAGATTTTAAGGGATCCGGCTCCCCCATTGCAGCCGGAATTCTCTTAATATCTTCCATCGAAAGTCTGTTGACACTCATTTGTGTATTTTTAACGTCAACAGCTTTGGAACTTGTAACAATTACCTGATTGAGCTGCTGACTGTCATCTTCCAAATTAAAATTTACAAACATATTATCAGAAACTATGATTTGTCTTTCCTGATTTTTAAAACCAACATAGCTGATCGCAACATTATAATTTCCTTTTGGCACTTCAATCTCAAAAAAGCCATCTTTATCTGTTGTAGAACCAACTTCTAATTCTTTAATATAAATATTGGCACCAATAACGCCATGACCTGTATTATCTAAAACTTTACCAGTTAGCTTCGTTTTTTTTTTAGCTGTTTTAGGGGATTTCTGCTTTACAAAAATATTATTGCCTACAATAGAAAATTGTACTATCGAAGTCTTATTCAACTCATAAATAAGCTGTTCTATTCGCATATTGGTATAGTTGCCTTTTTTTGTAAAGTATTGTTGATTGGTATCAATTTGATCTGTAAAAGCAAATTTAAAATCTGTTTGATTCTCAATTTGTTTAAAGAATTCTTTTAGAGTAATCGTTTTATCTACAGTTACCGTTACATTTTGAGAGAACGCAGCCAAACTGAGTAAAAAAAAGCATGCTGAAATTATATGCTTCATGAATTTTTGTATTTTTGAATATTAATAAATGGTATAGTTTTATACTATACTTGTTATGGGAAGGATGTGTAGTTTCGCGGCTAGTGCATCCTTTTCTTTTCTATTGAAAAGTAATCTGTTTTACTTTCTCATTTACTTCAAATTTTAGGTTATACATTTCTGATATTAATTGAATAATCGTTTTTAAATCTTCTTTCTTGGTTATTCTTAATGTGATTCGCTGGTCATTATATTCCGCTGGAATTATCATTTTGTAACCGTAATTCTTTTCGATATAAGTACTCACATTGCTTAATTTTTCGTTGTCGAAATCTGTAAATCTGTTAAACTCTTCTATAGCAGGATTACCATTTCCGTATGTAAACTTTTCGCCTGGTTTTAAAACCCAATTTTCACTCTGACCTTTTACATTCATCTGAACGCTTCCTTCGTAAAGCATAACAATAACTCCTGTTTTATCTTGTCCAACTACTGTAAAAGATGTTCCCAATACTTTTGTTGTTGTCTCATTACAAAAAACTTCAAAAGGATGTTTTTTATCTTTTTTAACTTTAAAATAAGCTTCTCCCTCCATTTCAATTTTTCTGTTGATTGAAAAATTATTTGCAAATTCAATTTTAGAATGAGGACTTAATTCTACTTTTGAACTATCTGGAAGCGTAATAGTTTTGATTTCAGAAGTCGTATTCTCAATAACATTTCCTGCAATTGAAATATCATTTTTAAATGGATCTTTAATCAGATAAATTCCCGTTCCAATAAGCATAACAATTACAGCAGCTGCAGCGGCGTAATTACGCCATGAAAAAGTTTTTTTCTTAGAAGGAAAAGCCTTAGAACGGAAATCTTCCCAAGAATCTTCTTTTATATCATTAGAATGTACATTGGGTTTTTCATCCCATATCTTTTTTAATTCTTCATCTAATTTATTCTCGTCCATAATTTTGAGGCATTATAATTTTTGACAATAAAATCCGTGTTTATTAAAAACACCATAAACCATTTCTTTGATTTCTCTATTGGTCTGAATTTTTAAAATAGGATCTGAACCCTTCATATCAAAATGCATGATACAATCGGAAATAACAAATTGCAGAAGCGTCACAATATGAGTTGCATCTTCTTTTGTTTTTACGTCCGTTTTATAAACTTCTATATCCATTTCTATGTCTGTTTTTATATATAACAAACGAGAATGAAAAAGTTCCTAATGGTTTTCGATTTTTTTTCTAATAAATTTACTGGCAAGATAAATATGATTGGCAATCGTCTTTTCAGAAAGTTCTGTAAGCGATGCAATCTCCTTATAGCTAAGGTTTTCCAGTTTGTGTAAAGTAAATATTTTTTGCTGCTGCTCGGGAAGCTGCTTTATGAAACTGTATAATTTTTCTCTTTTTTCTTCAAAATCTCCAGTTTCGATTTCTTCATCGGCAATTTCAACTTTTAAAGAATCAAGCTGTATTATTTTATTTTCTCTGTTAAGATGATTGATAATGATGTTCTTGCAGATTGTATACAATTGTTTATCAAACAAAACATCTTCATTCAATAATTCTCTTTTATTATAAAGTCTTAAAAAAGTTTCTTGAACAAAATCTTCAGGAGTAAGAACAGTGAAATTAAATCGTTTGGCAATATTTATCAGTTTATCATAATAATTAAGGTAAACTTCTTTGAATGAAGCCTCATTACCTTTTTTTAGATTTATTATAATTTTTCTATTGTCCATAAATTGTACCTCTATTTCGTCTTAATCAATGACCAAAATAATATTATCTTTAAACCACTTAATCTAAAACTTGCCGAATTTGGGCAATTTATTTACTCAGTCATTCAATCAAACTACATATCTATACAACAGAGAATAATTATAGTTTTATTCTCATAAATGTTAAATTTAAGAGTGTAAAACTATTGCTTTGTTTTTTGGTTGCTGTTAAAGAAACTATAATTAAAAGCTAATAAAAAACAAAAAGTTACATTTAAAAGACTTTAATACTTAACCAAGTAGTAAATAAAGTTTAAAATTAAAATAACTGTTGTTAACAGCCATTATAGGAGATTTGAGTATTTGATTGAATTTAAAGATAGTTTTGTACTTGGGAAATTTGTGAATAATGGAAAAAACTCGCATCTTTAATCCCCTCTTTTAGTGCCAGGAAGTTGTGTGCAATTTTGCCGAAAAAATGGAGAATTCAAGAACCTGACGAAACAACTTAAATTTTATTAAAATCAATGATTTTTAAACCATTTATATTACTTATGATTTTAGCCAATAACTGGATTAGTCCAATTCAGGAGTTTAGTTACTTCCTTTTTTCTGTAAAGGATAATCAAATAAATCAAGGAACAGGTTTTTTTATTGAAAAAGATAACCAAACTTATCTGGTTACGGCTTCACACAATTTTTTTCAAGATAAGTTTGCGACTCAAAAAACAGCAGATTTTTTTTACATTAGACTACATAATAATGTAACGAATAAATTAGATTTTTTGCAAATAAATAATAACCCAATTTCTAAATCCGAAAAATCCAAAAATCTTGACATTAACTTTTATAAAGTAGATATAGCTAAACAATATGATTTGAAAATCGTAAAAATTCAACCTAATTGCTTACCCTCCAAAATTATATGTTATGGATTTGGTGTTGTAAATGGAAATGAGGATAATTTTGACTTGTATGTAGAAAGTTTAAAACCAACTGAATTTAAAGGTAACCTAAAATTCGAGTATAAGAAACCACTTAGATACTTTGAAACAAATGAATTAGATTTTGATAATTATGTAGTATCATATGAAAGTGGAACATTGACAAAAGGTACTTCTGGCTCTCCGGTTTTTACGAACTATTCTGAGAATGGAGAAATAAAATCAGAATTTGCTGGACTAATTCATCTTAGAAATGAACAAACAAAATTAGCTACAATTCTAAGACCTGAAATAATTGCGGAACTAATTAATGAGTTATAAAAACTGCACACAACAGCCGTTACAAGAGATTTGGGTATTTGGCTGAATTTAAAGATAGTTTTGTACTTGGAAAATTTGTGCATAATGGAAAAAATACGCATATTTAATCCCAAACCTATTGTAGCGCCAGAACGTTGTGCGTAATTTAACCGAAAACAGGAGAATTTAATAAATTAATGAAACCAAATGATACAATTAGGGAATATAATTTCTGGTGCTGAAAATTTATCTAAAATTGAAACCAGCGTAAAAAAGTGGAATTTTGAAAAATTAAATGGAATAGGTTTTTATCGAAAGCACGATAAATATTCAATAATTGAATTAAATATTTATGAATTTGAAAACTATCCAAATAATGAAAATATTGACAAACTTCCGTATTCTTATTTAGATTGGAAAGTACCAGAAAATAAATTTGAAATTTCAAACTTTGAATCAGGAAAAGATGAAATGGTAAAATTTGCCGAATTTTTTATTAATTGGATTTCATCGATAAAAGGTGAACGTTTATATTTAATATTTGAAATTAATTTCGCAGGATTTCATCCTACAGATTCCTGGAATAGAGGTGCTTGTAGTAATGCATTCTTAAATGCTATAATTAGTTGCTTTGATGAAGAATTATACAACATTGGCTTAGAAAAAAAGAATACAAATCATTTACAAAATGGAATATATCAAAGTGTTTATATTGCAAAATAAACTACACACAACAGCTACAAGAGATTTGGTCAAAAGGCTGAATTTAAAAAATGGTTATGTACTTGGAAAACTTGTGCATAATGGAAAAAACTCTCATCTTTAATTCCAAACCTTTTGTAAGGTCAGGACGTTTAAAAAAAATGCTAAAGGGCAGGAGAATTAGGTATTTAATAACAAAATCTGACTGATGAAAATAAAGCTTTTAAAGTTGGACTACTATTCTGATTTTTTAGGAGAAACAGAGATTAGGCTATACACCAATTCAAAAGAAACTGTATTTGAAAAAAATATTAAAGAGTACGAGAAAGATAAATTTCACGAAATTCAGCTAACGCAAGGAGAAAATAATATTTATTTTTTTAGTCTTTGGGAAGGCTATTTTGATTCATTTATAAGAGCACTTATAGTTAATAAAAAAGAATATCAAGAATTGCCAAATTTTATTAAAAACTGGTATGAATGCAAAGGATGGCGGGATATTGAATCAATTGCTGAGTTAATTACAGAAAATGAACTTGATTGGATAATAAAAATAATTCCAGAAATTATTGAGCAATATAGACAAAGTCCACAAATAGGTATTTGGGATGACAATTGTATAAATGACTTAAGTAGGTTTCTAAATTTTGTAAAAAATAATAATTGGGAATTGAGAATATGTGAAGAATAAAAAATTTGAAGAAAAGCACTTCTGCCAATAGCCATTACAAGAGATTTGGGCATTAGGCTGAATTTAAAGATGGTTTTGTATTTGGGTAATTTGTGCATAATGGAAAAAACTCGCATCTTTAATCCCAAACCTCGTATATCGCCAGAACGCTAGCGGTAAGTTTACTACAAAAATTGTAAATTCAGAATATCATACATTTTAACCAAACAACATTAAAAACTGAAATTTTAAAATGAGGATTATTATATTAAAATTATTTTTTGTGTTGATTGCTCTTACATGTATTTCACTAAAAGCGAATGCTCAAGCTTCACCAATGGGCAAAAGATATATCGCAGAAGTTGGAGCAACTTGCAAAGATGGAATAGGCATGTTGTATACTTATCGTATTTTAGACTTTAAAAAAGATTCTGTGGTCATTTCCTATAAGGTGTTAGCCGAGGTTATTCCTGAAAGAAAAGAAATGTATGAACATATGTATGATAACTTAGAAAAAACATATAAATGGAAAGTTAAAAAAGGCATTTTGATAATCGATAATTGTAACGAATTTAATAAAATGACAATTCAAAAATCAACATTAATTAATAAAAATATTGAAATGAAACCACTAGTATTTAAACAAGAAAACTAAATAGAGAATAAAATCTACTGCTAACAGCCGTTTGGGAAGATTGGGGTTTTAAGCTTAATTTGAAGTTGGTTTTGTATTTGGAAGATTATTGCATAATGGAAAAATTACGCACCTTTATTCCCAACCTCTTGTAGCGCGAGAACGTTTTGCATAACTTTAAAACCAACTATATTAAATAAAAATTCAGAATGAAAAATGTATTAATCTTATTTCCAAAATTAGAAGATGTCTTTAACAATATTACAGATAGACATTCCGAAATTTTCTTACCCGTAGTTGCAATTCCAAAAACACTTATTAATGAAAATTGGGAAGGTTATTTTTTTATTCTTCAATTTAATGAAGATCCATACAATAGAGAAACTGTAAAATATTTTACAGAATATTGTACTGATACAATGATTTCTTTTACAATTGAAAACGACAAATACAATTTCGACACTGATTTAGCATATTTTGACACAACAGATGATTGGAAAGAATATCAAATCGAAACAAAAGAAAAATTTGAAGGGTCTAAAAATGAATTTCTAAATACTGGAAATAAATTTAATATTGCCGAAATTAAAATTGGAGGGGAGCCAGAATGGTGGCAAGGAGATGCAACACCAAACGACACAAATGGAAATCCAATGGTATTTATTACTGAAATCGAAACATATCCATTTTGTGCAGATTCTTGCGATAAGAAAATATATGTGTTTTATAGTAGAGAACATAACCAAATAGTACATTTATACCAAACAACCTAAGGAAGCCACTCACAACAATGCTACAAGAGATTTATGAAAAAGAACACATACTATATAATATTACTGTTGTTACTTACTTTAAACTCTCAAGCCCAATTATCTGGACGAACAACTTTATTTGATAAAGGAGTTTGGTCAATGATTTCAGTTAACAAAAAAGTTCCATACATAACAACTGATGGTGATGGAATTTTCTCATTAGATCTGCCAGAAAAATTAAATAATATTTTTTTTCTTGAATCCTGGATATCGATTGAAATCATAAACATTCCGAAAAACGTAAAGGCTAATTTAGGCAATATTGAAATTCCAATGCGTAAAACTGTTACTACTGATTATGAAAAATTTACTGATGAAGAAAAAAAAATGATTACTTCAGTTCACTGTTATACTCAATTGATAGGTTATGAATATTTAAATCAATTACAAAATCCAAAAATAATATTTACATGCAACAATGTCAAATTTGAATTAGACAAGTTTGAATTTGATATAAAGGAACAAAAAGTAATAATAGATTGGAAGAACTTAAAATTCTGTACAAATTAAACATCGCATAACAGCCGTTAATAGAGATTTGGGCATTTGGCTAAATTTCAAGATGGTTTTGTACTTGGAAGATTTGTGCATAATGGAAAAAACTCGCATCTTTAATCCCAAACCTCTTGTAACGCCAGGACGTTAGTGGTAATGGCAAAAAAAGGGAATTCATATGATATCTGATAATCATTTAAATTCTTATTTTGGCTAAAAAATACTTCAATTCGCCTAATTCGGACAACAGCAATCTATTGACCTTTGTACTTCGATATTTAAATGAACTAAATTATGGATTACAATGAAGAAAAAATAACTGTTGCCATTATTGGAGCGGGTGTTTCAGGTCTTACCTTGGCTGCTTTTTTACAGAAATCAGATATCACTTGTGTGGTTTTAGAAACCCAAAATAGAAGTTCTGTAGAAACTTTACAACGAGCAGGTGTTATAGAAGCACGTGGTGTAGATATGTTTGAAAGATGGGGATTGGCAGATGAATTACTTGCTGGACCAGTTGCTCAAACAATTGATTATAGAGTAAATGGAGAAAGCCGAATTTTTGAAATTATTGAAGAGAATGGCAAATCAGGTCGGTTTTGTACCCAACAAATGCTCGTTAACAATTTACTAAAAACATTAATAGATAAAATGGACGGTGATGTTCGTTTTGATGTCAATAATGTTCTTATTCAAAATGAAGAAAATAAACCTACCACAGTTACCTATTCTGACGCAAATGGAACTCACGAAATTACTTGCGACTACATTATTGGCTGCGATGGTAGTAGAGGAATGAGTCGTTCATCAATTCCTAATGGAGTTTTGACCAAGTACAGTTATGAGTTTGGATATTCGTGGTTGGCAGCACACGTAGAAGCTCCAGTTGTAGGACATCCAATTATGGCTGTAAGTGATTATGGTTTTGTTGGACAACTTCCTCGTGGACCACAGAGAAGCCGATATTATTTACAATGTGATTTGAGTGATGGACCACAAGATTGGTCTGATGAAAGATTTTGGGATGAAATTCGATTACGTTTGAACGATTCAACTATACCAAATTCAACCATAATTGACAAACAATTTGTTCCATTGCGTAGCGTAGTTCATTCTCCAATGCAATACAGAAATCTCTTTCTTGCTGGCGATGTAGCACATCTTGTACCTCCTACAAGTGCAAAAGGAATGAATCTTGCGCTTTTCGATGTTGATATTTTGGCACAAGCAATTTTAGATGCTGTAAAAGATAATAACTTAAAAACATTAAACGAATATTCCAATACTTGTTTACCACATATTTGGACATACCAAGATTTTGCCATTTCAATGACCAATCTTATGCACGATGCTGGAAATCCTACACAACACGGAAAATTTCGCCAAATGACTGCCCGTGCACAATTGGATACTTTATTTAATTCACCAGCAGCAATTCGTTTGCATAGCGAATACCAACGAGGAAATGTTTAGTAGAAATATCTTATTTTAGCATTATGAATAAAGATGAAAATAGTCCTTATAAATTTGAATCTCTAACAGAATTCCATAAAGTGCTCGGGCTACCAAAGCCCTTGCACCCATTGGTAAGCCTTATTGACATAGAAGACATTAAAGAATCGCCAGATGAATTATCCAATTCGTACATTTTAAAATTTTTTAAAATAGCTTATAAATCAAGTTTTCATAAACGGGTAAAATATGGACAAAATTATTTTGATTTTGGGGAAGGCGGAATGATTTTCACAGCACCAAATCAAGTCTTTGAAGCGCCAGATGATACTGAAAATACAGGTAAGTTATTGTTCATTCATCCTGATTTTTTATTATCCTATCCATTAGCAAAAAAAATAAAACAATACGGTTTCTTTTCTTATGCTGTAAATGAAGCTTTGCATTTATCGGATAAAGAAAAATCAACTGTTTTTTCAATTTTTAAAATCATTGAGGATGAATTACAAAATAGGATTGACGACTTTAGTCAAGATGTACTGATATCGCAAATAGAAACTTTATTGAGTTATAGCAATCGTTTTTATAAAAGACAGTTCATTACACGAAAAGTAATAAATAATGAACTGTTACAGAAGTTAGAGGATATTTTAGATAATTATTTTGATAACGAAAATTCATCAAATCAAGGAGTTCCGACCGTTAAATTTTTGTCAGAACAATTAAATATTTCCCCCAATTATTTAAGTGATATGTTACGTTCAATGACTGGACAAAATGCACAACAACACATACACAATAAATTGATTGAAAAAGCAAAAGAAAAAATATCAACAACAAAATTAACAATCACCGAAATTGCTTATCAATTAGGTTTTGAACACTCCTCCTCTTTTACTAAAATATTTAAAAGTAAAACGAATTTGAGTCCGTTGGAATTTAGACAATCTTTTAACTAAACCTCTAACTGAGAAAAGCCACTACCACTAACAACCGTTACAAGAGATTTAGGCATTTGGCTGAATTTAAAAATGGTTTTATATTTGGAAAATTTGTGCATAATGGAAAAAACTCTCATCTTTAATCCCAAACTTCTTGCAGCGTCAGAAAGTTAGCGGTCATTGTAATTCCTCACCATCCAAAAATTAACAACCAAAAATGATAGAAACAGAACGACTTATTTTACGACCATTAAATTATGAGCAATTAGTAAAATATACTAAATGTGACAACTCTTTGGAAGAAGAATTAAATTTAAATACAACTTCAAGAAAAATTTCACCCGAACTAAAAGAAGCTTTTGAACAAACAATTTTACCAAATGTAGCCGATACGACTAAAAACTACTTATACTCAACTCTTTGGACAGCAATTTCAAAAGTTGACAACAAAATGGTTGGAGATATTTGCATTGTTGGAGAACCAAATTCAGATGGAGAAATTGAAATTGGATATGGAACTTATGAAGAATTTCAAAAAAAAGGGTTTATGACAGAAGCTGTTGCTGGATTAATAACTTGGGCTAAATCCCAACCTAAGGTATTTTCAATAATTGCGTCTACCGAAAAAGAAAATATCGCTTCATTTAAAATCTTGTTGAAAAATAATTTTTTGAAAATTGAAGAAACAAAAACATTATTCAATTGGAAACTAAAACTAAAAGAATAAACAACAGAAACAATGAACCGTTAAAAGCTGTTACACCAAGTTTGGACATTTGAGTGAATTTAAAGATCATTTTGTAATTAGATTAGCAGTAAGAAAAAATATAATCTATAAATTAAATAACCGTGTTGAAATCCATACTAACATTACTCGCGTAAATTGATTTTGTAAAAAGTAAAAAAATAACTAAAAGATTTTCGAACATAAAAAAGCCTGCAAATGTATATTTTGCAGGCTTTTTAATTTTTGTAGTGACCGCGGAGGGGTTCGAACCCCCAACCCTCAGAGCCGAAATCTGATATTCTATCCAGTTGAACTACGCGGTCAGTTAATTGCTGATTTCAGAGTGTAGATTTTAGATTACTTATTGGAATCTAAAATCTACACTCTAATATCTAAAATTTATTTTAAACCAATAGTTTTTTCACAATCGTAGAGATCGTTTTACCTTCAGCAGTTCCGCCCAATTGTGCAGATGCCAATCCCATAACTTTTCCCATTGATGCAATTCCAGAAGCTCCAGTTTCGGCGATAATTTTAGCAATTACAGCTTCTACTTCTTCTTCACTTAATTGTGCTGGTAAAAATTTCTCGATTACAGCAATCTGAGCTAATTCTGGCTCAGCTAAATCTGGACGATTTTGTTCTGTAAAAATTCTAGCGCTTTCTTTACGTGTTTTTACTAATTTCTGAAGTAATTTAACTTCATCGTCTTCTGTTAAGTCTTCTTTAGATCCAGATGCAGTTGCTGCTAATAACATTTCAGATTTAATGGCTCTTAATGCTTCTAATGCTACTGTATCTTTGGCTCTCATGGCGGTTTTAATCTCGTCCATGATTAATGTTTGTAAACTCATTTTTGTTTCGTATTTAAATAAGCTATGCTTATATATTGATATTATAACTTGAAAATTTCTTAGTGACTTGTTTTAATCTAATACACTTTGTCAGGCTGAGCGAAGTCGAAGCCTTTTATATTGAATCAACCTTCTACTTTGCTTAGGAAGACAATATTTATTTTATATACTACTTATAAAAGTCAAATTCTTAAATTCTGTGCGAAGATAAAAAAAATAACCCGAAAATTAAATCCAATTTTCGGGTTACTAAAATTATTATAGAAGTAGTATTAATCTACGTTGTCGTGCAAAAACGAATTGTTTGAACGCAATTGTAAATCATTGTTACTATCTGTACCTACAGAGATTCTAGAATTTGTTGTATTTGACTGATTATTTGAAAGATCGATACCTAATCTTTTGTAAGCTGGCTCTTTTTCAAGTTCGTCAATTCTAGAAACATTATTGTGGAACTTATAATTAAATTCTTTTAGTTTCTTTCTTCTTTCTTCTGCTCTTAAGCGTAAAGTTTCTTCGATTGTTAATTCTAACGGAGAAACGTTGTCTGTAGTTGTAAATGAAGCTTCTTGAGCAAAATCAACTCTAGGCTTTAAAGTAATGTTTAATTCCGCAGGAATTACATCTTCTATCACTTTTTCAACCGGTTTTGATGTTATCAAGTCATTCTCAACTTCCATGTACTCTTCTAATGAATATTTAATAATACCATTATCCGAAAGTTCAGTTACCGGAACAAATTGTACCGGATCATTTACTTTTATATTACGTGTTTCATTCGTTAATTCGAATAAAATTTTAGTTTCCTGTTCTACAACCGGCTCTTTCTTCACTTCTGGTTCAGCTCTAAAAAGAGGCAGATCGAATGAAAAAGTAGTTTGTTCTTCTTTTTCAAAAACTCTATGTTGTACTTGTCTTGTTTCTTCAAAAAGCTGTGTTTCTGGAGCAGAAATAGTAAAATCGATATCAGTAATTGGCGAAACGATTTCAAAAGTAACATCAAGGTTTTTAATAAACTCTGACATTACTACTAATTCTTCCTGATTCATCTTTGGAGCAACTGCAACTGGTGCAACAGGAGTTGGTACTACGGGAGCAACCGTATCTTCCATCAATTCAAAAACAATTTTCTCTTCTGATTTCGCAGTAGGTGTTTCTGCATTCAAATCAAAAGAAGTAAGCGCTCTGTTTGTTAAATTGTGAACACTTCTTTGCTCATCTTCCAGCGTGTGGATGATTTTTTTAGGTTCAGTATTTACAATTTCATTTTGTTGTTCAACGTCAAAACCTGTAGCAATAATAGTTACAGCAACAGCCTCACCAAGAGTTTCGTCTTCACCAACTCCCATGATAATATTGGCATTGTAACCTGCTTCAGCTTGAATGTGATCATTGATTTCTCCAATCTCATCCAATGTAATTTCGTTTGATCCAGAAACGATAAGCAACAATACGTTTTTGGCTCCTGTAATTTTGTTGTCGTTTAACAACGGAGAATCCAATGCAGAAATAATCGCATCTTTTGCTCTATTTTCACCCGTAGCAACAGAAGATCCCATGATCGCAGTTCCGCTGTTTGCCAAAACAGTTTTTGCATCACGTAAATCGATATTTTGAGTATAGTGGTGCGTAATTACTTCGGCAATACCTCTAGAGGCTGTTGCCAAAACTTCATCTGCTTTAGAGAATCCTGCTTTAAAACCAAGATTTCCGTATACTTCTCTTAATTTATTATTGTTGATTACAATTAACGAATCGACTTGCTTACGCAATTTTTCGATTCCTAAAAGCGCTTGTTCCTGACGTACTTTCCCTTCAAATTGAAACGGAATTGTCACGATACCTACGGTTAATATTTCTCTTTCTTTTGCCAACTGTGCAATTACCGGAGCAGCACCTGTACCAGTACCACCACCCATACCAGCGGTAATAAATACCATCTTAGTACCACGGTCTAACATTTTCTCAATATCGGCAATACTTTCTATAGCAGACTGCTGTCCTACATCAGGATTTGCTCCTGCTCCAAGTCCTTCTGTTAAATTCATACCCAATTGAATTTTATTCGGTACTGAACTATTTTGAAGTGCTTGTGAATCGGTATTACAAACGATAAAATCTACGCCTTTAATACCTTGTTTAAACATGTGGTTGATAGCATTACTTCCACCGCCGCCTACGCCTATTACTTTGATTACATTTGATTGGTTTTTTGGTAAATCAAATGAAATACTTCCAAATTCTGAGTTGCTCATCATCTTTTTGGTTTTTGAAATTCTTATTTAATACATTTTTTACTCTTGACTTGGGGCCAATAGTAATTCCTTCTCTTATTATTACTCTGCGTTGTCTAAAAATTCTTTGATTTTATCGACATATCGATCAAAAAATGATCTTCTTATTTTTGTCTCTGTAGATTCATCAGAAGAGGCCTTATTATTTCTAATTTCTCTTGGTGTTTCTTCAAATGTTTCTACTTTGTCAACGTAGTTTTCTTCTACTTCGTATCGCTGTTGTACTGGATTTGGAACATTTCTATAAACAACTTTTGGCTGCTCATTTACAAGTTCCATTCTAACAGCACTTTGTGTACTATTCTCGATACTGTTCATTACTAATCCAACTGCAGTTGCAAATAACGGACTTGAGATTTCTTCGCTGGAATTTCCTGCTAAATGCTCATTTGGATATCCAATTCTAGTATCCATTCCTGTTATGTATTCTACTAATTGTTTAATGTGTTTCAGCTGTGCGCCTCCACCTGTTAAAACAATTCCTGCAATTAATTTTTTACGAGGATCTTCGTGACCATATGCTTTAATTTCTGCGAAAACCTGCTCTACAATTTCTACCACGCGGGCATGAATAATTTTAGATAAGTTTTTAAGTGAAATCTCTTTTGGCTCTCTTCCTCTTAATCCTGGAATTGAAACAATCTCGTTGTCTTTGTTTTCTCCCGGCCAAGCCGATCCGAATTTTACTTTTAAAAGTTCAGCTTGCTTTTCGATAATCGAACAGCCTTCTTTAATATCATCTGTTATTACATTTCCTCCAAAAGGAATTACTGCTGTATGACGAATGATACCATCTTTAAAAATGGCTAAATCAGTAGTACCACCACCGATATCGATAAGCGCTACTCCTGCTTCTTTTTCTTCTTGGCTTAAAACCGCATCTGCCGAGGCTAATGGTTCTAATGTTAATCCTGATAATTCGATTCCTGAACTCTGAATACATCTTCCAACATTTCTGATTGAAGATGCCTGCCCAACTACTACGTGAAAACTAGATTCTAGTCTTCCGCCGTACATTCCGATTGGCTCTTTTATTTCAGATTGTCCGTCGATTTTAAATTCTTGCGGCAATACGTGAATGATTTCTTCTCCTGGTAACATCGCCAGTTTGTTTACCTGATCGATTAACAGTTGAATATCATTTTCGCCAATTACTTCTTCCGGATTACTTCTACTGATGTAATCTGTGTGCTGAATACTTCTAATGTGCTGCCCGGCAATACCCACAACTACATCTTTTATTTTGTAACCTGAATTATTTTCTGCTTCGATTATAGCTTGCTGAATCGATTGTATTGTTTGCGTAATGTTGTTTACAACTCCTCTGGCAACACCCAAACTTTTGGATTTTCCAATACCCAAAATTTCCAGCTTACCATATTCATTCTTCTTGCCTATCATGGCAACTATCTTTGTCGTTCCAATATCTAGACCTACTGCAATGTTATCTTTTTCCATTTTCTATTATTTAGTGCAAACTACTTGTTCCGTAAACCTAAGGTCAATCTTACTGTATTTATATAACGAACTATCTAAAACTGCTTTTTGAAAAAACGCTTTATAGTTTCTAAATTTTTTATCAACATTCATCGTTCTGCCAAAATCGATGAAGTAATTGTAATTTCTATTAAACATTTTTAGGCTGCCATTAGGCATAATTTGTATTGCAATGATGTTTTTTTTCAAAAACGCATCGTCATAAATTGTGCGAAATAGATCAGCTAAATCTTCGTTATTTTTTGCATTAATTGCCCCCGAAACAAGAGGAACTCGCGCAGTGAAATTGTCCGATAAAGGCATTTTATTACCCTCGTAGTCAATATAAAACGAAGAGGCACCATCATAAACTCGCGCTATTGGTGTCTTCTGTTTTACTACTGCTTTTAGAACTCCATCAATACTTACAAAAACGTCCGACTTTTCAATCATCGCTTGCGTATCGAGTGTTTTCTCTATCTTATTCAAATCTACTTCATCTTTTCTAATACTGGAAGCATCTTTTTTATTTTCTATCAACAATTTATTAACTATTTCGGGCTTCACAAAAAGCGTATTTTCTCCTACAAAAACAACCATAGATTTCTTTAGTTTTCGATCTCCGTTTCTATGCTGTGCAAACGAATACAAAAAAAGTACAAGCCCAAAAATGAGCATTAATCGAATATTTGTCCAGTTAAATATTTTCATTTAGCATTCTTTTGATTGATGGAACCATTTCACCAAGATCACCAGCTCCTATTGTTACAATTATTGGCGCATCGCTGTCTTTTATAAGCCCCAATAAATCATTTTTTGCAACAATTTTTTTGTTCGAATTTGTCATTTTACCTAACAGCCATTCTGAGGTTACTCCTTCCATTGGAAGTTCTCTAGCCGGGTAAATATCCATTAAAAACACTTCGTCAAATTGAGATAAACTCGCTGCAAATCCATCAATAAAATCTCTTGTTCTGCTGAATAAATGCGGTTGAAAAATGGCCAAAACTTTGCGATTTGGATACAATTCCCTAACTGCCTGATGTACTGCGTTTATTTCTGTTGGATGATGTGCATAATCATCAATATAAACTAAATTATCTGTTTTAATTTGATACGAAAAACGTCTTCTAATTCCATTAAATGAAGCAATGGCTTTTGCAATCGAGTCGGTCGGGGTGCCGAACGTCTTAGCCATCGCAATAGCCATTAATCCATTCATTAGATTATGTTTCCCAGGCAGTCCAAAATGCAAGTCTTTGATGATTTCTGATGGCGTCTGCACATCAAATACGTAGCTGCTGTCTTCGATTCTAACATTGAACGCTTTATATACTGCATCTTCGTTTATAGCACACTGAACGCCTTCTAAAGGCAGTTCTTTGGTAATAAACAAGTTTTTCTTATCTTCAACTTTATTAGCAAATTCTACAAATGAGGCTTCAATAGCTTCGCTAGTTCCGTAAATATCCAAATGGTCAGCATCCATTGATGTTATGCAGGCAATATCTGGGTGTAAATGCAAAAACGATCTATCAAATTCATCTGCTTCTACAACTGTTACGGTTTTACCACTTCCAATTAAGTTTGAATTATAATTTTCTACAATTCCTCCAATGAAAGCTGTAACATCTGCACCACTTTGGTATAAAATATGACCTAAAATACTTGACGTTGTTGTTTTTCCGTGTGTACCTGCAACAGCAAAACAAAAAGTATCTTTTGTTATTATTCCTAAAACTTCTGCACGTTTTTTAATTTCGTACTCTCTTTCTTTGAAATAATTAAATTCTGAATGCGTTGTTGGTATGGCTGGTGTAAAAATCACCAATGTATTTTCAACAAAATAATTAGCAGGAATTAAACCAATATTATCTTCAAAATGAATATCAATACCACTTTCGATCAATTCGCTAGTAAGCATTGACGGCGTTTTATCGTAACCTGAAACCTGTTTCCCTATATATTTAAAATAGCGGGCCAGGGCGCTCATTCCGATGCCTCCAATACCAATAAAATAAACGTTTTGTATCTGATTTAAATTCATCTTAAATTTCTATTTTTAAGGCTATTACATTTTAGTTGATTTCATAAAAAACTAACAGTTAAGCCTTTGTATTTTTTTCTTTTTAACGATCAAAAATGCCTAAAATAACATTCTTCATTTTCTCCGATGTTCTATAATTTTCAGAAAAAATTACATTATAACAACTTTTTAATCTCCTCTACAATAACTTTTGTAGCATTTGGCATAGCCAATTTTTTAATATTGTCACTTAATTGTTTTTGTTTTCCTTCGTCTTTCAACAGCGCTTCAAAAACAATGCTAAATTGAGCGTCTAACTCTGATTCTTTCAACAAAATTGCGCCTTTTGCATCTACAATAGCCTGTGCGTTTTTTGTTTGATGATCTTCGGCCACGTTTGGTGAGGGAATAAAAACTACTGGTTTCCCGACAATACACAATTCCGAAACTGACGATGCTCCTGCTCTCGAAATAATTACATCTGCCGCAGCGTAAACAAAATCCATTCTTTCAATAAAATCAACCACTTTTACATTGGGTTGATTGTACTTTTTATAATCTTCAAAATATAATTTTCCGCATTGCCAGATTACCTGAACGTTCTGCGAAAGAAAATTTTGCAATTCTTTTTCAATTAACTGATTGATTCTTCTGGCTCCTAAACTTCCGCCTAAAACTAAAAGCGTTTTTTTATTTGGGTCTAAATCATAAAATGCAATCGCTTCGTCTCTTTTACTGTCTATGTCGATTAAATCCTGACGAACTGGATTTCCGGTTAAAACAATTTTCTCTTTTGGAAAAAAACGTTCTAAATTTTGATAGGCTACGCAAATAGCATTGGCCTTTTTACTCAATAATTTGTTTGTAATTCCCGGAAAAGAATTTTGCTCTTGAACTACTGTTGGAATTCCTGCTGAACCTGCGGCCTGCAATAAAGGTCCGCTTGCAAAACCTCCTGTTCCGATTACTACATCTGGTTTAAACTTTCTGATGATTTTTCTTGATTCTAATAAACTGCTTGCGAGTTTAAGAGGAAACATCATATTCTGTAAGGTCAATTTTCTTTGCAAACCAGCAATCCAAAGACCTTTTATTTCATAACCTGCTTGAGGTACTTTTTGCATTTCCATTTTATCTTTGGCGCCTACAAAAAGAAATTCAGCATCTGGAAATTGTAACTTTAATTCGTTTGCAATCGCAATTGCAGGATAAATATGTCCTCCTGTTCCGCCTCCGCTTAGTATGAATTTATGTTTTGTCATTTTCTTCTAATATTGCGACGTTTTAAAAACGATTCTTTATTATCTTATTTATTCAACACTGCATTCATCGGATTCCTAGAATTATCTTGGATTGAATACATTCCTTCTTCTTCATAAACTTCATCAACAGGAAGATCTTCTTCTGCTAATTCTTTATCTATTAATCGTTGAAGTGCTTCTTTTCGTTTTTCTTTTTCTTGCTGCTCTTCTATGATTTCTTCTTCTTTTTTAGTTACGCTAATGATAATTCCAAGAGAGAAACATGTCATCCAGATCGAACTACCTCCACTACTTATCAGTGGTAAAGTTTGTCCTGTTACGGGCAGCAATTCTACTGCAACCGCCATATTGATCATCGCTTGAAATATCATTGGAAATCCAAGTCCGACGACGACTAATTTTCCAAATAATGTATTGGCTTTATGTGAAGCGATTACAAATCGAAACAATAATAACAAATACAAAATCACTATTGCAACGCCTCCTACTAGTCCATATTCTTCTACAATTATGGCATAAATAAAATCGGAAGACGATTGTGGTAAAAAGTTTTTCTGAACACTTTTTCCTGGTCCTAATCCGCCAAATTGACCAGATGCAATAGCAATTTTAGCTTTCTCAATCTGATAATCATCTTCGTCAGGTTTATCCGTTGTAAAATTCATAATACGGCTTTCCCAAGTTGATACCCTGCTAAAGAATCTCGAATCTGGAAATGCTTTTGCTATCAGAAGGAAAAACAGCAACATCGCGATTCCTGAACCAATAATAAATGCAATATATTTTATTGGATATTTACCAATAAAAGTCAACATCATTACCATTGCAAAAATCAACGCTGTGGTCGAAAAGTTGGCTGGTAAAATAAGTGCTAACGTTATAAAAACTGGAACCCAAAGCTGTATTAATGACGTTTGAAAGGGTTCGTTTTCTTCTTTTGTTTTAGATAAATATCGCGCCACATAAATAAACAATACAATAGAAGCTAATGTTGAAGTCTGAAACGTGATTCCGATAAATGGAACTTGAATCCAACGACTTGCATTTGCTCCTGCTATTACAGTTCCTTTTAGAAGCGTATACGCCAATAAAAGCCAAACCACCGGAAGTGCAATTTTTGAAATTGCTCTAAAATAATGATACGGCACTCTATGCACCCAATAAATAATCAAGAAACCAATACAAATATGTGCCAAATGTTTGACCAAATAACCCAATGTATTTCCTGTTCCGTGACCGATATAAGCCAAATTACTACTCGCACTAAAAACAGGCATAAACGAAAACAGCGCTAATAAAGCCACGAATGACCATATTACTCTATCTCCTTTTAGTTTGTTTACAAGTTCCTTCATGTTTTTAGTTTCAGGTTTTTCTTGTTTCAGGTTTCAAGTTTCTACATAACGTGAAACCTGAAACTTGAAACTTTTTTATAGATTATGAACAGCTTGTTTAAATTGCTTTCCGCGATCTTCGTAGTTTTCAAATAAATCGAAACTTGCGCAGGCTGGAGACAATAAAACAGCATCACCTTTTTCTGTTAAGCGTTGTGCTGTTTTTACAGCGTCACTCATATTGTTGACTTCAACCATGATATCAACGACGTTTCCAAAAGCGTCGATGATTTTACGATTATCTACTCCTAAACAGATAATTGCTTTTACTTTTTCGCGAACTAATGACATTAATTCGTTGTAATCATTTCCTTTGTCTACACCACCAACAATCCAAACGGTTGGCACATTCATGCTGTCCAAAGCAAAGAAAGTTGCGTTTACGTTTGTTGCTTTAGAATCGTTGATGTATTGTACATTCTGAATCTTTAATACTTTTTCTAAACGGTGTTCAACACCCTGAAAATTAGATAAACTTTCGCGTATTGTTGCATTTCTAATTTGCATCAATTTCGCTACTGAGCTTGCTGCCATTGCGTTTTTCATGTTATGTTTTCCTTCTAACGCAATGTGTTCTGTTTCCATTGTAAACTCTTCTTGGTTGATCTTTATTTCCATTTTGTTGTTATTTATAGAAGCTCCTTCGTCAAAACTTTGAGTCAATGAAAAAGGAATTAATTTTGCTTTTGTTTTGTTATTTTTTAACCATTCTACACTCGCTTCATCGTCTGCATCGTAAATCAGATAATCGTCTTCAGTTTGGTTCATTGTAATTCGAAACTTCGAATTGATATAATTCTGGTATTTATATTCGTATCGATCTAAATGATCAGGACTAATATTAGTTATTATGGCAATATCTGGTCTGTAATCTATAATTCCGTCCAGCTGAAAACTACTTAATTCCAAAACGTAAGCATCAAACTTATTTTCTGCTACCTGCCAGGCAAAACTTTTTCCGATATTTCCTCCTAACCCAACATTTAAACCTGCAGATTTCAGCAAGTGATGTGTCAGCATTGTTGTTGTTGTTTTACCATTACTTCCGGTAATCCCAATTGTCAATGCTTCGGTAAAAGGCTTTGCGAACTCAATTTCAGAAATCACTTTAATTCCTGCTGCAACAAGCTTTTTTACTATGGGAGATTTCTCTGGAATTCCTGGACTTTTCATCACCACATCGGCATTTAAAATCAGGTCTTCTGTATGCTGTTCTTCCTCCCAAGCAATTTTATTAATGATAAGAACTTCTTTATAGTTTTCTTTAATCTTTCCAAAATCCGATACAAAAACATCATATCCTTTTTTCTTTCCAAGAATAGCAGTACCTACGCCGCTTTCTCCTCCTCCTAAAACAACTAATCTCATACTCTTTATAATTAAAAATTGAGAATTAAAAATTAAAAATCATTTTGAATCCTAGATTTTTAATCATCTTCTTATTTTCCTTTTAGGGTTAATATAATTTTCGCTAATATTCTACAAATTTCATCTGCTTCACCATAGATGCTCTCAAATTCATTTACAGAAATATAATCTGTTGCTTTCAATAATTTCAACCAATAAATAGTTTCTCTTGCTTCTTTGTATGAAATTTCAAGCTTGAACAAAAACTCTTTATCAGAACGCCCTCCTATTGATTCTTCTATGTTAGCTCCAACTGAAGTTCCACTTCTTAAAATTTGTTTACTCAAAACAAATTCCTTTTTAGCTGTGGTTAAATATTTGTACAAATTGATAATTCTAACCGCAAAAAGAAATGATTTCTCCTGAACAATATTCTCCTTCATCTACAAGAACGTATAATCTTTTAATTTTTAATTCTCAATTTTTAATTTAAACTTATCTAAGTTTTAA
The DNA here is from genome assembly GCF_009711165.2 of Flavobacterium sp. MC2016-06. Taxonomy (GTDB): domain Bacteria; phylum Bacteroidota; class Bacteroidia; order Flavobacteriales; family Flavobacteriaceae; genus Flavobacterium. The sequence goes on along the minus strand of NZ_WMID02000016.1, from coordinate 52,318 downwards.
AGTAACGATTGATAATATGGCTAACATGATGGCTACAATCCAAAATCGAGTTACGATTTTACTTTCATGATATCCTTTTTTCTGATAATGATGATGTAATGGCGCCATCAAGAAAATTCTTCGTCCTTCGCCAAAACGTTTCTTTGTATATTTAAAATAAAATACTTGTATTACTACCGAAGCACTTTCTGCTAAGAAAATTCCACAGAACAAAACAATCAAGATTTCTTTACGAACTGCAATTGCTAAAACTGCAATGATTCCTCCAATTGTCAAACTTCCTGTGTCTCCCATAAAAACGGATGCGGGATAGGAATTATACCAAAGAAATCCAATCAAGGCTCCGACAAAAGCGGATATAAAGACCGTCATTTCTCCCGAATTGGGGATATACATAATGTTTAGGTAATTCGAAAAAACAATATTCCCTGAAAGGAATGTAAATATTCCGAGTGCTAAGACGGAAATTGCCGATGTTCCCGCAGCGAGTCCATCAATTCCATCTGTTAGATTTGCTCCGTTTGAAACTGCTGTGATAATAAAAATTACAACTGGAATAAAAACTAACCAAGCCCATTTTTCATATCCGTCACCTGTCCAAGCCAAGATTTCTGCATAATCAAATTCATTATTTTTAATGAAAGGAATTGTTGTTGCAGTCGATTTTTCTTCAACTGGAGCCGGCATAACAACTGTTGTATGTACTCCTGCTTTCAAAATATCTGTACGACCTGTATCTGTTCTCACGGTTACAGCAGGATTAAAATAAAGAACTGTTCCTACGATTATTCCTAAACCAACTTGACCAATAACTTTAAAAATTCCTTTAAGCCCTTGTTTATCTTTTTTGAATATTTTAATATAATCATCTACAAAACCAATTGTTCCCATCCAAAGCGTAGTTACAATAAGCAATACGATGTAAATATTATGCAAACGAGCAAATAACAATACTGGCAGAAGCGTTGCAAAAATGATAATCAGTCCACCCATTGTTGGTGTTCCTGCTTTTTCATTTTGACCTGCTAAACCTAACTCACGAACGGTTTCACCAACTTGCTGATTGCGTAAAAAGTTAATAATTCTTTTTCCGTAAATAGTTGACAAAAGAAGCGAAAGCATAAATGCTAAAGCCGATCTAAAAGTGATGTACTGAAAAACTCCCGTTCCTGGTATGTCTAATGTTTTGTCTAAATATTCAAATAAATAGTACAGCATATTTTCTATTTTTTAAATTCCAATTTTGAAACTCCAAATTCCAATTCTGGTGGTATTTGAACTTAAAAATTTAATTATTATTTGTTTAGTTGATCTAAGATTTCTTTTACAGTTTCCATATCATCAAAATGGTGACGAACGCCATTTACTTCTTGATAGGTTTCGTGTCCTTTACCTGCAATTAGAATAATATCATTTGGCTGCGCCAATTGGCAAGCTGTTTTTATGGCTTGCTTTCTGTCGGTAATCCTTAATATTTTTTTATAATTATGTGCTTCAACACCTTGTTCCATTTCGTCTAAAATCACTTCTGGATCTTCATTTCTAGGATTATCAGAGGTTAAGATTGCTTTATCACTAAGATCTGATGCGATTTTAGCCATAATTGGTCTTTTGGTTTTATCTCTGTTTCCACCGCAGCCTACAACTGTAATCAATTGTTCATTTTTGGTACGGATATCATTTATTGTTCTTAATACATTATCCAACGCATCAGGCGTATGTGCATAATCTACAATTGCCGTAATGTTTCCGTTTGAAACGATATACTGAAAACGACCCGAAACACTCTCTAAATCAGACAGTAATCGCAATGCCTCAAGACTATCCATTCCTAACTCTACAGCCGTTCCGTAAATGGCTAAAACATTGTAGGCATTAAAAGTTCCTATTAGCTTTACCCAAACTTCATTGTCGTTTACTTTTAATAATAATCCTGACAATTGGCTTTCTAAAATCTGTGCTTTAAAATCTGCGTACGTTTTTAAAGCATACGTATATTTTCTTGCCACGGTATTTTGCAGCATTACAGTTCCATTTTTATCATCGATATTCGACAAAGCAAAAGCTGTTTTTGGCAAAGAATCAAAGAATGATTTTTTCACATCTCTGTATTCTGCAAATGTTGGATGATAATCTAAATGATCGTGTGATAGATTGGTAAAAACACCTCCAACAAAATGTAAAGCTTCTGTACGTTTTTGATGAATTCCATGTGAACTCACTTCCATAAAACAGTGTGTTACGCCAGCTTCGATCATTTCATTCAAATAATGATTAATCGTGATAGAGTCTGGAGTTGTGTGCGTTGCATTATATTCCGTTTTATCGACCATGATTTTTACGGTTGATAATAAACCAACTTTAAATCCTGCTTTTTCAAACAATTGAAATAATAATGACGCAATTGTTGTTTTTCCGTTTGTTCCTGTTACACCTACTAATTTTAATTTTTCGGAAGGATTTCCGAAATAATTAGCGGCCATAAAAGCCAATGCTGTATTGGTATCGTTTACTTTTATATAGGTAATTCCTTTTTGAATATTTTCTGGCAGCGTATCGCAAATAATAGCTGTCGCTCCAAGCTGAATGGCTTTTTCGATAAAATCATGTCCATCTGAAAGTGAGCCGCGAATGGCTACAAAAACATCATTTGCTTCAATTTTTCTTGAATCAAAATCAATTTTATGCACAGCAATATCTGTCGAACCGTTTACAGATTCAATAGCTACTTTGTATAATATGTCTTTAAGTATTTTCACGATAATTCTAATACTATTGTTGCGTTTTTACTAATATTTTGTCCAGCCTGCAAAGACTGTTTTTTTACTTTTCCTACTCCGTTTACTTTTACTTTCAAACCTAAATTTTCGAGTAAAGCAATGGCATCCATTCCCGGCATTCCTTTTAAATCTGGAATTTGCTTGAACTTCTTATTCTCCAGCGTTTCATAGTTTTTATAACTATCTTCCTGCTTTGCGATTTTAACATCTAGTGTCTTAATCTTATTTGTTGAAGGCGCGTCTGTAAATATTTTTTGAGCAATTCTTTTAAAAACCGGCCCTGCAACATCTGCTCCGTAATAATTATTTTTTGATGTATTTGGTTTATGAACAACTACTATACAAGAATATTTAGGATGATCTGCTGGAAAATATCCAACAAAAGAAGATGCGTAATACAATGCCGACTTTCCTTCTTTTCCTCCATAATTCATCTGAGCTGTTCCGGTTTTTCCTGCCATCGAGAAATCTTTCGAATACAATTTAGAACCTGTTCCTTTTTTAACCACATTCAGCAAAACAGCCTTTATTTTTTTGATCGTTTCTGGTGAACAAACTTTTGGATTTATTACTTCTGTATCAAACTTTTTAATAGTTCTATTCCATTCTTTAATTTCTGAAACAAACTGAGGTCTTACCATTACGCCATTATTGGCAACCGAATTATAAAATGCTAAAGTCTGCATTGGTGTAACTGAAACTTCATACCCAAATGCCATCCACGGAAGTGAAATTCCTGACCATCTTTTATCTCCCGGATGTGGAATAATAGGTCTTCCTTCTCCTGCAAAGTGTAAGCCTAAAGTTTTATCCAATCCCCAATTTCTAATATGATTCACAAATTTTGACGGATTACTTTTGTAATTATCATAAACTGCTTGAGCCATTACTGTATTTGACGAAAGCTCGAATCCGCGTGCTAAAGAGACTTTTCCGTAACCGCCATTGTGCGAATCACGAACGGAACGTCCATAATATTTAACTAAACCTCCGTGAGTGTCAAAAACTGTACTTGTATCGGCTACTTTATCTTCTAAAATCGCCATTAAATCAACTAGTTTAAAAGTTGATCCTGGTTCGTGAGATTCAGCAATTGCGTAATTTGTTGTTTCGTAATACGATCCGTCTTCGGCTCTTCCTAAATTTGAAATTGCTTTAACATTACCTGTTTCGGTTTCCATTACCACTACGCACCCATGATCTGCTTCGTAATCTGTAAGTTGTTTCAATAAAGCATGATGTGCTATGTCCTGAATAAAAACGTCTATTGTCGAAATAACATCATAACCATCAACTGGATCAACCTCATTTATATCACGAATTGGTTTCCATTGCCCTTTTGCAATTTTTTGTTTTAGAATTTTACCGTCTTTCCCGTTCAAATAACTTTTAAAAGCCCATTCAATTCCTTTTCCAACTTCAACCCCAGTTGCAGGATCAATTCTGTCATAACCAATTGTTCTCTCAGCAATTTTTCCAATTGGGTGTTTTCTAACAGTTTCCTGCTCGATAATAATACCACCTTTAAAAGCGCCTAAATTGAACAACGGAAAGCCTTTTATTTTTACATAATCGGTATAACTCAAATTGCGCGCAATTAAATAATAACGATTTTTATTCTGTCTTGCTTTTCTTAATTCCTGCTCGTAATAACCTCCTGGTCTATCCAAAACTGTAGCCAAAGAATCTGATAATGCTTTTACATATTTTTCAAAAGTTTCTGTTTTTGGCGCTTTTGCATCAAATCTAATCTCGTAATTAGGAATTGATGTTGCCAATAAACTTCCGTCTGCAGAATAGATATTTCCTTTATTAGCAGGGATTACAAAGTTTCTAACCGTACGCTGTTTGGCCAACTGTCTGTAATGATCTCCTTGTACCCATTGAATATTGGTTAATTTAACGACAATAGCAATTGCCATCACAAAGATGAAAACTGCTACGAGGTAAATTCTGTAGGATATATGTTTATCGTCTACTGCCATATTCTTTTAAAGAAACTTTTTTCTTCTTCTTTTTTTACTTCTATTTTTACTGGAGGAACTGTTGATGGATAAATCTGTTTTTCCATCATTTTATCCGAGATTGTTGACTCCATTTTTAATTTCATTAACTCTGAACGTCGATCTACAAATTCAGATCGCAGCTCTTTTACATCATTGCTCAATTTTGCAATTTCAAAAACCTTTTGTTCGTATCGCTGTGTATTGGCAATCATCAGAATCGCCAGCAGAATGATAAAAACAATAAACCGCCAATTTTTAACAGCGTCATCGTTTATCAGAAATCTTGCTTTTAATATTCCAAAAACTCCATTACTTTTCATTTTTATACCTTAATATATATTATACCTTTTCAGCAATTCTCAATTTTGCACTTCTTGCTCTATTGTTGATCTTGATTTCTGCATCGTCTGGAACAATCAATTTTCCGATGGTTTTAAACGGAACTGAAAAGTTTCCGTAAAAATCTCGTTCTGGTTCTCCTTCAAACATTCCGTTTTTAATAAATCTTTTTACTAATCGATCTTCTAAAGAATGGTATGAAATCACCGATAATCTACCGCCTGGATTTAAAATTTCTAAAGACTGCTCTATAAATTCTTTTAAAACATCCATTTCCTGATTTACTTCAATACGAATCGCTTGATAAATCTGAGCTAATATTTTATTTCGAACTTTCTCTGGTAAAAATTTCTTTAAAACTTCTTTTAATTCGTCTGTGGTTTTGATTGGTCTATGCTCTCTTGCTTCTACAATTGTTCTGGCTAAAACCGGTGCATTCTTCAACTCCCCATAATCAAAAAAAACACGACGTAAATCCTGTTCTTCATATTCGTTAACCACTCGATAAGCATTTAAATCATTTTTCTGACTCATCCGCATATCCAGCTCTGCATCAAATCGTGTCGAGAAACCTCTCTCTGCTACATCAAATTGATGAGACGAAACTCCTAAATCTGCCAGAATACCATCTACTGACTTTACTCCGTGAAAACGTAAAAATCTTTTTATAAATCTAAAGTTCTCATTAATTAAGGTAAACCTTTCATCAGGCAATGCATTTGCAAGCGCATCTTCGTCTTGATCGAAAGCAAATAATTTTCCGTTTGGTCCTAATCTTTTCAAAATTTCTTTTGAATGACCTCCTCCGCCAAACGTAACATCAACATACACACCATCGGGTTTAATATTTAAACCATCTACTGTAGGATGAAGCAAAACCGGATTATGATATTCCATTGTCGTCGTCATTAATATTTCCCATTACTTCTTCGGCTAGATCTGCAAAATCCATATCTTCGCCGCTTATTGATTTTTCGTATAAATCTTTATCCCAAATCTCCACAATATTAACCGCAGATGAGAATACAACATCTTTAGAAATACTTGAAAAAGCTACCAAATCCTTCGGAACCAATAATCTTCCTAATGCATCAATCTCTACCATTTTAACACCAGCTGTAAATCTTCTGATGAAATCATTGTTCTTTTTTACAAAACGATTAAGCTTGTTGATTTTCTGCATCATCAAGTTCCATTCTTCCATTGGATACAATTCTAAACACGGTTGAAAAACAGAGCGCTTCAAAACAAACCCGTCTTGAAGAGAAGAAGTCAATTGCTTTTTTAAGGGCGCAGGCAACATCAGCCTCCCTTTAGCATCAACTTTACACTCATATGTTCCTACAATTGTGTTCAAAAAAACTCATTAAGATGTTATACAGCAAAAATATAAAAAATTTTACCACATTTTACCACAATATACCACTTTGTTAATAAGTTTAACCACTTCCCTACCACTTTCGCTAATTTATAACTAATCAATACTTTAGCTATTAATTAGCATATCTGTAATTATGTTAATCAATCGAAAAAATAACACGCGGTTTTTCTTAAAAAAGTAAGCATAATGCAGATTTCTTAACATTTAGATAATTCATCAAAAAGCCCCATAAAAGCTGGTTTTTAAATAGTTAGAAGTAAAACAAAAATTATGTCGTTAAAAAACAGCAGCAAAAATTCATTTTTATTTATTTAACCCTATATTTGTCCAAATTGAAATTGGCATTAGATTAGATGGACAAACACTACAAAAAAGAAGGCAAATACAGCTATTTTGAAGCTGGAGAAGGTACTCCTATCGTAATATTGCATGGCTTAATGGGAGGCCTTAGTAACTTTGATGCTGTAGCGGAATATTTTCCAACTAAAGGATACAAAGTTGTCATTCCAGATTTGCCAATATATACTCAAAGTATATTAAAAACGAACGTAAAAAGTTTTGCAAAATACGTAAAGGACTTCATCACTTTTAAAGGTTATGATAAAGTTATTCTATTGGGAAATTCATTAGGAGGACATATTGCTCTTTACCATACTAAACTATATCCTGAAAAAGTAGCTGGTCTTGTAATTACCGGAAGTTCTGGTCTTTACGAAAGCGCTATGGGAGACAGCTATCCAAAAAGAGGTGATTACGAATACATCAGAAAGAAAGCTGAAGATGTATTTTATGATCCTAAAATTGCAACTCCAGACTTAATTGACGAGGTATATGCAACGGTAAACGACCGCATCAAATTGATCAAAACGCTTACTATTGCCAAAAGTGCTATTCGTCATAACATGGCAAAAGATTTACCAAAAATGACTGCAGAAACCTGCATCATCTGGGGTAAAAATGATGCTGTAACTCCTCCAAATGTTGCCGAAGAATTTGATAAATTATTGCCTAATTCAACTTTGTATTGGATAGACAAATGTGGACACGCTGCTATGATGGAACATCCTCAAGAATTCAACACAATTCTTGAAGAATGGCTCGTTAAAAAGAATTTATAGCACCTAACTTTCGACTTTAAGGAGGTTTTAAAACCCAAAAACATGAAAATTAATACCGCCGAATTTATTGTCAGTAATTCTGATGTTACAAAATGTCCGCAGGATTTTTTGCCAGAATACGCATTTATCGGAAGATCAAACGTAGGTAAATCATCGTTGATAAACATGATTACCAATCATAAAAACTTAGCTAAAACTTCTGGACGACCTGGAAAAACACAATTGATTAATCATTTTAAGATTAACAACAATTGGTTTCTTGTCGATTTACCAGGTTATGGTTATGCTAAAGTATCTAAGAAAACAAAATCTGTTTTCCAGCAATTTATTACCGATTACTTTGAAACGAGAGAACAATTAGTTTGTGCTTTTGTTTTAATTGATATTCGCCACGAAGCTCAAAAAATTGACATTGAGTTTATGTCGTATATGGGCGAAAGCGAAATTCCGTTTTGTATCATCTTTACTAAAGCCGATAAAATCAGTAAAGTAAAAATTGATTCGCATGTTGCTGCTTACAAAAAACAAATGTTTGCCAATAACTGGGCCGAAATGCCTCAGTATTTTGTAACCTCATCTACAGAATCAATCGGAAAAGAAGAACTTTTGTCTTATATCGACGAAGTAAATCAGGAAGTTTTTAAAAACAACAATAATTTTTTAAATGGGATTTAAAAAATAAATTCCAATTTAGAAATTCCAAATTCCAATCGATAGAGGAAATTCCAATAAAAAAATTCCAAATTCCAATTAAGGAATCATTTGGAGAAATTCCAATAAAAAAAATCCCAAATTCCAATTTTATAGATTGAGATTTGGGATTTTTTTGTTTATATCTATTCCTTGGTTGGAATTTGGAATTTCTAAAATTGGAATTTAATTTCTTACTTCGTTAGATCTAGCTTTTCTGCAAAATAATCACAGAAATCTTTCATTGTGTCCGACATTTTTTCGTCGTCTGTAGCACGTTTAAAAGTATCTGCCATTGCTACTAAAGTCTGGTGAAAGAAAATTTTCATTTCGTCAACCGGCATATCTTTAGTCCATAAATCAATTCGCATGGTTTCTTTGGCTTTGCTGTCCCAAATAGACAACATAATTGCTTTTGCTTCTTCTGCTTTTACACCACCATCTTGAGCGCTCCAAGTTAATTTTTCTGGAACACGGTTTTCGTCTAATTCTATATTGAATTTTATTTCTGAGTTTATTGTATCTGCCATTATTTCTTAGGTTTGTATTTTGATTTTTCGAAAATTTCTTTCGCTTCTGTTTTTAATAAATCGGGTAATGTAACATTATTGTTTTTCATATAAGAACGCACCATCTGCCAGCCAATCCAAGCGCCAACTCTTCCAGGAGAATCGTTATCTATTTCTAAGAAAAATTTAGAAAATGGAGCGGGTGCGATAAATCGAGTCGTTAGTTTAGGATCATCACTATACAGCATTTCTTTTTCAATAAAATAACGCCACATGTAATTTTCATTTGCTTCGCACCATTTTATCTGCTCGGGTGTGTAACCCATTTTATCTGCATCTGAATAATCAGGAAGCAGTAAATCTTTTGCATACAATTGTTTTCCTTCAAAAACCATTTGAGCCAGTAAGCTTTTATCGGGAAAGTTTGGAATTTTTCTGTAAGCAAAACTAGAAACGACATCTGGCATGATTTGTTTTTCTTCAAAGTTTGCTTTCAAATAATTAGGAAACTCATAAAACTTGTGTTCTTTTCCTAAATACAATTCTAAAGCTACAATAACGAGACTGTCTGCATAAATTGCTTTAGCATTATAATCCATTTCTCCAATTACAGTAATTACTTTTGGTGTTTTTGTTTTTGGAAAATAATATTTTACATGCTGAAAAAGTGAATTAAACTGCTCGCGCACGGGCTCAAAATCGGCATATTTTTTCTGCACTTCTGTATATACATCTTTCCAGATTGGATCTTGCATTTTGTGCAGCCAAACTGCATCATCATTGCCAGCGGGGAAAAAGAAAGGATATTGTTTTTTTACTTTGGCTAAATCTTCTGGTTTAGTTTCAAAAAACACTTTATCAAAACGTTCTACTTTGATATCTACAGGAATTTCTTCAACTTCTTTTTCGACTTTAGTTTTTTGATCGCAAGACAAAAAAAACAAGCATAGAACGACTGCAAAGCGGTATATTTTCATTTTATTTTAATTAAATTTGTGAGGCAAGAATTTAAAGTAAATGGATACTTAAAAATAATTCTGCAAATATACATCCCTGCATCTAAAAACTTGAACTATTATGGCTAAAAAAAGTACTATTCAGACAGAAAAAGTAAATACTCACATTGTAGAGTGGTTAAAAAATTATGCTGACAATGCAAAAGTAAACGGTTTTGTAATTGGAATTTCTGGCGGAGTTGACTCTGCTGTTACTTCTACTTTATGCGCACAGACAGGACTAAAGGTCTTATGTGTTGAAATGCCGATTCACCAAGCTGCCAGCCAAGTTTCTAGAGGAAGAGAACATATTGATCAATTACAAAAACGTTTTCCTAATGTTTCTAGCGTAGAAACAGATTTAACTGCGGTTTTTGAGGCTTTTAAAAGTTCTGTGCCTAAAACAGACGACGAAGCTAAAGTAAGTTTATCACTTGCAAATACACGTGCACGCATTAGAATGACTTCTTTATATTATTTAGCAGGAATTCATGGGTTATTAGTTGCTGGAACAGGAAACAAAGTTGAAGATTTTGGTGTAGGATTTTATACTAAATATGGAGACGGCGGCGTCGATTTAAGTCCAATTGCCGACCTAATGAAATCCGATGTTTATGCTCTTGGTGAATTTTTAACAATTCCGCTATCAATTTTAACAGCTGCACCTACAGATGGACTTTTTGGTGATAATCGTACCGATGAGGATCAATTGGGTGCAAGTTATGACGAACTTGAATGGGCGATGACCGTCGCGGAGTCAGGAAATACGGTGGATGAGTTCACAGGGAGAGAAAAATCTGTCTTTGAAATCTATAAACGTTTAAACACCAACAACAAGCATAAAATGGATCCAATTCCGGTTTGTTTAATACCAAAAACGTTAAAATAAAACTTTTTAACATTCTCTGCAATTAATTACAGAATTTATTTATTAATTTTACCGTTCCAAAAACATGAACAATTCTAAAAAAGGTAAAAATTATGATTAAAGTATGTCTAGCAGACAATCATCCTGTTACGCACTTTGGCGTTAAGTCGTATTTCAAAGACCACGATCAAATTTCAATTGTAGCCAACGTGGGCAATTTTTCAATGGTAAGAGACATTCTTCAGACGAAGGAGATCGACATCCTAATTCTAGACTTAGAGTTAGAAGGTCTTTCAAGCATCTTTGAAGTGAAGTCGATCCTGAAAAACTTCCCTAAAACGAAAATTGTTATTTTTAGTGATCTAGCTGAACAAATGTATGCACCAAACGCAATCAAAGCTGGAGTTTCTGGGTATGTGCACAAAACAGAAAAACTTGAAACATTGGGTCTTTCTATTATTAAAGTACACGAAGGTAAGATTATCATCAACGAAACTGTACGTAAAAACATGGCTCTTATTGCTAAACAAAGCAAAAGTGAACGTTTATACCGTAAACTTTCAAATCGTGAAATCGAAGTTTTACGTTACTTAAGCGATGGTAAAAAGAACAATGAAATTTCTAAAATCTTAAATCTGAACGAGAAAACGATCAGTACTTACAAATTAAGATTATTAACTAAATTAAACGTGACTAATTTAGTTGACTTAGTAAACAAAGCTAAGACTTTAGAAATTATCTAAGCCACATCGACACTCTTAAAGAAATTTAAGAACTCGAAAAAACACTCTATTAACTAAGCTCTATAAAGTCTGTTTCCACCAGATTTATAGAGCTTTGTCATTTATGAGTGGTACGGAACCACTACTCTACCTAATTTTCTGGAGAAATTGTTCAATAATTTAGAATAATCCATAACCATAGACAAAAGCTCTGAATTGTCATCTTGTGGATCTGTAAGAAGTGAATTCTTTAAATCTGAAATTATTTTTGAAACCAAGAACCAACGCATCGAAAAAATAGTATCAGATACATTCTGCTCAATAGTTTCTGTTTTATGTTTCGGAAAAATATTCTGGCCTTCCCAATTGTGAATCGTAACATTTTCGTCTTCCATCAAAATATTGGTGACTTCCTGCGCAAATTCGGGCTGTAAATGCATCAAATATTTGTCTAGACTAAACGTTTCGTTCTGATTGTAGAAATTCATTATATTGGTAAAAATATCTTGAAACAGCGGATTAGAAAGTTCTACCTCATCTTCTTGCAGACTTAGATACACTCTCTCATACACTTTATATTGTCTTTTTTCTGAAACTTCTTTCACAACGCCTTCTTCATCAGTCTTTAGAAAAACGTCTTCAAAATTTTCTTGTACGCTTCCGTAAAGCAGTAAGATTTCAATAATTTTTCGTTCAAAGCCAAACAAAATATCCACTTTTTCAACTGGCTCTCCAAAATATCCCGGCTCTCCAGGATAATCGTCCGGCGGTCCTGTTCTTGGATCATCTGGATCTCCTCCAGAATAACCTGCATTTTTTGGATTTTGATTTCTATGAACTTCAAAAGGTTTTTGTTCCTGCTTTTGCTTTTTATTTGTTTCTGCAAGATCTTTTTGAATCAACTGTGCCAAAGTACTTACCAAAACCTGCTCCGAAATATCCATTATTCGAGCACATTCTTGAATGTAAATTTCACGTTGAATACGATCTGGAATTTTAGAAATACTACTGACCATATCACGAATTAAATCGGCTTTTTTGATAGGATCGTTTTTAGCATCGCCCATCAAAATAGAAGCTTTAAACTGTATAAAGTCTTTACTATTTTCCTCTAAATACGCTACTAACTCATCGTGCGTGTTTTTTCTAGCAAAACTATCTGGATCTTCTCCATCAGGAAAAGAGCAGACTCTTACATTCATTCCTTCTTCAAGAATCAAATCGATTCCTCTAATAGACGCACGTAATCCCGCAGCGTCACCATCAAAAAGAACAGTAATATTTCTCGTTAAACGATTGATTAATCGAATCTGATCTGGCGTTAAAGCCGTTCCAGAAGAAGCCACAACATTCTCAATTCCGGCTTGGTTAAACTGAATAACATCAGTATAACCTTCAACTAAATAACAATTGTTTTGTTTGGCAATAGCTTGTTTTGCCTGAAAAATTCCGTAAAGCACTTTACTTTTATGGTAAATATCACTTTCTGGTGAATTTAAATATTTGGCTGCTTTTTTATCGTTAGTTAAAATACGTCCACCAAAACCTAAAACTCGTCCCGACATACTTTGTATCGGAAACATTACACGTCCTTTGAATCTGTCAAACGGACGATCTTCTCTAGCAATGGTTAAACCTGTACTTTCTAGATATTCTAATTTATATCCTTTTCCTAATGCTTCTTTGGTAAAAGCATCCCAAGTTTCTGGCGAATATCCTAAAGCAAATTTTTTGATGGTTTCATTGGTAAAACCTCTTTCTTTAAAATAAGATAAACCAATTGCTTTTCCTTCTTCATGATTTAAAAGTACATCTTGAAAATACTTCGATGCAAACTCAGAAACCAAATACATACTCTCGCGCACGTCTGTTATGGCTTTTTCTTCGTCTGTCTGCTCGGTTTCTTCAATTTCGATATTGTATTTTCTGGCTAAATATCGAATAGCTTCTGGATAGGTAAATTGTGAATGTTCCATCAAAAACTTGACCGAGTTACCGCCTTTTCCGGTACTAAAATCTTTCCAGATCTGTTTTACAGGCGAAACCATGAACGACGGAGATCGTTCGTCTGAGAATGGACTTAGTCCTTTGAAATTACTTCCGGCACGCTTTAAATTAACAAAATCACCAATAACCTCCTCTACTCGAGCGGTTTCAAAAACAGTATCTATTGTATTTTGTGAAATCAAAACGTAAAATATTTTAAAATTTTGGAGTCTGTAAAAGTACACAAAACAATCGGTTTTTAGCAAAAAAAGTGCTTCTCTCGAAGCACTTTTTCTACAAACTTAATTAACTGTAATCTTAATTGAAATCAAAACGTAATCCTAATGAAATATTATTCTCTTTAATTAAATTATCCTGAAACAAAGGATTCAAATCATATTTTAAATACAAACTCATTTCTTTGTAGCCTATATAAGAACTTAATCCATAAACAAAATTATTTACATTATAATCGCCTTTTATGGTCGTTTTATATTTTAAATCGTCTTGATCGTATTTTATAATCTGTTTAGATTTTACGTTGATTCCTGCGTAACCTCCAATTCCAAAACGAAAACTTTGATGTGTTTTAAAATATGTTTTTCCGTCTTTTACTGTTGGTTTAGAAAAATCAAATTCTAAGTGCACCGGCACGGCTATATATACATTTCTAAAACGAGATTCGTCTAGATTTATAGGACTTGTTTCTAAATTTGTTTGGTTTCCATTTACCACAAAAGTGCGATTGTCTGTCGGGCGAATATTATTGTACATTAACGAAAGTCCGTATTTAGCGTGTAACAGATTGTCATTTTTCATTAATCTTGAATTATAGGTAAAACCCCATTCGTAAAAATGCGAACCTATAAAACCATAATTGGAGTCTTGAAGTTTTCCGTCGACCATCATATTGTTTAAACCCAATGCAAATACAAATTGCGAAGTCGTTCTTCTCTCACCGCGAATAGAATCTTTGTCACAATTTTTTCTGTTCCAGCGAATGGTATACGTACGGCTCGAATCTTGTTCTTTGATTTTACCGTCTACTTTTTGCTGTACTAAATCATTCAATTCGTTTTGAGCCAAAGTCACTTTTTCTTCGATAATAACTGCTCTTGCTTCTGCCAATTCTTTTTTGCGTTTATCGGCTTGTTCCTGCGTTATTGTTCCTGCAGATAATTGAACATTTACGGCTTCTACTTCTTCTTTTAAAGCTGCTTTTTCTTCTTTGGTAACTTTCTCTATTTTATTGGCAATTTGTTTTGCTTTAGATTCAAATGTTTCCTGTCCCATTACTTTGGTGACAAATGAGAAAACTAAAACAAAAAGGTAAATGATACAATTTTTCATGATTGATTTTTTTAAATTGATTGATGATTTTTGATTGATACTATTCTTATTTATGTTGATTGAACACAATTAAAATTAAACACATAGAATCATAGAATAAAAAGAGGATTTTACCCAATACATTGGTTCACATAGCTCTGTGCTTTCAAATAAAGTAAAATGCCTTTTTTAGATTATAAAAGCTATCTTTCTATGTGTTAAAAACACAGCTAAATATTTTATTCTTGTTGATTTCTATTCGCCAAAGCTACTTTTACGGTTTGGTAGTTTTTGTTGACTTTGGTAATTACTTTTTCTCTAAAGGAAAGTTCCAATTCACCATCGACTTGATTTAATAAATCATTGGCATTGATTTTTACTTTAGATTTTGGTTTAGCCAGATTTTCTGCAACAACATTTTTCTCTGCCACATTTAAGAGTTGATCTGTTACTTCATTTTTAGACGTTTCCGGCACTGCAGTTTGATTGATAACTGTTTGTGATTGTTGATTTTTCTGATTGATGATTGAAGACTCCGCGATTTGTTTTACTTCATTTTTAATATTTTTATTTTGGTTTGGATTAGATTTTTTTTCTGCTGCTATTGAATTTTCTGAGTTCTGAATTGCTTCTTTTTCAGAAACCACAACTTGGTTTTCAATTGAATCTACTTTTAATAGATTTTGTTTTTTTGTTGTACCTTTTTGAATGTTTTCTTCTACAGCAACATTATTTTTAGGCGTTTCTATCGTGTTTTTCTTCTGGTTAAAAAAGAAAGTTCCAACTAATAAAAACCCGACAATACTAGCTGCGACATACATCCATCTCTTTTTCGAAGCTTGCAGTGAGCCAAGTCGAACTGTTGATTTCTTATTTTCGGCAACACTCAGCATTGCGTCTAGTCTGTCCCAAGCTTTATCACTTGGTTCAATCTCACGCTGATTTAGTTTTTCACGGAAATCCTTTTCAAAATTATTCGGTTCCATTATCTTGTTTTTTTAAAATCGTAATTTGTGTTTGCAGCATTTTTCTAGCGTGCGATAACTGCGATTTTGATGTTCCTTCATTAATTCCTAACATCTTCGCAATTTCATTGTGTTTGTATCCTTCTATAGCATATAAATTGAAAACCATTTTGTAGCCGTCTGGCAGAGCGTCTATCAAAAACTGAATCTGATCTATTGAAAACTGACTGTCTGTTGCATTAAAACTTTCTTCAACATAAATCTCATCTTCAACAAATTTTACTTTTTTCTGAACTCTTAAATATGAAATGCATTCGTTGACCATAATACGGCGAATCCAGCCTTCAAAACTTCCTTTGTGTTCAAACTTATTTAAGTTGCTAAACACTTTCATAAAAGCGGTAATCATTACATCTTCTGCCAATTGTATGTCTTTTATATATTGTCTGCAGACACTCAGCATTTTTGAAGAAAACTTACTATAAATCTGCTGTTGTGCTTGTCGATTATTTTCGACAGCCAGCTTTATGATTTTGGTTTCTTCTTGATGTAACTGAATAATTTTCATTAATAAGCTTTCAAATTTTGGTTTTGGTATAGTCTTCTATTAGCATAGACGAGTGAAGTTTTAAAATGGTTGCATGAAGGTGAAAAAAAATTAAACTCCAATTTTTTAAATTCCAAATTATAAACTTAAAACACTTATTTACAACGAAATGAATGCAAAAATGGAATTAAAAAAAAATAAAACTTTTTTTATTTACAAGATGTAAACTTAAGTAAACTTTGGCTCACATTCTAAAAAAATACTCTGCTAAACCCTTCTAAATCTGAGATGGCTTTTTTTTAATGCTCTTTTTTACGCGAACTTTTTTTACTAAAAAAATCTTAATTATATCTTAAAAATTTTATATTTACTTTCTGAATTTATACCCAAAAACTAATCTTAATTTTAAAAAATGAAAAACCTAAAAGACAAAATCTTTGGAATTGTACTTGTGCTTATCGCTTTCTTCTGCTGCAAACAATGTACTTCTGAGTATGTTAAAGGAGGCGACAACAAAGCAATTTCTAATTATGAAAAAATGCTTTTTGACGATTCTGTTGTTGAAGCAGAATTATATCCGGACTATAAACAAACTACAATTAAAATTGCCGGCTTACCAATGAAATCTTATGAGTTTAGATATCATTTTGAAATAGATGGAAATAAGTACGAAGGAGAACATACTTTTAATACTGATTTACCAAAATCAAATTTATTAAAGGTTTATTATTTAAAAAGTGATCCTAACTTTAATGTGCAAAATCCTAAATCGGAATTAGAGAAAGAAAAAGAAAAAAATTCTTCTAACAGTAGTTTATATTGGGCAATTGGATGGGGTATATTAGGTATAATAATGCTTATTGGTCTTATTGACGAATTTAAGAAAAAAGAAGAGACTGAGACTAAAGTTGAAGCTGCAGAATAAGTTTTTCTAAATATATAATAAACCTCTTTTACTATTTTAAAAGAGGTTTATTTTTAAACAAAATAATCTAGAGATAGCAACTCAATAAATAGTTGAGAAAAAGATGATGATGCAAACCGATTATACTAAAATAAAATGAAAAATATTACCCTTCAAAAAGTAAGTCTAAATGATATTAACCAATTACAGAAAATTGGAAGACAGACTTTTTCTGAAACTTTCTCAGAAGAGAATTCAGAAGAAGACATGAATAAATATTTAGACGAGAATTTTTCTGTAGAAAAACTTACTGCTGAGATTAACAACAAAGACTCTGAATTTTATTTTGCCATACTTGATACTACTGTAATTGGCTATTTAAAACTAAACTTTGGAGCATCTCAAACGGAATTAAAAGACAATAAAGCACTTGAAATAGAGCGTATTTATGTCGCAAAAGAATATCATGGACAAAGTGTAGGACAAATTCTTTACGAAAAAGCGATACAGATTGCAAAACAAAAAGAGGTTGAATATGTTTGGTTAGGTGTTTGGGAAGAAAATTTTAGAGCACTTAGTTTCTACAAGAAAAATGGTTTTGTAGAATTTGACAAACACATTTTTAAATTAGGTAATGATGTGCAGACTGATTTGATGATGAAACTCGTATTGAAATAGTATCAATTCGGAAAACCAATTATCTAATTGACAAATTTTCTGAATTTTCTAATTATTTTTTCCTCTCAATAACATAATTCACCATTAAAATCAAAGCATCTTTAAATTCTGAATCGGAGAAATTTTCAAGTAACGAAAGTGCTTCCTGCTGGAATTCGACCATTTTGTTTTCGGCGTAAGTCAAACCATTATTATCTTTTACAAAAGCAATTACTTCTTTTACGCGTTTTTTGTCTTTGTTGTGGTTTTTGATGGAGTTTATCAGCCACTTTTTTTCCTGTGGTGTACACGTATTTAAAACATGAATTAAAGGCAAAGTCATTTTTTGTTCTTTAATATCAATTCCCGTTGGTTTTCCGATAGCTTCTTCGCTATAATCAAATAAGTCGTCTTTGATCTGAAAAGCCATTCCGATAAGTTCTCCAAATTTGCGCATGTGCTCTACCTGAACATCATCTTCTATTACCGATTTTGCGCCAAGTGCACAACAAGCCGCAATAAGTGTCGCGGTTTTCTTTCGGATAATTTCGTAATAAACATCTTCGGTGATATCAAGTCTGCGGGCTTTTTCTATTTGAAGTAATTCCCCTTCGCTCATTTCGCGAACGGCAACAGAAATAATTCGAAGTAAATCAAAATCTCCATTATCAATAGAAAGCAGTAATCCTTTTGAAAGCAAATAATCTCCAACTAAAACGGCAATTTTATTTTTCCAAAGTGCATTGATTGAGAAAAAACCACGTCGGCGATTACTGTCATCCACCACATCATCGTGTACCAAAGTTGCGGTATGAATAAGTTCAATTACCGATGCTCCGCGATAGGTTCTTTCGTTTACAAAACCTCCAGAAACCATTTTTGCAGTTAGAAAAACAAACATTGGGCGCATTTGCTTCCCTTTCCTGTTTACGATATAATACGTAATGCGGTTCAGTAATGCGACCTTTGAGGTCATCGATTCATGGAACTTTGTTTCAAAAAGTTCCATCTCGTTAAAGATGGGCTGTTTTATTTGAGAAGTAATATTCATTTCGATTCCAAATATACTATTTTAAATAAAAAAACGTTGTGTATTTAAAGTTAGTATAACAATATTTTTTCTATACTGATTTTAAAAACACACCAAAAACATCTAAATCTAATATCTAATTTAAATTCATTAACACAAAGTGAAACTTTAAACTATTTATTATGAAAACAAAATTTTTATTAATTGGGCCTTGCTTGGCTTTATTCCTTTTCATTGGTTGTAATTCTAATGAAAGTAAAAATGACGGATCAACTGCAGCAATTTCAAAAGAGGAGATTATCAATAGCTCCAAAATCGACGCTTCTATAGAAGATGTCACCAATATTGCTGAAGATCAATTTAACGCACAGCAGAACACTGACAAAAAACCCAGCGGTATAGTAAAAAATTTTTTACCAAGCTGCGCGGTTATCACAACGGTTTTAACCAACAATACTTGGACAAGAACTGTTGATTTTGGCGTAGAAGGCTGTACTCTTGAGAACGGAAATACAGTAAAAGGAAAAATGGTTATTACTTTTTCTAATGATTTTACTGCTTCTACACAAACCATTAGCTATACTTTTGAGGGATTCTATCATAATGGCAAAGAACTTCAAGGAAGTAAAAGTATTGTTAGAACTATTAAAACTACCGATTTATTGGCTGCGGCACATCCTGTTTCTACCGCTGCAATCGACATGAAAGTGACTTTTGACGACGGAAGTGTATATACTAGAAAAGGAACTTTGATAAAAGAAATGACAGCTGGTTATGATACTTGGTTTAATTGGGAAGATAATGTTTTTGTAGTGACAGGAAGCGGTACAACAACTTTTCCTAACGGAGATACTTTCTCTGCCGAGATCACAACACCGCTAGAGTTTAAGGCTTTGTGCAAAAAACCTTTTGCAACAAAAGGTATTGTATCTGTAACTAAAAATGAAGTTTCGGCAGTTATTGATTACGGAAACGGTGACTGCGATACGCTTGTAACTATAACAAAAGATGGCGTTACAGAAGAAGTAGATTTGAAAAAATAGAATCCTTTTTGCCCAAAAAAAGCATTAAAAACAAGTTCAACTCTTGTCTTTAATGCTTTTTTATTTTTTTTTAAAACTATAAAATTTATGCTCCTTCTTTATTCGCCAATTGTCCGCAGGCAGCGTCGATATCTTTTCCTCTGCTTCGGCGAACTTTACAAACTACTCCAATATTCTCTAATGCTTTTATGTAAGCCATAATAGATTCTTCTGAAGCTTGTTGAAACTCTCCGTCATCAATTGGGTTGTATTCAATTAAATTAACCTTACAAGGCACATATTTACAAAACTTAACCAAGGCATCAATCGAAGCTTTATCGTCGTTAATTCCTTTCCAAACTACATATTCGTAAGAAATTTTATTTTTTGTTTTTCTGTACCAGTATTCCAAGGCTTCACGTAAATCTGCCAAAGGAAAGTTTTTACTAAAAGGCATGATCCTAGCACGAATTTCGTCTATTGCAGAATGAAGCGAAACTGCCAATTTGAATTTTACATCGTCATCGGCCATTTTTTTAATCATCTTCGGAATCCCAGAAGTAGACACCATAATACGTTTTGGCGACATTCCTAAACCTTCTGCAGACGTAATCATATCAATCGCTTTAATTACGTTATTGTAATTCATAAGAGGTTCGCCCATTCCCATAAAAACAATATTCGAAAGCGGATGATTGTAATACAAACGACTTTCTTTATCTATTGCCAGAACTTGATCGTAAATTTCGCCAGGTTCTAAATTTCGCATTCTTTTTAATCTTGCTGTTGCACAGAAATTACAATCTAAACTACAGCCAACTTGACTAGATACACAAGCTGTTGTTCTGGTTTCGGTAGGAATCAAAACAGATTCTACTACTAAACCATCGTGTAACCGAACTGCATTTTTTACGGTTCCGTCACTGCTGCGCTGCATGGTATCAACCTTAATATGATTGATTACAAAATTATTTTCTAACATTGCCCTTGTAGGTTTCGCAACGTTAGTCATATCATCAAAACTATGAGCTCCTTTGCTCCATAACCATTCATACACCTGATTACCGCGAAAAGCTTTGTCGTTATTTTCGACAAAAAAATCGCGCAATTGCTCTTTTGATAAGGCTCGTATGTCTTTTTTTTCCATTTGCATGCCGCAAAGTTACTGATTTTTTTTCTTTAAACTTTTAAACCATGTCCAGCAGATTAATCCCTGCAAGCACCTATACTATTATAATTTAATTTGAACACGGATTTCACGAATTTGCACAAATTTTAATGGCATAACTTTCGTTTGTGAAATTAATTTCAGAAACTAATTAGTGACAATTGGCGAAATTCATGTTGTATTATACTTGTGTCTACACGGCAGCTGTAATTACTCGTTTTTTATTTTTTGTATTCAATCCTTTTTCTTTTGGAATTTACTTCTAATTATAAACCTTTAATAAATTTTCAACTATGATTTTTATCATCCTATTTGCTAGGTGTTCGCAATAAATTTGAACCAAGAAATAAGGGTGGACTTTTAATAAAACTTAATCGAATTAAAGACGCCTTTGTTTTAAAAGATTTAACTTATAATACCACATCAAAATGAAAACAATTAATTCAATTTTATTGACTGCGATTTTTACAATCGTGGCTTTACAGACAAACGCACAACAAAAATATACTTTAACAAAAGCCTCTTTTGAAGTTGCTGGAACTTCTAATGTTCATGATTGGACAATGAAATCTACAGAAGGAACTGGTACTGCTAATCTAACTGTTACAGATTCTAAACTAGTTGATATAAACAACTTAACGATTACGCTAGCTGCAGAAAGTATAAAAAGCAGTAAATCTAGTATGGATGACGTGGCTTATGAAGCTTTAGATACCAAAACCTATAAAAACATTAAATATGTTTTAAAATCTGCAAGTAAAATAAACGAAGTAACCTGGAACTTAACTGGAACTTACACTATTGCAGGAGTAAGCAAAGAATACAAAACTCAGGTTAATGTAACGGCTAGTAACGGAAACTTTATTTTAAGAGGTTCTAACCAAATTACTTTTGCTGATTTTGGAATGTCTCCTCCTACTGCTGCTCTTGGAGTTGTGAGAGCTGGAAAAGATTTGACTATTATTTTCAATATTACTTTAGATGATTTTACTCAAAACGGAAGTCCTTTAGTGATTAAATAACAATTCGTTAGTTTACCAAAAGCAAAAGATAAAATCAGTGATAAACTTTACTTTATAGAAGGCAAAATATTTTTTTTCAAAATTTTCTAACAGCAGGCACAAAAAATTAAAATTTGGCACGAGAATTGAATTTCTGTCACCAGAAAAATAATCTTACAAAGCGCGCAATCATTTTAAAATTTGTATTTTTATTTTTTCAGCTTTATAACCTTTAAATTTTACAACCTAAAAAAATTGAATTACTATGAAAAAACAAATTTTAAGCTTAGCTGTTATCGCTTTATTAGCATTTGGAGTACAATCATGCGAAAAGAAAGAGCCAAAACCTGCAGATGAAGAATTAACTCTTGGAAACAAAGTTGACTCGCTGACAACAGATATTAAAGAAGTAAAAGACAGCGCTGTAAGTAAAACTGAAAATGCTGCTCAAGACGTAAAAGACGCTACCAAAAAAGCCGCAGAAGATGTAAAAGATGCGACTAAAAAAGGGGCTGAAAAAGTAGAAAATGCAGCTAAAGCAGCCAAAGACGGAACTGTAAAAACTGCTAAAGAAGTAAATGAAGCTTTGAAAAAATAATTTCTAAGCCTTTTAAATCTAAAACCATCCACATCGGGTGGTTTTTTTATGCAAAAAAGTGAGCCGATATTTTTTGTATTTTTGCTCTCAAAATTAGAAGATACTACAAGATGCATTTTATTTCACAAGACCTAGAAGATTATATCGAACAACATTCTGAAAACGAACCAGAATTGCTGGCTAAACTCAATAAAGAAACCTATCAAAAAATACTTTTACCGAGAATGCTGAGCGGCCATTTTCAAGGTCGTGTTTTAAGTATGCTGTCTAAATTAATTCGTCCGGTAAATGTTCTTGAAATTGGAACTTATACAGGTTATGCCGCTTTGTGCCTTTGCGAAGGAATGCAGGAAAATGGACAATTGCACACTATAGACATTAAAGAAGAATTGGTAGATTTTCAGAGAAAATATTTTGACATGTCGCCCTGGGGAAATCAAATTTTTCAGCATTTAGGCGAAGCAGTCAATATTATTCCAGATTTGGATGTCAAATTTGATTTGGTTTTTATTGATGCCGATAAAGAAAACTACTTGAATTATTGGGAAATGATTGTTCCGAAAATGAATAAAGGAGGTATTATTTTATCTGATAATGTTTTGTGGAGCGGAAAAATTCTAGAACCTGTTCACCCAAATGATGTGAGTACTAAAGTGCTTTTAGAATATAATTTACTGCTGAAAAATGATCCTCGTGTTGAAACGGTTTTATTACCAATTCGTGATGGATTGACAGTTTCTAGAGTATTATAATTTTTTAGCTAAAGCCCTGTAATCGCTTCCAAATCTTATACTTCTAGCTAAAGCTGGAGGTAATTCAAAAAATTGCATCACAATGAAACATTTAAACGAAATAAATGCCGAAGGTTTTACCATTATTGACAATGTTTACAATGAAAATGAGATTGAACAAATAATTTCTTTGATTGAAAATACGACTGAAAACAAAGCAGAAAATACAACTTTTAGAAAATCACAGGATTTATTTGCTATTAGACAATTTCATAAAGAAATTCCAGAAACTCTAGATTTTATATTTAATCAAAACTTAAAAGATATTATCGAAGATACTTTTGGAAAAGGATATTTTATCACTAAATCAATCTATTTTGACAAACCCGAAAAATCAAATTGGTTTGTTGCTTATCATCAAGATTTGACTATTTCTGTAGATAAAAAAATTGAAATTGAAAATTTTGAAAACTGGACTGTAAAGCAAAATCAGTTTGCGGTTCAGCCTCCAAAAGAAATTCTAGAAAACAATTTTACAATCAGAATTCATATTGACAAAACTACTAAAGAAAATGGCGCTTTAAAAGTCATTAACAACTCCCATTCTAAAGGAATTTTTAGAGTCGAAAATCTAGAAATTGAAAATGAAACGATTTGCGAAGTTGAAAAAGGCGGCATAATGATTATGAAACCTTTGCTTTTTCATGCTTCTAATAAAACTACAAATAACGAAAGAAGACGTGTTATTAATATAGAATTCAGCAATCAACAACTTCCGAAAGGATTGAATTGGAGCGAAAAAATTTAACTAAGTTTAAAAAACCAGAGCCCTTTAAGCTGAAAGAAATATCATTTTAAAACAAAATAAGTCGCATTTGGCTAAAGCACTTTTCTTTTCACTCTCAGATTACCTCCAGTTAAAGCAGGAGGCACTTCAAAAATTATGGTTTTATTATTGAATTTACCCGGGGAAATATTGAGGTTTTAGCTTGCGATACACTAAATAAAGTAATGATCCAAAAAGGATTCCGAAGAAATAACCCGTAAGGATATCTCCAGGATAATGCAACCCTAAATAAATACGGCTGTAAGCAAAGATTAACGGCCATAAAAATAAGAATCCAAGATATTTAAAATGGCGTTTTAAAACCAAATATAAAAAGGTTGCTACCGCCATTGTGTTGGCAGCATGGCCTGAGAAAAAACTGTATGATGTTCTAACTTGTACAATTCGTATAAACGATTTGATATCGGGATTATTACAAGGACGTAAACGCTCGAAAGTATGTTTAAATAAATTACAAGTTTGATCTGTAAAAGCAATTAAAACTGCTATAAAAAGCAGTACATACAAAGTTTGTTTTCCTCCTATTTTTTTATAAATAAGATAAAAAAGGAATAGAAAAAAAGGTGTCCAATACAATTGATTGGTTATGATTAACCATAATTTATCGTATGTTTCAGAACCTAATCCGTTAAGATATATAAACAAATTGGTATCTAATTCTTTTATTTTTTCCAGCATTACATTTGGCGTTTTACAGGTCCTGAGATTGAATCTATGTCTTCTTTTACTTTTTCAATTTCATGGGTTGTATCACCAAGTAAATTAGTGGTGTCTCCCAATAAATTTGTTTTTGCATTATTAATCTCTGCATTGATATTTCCAGTAATATCTGTCAAGGCTTTAGCATCAAGACCATTGGCCTCTGCCCCTTTCTGAATTTCACTTTTAATATCATTGGTTGCATTTTTTAACTGCGCCATTGCTTTTCCCATTGTACGAGCAATTTCAGGCACTTTGTCTGCACCAAAAAGCATTAACACTATAAACAGTATAAAAACTAATTCTCCTCCTCCTATACCAAACATATCTTTTATTTTTGTGTACCACAAAGATATTAAATTTTGCAGCGCTGTCTTTTAAAATTTACTTAAAAAAAAAGACTCTTTTCAGAGTCTTTTTAGTTCTATCTTTAATCAAATTTTGATTTTTCTTCTGCTTTTGGCCAAGAATTATTGGTTACATCAATATCAGCAGTCATTAATTTTGGATCTATTTGAATACTTTTTATAGCTTTTGAAGTTGCATAAACTTTCTTAGCAGTATCATTATTTTTTCTCCAGATTTGTGCCGGATATTGATAGCTTTGTTTTGTGCCGTCTTCGTAAGTAATCTCAACCAAAATTGGCATAATCATACCTCCTGGTTTATTAAACTCAACTTCATAGAAGTATTTAGGCGATTTTAAACTTGCTTTTTCTTCCGCAGAAAAAGTTTGATCAATATAATCTGACAATGGTTTTACTTCTTCTACGCTTAAAGCTTTTTTCTTAGAGGCATTTACTTCTGCATTATCTCCAGATACTAAATAAACAAACGGTCCTTTATCTACTCCAAAACGTCCTTTTTTAACCTTTATATCTTTAATATCTGCAGTTGGAGTATCTGAAACATAATATTGTTTTACCTCTTTTATTCCGATATCTACAAAATCTGTTGAATAAAACCATCCTCTAAAAAACCAATCTAAATCTACAGCAGAAGCATCTTCCATAGTTCTAAAGAAATCTTCTGGAGTTGGGTGTTTAAATTTCCATCTGTTTGCGTATGTTTTAAAAGCATAATCAAACAATTCTCTTCCCATAACTACTTCTCTCAAGATATTTAAACCTGTTGCTGGTTTTCCGTAAGCGTTGTTTCCAAACTGAGCGATCGTTTCAGAATTAGACATAATTGGCTCCAAAAACTTTTGATCTCCACTCATGTAAGGAACAATATTTTTTGCAGGTCCGCGTCTTGAAGGGAAATTTGAATCTAGTTCTTGCTCTGCCATGTATTCCATAAAAGAGTTTAAACCTTCATCCATCCAAGTCCATTGACGCTCGTCTGAATTTACAATCATTGGGAAAAAGTTATGCCCTACTTCGTGAACTACCACACCAATCATTCCGTTTTTAACCTCTTTGCTTGTTACTCCATTTTCGTCAGGACGACCAAAGTTCCAGCAAATCATTGGATATTCCATACCTTGATCTTCTGCAGAAACAGAAACTGCTTTGGGATAAGGATAATCAAAAGTATGAGAAGAATAGCTTTTTAAAGTATGCGCCACTGTCATTGTAGAAGTTTCTCCCCAAAGCGGATTTGCTTCTTTAGGATAAACAGATTCTGCCATAACAATTTTACCGCCTAATTTTACAGCCATTGCGTCATAGATGAATTTTCTTGATGAAGCAATTCCAAAATCACGTACATTTTTAGCACTGAACTTCCATGTTTTTTTCTTTTCAGAAAAACCTTTTTCAGTTGCCTCAGCTTCAGCTTGTGTTACAATTACAACAGGCTTGTCAAAAGATTTTTGAGCTTGTTCGTAACGTTTTACTTGTTCTGCTGTAAAAACTTCGCTTCTATTCATTAATTCTCCTGTAGCATCAATAACGTGATCTGCAGGAACTGTAATATTTACGTCAAAATTTCCGAAAGGAAGTGCGAATTCTCCGCTCCCCCAGAACTGCATATTCTGCCAGCCTTCTACATCATTGTAAACGGCCATTCTTGGATAAAACTGAGCAATTACATATAATTTATTTCCGTCTTTTTCAAATAATTCATAACCAGAACGTCCGCCTTCTTTTCTATAATTATTGATGTTGTACCACCATTTTACAGAAAAAGAGATTTTTTCTCCAGGTTTTAATGGTGCTGCCAAGTTGATACGCATCATCGTTTCGTTGATCGTATACGACATTGCAGTTCCTTTGGCATCTTTTACCTGCTCAATATTAAAACCACGTTCTAAATCTTTCTTTAAATATTTAGAAGAAAACCCTTCAAGCGGTAAAACTTGACTGATTTTTTCGCTTTCTGCTAAAGAAGTCTGTGTATTTGCTTTTGCTTGATTCTGATCTAATTGAACCCATAAATATTCTAAACTATCTGGCGAATTATTAGAATAAGTAATAACTTCTGAACCTGTTAGTTTTGAATTTTTATCATCTAATTCGACATCTATTTTATAATCTGCCTGTTGTTGATAATACGCTGGACCTGGTGCTCCAGATGCCGTACGAAACATATTTGGCGTTGCCAGCAAGTCGTACATTTGGCTAAATTTATTGGTATCGTATTTACCTTGCTGCTTTGGAGCAGTAGTTGTAGCAGATTTTTCCTGAGCAATAAGTATTGCAGGAAAAATCAACAATAATGAAAGTTTTTTCATAAAATTCTATTGGTAATTTTGTCTGGGTGTGAAAATAATAATTAAAATGATAATTCTACTTATCCATTAATACTTTAACACTTCTTTCCTTGATGATTCTGTAAAGAGAACACTTCTTTTAGTACCATATGCTGTAATATGTGTAATATTCTGCTGATCAGAATTCCAATCAACTAAAATCGAGTTTGAAATTTCTATTGTTTTAAATTTCTCAACGTCTTTTATTCTCGAATAACACACCAAAACATCATTTGATTCTACCTCTTTAGATAAAAAAGTAATGGATTTTAATTGCCCATTTACTTTTACAGTAAAGTTTTCAGCAAGATATTTTTTTAATAATTCTACATCTTCCGGAGTTTCTTTTCCTGTTCCAACAAAGGTTTTTTTATGGTATTTTTTCTCTAATCCGCTGTTTAAATCATCAACAAAAATACGAGAAGTAATTTGGAGCATTTTTTTCTCGGCAGCATAATTTACCTGAAAAACTCCCATATAAAACTTATGAAAAGTAAAAGCCGACAGCAAAAAAAACAATATCCCTATCAGACCATAAACTAATTTATTTTTCATTTTTGAGTCTGCTCTGCCTTTTTAAATTCTTTATTCTTATTGATCATAAAATCGATCAATTGAAATTTATCTTCTGGTTTTAGATATTTTTTAGACTCAGCATCATTTGAGCAGTACATTAAAAAAAGCTCAATTTCGTCTGGTTTTAATTCTAATGTTTTACTGTAAAAATCGGGTGTAAAATTATCTTTAGCATATTCTGCAAAAGCAATATCAGAAATTACATCTTCCTGAACATCATCTTTTTTACGAAGCAGTTTTTTTACATCTTTAAAAATACGAACAAAGTCCATTCCGTATTTAATAGTTTGATCAGAATACATTGCAGTATTTTTTGCCGTAGACTGTTTGTCGTCTTCAAATTGTGTATCAACAATTCCTTGAGAACCGCCACTAAGCGATTTTACTTTTAAATCTTTATGTACAACAACTTCTCTAAGCTGATTATTTACTAAATCTAATTTTGCTAAAAAAAGCACATCTGAACAATCTTTCTCTGTCAAAACAATTTTTTTAGACTGAAACGCTAAACCCGAAAATAATAAAGTATCTTTTGGTCTTGCCATAATATCAAACAATCCGCCAGCACCGATAAATGTTCTAACATTTGCATTAATATTCATTACATAACCACTTTCTATGGCAAGAAAATCATTTGTAACCTGCCCGTGTAAAGATTTTCTTGAATTGTTTTGTCCTAAAACGATTTGACAAAATAAGCATAAGCACGCAATAAGTATTCCTAATCTATTTTTCATTTTCTAGTATAATTAAGTATTTTCTGGCTAATTCGGTAATTAAAAACATACTCATTGTTTTATTCTTAGTATCCAAAGATACAGCAAATTCGGCATCATCTACACAATATAATTGAAATCCTTTTATATAATCCAACGGAATTTTCAGACGATTCGTATAATAATCTTCTTCAAAAAGGTATTCTAATTTTCTAAAAAGCATTTCTTTTTTCTCAACGTTCACCTCCTTTTTCAGCATTTTAGTTCGTCCCGAAATTCCATTCAACAACTTATCAACCGAAGTAGAAGTTGCTGTATATACTTTTCTTTCTGCTGGTGTATATTTTTTTTGTCCGTATGAAATAATACCTAAATTTTCAGCATTAATATTGGCATTCTCGTTTACGACTACTTCTTTCAATTGAACTTCTTTGGCTGACATTTTTATTATAAGCAAAGTCGTTTCTAAATCTTCTGCCGTAATACGGCGTTTTACAGGATCTAAATTTACAGCAGAAAAAACCAAAACATCACCTTCTTTTACAACAATAGCAAACTTACCGTCTGCATCAGAAACAGTCGCAACTTGAGTATTGTTATTGATGATGTTAACCCCTTCAACAGAAGTTGACTGTTCTGAAACTTGTCCGAGAATTTCTTTAGAAACTGTCTTCTGCGCAAAGCTAATTTGAACAAAAAGTAATAAGAGGATTATTTGTAAAGAATTATTTAATTTCACTTGCGATTATTTCTTTGTATTTTACTGCTAATTCGCCAAGTAAAAATTCTGTAGATGTTTTGTTTTTAGAATTCAAAATTACGGTAAACTTTTCATTTTCCACCGCATAATATTCAAATCCTTTTACATATTCAAGAGGAATTTTTAATCGATCAACAAAATGATCCAAACTAAACATGTGCTCTAGAAGTTTCATAAAAAATTCTTTCTTTTCTACCGCAACTTCTTTTTTCAGCATAGCCGTACGCCCAGAGAAAAAATTCAATAACGGATCTGCAGAAATAGAGCCACCAACCATTCCGGTTGCACTTGCTGTAGCATTAAGAGCTGTTGCCGTATGTAGTTTTCTTTCGGCCTCAGTGTACGTTTTTTGTCCTGCAGGCACAATTCCCAATGCTGCAGCATTAATATTATCGTATCGTCTAATAACGACTTCTTCTAACTGATGCATTACCATGTTTAATTTTACGGCAAAATTAAGATCTGAAAAATTTTCAGCCGTTAATAAAACTCTTTTTTCCTTAAAACTTATAGAAGAAAAAACCAACGTATCATCTGGTTTTGCTAAAATCGAAAAAGCTCCAGCAGCATCTGTCGTAACCATAGCTTCAGTCTGAGCATTGATAACATAAACCCCTTCTAAATCAGAACTATTAGAAACTATCCTGCCATTAATAACAGAACGGTCTTTATCCTGAGCCCAACTTACCTGACTCAAAACAACAACAAAAAAAAATGCGATTTTATTAACCAAAATGATAAAAAGTTAGATTTATTCTTAAAGATGTAAAAATATCCTAATGCATTGCAAATTTAGTATTAAGAACTTGGTAAAAATATGTTAATTAAACACGAATTGATGCATCAAAAAAGAGAGTTTTAATATCTTTAACATCAACAAATTGAGTATTATTTTTATGAAAAGCATCATTATCGCAAGCACTTCTACCCTTCACGGAGGCAGTTATTTAGAGTACTTATTACCCACTTTACAATCGCATTTTAAAAACTGCAAAAGCATCTTATTTATTCCTTACGCACGCCCAAGCGGTATTTCGCATGACGAATACACCAAAAAAGCCGCACAGGTATTTGCTACTATAAATATTAAAGTAAAAGGAATTCATGAATTTGAAAACCCAGAAGATGCCGTCAAAAACGCAGAAGGCATATTTACAGGAGGCGGTAATACCTTTTTACTCGTTACTCAATTGTACAAAAACAACGTTATGCAGTTACTCTCTGAAACTGTAAAAAACGGAACTCCTTATTTAGGATCAAGCGCCGGAAGCAATATCTGCGGCTTATCAATGCAGACTACTAACGACATGCCCATTATTTATCCGCCAAGTTTTCAGACTTTAGGATTAGTTCCTTTCAACTTAAATCCGCATTATTTAGATCCAGACTCACAGTCGCAGCACATGGGCGAAACGCGCGAAACTAGAATTAAAGAGTTTCATGCTTTTAATGCAATTCCTGTTTTAGGTCTAAGAGAAGGAAGCTGGCTGGAAGTAAAAGGTGATAAAATCACTTTAAAAGGAAATTTAGCTGCTAGACTTTTTAAACAAAATCTAAACCCTGAAGAATTACAGCCAGAAACTGATCTAAGCAATTTAAAATAATTTTTTCTTAATATCTTAATGGTAAGAAAAAACAAAAAAGCCTCAAACAATGTTTGAGGCTTTTGAAGAGCGAAAGACGAGGCTCGAACTCGCGACAACCAGCTTGGAAGGCTGGAGCTCTACCAACTGAGCTACTTTCGCATTAACAGGGTGCAAATATAAAAAAATTAAATCATTTAAAAAAACAAAATCAATAATTTTTAATTTGCTAAAAAAAACTAAAACAATTAAGTTATGGTTTTCTTAGAGCGAAAGACGAGGCTCGAACTCGCGACAACCAGCTTGGAAGGCTGGAGCTCTACCAACTGAGCTACTTTCGCATTACTGGTGCAAATATAAAAAATAAGTTAAGTTCAAAACAAGCTTTTTTTGAAAAAAATTCAATTAAAAATAACTATTTCTTATAATCCATTTAAAACTAAAAAGTTATACATTGGATTATTTTTACAAACCATGAATATTACTAAAGAAATACCATCAAAAGAAAGTTATATTGCTTAACATCCCGTTCTCTGAAAGGGAAAATCGGCAGAAAGATGCTTCCTTGAAGGTGACAATTTACAAGCAACACCTAATTATGGTTTATTTAGGGCTCAAAATTTAACAGGAATTATTTCGTTATTCGAAAAATCCAACATTATCTTTGCCGACGAAAATCAGGTTCAGATTCAGGAGTCAATCGTTTTAAAAAAGCATTAACGATAAAGTATTGAAGAAGCTTTAGTTTAACATCGTGAAAATTATTTTAAGATACAAAGCATTGATTTATTTTGGTTGAATGCCAGAATCAGCACTATCGGTTTTTATAAAAAAAAATGAATTGTCAAATTTTTGGTTCATCTTTTGATATCAAAGAAATTGAAGAACATTATTTAATGTTTAAAAAAATATAATATGAAGAAACTTTACTTTTTGTTGGTATTATGCATTCTTGTTAGTTGTAAAAAGGAAACTCCTAAAGTAGTTCCTGTAAAAACTACTCCTCCGCCAGCAATTATTCTTACTGATGAAAGAAAAGTACAAATTGATACTGCAAAAATTAATGCTTTTAAAAGCGAGACTCTTAAGCAGTTTTACAATTCATCTGAAAACAAAACGGTTTGGGGAAATCTTAAAAAAAGAACTTACATTTTATCTTTATTAAAAAAATCAGATGAATTAGGTCTAAATCCAGACGACTACAAATCTTCTACTTTAGAAAAATTTGAAAAAAAGATAAGCTCATTAAACGATTCAGATTTGGCAACTTACGACATTCTGCTAACTTATAATTTCGAATTGTACTTAACACATCTATATAAAGGAAAACTAGATCCTAAAAAACTCTACACTGATTGGGATTTGGAAGAGAAAACATTTGATGTAAATAATGCACTTATTAAAGCTTTTAATAAAAACAAATTAGACAGTATTGTTGACAGCGTTCAATCGAAATCTGACACTTATAAGTCATTACTAAAAGCACTTGAAATCATTAATACTTATCCAGAAGATGATGACATTAAAACTATTGAATCTGCTGAAAAAATAACTTTAAAAGATACCAATTCGGCATTAATAAATATTAAAAAAAGACTTTTGTATTGGGAAGACATGTCTGGAAAAAGCGACAGTCTAACCAAAATTTATGACCAAAAAACTTTTGAAGCGGTCAAAAAATTCCAAGAAAGACATGGATTAGCTTCAGATGGCGTTATTGGACAAGGAACTATAAGCGCTTTAAATTATTCTAAAGAGCAAAGAAAACAACAAATTATTGCCAATTTGGAGCGTTGGAGATGGTACACTACAGATTTGGCTGAAAATTATTTTATTATCAATATTCCAAATTACAGTTTAGATGTAGTAGAAAGTCAAGACACAACTTTGGTTAGAAATGTTGTAGTAGGAACTAGTAAAAGAAGAACACCTATTATTACATCTGTACTAAAAACGGTTGTTTTTAATCCAACATGGACAGTTCCTCCAACTATTTTAAAAGAAGATGTTGTTCCGGCAATGAAAAAAAATAGAAACTATTTAGCCAAAAAGAACATTACTATATATGATACTACAGGAAAAGAAGTAGATCCTAAAGTTTGGAACGAAAATAAACCTGGTAATTATCGCTATGTACAAAGTCCTGGTTACAATAACTCTCTGGGATTAATGAAAATTTTATTCCCAAATCACCATAGTGTGTATTTGCACGACACTAATCATCGAAATTATTTTGGAAGAAGTAATCGCTCGTTAAGTTCTGGTTGTGTGCGTATCGAAAATCCTTTAGAATTGGCTCAGCACATTTTAAACGACTCTGTAAATTGGTCAAAAAGCAGAATTGACACTATTATTGCATCCAAAAAAACGACTAACATTAAGATTGAAAAAAAATACGCTTTATACCAATGGTATTGGACTGCTTGGAGCAAAAAAAATCAGCTCCTTTTTAGAGCTGATATTTATGATTTAGATTTGGATTTATATACTAAACTAAGAAATTAGTTTCTCTTCCATCGTAAAACTTCTTGAAGGATGGTAGATATATAAACACGATTTATCTTTTATTGTTTCAATTATTTCATCTGTTAATTCTACAGGAAGAGCTGGGCAGCCCTGGCTTCTTCCTAATCTTTTATTATCTCTAATGAAAGATTCAGAAACATAATCTGCACCATGAACCACAACGCCTCTTTCGCGGGCATTATCATTAACGCCTCTTTCTAAACCATCAAGACGCAATGAAGCTCCATGTTTTCCTTGATAAATTTCGCCTGTTGCATAAAAGCCTAAACTGCTTTTAAAAGAGGAATTGGCATTTGAAAAAGTAGACGCAAATTCTTCTCCGGTATTTCTTCCGTGAGCAACTAACGAATTAAATAAAATGGTATTTGTAGTCAAATCAATCACCCAAAGACGTTTTATGTTTGATGACAAACTAAAATCAATCAGGGTTAAAATGTCTTTTTGAACAAGACCTTTTTCTTTCAATAAATAAAATCCTTTCAACGCTTCAGAAAAAGTTCTAAGCTCAGGCATCTTAAAATTGTTAGAATTTAAGGCATTGTAAACGTTTTCGATTTTGGCATCTACAGTCAGCTTTTCAACTTTCGCAAAAACTTTTGCTGCTGGTGCTTTTTTAAGATCGGTGGTATTTTTAGAGTCTTTTCCAAAAGACAACAAGAAAAATACCATTACTGGGTAAATTCTGTAAATCATTGAATTGCTTTAGGTTATACATTGGACTTGGGTTCGGCAAAAGTATAAAAAAAATACGCCAGACAAAATAAAACTCTGTAAATGAGGTGCTTTTTGTTTAAACTTTAACAAACCATAAGCAAAAAATTAGCATATTCTCGTAAAAAAGCCATTTTTACAAAGAATTTACTTATAAATATTTTTTCTGTTTCTTCTAAATATTTTAATTCTATAAAACAAAAAGGAAAAAGTGTAACAAACCGTAAGAAATAGCGTCTATTAATCCAACCAACTATCCAACCTCCTTTTTCAAAACCAATGAATAAAATAGTTTTTTTCAGTCTTTTGTTATCTACTTTTTGGAGCTTCGGGCAAAAAAAAGTCTTGCAGGCTCGGTCAACATCACAAAACATTTCGATTGACGGGAAGCTTGATGAACCTGCATGGGAAAACGCGAGTGTTGCTTCTAACTTTGTTATGTTTCAGCCAGACAACGGAAAACCAATTCCTGACACTAAAAAAACCGACATTAAAGTTTTATACAACAACGACGCGATTTATATTGCTGCAATAATGTACGATGATGAACCTAATAAGATTTTAAAAGAGATTTCGCAGCGTGATAATTTTGGAACTGCTGACATTTTTGGTGTTTTTATAAATGGTTTTAATGACGGACAGCAGAATTTTGAATTTTTTGTTTCTGCAGCTGATGTTCAAGGTGATTGTATTATGACGGATGCTTATGGCGAAGATTATTCTTGGGATGCTGTTTGGATTAGTAAAGCTGCACTTACCGATAAAGGCTGGGTTGTAGAAATTAAGATTCCGTATGCCGCACTGCGTTTTTCTGGAGAAAACAAACAGACTTGGGGAATTAACTTTTTTAGGGAAATAAAACGGGAACGTAAAAAATATACTTGGAATTTAATTGATACCAAAATTGGCACTTTTACACAGCAAAATGGTGCTTTGGAAGGAATTGAAAACATCAAACCTCCTACTCGATTGTTTTTTATGCCGTATGCTTCTTTTTATTTAAATGCGGCTGATGGGCAAAAAACCTACGGAACGATGAAAGGCGGCATGGATATTAAATACGGAATTAACGATGCTTTTACGCTGGACGCTATTTTGATTCCTGATTTTGGTCAGACTAAATATGATGATCAAATCTTGAATTTAGGTCCGTTTGAACAGCAATTTAATGAAAATAGGGCTTTTTTTACGGAGGGAACTGATTTGTTCAGCAAAGGAAATATGTTTTATTCTCGAAGAATTGGCGGTCGTCCGTCTACAGAACCTGTTTTAAATGATAATGAAGAGGTTACTGAATTTCCTCAGAATGTAAACCTCATCAATGCGCTAAAGGTTTCTGGAAGAACTAAAAATGGTTTGGGTGTCGGAATTTTAAATGCCGTTACAGAAAAAACTTTTGCAACTGTAAAAGATACCATTACAGGAGAAACAAGACGTGTGGTTGTGGAGCCTTTGACCAATTATAATGTTTTGGTTCTAGATCAGCGTTTTCGCAAAAACTCTTCGGTTACTTTAATTAATACAAACGTTACTAGAAACAATCATTTTAGAGATGCTAATGTAACAGGTTTGGCTTGGGATTTAAACACGAAAGCAAATACATATAGTTTGTTTGGAAATGCGAAATATAGTTTTATTAATGATACGGAAGATAAGACTGGTGTTTTTACTACGCTGGGTTTTGCAGAAACAAGCGGTAATTATCGTTACAGCCTAGGTTCTGATTTTGTTTCTAAAAACTTTGATCCAAATGACTTAGGAATTAATTTCTACACTAATTATTATAATTTTTATGGCAATGCCAATTATCGAATTCTAAATCCAACAAAACGTTTTAACAGTTTCAAGATTGACTATAGTATGTATACAGAATTTAATAAAGAATCTGGTAAACTACAGGACAACAAAATCAGCGCAGAAATAAATCTTTCGACTATAAAAAATAATTATTACGGAACTGGGTTTACTATTTTCCCTCTTGAAACTAATGATTATTATGAACCTAGGGCAGAAAACAGATATGTTATTATTCCAAAAAAAATAGAATACTGGGCGAGTATTTCTACCAATTACAACTACAAATTTGCTATAGATATCAATCCGTCAATAATATTTACAGATCAATCTGGTCGAATTGCTTATGGTGCTGACATTGGTCCTAGATATCGTTTTAATGATAAACTTTTGCTTACGTACACTTTTAGTTATTTTCAAAAGAATAACAATAAGGGTTATATTGACAGTTATGATGACGATAATAATGAAAACACTCCTAAAACGATTGTTTTTGCCAATCGAGATGTAATTACGTACTCCAACACTTTGAGCGGAAAATACGCATTAAACAGTGCTATGACATTAAATTTAGCAGTTCGTCAATATTGGTCTTATGCCGAAAATAAAGAAGCCATGAAACTACAGCCAAACGGCACTTTGACTCCTTATCCTGAATATACGGAGAATAAAAATTCAAGTTTTTATTCTTGGAATGCCGATTTATCGTATTCTTGGTGGTTTGCGCCTGGCAGTCAGCTTTCGGTTTTGTATCGAAATAGTGCTTCTAATTTTGAGCGTATTATCGACAAAGATTTTAAACACAATGTAACGGGTTTATTAAATAATGATGCCTTAAAACACATTTTTTCAATTAGTGTAAAATATTTTATTGACTACAATGCTGTCAAAAATAAGCTTAGAAACAGAGCCTAGCGTGAATTTATTTTAAAAAATATAGAGTTCTTCAGCTAAATTATTATTTTTTAATAGGCTTCATTTTATTAAATATAATTGTAACAATGCTTTCTTGCAAATTTTAGAAATGACTTATCTTTGTAGAAAACAAAAAATGATGAACAAGAAAGTTATCCTTATGATTTTGGATGGTTGGGGAAAATCTCCTGACCCTAAAGTATCTGCAATAGACAATGCAAATGTTCCTTTTATAAATAGTCTTTACAAAAACTACCCAAATGCGCAGCTTCGTACTGACGGATTAAATGTTGGTTTACCTGAAGGCCAAATGGGAAATAGCGAAGTTGGTCACATGAATCTTGGTGCTGGAAGAATTGTATATCAAGATTTAGCTAAAATAAATTTGGCTGTAGCTCATAAAACACTTGCTAAAGAGCAGGTTCTTATTGATGCTTTTACATATGCTAAAGAAAACAACAAAAAAGTACACTTTTTAGGATTAGTTTCTGACGGTGGTGTTCACTCTCATACTTCTCACCTACGCGGTTTAATTGATGCGTCTCAAGAATATGGTTTGGATCAAGTTTATGTTCATGCTTTTACAGATGGACGTGATGTTGACCCAAAATCGGGTGCAAAATATATCCATGATTTAGAAGATCATATTAAAAATACTCCAGTAAAAATTGCTTCTATCATTGGCCGTTATTATGCAATGGATCGTGATAAACGCTGGGAACGTGTAAAACTTGCGTACGATTTGGTTGTAAACGCAGAAGGAACTAAATCTAAAAACGCGGTTGCAAGTGTTCTTAGCAGTTATGAAAATAATGTTACGGACGAATTTATTGCTCCAATTGTAATGGTTGACGAAGAAGAGAAACCATTGGCTACAATTACTGAAGACGATGTTGTAATCTTCTTTAACTTTAGAACAGACCGTGGTCGTGAACTTACTGAAGCGCTTTCGCAGCAAGATTTTCACGAGCAAAACATGCACAAACTAAAATTGTATTATGTAACGCTTACGAATTACGATGAAACGTATCAAAACGTAAAAGTGGTTTACAACAAAGATAATATTACCGAAACTCTTGGTGAAGTTTTAGAAAAAGCTGGAAAGAAACAAATTCGTATTGCTGAAACTGAAAAGTATCCGCACGTTACGTTTTTCTTTTCTGGCGGAAGAGAAACTCCTTTTGAAGGTGAATCTCGTATTTTAAGAAATTCTCCAAAAGTGGCTACGTACGATTTACAGCCAGAAATGAGTGCTTTTGAACTAAAAGATGCACTTGTTCCTGAATTGAATAAAGGTGAAGTTGATTTTGTTTGTCTAAACTTTGCTAATGGCGATATGGTTGGACATACAGGAATTATGAGTGCTGCAATTTTAGCCTGTGAAGCTGTTGATGCTTGTGTAAAAGAAGTTATTGAAGCTGCTCTTGCAAATGATTATACTACAATTGTAATTGCCGATCACGGAAATTGTGAAACTATGATTAATCCTGACGGAAGCCCAAATACAGCGCACACAACAAATCCAGTGCCGATTATTTTGGTTGACAAAGATTTGAAAAACATACAAAATGGAGTTTTAGGCGACATCGCTCCTACTATTTTAGAATTAATGGGAGTTGCTCAGCCAAACGCAATGACTTGTCACTCGTTGTTGTAAAAACATTTTAATTTTAAACCATATAAGTGATATAAGTTCATTTAAAAAGGTTCTTAAAAAAAATCTCGCAAAGACGCTAAGTCGCAAAGGAATATAAAAACTTTGCGTTTTTACGACTTTGCGAGATTATTACTTTCTAATCGAAACCCAAATTTTGCGTTGAATATAAATGGATTGATATCGTTAAGCTATAAAATAATGATAAAGTTGTTCGACACCATAAATAATTAGTCCAATAACGCCGCCAACTAAAGTTCCGTTGATTCTAATGTATTGAAGATCTTTTCCTATTTCTAATTCTAATTTTTCAGAAACTTCTTTACCATCCCAGCTTTTTACTGTAGAAGATATCAAGTCTCCAATTACTTTTTTATTGTTTAGAAGTATTGACAATAAGTCTATTTTTATAAAAGTATTGATTTTGTCAATCATCACAGCATCTTCTTTAATTCCGTTTCCAAAAGTTTGAACCAGACTGGTGACATTATTTTTAATAGAAGATTGATCGCCTTTTTCTAAATCATTTGTAATAGATAGTTTTATTTCATCCCAAATTCCGTTTACATAATCCTGAACCTCTTTTTTACCTGCAAAACCAAGAATTAAATTATTGATTTTGATTCTCATTTCTTCTGAGTTTTTTACTTTATCAAGAAAGTTATAAACGTATTCGTCTATTTTAGCTCTTATTACACTGTCAGATTTTTTAGCTTCATCTAGAAAATCCTGCAAACCATTAAAAATTCCTTCCGAAATACTTTTATCAGCTAGACCAAAACTCAAGAAAGGAGTTGATTCTTTTACTTTTTTCCGAATTAAATCTTTATTATTGGTTAATTCCCCGCTTATAATTTCAAACAAATTCGTAAGCAATTCGTCTTTTACATTTCCTTTCTGCAAAGGTTCTAAAGCTAGTGCAACCCAATCTCCAAAATTTATCCCTTCCAATTTTTCCTTAAACTGAACTTGAATAAATCTCTTTATATCTTCGTCTTTTATCGTTCTTAAAATTCCAGGAATAACATTTACAACAACCAAATTGGCAATTTTACCTGCGTTTTCTTCTTCTGAAAGCCAATCGGCAGCTTTTGTGGCAAAATTGAATTCTTCTATTTTAATTTCTAATTTTTCACGATCCAAGAATTCTTCTGAGACAAAATTTCCAAGATTTTCGCCTATTTCATTTTTTTTGGTTGGAATAATTGCTGTATGCCAAATCGGAATTCCCATTGGGTGGCGAAAAAGTGCTACAACAGCAAACCAATCTGCAATACCACCCACCATTGCAGCTTCGCTAAAAGCCTGCAGCATTGGAATCTTAAAATAAATAGCTATTATAAATAAAAGTACCGCAACTCCCAAGAGAGCCAAAGCATTACTTTTCATCCTTTTTAAAGCCTTTACTTTAGAAATATTTTCTTGATCTATATCCATTTTCATAAGTACAAAATTGTTTCTTACACTAATTTACGGCTTTTTTTCAAATATATTTTTTAAAGACTTCTCATTTCTAGCAGAATCACTAATTATCAATAGAATTTAAAATTTATTGTTTTGAATTAAATTCAAAATCAAAACCAAAAAAATAATATTAAAAATTGTACTTTTGCCAACTGAAAATCCGAAATTATGATTATTGTAAAATCACGTGAAGAAATCGAATTAATGCGCGAAAGTGCTTTGATCGTTTCTAAAACATTAGGAATGATTGCTTCTGAAATTAAAGAAGGAGTTACCACTTTATATCTAGATAAATTAGCCGAAGAATTTATTCGTGATCATGGCGCTGTACCAAGTTTCTTGGGTTTATATGATTTCCCGAACTCCCTTTGTATGAGTCCGAATGCACAAGTTGTACACGGAATTCCTAATAATACACCTTTGAAAAGCGGCGATGTAATTTCTGTAGATTGTGGTGCTTTTAAAAATGGATATCACGGTGATCACGCTTATAGTTTTGAGATTGGTGAAGTGGCTCCAGAAGTTAAAAAACTTTTGAAAGTTACTAAAGAATCTCTTTATGTAGGAATTAGAGAATTTAAAGCTGGAAATCGCGTAGAAGATGTTGGAAATGCGATTCAGAAATATACCGAATCTCACGGTTACGGAGTGGTTCGTGAATTGGTTGGACACGGTGTTGGGCAAAAAATGCACGAAGAACCAGAAATGCCAAATTACGGAAAACGCGGCCGCGGAAAACTTTTTGTTGAAGGAATGGTTGTTGCAATTGAACCAATGATTAATATGGGAACAAAAAACATCAAACAGCTAAAAGACGGCTGGACAATTCTTACTGCTGACGGAAAACCAAGTGCTCATTTTGAACATGATGTTGCTTTAGTTAATGGTAAACCAGAACTATTATCAACTTTCCAATACATTTATCAAGCATTGGGTATTGAAAGTAATGAAGAAGATGAATTTAGACAAGTGCCGTTGGTGTTATAATTATTTCACAAAGGTTCACAAAGATATACGCCAAGATTCACAAAAGTTATTTATAAGCAGGTAAAATGTATCAAGAAAACACAGAATCTCGTGAAGATTTAGATGCAATTTCATATAAGATAATTGGTCTTGCTATTGAAGTTCACAAACAATTAGGTCCTGGATTATTAGAATCTGCCTATCAAGAATGTTTATGGTACGAATTGAAAAATGCTGGGTTAATTGTTGAAAAGCAAAAAGCTCTGCCAATAATTTATAAAGACATAAAACTGGATCATGGATATCGAATTGATTTACTAGTTGAAAATAAAATTGTCATTGAATTGAAAACCGTAGAGGCTTTTACTGATGTCCATTTTGCTCAAACTATTACTTATTTAAAACTTGGAAATTACCCTTTAGGACTTCTGATTAATTTTGATTCTAAAATTTTAAAAAATAACATTAAAAGATTTATAAACACTCCGCGAAGCTCTGTGCTTTCTTAGTGAAACTCTGTGAAACACCCCCATGAAGAAACTTTTCAAATTAGTCTTAAATACAATACCACGTCCTTTATTAATTCGTTTGAGTTATGTAGCACGTCCAATTTTAGCTTTATCTTTAAGAGGAAGTAAATATACTGACCCAATTGATGGGAAAAGTTTTAGATCGTTTTTACCTTACGGATATGGTAAACAACGTAATAATGTGCTTTCGCCAAGTACACTTTCGTTAGAAAGACATCGTTTGCTTTGGTTGTATTTAAATGATCAGACTGATTTTTTTACGGCACCAAAAAAAGTACTTCACTTTGCGCCCGAACAAGCTTTTTATAAAAGATTCCGCAAGCAGAAAAACCTTGATTACACGACAACCGATTTACTTTCGCCTTTGGCAGATGTAAAAGCAGATATCTGCAATTTGCCTTTTAAAGACAATGAATATGACGTTATTTTGTGTAATCACGTTTTAGAACACATTCCAGACGATACAAAAGCAATGCAGGAATTATTTCGTGTATTAAAACCAGGCGGAATGGCTGTGCTGCAAATCCCTCAAGATTTATCTAGAGCAGTTACTTTTACAGATGATACTATTACAGATCAAAAAGAGCGTGCTAAAATCTTTGGTCAATACGATCACGTTCGTATTTATGGCCGTGATTATTTTGATAAATTAAGAAGCATTGGTTTTATCGTAATCGAAGAAGATTATACCCATAAAATTGCACCAGAATTGGTAGAAAAATATTGTTTAGCAAAAGGCGAAATTATTCCGCTTTGCTTTAAACAGGAAAACTAAACTGTTAACCATTTTTTACACCATATAAGTGATATAAGTTCATTTAAAAAGTTTTCAAAATAGTAATAATTTGAGAACTTTTTAATTTTAGACCACTACCCAATTACAACCCAAATTTAAACCTACCTGCCTAATCTTGGAACCTTCAAAATCATTTCAGTTTTGTTTTGACATCAGTTTTGAAAAAAATCTGAACACCTATATTCCAACAGCCTATATTGTTGAAGGAAACGAAGAAGTTAAATATTTAGACAAAAAAGCAAGTACTGGTGTACTTCAAAGTTTTGGAATTGTTTCTGAAAATTTAGATTCTAACACAAAAAAAATACTAGCAATTTGTGAATCTTTAAAACCCGAATTTGTTTTCAAGAAATTTAGCGCAAAAATCAAATCGGCAAAGACGATTGCTGATCTGCAAAAAGATTCTAAAATTGAATTTGCAATTCGCCAGCATTTACAGCTAAACTTAGGTTCTTTTTACAGCATCATTGTACAAGAACAATTTCCGTTGTCCATTAATATCGGAGTTGAAAAGGATTTTTATCGCTCTAGAGTTGCTACCAATGTGCTTTATTTTGAACCTCAAATTCAATTTGACAAACATTCTGAAGGCATAACCTATACGCTGTCTTTAAAAGAAAATAAAACTACATTTCTACCCATGAATACTAGTGTAGATATTCTTTTGGATGAACCAGGCTGGTTAATTATTGATAAAAAATTAGGGCAGTTAAAAGACCTAAATTCTAAAAAATTGATGCCTTTTTTAAAAAAGAAATCAATCGAAATACCTTCAAAATTAGTTGATAATTATTTTAAAAGCTTCATTCCTGAAATAGCAAAAAAAATAGATATTGAAGCAAATGGTTTTGAAATTGAATATCGCGATAAAATTACATCTTGTACAATTCAGCCCATTTTTGATTTCTTTAAAAACTGTTATTATCTGAATCTATTTTTTGATTATAACGGGTATATTTTCGACAATAGCAAAATCAAAAAGGCACATTCTTTTGTTGATTTCAGTATTGCTAATGAGCCCAAAATAATTCAATTTAAGCGAAGTGCTGCCGAAACTTTATATGTTAAAAGATTAATTGAAATTGGTTTATTAAAAATCAAAAACGATTTATTTAGTTTAAATTCAGAATTAGAAAACCCTGATCCTTACAGCAACATCCAATTTGTTATTGATAGAAAAGAAGAATTGGAAAACTTAGGATTTTCAATTCAAAATCTAAAACTGGAAAGCAAAGAAATTATTACCGAAAATCATAGCGTTCTAACTTCAAAAGAGACAAAAGGAGATTGGTTTGATATTAAAATAATCATTACCATTGGGTCTTATACGATCAATTTCAGTGAAATAATTCCAAATATAAAAAGTAAAGAAAGGCTTTTTTTACTGCCTGACGGAAACTATTTTTTGATTCCTTTAGAATGGCTCAGCAAATATAGTTCGCTGGCTAAATTTGCTAAAACAGAAAATGGGAATCTTCTTTTGCGTAAAAGTAATTTTGCTGTTTTAGATGGAATTTCGGAAATCAAAAATGATGCTGATCCAATTTATAAAGCTGAATATGTATCTTCTGATTTACTAAAAGCAACTTTGAGACCTTATCAAATTGATGGTGTAAAATGGCTTTTAGATCATTTTAATTCAAATTTTGGCGCTTGTCTGGCCGATGATATGGGACTTGGAAAGACATTGCAGACTTTGGCAGTTTTGGTTGCCGTACAAGAACAGTTAGGTTTTACGACTAAAACCACAAACTTTGATTTGTTTGCAAACGAAACTACTGTTGAAAGACAGCCTTTAAAAGCTTTGATTGTTTTGCCGTCTTCATTGGTTTTTAACTGGTATAACGAAGCCGGAAAATTTACACCCCATTTTTCTAAAATGCAATATATTGGTAATGATAGAAAATTGCTCCAGAGCAGATTAGATTCATCAGATTTAA
Organism: Flavobacterium sp. MC2016-06; assembly: GCF_009711165.2. Classification (GTDB taxonomy): domain Bacteria; phylum Bacteroidota; class Bacteroidia; order Flavobacteriales; family Flavobacteriaceae; genus Flavobacterium. The sequence continues at coordinate 7,800 of NZ_WMID02000016.1, read as the reverse complement.
TTTTTACCAGCTACAGTATCATTCATCGTGATATTTCAATTTTAGAGAAATACAATTTCCGCTATTTAATTTTAGATGAAAGCCAATACATTAAAAATAAAAATTCTAAGATTTTTAAAGCCATAAATACTATAAATACGACTCATAAAATCGCTTTGAGCGGTACGCCTATCGAAAATTCGCTAGACGATTTGTGGTCGCAGATGCAATTTATAAATCCGGATATTTTGGGCAGTTTTGCTTTTTTTACAGAAAATTTTAAAAATCCGATTGAAAAAAAACAAGACGAAAACAGTTTATCTGAATTAAAAAATCTTATTCAGCCTTACATCTTAAGACGAACCAAAGAACAGGTTCTGAAAGATTTACCAGATTTATCTGAACAGATTTATTATTGCAATATGGATCCTGAACAGGAAAAATTGTATGAGAAAGAAAAATCAAAAGCTCGTAATTTTTTATTAAAAACAGACGGATCAAGTCCAGACAAAATCAGTATTATTAACACATTGATGAAGTTGAGGCAGTTGAGTAATCATCCAAAAATGGTAGATCAAGAGTCTGATATTGATTCTGGAAAATATATTGCCGTTACTAATTATCTAGAAAATTTAGTAAAAGGAAAACAAAAAACTATTATTTTCAGTTCATTTGTTACCAATTTAAGTTTTTACACGGATTGGTGCAAAGAAAACAAAATTGAATATTGTGAAATTACTGGCGAAACTCCTTCTTCGAAAAGAGAACAACAAGTTAATCTTTTTCAGGAAAACGAAAAACCTTTGTTATTTTTTATCTCGCTTAAAGCTGGAGGTGTTGGTTTGAACATAACCAAAGCTTCTTATGTTCTGTTCTTAGATCCTTGGTGGAATCCTTTTGCTGAAAAGCAAGGAATTGGACGTGCACACCGAATTGGGCAATTAAACAAAGTAAATGTTGTTCGTTTTATTTCAAAAAATACGGTAGAAGAAAAAATAATCAAACTGCAGGAAAGTAAAAAGCTGTTGTCTGATTCACTTTTAGAAGAAAGTTTTATTAGCAGCGAAATAGAAGCTAATTTGGAATATATTTTAAATTCATGATAATTTGTTTTTAAAACCAATAAAACATCCTATTTTTCGTTCTATAAAATTGTTATATTTACAATTTACAACGTAATTAAGATGCCGAAATTTTCATTTAAAAACCTACTTCTACTTTTAATTTTTGCTTCGGCGACAGCCCAAGAAGTACAAACAGAAGTAGATCCTCCATACAATATTAAAACAGTTTCATTTGTACAAAACGGGACTAATGTTGTGCCTATATTTCAATTAGGCGATTCATTTGAATTTCAGTTTGATGATTTATTTGGTAATGAAGCTAATTATTATTTTGAAGTAACACATTGTGATTACAATTGGAAACCAACCGACATTCCGAAAACAGATTATGTTCGCGGTTTCGACAATCAAAGAATTACAGATTATACCAATTCATTTAATACACTGCAGATTTATTCGCATTATAGACTTGCTTTTCCAAACCAGTTTACAACGCAATTGAGAATCTCAGGAAATTATATCTTGAAGATCTTGAATGAAGATAAAGAAGTTCTTTTTTCGAGAAAATTTATTTTGTACGAAGATCATTCTACCGTTACGGCACAGGTAAAACGAAGCCGTAATCTTAGCAATATCGATTATATGCAAAGTCTTGATTTTGCTATTGTATCAAACGACATTACTTTTCAAACTCCAGCGCAAAATGTAAAAGTTCTTTTATTGCAAAACGGCAATTTTAATACAGCTATTAAAAATGTTGTACCGCAATATACTATGGGAAATCAGCTGATTTATAAATACGATAAAGAAACTCAGTTTTGGGGAGGAAATGAATATCTTTATTTTGAGAATAAAGACATTCGCTCCGCAAGTAATAATGTTGGAAAAATAGGCCGAAACAGTGATATTTACAATGCTTATTTATACACAAATGCTGCAAGAGCCAGTCAGATTTATACTTTGAATCAAGATGTGAATGGAAATTTTGTTGTAAAAAACATTAATGGTTCTAACAATGAAATTGAGGCCGATTATGCCTGGGTTTATTTTACGCTTTCGGCTCCAACTTTTAGAGCAAACAAAGACCTATATATCACTGGTATGTTTAACAACTACAGTTTATCACCAGAATACAAAATGGATTATAATTCTGATAAAGGAGTTTTTGAAAAAGCAGTAATGATTAAGCAGGGTTTTACTAATTTTCAATACACAATTGTCGACAAAAAAGGCGTGATTGATAATGAAAATGCTATCGATGGAAATTTCTACCAGACTGAAAACGAATATACCATATTAGTGTATTATAAAGAAAACACCGATCGTTATCAAAGAGTTATCGGAAAAGGAAACGCAAACTCAATAAACATCACCAATTAAAACATTGTTAAGGATTTCGATCGAATGATTTTTTTTTGTAGCTTTGCATCTATAACGCACACATATATACTACTTTAGTATGGTTTCTCAAATAACAAGAGGCATAAAAATATCTGTTTTAACTAGTTTTGAAGGTACTTACTTCAAGAACTACAAGATTCATTTTGCCTTTAGTTATGTAGTTACAATCGAAAATCACAGTAAAGATTCTGTACAATTAACTTCTCGCCACTGGGAAATTTTTGATTCTTTAAACGATTTAGAAGTTGTTGACGGTGAAGGCGTAATTGGTAAAAAACCAGTTTTAAAACCTGGCGAAAACCACACTTACAGCTCTGGCTGTTTATTATCTTCGCCTTATGGCGCCATGAAAGGTCATTTTAATATGATTAATTTTACTACTACAAAATCATTCAAAGTAATCGTTCCTACTTTTAGAATGTGCGCTCCGTTTGCTATAAATTAATTCTATCTTAAAACTGTATTTCTTATAGTTATCTTATTCATAAAAGTACCAAATTATTAATTTATCCTTTGTACTTTTGTGCAACGTTAGATTATTCATAACAAATTAAATCTTCTAACCCTTAAATTGTCTAATTCAATAATTTTAAATAACATGCTAAAAGGATTCTTTCATGTACCAAAAGCGGTAAACGAACCTGTAAAAGGTTACGCTCCTAACTCACCAGAAAAAGCAGCAGTTCAAGCTGCGTATACTTCATTATGGAATTCAAAAATTGATGTTCCATTATATATCGGAAGTGAAGAAATCAGAACAGGAAACACAAAAACAATATCTGCTCCACACGATCACAAACATATTGTTGGAACGTACCATTTAGCAGAAAAACAACATATTGAAAAAGCAATTGCAAATGCTCTTGAATCAAGAACAGCATGGGCAAATATGGCATGGGAACAACGTGCTGCTATTTTCTTAAAAGCAGCAGAACTTATTGCTGGTCCTTATAGAGCGCGTATTAATGCTGCAACTATGATTGGGCAGTCTAAAAATATTCACCAAGCCGAAATTGATGCATCTTGCGAATTAATCGACTTTTTACGCTACAACGTAGAGTTTATGACTCAAATTTACAACGATCAGCCAAAATCTGATTCTTCTGTTTGGAATCGTTTAGAATACAGACCTCTTGAAGGTTTTATTTATGCGATTACTCCATTTAACTTTACTGCTATTGCTGCAAATCTTCCTGCAAGTGCTGCTATGATGGGTAATGTTGTGGTTTGGAAACCAAGTGACAGCCAAGTATTTTCTGCAAAAATTATCATCGATGTTTTCAAAGAAGCTGGAGTTCCTGATGGCGTTATCAATGTAGTTTTTGGTGATGCCTTAATGATTACAGATACTGTTTTAGCAAGCCGTGATTTTGCTGGAGTTCACTTTACAGGATCAACTCACGTATTTAAAGATATTTGGGCTAAAATTGGCGCAAACATTCACAACTATAAAACGTACCCAAGAATTGTTGGAGAAACTGGTGGTAAAGATTTTATCATTGCACACCCAAGCGCAAACGCAAAACAAGTTTCTACTGGAATTACTCGTGGAGCATTTGAATTTCAAGGACAAAAATGTTCTGCAGCTTCAAGAGCTTATATTCCTCAAAGTTTATGGCCAACTGTAAAAGAACAATTAATTGCTGATGTAAAATCTATGAAAATGGGTTCTCCAGAAGATTTTGGAAACTTTATTACTGCAGTTATTCACGAAGGTTCTTTTGACAAATTAGCTAGTTATATTGACCAAGCTAAAAAAGATGCTGATGCTGAAATTATTATTGGAGGAAATTATGATAAATCTGTTGGATACTTTATTGAGCCAACAATTATTGTAACTACAAACCCAAAATACACTACAATGGAAACCGAATTATTCGGACCAGTAATGACAATTTATGTATACGAAGATGCTAAGTGGGAAGAAACTTTAGAATTAGTTGATACTACTTCTGAGTATGCTTTAACAGGAGCTGTTTTCAGCCAAGATCGTTATGCTATTGAAGTTGCTACAACTAAATTGCAAAATGCTGCTGGTAACTTCTATATTAATGACAAACCAACAGGAGCAGTTGTAGGAATGCAGCCTTTTGGAGGTGCAAGAGCGTCTGGAACCAACGATAAAGCTGGTTCTGCATTAAACTTATTGCGTTGGGCTTCTCCTAGAACTATCAAAGAAACTTTTGTTACACCAGAAGACTACAGATATCCATTTTTAGGATAATTAAGCATTTCTGTCTCAAAAGGACTTTATAAATACTAAAGCCGAATCTTAAATTAAGATTCGGCTTTTTTTTATTTTAAATCTTTTAGTTTATACATTCTTGTTTCCTACAAGTAAGATTTTGAATATTTTGTAGTACTTTTCTCATTTAACTGAATTTCAAATAAATACAAATGATAAAAAACTTATTCTGTTATTTTAAAAACTTTTAGAGCATGACTAAAAACGCTTCTGCTAATAAATTTGCATCGTTATAATAAAGGCATTAACAAAGAATTCGCTAATACTATTAGCCAATTAATTTTTAATTAAAAAATATCATGAAAAACTTAAAAAAAGCACCAGACGTAATTAGTGAATCTAAAAGTATAGGACATATTATTGATTATAAGTGGACTCCTAAATTGATGGAAAAACTTATTGATCCAATTGAAGAAAACGAATACTTAGAAAAAATCCTAAATCAAATTGGCCATAAAGCCTCTATGGCTTTGGCAGCAGCAACACTAGAATGGGTATTCTGGAGATACAAAGCACTTTCTACAAAATCTGAAGACATTAGACAACGCATAGAAGCAATCTGGAGTTCTATCGAAAATCCTGAAAATACCGATGCCTTAATTTTTGATGCTGAATTAGATCATCCAGCAAACGGATATATAAATGGCCCAATTTGGGTTAGTTTAATGAATATTAGAATTATTGATATTCTATATAAAAAAGGTTCAAATTTTTTACAAAGCGAGTTAATCGGTTTAGTTTTATTAGCAAGGCATGTAACTCCTAAAAAGAAATCTTTTGACAAATGGTTTGAAGATTCAGTTTCGAAATTAACAGAACTCTTCCCTAATCAAAATCCATTGATGACATATGATATAGAAGATTCTATTTACGATTTTAGTTCAGAACCTGTAATTTGCCGTCAATTTTTCTTTGATCCATCATTTGAATATAGCGAAGATGCATCAAAAAAAGCATTACTTGATTTTATCTCAAACATTGATTATGAAAAAAACCAATATTGTTTAAAGAAAAAAGAATATGCTTCTGCATAATCAAAAATACAAGTCAGTTTAGTTTTTTAATGGGTTAATAAATATTCTGATCAAAACCACAAGCGCTTTAATTAGCACTTGTGGTTTTACTTTTTAATCTTATTGCTTTTTATTTCCAAATCGGAATTTTTACAAAACTATCATTATACCATTTTATTCTCAATGGTTCTTTTGCATCTTTTATAGTTTCTTCTGTAACAACTTTACCTGTTCCATAATTTAATTCTGAAAACGGATTTTTATTTACATTTAAAGTTATGAGCAGCCTGCTTCCTTTCCTTAATTGTTTACTCACCAAGTGCGTATTTGAAAAAGGAATCGACTCAATCTTGTCAGGTTTCAGCAAATTCCTTGTCGCAATATCTTTAGCATAGCTAGCACGTCCGATAAAATATGACAAATGAAAATATTCTCCCTCTGGAGTTACCTCATATAAAGTGATCCCTAGATCCATGTCCTTTTTATTGATACTTGCTTTTATTTCACCTAAAAACGAACCATTTACAAGCAAAGGTTCTTTTAAAGGATCACTTATAAAAACAAAACCGTTACTAGTATCAATTTCCTTTTTAATAATTGGATCAGGATAATAATCGTTATTACTATTTACTCTCTCAGCAAAATCAACTTCTTGCGTAAGACATTCTTTTTTACTAGGTTTCTCAGCATTCAAAGAATAGAATTTTTCAGATTTAACAATTGTATTTGTCAAATATAAAGTCAAAAAGCCATTACTCATTTTATCTAATGAAGATGCGCCTCTCCACTCGTCTGCTCCCATAACCTGATAATTGATTCTATCTTTTAGTATTTTAGGTTTAGTACCATTTTTCAAAATATAATCAAACCATTGATACGTTATTTTATTCGTATTAATCAAAGCATTTGCATCAACCTTATAACCATTTAAAACAGCATTACCTTCTCTTTGAGCACCAATATGACTATATGGCCCAATAATAAGATAGTAATTTGCTTTTGAATTATATTTTTCGAGTTCACGTAAATAATACAATCCAGAATTTTGAGAATCATTATAATAGCCGTCGATTGCTAAAACAGGAATATTTATTTTAGCAAATTCTTTTCCATACGGTCCCATATCCTGCCAATATTTATCAAAAGAAGGATGTGAAATCCATCTCTGAAAAAGCCTGTTTGGAGTACCATCAATACTGTCCATTTTTTTATATGCTGCTCCCGTTTCCCACCATTTAAACATCATTGCTCTAAAACGCTTTCTATCGTTTCCTGCAACAGTATCTAAATATTTATTGTTACCAACATAAAAAGACCATTCATAATTTGGATTTACAAAAACGTTATTCTCCATCGGTAAACCCATTCCGGGCTTACTAGCCACATACGGAACAATTGTTTTAAGTGCAGGATGCATTTTTTTGCAAGCAGCCCATTGTGTAAATCCGTTATAGCTGCCACCAAACATACCAACGCCGCCGTTACACCAATTTTGTTTACTAATCCAATCTATAACATCGTAAACATCATTGGCGTCATTTTCATAAGGAAATATTTCATCAGGACTAAATCGCTTTCCTCGCGCATAAGCAATTACACCAATATAATCTTTGTCTGCGGCTTCTTTTAACGATTTAATATCTCTTCCTTTATCTCTAACATAAATCGTATATTGAAGTATGACTGGTTTTGGAGCATTTACTCCTTTTTTCCGAACAACCATTGCCGATAGCAATGCACCATCACGAGTTTTGATCATGACGCTATCCTGAATATCGTAGGCACTTTCTAAATCAGCTGCTTTAGCCGCTTTTGTTTGTTGAGCAGAAGAATTTAAAACAACCAGAAAAATAAATATAAACCTCAGAAATGATTTCATTTGTATTACTTTTTTTAATGTTAATGATTTGATTAATTCGTTTTTTGACACTCAAAGATAATGGTTTTCAAATATTTATAAATTTTTCAAAACACCACAAAATAAAAAATCCGAATCGTAAATTACGATTCGGATTTTTTATAAACTTGAAACTTGAAACTTGAAACTTGAAACTTGAAACTTGAAACTTGAAACTTGAAACTTGAAACTTGAAACTTG
>NZ_WMID02000015.1 GCF_009711165.2 Flavobacterium sp. MC2016-06 | reverse complement strand
CTCTGTTAAAACGGCTGTCAATTCAATATGTCTACGAACGTGTCTTACTATTTTGTTTCGCTTGTTTCTCAAAGCGGATGCAAAAGTACTCTCTTTATTCGCATTTGCAAGGTTTTTTTAATGATTTTTTCATTTTTTTTTGAATCTTTTTCTTAACTTTCTGATAACGTAAAGTTTATAGCGTAAAATTTTATTGTTAATTTTAAGATTTTTCTTATTTTGTTATTATTTCAGCAAAACTACTGGTTTTAAAAACCATGTTTTTACATAATTTACAGCATCTGCTATCCTTTTTATGAAAATTTTCAAAACAAGATACTATATAATATTCAAATACTCTCTTTACAAAACAATGAAGTCGCTTTAAATAGAATAACGAATAAAAAAATCACTTTAACCATTGTGGCAGAATCGTAACATAAAAGTTTAAAGTGCCTTTTGAAAACACACCAAAAAACTAAGATAGTATACTATTGTTAAAATGGTTCGAATCCCTTTACGTCTACTAAGACTAAGCTTCAGAGAAATCTAAAACGTAAAAAGTTAGGAGCCTTTTATAAAATTAACAATTTCTAAGAAACCAAAAAAAAGCGCAATCCCGAAAGCTTTTCGGGATTGCGCTTTTTTTTTGGAACGCTTAAGAGGGAAAATGTATTACCAAATTGTTATTCTGTCTTTCTTCGGTAAAAACATTTTATCTTTCGGTTGTATATTAAATGCATCGTAAAACGGTGTAGTGTTCATTAGCGGACCATTAACACGCCAATTTGGTGGAGAATGTGGATTATTGTTAATCCACAAACGAAGAAACTCGTCTTTCATTTTTACCCTCCATATTTTGGCTATAGAAATAAAAAAACGCTGGTCTGGAGTAAAACCATCAATTTTTGTATTTCCTTGTCCTTGTTCAGTCATTTTAAAAGCATCATAAGCAACTGCTATTCCAGCAATATCTGCTGTATTTTCGCCAACTGTCATTGCGCCATTAATATGTAGATCTCCTAAAACGGTATATGTACCGTACAAATTGATAACCTGTTGTATTCTTGACTTAAACTGTGCATAATCCTCTTTTGTCCACCAGTTTTTTAAGTTTCCATCCTTGTCATATTGAGCACCTTGATCATCAAAAGTATGAGTTATTTCATGACCTATAACCATTCCAATGCCTCCATAGTTAAGTGCATCATCTGCATTATTATCAAAATATGGAGGTTGCAAAATACCTGCAGGAAAAACAATTTCATTTGCAGTAGGATTATTATATGCTGTAACTGTTGGAACTGTAGTAAACCACTCTGATTTATCGACTGGCTTGCCCAATTTTGCTAATTGAAATTGATATGAAGCCATAGAAGCCGAAACCAAATTCTCAAAATAGGTATTTCTAGCTACATGTACATTACTATAGTCTTTCCATTTATCTGGATATCCTATTTTCTTAGTAATAGCGAACAATTTTTCTTTCGCTTTTTGTTTCGTAACTTGACTCATCCATTCCAATTTATCAATTCTTTTACCATAGGCTTTTTGCAGATTATTTACCAAGACTAACATACGTTTTTTGGCATCTTCCGAAAAATATTTCTTTACATACAATTCACCCAGCGCTTCGCCTAAGTAACTGTCAAGAACATTAGCCATTTTTTCACCTCGTGATTTTTGAACAGCTTGACCAGAAAGCACCTTAGTATACTCAAATGAGGCATCTACAAAAGGTTTACTTAAATCATCTGCATATCTTTCTATAGTATTTGCTTTCAAGTAAATTTTCCAATTATTAATAGAAATGGTTTTTAAGAGCTTATTAAGAGCATCATAATAGGCCGGTTGGCCTACATTAATGGAATCCGTTTTAGCACCTAAATTTTGTAAAAAAGTAGTCCAGTCTATGTTGGGATGTCTTTTTACAAGATCTGTCACAGCCATTTTATTATAATTTGCCTGTACATCTCGAAGTTCAACTTTTGTTTTATGCGAAACTGCGAGTTGTTTGTCGATATTATAAACCAAATCAGCATTCTTTTTAGCTTCATTGGCATTGCTGCCTGTTTGTTGAAATAATGTAGTAAGGTATTTTTTGTACGATTCCTGTATAGCAACAGTTGATGAATCTGATTTGAAATAATAGTCCCTATCAGGCAAACCTAAACCCGTTTGATAAATTTGAGCAATGTTCATACTGCTGTTTTTATCATCAGGTGATACTCCAAAACCTATAATAGAAGAATTGTTCACTCTTACTTCATTACCTACAAAGCTCATTAAGGACGGTAAATCGCTAATAGCTTCAATTTTGGCAAGTACGGATTTAATAGGTGCATAACCGCGTTTGTTAATGGTTACAGTATCCATACCTGATGCATAAAAGTCTCCTACCTTTTGTGCTACACTTCCTGCTGGATTCTTACTTTGCGAAATACTGTCTAATATTCCTTGCAGGCGCATTCGTTGTGGGTAATTCATAAACATATAGGTACCAACTCCGGCTTGAGATGCGGGTATTTTTACAGAATCATACCATTTACCATTTACATATTTAAAAAAATCATTACCAGGCTGCAATGTGGAATCTATTCCAGTGATAGCAATATTTTTTTTTCCTTGATGTTTTGAGCAGGCTGTAAAAGCTAAGAATGCAATGAAGAGTATTAATGATTTTTTCATAATCTAGATTATTTCTATTAAAATGAACTGAAAAACCTTTGAAGACAGCTATTTTAAAATGTATATGATTAGCATAGTTATTTTAGCAGAACAATATACGAATTCAGATTTTAATTCTAAAATTTTTATTAAAATGCTTCTCGCTAGTAAGTAAAAAGCTCCAGAGAAATCTTGGCTTTTTTTGTCATATTCACTTTTATCGATTCTCTTTTAGGCACAGATTGCAAATCATAAATATTGCATCCATAAAAGTAAAAGTTATTTACAGATGCATCAAAACCTTAATTCAGTTTTACTTTATTTATTTGAAATAGAAACATATTTTTTTAACTCGGTAGGATTTTCTGCTTGTTTAACCATAAAATCTGCAACATCTGCTCGGTTGATTTCACCTATCTTAATACCTTTATATAATGTAGTCTCTACTTTGTACTTTTCAGTTAAAGGCTTATTCTCCAACGTTCCAGCTCTTACTATTTCCCAATTCATTTTCGAATTGCTAATAATTTCTTCCATTTTATTTTTATCCTTATAAACTTCCTTATCAAGAAATAATTTGAAAAATATTTTTTGTAAAAGTGATGATAAATACTGACGGCTTTCGCCAGCTCCAAAACCAGTTAATACAATAAACGGAACAGTATTATTGGTTTCTATTTGCAACTCTGACAATAACCTAGCAGATTCTGAAAACAGGGTTGTTGCTTTAAAACTTGTTCCTGTACCTAAAGCTACAATAACAGCATCAGCATTCTCTATAGCAATCTTTAAATCGGATTTGTTTGTTGCACTGCCTTTTAAAATTTTCAAGTTTTTATTACTTGGAAGATTTATTTCAGAGCGCGAAAGTGTTGTCACAATATGATTTCGATCTAATGCTCTTTTAACGGTTTCAAGTCCAACACCAGCTGAAGCTCCTATAATTGTTATGTTCATTTTTATTATGTTTTAAAATTATAATACAAAGGTATATATGTGGTATCTAAAATATACTACATTTGTCAAAAATACCGATATCTTTTAGGATACTGCATTAGGAAAAAAAATGAAAAATAAACAAAAGCAAATTCACGCAAGAGACGTTCAAGATGTATTAGATGTTATTGGCGGTCGTTGGCGTGGTGCAATTTTAGCAAGCCTTTGTGACAAGGAGAAACGATTTAATGAGCTTAAAAGAGACCTAGGAAGTATAACGCCAAAAACATTAACTAAAGAATTGAAATATTTAGAAATGAATAAATTAATCAGTCGTGAAGTAGAAACTTCAAGTGCGTTGTCTGTTGTTTATAGTCTTACGGAACACGGAAAAACATTAGGGCCATTAATTATAGAGATTGTTGCTTGGGGACAAAAACACAGGAAAGTTGTAATCAGCAGTTATACTTTATCTGATCCAGCTTTATAAAATTTTCGCAAAATAACTAACTCAGACTCTATAGTATCTGTTCTATAAAATCAGAAGGTTTCAAATTATACAACCCATTTAATAAATTGTTTTAAACGGAGATATTCTTGGCTTGACCATTTTATTCTCTCTCAAAGTGTGAATAAAATCAATTTCAATTAGGGTTCTTTTTGCAGATTGAAAACTTTGATCTGCACTTATTATTTATTGTTTTAAGCAGAAATAAATGTGAAACAGCTGCTTAAAAATCAAAATCCCGATTACAATTTGCAATCGGGATATAGATATTAATTTGTCAACCTATTTTAAGACGATTCATCTTTAAAAACTTTTTTTAAAAAGTCACAATTTTCGCTCCCAAAGTAAACCATCTCGAAGGCAGAGGAACTGCTCCTACTTCATAATACGTTGCATTAAATATATTTTGAGCATCTAAAAAGATCGTAAACTTTTTGATGGATTGACTTACTCTAAAATCATTAACCCAGTAAGAAGGTCCAGTAATTCTTTCGTTGAAACGTGTTGCAAACAAAACTGAAAAATTTCTGTACTGATAATCTATTGTATTGGTGATCTGGTGTTTTAATGAAGAAATAAGATATTTTGAATATATTTCTGTACGCTGATTTTTAAAATCTGAATCTAAGTATGTGTAAGCCAAAAGAATATTCCATTTAGAATCTTTAGAAAAATCAAATCTATAATTTCCTCGCAGGTTAATTCCGTTTGTTTTTAAATCTCCAGTATTTTGACTTTGCCAAGGCTGCGTTGTGGCATTACGCATCCAATCAATATAATTGTCAATTTTTCTAAAGAAATAATTTGCGTTAAAACTCAATGCTTTTTTGTTGTATTTAAATCCAATTTCACTTTGAAAAGCATCTTCTGTCTCTAAATTAGTATTTCCGATATTTCCAGTTTGTTTCAAATACAAATCTGTAAACGATGGCAGTCTCTGACTTGTTCCAATATTTCCAATAATTTTAAAATCATTTGTAACCGCATAACTCGCATCAATACCTGGGTAAACCTGCCATTTGTAATCGGAATTGTAATTCCCGTAAGCTCCAATATTTACATCAAATTTTTCAGAAAAACTCGTTCTGTATTCCGCATAAAGTCCCACATTTTCACGATCGTGATCACCAATATTAGACGAATGAATTTTTTCATTTCTAAATTCTGCTCCAAAACCAATTTCGCCTTTTGATAATTTAACGGTAGAATTTAATTCTCCTGCAATAGAATTGGTATAATGCTGGCTTCTTCCAACAGTTAAATTAGAATTACCCAAATAACGATAATCATCATAATTATATCTGTAAGTTACTCTTGGCATTATTTTCCAATTTTCTGTAATGGCATGTTTCGATTGAATATTGGCAAAAGTAGTTTGTACAATTTCTGTAGCATTTAAATCTGTAGGCGCTGCATAAAATCCGTTTGCTCCAAAACCGTTATTGATGTAACCTGCAGAGGCTAAAATTTCGTTAGAATCATTGATTTGAACATTTCCCTGATAGAAAATTTTATTGTTTTCAAAAGCAGTATTGTAGCGATATCCGTTGCTTTTATCGTGCGATGCAAAAATCAAATGCTGTTGTTTTTCTTTTCCTAAAACAGCTCCAGCCTGAACACCGGTTCCATAAAATGTATCGCCGGTATCTTGAGTATCTTTTTCGAAATTAGAACCTGCATATGTACTTACTAAAAATCCAGAATCGGTTGGTTTTTTGGTGATGATATTAATCGCTCCTGTTAAACTATTAATTCCAAAAATTCTCGCTGCTGGCCCGCGGACTATTTCAATTCTCTCGATTACCTCAACCGGAAGAGGCAGATTCAGCATATTATGAGCCGTTTGAGAATCGATTACTTTTGCACCATTCAAAAGAACAACAGTCTGCTCAAAACTTCCACCATCTATACTAATATCTGCTTGCGTACCAAATGGCCCTCTTTGTCTAATATCTACTCCATTGGCATATTGCAAAACTTCTTGAAGTGTTCTTCCCGGCAGTTTTTTTATCGTTTCGCTTGTAATAACATATATATTTCTGTTTTGTTTAGAAATCGGCGTACTAAAACGGTTTTCATTAATTATTACTTCGTCCATTTGGGTAATGGAATCTTTTTTTGTCTGAGCATAAAAATTAGAACAAACTAATGCTAAGACAGCAAAGTAGATTTTTTTCATTTTGGTTATTTATTTTTTTGCAAAAGTAGTACCTTGCCGTACCAATAAAGTATACCAGTTTTATAATTATGAATAGTCCGGTTGAAATTCCTTTTAAAAGCTTTATTCTACTTAAGCCAGAAGAAAGCACTGCGATTTATTTACAGATTGTTTTTGAATTTATTAAAGCTATACAAACAGGCTTTCTTCCCGAAGGAACAAAACTTCCGGGCACTCGAATATTATGCAAAGTTCTAGCTGTAAATAGAAATACACTTATTAAAGCTTTTCAGGATTTAGAATCGCAAGGCTGGATTGAAACGCTTCCTAATAAAGGAACTTTTATTTTATCACAGCAGCAGCAAAAAAAAGAAACTGCATTTCCTATTTCGAAAGAAAAAAACACATCTGAAACAGCAGTTGGTTTTACTTTTCAACATTCTACAATACTAGAAAATCCAACAGAAACGAGCAGTCTCCCGTATCAGTTTAATGACGGAATGCCCGATTTACGATTGGTACAAACAGATGTTTTGGCTAGACTTTATGTTTCTAAATTAAAAAGACAAAAAACATCCAAAACTTACGAAAAGATTCAGGTTCTTTCGCATTCTTATTTTAAAACTCATTTTTCTAATTATCTCAATCTTACACGAGGCATTAGAATTGCGACTTCTAATCTTTTAACGACCAGCTGTCATGAAATTAGTTTATATCTGGTTACCAAAGTTCTTATCGCTCCGGGCGACAAAGTTGTTGTAGCTTCTCCAGGTTATTATATGTCTAATATGACTTTGACCAATACTGGAGCGCAGATTATTTCGATTCCTGTTGATGAAAACGGAATTGATACCAAACGCTTAAAAGAGATTTGCGACACCACAAAAATTAGAGTTTTATATCTTACATCCAATTATCATTATCCAACTACTATTTCGCTTAGCGCAAAAAAAAGAATGGAAGTGCTTGACTTGGCCAATCAATATGATTTTATTATTCTGGAAGATGATTATGATTTTGATTTTCATTATGATAACAATCCCGTTTTGCCATTGGCGGCTTTTGATTCCAATCAAAAAGTAGTATATATTGGTTCTTTTGGAAAATCGCTTCCCTCGGGATTTGGTTATGGTTTTGTGGCTGCTCCTGCTCCATTTATTGCAGAATTAGAAAAACATCAAAACATTCTTGAACCGGGAATCGATGTATTGAAAGAACAAGTTTTAACGGAATGGATTACCGAAGGTGAAGCGCATCGTCTTTCTAAAAAAAATAAAAAGATCTACAAAGAGCGCAGGGACTATTTTGTTTCGCTTTTAAATGAAAATTTGAAAGATAAAATTCAATTTAAAATTCCATCGAGAGGTTTAGCAATTTGGGTAGAATGGCTGGATCAATTTAATCTTATTCAATTTCAAAAAGAATGTGAAGCAAATGGTTTATTTCTGCCAAAAACTATTTTATACCAAACTAAAGATGTTACCGCGACACGTTTGGGTTTTGGACATTTGGAAAAAGAAGAAATGGAAAATGCGGTTACACTTTTAAAAAAATCTCTTGAAAACATTATTTTATAAAATCCTTTAATTTAAGTATTCTAAAGTCTCTGAAAAGAAGATGATAATGAAGCACTTTGAATTAAAAAAATGTTAAATCCAAATTATATTGTGCACAATATAATTTTTCGCAATACATTTGCAGTATTAAATCAACAAACAATGAAAACATTATATACTATTGGCGCTACAGCCAAAGGAGGAAGAAACGGAAACGTAAAAAGTGATAACGGCGTACTAGATTTAGAAGTAAGAATGCCTAAAGGTCTTGGAGGTGCTAATGATGATTATGCCAATCCAGAAATGTTATTTGCAGCGGGTTATTCAGCTTGTTTTGACAGTGCTTTAAATTTAATTATTAAACAAGGTAAAATCGAAACTGGAGAAACTACTGTAACTGCAAATGTAAGTATCGGACAACTGGAGAATGGCGGCTTTGGATTAGCAGCTGAATTACATGCTAATATTCCAGGTGTAACTTTAGAAGAAGCGCAATCACTTATAGAAAAAGCACACCAAATTTGTCCTTATTCTAACGCTACGCGTGGTAATATGGAAGTTAAACTAACTGTTTCTAACAGCTAAAAAACAAAGAAATAAAATGGCATTAATAGAAGATTTAAACTGGAGACACGCTGTAAAAGCATACGATGCTGCTAAAAAAGTAAAACAAGAAGACATCGATAAAATTGTTGAAGCAGCACGTTTAGCGCCAACTTCATCTGGATTACAACCTTTTAAAGTTCTTGTAATAGAAAATCAGGATATTAAAGATCAATTGTCTGAAGGATCATTAAATCCGGAGTGCATGAGAGAAGCTTCACACATTATAATTTTTGCTGCTTGGAACCGATACACTGAAGAACGTATTGATAAAGTTTACGATTTTACTACAGATGAAAGAGGATTGCCACGCGGCCGTTTTGAGAGCTATACAGACAAAATAAAATCTATTTATTTAGCCGAAGAAGCAGAAAAAAACTTTGCGCACACCTCACGTCAAACTTATATTGCACTTGGTCTTGCACTGGCTCAAGCTGCAGAATTAAAAATAGACACTACGCCTGTAGAAGGTTTTGATAATGCGGTTATAGACAAAGTTCTTCAGCTGGACAATCTAGGCCTTAAAAGCGTTTCGCTTATGTATGTAGGCGTTGCCGATGCTTCCCGTGACTGGATTGGAGCAATGAAAAAAGTAAGAATACCTACGGACGAATTTGTAATTGAATACAAATAAAACCTTGAGATAAAAATTTTTATTCCCTTTAATAAAAATAAACTCTTTACAGCTGTATAATTATACAGCTGTAATTTTAAAAATCTTAACAATGGAAGACTTTTTGAAATTAGACAAACAATTATGCTTTTCGGTGTATGTATTGCACCGCGAAATTATGCAGCAATACCGTCCGATTTTAGAGGCTATTGATTTAACCTATCCACAATACATAACCATGATGGCACTTTGGGAAAACGGACAACAAACCGTTAACCAGCTGGGCGAAAAACTTAATCTGGATACTGGAACGGTTACACCATTACTAAAACGCCTTGAAGGCAAAAAATTATTAACTCGTACACGCAGTAAAGCAGATGAACGTGTTGTACTAATAGCTCTTACCGAAGAAGGAGAAAACTTAAGAGAAAAAGCTTCTTCTGTACCGATGCAGATATTAAAAGCCTTAAATCTTGATTTAGAAGATTTACAACAGCTTAAAGCAA
The DNA here is from genome assembly GCF_009711165.2 of Flavobacterium sp. MC2016-06. GTDB lineage: Bacteria > Bacteroidota > Bacteroidia > Flavobacteriales > Flavobacteriaceae > Flavobacterium. The sequence continues at coordinate 136,403 of NZ_WMID02000015.1, read as the reverse complement.
TGTCTGACAAAGTGGTTGAGCGTGCACAAAAAAAAGAATAATGAACAACGAACTACAACAAAAAATTAAAACCGTTTTTGAAAAACAAAAAGCTTTTTTTAAAACCCAGCAAACTAAAGATATAAAGTTCCGAATAGAGCAGTTAAAACGTTTTCGCGAAATATATCTATCTCATACAGATGCGATTTGCGAAGCTGTAAACATAGATTTGGGTAAAAGCCGCGCAGAGGCAGAATATGTAGAAATTAAAATTGTAATAGACGAGTTGGATTATATGCTTGAAAACATGGAAGATTGGGTAAAACCAACTTTTGTTACTTCCAAACCGCATTCTTCTGGAGCAGAAGTTATAAGCAAAATAATTTACGAGCCTTACGGTGTAAACTACATAATAGGACCTTTCAACTATCCGATACAATTGACTTTTAGTCCTTTAATTGGGGCAATAATGGCAGGAAATACAGCGATAATAAAACCATCTGAAAATACGCCTCACGTAGCAGCTGTAATAGAGAGCATTATTAAAAAATCATTCGACGAAAAATATGTAGCGGTTATTCAGGGAGCTATTGAAGAAAACACGTATTTACTTAGTCTGCCATTCGACTATATTTTCTTTACCGGAAGTCCTAATGTTGGAAAGATTGTAATGAAGGCGGCGGCAGAACAACTAATTCCATTAACGTTGGAACTAGGTGGAAAATCACCAACCATTGTTCATAATGATGCCGATTTAGATAAAGCTGTTCAACGTATTGCTGCAGGAAAATGGATGAATTGCGGACAAACCTGTGTTGCGCCTGATTATCTTTATGTGCACGAATCTATAAAAGATACTTTAATCGAAAAATTTAAAGGCTATTTAAAAACCGCTTATAACGATGAATCATTAGGGAAAATAGGTAAAATTGTAAGCGAAAACCAAGTGAAAAATCTTGCTGGTTATTTAAATGCAGCTCCAGAAAAAGTAGTGTATGGTGGAAAATATGACTTGACAACACGTCATTTTGAAGCAACTCTAATGGATAATGTAACTTGGGATGATGCTGTAATGCAACAGGAAATTTTTGGACCTATCCTTCCTATTTTAACCTATACAGACATTAACATTGTATTGGATGAAATTAACAGTCGTCCTAAACCTTTAGCTTTATATGTGTTCTCTGAAGACCAGAAGTTTGCAGATAATATTATTGCTAATACCACCAGCGGAGATGCAGAGATTAACAGTACTTTGATTCATGTTGGTTCTCACTTCCTGCCATTTGGCGGCGTAGGCACATCGGGAATGGGTAAATATCATGGGAAATTCAGTTTAGAAAACTTTAGCCACCAACGATCTGTTTTACAAGTAAAATAGTCCATACTTGACTAAAAAAAGGCAGTATAAGCAAGCCTTTAAACCGTTAGGTTCGAATTAAAAAAGTTCTAATTTTCATTAGGACTTTTTTTATGCGATTGATAGGAGTACATAAAAAGTATGAAATCTATAATTCTAAAAATTCAAAGTTTTTTACTTTTATATCACCTACTCAAAGTTTTTGTGTCAGAATCGTGGCGCAATTAGCTTGAAGCTTCTACCTCAATGCTATTAAGTTAATGATTATTTTAAAAAAATCTCACGCAGATTTAGCAGATTTTAGTAGAAAAAGAATAAAAAAAATCTGTCGAATCTGTGTAAAAAAAAAACTTAACTCAACGATATTGCCTTCTACATTATTTGCTACAAAAAATTAAGACTGTTTTATTCGTTCAAAATTGTGTTTTTTTTCAATTCATTATTAGAGTTTTCACTCCTGCTAAACAGAAAAATAATAATCTTTTGGCTAAATAATGCTGCTTCTATAGCTTTAAAAATATTTTTGAGTATTTCATGTTTATCTCCTCTTTTTGAAGCTTTACAGATTCTTCTAACTAAAATACTTTATTTTTCTGGGCAATCCAATTGTAAATTTCCGTTTGCCCACGTTGAGATTCAGTATTATCAGCATCGTTCAATTCATTCATTCCTTCGCTGTTTATAATTCTCCTTTTTGTATTATCTTCTAATTGTAATTGAATTACTTTATTTATTTCTTCAATATGTTTTTCATCATCCAATGGAAAAGCTGTTTCTATCCTTCTATTTAAATTTCTGCTCAGCATATCCGCTGATGATAAATAGATTTTCTCATGACCATTATTTTCAAATTTATAGATTCTAGAATGCTCTAAAAACATATCTACAATGCGATAAATCTCAATATTTTCAGATACATTTTTAATTCCCGGCAAGAGCGTGCATATACCTCTAACAATTATTGTTACATTCACAGCTGCTTTACTTGCCTCAATTAGCTTATCAATTATATCTTTCTCATCCAGTCCGTTTACTTTTAAAAATACAGAAGCTGGTCTGCCCTCTTTTTTATTCTTTATTTCGTTATCTATTAATTCAAGGAGTTTTTCCTTCATGTTAAAACCTGCTGCTAGAATATGTTTTGGATCTGCTCCTTTTTTCTTAGTTTTTAAAAAAGCAAAGACCTTTTTTAAATCATCGGTATATTTATTTTCTGCTGTAAAAAATCCAAAATCGGAATAAACATTTGCAGTATTTTCATTAAAATTACCTGTTGATAAATAGCCGTAATGCTTTTTATTGCCATATTTGTCTTTCATAGTTATCATAGCAACCTTTGCATGAACTTTTAAATTAGGCATACTTTGAATTATTTTTATGCCTGCATTCTTCATTTCTTTAGACCAAAATAAATTATTGTGCTCATCAAAACGTGCTTTGACTTCTACAAAGACTGTTACTTTTTTACCATTTTTAGCAGCACTTATCAAAGCATTTGCAATTAGTGATTGAGAAGAAATGCGATATAAAGTAATTTTTATTTCGGTAACATTTCTATTGATTGCCGCTTGGTTAAAAAACTGAAGGACATAATGGTAGGATTGGTACGGAAACTGAAGCAGCTGGTTCTGCTTTTTTATAACTTCAAATATCGACTTACTGTTTTCAAAAGGCAGATGCTCAAGACCAGGATAAGATATGCCTTGAAGTTTGGGTTTAACAGGGTTTGGAAACTTGAATAAATCAAAAAAATTATGATGACTGCCGCCTTTTATCATTTCATTCTTTTTAAGTCGGAAAGCTTTTCTGCTTACTAAAATTGAGTCAGGATCCATATTAGAATCATACAGGAATCTTGTTGATGATCCGCGTTTGCGTTCTTCAACCTTTGCTTCAATTTTAGCGATCAAATCGCCGGAATTTTCATCTTCAATAAGATAATTTTCGTCTCTGTTGAGTTTTATAGCACTGCAGGAAATAATTTTTTCTTCAGGAAACACAAACGAGAGACATTTCTTTATTATAGTATCAATAGAAATAATATAGTATACGCCATCTTTACTTTCTAACTGTTTATATCGGTCCAGTTTATCAGATGGAATATTTAAATAAGCATAATCAAAATCGCCCTTCGAATTTTTTAATTTTATCAATAAGTATAAACTGCGATTATTTAAAAAATACGTTTTTGGCTGGCTTACTGAAATATATACTACTTGAATATAGGAAAGAATAATACTTTTAAAATAATATTCAATCTCATTTAAATGTTCTGGAAGTATCTCCTGATTTTCATAATAAATGATGTTATTACTAGCCAATTGAGGCAGAATTAAGCGGCTCCAAATTTTTCCAAATCTGTTTTGCTGAAGATTTACTTCATTTAATATCTCAATAAGTAAATCGCTGTTTTTCTTTGAATTTTTCTTGTATAGTCTATTTATTTTGACTCTAAAAAACTCGTCCAAATTTGAAGAATGAATCGCTAAAAACTTAATTCTTTCGTATAGTGAATTATTTTCGGCTTCGGCTTCATCCAAAATACAGTTATTGAAGGAGAGCCATGAAATTTCTGCAGGAATAAGATAATTTTGCACGTCTGTAAAAATACTGTTATAAGAGAATAAATTGGTTTATTCTTAATCAGTACACTTGTAAATTTCAGGATTAATTCATTAAAATATAAATACATTCAGCCAGTTAACAATAATTTAATTTACTGCTAACATATCTAAATACTGGTAATATCATTTCTTCAACTTACTAAAAAGTCTTCTAATATCTTTGATAGGTACTCAAAAATCTGCCGTTTCAATAGTCTAATTAAACAACAAAACACAGTACTATCCTATTAACTTTTTATTAACACTATAATAATATTCTTACATAGTACGATTTTCACTTTAACGTACTTATCTATAGTAAGAATTATAATTCAAAAAATACATGTTCAATTGACAAGGTTACAGAAAAGCTTCTGCTAACTCTTATTATTTTATTTCTCAATTGTTGGCTATTGCTGGCAAAAGGTTTCTCAAAATCAATGAATTTAAATATGTTATTAACAATTAAAACTAGAATTATGAAAAAACAGAATCCAAAAATTGTATTAAGTAAAATCTTAATTATCATTTTATCAACTATTACATTCTCCTGTCAAGACACGGCATTAGATGAAGTACAAGCTGACGCTGTAACAAAAAACGAACAGCAAAATTTCAAAAAAATCAGTTTAGCCGCAAATTTTGATTTAGCAAGAAGATGGGCTCCTATTCATTACAGAGATGTCGATGCGACAGGAACTTATGCCGAAGGAGGAAAATCAGATTACATGACTGCTATCAATTATGACAATGACTGGAATGGCGAAAATAATTGGAACAATCTTGCTGCTTACGCTAATGCACTATCTGCACATTGCTACTATTCTATAGTTGAATCTAATACGCATTGGTTCATCACTTATGCTTTTTTTACTCCGCGAGATTGGACAGATAATCCGCTTTTGTACCAATTAGACCAGCATGAAAATGATTTAGAAGGTGTACTAATGATCGTTGAAAAAGATGGTTCTACTTATGGTGCTTTAAAAGGAGCTGTTACAGTAAGTCATTCCGATTTCTTTTCGTATGTACCATCTAGTAGTTCTTATGTCAGCGGATTAGAAAGTGTTGATGGAACATTACAAATGAGAGATTACAACGGAGAATTACATCCTGTTACAGCGCAAGACTCTAAGGGACATAGTCTTAAAGCTTGGCCACAGCATGATATAGATGGAGATGGAATTATCTACTATCCTTCGGCAACTGGAACAGCACAAGTACCCGCAGATAATTATGATAACTATGTGGAGTACAAACTTGTCGATATTTTTGAAAGTGGAGGATTATGGGATCAAAGATTCAATACAGAATTGTTTTCGAGTCCTGCTGGAGGATTTAAAGGAAATGATTTTAAAACTGGCGGCGCTAATGCTCCTTGGGCATGGAATGATGGAGATGATGCTATTGTACAAACTGGAGAATTTGCGACTGATCCTGCAAAATTAGCTGATAATTACTTTGATGGTGTAGGCAATCTTTCACGTACTTATGTTGATAATAAATATAATTCTACAGCTGGAGGTGTTATAACAGTTTATCAAAATTGTAATTATACAGGTTATGCGATTGCTCTGCCGGCTGGCAATTATACATTAGCGCAATTAAAATCGTATGGTATTGTAAATGATGATTTGTCTTCTGTTCGTTTAGAAAATGGATATAAGATTACAATGTACCAGAACGACAATTTTGGAGGAGAATCTGTTGTAATAACAGGAAATAATAGTTGTTTAGGAAGTTTTAATGATAAAGCTAGTTCTGTGAAGATTACTAGTCTATAAGCTCCTTCTATTTTAGATATGCAGACAATAAAATTAAGAGTACTTAATTTTATTGTCTGCATTTATTTTTATTAATGCCTGATTTCAATAGTATTATATTTCATATTTTAAAAAAAGGCATCTGTAATAAAATAAACTGCTGTCAAATCATTAAATAAATGTTATTCTTAAATACTACTGAACCGTATCTAATTTTAAAGTATTCGACTTATTTCCTTTTTCACCAACCCCTGTTATTTTAACAAAAATATCGCTATTTTTTAGCCAAAATTAGGCTTTAACCCTCTAAAAATAGCCAATATTATTCGTTTTGTTGATAAAAGTTATAGATTTGCTCTAAAAGCAAAAGCAAATTTAATTCCTTGAATGCAAAATACCATCACAGATATTTTTTTATGGCAGCAGATTAAAAAAGGTGATATTACCGCTTTTGAAAATCTTTATGACACTTATGCTGATGTTTTACTAACTTTTGCATTACAATATACAAACGAATCTACCCTTGCAAAAGATGCTATACACGATGTCTTTCTAGATATTTATAAATATAGAGATGGCCTTGCAGAAGATGTAAACATAAAATCGTATTTGTTTAAAATTACGCAGCGAAATGTTTTAAAAAAAAATCAGGCTTCAAAGAAAATATACCATATTGATCCTGATTATGATTTCATTACACCTAAAGAAGCTTCGTTTGAAGAAACTTTAATTGCGGAAGAAAGCACTATCGAACTCAACTCAAAATTAGCTTTTGCTATGCAGGAGCTTACCGAAAAGCAGCGCAAAGCATTGTTCTATAGATTTAATGAAGACAAGTCTTACGAAGAAATTGCTTACATCTTAGAGATCACTATAGAATCCTGCAGAACACTGATATATAGATGTTTGAAAGAATTGCGAAAAAAACTTTAAAAAAAGGTTATTTTTTTTGTCTATGTTTTTAAAGAACTGTTCTCTTTAAAAGTATATACCCCAAAAAGTAATCGTTTTGCAAATAAATTTTAATAAAATACCAAATGATGAACAGCAATCCTTAAAGGAACGAATTCATCTTGACCTAATCGAACTAAAGCAGAAAGAATCTAAACGAAGAAAAAAGAAACGTTTGGTTTATTATTTTGCTGCTGCTAGTGTCGTTGGAGCATTCGCCTTTTTTATAAATCGTGTTCCTGTAAGTCAAACTAAGCCTCAAACACAGCTGGAGCTTTTTGCCGCATCGTCTGAAACAAACTCTAATATAAATTTAGAGAATATCTCTCTTGTTTTACAAGACAAACAAACGATTGCTGTAAAGGACAGCACTGTGATCAGTTATCAAAAAAACGGACAAAAAGTAACCGTTGGACAACAAGCCATAAACACGAATACTAATAATACTGCTTCTTTTAATACGGTTAGAGTTCCTTATGGAAAAAGAACTCAAATCATGCTGGCTGACGGAACTACGGTTTGGCTGAACTCTGGATCATCTTTAATATATCCTACTCTATTTGATGGTTCTATTCGTGAAGTTTATCTAACAGGTGAAGCGGCTTTTGATGTGGCACACGACAAAACGAAGCCTTTTTATGTAAAAACAAAAGACTGCAATGTTCGTGTACTTGGAACTGTGTTTAACGTAAGTTCTTATCCAGAAGACGAAACCGTACAAACGGCTCTGCTAAAAGGTAAAGTACGTATTACGTATACTAAAAAAGGTCTTTTGGGAGATCAAGAACTTCAAGAAGACATAACTCCGGGAATGATCGCTACGATCAACAAGGACAAAAAACAATTGAAAGTAGAAAAAAGAGAAGTTGCTTCGATATTGTCTTGGCGTGATGGTTATTTTACATTCAAAAGTCAGCCATTAAGTAACATTCTAAATAAACTTTCAAAATATTATAAAATAGAATTTATAAAAGGTTCTAATTTAAATTTAAACGCCAATTATTCAGGATCATTTGCTTTAAACGAAAATCTTAACTCGCTTGCCGACGCTTTATCAAGTATTACCAATAATACGTGTACTGTAAACGCAAATCAAAGAACTATTACGATCAAATAACTAAAAATCAATTCTAAAAAAAAACCAACAGCCTATGATATAAAGCCACTCTAAAACATATCAACCTCTATTTGTAAAAACTAACCAAAAAAAAACCAAAAGATGCGGGAACATCTTTTGGCATTGTAGAACAGTAGTCAATGCAAATTGACTGCGTCTTAAATTCAAAACAAAATTATGAATAAAAAACATAATTCAGAAATCTATTTTTCTGGACGATACCACCATTACCTATATCTGCTGCTTATGAGATCTGTTACTGCATTTATTTGGATAAGTATGTGTAGTTTATATGCGAACCCTTCTTTGGGACAAAATAAAATACATGTTCATTTTAAGAACACACCGCTAGTTGACTTTTTTTCTACATTGGAGAAACAGACTAATTATGTCTTCTTTTATAATGATGATGTGCTTAACGTAACCAATACTGTTACATTGGATAAAGAGGCTACTATTGAGGAGATCTTGAACAATGCGTTAAAAAACAATAATTTGACTTTTGATATTATCGATAAACAGGTTGTTGTAAAGAAAAATAGAAAAAAACCACAACAAGAAGAATACGAACTTACAGGAACGGTTACCGATAAAAAAGGAAATCCGTTAGCTGGTGTAAACGTAATCTTAAAAGGAAAACAACTTTGGGATGTTACCAGAGAAAAAGGAGATTATAGAATTACTGTTACTGCCAATGATTCTATCGTTTTTAGTTCTTTAGGATACAAAACGGCAACGTATGCTATTAATAATAAAAAGATACTTAATGTAACGCTTACTGCTGATGTACTGGAATTACAAGGTGTTGAAATACCTGCTTCAAATGGTTATACAGACCTACATAAAGAAAGAGCTACAGGATCTTTTGAGTCAATAAGCGCTAAAGAACTTGCCAAAGTTCCAACTGTAGATCTTAATTCGAGATTAGAAGGCAAAATTGCCGGTGTTATGGTCGATCCTAGAAGTGGCAATATAACCATAAGAGGAACAAATAGTTATGCTGTTACCTCTCCGCTTATCGTTATTGATGGTTTTCCACAGCCTACAAACGATTTCAAATTCAGCCGAAGAGGTGTTCCTGGTGCTTCAATCTTAAGTTATTTAAATCCAGATGACATAGAGTCTGTTACAGTACTTAAAGATGCTGCTGCTGCTGCAATCTGGGGTTCTAGAGCTGCAAACGGTGTTATTGTAGTTACGACTAAAAAAGGTAAAAAATCTGAAGATCCAATAATCAGTTTTAGTACCGCAACTTCATTTGGAGAAAAAATAGACTTGTCTAAATTGAGAGTGATGAATACGGCTCAATATGTAGATTACGAAAAAGACTTAGTAAACGGCGGATTTGTTGCAGACAATATTTCGAACTGGCAGGCCGCAAACCCAAGTGCTGCTCAAGAAATTATGTTTAAAGCGCAAAGAGGTGAAATTACTACGGCAGAAAGAGATCAGATGCTGAATACGCTTTCGCAAAAAGATAATTTAGGACAGATTAATAAATATTTACTTCAAAATTCGATCACCAAACAATATGATCTTTCTATTTCTGGAGGCAATGATAAAAGCACGTATTATTTGTCTTTAGGTTATAATGATGATGATGCTGCAATGAAATCGAATACTTCTAAATCGATAAATTTAACGCTTAATAACTCTTTTAAACTGAAAAAGTTTTTAAGATTAGATACTGGTATCAATTACCTTACGTCAAAATATCAGACTAACATTACGGCAAATGAAGCTTTATCAAATGTATCAACAACAGCTTTAAGACCGTATGATATGATTGCTGATGAAAACGGAGTTGGTATTGATCATTACATCAAATTTAGACCTGAAGTTATTGACAATTTTACTTCGCAAGGATATCTGCCTTGGACTTACAACTATCTGAATGAACTAAATTATAATGATGTAAGAACAAATGGCGAAAACATTAGATTAAATGCAAAATTAACAGCAACTGTTACAAATTGGTTGAACTTTGAAGCTTCTGGAATGTACACTTCTATCTCTAATAAAACCAGAACGCTAAACGAGCTTGACAGTTACTATGTAAGAAACATGATTAATGAAGCTACCTCTATAAGCAACGGAAAATTAGTTTATGGAGTTCCTCTAGGTGCAACTTTGGGTGATACTAATGAAAAGAACGAATCGCAGAGTATGCGTATTCAAATGAACATCAACAAAACATTTAACGAAAGTAATACGATCAACTTCTTGGCTGGAGCCGAAGAAAGAGAAGAACGCAGAGAAGGTCTTACACAGACACGTTATGGCTATAATACAGATACGAATACTAATGCATCTGTAAACCCTACAGAATATTACACAACCATTTACGGATGGCAGACTTATATTGGTAATTTTGATAACAGCATCAGTAAATACAGAGACCGTTATTTATCGTATTATGCACTTGGATCTTATTCCTTTAGAAATAAATATTTCCTTTCTGGAAGTGTTCGTTTAGACGATTACAACCTGCTGGGTGCGTCTAAAAAAAATAGAGCTTTACCATTATGGTCTATTGGTAGTAGATGGGATATTAAAAAAGAGAAAATCTTAAGTAATGTAGACTGGTTAAGTACTTTATCAACTCGCGTTACTTATGGTAAAGCAGGAAGTGCGCCTGGAGGAGGTTTTGGAAGCAAAAGTGCTCTTATCAGCGTGGGAGGAATTGATTACAATACTCAATTACCAACAGCAAGTATTTCGCTGCCGCAAAATCCAGAAATTAAATGGGAAACAACGGCAACCATTAACGTTGGTTTAGATTACGGATTTTTTAATAACAGACTTCGTGGAAGTGTTGATGTATATTACAAGAAATCAAAAGACATCTTAACAAATGTTCCCTACAACCCAACTTACGGCTGGAATTATTTAAACTACAACACAGGAACTTTAAAAGGAAATGGTGTTGATATAAATCTTGGTGGTACAATTCTTAATGGAGATTTTAAATGGAATAGTAATTTTAATTTTGCTTATACAACTAATGAAGTTACAGATTCTAGATTTAAAGCTACAGCAGCTAACCAATACTTTTCTAGTTTGCCAATCGTAGGACAATCACTGGCCTATCTATATGCTTACAAATGGGCAGGATTAGATTCTACGGGTCAATCTACTATTTATGCTAAAGATGGTACTGTAATAAATTCTAATCAAGGAATTAATGCCGTAACTAAAGACGATCTAAAATATATGGGAACTACTGTTGCTCCTTATTTTGGAGGATTATCTAATGATTTTTCGTTTAAGAATTTCAACTTAGGATTTCAGATTACCTATTATATGGGAGCTGTATTTAGAAACACCATGATGCAAAACTATCCTTCTTATTCTGGAGTACAATATGGCGCTGTTGCAAAAGACGAAATTATTGCAGACCGCTGGAGACAACCTGGAGACGAAGCAACTACAAATGTTCCTGGATTGGCAAACATCAGCTACAATAGTTTAAGCCGTTTCCAGAATGCTGACATCAACGTATTATCTGCAGATAATATTCGCTTACAGCAGGTTTCATTAGGCTATAATGTGCCTGATCAATGGTTAAATAAAACATTTTTTAAATCACTAAGCTTCAATTTTGCCGTGAGAAACCTTGGATTATTATGGGTTAGAAATGATGAAAAAATTGACCCAATGTATCTTTCTAGTAATAATTACAACACATTGGCACCGCAGCGTACTTATACGTTACAACTTAATTGCAGCTTTTAATTAAAAAGAACTTAGTTATGAAATTTCTAAAAATCACACTATATATCATTGTGCCATTACTTCTGTTAAGCTCTTGTAGAGATTATGTTGAAGTAGAACCTGTGGGAAACAATAGAACTTTAAAATATACCTCAGATTATAGAGGATTAGCCAATAGTTATACTACATTAAGCAGTTCTGGAGGTATGTATCTTCTGGCTGATGCCGATGTCGATTTCCCAACAACCTACCAAACTCAGGTTTCTACAATCTGGTCGAATAGTTATACTTGGCAGCCTAAAATTTTTAATGAATCACAAGGAGATTCAGATTGGATTAATCTTTATCTAACGATTTATTATTCGAATGTAATGATCGATGGCGTAATGAGCAGTCAAAACGGAACTGATTCAGAAAAAAAGGAAATCTTAGCTGAAGCTTTTGTACACCGAGCCTTTGCTTATTTGATGCTTGTAAATACTTATGGACCGCAGTTTGATCCAGCAGGTGCCAATTCTGAAAAAGCAGTACCGCTTTTAACAACGCCAGACTTATACTCTGCATTAGACAGAAGCACAGTTGATCAAATTTACAAACAGATTCTTTCTGATCTCCAAAGCGCTTTAGACAATAACATTCAAGAATCGCCGGATTTTAATGTACTTCCATCTAAAAAAGCGGTTTACGGTATATTAGCTAGAACGTATCTGCTTATGGGACAATACCAATTGAGTTTAGACAATGCAGAAAAAGCATTAAGCATGCAAAATGGCTTAATTGATTTAAAATCTTTTGCCTCAGGTTATAGTTATCCTGTTTTGTTGAGTAATCCTGAAGTTATTTTTTCTAAAACTTTATTGACAACTTATAACGGAGCACCATTAGCGACAGATTTATTAAACAGTTTTTCGAGCGACGATTTACGTTATAATTATTATACTATTGCAGGAACGAACTTCTACCCTAATTATACAGGAAGAGGTTTTGGAATTGCATCTTATAGTTATACAAACGGTGTAAACATTGGAGTTTCTGTACCAGAAATGTATTTAATTGCTGCCGAATGCTACGCCAGATTAAACCAGAAGGATAAAGCTACTGAATACTTAAATATTTTAAGAGCTAAAAGATACAAAGCCAGCACAGCTTATGAAGTCAGCGCAGCAACAAATGCAGAAGCTTTAAACCTTGTATTGACCGAAAGACAAAAGGAATTTATAGGAAGAGGATTCCGTTGGTTTGATCAACGCCGATTGAATTTAGATCCAAACTTTCAGAAAACCTATACAAGAGTTTTTAAAAACACAACCTATACTTTATCGCCCAACAGCGCAGGATATGTGTTTCCAATCCATCAAAATTACATCGACTTAAACCCTGAACTGGGCAAATAAAACACACTACAATGTTCAAAAAAATATTAAATATCAAACTATTGGTATTGGCTTTATGCGTCAATACCTTTCAAGTCAAAAGTCAGGAAGTTAAGTCAAGATTGCAAGGAATGGTAGAGGTTCCCGTGGTAGAATCGACTTTAAACATGACGTATGATGCAAAAGGCGGCCCATTAGAAAACATTCCAAACATCAACGGATATGTCTATATTTTCAGCGATTACAGCTGGGAAATAGAAGATCTTAAAATGAAGAAAAACGGTGCTGTTTGGACTGTAGAATACAAAATTCCAGCACATTGTTCTTTTATGGCTTTTAAATTTTATGCCAATACAGATAATGGTATTGTTACTGATACAGGACAAGACAACGGATATCTTTTGGTTCCTTTTACAGCTGCTAAAGTAAAACTCCCAGGCTCAGATTTAGCCTGGGGGACTTTTAGAAACAAAGATTTTAACGGCGAATTTGGCGGTTATTTCAAAGACTTTACCATAGACGGTGATGCAACCGAATATTGGCTGAAAAAAGAAGTTAAAGACCATCCGGAAAGATTTCCAGAATTTTTTGATACTTACCTAAAAATTCTTAAAAAACAAAAACCAGAAAAATATGAGGAACTGGGACGTCGCTTTTTAACTGAATTTACCAAAAATACAAAAGGAATGCCAGAAGAAGTTTTTGTTAAACTTCACAACATTTATCAATTTGAGCTTAACGACAAAGTAAAAGCAGATTCACTGGAAACTGAAATTCAGAAACAATTTCCAAAAGGAGCTTATCTTAGATTTAAAACCTACCAGAAAATTGTTCCAATTGCAGATGCAGCAGAAAGAAACAAAGCCATAACGCAGTTTTTAGCCGATTTTCCGAATAACAAAGAGGTACCTGCGTCTCAAAATTATCTGTACAACAATATTGCACAAATGCAGTTTGGCTACTATTTTGCGACAAAAGATTACAAAAGTATTCTGGCAATGCTTCCAACTATGAATTTTGCTTCTTTGAATGATTGTTACCATCAGAATATTTCTAAAGCTTTGTATTTAAAAGCCGAAGATCCAGCAGTTATAGAAACTATGGCTGTGCCAATGATTGCGCTGATGCAGCAAAAAATAAATGACTTGTCTTATATGCAGGGAATTTACTGGTCACCAAATCAAGCTGCAGAAAATGCAAAAAACCAGCTGGATAATGAATTAGTGATTCAGATTCGTATGTATGATATTTTGAAAAAGTATAAAGAAGTTTTAGAAACTTTTGAATTACTGCCATTCAATAAACAATACGAAAAAGCAAGCATAAACGACATTCACGTAAAAGCTTTAGAAGCTTTAAACAAGCCGTTTATCGACGTTTTGAAAAATGCTGCAAGAACCAACACGTTATCAGAAAACCTAACGGCTAAATTAAAAGAGAGTTTCCTTAAAGAAGGAAAAAAAGAAAGTGATTTTCCTGCTTATCTGGAAAAATTGAAAAAAGAAAACAAACCAGAAGAAAAAATTGCTTTGATGGATCCTGTCGCAGCTCCTGCTATTAGTGTGCAGGCAGTTGACGGTAAAACAAAACAACTGGCTTTAGACAATGGTAAAATCATAGTAATTGACTTTTGGGCAACTTGGTGCGGTCCTTGCAAAAAGGCTTTTCCGGCAATGCAGCAATTGGTAACTAATTTTAAAGACGATAAACAAGTAGAATTCTATTTTATAAGCACTCAAGAAACCAAAGAAACCTACAAAAAAGAAGCGTTGGCGTATTTAAAAGAAAAAGGATTAAAACTGAATGTTTTCTTTGACCTTGTTAAGAAAGGCGGCGGCACCAATAATGAATCTTTTTCAAAATATGCTGCTATTTTTAAATCGAGCGGCATTCCTAGAAAAGTGGTGATTAAAAACGGAAAAATTCGTTTTACTTCTGAAGGTTTTTCTGGAAATCCAGGGCAATTAGTAGATGAACTAACAGCTGTTATCAATACTTTAAAGAACGAATAAATTTCTGTCGAAAACTGAATCAATATGAAAAAAATATTTTTACTGTGTATACTCGTTATGGGTATACACAGTATATCTGGACAAAAAAAAGAAGTTGACAGCATCGCTTATCAGCAGTGGAAACGTATTGGCGGAAGCAAAATTTCGTATAATGGAAATTGGGTTTCGTACAAAACTGTTTTTCAAGATGCAGAAAAAGAATCCAAACCAGAAACCTTTCTTGTCAATACCAAATCAGGAAAAAAACAAATACTAGACAAAGTAAGCGACGCTAATTTTGTTGGTACAACAGATTGGATTATGTATCAGGAAGACAATGTTACCTATTTGCATAATCTAGCAACTGGCATTAAACGAATCTGGAAAACAACCGATTATACGCAAAATATTGACGGAACAGATTATTTATATTACAGTCATTTTGTAATGGGCGAAAATGGAAACAATTCTAATAAATTGGTTGTGTACGATCTTGCCAAAAACGATAGTATTGTCGTCAACAATATCAAATCGTCTAAATTTTTAAATAATCACAAAATTATATTTACACAAGTAAATAAAGATGCCGTTGTATTAAAATACGGAGATATTAAAGGACCTTACAAAGAAATCTATAACGGAAAAGCAGCCAATTTTGGAGAATTTTCTATAAACGATAATCAATACGAAGGTACGTTTACAACCAAAACAACAGCAGACCAAGACGCAGATGCCTTGCATTATTTCAATCTAAAAACAAATACTCAAAAAGAAGTTTTAGATTTTAATACCATTAAATGGGAAGATGCTTCGTATAACTTTTCAAGAAATGCTTATCCCTATTCAGAAAATACTCGTTTTATAACTTTAGACACTAGATCTACTT
This sequence comes from Flavobacterium sp. MC2016-06, assembly GCF_009711165.2. Lineage (GTDB taxonomy): Bacteria > Bacteroidota > Bacteroidia > Flavobacteriales > Flavobacteriaceae > Flavobacterium. The sequence goes on along the minus strand of NZ_WMID02000015.1, from coordinate 120,666 downwards.
CTAACCAATATCCTGATACACGCGTTAAAAAAACGGATATTGATATTTGGAAATGGAACGAAGGTACTATGGAACGCCGACTTGCCAAAGTTCGCGGAGAAAAACCTACGCCTAAAGAACCCAAATTTGTATACGATATAAAAGAGAAAAAGTGCATTAAAATTGCCAACCAAAATTACAATCAATTAATTACGCCAAATACCGCTGGTTACACTTCATTCTTTAAAACAGTTAGTGATAAATACACTGTAGAAGTAGATTGGATGTTTAACGAACGTCAGGATTTGTATTTAGTTGATGCAGCAACGGGCAAAGAAAAACTGCTTAAAGAAGGTATTAGTACTGCTCCTTATTGGAATCCAAATGGAACTTATGCTCTTTATTATGATGACAAACAAGAAGTTTGGCAGTCGTATACGGCAGCTGATGGAATTGCGGGTGAATTTAAAAACATTGCAAAACTGCCTTATTCTACAGCAGATTTAGATAAAGATATGGGTGTAATACATCCTGCATACGGATTGGCAGGCTGGCTCAACAACGGCAGCAGTATTGTACTTTACGATCAGTACGATCTTTGGGTTGTTGATCTTACCGGAACTGCAAAACCTTATTCTTTAACGCAGGAATACGGTCGAAAAAACAATACTGTTTTACGTTTACAAGGAACAGAATTTAGAGGAGACATTTCTAATCAAGACTTACTTTTAAGTGGTTTTAATTTGAATACAAAATCAGAAGGTGTTTATCTTTTTAAGAATAATAAAATTAATGTGCTTGCAAATGATCCCGATCATGATGTTAAAATACAAGCTGTTGCAGGCGATCAAAAAAACTATCTTTTTGTAAAAGAAAGTGCTGTTGATTTTGCTGATTTATGGTATGGAAATGAAAACCTAAAAACGCAGAAAAGATTAACCGTAATAAATCCGCAGCAATCAGAGTACAATTGGATGAAAGCAAAACTGCTTCGCTGGAAAAATTATGATGGTTCTGAAAACGAAGGAATTTTATACGTTCCAGAAAATTATGATGCCTCAAAAACATATCCTGTAATTGTACATTTTTACGAAAAACATACACCAGAATTTAATCACTATCAAATGCCGGAATTGAGTACTTCAAACATTAATATTCCAACTTTTATAAGCAGAGGATATCTTGTTTTTATGCCCGATGTAAAATACACGTACAACAAACCAGGAATGAGTGCTTATAATGCCGTGATAAGCGGTGTAGATTATTTAATCGATCAAAAAATAGCCGAAAAAGGAAAAATAGGAATTCAAGGACATAGTTTTGGTGGCTACGAAACTTCTTTTTTATTGACTAAAACGTCTGTTTTTACTTGTGCAATTGTGGGTTCTGGTGTGAGTAATTTTACTTCAAATTATTTAAATTATAGAGTAAATGGTATTTCTAATATGTTTAAATACGAAGTAGATCAATACCGTATGAAAGGTTCATTGTACGAATATCCAAAAGAATACATCGAAAACTCTCCTATTTTTAGTGCTGATAAATATACTACTCCTACCCTTATTTTTCACAATGATCATGATGGAGCTGTTGCTTTTGATCAAGGTATGGGATTGTTTTTTGCTTTGAGAAGACAAGGAAAACAAGCTTGGTTAGTAAACTACAAAAACGAAAATCATACGTTGGGAAAAGCTTCAAATCAAAAAGACTGGACGCAGAAAATGCAGATTTTCTTTGACCATTATTTAAAAGAAAACTCAAAAGAGTCTTGGATTGATTAAGCTTTTAATTCTTAAACAATAATTTAAATTAAACACATAGAAACATAGAAAGCATAGTAAAATACAAGGCATTTTAGTTCAATGTCTTGAATTCACATAGGTTTTGTGTTTTTCAAAAAAGTGAAACGCCTTTTTAAAGGATAAAAACCTATGTTTCTATGTGTTTAAAAATTATGCTGCATATAAAAAAATTAACCACATAGAAACATAGAAAGCATAGCAAAATACAGGGCGTTTTAGTTCAATGTCTTGAATTCACATAGGCTTTGTGTTTTTCTAAAAAGTGAAACGTCTTTTTAAAGGATAAAAAACTATGTTTCTATGGGTTTAAAAAATTAACTTATTGTAAAATCACTCATTGTAAAATCAGCACTTCAACTCTAACTTAAGAGTTCTAATCTCACAAAAAAAACTTACTTAAAAATATCAAATGAAGTATTCTATCCTAAAAACAGCATTTGCTGCAATGCTTTTTATTGCCTCAAGCGAAGCATCTGCACAGTTTAAAACAACATTTCCGCTTCCAAAAACGGTGGCACACGGAACGCTTTCTAACGGAATGCAGTATTTTATTATGCATAACGAATGGCCTAAAAATAGAGCCGATTTTTACTTTGTTCAAAATGTTGGTGCCATTCTAGAAAATGACGATCAAGACGGATTAGCGCACTTTTTAGAACATATGGCTTTTAATGGTACAGAACATTTTAAAGGAAAAGGAATTATCAATATGCTCGAAAAACAAGGTGTCTCTTTTGGAAAAGACATTAATGCATATACGGCTTATGATGAAACGGTTTATAATCTTAGTAATGTTCCTGCAGACAATCGTGTTTTATTAGATTCCTGCATGTATGTTTTGCACGATTGGTCGGGATCTTTACTTCTTGCCGACAATGAAATTGAAGCTGAAAGAGGTGTAATTCGTGAAGAATGGCGCACGAGAAGAAATGCCGATTATAGAGCGGGAGAAAAAATAGACAAAACTGTATTTGAAGGTTCTAAATATGCCAAGAGAAATGTAATTGGCGATTTAAATGTAATCAACAATTTCAAATACCAAGTATTAAGAGATTATTATAAAAAATGGTATCAACCGCAAAATCAGGCTGTCATAATTGTTGGTGATATTGACGTTACTTTAATCGAAAAACGAGTTAAAGAGATTTTCGGTTCGATACCAACTCCAAAAAACATCACCAAAAGAGAATACGAAAAAATTCCGGTGCATAAAGAAAACCGTTATGTATTGGCAACTGATAAAGAATTACAGCGTTCTGGAATTTCACTTTCCTACACAAAACCTAAACCAATGGTTCAGGATGATACGGAAATGAAAAACAGCATGAACGAAAGTTTAGCAATGCAAATGATGAATACGCGTTTTAATGAATACATCATTAATAATGAAACGGCCGGTTTGTCTTTTGGTATTGGAGATGATAATCTTTCGAGATTAGACAGTAAAGTTTCACTGCATGTTACGCCTAAAAAGGGCAAATTTCTAGAAGCTTTTTCTGAAGCTTACAGGGAATTTGAAAGAGCAATCCAAAACGGATTTACACAACAGGAATTGGATCGTTTAAAAACTAAAATGCGCAGCAGTTATGACAATCGTTTGGCCAATAAAGACAAAATTGGCAACGCGTATTGGGCAGAACAATTACAGCTTTATTTCTTAGAAGCCAACCCTATTATGACGGTTGAAGAGGAACACAATTGGATTAATTCGTTTCTAGACAAAGTAACTTTAGAGCAGATAAATGCAGCTTTTAAAGCATTAAAAACACAAGAAAACTTGGTTTTATCGATTTCTGCGCCAGAAGATGCTACAACAAAATTTCCTGAGGAAAATGAATATTGGAATGCGATAAAAACACTATCAAACACCAAATTAGAGCCTTATAAAGAAGAAGAATTAACGGCTTCTTTAGTAACCGATCAATTGACCGCAAAAGCTATTGCAAAAACAAGCGATGTAAAAGCATTCGCGAATGCGAAACAATACACACTTGCAAATGGAGCCAAAGTTATTATCTATCCAACAACATTAAGTAACGACCAGATTTTGTTTTCGGCATACAGTCCGGGAGGAAATTCTTTGGTGGAATGGCAGGATTTACCATCGGCACAACTTGCGGCTTCTTTAGCAGCTTATTCTGGATTGGGTAATTATAAATATACCGATTTAAAGAAAAAAATAAACGGAAAAACGGTAAGCTTAAGCCCGTATATTGGTGGTTTGTACGAAGGTTTTAACGGAAGCAGCAACAAAGAATCGCTTACAACATTGTTACAGCTTACGTATCTTTATTTTCAGCATCCAAGATTTGACGAAAGCACTTTTGATAAGTTAAAAGAACAGTATCAAAACAAATTAAACAATGCGCAGAACAATAACGAGAAAGTATTAAGTGATACTATTTCGCTTTTAAACAGCAATTACAGCAAACGTGACTGGCTGTTAACGCAGGATTTCATAAAAGCATTTGATCTTAATAAGATCAAAAAATTCTACACAGAACGTTTTTCAAATGCATCCGATTTTACTTTTTTATTCGTAGGAACTATTTCAGACAAAGACATTGCTTTAATCAATACGTATTTAGGAAGCATTCCGTCTACACAAAAGGTAGAAAACTATGTTGATCATAAAATTTTCATGAAATCTGGAACTACAGAAAAAACGATTATCCGTACTATGGATACACCAAAAACTACGGTTTATCTGCATTTAGAAAATCAAGACGTTGCGTATACTAAAAAGAATAAAATCTTAAGTTATGTAATATCAGAATGGTTAACAAAACGCTATTTAGAAACGATTCGTGAAGAAGAAGGCGGCAGTTACGGCGTACAGGTTGGCGCAGATCTATCACAGTCACCTACTCCATTATTCTCTTTAGAAATCAATTTTGACTGTAATCCTGATAAAGCAGATACGCTGGTAAAAATTGTACATGACGAGCTAGCAAGAATTCAAAATGAAAACATTCCAGCAAATATGCTCGAAGACATTAAACAATCTATTCTTAAAAATTACCAAGAGCAAATTAAAGAAAACAGTTATTGGCTGAACTCACTGACTTCTTATTTGCGTAATAACGAAGCGCCTCTTGATACTGCACTTCTAAAAAGTACTTTAAATACAATTACTCCAAAAGAGGTAAAAGAATTTACTGCAAATGCTTTAAAGAAATCTAACAGCGTACAAGTGCTTATGAAAGCAAAATAAGAATTGCTTATCAACCTAATAGTAGAATCTGGTTGATACTGTTCTTATCGATTTTTTTATTTTTAATTAGTTTGTAGGGGCTGTCTATTTATTTAGGCAGCCTTTATTATTTAAAAAGTAACAATCCCTTACTGCTTTTAATCAAAACTGGAATTGTCACTTTTATTAAACAAAGAATTTTTCTTGTTTAAAAATGTAATACTAACCAAATCGAATTGGAGAAAAACTATCTTAACTTTTATTTTTACAACCTGAACCTTAAACAGGTAAAAATACCTGTTTAGAAACGAAGTATTTTCAATAATTTTAACTCACATTTAACCCCAAAAACATTTTGAAGTAAATCTCTATTAATTTTATCCTTAATCAGCATCACGTATAATTTTTATTCAAGGAAATAAACAATTAAATCCAAATATTATGAAAATAGGAATTATTGGGGTTGGAAGTCTTACTCTGGAGCTGGCCTCTAGAGCTGCACAAGCGGGATATGAGGTTATAATAAACAATCCTCGAGGCAATAATCCTGTACGGGAGGTTATAGAAAAAATGGAGTCTAATGTACAGCTGGGATCTTTAGAAAATGCTGCTTCAGCAGAAATAATATTATTTTTTGTCCCTAAAGATGACCTGAAAACTGTGATCAAAAATCTGCCCGATATGACTGGGAAAATAATCATACAGGCAGGCAGTCTGATTTTTAATCCTCAATATACAGATAATACTCCGACTCATAAAAATACTACTTTAATGCTGGCAGGGGCTCATGTTGTAAAACTATTCAATCCTATTAAACTTGAAATTAATAGTTCTTACCCACAGCATAGAAATATTGAAAAAATATTTTTTACTTCTGATCATGCTCATTCAAGCCATCATACCAAGATTTTTTTGAAAAAACTGAATTTCTTACCAATTAACCTTTCAACTGAATCTAAACTGAAAAACATGAGAATCAGCCTAAAATTAGGCAGTAATCCTGTTATTTCAAAAACAATCGAATCGGTTCCTAAATTTAACATCATTCCTGCAACGGACTTAAATTTAATTAACAGTATAAAAATATACCCTTAGCTTTTGAGCTGCCTTTTTTTAATCGAGTTTCTTTTTTTTCAGCAGTTGAAGAAAGTAGTTTTCTAAGATCTTAATTTTAGAGGTGACTTCATTTACCTCCATAATATGTATTAACATCTTGCATGATATACCGTTTTTAAAAAATCAATAATTCAGCAATTACAAGACTCTAGTGTTTAAATTCAGATCTAATCTTCCTTCATAAAAATATAATACTAAAATAGTCTTCAAGATTTGCTATCGTTAAAGGTAAATTCTAAGCAAATTTTGGTGCCATTTTCATTCATGATTGTAAACTTTCCATTTATATCATCAGAAAGTCCATACATTAGTTTTATTCCTAGTGAAGGATTATTATAGGGATCAAATTCTGGCGCAAGTCCAATACCATTATCCTGAAAAGTTAATACATATTTGTGATCGTCTTTTTGTTTAAGTGCTATATTAATTTTTCCGTTTTTACTATTTGGAAAAGCGTATTTAATAGAGTTCGTTACTGCTTCGTTGAATATAAGGCCAATTGGTATGGAGTGCGATAACGGTAAATCAAAATTATCGATATCTAGACTAAAATGAATTGATTTTTCAATGTTATAAGAATCCTTTAAATATTCGGCTAATTCAAAGAGATAAGAAGGCATATTAATTATCGATAAATTCTCCGATTGATACAATTTTTGATGAATCAATGACATCGTATGAATTCGGTTTTGACTGTCATTAATAGCCTCTATTGCTTGTTCATTTTTCAAATATTCAATCTGACTAGCAAGCAGACCAACAACCATATGCAGGTTATTTTTTACTCTATGATGAATTTCACGCAAAAGCCATTCTTTTTCAGCTACTAAGTTTTCGAGTGTTGTATTTTTTTGAGTTATCAAATTTTGTTGTATCTCCAGTACATTATTCGTTTTTTTCTTAAACTTAAAGCTCTTGTATAATAGCCCAAGAATGATAATTAAAAGAACCAGAAAAATTATCATTGAATTACGTAAAAAAGCCGCACTTTTAAGCTCATTCTGCTGTAAATAAGTTTTAGATCTAAGATTGATAACGTCATCGTACACCGGAGAAAAACGTTTTTTTTGAAGATTTGATTTTTTATAAAAAAGCATTGCTTTTTCCAAATTGATACGTGCATTTGGAAAATCTCTGAAGCTTAAATATATCTCACTAATTTCTTTGTAGCAGTCACAAATTCTTTCGTTATTTCCTGTACTTTTAAATAAAGCTAAAGCATTATAAATAGGAACAAGTCTCTCTTTCTCTGGCGCTTTAGTAAGCATTTTTGCTGACCAGATCATTACCCATGACTCAGCTAAATCGTCTCTATGATTTGTTTTGGCTAATAATGCAATTGCTTTTCTGGCACTACTTTCCAGCATCACATAATCATTACTTAACTGATATAACATTGAAAGCTGCAGATAACACTTTCCAGCATAAATATCAGAATGTAAGTTTTGGCTTAAAAGAAGGGCTTCATTGGCATAATCAAATGCCTTTTGCAGCTCTTTAGCCTTATAATAATTTTCTTCATACCAGTCACTTAATTTTAATAAGGTTTCAATCTTATCACTATTTCCTGGTAGTTCTGTTAAAGACCCCTCTATTTTTTTAAGCTGTGAATCAGTATATTGTGATTTCTGCGCATTTAAAATATAGGTATGACTAACTATAAAAAAAGCAAGTATAAAATATCGTAGTAGAGCAGATCGTTTCATTTATAAATTTTAAAAGTTAAAATTAATAATCTCAAAGATATTATAAATTGAATTACAATATTCACAAGTGCCTTTTTTCAAATTCAACGACATATGGTTGCTTCTTTTTTTTTTATTACTAATATTGAAATACTCAGCTGAAATTTTACTCGTACAAAAAAGCCCTAATTTTCATTAGGACTTTTTATGCATTAAATTAAGCTAAAAAAACTGTAAAATCTACAAATTCTCAAACTTGCCTATTTTTCTTTTTAATACTTATACGCTGTTTACAATATCGATTTATTTAGTGTCAATTATTTTTCTAGCTTCAGATAAATTATTAAATCCGTTTATGAGGACTTTTCCATTTTGATCTAGTAAAATCAAATTTGGCACTGTATTGATGTTGTATTTTTCTTTTACTCCATTTACATCATTAGGCAAACCCGAAAGATTCAGCCAAGGCATATTTTCTTTTTCAACAGCCATTTTCCAATCCGCATATTTATTATCTATGCTTAAACTTACCATACTTACTTTATCTTTATATTCACTATAAAATTGTTTGAGTTCGGGAATTTCTGCTCTGCAAGGGCTACACCAGCTTGCCCAGAAAATAAATAACGCCATTGGTCTGGTATTTCTCACTTGTTCAAAATTATAACTCTTGCCCTTAACATCTAACCAATTAAAATCATGAATGTAGCCGTATCGCTCTAATTCCTCTCTTTTGGCAATATACTTCTGAAATAGGCTATAAGAAACTGATTTTTCAACATCATCTGAAAACAGCAAAGACAGCTTTTTTAAATGTTTTATGGAATATTTATCTTTAACATTGAAAAGATGATATAAAACAACATAGCTGTCTGGATTTTCTTTTATGCCTTCAATTGAGGTAAGGTTTTCTCCAAATGATATTCTCATATTCCTTTCAGCTTCTTTAGAACCTTCAATATTTACACGATAATATTTCAAACTATTATTATCAGCAGAAGGAACTTTAAATTCACTAATAGTATTGATTACAGCGTTTTCATTACCAATGTAGATATCACCAAAAACTGTTTTGCTTTTGGGGTTTTTATCTACAAAACCCAGCACAGCAAATTCTTTATTATTTTTAAGCAAGAGAAAGCTTGTAAGTTTAGCTTCTTTCGTTTTAAAGTGATATTCAAATTTTCCGTCCTTTGCATCTATCGTATCAGATGTTTTTATAGAGTCTCCTAGAAACTCATATCCCCACATATCTACAACGACTTTATCAAAATCTTTACTCAACTTACTCATATCTCCTTTTATAACTCCTGAATCTCGTTTTTTCTCTGAACACGACAAAACAAGAACTGAAAATAATATCGCTGGTATAATTTTTATAAAATTCATTTTCTTTATTTGTTAAATAATTCTACCGGCTATTTCCATGAACTTACCATTGTTTTCTACAATTCTAGTTACAACTCCCGAATTACTTTTGGACGTACTTACCAGAACAACCGAACCATCATCAAATAAATCATAAGATAACCCTTCTGGGCCGATACCTGTGTTTAAAAAGCTGTATTGCTGCACATTTGTATTGTTCCAGATTTCTGGTTCATAACAAATTGATTTTTCTGCGGTTTGATCTTTCCATTGAACATCACTTATCATGATTTTTTTAGCCTCTTTTACGTAGTTTAATCCAATCGAATGATCTGATGTAAGACTTGGTATTAAATAATCTATATCACTCGATTTATAGCCAATTTTGGTTAGCTGTTTATCGACAGCTTCTTCAAATGACAAAGCTGCTTTGTGGGTTAACCAATGAAAAAAACTGTTGTGTATTTTATTTTGATCTGTGTTTTGATTCTCTGTGTTCCAACTTGTATCTATTAAAACCATTCCTTTCGGATGTTCTATGAGATAAGTAGATACAGGAACTGAAACTTGATATTTAACTGGTCTTGCAATCCCTGTATAGGAAAATGGATTGGAGACTTTTTCATTGATAGGAAGAAATCTATCAACTTTAACTTGACCGCAATTTAAAAAGTGAACTTTAATTTCCATAACTGTATGTATTTATTAATTGCTATAAAATATCTTGAAATAAACCTCTGGTAATAATTACCAAAAAATAGGAAGCAAAAATTAATTTGCCCCCTATCTCAAAACTAAAAAAATTAAAATTGTTTTATATATCCTTTTAATTATATCCTGGATTTTGTTTTAAATTACTATTCGTATTCATAATAGCCTGTGGTATTGGAAAAATACTTTTAAAATCACCATTTGGCGTATGTGAAAACCATGATTTTTTTGTGTAAACTCCAAATCGTATTAAATCTTGTTTTCTGTGTGCTTCTCCAATAAATTCCCAAGCAAGTTCGTCTAAGAAACCACCATATTGAATGTCTGCTCCTCCTTCAAGTTTTGTAATTACACCAGAATCATAGGTTCCGTATTTATAAACACTTCCGCCAGTAAGCTTTGCTCCTGTAACTGTTGCTTTACTAGGATTTGTATTTTTAAAATCTCTTTGTCTAATTTGCGAAACAATTGCTGCAGCTCCCTCAGCATCTCCTGTTCGTAATAAACATTCTGCTTTAATCATTAATGCATCTGTATATCTGTAAAAAGGCACATCGTTGCTGGTTTGTCCTATGTCGCCCGTTCCAATTTCATATTTAACTAATCTGTAACCTTCATTTGGTTCACAACCATTTACATTGGTCATGTAATTAATATATTCAAACTGTACTCCATCTACCATTATTGGTTCTCCTTTACTGGTATATTGTTTACCTCCTAACCAGCAGTCTTTTAGTCTTTGATCATCTGGGTCGTAGGTATCAATAAATTGCGGAATTCCTCCTGTTCCATTCCAAGGACCGCCACTCATTTCGAATGTTGCCTGACTTGGTGCTGCTAATGATTTGAATGGCCAATAACTTCCTCCTGTTTTAATTTGATCAAAAGGAATAGAAAATATCTCTTCTGTAGATCCTTCATTTTTTATTTTAAAATTATCGGAATAATTACTCATCAAACTAAATTTACCACTGCTTATAATATCATTAACCTGTGCTAAAGCTTCATCCCATTTAGGTGTACCAATATAAACAGCTGAATTTAAATATAATTTTGCTAAAGTCATTTTAACGGTCCATGTTGTAACTTTTCCATAAGAAGCACTGCTGTTCTCATCACTTAAATACGGTAAAGCTGTTTTTAATTCGCTTTCAACAAAATCATAAACTTCTTTTCCTGTATTCTGTGCTGGCAGATATCCCGGAGGATTAATAAAAGTGGTTACAATTGGAACATTTCTAAAATTATCTAATAGTAAATAATAGTAAATGGCTCTTAAGGCTTTTAGTTCCTGAATTACTTTATCTTTATTTGCAATACCGTCTATCTGCTCTATTTGATATATGGCTCTATTTACACTGTTTACTCCAGTATACATATAAGACCAGTTACCCTCTGCATGAGGTAATGCCGATCCCCAGGTATGCTGATGCATTGTGATGTAATAATCTCCCCAGCCAATACCATTTCGCTGCGGCGTTACCAATAAATCTGATGATTCTTCATATAAATCATGTAAACCATCCCAGCCCCAAAAAATAGTTCTAAATGAAGTATAAGCTGGTGCAACAATACTTGTTAGATCTTCTTCTGTTAATACTGTACCTTCTGCAGTTATTTTGTCGTAAACTGTTTCATCCAAATTTGTACATCCGGTTCCTAAAAGAAGTAAGCCAGAAATAAGGATTTTATATACTCTATTTTGATTTTTCATCTTTGTATTTTTTAAAAAGTTACATTTAATCCTAAAGTAAAACCTCTAGTACTTGGATATTTATCTCTACCATCGATTCCTTGATACAATGGCTTATCTCTTATAATCTCTGGATCTAACCCTTTGTATTTTGTAATGGTTGCTAAATTGTTTGCAGAGGCATAAATGCGCATAGCGCTAAGAAATTTATAAGGCTTAACATCAAAATTATAAGTCAATGTAACATTATCAACTTTTACATAATCTCCTTGTTCTAAATAATAACTAACATAGGTTTGGTTGTAATTTAATACTGCCTTATCATACACTTTATCATGTGCTGACTCTAACATGTTGTAATTAATTGTCGGATTTTCGTAAAACATACGTTGAGAATTTAATATTTGGTAATCAAAAGCTCCTGTCATTACAATGCTTAAATCAAATTTCTTATAACTAAAAGTATTCGTCCAGCCTGCATTATAATTTGGAATTCCGTTGCCTAAATATTGTTTATTGGCATCATTGTATAAATCTGGAGTAAGTGTTTTTCTTGTACCATCGGCAGTTTCTATAATCCATTTTCCGTCGGTTGTAATATCAACTGATTTTAGTCCCCAGTAATTTCCAATAGATTGCCCTACTTCTAGTCTGTGTGATGTAAATGAAATTGGATCTCCGGTATCTCCGGTATTAATAAAATTATTATCAATACTATACAAATCATTAGAAAGACTTGTCAGTTTATTTTTGTTGTGTGAAAAAGTCATTGATGAATTCCAAACAAAGTTTTCTGTTTTAACAGGAACTGTATTAAGAAGAATTTCAAATCCTTTGTTTTCCATTTTTCCAACATTGGCCGTAATGCTAGGATATAAATATGGAGGTGTCGGTACACTGAAATCCCATAACATATCGCTTGTTTTTTTGTTATACACATCAAAACTTCCGCTGATTCTATTCTTGAAAAAACCAAAATCAAGACCAATATTTACCTCAGCTGTTTTCTCCCATCGTAAATCTGGATTAGGGTTACTTGCTGGAACTAATCCTTTAACCCATTTTCCGTCGTTATAAAAATAACCGTCATAATTATACAAGGTTTGAGACAAATAAGAATCGTTAGGAATTACTCCCGTAACACCATAACCTGCTCTTAGTTTTAAATTGCTTACTGCAGAAACACTTTCTAAAAAAGATTCTTTATTGATGCTCCATCCTGCAGAAACTGCTGGAAAATTACCCCATTTATGGTTTTTACCAAACTTAGAAGAACCTTCTCGTCTAATACTGAATAACAGATCGTATTTATTATTAAAATCGTAGTTGACTCTCCCGAAAAATCCAATTAATTTATCATCATTTTTATAACTGGCCATCGATGCTTTTCCGTCTGATAAAGCATTCCCTGCTCCTAAGTTATTATAAGAAAAGGAATCTGTTGGAAAATCAAAATTATAAGCTGAAAAACCTTCGTTAACAGTATATTGATAGCTGTAACCACCTAATACTGTTAACTCATGTTTCCCAAATTGTTTATTGTACTTAGAAGTAAATTCTATATAATCTCTATCGGTATCACGTGTCTCTCTTGATGCAACTCCATTTTTTCCGTTGATTGTATTTGAATAATGTTTCTTGCTTTCAGAATATCCATCCAACGCTGAATTTTTATTTTTGGCAAGCAATGCGCTCACATCCCATCCAGGTAATAAATCTAGAGTCAAATTGGCTGTAAATCTCTGCCAAGTAGCTTGTCTGTCTTGTGTTGTTTCATTTAAGATTGCAACAGGATTGTAGTATTGAAATCTATTAGTTTCAGCATAAGTGCCATCTGCATTATAAACAGGTGCAGTAGGATTTCTAATCATAGCTTGCCTGTAGGCATAAGCAGCAATTTCTGGTGTAATTCCCATTTCTTGTGTTCCGTTTAATAAGTTCAAATTAATTTTTAACTTATCATTAAACATCCTATGATTAACATCAAATGAGAATCTATATTCTTTATTATAGGTCTTGTTAAAAACACCCGATTGATCAACGTAATTTAAATTTACTACATAGTTTGTTTTTGCAGTTCCGCCTTTAATATCTAAGTTATGATTTTGAGCAAATCCGCTTCTTGAAATTTCATCTAACCAATCTGTAGTAGCTCCTTCATCTGTAAAAGGCATTTTGGTTCCTTGTGCAAGTAAACTTCTCAATCCGTTAGCATCTAAAAATTTGGCTTTCTTAGTAAAATTAGATACAGTAGTAAAGGCTGCATACGTCATAGTTGGCTGCATTTCTTTATTTACCGTTTTTGTTGTAATCAGAATTACTCCATTGGCACCTCTTGTTCCGTAAATTGCAGCCGCCGATGCATCTTTTAATACCTCAATAGAAGCAATTTCGTTTGGAGAAACCGTATCAATTCCGCCAGGCACACCATTAATTAAAACTAGAGGACTTGTTGAACCTTTTAAAGTAGATATACCACGTAAGGAAATAGTAGGCGCTGCAGAAGGATCTCCTGAACCATTACTAATGGTTAGACCTGCTACTTTTCCTTTTATAAGGTCTGAAGCATCTCTAATCGATCCTCTTGTAAAGTCTTTTTCTTTTATACTGGCAATGGCACTTGTAACTCTTGATTTTTTTTGTGTACCATACCCTACTACAACAACATCAGATAATTGCTCTACATTGTCAAGAAGAACAATGTCAATTTTGTTTTTATTCGAAACTGCAACTTCTTGAGATATAAATCCCACGTAAGTAATCATCAATTTAGAATTTGGATTTTGAAGCGTAATTTGAAAATTCCCATCAAAATCTGACAATGCACCATTATGGGCTACATTTTTTTCCATTATTGATACTCCTGAAATAGGTATTCCATTAATATCTTTTATAGAACCTTGAATCTTTGTTTGCGCAAAGGAAGTCAAAAAAGCAAAAAGTAAAAAAAGGGTAAATCCTAGTTTTTTCTTTACAAGCTTACCTCCAAAATTTTGCATTAATGAATGGTTAGTAAAATTCATAGCTTTGGTTTTTTGGTTTTGGTTTTTTGTTAAAAAATAGTATTTGTTTAACACAATAAAGTTTAATGTGTATTTTAAACACTTGTAAAGTTAAATGATAACTATTCCCGTAAAAGCCAACAATTTATCCGAAAGCAATATTATATTATCCTATTATTGTATTTTTTAGAACAAATTAGAATAAAAAAAATATTATTCAGAAAAAATATGTTAATTCTATATTGAAAAATTAGTTAAAAAATACCTTTACACTAAAACTCTTAAAAAAGGCAATGAAACTTATTTCTTTATAACTAGAAATCAATTGATAAGCTTCTTACAAAGTCTTTTTAAATCTTATAAGTTTCAATCTCCGAAAATTATACCTAGAAGGTTAAAAAAACCTTGCAGGAAAACGTAACACTTTATAAAAAACTATAAAACCACAATTTAAAAACAGGATCTAGATAACTAATAAAGAACCTTTATTAAAATCAGAAATCATGTAAAAACACAAAGTCCATTATAATTTATTGAAGAATAAATTATAATGGACTTTCAAGCATTTTAATCTTGTGTTTCTATTTATCCAGCCAAGAATGTAGTATTTTCTGTTGTGATTCAGTTATAGATTCTAAAAGTTGAAATGAGAACTTTCTGGTATTAGAATCTGATTGTTCCTTTAATTGCAGACCAGCAAATATTAAATGAGAGTTATAATCAACAGGTTTTGTAGTATACACATATTCAAAAACATTGTTTAACGAATGTCCCGCAATCGTTTCGCAGGCTTGCTGGAATTCAGCATCTGTAAAACCGCGCTGTAATTTTTTATAATACTGCCAATATAAAAAACGCATTACATCATCTAAAGATTTTTGGTTTTGTGTGGCTTGTCGAATGGCAAAATCTAAAACAAGACCAACTGCGGGACCTTTATCATAATATGAAATAGATTTGTTGGCATTTTCTCCTTGCTTTCCAAAAGGTCCGTCGCTCCAAGTTTCAAAACTTGCCTGCGTTAAAGATTGATACAATCTGCCGGGACTGTTTTCGAAAGTATTAATACTGCTTTCTAGATTATTAAAAAAAGTCTGTTCGTTTACAAGTCCAGCTCTTTTTACAATTAAATATTCATAATATACCGATAAACCTTCGCTTACCCATAATAAATTTGTTTTGTTTCCTTTATCATAATCAAAAGGTCCCAATTCAAAAGGTCTTATTCTTTTTACATTATAATGATGAAAATATTCATGAGCCAGAAAACTCATCATCGTATTCATCACATCGGGTTTGTCAAGTCCATTGCCGTCAAAACTTACCGTTGTATTATTAAGATGTTCTATACCGCCTCGTCCCGGTCCAATTGCGATAAAGGTATATTGTTTATAGGGAATATCTCCAATAATAGCGACTGCCGATTCTACAACTTTTTTTAGATTGTCCATAAATTTTACTCGGTCGAAATCACCCATTTTATACCCTATAAATCGGTGTTCGATTCCGTTTACTTTAAAAGAAGGTAATTCTTCTAAATCTCCAATCAATATTGGACTATCGTATAGAATATCAAAATCTGAAGCAAAAAATTCATTACTCTTTCCAACAACAGGTTCTAAACCTGTAGCAATTTTAAATCCTTTTTTTATTCCTTCTATTTTTACAGAAACCGAAGTATTAATATGTTCGTTTATATACACAAACAAACTATTTGGAATAATATAAGCGTGTGTTGCATCTAAAAAACTATTGGCAACAAATTGTTTTTCTGCTTTTACATCATAACTCAAAGTAAAAGGTTTGTTTTTTGTTACTTTAAGCTGCCATGTGTTTTCATTTAACTTATTTACAGCTGTTTCTTTATTATTCACTTTTGTAGTAAAATTTTCGACCATTTTACTGTAATTCATCATCTGATAATATCCCGGCATCCAATTTGGCATTTTAAAATCAATATTTTCCTCCTGCCATCCGCTGCAATGCAATTCTACATGATAATAATGATTCTCAGGATTTGGCATCGAAACGGTATATTGTAATACAGGTAATTGACTTTGAGAAGCAACAACATATTGATTTCCAAAGAAAACAAAAGATAAGATTAAAAAGATAAACACTCTTTTTTTCTTGAAGTGTGATAATAGATGTTTCATACAATTATTTCTTTTCTTATAAATGTTATAGACTTCCTGCAAGGTTTTTTTTAACCTTGTAGGTTTCAATGGCTTAAAATTTTGCCACGAATTACACAAATTAGCACGAATTTTTTTTTTGAACGCAATGAATATTTTTTTGCCACAGATTGCACAGATTAAAAAGATTATTTCTGTGGCTTAAAATTTTGCCACGAATTACACGAATTATCACTAATTTTTTTTAACGTAATGATTTTTTTGCCACAGATTAAAGGGATTAAAAAGATTAGTTTCTGTGTCTCAAAATTTTGCCACGAATTACACGAATTATCACTAATTTTTATTTTTTTTTAGCGCAATGATTTGTGAAAATTCGTGTAATTCGTGGCAAAAAAAATCCTTTTAATCTGTGCAATTTGTGGCAAAAAACTTTATCCATATTAACTTTTTTAACCTCAACGATTCGTGAAAATTCGTGTAATTAGTGGCAAAAAAAATTTCTACTTTTACTGTTTCTCTTTATTTACAAAATAGTAATAGATTGGTATTCCTAATAATACAATCGCCAATCCTGGTATAGAAGAATTGTATTTGTATATTAACAACATAATACAGATACTTAAAGCGGCAACGATATAAATAAACGGTAATACAGGATAACCAACTGCTTTGTAAGGTCTTTCTAAATCTGGTTTTGTTTTGCGAAGTCTAAAAATACCTGCAATCGTAAGAATATAAAATATCAAAACAACAAAAATTACATAATCCAGCAGTTCATTATATTTTCCGCTTAAACATAAAACCGATGCCCAGATGCATTGTATCCATAACGCTTTTTCAGGAACTCCATTTTTATTTAAATGTGCCAATTTTTTAAAAAACAATCCATCTTTTGCCATTGTATAATACACACGTGCACCAGAAAGAATCAATCCGTTATTACAGCCAAAAGTAGAAATCATTAAAAATACTGCTATAATATAAGTCCCTGAACTTCCAAAAATATGCTGTGAAGCAACAACGCCTACACGGTCATTTTCGGCATGAGCAATTTCGTTAATAGAAAGTACCGATAAGTACATCATATTGGTTGCAATGTAGATAATCGTTACAATCAGCGTTCCTAAAAAAAGACTTCTACCAATATTTTTTGAAGGATTTTTTATTTCGCCTGCAATAAAAGTTACGTTATTCCAAGAATCACTGCTGAATAAACTGCCGACAAGACTTGCTGCGACGGCACCCATTATAGCAAATCCAGAATATGGAACTAGTGTATTTCCTTCTAGTTTATTAATTGAAAAACCGGTGCTCCAATTTGCTTTCCAGATATCTGCTTTTGCTGCCAAAATAAAACCAAAAATAATAAGTCCGAATAAGGCAATTAATTTTACCATTGTAAAAACGGTTTGAATTATTTTCCCTTCCTTGACACCTCTAGTATTGATATAAGTAAGGAAAACAACCAAAACTATCGACGTTAATTGTGCCGCCGATATTTGTAAAAAACTTAAATCTATAATGATGTTTTTTTCGCTCAGCGATGGAAAAACATAAGCTGCAAATTTACTAAAGGCAACACCAACTGCGGCAATTGAGCCTGTTTGAATCACCGCAAAAAAACTCCAGCCGTATAAAAAACCCGTAAGGGAATTAAAAGATTCTTTTAAATAAACATATTGTCCGCCAGCTTTAGGAAACATACTGCTTAATTCGCCATAGCTCAATGCAGCAGCAATAGTTAAAAACCCCGTTAATAACCAAATCAGCAATAAAGCGCCTGCCGATCCTACATTACGTACAATATCTGCACTCACGATAAAGATTCCTGACCCAATCATGGAACCAGCAACAATCATTGTAGCATCTAATAAACCTAATGACCGTTTGAAATTATTTTTTTCTGTTGTTGATTCCATGTTTAGTTCGTTCTTTTTAAATCGATTTATAGGGCGTTTTTTGTTTCTTACATGCGGTAACCTTCTTAAACTATCAACTTTATTTTTGAGAATAGATTTCCTAATCCATAAATAAATATTGATTTAAAATTTATTCTTAACCTAACTGAATCTTTCTACTTCAAAAGCTTCAACTGCAATACTTGTTTTTTCTCTGTTAATTAATTCTGAAACTAATTTTCCTGTTCCCGGACCAAGACTAAGTCCCATCATTGAATGTCCGGTTGCAATAACGACATTATTGTATTTTTTTATCTTTCCGATATAAGGAAGTCCATCTGCAGAACAAGGTCTGTAACCAAACCAGATATTTTCTTCTAATGGTTTTGCAATATCAAATTCTGGTAAGAAATCTTTAACCGCTTTTAATATTCCTTCAATTCTATGATATTGAGGTTTGGCAGTTGTGGGAACAACTTCCATTGTGCCTCCAAATCTAATTTTATTGCCATCCATAGGTGTAATGGCAACTCTGCCTTCTGCAAGAATCATTGGATGATTTACTTTATAAATAGAATCTTCTAAGGTCAAAGAATACCCTCTTCCCGGCATAAGTGATATTTTAGCTTCTACTAATGCTGCAATTTCTTTAGTCCAAGCTCCTGTTGCAATTACAAGATCATCTGCTTCGTAAGATTGTTTATTGGTGATTACTTTTGTCACGGCACCATTTTCTTTCTCAAAAGAAGTAACGGTTTCTCCGTATTGAAAATGTACTCCATTGGCTAATAAATGTGCTTTTAAAACCTTCATTAATTTATCTGGATAAACATGAGCATCGCATTTAAACTCAATACCGCCAATGGCATTAATTGTAGTTTGAGGTTCTAAGGCTTTCAATTGATTATAATCTAATAGATTAACGTCTAATCCTAATTCTCTGGCTTTAGAAATGGTATGTTCGGCATGTTTGGCAACGGCTTCTGTCTGAAAAATTTCGAGCATTCCTTTGTGTTCGTAAGCAAATTCAAATCCTGGAATCTTTGCCCATTTTTGAAATTCATTCTGACTTAATAAAGAAATATCACGAAGTGGAATTGCTGCTTTAGCTACGTTTGCTTCCGTTGCGCTTCTGGCAAAATTAAATCCCCAATCGAGCAGTGCTTTATTTAAGGATGGTTTTACATAAAATGGACTTTTGGGATTAAACATCCACTTAAATCCCTGCCATACAATTCCGGGTGCTGCTAATGGTATAAAATGACTTGGACATACATATCCTGCATTGCCATAAGAACAATTGTTTTCGAAATTATCTTTATCGATTACGGTAACTTTACAACCACTTTGCTGCAAGTAAAATGCAGAACTTAGTCCTATAATTCCACCGCCTATTACTACTACATGTTTCATAAATATGCCTTCTTATGTATTAAAATTTATAAAATTTCCAACTGGTTTTAAAATCTCTCTGCAACGGCTGATTGGTTAATAATGCTCTTAACAATTCAATTGGCATTGCATTCTCTCTCAAAATAGCATCGTGATACTCCAAGTAACTCATCTTTCCGCTGGTTACCAATTCTTCTTTCAATGCTGTAAATTGTAAGCCGCCTAACATATAAGCAATTTGATATAAAGGACTGTATCCTCCCACAAATGATCGGCGCACTTCACCTTCTGCATTCGCACGTTCATGCCCTACTCGGTCTACTAAAAAATCAATACATTGCTGCGGTGTCCATTTTCCTAAATGATAATTTAAAGAAAAAATTATTCTTGCACAGCGATGCATACGCCAAAATAACATGCCTATTTTATCTTGTGGTGTCTGCGGGAACTTTAAATCCCACAAAAGCATTTCCCAATACAATGAATTCCCTTCGACCCAAAACGGCGTATCAAAATGACGGTAGGCTTTGTATCGGTCTCTCATAAACTGCTGCAAATGATGTCCTGCAATTAACTCGTGATGAATCGTTGCTCTTGAGAAATTAGGATTATTGCCGCGCATACTCATCATCTTTTCGCTGTACGACATACTGCTTGTCGGGTAGGAAATGATTAACGATTCGCCTCCTAAAAAAAACGGATTTATTTTCTGTGCTTCGGGCGACATCATATACATACGCCAGGTTTCTTCTGCAATTGGCGGAATGGTCAAAAGATTGTTCTTTTTTAAAAATTCTACAGATTGATTGTACAAATCTAACATTGCCTGCGGCTGATCTCCGGGCGCAACATACGAATTTTTAACTTTCTCCTGCGCAGCTTTCCAATTATCACCAAATCCCATTTCGCGGGAAGCTTTCAATAATTCTGCATCGCACCACGCAAATTCTTTATTGGCAATCGCAACTAATTCTTCTGGCGAATACGGAATAAATTCGGTTTGTAATTGACGGATTAATTCTTCTCTCCCAATTGGATTTCCAACAATCCCGCTTCCATCTTCTTTTTGAGTGCTTGAATCTTTTCTTTTTGATTTTATTAAAACGGCATATTCTCCTAATGCACTGTCAACTTCTGAATACGTTTTTGGAACCCACCACGAAAACAAAGGGTCGTAACCGTTATAAAAGTCAAAATAGTTTTTTAAAATGTCTTGTAAGCCTTTCGCATGCAATACGGCAAATTCTGAAGCAGTTTTATCAAGTCCGTCTATTTTACTAAACTTCTTTATTTCTTCGTTGATTGCTTTGCGTAAATCTTCTAATTCTTTGGCTGCTTCCGCTCCATTTACTTTTATTCCTCTTCGTCGAGGTTTTTCTAAGGCATAGATTTTTTCATCAAAAGGGAAATAAATTTTTATTCTGTCATAGGTTTTTTGTTGCTGCTGTAACTCATATTCTTCACTATTTAAATTTCTATTAAATAAAATATAATCTACCTTACCATTGTTACTCATGGCATCATAATTTAGTCCTTGCAGTTCTTTTTTATAAGATGCTATCAATTCTAAACGTCGGGCTCTTCGCTCGGGCGTATTGTATTTATCCTCTTCATTTTGAACTCCAAAAGTATCTTGATTACTATTTGTCGAATAAAACCGCATAATACTTCCTTTATCAGCATCATAATGTATCATTGTATTGTTTACTTCACTGGTCTGCAAATACAGCTCTGAGTTAAAATTCTGCGCCAAAAGAGGTACAGGAATCAAACCCATAAAAAACAATACTGCTGGATATAAAATGACTTTGCTTTTAAATGTATTAATCATGCTTTGTTTGTTATAATTGAAAGATAAAATGATTATTGATTTAACTCATTACTATTGCGCTGCGGCGGATCTACTCCTAATAATTTTTTGACAAAAAAATCACGTTTTCTCATTCTTCCATAAGGACCACCGTCGCTGTGACCAACACCCGGTAAAGGCAGAAATTCAAAAGTTTTTCCAGCTTTAATCAAAGCATCTGCAACGCGATAAGTAGATTCTGGCGGTACATTTTCATCAGCTTCACCTACAATTAATAATAAATCGCCTGAAAGTTTTCCAGCATTGACAACATTAGACTGTTCTTCATAATGTTTCTCCACCGGATATCCCATCCATTGTTCGTTCCACCATTGTTTGTCCACACGATTATCGTGACAACCGCAAGCCGCTACTGCAGCTTTGTAAAACTCTGGATGAAACAATACACCGCCTAATGCGTTTTGACCTCCAGCAGAAGTACCGTACAATCCAACTCTTGAAGCATCTACATAGGTATATTTTTGAGCCAAAGCTTTTATCCATAAAATTCGATCTTCAAAACCTGCATCTTTTAGATTCTTCCAGCATACATCATGAAACGCTTTTGATCTATTGGCCGTTCCCATTCCATCAATTTGTACGACTATAAAACCCAATTGCGCTAAACTCTGCATTTCGGTAGTATATCGATCCATGAAATTTTTAGGCACAAAAGAATCTTGCGGTCCTGCGTAAATACTCTCAATTACAGGATATTTTTTATTGGGATCAAATTCTGCGGGACGGCATATTATGCCCCAAATGTCGGTAACGCCATCTCGGCCTTTTGCGTGAAAAGGTTCTGGCAGCGACATTCCAGTTGCCAAATACGCTGCTGCATCAGATTTTTCAAGATCCATTATTTTTTTTCCGTCAGAAGTACGATGAAGTGCTATTATCGCTGCAACATTTGGTTCTGAATAAGTGTCTATATAATATTGCTTGTTTTGTGAAAAGGCTACAGTATGATTTCCTTTTGCAGGAGTAAGATTTATTAATTTTTTTCCATCAAAACCAATACGGTAATTGTGAATGTAATAAGGATCTTCGTTTGAATTCATTCCGCTTGCCGAAAACCATATTTCTCTTTTGTTTTCGTCAATGCTGTCAATACTTCTAACAACCCATTCTCCTTTTGTAATTTGATTTTTTTCTTTTCCCGTTAAAACATCTACTAAATAAAGATGTCTCCAACCGTCTTTTTCCGAAGACATTACCACTTCGTTACTCGCTTTAAGATAATGTGTAAACAATCTCGATTCGTAAATAAAAGTCTTTGTTTGTTCATCGACTACAGAACGGGTTTCGGCAGTTTTAGCATTTACTTCCAAAATTCTAAATCTTTGATGCCCTCGTTCTACTCTTTCAAATGTAAAATAACCGGCATCGCCTTTTCTCCAATGTAATTCTGGAGCATCAAAAAAATCTATTACAGGTGTATTTACTTTAACTACTTTCTGATTTTCAATCGTAAACAAATACATTTCGTAAGTAGTAAAAGGATCTCCTGGCTGTTTATACGGCTGCGAATGCAATTGGCCTCGAGTGGTATTGGCTACCGAACTTAAAACGTAATGAACGGGTAAATCTACCACAGGCGTAATATGATAACCTACTATATATTTACTGTCTGGCGCCCATGCCAAAGAACCGTATGGTTTTTCTTTAGTGCCGTCTTTGGTAAATTCAATAGCTTCTCCGCCAGCAATTGGCTGTATAAATACATTATTTTCTTTGATGAAAGCACGCCATTTTTTGTCTGGCGAAATACTGTCTGTTTTAAAAGAATTCCATCTTTCCCATTGATTATTTAAACTAGGATATTTGGTATTGTCTTTTGGTAATGAAGTAATTTTTTTAATGCTGTAATCAGACAGTGCTACTTGATAATAACTTTTGTCATATTTTAAAGCTATTGATTTTGCTTTAGCATCATAATTAATGCTGTCTATCAGCAGGCTTTTTTGAGGAAGCGTTTTTTCTACAACTGCACTTAATGCTTTTTTAAGTTTAGGTTCGTCAAAAAACATACTTTTTTCACCTTTTACAGCATCTACCAAAATATATTCTACAAGACTGTCTTTTAAAACATTCGAATACCAAAATGATTTTCCATCCTGCTGCCACCGTGCTTTTATGCTGGTCTTAAAAACTTTATTCTTAACGGCAGCATCTAGTAGTAATGCTTTTTTATATCGTTCTAAGATTTCGCTTTTAGAAGGCTGGTACGATACTATTTCTTTGTTCTGTGCGTATAAATTACAATTGAGGAATAATCCCAAAAAAGCGAAAATGCGTATATTATTTTTCATAATTATCTAAGTAAAGGAAGTTCCTTTTTTATTCATTATAGAAACAAAATAAGATTTTGCCAATAGACAAAAGACTACTTAATAGCACTCCAAAAGGATTCTATTAAACCTGTCGAAATGAAATTGTAAAAAATTTAAAAAGCTGTTAGTTACTCTTAAAGTAAACTACAAAACTTGAAATCCATGTGCGTATGGATCATCCTCTTCATCAATTATTATGGTATTGTAACCGTAGACTTTTGCCCAGCCTTGTATGCTTGGAACAATTGCTTTAATGTTTCCAATGGTGGTTTCTTCTTCAATTCGACCAACGAACTTACTGCCGATATAACTTTCGTGTATAAATTCTTCGCCCTTTTTAAGTAATCCTTTGGCGTGTAATTGTGCTATTCTTGCCGATGTACCTGTACCGCAAGGTGATCTGTCTATGGCTTTGTCTCCATAAAAAACAGCATTTCTGCCAGATGAAGTCGGGTCTATTGGTGTACCCGTCCATAACAAATGGCTTACATCTCTTATGGTATCATTCTCTGGGTGAATAAATAAATTAGGGTATTTTTCATTGATTCTGGCTCTAAGCACCTGACTGTATTGTACAATTTTGCTGGCGGTAAAGTCTTGAACTCCTGAGAAATTCTGCTGCGGATCTACAATTGCATAATAATTTCCTCCGTAGGCTACGTCAAAAACCAATTCTCCTAATTCTGGACAATCTATCGTTAAATTTTCGGCCGCTAAATACGATTTAACATTAGTCAATTTAACCCATTCTACTTTTTTATTAACCTCTTTGTATTCAATTTTAACTAAACCTGCAGGAGCTTCCATGTTTATTTTTCCTGCAACTTTTGGCGTAATTAATCCTTCTTCTATTGCAATCGTGATCGTACCAATTGTACCATGACCGCACATAGGCAAACAGCCCGATGTTTCGATAAATAAAATACCAAAATCATTTTCAGGATTACTTGGCGGAAATAAAATACTGCCGCTCATCATATCGTGTCCCCGAGGTTCAAACATTAAACCTTTACGAATCCAATCGTATTCGCTCAAAAAATGCTGTCTTTTTTCGCTCATGTTAGCTCCAATTAAATTGGGGCCACCACCAGCTACTACTCTAACAGGATTACCACAGGTATGCGCATCTACACAAAAAAAGGTTTTTTTAGCCATCTTTAAATTAATTCTCTTGTTTGAACATTATTAACTAATCTAGAAATCCCCAGAGGATTTTCGTTTTGCAATGCTTCGGGCAGTTTGTTGTTAGGCCAGTTCTGATAACTGAAAGGTCTAACCCAGCGTTTAATAGATTCTATTCCTACTGCTGTAAATCTAGAATCTGAAGAGGATGGATAAGGCCCGCCGTGCACCATCGACGGACATACCTCTACTCCGGTTGGCAATCCATTAAAAATTATTCTTCCTACGCGATTGCCTAAAGCTTCTACCACTTCTTCATAATTTTCAATTTCATTTTCTTCTGCTAAAATGGTTCCTGTTAATTGACCTTCTAATTTTTCAATAATAGCAACCAATTCAATTTCATCTTCACATTGTACAAGTATAGAAAAAGGTCCAAAAACTTCTTTATGTAAAACCGTATTTTCTAAGAAAACTTTACCAGAAACGGTAAGTATCTTTTGCGAAGCGTAATTTGGAGTATCTGTTGCAGCATATTCAGCAATTACATCAACTCCGTTTTGAGCGCTTAACAACTCATTATTAGATTGATAATTTTTATAAATAGATGGATTTAACATACAGCTTGGCGAAATCTTTAATATTTCTACTGCCAGCTGTTCTGTAAAAGTTTTTAAATACTGATTTTTAATTCCAAGCATCAATCCAGGATTGGTACAAAACTGACCTGCTCCTAAGGTTACAGAACCAGCACATGCGACTGCCCATTTCTCTGAATTTTCTTTTAATGCTTCTGGTAATAATACAACAGGATTTATACTTCCCATTTCTGCAAATACAGGAATTGGTTCTTCACGTTTTCCGGCTAAGTCATATAAGGAACGTCCTCCTTTTATGCTTCCCGTAAAACCTACTGCTTTTACTAAAGGATCTTGCACTAATTCAACCCCAACTTCAATCCCGCTGCTATTCAAATTAGAGAAAACGCCTTCTGGCATATTTGTTTTTTGAGCCGCTTTTATAACGGCAAAAGCAACCATTTCGCCAGTTCCAGCATGCATCGGATGACTTTTTACAATTACCGGACATCCTGATGCTAAAGCAGAAGCTGTATCACCACCTGCAGTAGAATAAGCAAATGGAAAATTACTAGAACCAAAAACTACTACCGTTCCTAGCGGGCGCATCATTTTACGCAGATCAATTTTGGGTAACGGCACTCGATCTGGAATTGCTGTATCAATTGCAGCGTCTACCCAAGAACCTTCTTCTACTAAATCTGCAAAAGCTTTAAGCTGTCCAATAGTTCTGCCTCTTTCGCCCTCAGCACGTCCTCTAGGCAGACCAGATTCCTGACAATAAACGTCTAACAAACTATCTCCCAAAGCAGCAATCTCATCGGCAATTGTTCTCAAAAAAAGAGCTTTTTCTTTGCCTGTACATTTCTGAAAAGATAAAAATGCTTTACTGGCTAGCGCTGTCGCTGCTTTTATTTCCTCAATACTTGCTTCGGTAAACTGCCAAGGGTTATCTATATTGAGCTGCGGATTAAACGTTTTGAATGTTTTGTTTCCTCCAGCCGATAACTGACTGCCAATGTAATTTTTTCCAGTAATCATTTTACTCTTTATTATTTGATTAGGTAATTTAAGGATTGAAAATAATTCCAAAACTTTATTTAATTCATTATTGTCCGATTAAAATAAAAATCTGCGTAAATCTGTGTCTTCGCGATAGCGAATCAGTCTCATCCGCGTTCTATATACAGCAGTTGAATTAAGACGCCGATAAAACAGATTTACTTCGTAAAGACGCTGATAAAAACGGATTTTTTTTTAGCATCATTCGCAAACGTGGTGTAAATAGCAGTTAGCATATTCTTCGTAAAGTTTTATCAGACATTAATACTTTTAATTATAGACTTTTATAATCTGGTAATGTTGGTCTGTTTTTTAATGAGCTGTTAATAATAGCCAAAACTCTTTCTCTTTCTGCTCCCATCAATGGTAATCTAGGCGCACGAACATATTCACTTCCTAATCCAGTACCAACCTCAGCAAGCTTAATATTTTGAACTAATTGTGCATTGATATCCAATTCTAATAAAGGTAAAAACCAACGATAAATTGTTAAAGCTTCTTCGATTCTTCCTGCTTTAGCTAATTTATAGATTGCTACTGTTTCTTCTGGAAATGCATCGACTAATCCGCCAACCCATCCGTCAGCACCCATCAATAAACTTTCTAAACCTAAAGTATCAACTCCGGTAAGCACTTTTAATCTGTTTCCAAATCTATTGATGATTCTTGTTACATTAGAAATGTCTCTTGTAGATTCTTTTACGGCTTGAATGTTATCTAATTTTAGAAGTTCTTCAAACATGTCCAAAGTAACCTCAATCTTATAATCAACTGGGTTATTGTAGATCATAATAGGTAAAGAAGTGTTTTTAGCGACTTGTGTAAAATATTCAACAGTTTCAAAATCGGTTGCTTTGTAACGCATTGGAGGCAGCATCATTAGTCCTTTTGCTCCATTAGCTTCAGCTTTATTGGCAGCCTCAATAGCACCGCGTGTAGTTTGTTCTGCAATGTTCATAATTACAGGAACCTTTCCATCAACTATACGAACTGTTTCTAAAATTAAAGTCTGTTTTTCTTCTTCTAAAAGTGTACTTGCTTCTCCTAAAGTTCCTCCAAGAATAACACCTTCAACACCAGCTTCTAATTGATAATTAAGGTTTTTTTCAAACATTTTAAAATCTAAAGTGTCATCAGCTGTAAAATTTGTGGTAACAGCTGGCATTACCCCTTTCCATTGAATATTCATAATAATATTTATTTTTTATTTATCCAAAGGTATCAAGGCACTCGAAAAAATTTATCTACGGTTATTATCTAAAACCAATACTATATTATCTCATTTATAGGCTTTTATCGAAAAGTAGATTAATTTTAATTCCCCTTTTATTTAATTTTATATCTTTCCGAAAATATTAAAAATATTAACGCAATGAAAGTTTTTCCATTTAAAATACCCAAATCAAGTGAAGAAGCATTTATCTATCAAGAGGACCGCGAAACTATTTTTTATGATAAATACCATCAACATGAAGAAATTCAAATCAGCTATATTAAAAAAGGCGAAGGCAAAGTTTTAGTCGGCGATATGATTTCCGAATACCAGGCCGGAGACATCCTTATATTAGGAAGCAACCTGCCACATGTATTTAAAAGTGACATTTCTGAAAGCAAAGGACTCTCTATAATGTATACCGTTTTTTTTACCGAAAACGGATTCGGAAAAAACTTTTTTAATCTACCCGAATTAAATGTTATTGAGCCTTTTTTTAAAGCCATTAAAAACGGGATCCAAATAAGAGATGCCAAACCATCTGTTATAAGGAGGTTTAAAAAGTTTAAAGATGCCGATAAATATGACCGTTTTATACTTTTAATGTATATGCTGAAAGCTTTTTGTCAGGCTGAAAAAAAACATCTTTCTAATTATGTTTTCAATAAACCGTTTACCGATGCAGAAGGAAAAAGAATGCAGATGGTTTTTGATTTTGTGATGAATAATTATCAAAAAAATATCACTTTAGATGAAATTGCCCAGATTGCCAATATGACTAAAAATGCTTTCTGCAAATATTTTAAAACACGAACGAACAAAACGTTTTTCCAATTTTTAATTGAAATTAGAATTGAACACGCTGCCAAACTACTGATGAAAAACAAAGAATTATCTATCATTGAAATTTCTGAATTAAGCGGTTTTAATAACATTTCGAACTTCAACAGAAAATTCAAAGAAATAAAAAAGAAAACCCCTTTTGAATTTAAAAATTCACTGGCTAATTCATAAAATCGAATTTAAAAACTGTAAAACCTTTAAAATATCCTAAATTTATGCTTTTAAAACCAAAAAGGATAATATAGTATTTGATCTCGATAATAAAATCAAGCCTTTTCTATAAAAAACAATCTATTTTTGAAGATTACGCTCTCTTCATAAAAAATATTGAACACATAGAAACATAGATTTTATTTGATTTAAAGTAGTATTCAAAAAAGGAATACATTCCTTTTACAGAGTCGCCTTTGTGAGTTTTAAATAAGTGAAATGCCTTTTTTAAAACTTACAAAATCTATCCCGATAGCTCAATGTTATTAAGTTAAGAGAATTTTTCACGCAGATTTCGCAGATTTTGCAGATTTTTTTGTTCTTTTTCCGCTAAAATCTGCGTGAGACTTTTTTAATAATAATCCTTAACTTAATAACATTGCCCGATAGCTGTCGAGACCATGTTTAAAAATAATTACGCGCAACGGAAATACAAGAATCTCATTTTAATTACAAAACAAATCATTCCATAAATTACAATATCTCAACAATGAAAAAAATAAGCTGTCTCTTTTTATGTTTGCTACTGAATCTGTTTTTTATTTCTGCGAATGCCCAAAAACTAAAATGGACGAATACCAACAGTAGTTATTATACCATAGAAAATGGAGAAATCGTAAAATATCAACTGCCTGATTTTTCTAGAACTATTGTAATTAACGCTGGGCAGCTTACTCCGAAACAAAGCGGAAAAGCATTAGAAATTAAAGATTTTGAGTTCAGTAAAGACGAAAAATTAGTTTTGATTTATACGAATTCAAAAAAAGTCTGGCGACAAGAAACCAGAGGTGATTACTGGCTTTTAAACAAAACTACAAACGAATTACACCAGATTGGAAAAGGCAAACCAGAATCGTCTTTGATGTTTGCTAAACTATCGCCTGATAATAATGCCGTTGCGTATGTAAGCAATCATAATTTGTATGTTGAAGAGGTTGCTTCTGGAAAAATTACTGCGTTGACGAACGACGGAACGGATCGATTAATTAACGGAACTTTTGACTGGGCTTATGAAGAAGAATTTGACTGCAGAGATGGTTTTCGCTGGAGTCCTGATGGAAAAAACATTGCTTTTTGGCAGATCGATGCTACTAAAATTAAAAACTTTTTATTGATTAATAATACGGATTCTTTGTATTCGTACACGATCCCGATTGAATATCCAAAAGCGGGAGAAGATCCTTCTGCCTGCAAAGTTGGTGTAGTAAATATTGCTACACAGCAAACTACTTGGATGCAGGTTCCGGGTGATACAAAACAGCATTATATCCCGTTAATGCAATGGATTCCTGATGGTTCTGCTATACTACTTGAACAGCTGAACCGCAAACAAAATGAGGCTAAACTTTTTTTATGTAATCCTAAAGATGGTAAAGCAAATGAAATTTACGATGAAAAAAACAACTCATGGGTGGATGTATTAACAACTGAAAATAGCGGTTGGAAGTGGATTAATAACGGAAAGGAGTTTCTTTCTTTATCAGAGAAAGACGGCTGGCGTCATCTTTATCGTATAGACAAAAGCGGAAAATCTGAAACGTTAATTACTAATGGAAATTATGATATTATATCTATTGAAGCAATTGACGAAAAAAGTGGTTTTGTTTACTTTTTGGCTTCTCCAGAAAATGCTACACAGCAATATTTATATAAAACAGCTTTAAACGGAAAAGGAAAACTAATAAAAGTATCTCCTGCTGCCGAAATTGGTACGCATGATTATAGTTTATCTCCAGATGCCAAATATGCAGCACATGATTTTTCGAATCATAAAAATCAAGAAGTATCAGAATGGGTTACTCTTTCTAATGGTAAAACGATAAAAGAAATCAGCAGTAATAAAACTCCGAGCGGAAATGTAGAAATGATTCAGATTACCACAAGCGATAACATAACGCTTGACGGATGGATGATAAAACCGACTCCGTTTGATCCTGCAAAAAAATATCCTGTTTTATTTTATGTCTATACAGAACCTGCAGCTGCAACGGTAAAAGATGCTGCCGGAAATGCGAATACTTTTTTATACAATGGTGATATTGCAGCAGATGGATACATTCAGATCAGTTTAGACGGCCGCGGAACTCCTGTTCCAAAAGGTACGGCTTGGAGAAAAGCGATTTACCAAAATCTTGGTATTGTAAATGTAAGAGATCAAGCAATGGCTGCTAAAGAAATTTTAAAATGGTCGTTTGTAGATCCTGAGCGTGTTGCGGTCTGGGGATGGAGCGGCGGCGGTTCTACTACTTTGAATCTTTTGTTTCAACATCCTGAAATTTATAAAACCGGAATTGCTATTGCTTCTGTGCCTAATCAATTATTGTATGATAATATTTATCAGGAACGCTATATGGGATTACCGCAGGAAAATAAAGAGCCGTATATAAAAGGTTCTCCTATTACGTATGCCAATAAACTTCAAGGTAATTTACTGGTTGTGCATGGTACGGGTGATGACAATGTACATTATCAAGGCTTTGAAATGCTTGTTAATGAATTAGTGAAAAACGGAAAACAATTTCAAATGATGAGTTATCCAAACCGCACGCACAGAATTAATGAAGGCGAAGGAACTTCTGAGCATTTATCGCAATTGTTTACACAATATTTAAGAGAACATTGTCCAGGCGGAGGAAGATAACAGCATTTAAATTACAAATAATACAAAAATATGTTTAGCAAAGAAACGTACGTTAATAGAAGACAAGTTTTAAAAAAAGCAATTGGTTCTGGTCTTATTATTCTACCCGGAAATGAAGAGGTTGGAATGAATTATAGAGATAATATTTATCATTTTAGACAAGACAGCAGTTTTTTATATTATACAGGAATTGATCGTCCTTCTCTATTTTTAATAATAGATATTGACGCTAATATTGAGATTCTGCTTGGAGATAATTTGACTATAGAACAAACGGTTTGGATAGGTCCGCAGGAATCATTGAATATTTGTGCCGAAAAATCAGGAATTACAACAGTTCAGCCTTTATCTTTTGTAGACGCAATTTTAAAAAATGCGGTACAGCAAAAGCGCAAAATACATTTTCTGCCTCCGTATCGTGCTGCAATTACTTTAAAATTAAGTTCTTTGTTGGAAATAAATCCGAACGTATTAGCGCAAAAAGCTTCAATTGAATTATCTAAAGCAATAATTGCACAGCGCTCTTATAAAACTAAGGAAGAAATAGCTGAAATTGAAAAGGCTGTTGACATAACGGCTGCAATGCATCTAAAAGCGATACAAAGTGCTCGACCGGGAATGACTGAATATGAAATTGCAGGACAAGTTGAAGGCACAGCTATAAGCGGCGGCGGACAGCTTGCTTTTCCGATAATTCTAACGGTAAACGGACAGTATCTGCACAATCATGCGGGAGGTAACGTTTTGCAAGAAGGGCAAATGGTTTTATGCGATTCTGGTGCCGAAACAAATATGCATTATGCGGGAGATATGACGCGTACTTTTCCTGTTTCTAAAACTTTTACTTCTAAACAGAAAGAAATATACAATATCGTTTTACAAGCGGAAGAAGCGGCAATTGCTGCACTGAAACCTGGCATTTTATTTAAAGATGTCCATCTTATTGCCTGCAAAGAAATTTTAATTGGACTTAAATCTCTTGGTTTAGTAAAAGGAGATTTAGACGAAGCTGTTGCGGCTGGCGCTCATACATTATTTTTTCAATGTGGTTTAGGGCATATGATGGGAATGGATGTGCACGACATGGAGAATATAGGCGAAGAATATGTTGGTTATACCGATACCTTAAAAAAGAGCACCGAATTTGGACTAAAATCTTTGCGTTTAGGGAAAGAACTCGAAGAAGGTTTTGTATTAACAGTTGAACCGGGAATTTATTTTATACCAGAATTAATAGACTTGTGGAAATCAGAAAAAAAGCACAGCCAGTTTATTAATTATGATAAAGTCGAAGATTATAAAAGTTTTGGAGGTATTCGCATCGAAGAAGATTTCCTGATTACAAAAGAATCGTATCAATTATTAGGCAAACCGCTTGCTAAAAAAGCAGCAGATATTGAAGCACTTCGAAATTACTAAGTGTCTTGAATATTTATTTTTAAAACAACACAAAAAACAATCAAACCGCCTACAATTAGGCGGTTTTTTAATTTAAAGATGATACAGAAAAAACTTTGCGTCTTTGCGACTTTGCGAGATTATTTGATTTTTTATGTGCGAACACTATTTCTCGCAAAGTCGCAAAGACGCAAAGTATTATAAGAATCTAAAACTGCACCACTCAAGGCGACTTTTTTGAATACTGGTTAACTTTTACTAATTATCAGATAATTAAGTATCTATAATTTTATTAAGACTACTCTTAACTTAGTACTTTCTATAAATAAGCATTCATTTCAACTAACCAATGTTATTTTAAAAACACTTATCAATCAATGAGTGTTTGATTTTTTAAAATAATTAAAAACCAAAATTTATCTGATGAAAGAAAAAAAACTACCCCGTTTTTTCTCTTTCCTATTCCTTAGCACCTTTGTGTTAGTAGTAGGAAAGTTAAATGCTCAAACCAACTTAGCCATGCTAAGTTCAACAAAAGTCAGCACTTCTCATGTGTCTCCTTGGGAAAGTCTAAGTGCTGTTAATGATGGATTCGCACCGATTAGTTCGGATGATAGAACAAACCCTGTTTATGGAAACTGGGATGGTGAAGCGGCTTACAATACCTACAATTGGATCGAATACGATTGGGATTTTGCCCATCAAATAAATTCGATTGCGCTTTACTGGTTTACCGATTTTGGAGGTATCGCCCAGCCTACAGCTGCTTATTTTGAATACTGGGACGGGCTTGCGTGGATCAATGGCGGCACCATAGGATTAGCGCTGAATCAGTTTAATACGGTTGGAAATTTAAACATTAAATCTAAAAAACTAAGAGTTTATTTTAAAAGTGATACTGCGACAGGTGTAGTTGAATTTCAAGCTTTTGGTGTAGAAACAACACAATGTGATGCTACTGCATTAACCTCAAGTGTAAAGGTCAATAACGGAAGCGAAAAAAACCTTAATTACGCAGTTATTTCCCCAACCGAAAGCGTACAATTTCTAGCCGCAATTGCAAATAATGCAACTGGCGGTAAAATGAAATGGACGGGTCCAAATAATTTTGTGTCGTCGGACCAAAACATTACTTTGTCTAATTTACAAGTGGAGAATTCGGGAACGTATCGTTTTTTGTATGTTAATGCCTGCGGTACCGAGAGTACGATCTCTTTTTTCTTAACGGTAAAAGAAGACGACAGCGATTTTAGCGCGTGGCCGGCTTACGATACAACACTTCATTACGATTTTAAAAGTGATTATCCGAATTTTCCAAAACCAACAAAAAATTTAGAAGAAGATTATCCCGGATACAGCGGTTGTAATGGTGCTAAAATTACCAATGTGGGTTCATGGACTTTTGTTGCTGGACCAAATGCCAATACTTTGGTTACAGACCCAGCGGTAGATTTAATGTTAAAGCGTCTCGATGGAGATTTTACTTTTCTAAGAGATAATATGGGCTGGCCTCCAGACAAATTATACCGAGCAGGATATCGCAGTTCTGTCTATTTATTTGGTTCTGGTTTATGTACCGATACTGCCTCAAATACCGATTTAGGCGGCTGGCAGAGCGGTGTGAGTACTCAAGATGGAGAAAGCTGGCCAATGGTTCTCTTATCCTATTATCCAGTTGCTAGTTTTGATCCTAATACCACTTTTACAGACGCACAATATCAAACTGGTGCTTGTGTTCACGAAGGAATTCACGCCATTTATGCCTCTTTGCCAGGTTGTAGAAAATCGGCTTGGTTTCATGAAGGTTCAAACGTTTGGCTGCAAACGGTATTGGATATTAAAAAAATAGGAAGTACCGATTATAGCAATGTCGACTTAGGATGGCTGAGCGCAGGTTCTGTAATTGCTCCTTTTATTCCGATAGAATGTTACAGTGGCTGGTTGCAAGATGGAACTTTTGGAGGTCCTTCTGCCGAAGGGGTTGATTCTGGAGTTCAAAATTCTGATGGTGTTACTTTACGATTGACTAGAGATGTTATTGGCGGTGTGCAGTATAGCTCTGTTTTCCCAACTTTTTTAGGAGAAATTGTAGATGAAAAAAGTTTACCGTGGGTTTGGAATTATTGTGAAGGTCGTGTATTAGAAGGTATTGCAAATGGTAATGGTACTGTTCATGGTTTAGGTGATGGTAAAACCCGTAAACTGATTCAGGAATACAGAGCAAGATTAGCCTTATCTGATTTCGGAAAATTTGAACAGCCTATTTTAAGTTTATATCGCAATAATATGGGACGTGAATTAGGTCCTGAACAACCGGCTCTTATTAATGTAGAAAAATGGAAAGCTACTCCGTATGCGATTACAACCGAAGATGAAAACGGATATTTAATTCCGCAGCAGAAAACGTTACCGGGTTGGTCTGGCGCCAATTTTATTCCTATTCATATAGAAGGAACTCAAGCAACCGTGTTTTTTGAGCCATTAGGAGAAAATATGTCAATTCAATTGTGTTATCGTACTAAAGAAGGAAAAACGGTGTATTCACAACCGGTTTACGCAGGAGATTGTACTATTTCTTTTGCTCAAGGCGTGCCTGCTAATGGTGTTATTTTTGCTGTAATTTGTAATTCAGATTATATTTTTGAAAGTGATGCTACTCGTAAAACTAAGTTTAATTACAAAATTAAATTAGGAGAAGGTGCTAACCGTACAGCAAACGTTGATAAAAATTGGTGGGATTGGAAAACTGTTATTTCAGAAAATCTTGCTGTTACTGATTTTTCAAATGCCTCTTCTAATTTTATGATTTATCCAAATCCAGCCACTAATTCTTCTTTGATAAACATTAAAGTTCCGAATGAAAATGCCGAATCATACGATTTAAAAATAACCAACAGCAGCGGACTTGTAGTCTTTGAAAATAAAAATTACAATCCTAAAGAGCAATATTACACTGGTGGTTTATCTAAAGGTATTTATTTTGTAACGATACAATCTCAAAGTTTTAAACAAACCAAGAAGGTTATTATAAAATAAACGTCTTTTTTATTGATTATAGAACTACATCTTTCATTTGGAAGGTGTAGTTTTTTTTATGCCACTGATTGAAAGGATTAGAAAGGATTTCTTTCTTGTAAGTCTAAAAAAATTTGCCACGAATTACACTAATTTTTGTTGTTGTTGTTGTTGTTGTTGTTGTTGTTGTTGTTGTTGTTGTTGTTGTTGTTGTTTTGCCACAGATTAAAAGAATTAAAAAGATTTCTTTCTTGTAAGTCTTAAAAAAGTTGCCACGAATTACACGAATTTTCACTAATTGTTGTTTTTTTTAAACGCAATGATTTGTAAAAATTAGTGAAATTCGTGGCTAAAAAATCCTTTTTTAATCCTTTTAATCTGTGGTTAAAAAACCTTAATTCTATTTCCTATTACTTTTTAGTAATAATATTTTAAACGCAATGATTTGTGGAAATTTGTGAAATTCGTGGCAAAAAAATCCTTTTTAATCCTTTCAATCTGTGGCTAAAAAACCTTAATTCTATTTCCCATTACTTTTTAGTAATAATATTTTAAACGCAATGATTTGTGAAAATTTGTGAAATTCGTGGCAAAAAAATCCTTTTTAATCTTTTTATCCCGATAGCTATCGGGAGTGGCTAAAAAACCTTTATTCTATTTCCTAATTACTTTTTAGTAATAATAGCAGACCATCCGCCTCCAGAAGCCATTTTTGCGGTTACTTTAGAGTTTTTATTGACTTCTATAATTTCTTTTTTATAATCTTCTGCAAATCGATCTGCGTTAATGCCGTCTTCAAATATTTCCATTGAAAAAGTTCCTTCACCAAGAAAAGAAAGATCAATAGGTAATTCTCTTGCATCAGCATCGGTCATACCTCCAATGAACCATTTATCGGCCTTTTTTCTTGCCACAACAATATAATTACCAACAGAACCATGAAGTACTTTTGTTTCGTCCCAAACCGTTGGAATCTGGGTAATAAAATCTACTGTTTCCTGCTCTTTATAGTACGTTGATGGCGACTCGCACATCATTTGCAACGGTGCTTCGTAAACCACATACATGGCTACCTGATGCGCACGAGTTCCGATAGTCATCGGATTATTAAAACTTATAGCAAAGTTTTTAGGCTGTTTATTCACCATCGAACCCGGCGTAAAATCCATTGGTCCAGCTGCCATACGAATAAACGGAATTGTCACCGTATGTTCTGGTGTAATCTCATCACTCCATTTATTGTTTTCATTGCCTCTTACACCTTCGTAATTCAATACATTTGGATACATACGGTGTAAACCCGAAGGTTTAAAGGCACCGTGAAAATCTACTAATAATTCTAGTTTGGCACATTCTCTGGCAATCTGCTCGTAAGAATTTACCATATATTGATCGTTGCGCTGCATATAGTCAATTTTGATCCCTTTTGCGCCCCAGCTTTTGTAGGTTTCTAGAATTTGAAGCAAATTAGCATCTAATGGTTTCCAAAGTACCCAAAGAATAATACCAACGCCTTTTTCTTTTCCGTAACGAATCAATTCTTTCACATCCATATCTGGATTAAAGTCAAGAATTTGAGTGGTCGATTTTGTCCAGCCTTCATCAAGTATTACATATTCGACTTTATTCTTTGCCGCAAAATCAATAAAATACTTGTAGGTTGCGGTATTTAAACCTGCTTTAAAATCAACACCATAAATATTGTTGTCATTATACCAATCCCAAGCCACTTTTCCGGGTTTAATCCAATCGGTATTTTTAAGCACATTTGGTGTTCCTAATTGGTAGGCTAAATTGCTTTCTACAAAGGTACGATCGTCGTCGCTTATGATAAATACACGCCAAGGAAAAGCTCTGTTTCCAGTTGTTTCAGCAATATAATCAGCTTCTTTTGTAATGTTTTGCACACGATCAGATCTTCCATCTTTATCAACAGCTTCTAAAACATATTTTGGAAACATGGCATCTAAAGTTGTATTTCCGTTTCCTCTCAAAAACAATCCCGGATAATCGTGAAGTGCCGTTTCTGTAAACAATACTTTAGCTTTATCTGTAGTAAATAAAACTGGTAGACTACAGAAATCTTTAGCCGCAATATCGTTTAAAGATTTATCTAAATACAGTCGTTCGTTATGCGAATACATCGATTCTTCCTGCGGAAATAACGAACGTGATCCTTTTGGAAATGATAAAGACACTTTCTCTGAAATTACATTGCGCTTGTCTTTAGATTCATCTATAAATTGATACGCAACACCGTCATTGTAAGCGCGGAAATTCAGTTTATAATTTCCCTGATACGCAATCGAAAGCTCCGTATATTCGTCTTTGATTTCCGCATCTTTGATGGCTACTATGGCATGAATGTTCTGAGATACACTTTTAACGGTTTGCTTTTTCACCTTCGGATGAGATCCAAAATTAGTTTTAGATGAAAATTCCATTCCAGCCTCTGCGTTCTCAATAATTAAATTTCCATTTAAGGAAGCAGACCAAGAAATTTTATCCGAGTTGATCACTTTTATTTGAATACGCCCGTCTGGAGATTTAACTTCATAGGTTTGTGAGGAAGCTTGATATATCGATAATAATAAGCCGCATAAAATCAGGAGTCTTTTTTTCATTTTCGAATTCTATTATTTAAACACTATTTATTTAGAAGGTTCTTTTGTAGCTTTTGGTGCCGATTTTTTCATAAGGTCGATTAATTCTTCTTTGCTGAGTGCATAATCATACATTTTTAAAGAAGCCATTAGACCAGAATAATTTTCTCCTATATCTGAAGCTCCAATGATGATTTTAGCATTTTCTACTGCCGATGATAACATCATATT
The DNA here is from genome assembly GCF_009711165.2 of Flavobacterium sp. MC2016-06. Taxonomy (GTDB): domain Bacteria; phylum Bacteroidota; class Bacteroidia; order Flavobacteriales; family Flavobacteriaceae; genus Flavobacterium. Next base: position 81,591 of record NZ_WMID02000015.1, on the reverse strand, counting down.
TTGAGCATTATCCAGTACGCCGTCTACATATATTTTCTCTACTACTCCATCAAAAGTTAAAACATGATAATGCCATTTATTTTGTTCGGGAACTTTGTTATATTTCATATCAAAATGACCGTCTAAATGTGGCGCAGCACCATAATGACCACTATTGTATGCCAATGCATTATAAGAATTAGCCAAATTGTATTTAGATCGGTCGCACCATGAGGCCAAAACTTCTCCTTCTTTGTCCACTTCTGGATTTTTTACCCATGTTGCAACAGAGTAAGAACCATTCCAAGCCAGACTTTTGGGCGTTGGTTTATTGAGTATTAAAGCGCCATTTTTAAAATTAACTGCTTTAATTTTATCTTCTTTATCCCAAGAAATACTAACCTCGCCTGTTTTGGTAAAAATACCGCCCAGCGTTCCTTTATTAGGAATACTAGTTAAGCTGCTGTTGTATTTTTCAGAATTGACATCAAGATCTAAAAGCATTTTATGAGCACTTGCAACGGAAGGTTCTATAGTTGATTTTTTGTTTTCTAATTGCAGTGGAATTTCAAACAAAGAACTGTACACTTTTATGTTCCAAACTGCGGCATAAAGCCCCGTTTTTTCTGTTCCCAATACTTTTAATTTTAGAAAACGTGCCGATACGGATTTATCATCAATCATTGGACTTCCTGCAGTACGATTTTTTGATTTATCGGCATACAATTCCCAAGTTTTACCGTCTTTAGAATATTCTAAAGTATATTGATAATAATAACTCGCAAACTCAAATTGGGTCATTATTCTTTTTATTTCTTTTACACTTCCTAAATCTAACGTTAAATCTTGCGGGAAAGAATTATTTCCTGCTTTCCACATTGTGGCATTGTTATCGTCTGTGGCAAAACTAGGCTGGTATTTGTAATCGTATTCTAAAGATTGTAAATGATAATAAGAAGATGCCGTTGCTTTGGCATTAAGCGTAATATTTTCTGGAACTTCAGATTTTACAATCTTTCCGATACCTTTTGCAGTAGGAATTACAGCTTTTATAGTTGAATCATTTTCGAAAATCATTTTGTCAATGCAAACTTGTCTTGCAAGTCCGCCGCGTGTCATTGGATAATCGTGTTTATGATATACAATGTAATAGTCGTTTCCATCTTCTAGCACAGAATGATGCCCTGGACCGTGCGTTGTTTTATCTTCTGTAGTACTTAAAATTGGGTTATTGGGTCCTTCTTTAAAAGGTCCGTAAGGCGAATCTCCATACGAATATCTCACATTATACGTTTCGTCGTGACAAGAGGCACCAGAATACATTAAAATATATTTATTCCCTTTTTTCATCATATAAGCGGCTTCAAAAGGTGCTGGAGTTTGACTTAACGGAATGTTTTTAGAATTAGACATGTCTTTCATCGTAATGCTATTCAATTCTCCTACGGCATATCCGCCATTGTAGTGTACCCAAGTTCCCCAATAACTGTATATTTTACCGTCTGTATCTCTAAAAAATTGTGCATCGAGCGATGGAAATCCTTCTCTTGGATATCCGTTGGAAATTACGGGTACGTCATTTTCGTCTAATTTTTTCCACGGACCAATTGGCGTGTCTGATACGTAACCGTAAATATTACAGCCTATTTCGCAGTTTCCAAAATACAAATAGTATTTACCGTCATTTCCGACAACAATATCCGGCGCCCAAAAATTGGTAATGGGTTTTGCTGTAAAGGATGGAATTTCCATGATATGATTGTACCAATTTTTTAAATCTTTACTGTACCAGACTGTTGGTGCTCCAGAGGCGAGCATTTCGTTATCTGTTGTGGCATAGATATAATAAATGTCTCCGAATTTTTTAATGGTTGGATCTGCAAAATATCCAGGTAAAACTGGATTTCCAGCATTAGACATCGTAACATTTACTTTTTCTTGTGCAAAACCGTTTACTATAAAAAACAGTAAATAGTGAACAAAAAACAGGTTCTTTTTTATCATTATAATAGTATTATTTATGTGTGTTGGGTTTATTTTTTTTAAACACATGGGAACATAGATTTTATTAGTATGAAAAAAAACGTTTCACTTATCTCAAACACACATAGCTACTTATGTGAAAGAAATGAGTTTCTTTTTTGTATACTGCTATTAAAAAAAATCTATGTTTCTATGTGTTGAATATTTTTTTTGAATTAGACTAGCTGGTTATTATTGCTAAAAAAGAACAAGGGCAATTCACTTAATATTGCCCTTGTTACAAACCAACGCTAACTCTCGGCTCAATCAAGAGTTAGTGAATTTTTATCTGAATGATTTTCTTTTTAATACTTCCACACTAGAACGTCAGCCGTTTTGATTGCTTTAGTTCCAATAATGATTTTGGCATTTTTTGGCAAATTGATTTCGTATATTTTATCTGAATAATTGACCGCAATACCAAATCCATCTCGATAATCAATCATAACTCCTTCTGGATAATCCTCTATTGGAGCCTTTTGTTTTTGATATAATTTTCTTAAAACTTGTTTTTCAAGTTCTCCATCTTTTGAATCTACACCAATATACGTTACGGTTCCTTTGCCTAAATCGCGAGAAATAACGGCTGCTTTTCCTGCATAAAATTCACTTCCATAAGTAGCCCAAACTTCAGTTTCTTTATTAGGTTTTAATAAATCTCCCCAGCTTGTCCATGGAAAATCCTGATTATTAAACTTTATTATACCCGGAGATTGCGGCATTAACAAATCATAAGATTCTATTTGAGAACCAATTAAATCCCACATTGGTTCATAAAATTTTGCTTCCCAAAGATGCCCTTGACGATTTTGAATTCCAGACCTGCAGCTCAATATTAAGTTGCCGCCGTTTTTAGCATATGCCGTTAATTTATCAATCATTTTTTGGTCAATCATCTGATAAGCAGGAACAATTAAAAAAGGATAATTGGAGAAATCAGCCTCATCCTGAACAAAATCAACCGGTGCGCCAAAAGACTTTGAAGCTTTATAATATTTTAAAAAATGTTGTATCGTATTCCACTCTTTGGTCTGCTTATTTAATTCGATTCCCATAACATTATCACCATTAAATAATATTGCGGTTTTACGCTTTAAATAGTCATCTGGTAATCCTGCATTCGAATCATATTTTTGTCGTAATGTATTGATTTCTTTAATAAACTGACTAAATTCTAAACCGCCTGGAGTTGGTGTAACGCCATCTGTTCCAACGATTCCGTAATGAAATTGCTCATAACCATACAAAGGCGCACGAAAACGGTAGGTACATTCAAATTTACTTCCTCCTGCAAAAACATGCCAAAGCCACATACGAACACTTCCCGGCATTGGCTGCGGATTTATACTTCCCCAATTGACTTGTCCCGGCTGTAACTCCATACAGCCATACATGCCTTTTAATGGACGAAAAAAATCATTTGACATTCCAATGCTGGTGTAATCTCCTAAGCGATAGCCTTGTGAACCTATTCCTAAACTTGATCCATAAACCAAATATCGTGTGTAGCAGTCAAAATCTAGTTCTTTGCTCATTCCAACGAAACTTTCATTATAATTGGATCTGTAATTAGAGGTTATCCATTGGTCTTTGCTTGCATATTTGCGGATTGTAACGGCTTGCGCATCTAGAAAAGTGGCCGTTTCCTCATCGGCAAATCGATAATGATCTAATTGAGAATGTAAATTCATTCCCCATTCTTTGTGCAACGGTATATTAATTTGATTAAAATCAGAATAGGTTCCGCTCCAAAAATTATTTCCCCAAGCCTGATTTAAGGCGTCAATTGTTTTATATTTTTCTTTTAACCAATTACGGTAGCGTTGTTGTGCATCTTGACCATAATCCAGAAAACGTGCCGGTTCATTATCAACCTGCCACCCTATTATGTTTTTATTATTGCCATATTTTTTTGCCAATTGTTCAATCATTTTCATCGAATACGTTCGATAATAGTTGCTTGAAAATGACGCGTGCTGTCTAGAACCGTGATCGGTTTTTGTACCATCTTCATAAGTAGCTAGAATATCGGGATGCTTGCGGGTAAGCCAGACAGGTGGCGTTGCTGTCGAGGTGCACATGACAATTTTTAATTTATATTTTACCGCAATTTCAACCGCTTTATCGAGCCATTTAAAATCATAAACTCCTTCTTGAGGTTCTAGTTGTGCCCAAGCAAATTCTCCAAAATGGGTAAATTCAAAACCCATTTCGGCAATTTTTTTCAAGTCACGATCCCATTGACTTTCATCCCAATGTTCTGGATAATAGTAAACTCCTACTGTGGTAAGATCTTTTTTGGGAAAATAATGATCAAATTTTTGAGCAGCTGTATTTAAACTAAACAGTAGTCCCAATAAAATAAACCCTATTTTTTTTAAGAAGTGTGTTTTTGATCTTTGCTTCATTCCATATTATAATTTTATTTGAATACTTTTCTTTTGAAGCGGTATTTCATAAGCGCCTCTAACTTTTGTGTACGGCAGTTTAATATCTTGATTTACTCTTAAATAAGCATTTGGAGTAAACTCATTTGCTGCACTCAAAGTGATTTCTACCTCATCTGTTTTAGTATTATAGGTAACGGTATCAAAAGTTCCTGCGTCTAAAGTTATCCATAATTTTTTTGGAGTAATAAATATTTTAGATTTTGCAGCAGTGGTTATTTTTACTTGTACTAAATCGCCTTTTGTAGTGATATTTCCACCAAAAGCCAGCCAGCCTAAATCTTCTTCTTTTGTAATGTAAGTTGCAGTGTTTACAGCATAACCATAAAAACCAGAACCATAATCTCCAGATATATAATCAATTCTTAATTCTGTTGGATACGAGTGAAATGCTGCTGGGCCAAATCCGTCTTCGGTAATGTTTGAGATTCCGCCTAAAAGACCGCCATAACCTACTTTTAATAAATACAAATCATCTGATTTTTTTCTGTATTGTTTTAAAACGGGTATCGCATTCAACGAAGATCCATAATGATGTATCTGACGTTCTACTCTTGATAATTTTCCGCCGTATAAGAAATCCCAATACCTGCGCGCATTTCCGTTATACGCCCAGTGTGGCATTGTTGGCATATAAGCTAAAATTGCATTTAAGGTAACATCTGCTTTTTCATCGTAACCAAAATAATCAGACCACATATATACTTCTTCCTGACCTGTTGAATCCCAAGGCATTTCACTTCCAAAAGGATAATCAAGTGCTTTCCAATGGTTGGCTCTGTCTTTCATTTTTGCTTCTAAATTGGACGACATTTCGGTAAGATTTTCGTTTTTCAAATCTTCTAAAATTAACAAAAATACAGATCCTTCCATTTGCCCAAACTGCGCATAATAAGGCGCTTGTTCTACCATTGCGATTGAAGTATAATAAGCTTGTTTAATATACCAATCCCAAGGTTTATTATCTACTAAATCTTTATTATATCTTGCTAATCGGTACAATGTCCAATAGGCTGCAGCTACGTGAGGGTAATTATACGATCTTCCGGGATCATTGGCATCTTTATGTTTCCAAGCTGCCCAAGTGCTGTAATCGATGTCTTTACTGTAGGTTCCTTTTGGCAGAGAGTCTGGCTCGTAATAAAAAACGCTTTTTTTAACGCCGTATTTGTTTTTACCTTCGCTGTATTGAATATTCCCCCAAAGTGTTTTAGCTACAAATTGTTCTAATTTTTTAATTTCTTCTTTATCGGGCTGAATGTGTTGTTTCATAATCGCTGCCAGCCATCCTCCTGCTCCGCCTTCGTCACTTAAACCCGCAACCCAAGCTCTGCTGTCTTGCGTTAATTGTTTTTTAGTTTCGTAATCGTAACTAATTACTGAAGGATTTCTTTTGAAAATAGAATCTGGTTTATCAAACCATTGTTCGGTAGTTAAGAAATGTCCAAAGTCTTTAATAACTTCATTTTCAGGTTTGATTACTTTATAATTTATGGTTTGTTTTACGCCGTCTTTGTAATTGATTGTTAATCTGGCACGACCCCATTTTACACCTTGTACAGCATATTTTTTTAATCCTTTTGGTGTTTTTCCATCTTCTTTTATTTGAAGTGCTCCTTTTGGTTCAATTTCAAAGGAAGCTACATCACTTTTATAGTTTAAAAATAACTGTGATTTAATATCTTGTGGCAATACATATCCGGGAACACTTGTCGCTACTGGAAGTGCTTCTTTTACAAGTGTATTTTGAATGTCTTCTATTCCATCTGAAAGTACTAATTTTAAAGAAAAGTTTTTAGATTCTTTTGGTTTTAAGATCAAAGAAGTTGGCGCGTTCCATTGCTGTGCATTTTTCCATTCGTTTTCTGCATAGGCTTTACTGTAGACCATCCATTCATGGAAACCTTCAAAAACAATACTTCTTGGTGTTGGATCATCTAATAATGGACGATAGGCTTCAAAAGCCATGTTTTCTTTTGGCAATACTAATAAGGCAGATCCTTCTCCGCTTAATCTTTTTACTTCTAAATATCCTGCATCCATACCAATGTAAGGATCAAAAAATACATTTTGAGCGTGTGTTTCGTTAAGTGATTTGCCCTCTAAAATGTTATTAAAAACCATTGGAATTCCTAAGGCTCCAATTTCAATATTGCTGTTTGATTTATTGGTAATTTCAAATCGCATTACCAATTCTCCGCCGTCAATTTCGTAATAACGTTTTATCGTTACCGGAATATCACTTGGTAAGGTGTTGGCTAAATCTGCTGCTGCCAAAACTGTTGCAGAAGTTTCTAAAGGTGTAATGGCAGCACGTTTTGCGGCTGTCGAATAACTTTTCCAATCGGCATTTCCTTCTTTAATTCTTAAATTAATATCGCCTAAATGATACAAGCCGTCTTTGTCTCTAATTTCCAATCTATCGCTGGGCGTAAAATCAAAACTTAGATTTTTATTGGGTCTTAAACCTGCAACGGTCTGTGATGCTTTTACTAATTTTAATTGAAAAAGAGGTGTGCTGTATTTTTGATATACTTCCGCAATTCCCAAAGTAGGTTTCTTTTGTTCAATTCTACTCCAATAGTCTTGCGCTTGAATACTTATTGTACATCCCAAAAATAATAATAAACCAAGTCTATATTTTTTAATTCCCATCTTTGTTTTATGCATCTTAAATTTGTTTTTGCTTTTGTTATAATCTCTTATTTCCAATTATTGTAAAGTAACATCTAGATAAACCGAATGACGTCCGTAGGTATTATAAAAGGGTTTAAAAGAAACTCCATCAATAACAAACTCCATTTTTTCGGGATCTCCTTTTATGGTTTTACTTAAATCTTTTGCATCTAAGGTTATTTTGCGCCATTCTTTAAGCGGTTCTGTTTCCTGCGCGGCCAGCAAAATTGGTCCGTAAAATAAACTCGCAATGTTTTCCTGATCCATTACAGGATCTAAGTGAAATTGGAAAGGCATACGCAATTCAATTGTATCGCCGTTTTTCCATTTGCGGTTTAAAGTAAGATAACTTCCCGGAACTGCTTTTACTTTTTCGTCTTTGCCATTTATTTTTACAAAAAATCCTTTCGTTGCCCAATGTGGTACACGTACATTAAGATCAAATTTTCCTTCGCCTTTGATTGTTAACAGCGTATGATCTTCATTAGGAAAAGAAGTTGTTTGTTCAATAGTCACATTTTTTTCTTTCCATGTTAATGTTGATGGAATATAAAGATTGACATACAAAGCTTGATTATCAATACTTTTAAAATAAATAGAGTTCTGTAATTTAGTACTGCTTTCCAGCGCTGTACCGTTACAGCAGGTAAAACCATCCATTTTTGGATTTCCAAATTGTTTTATGGCACCCGGACGTAATGGAACATGATACGTATTTGCAGGCGTTTTTTCGGCTACAGAAGCTAGAATATGATTGTACAAACCACGCTCGTAGTAATCCATTAATTCGCCACGCTGGTCAAAAAGAAATAAATCACTAGTCAATTTCAGCATGTTATACGTTGCGCAGGTTTCGTTTTGTCCGCCTGCTGAGAATCCATTTTCATAAATTGTTGACGGCTGGCTGATAAAACATTCTGCATTTGCAGGATTACTTGCTCCGGCAACTCCTCCAATACTGTACATATAATCATTGGTAGTTTTGTACCAAAAATTATCGGCAATACGGTAATATTCGGGAGTTTTAGAGTCTTGATACATTTCTAGCGCACCTACAATTTGAGGAATATGCTGGTTGGCATGTAAACCGCGAAATGTGTCTACGTTTTTAGCCAATCCGTTGGAATGTTTTGCATCGCCATAAAAAACTTTGATGTTGTCAAATAACTGAGCAACTTCTAGATAGCGTTTTTCGTTTGTAATTCTGTAAAGACGCGCCATAACTTCATTCATACCGCCAAATTCTCCAGCGATATATCGGTTCCACATGCTGATCAGGGTTTCGTTAGGCAGTTTTTTCATTCGAGCATAGACCCAATCTCCCATGCCTTTAGATATTTCAAGCGCTTTTTCGTTACCGCTCACTTCGTAAACATCTAATAATCCGGCAAGAATTTTATGTAAAGTATAATACGGTGCCCAAATTTGAGTTTTCTGTCCGCCATAATTGGCACCTTTTTCTAACATTATAAATTGATCTGGCGGATAAGCACTTATAAATCCTTTACCCCAGTTCCAGTAATCGGTACGAATACCTTCTGTGCTCAAATCTGAATCATAGGCTGCTTTACCCGGCCCAAAGGGAACGGCTGTCGGATCTGACACGTATAATCCTCCAGCTTCTCTTGGTTGTCCAGACATTTGGGCCAATTGATAAAGAGTATTGACCATATAATCCATTTTTTTAGCAAAATTTTCATGCAATGCACTGTCATAGCCTGTGCTTGCATACGCCTGCGCAATTGCCGTTAAGTAATGTCCCGTTGCATGGCCGCGCAATTTGGTGTCTTGAGTATCCCAAACTCCCAGCGCTTCTGCATTGTCTGGCTGTTTTTGTCCAAACGCATTGCGAAACATGTATAAGAAAGAATCTGGATTTGTTTCAGCAAGGGTTTTTATGAATTTTTCACGGTTTTCAATAAATTTTGTATTGTGTCCGTGAAGATCTGCGTTTAATGTAACTTGATCTAAATTGAAAGCTTTTAACTTTAATTCTGGCGTTGCAGCTTCTTTGGCATCTTTTACGGTAATAATTGCTTTTGGCTTTAAGTCTGTACCCGAAACAATTCCGGTTACCATATATTGTCCAGCCTTAAGTACAGAACTGTTATCTGTTGGAGCAGGCCAAATTACACGAACTTCTGGGCCTTCAATTCCATTTCCATACGTTCCTTTTACATAGCGCGGTAATCTCGGAAGGTCTCCAATTACGGTTTCTACTTTTATATCTGAAACACTCGTCAAATATTGATTATAGAGCTGTGGCGTAGTTTTAGGAAACTTTTGTAAATCGCCTGTTGGCTGTTCTTCTTCTTCTTCAACTTCTTCTTCTTTTAAAGCGTTGTGATAAATTTTTCCAACTTGTTTTTCAGTCAAAGGAATTCGGTAAAGTCTAAAATCATGCAGTTTAGCATTTAAAAAAGGATCTTCTGGCAGAATTGATTTTCCTATAGTTAAGGCATTATTTTTACCCGAATTCATATCGAATAATTGATCTAGCTTTAATTTTATATCTTTAGTTGAACCTACTAAAACTCCATTGATATAGGTATTTAAAGATTTTGAAGGTATATCTATAACTACTACTATATGAACCCATTTATTAAGTTCTAAAACGGGGCTGTCTGTTTTGTATTTTTCTCCAGAGAGTGTCGTAATTTCAGTATGGAAACCTGCATCTTCTTTGGTTCCTGTTGGTGCTGCAAAAAAATGTACTTTACTGTTTTTTCCAAAATCAAAGAAACGCTGATTGCGCTGATTAGACAATAAATAAACCCATCCCGAAATACTCAGTGATTCTTCTCCAGCAAATGCGTCACCTGGAAGTGTTACAAAAGCTTTACTATCTGCTGATAATGAAAGTACTTTTCCAAATTTATCATCGGCTACAAACCTCATTTTTGATGCTTCAATAGTTCCGTGCAGATTGTTACGCGACCAATCTTTTACATCACCGTCAAACACGTAACGAGCAATTAATCCTGTTTCGCCAATTCCGTCTAGAATTTGATCGCCGTCCTGCGCCCATAAAGTGGTAGAATTCATGGAACCAAAACCCAGCATTGTAAATAGAAAGAGTCTGTATATTTTCATAATCAAAAAAAATTAATGTTTTTCAAGTCTTTAATGGGCGAATAAAAATGCACTATTAACTGATAGGTGTAAAATTTACATTTATTAAAAACAGCCAATAATATCCTAATTGTTTGTTTTTTAATAATTGTAAAATTAGAGGCATTTAGTAAATTAATACAACGATATTTTATCCGAACTCAATACTATATTATCTTAAATAAAAGAATTTAACAATTTTAGAGAATAAATCTAATAATAATCAAGCGTAGTAAAAAAGTAATAACGTCTTTTTATTCTTATTTAATTTTTGAAATCTCTTGTAATAATGCTTTTATACTGCTCTTATTTTTTCTAAATCATTTACTGTTAGAATCCTGAAGGCAAAAATGAATCTTAAGATGAAATAAGGTTCGTTTTTTTAATACTGTAATCTTTGGCATTTAACTGAAAACATCTCTCTTATTCTAAATATTTATAAGAAATAACATCAAGTAAAACTTCAATTTGCCTAATGAGACATTACCTTATATTACATAGTTGTTATTATTTTACACCTTAAATTTAACTATATGCATTTTTAAGTATTGTTTATTAAATTTTTAAAAACACAGCTCTTAAATAATTTACAATAATTCAAAACAGGATAACATAGTATTGATATGTAGTAATATTCGCATTTTTAAACACCTTCGTTTTAACATAATTTTACAAATGTGAAACAAACACTTGCTAAAATAGCAAATTATAAAACTAAACATGCATGTTCTTAGAATTAGAAAAACCCTTTTAGAGAGGCAAAGTACGTTTCCGCACATAACTTTCTGTTTATAAGTTGTATATCATTTTTATTTAACCCCATTAAATCGTTAATTATATGAAAACAGTTTTACTACAAGTTGTCCTTTTTCTCTGCAGCTATTATGCTATAGGTCAGAAAACTCTTTTTACTCCTACAGAATGGAGTGATCCAAACAATGAATTTTACAATAAGGTATCGAATACTAGAAAGTATGAGTCTACCAATTTTGTTGTCTATTGGGGCGATAAGGTAGGTACAAATCCAGCCACATATTCTGATACTGCATTACGCTTTACTCCAAAATCTGTTGCCGACACATTAGAGACTAGTTTTAAGCGTTACATTACCGATCTTAGTTTTGTAAGTAATGCAAGTACTAAGAATTTAGGAAAGTACAAAATCATTATTATGATGATGAATACTTGGAATTCTACAGATCCTCGTTTGGAGGCGTTTGCGCAGGCAAGTTCTTTTAGTAATACTATTGGAGCTATGTTTGTGCATCCAGAGGCAACTAGAGATGGCGGTGCGTTATCTCATGAGTTTGCCCATACGCTGCAAATGATGATGCACATTCAGGAAAATCCTGGTGACGGAAGGGCTTTTTCTGGCTATGAATGGGCTAGTCCTTTTTTTGAAGGTCATGCAAATTTTATGAGGGCTCAGGCTTACTCGCAATGGGCAGAAATCGATGGAACTCTTACTCGATGGATTCAAACAAAACATTTTATGTGGTCTTCTACTCGTCATCATTACACTAATTTTCATTTAATGTATTATGTACAAGAAAAAGAGGGTTTTGATTTTACCCGAAGAATGTGGGCAGAATCACAAAATCAAGAGCATCCGCTTGAAACGATTAAAAGATTAAAAGGTTTTACGCAAGACCAGCTTGACGATTATTTATGGGGCTACGCACAACGTCAGCCGGCATTTGATTATCCTATTCAATGGAATTCTCAAATTAATACTACCAGCAATTTTGGTAAAAAAATTAGAGAGGTTTATAATGCCATCAAAACTAATATGCCAAGATATACCAGCAGACAGTATACGCTTTTGACTAAGGTTACAGGAACAACAGATCAGTTTTATACCAATAATGACTGGGCACCGCAGGATTACGGAATGAATGTAATTCCGTTATATCCAACTTGTACAGGAACTGAAAAGAAAGTTACTATTAAATTTAAAGGACACTCAGAAGTAAATCCTACTCAAGCGGGTTGGAGATATGGTTTTGTTACTACAAAAACAGATGGTTCTGTATCGCGTTACAGTCCGATGTATAAAACAGATGGAGAAGCTTCATTTACGTTAAAATCGGATACAGAAGCCAATATCTTTTTAGTTGTATTTGCTGCTCCAAAAGTGCACGTAAATTATAATACGGATATAGGTTATCCAAAACAAAGAAGATATCCGTACGAACTAAAAATTGCAAACGCAACTCCCGAAGGTTTTCAACCAGCTGCTAATTTTAGAAGTTTTCTTAAAACCAACGGGCATATACATACAAACGGAGGCGGATGGGTTTCTAATACTGCCACTGTTGCATCAACGGTTTATGTAGGTCCGTATGCGATTGTAAGAGCTGGAAATATTTCTGGTAATGCCAGAATAGACGGATTTGCAATGGTGGACGGCGGTACTATTTCGGGCAATGCTATTGTTAGAGATAATGCTTGTGTGTACAATGCAACTTTATCTAGCAGTGCAATTGTAGAAGGTAATGCTTGGATGGAAGGCGGTTCTGTTGCCAACACGGCCAACATAAAAGGTAATGCCATGTTATTTGCCGGAAATTTTGGAAGTTCTGTTGTTGTGGGCGGTGATGCAGAAATTGGAAGCTGTTCTACACCAGGTGTATATTTGCAGTTTCCGTATTGGACAAATAACAGAGCAGACTGTGATGGAAAAGGTGCCAGCGATGTTTCTAATGTTGATATTAATACCACATTTACCAATTTTACGGCAGCGCAAATGGCTTTTAGTTCAACTCCAAATTGTACTGTAACAGCTGCATCTTCTACCAGCAGAATGAGCAGTGTTTCTGATGCTGAGACTGATTATAGTTTGAGCATTTTTCCAAATCCAACTGGTGGAAACTTAACTATTTCTTTCATGCAGACGGAACAAGAAAATGTTACGGTTTCATTGTACGACACAAACGGACGTAAACTGGATGTAATTACAGATCAGACTTATGATGTTGGTAGAATTGATCTTTCTTATAATTGCAGTAAATTGGTTCCAGGTGTTTATTTATTAAACATTCAGACTGGAAATACTCTTACTAAAAAATCTTTCATCAAGAAATAATACGATTTTAGATTTTTAATAAAGTCTAAAAAAGTAACCCTGCGAATCTAATGATTCGCAGGGTTTTTTATTTTTATCTGCCTGTTTTTAATATTTATAAAAATATATAAAATAGAGGCTGCTTCAGGTTATGAAACAGCCTCTTATATTTTGTAAAAAGAACCCTAATTCAACTTCTAATATAAATAATTCAGAGCTGTAACATCATTACTATTGAAAGCTCCGGTCTCACTTGAACTGAAACATGCTCTCATATAAGAAGTTGCATCATATCCTGAAGGAGTTCCTGGAATCAGAATTGCTCCTACACCAGCTGTTCCTTCACTTGTATTCTGTCCGCAACTTTGACGGCTAAACCAGTCTGTATGACGTAAACCGATACAGTGACCTATTTCGTGTGCAGATACGTGTGCATTTACACCTGTTGAATAAGTATCTAATCCAGAATATAATGTAACTAAATTATAAGGTGCTCCTCCCGAAGGGAAACCTGCTACTCCACCCGCAGATCCAGTTTGTCTTCTTACAACAATATCTGCACCTGAAGTACTTGAACTAAAGGTTAGTGTAAAGTTAATAGACAATCCTAGATTGTTGTATCTATTTATTGCTGCTTGTAATCCAGCACGCATGTTTGTAGTCAGCGCTGTTGTTCCAGTCCCTGATAATCCAACAACACTAATAGTTTGTGGAGATACTAAATTAGTAGTGCGGTATTGTTCTGTAGTAATACCGCCGTGAAGATCCATTTTGTTTAATTGATCTTTTGACATGACAATACATCCTTCTATTAAGTATGCATCTTCTTTGGTGCCATCTAACTTAGTACTTTTAATCACTTGAACATCTGTGGTATTTAGAGAAAGTGAACTAATTTTATTTAACACATCTTGTGTTACTTCAAGAGATTCTTGGTTTGATTGATTTGCTAGATCTTCTTTGTTACAAGAAAATAGCGTTAGCGCTATAAATGACAACGCTAAAATTGATTTGGTTTTCTTCATAATAGTTTTTTCGGTTAATTTAAAAAAGTTGATCGATAAGGGTTTTTACAAAATATTAATACTATTTATTACCAAACTTATATAATTTTAATATTAAAATACTTATAAAAACAACTATTTAACAAAATTAACATATTTTGTTAAATTATTTTATGACTTTTTTTTAGTAATAATAAACTTATTATAATCGTCAGCCCAGTAAAATCAATAATAAAATATAAATCAGCGTGTTATAAAAAATAATATCGCCTATTATTATCTATTTTCTATTTTGTTTAATAAGTGTTGAAAATGGTTTTATACTTTTTTATAACATTTAAGTGTAAACGGGTTATAAAAAGAGGAAATCTCTCTTACAGTCTTAGAAGTTTTTGAATGAAATAAAAACTCGTATTTTTTTTACAAATATTTTAATAACTTTGACTTATCTGCAAGGAATAATTATTTCAAATAGAAGTCATTAAGAATAAATTTCATCTTTACTTTTTCTAAATTAAGTAAGAAGTAAAGACATTAATAATAGTCGTTTTTTGTTTAACATTGATAAAAATGGTTAACATCGCCCTAACAACTACAGTAAATGAAGACAAGAATTACTTTTCTCCTTTTTATGACAACGCTAATCTGTCTCTCTCAAGGTTCTGAAAAATGGAAACAATATCTAAAAAAAGAAAATGAAAGAAAATCTGAGAAATACTATTTTACTTCTTTAGAAAATGCGCATCACAACAAATACAAGGTTGTAAAAAAACTTGACAGCACTTTTTGTATTGTCGAAAATGAAAGTTTAAAATCTAATCTATCTTTAAAAAAAATATTTCCAGTTAATAATTTATGGAAATTACCATCAAACTTCTCAAATCATAAAGAAGACAGGCAGTATATTATAGCCGCTGATACTATCGAATCTTTAATTACTGATTTGAAATCAATGAACATTTCTGACATCAAAATAGTAGATAAAAATCTTGTAGCCATTAAAAGTGATTCAAAAAAAATTATCAATGAGATTATTGTTTTGAGAAGTGTATCTTCTATTTCACAAGAATCATTACAGCCAAAAGCTGAATCTAAAATAATAGACCAAAATTTTAGTATCAATTACATTAATAAAGCCAATACTAATTTTCCTCTTGTAACAGGCGAAAATCAAATTGCAGCTGTCAAAGATGCCTTTTTTGATTTAAATGATATTGATTTGTTAAATAAGCACATTCCTTCCTCAACACAATCCGCTACTGTATCAAGCCACGCAACGGCTATGGCAACTATAGTTGCTGGTTTAGGAAATAGCTCTGCTTTAGGAAAAGGTGTCGCTCCAAAAGCGAAGATACAATCGTCTGACTTTTTAAATCTTTATCCTGATGAAGTACCAACTTTACAAGGTGCTCTCACTCAAAATCATTCTTATGGGACTGTGATTGAGAATTTTTATGGCTCGCTGGCTAATGCTTATGATTCTCAATTATTCTTAAATCCTGATTTGTCTCATTGTTTTTCGTCTGGTAATAATGGACTTGAAGGTTTTAAATCTATTACTGGTAATTTTAAGCAATCTAAAAATGGTATTGTGTTAGGCTGTATTGACCAAAACGAAATTATTATGTCGTTTTCTTCAAAAGGTCCAGCTTATGATGGCCGAATAAAACCAGAGTTGGTAGCTTTCAGCACGCAAGGAACTTCAAATTCTACAGCATTGGCTACAGGAATTATTACTCTTATGAAACAACAGTATAAAACTATAAACAATACTTCTTTGACTAATGCTCTAACAAAAGCAGTTTTAATTAACAGCGCAAAAGATTTAGGTAACACTGGTCCCGATTACACTTACGGTTATGGTAGTATTAATGCTGATAAGTGTCTTAAAACTATTAATGAAAATAGAATTATATCTGGTAGTTTGACATCTGGTCAGACAAATTCACATAACATTACGCTCCCGCCAAATGCAAAAAACTTAAAAATCACATTAGTCTGGAACGATTTGCCGGCTGCAATAAACAGTAATCTAAGTTTGGTAAACGATTTAGATATAGAAGTTATTTCGGCAGACAACATTACTTTTTTACCTTGGATTCTTAATCCTGATGCACCTCAACAGCAAGCCACAAGAGGAAAAGATCGACTTAACAATATAGAGCAGGTAACTATTGAAAACCCTGCATCTGGATCCTGCACTATTACTGTTACTGGTACATACGTTTCAAATACGTCTCAAGATTATTGTATTGCTTACGAATATGAATTGGCAAATAAATTTGAATGGAATTACCCTGTTAAGAATGATAATTTTCCTTATGATGGTAAAACAATTTCTCCTTTTAAGTGGGATTCTTCATTTTCTGGTATTCTTGGTCAATTGTCTATTAGTTACAATGATGGACAAACTTGGGAAATTATCGCAAATGGTATAAATCTAGACAGCGAACAATTTACGTATACTCCTGCGGAGCAAAAATTCTCAAAAGCAAAATTAAAAATGACTATTGACAATACTGATTATATCTCTGACAGCTTTACGATTTCTTATGATTTAAATATAAATACTAGCTTAGTTTGTGATGGTACAACAGAAATTAATTGGACTAAACCTGCCGATGTGGTTTTATTTAATATTTACCAGCTTACAGGTGATCATTTAGAATTTAAAGAACAAACTGTAAACGCTAGTTATACTTATACTGATGAAAAATTTTACACGGTTACTCCTGTATTTGACAATAGCGAAGGAATAAAAAGTGAATCAACATTACAGTATGCTCAAAACTCAAATTGCTATTTCGAATTGGCTTTGGCAGAAGTTTATGAAGAGGATAAAGTAAAGATTAGTGCCAGTCTTTTTAGTCTGTACAATATCAAAAGAATAGATTTAGTAAAAATAATTAATACTGCCGAAAGTGTTATTAGCACCATAAATGATATCAATTCTAAAACATTCTCTTTTTTAGATACCAACCCGATAAAAGGGAGTAACAGCTATAAAATAAATATAATTTTAGAAAACAATAATGTAGTCAATTCTCAAATTATTGATGCCAATTATTTAGGTAATAATTTATTTTTTGTTCATCCTACGTTATTAGGGAAAAATGAAGAAATAAATATTGAAGCTAAAAAAGAGGAAAACGCTATTTTCTATTTGTACAATATTAATGGACAAAATACTATTACTTATCCATTACTTTCTAAAATAAATAGCTTCAACCTGAAAAATACTGCCTCAGGAATTTATATTTATAAAATAATAACAAACTTAGGTGAAATACAAACAGGGAAAATTGCCGTTTTTTGATGTCTCTTTTTAATACTTTTTTTTACTAAAACGCTATACCAATATTAGAATCTTATATATCTATGACTCCATAAAATCAATATAATCAGCTTTAAACATATTGTCGAAAAAAGCAGCCATATTTACTGATTTTCCTTGTAACTGCCATGTCAAATGTAATTTTTCGCCATCGCGAACCTGACGCATAAGTTTATGTTTTATATGCTGTGCTTTCATTTCTTCTTCGCAAAGTAAAACTGCATTTGATGTTATACTACATCGTATATAAAAACTGCGGGATTGGTTAAGCCTGTCAATACGTTCTTGTAAAAAAGGCAGTACTGCAAGTATAAATAAAATAGACAAACTCGCACAGGCTGATGCAAAATAAAAACCAGCTCCAATTCCCATACCCACAGCTGCAACAGCCCAAATAGTCGCTGCTGTGGTAATACCACTTATACGGTTATCTCCTCTAAAAATTACGCCTGCCCCTAAAAATCCAATACCAGTAACAATATTAGAAGCGATACGATCGGGATTTGCTGAACCGCCAATTGCCATAGACATTATTGTAAAAAAGCATGCTCCAAAAGAAATCATAATGGTTGTACGAAATCCTGCTGCTTTACCATGATATTCTCGTTCTGCTCCTACAAGTCCACCCCAAAGCAAAGCCAATAAAAAACGTATTAAAATCTCAATATCAAAAACCATATTTTATTTTTTGTTTAGATAAAATTAAAGAATTTAAGAATACTGTAAAAATAAAAAACAGCGCTTTTAAATGTAAGGCTGGAAAATGATTACCACATCTTAATTTTAAAATAGAATTATGTACATCTTGTAGGTTTATAATACCTACACTTCATTTTATTTTTTTACAAAATAACAATTCTTCGGTAGGGTAATCTGGATTAAAGCTGTTTTACTATTGAACCTTATCAAAAGAAAAAACATGACTTTCTTAAAAAACTTAATATCCTATCATCAAGGTTATTTTTTATATGACAGTTCGTAACAAAAATGTCATTAAACGAAATACCCATCAAAATAAAACACTTTACTGTTTTAGTAAAGTATGCTTTCCCCCTTTTTCAATATAAATTAAATTAAAAAAACGATGAAATTAAATCCAATTAAATTCGCTTTAACTGCTGTTGCAGTAGCAGTATTTTTCGTAAGCTGTAGTAGTGACAATAGTACTCCTGATCCTGTTCAGGAAGTAAAAAAAGAAATTACTCTTTCTACAAGTACGACATTAGGTTCTTATCTTGCAGATAAAAACGGAAAAGCTTTATATTTTTTCTCAACAGATGCAAACGGACAAGCATCTTGTTCTGGTGGATGCGAAGCGGTATGGCCTCCATTTTATGTAGATAATTTAACTGCAGATAAATTAGCTGCAGGATTAACGGCATCAGATTTTGCTACTATTACTACTCCATCTGCTAAAAAGCAATTGACTTATAAAGGATGGCCGTTATACTACTATGCTCCGAGTGTAAACGGAACGAATACACCTGAAGCTGCAGGTCAAACAACTGGTGATGGTGTTGGCGGTGTTTGGTTTATTGCAAAACCAGATTATTCCATCATGCTTGTAAAAAGCCAGCTTGTAGGACATGATGGTAAAAACTACAAATCTGATTATACGGTTGGAGATGGTTTGACTACTTATTTTACAGATGCTAAAGGGCTAACTCTTTACACTTTTAAAAATGATAATTTCAAAAAAAATAATTTCACAAAAGCAGATTTCTCAAACAATGCTGTCTGGCCAATATATGAAACAGACAAAATTGTAATTCCTTCTATTCTTGATAAATCTAAATTTTCTGTTATTACTGTATTTGGTAAATCGCAGCTGGCTTACAACGGTTGGCCTTTATATTATTTTGGACAAGATGCTAGTGTAAGAGGTGCCAATAAAGGTATTAGTTTCCCTAGTCCAGCTGTTTGGCCAGTTCCTGTAAAAGATTCTCCGCTTGCCATATAAAACCCTTTAAAAATAGAATAAACAAAAGCTTCAACCCGATTGTTTAATTCTTGCTTTCCCACAAAAAAAGTCCTAATGAAAATTAGGACTTTTTTATGCCTTAAACTGATGGCTTAAATACTACTCAAAGTTTTAGCCGCAATATTCAAAAATTACTATTTCATTTAATATGCCTGCATTGTGTATATCAATACAAATAATAAAAGCTCACAAAGTATTAATAGAAAGTTACTACAATGCATTCGCTGAGATCTTTTAAAACATCAAAAGTAGAATTAGTTTATTAAGGATTCATAAACATATCCTTTCAAAAATTATAATCAAATATTGTTTTTTTAATGTGATAAGGTCAAAAAAGTAACTTTATACAAGCAAAAAAAAGCTCTTTATTTTTTGAATAAAGAGCTTTTTAAAATTATTTGCAATTACTATTAGTAACCGTAACCACCACCACTTCCGCCACCGCCCGTAGTGGTACCTTTCGTAAGTGTTCCGCTTATTTCTCCACCAGGATTATTTTCGGTATGTAAGTTTACATAATATTTATTGGCTGTAAGCAGTGCTATTTGAGCATCAGTAATAGTACCCGTAACCGTAAATGGAGACGTTGCAATAGCTGCATCAGGAAAAGGGAATACAATTGCTCCGTCGGCACCATGTATGTGACCGTGCGTAGGTTTTAATCCTGTATAAGAAACTATAATTTCAAAAGTTTTTTTGGTTTGGTTTAATTTGAATGTTGCTGCTCCAGATGCCGTTGAAGTAATACCTGGTGCAGGAGCTAAAACAGCATTAAAAGTGGTAATAACATCAGCTGGAGGAGTTGTGCTGCCACTAGAATCATCACTTGAGCACGAAACAGTACTCAAAAACAAAGAAAGGATTGCTGGAATAATTAGTAAGCGTTTCATAATTATAAATTTTAATTAGTTAATGATAAACAAAATGGGTCTGCTTCAATTAGAAAAATTCCAATTGTAGATTTTTATTGATTGTGGTTTAATCGATTATAATAATGCAGTTATTTCCGTTTTTACCACTTTAAGTTTTTAATGATCTTTGGCTTAGAATCTGGTATTCGGATTAAAATGCTGTAGAATTTGTTTGGGCGTAGCTGTAACTTCTCGGCGAATAGGATCAAACCATTCTACTTCTTTAGTAACTTCTGCACAGCATTCTTTTTTTGAGTTGAAAAAACAGCTTTTAATATTGATTTTGTCATCTATGTAACAATGTTTCATCTCAACAAAAAATCGTTCGGTAAACATTAGATTTTTGTACGAAACTAATTCATGATTTCCTTCTTGCAAACCTAAATGCAAAGCATTGAGTCTTTCTTTAGAAAATCCGTTATCAAACAAAAAATGATATAATAATCGAAGCGTGTAGGAAATGTATGCCGTGTTTTCCATTACCATAACATCATTTACATCTTCTCCGGTAACAATGTAATTTCTATAAATCATTTAGATTGAGTTGGGGCTATTAAAAAATGTAAACAGTAAAACTCATTTCATAACATTAGCACTTTAATCATCTGCCAAAAACCGTTATTTAGTCAATAGAAAATTGTAGCTGATTTTTATTTTATCAGCAATTTTTTTTCTAACAAGGCTTGGTATTTCTATATCAAAATCTTCTGGTTTTACTTCAAATAAACCTATTGCAGTAACTCCGTTTGCTGCTTTCGAAATTTTTACAATTACGGTTACAGGCTTTGTTTTTCCGTGAATGGTAAGATCTCCTTTTAAAGTAAAATCTTTAGCTGTATTTGTTATTTTAGAAATATCAAAATCCTCAATTTTACCTTTTAAGGTTGCTTTTGAAAACTTTTCAGATTCCATGTAATTTTCATTAAAATGCTCTTCCATTAAGGCAACTTTAAATCGAAAACCTTTTATAAGAACTAAAGCTGCGAAATCTCCAGTTGACTGGTCTAAAACTGCAGATACACTTTTGTTTTCAGCGGCAACTTCTTCGTTGGAAGGCACAGAAGCCTGAAATTTTAAACTCCCTGTTCTTGTCATCAGTTTCTGTCCAATTGCAGCTGTATTTACTGTGATAATCAGCAGTAATACAAAGAGTTTTATAACTGTTTTTTTCATAATACTTAATTGTTTATTAGTCCGTCTGTATTCCATTTTATAATCAAATCAATATTAGTCTGAGACATTCTTCCTCCTTGCGGCATGATTCCTTGTTGTCCGTTTTGCAGTTGTATTCTAGCTAATAATTGTGCGTTTTGAACTGCTGCTTTTACCTCAGCATAAGTCGTTAGCGGTGTAAAGCCTGCAGCTCTTCCGTTTTGATGGCAGGATACACAATTGGCATCAATAATTGATTTTACATCTTTAGTATAACTAATTTTGGTTGTTGGGTCTGTGCCTGGATCTCCTGTTCCTGGCGGCGGCGTTACGGTTACTGGTGTTTCAATATCTTGATAGGTATCAGCATCACTGCAGCTAGTAAATACAGCTAGTAAAAATGTAAGTGCTATTATTTTTTTCATAGTTTGTTGTTTTTTTAGAATACTCTGTATAAGTTAAATCCGAAAAAGAAATCTCCTTTGCCCCAGTCTCCAGATGCATTGGTTAGATAACCACTTTCACTCATAGATTGTGAATTGGTAAATATTAACTGAAAGACATGCCCTCCTGTTTCAATATCTAAACCTACTGACAATGGATTTTCATAAAAGTTGGGTTTATTAAAATTGTTCATGTATTCTAAATTAACAGAGAGTCGTTTAGTAATCTTATAACGTCCGCCACCTCCAACAGAAAACTGATTATCATTTTCTATATCGGGATTGTAAAGGTTTTTATGTACAAATGACGGCACTAATTCTAATGATAGTTTCTGGCTGATTTTTCTTGATATCAATACCTGCTGTACGGTTGTAACGCGGTTCTTAAATTCTAACCCCGGATATTGATCCTTTTCTAAAAATGTATTAATATCTGCAACACTATACCCTACAATGTCTACAGGAAAATTATCATTTTGTCTCATCAATCGGTATTTCAATCCAGTTTCATACATTTTATTTAGTGTGTGTCTAGAAAGACTTACAGATAACCAATCGGTAACTCCATAAATACCACCCAATTTTGTGGTCGCGTTATCAAGACCAAAAAAGCTGTCAAAACCATCTTTAACACTACCAAAACGATGCGAAACCACAAAATAAAACTCCTTTTTGGCAGGCATTTTTGTAGACTGTAATGTTACCAGCTGTAAAGCTTTAAATGTCGCTGTAGAATAGCTGTCTTGTACTTGTGTAGAATCAAGACTTTTGAGTAAATCATCTTGCGAATATGCCATCGTAACTAAAAGAAGACAAAGGGGGACTAAAAATTTCTTCATAAATTGATTAATTGTTTTGTTTGTTAATAGTGCATTGGTCTAATTTAACTTCCTGAAAGAGCTCATCATACCCAATACATTTACCTTTTACCGTTACTTTCTTATTTTTAGGTATATCTTTTATTTTTTGAGTAAACAGACAAAAAACAGTGTTTTCTAGTACGATTACAGAATCTGTTTTTTTGGTTACTATTCCTGTTATTTCAATAGTTTTATTGAGATATACTAAGTCTGCCTTTTTAGGATCTGAGTCATAATCCTTAAGTAATTTTGCTGCTTCGATACTAAAATCAGGCATTTCAGATTCTATATGGCGTGCTTCTTTAAAGAGAAATCCGTAATAAAAATAAATGCCCGCAGAAGTCACAATCAACAAGGCCGCAATTACAAATAGTATTCTTTTTCTTTTCATATTTATCCTTTAATTTTCAGGGGATGATTAATTCTTTTGAATAGGATTCAATAGTAAAACAGCCTTATAGCAGGTTACCCTACCAAAGAATTGATGTTTTTATTAAAAAAAATAAAAAGAGAGACAAGAATGCTTTACGATCCTTGCAGAGATAGTTTTAGAGTGATACTCTAAAACTCACATTTGGAGTTCTTTGCAATGCAAATGTTTCGACTTCTTCTACAGAATTTGTAAATGAGTTTACTCTATAAAATTCGCTGATTGCATTTTTTCTATTTAGAATATTCAAGATGGAGATTCCTAATTTATATTGAATTCCATTTGCAGATTGCCATTTGTAAGTCGAAGAAAAATTAATCTGCGAAAAGATGTTTAGATTGGCATTGTTAGGTTTGTTGTAAACCAGCGCAGGATTTGAAACATCAATTTGAGAATTTTCTGGAGTTGTTTTTGGTCTTCCAGAAGACCATTTTGTTCCTAATGCAATTTTGAAATTATTTTTCTCATAAATTCCCGCCCACGACACCGTATGCGTTAACTCAAAGTTGTTTGGGAAAATTGGAAATTCATAATTAGAAAAATGATAATTATTGTTGTTATAGGTATAACTCAACCAAGTTAGGAAATGATTTATTTTTTTCTGAATTAGAAATTCTGTTCCTAAAACTTCATAATCACCGGTCATTCTAACAAATTCTAATTGGTTCTGAAAACCTTGGCTGGCAGTTGTAATTCCGTTTACTCTTTTATAAAAATTTTCTATGTCCAACAGCCAGTCATTCTTTTTGTAGAATAAATTTACAGATACCTGTCTGCTTCTTTCAATAGGAATTGAGGAATTGTCTGCAATAATCCAACGCCTTTTTTCAATACCAAAATAATCTTTTTGCAAATCGATAATCTGCTGTGTATTTTGACTTTTTAGCTCGCCGAGCACTTCTAAATTTAGAGTTTTGTTGATCCCGTAGATAAATTGTATTCGAGGCTCAACAATAAATTTTTTAAATTTTTCGATATAATTAATTCGCGTCCCTACTTTAAAATATACTCTAGAAAGTGTATCGTTGTATTTTCCTTCAAAAATTAAGGCGTGCGTTCGCAGTACATCTTTTACTTTACGATAAAATTCAGGAGTATTAACCTGCTCTAAATTAGTAACACCAATTTCATCAAATTGATAACCATCGTTAAAACTAAATTTTGAGTTAATAATATGGTTGTTCTCTATATTAAGCCCGTTATTATTGACCGTATTTTCTTGAACGGCGATTTGATTTTCGGTAGTAATATTTTGATTGGCCAAAAGCTCATAAGAAGAGTTATAAATATTGACTTTAGTGGTATTAAACTCATTCCAATCTCTTTTCCATGACAAATTACCGCCATAATTCTGCTGGCGTAAATTATTGTCCTCTGCTTTGTATGCGTTGTATGTTGTTGCACTTTGAAAAACCTGCAGATTGTCCTTTATCGTTATTAGATCTAATACCAGCTGGTCTTTAAGTCCTATTTTTTGAACAAATTTTAGTGTAGCATCATAGAAACCAAATTTTTTATCACTTTTATAATCAATATTTTGATACTGATTTTGCGAGAAATCATTGATCGTAGTGTTTTGATATACTTTATTAAAATATTCTTTATAGGTTGGCGTTTCTACAAAATCAGTAATCGATTTACGAGCTGAAATTTCGATATAACTCTTTTTCGAAAGATTATACTTTCCATAAATATCAGCATTAATCATATTGATTCCTGCACTAAAAGAGTTCTTTTCTGTAGTTTCGGGAGTAGACGAAATGGCAACTACACTAGATACACTTTCTCCAAAAAATGCAGAACTTCCGTTTTTATAAATAGAAATGGTGTGCGCCAAATTGGGATTAAAAACCGATATTAAACCAAAAAAGTGTCCCGTTTGGTACATTCGTATTCCATTCCATAAAAACAAATTTTGATCGTGCGTGCCACCGCGAACATTAATGCTCGATACACTTTCATCAAGACTGTTTACACCTGGTATCTGCTGCATGGTCTGCAAAGCATCTGCTTCGATAAGACCTGGCAGAATTCCAAATTTCTTAGGTTTAATTTCAAATGATCCATCTTTACTTTTTGAAATTCCCGAAGCTAAAATCGCATTGGTTTTAATTTCTTCAAGTTCAGTAATTTCAGGATCTAATGTTATTTGGAGACAATTCTTTGAATCTAAATTATCTATCGCAATTCTTTTGGTTATGAATCCGATGTGACTAATCAAAAATACAGCGGCATCTTCTTTTTTAAATTCAAAATAACCGCGTGAGTTAGTCGCAATCTGAGTTTTATTATTTAAACTAATATTCGCGTTTTCAATAGGTTTTCTATCTGCGCTGGAAAAAACGTACGCGCAGATTATTTTAGATACATCCTCTTTTTTATAAATATTAATAAATTGATTTCCAATATTTTCAAAAGACAAATTGGTTTCTTTTGCAAGATATTGCAGTTTCTGCTCTAATGAAAGTGATTTTTTGGGAGGAATTAATTGCAGTCCCGCAACATTATCCTCTGTATAATTAAAACTAACCTGATGTTGTTTTTCAATATCGATTATGATTTTTTTAAAAGGCATAGTTTTCCCTTCTCCTTGAGCAAAAATATTCAGGACATAGAAAAATATATAAAACAAAAAATGAAATCGTTTGGGGAGCAACATTTATTTTTCGTCAAAAATTACTTTATTTTTTGTGGCTTTTTTTGATTCTAAATGATAGGTTGTACTAATGATCTGTAAGGCTACATCTAGGTCTTTAGCAGGCAATTTACCTGTAAATAAAGACATTGTATCTTTTGCATTTAATTGGATTGTAATGTTGTATTGTCTTTCTACTTCGTCTAATAATGTGCGGATATTTTGTTTATAAAAACATATCTGATTGTCCATCCACTCGGGTCTCAATGCTTTTATTATCATTTTATCTTGTTTTCCGTTTTCAAAACTAACGCCTTGTCCATGCGTTAATAAAATTTGAGTATTGGCATAATTTACTTTTACACGTCCTTCATAACAGACTACATCAAATCTGTTTTTTCTGGCTCTCACGTTAAATTGAGTTCCTAAAACCGATACTTTTCCAAGATTGGTCTGTACTTCAAAACGTCTTCCTTTAGCAACTCTAAAATAAGCTTCACCTTTTAATTCCAGTCGTCTGTTGTTGTCCCAATTCCATTTTTTATACTTTATTTCAGAGCCGGAATTTAGTACCACTTCAGAATTATCAGGCAGTAAAAAAGTTGTTTTTTCTCCAAAAACAGCTGTTTGTGTCTGGCTTACAAAATTTTTCATTGCAAAAGTAATTCCCAGAGCCAAAACAAAAATTGCAGCTGCTCTAAACATCATTTTTTTGTATAAGGGAACTACTTTTGGTGCCGCATTTTTCTGTTTAAGAATGTTTGCCAGCATCTTGTTTTCATCCAAATCATCTACTTCCAAATGGTCCGTGTAATCCTTTATTTTTTGGTATTTTTCAAAATCGGGACTTGCTTTAAATGCTGCTAATTCATCCTCAGACAAATCATTGTTGAGCCATTTTGCTAATAAGCGATTCTTTTTCATTGTACTCGTATTATATCATTAAAACAATTGGAACTTATTTTACCCTACTTTTATAATTCAATTTCTTTACGTAAACTCAATAAAGCTAAATGAATACGTTTTTCTACTGCCTTTACGCTCAGGTTTAACTCTAAGGCAATCTCACTGTATTTTTTTCCATCTATTCGATGCATTAAAAAAGCGGTGCGCTGCTTTTCGTTTAGATTTTCTATAGCTTTCAACAGTTTGGCTTGAAATTGCTTTTCTTCCAAAATATACTCTGGACTTTCATTTGTTTTATCTAAACCAGTGAAGTTTTTTTCGTATCTCAAAACAACTTTTTGATGTGCAATTTCGTTGAGACTGCTATTATTGGCAATTGTATAAATATATGATTTTGCTTTTTCTATTGGCACCGAGGCACAGTTTTGCCAAAGTTTCATAAATGCTTCTTGTGCTAAATCTTCTGCCTGCCCCATGTTGCCAAATTTGTAGAAAAGAAAATTGCGCAGTGCTTTTATGTGACTTTTAAAAAAAGACGAAAAAATTATTTCATCACAAGTATTTGGTTCGGTATTATTTGGCATTTAGGTTTTTCGATTTGTGCGTTGTAAAAGTATTTATTTTTAGTATAAGTAGGGTAAAAGTAAAACTGATTGTTTTATAGAAGAATAAAATGGTATTGGCTTTTGATGATTTAGTACAGATGAAGAGATCGAAACCCTTGATGCCAAATTAATTAAAAAACAGTTGCTGTTAATTTTATTACCTTTGTAAAAATATAGTTATGTTCCCGCTAAAAAAATACTTATCATTTGTAGTATTCCTGCTTTTACTGTCTTGCCAAAGTGAGATAGATGAGCAAGGTTCAAACTCACAAGGAACAGTTACCAGCACTTCTCCTCTAACCTCTTATCTGCAAAGAGTTGCAATGGTGCAAACTGTGCAGGATAATGTAATCGATGGGTCTACTTATTGTACTATAAAACTCCCTTACGTTGTTACTGTTAATAATACTCAAATTGCCATTAATACTACAGCCGATTATCAAAAAGTAGTCGATAATATTAATGCAAATACTTACGATGATGATATTGTAAAAATAATTTTTCCGGTAACAATGGTTTACTATAATTACATCGAAAAATCTATTCCAAATGAAGCTGATTTTAATACTTTAATTAATTATTGGAACCAATTTCCAGATCTTTTATCTAAAATAAATGGACTGAATATTAATTATCCAATAACGATTAATACCTATAACAGCGCCAATCAAATAGCTAGTTCTGTGTCAATTATAAGTGATGAGGCATTTTTCAATTTTATAAAAAACTTGAACGCCAGCCAGTATATTTCTTTAAAATATCCGATTTCTATAGTTGATTACAATTCTCAAACTAAATCAATTACCACTAATTTAGAGTTCGAAAATGCTATTAAATATGCGATTGATTACTGCCCAGAAAATAATATTGTAACTGTTGATTTTACAGCAGCAATAACAAACGGTTCTTGGACAATTCCTTATTATTTTTATGATACCGAAAAGACTTCTTCTTACAGCGGTTATTCTTTTGTTTTTAAAGCCGATAATTCGGTAGCTGCTACTAAAGGAGCAGTTTCAGAAACGGGGCAATGGGAAAGTACAACGCAATATGGTGTTACAACATTTAAAATAATTTTCGGTTCAGATTTACTGGGTAAATTGAATCATAATTGGAACTTGTTTGAGTTTAATAATTCACAGATAAGATTTCATGATGTAAGCAATAGCGCTAATTATCTTTACTTTGAAAAAAAATCTTAACAATTACTGCTATTCAGACCTTGTTTAGGTGAAATACTGATAATCACTTGAAGAATTAAAAAATTCGTAAGCTCTTGTCTCTGCATAAGAATGTACTGAATTGCGAAGTGGAAATGCACAATGACCTCCGTATTTAGGAGTTTCTAAATAAACATAACTGCTGTCTTGCACAATCGTTTTAGGATAACATCTTTCTCCTAAAAAAGGATCATCTAAGGCATTAATAATTAAAACAGGAGTTGTAATATTTTGCAGTGAAAATTCTGGAGAAACACGCTGATAATATTCCTCACGGCTCGCAAAACCATGCAATGGAGCTGTAAAATATTGATCGACTTCATCAAAAGAAGAAATTTTATCAATCTGATCTTTGTTTATAAAATCTGGAAATTGTTCTGCTTTATATTTCAGTTTTTTGACAATATCTATAGTGAAATTCTTTAAATATACCTTATTGAAGCCTTGTTTGAGTACTTCGGCACTTGTAGCAATATGAGTTGGAGCCGATATACAAACTCCAGCTTTTATACGCTCATCCATCTTTAGCCAGCCAAAATAATTCAAGAGCTGAACGCCGCCCATAGAATATCCAATCATATAAACTTCTTCAAATCCTCTTTGTAAAACATTTTGCACCACAGCATCCAGATCGTCCACAGCACCATGATGATACAATCTTGGCAGACGGTTCATTTCTCCGCCACAAGTACGGTTATTCCATGCAAATACTGAAAAACCTTTATTCTGAAAATAATCTGCACAACTGTTATTATAAGTTCTGCGGGAATCTCCCTCGAGACCATGACATAAAATAACTGCTTTTTTAGGGTCATTTATTAAAAAATCGATATTGATAAAATCTCCGTCTATTAATTCCAGCTTTTCCCTTTCGTACTCCGGTGTAGGAAATCTTTTAATCATAGCAGCATAAATTGTAGAAAAATGCCTGTTCCTATTCATAATAGAAGGGAAATCATATTGGGATTGTTCAATTACTGGCATGGTAAGAAAAGTTTTATGGGTTATGCCAAATTTAAATATATCTTCGGATTAATTCTAAAAAAATGAAATATAAATACACTTTAAATTTAGTCTGTGCTAAAAACCTATTTTTCTTACCTTTTTATTACAGTTTGCGCAGTTAATATACTCTTGAAGCCGTTATCTTTTACATTATATTATTTTTATATAATTTTAAAGAAATCAATTTCATAAAAATTAATTATAATTACGATAACTTTGCACCGTCACTAAGTAATTTATAAAGAACATGGATATAGTCAAATTTAAAATCACATCAAAAACAATAAAAGTAGAAGTACGTAATTCAAATAATTATGTTTTTAATTTTAATACTGCTTTAGAGATTCAAAAAGAAGACAAAGATGTTTTATTAAGACTGTACAATGCATTAGATCTTCTTTTTAAGAAAGAAAATCTTAGTGAAGTAAAAAACTATGTTTCGCCCAACCAAACCAATATACTTGATCAAATTTCCGACGTTGAAAAATTGGAATAAAATAATAAATTCCAATTCTTAAATTCCAAATTCCAATTTTAGAATTGAGCTTCGGAATTTATTTTAAATCTTGTTTTTAAGACTAAAAACCGTTGTGGAATAAAAAATTCCAATTCTTAAATTCCAAATTCCAATTTTAGAATTGAGCTGCGGAATTTATTTTAAATCTTGTTTTTTAAGACTAAAAACCTTTGTGGAATAAAAAATTATATTTCGCTCAACCAAAGCAAATTTTCGAAGTCGAAAATTTAAAATTATTCTAAAAAAAAATCCCAAACCCCAATTGTAGAATTGGAATTTGGAATTTAAATATTTGGAATTTATTCTAAGGTTTTAATCTAAAATAAAACTAACACTTACGTTTGCTGTAATCTCGATTTCGCCTATTGCCATTGTTTCGTTTGAAGCTCCAGCACTTTCCATTGCCATAGATTTCATAGCAGCATAAACTGGACGAGGCTGATATACTTGTGAATTATCTGAAATCGTAAAAGCTTTACCTACTTTCTGTCCTAATACAGATACATAATCATCTGCTTTAGCTTTTGCATCTTTAATGGCTAATTTACGAGCTTCTTGCTGGTATTGTGCTAATTTAGATGATTCAAAAGAAACGTTGTCGATGCGGTTGATTCCTTGTTGTACCAAACCTTCCATTAATTCATCGTATTTAGACAAATCTTTCAATACAATTTCTACTGTTTGTGTAGCATTGTAGCTGGTTTTCTTTTTCTCATAATCGTATTGTGGATTTAGAGCAACTTGTTTGGTTCTGAAATCTGCTGTTGGAACATTCATCTTTTTGATGAATTTTAAAACAGCATCCATTTTTTCGTCGTTTTGTTTCTTAACGTCTTTAGCATTATTCCCTTTTGTCTCAACCGTAGCCGAAATACAAACCTGATCAGGTGCTATTTTTACTTTTCCTTCTCCATTTACATTAATTAATGGAATTTGTTTGGTTTCTTGGCCGTAAGACATAGTCATAAACATGATTGTTAAAAATAATACTAGTTTTTTCATTTTTGTTAAATTTTATATGTTTGAAAATAGCAATTCAAAAGTTGTGCCATCCTTACAATTTTCCCAATTTTGCCATTCCAAAAAGTATAACAATCGGAATTGCTAATGCAACTACAAATACAGTATTGTCTACAAATAAAGAAGGATCTTTTATTAGAGTAATCAAGTAGCCGCCTATAGCACCTCCAAAATGTGCTGTATGCCCAATATTATCATTTTTGGCTTTCATTCCATAAATAGAATACAATAAGTATAGAACTCCAAAAATATATCCTGGAATCCATATGATACCGTACAAACCTATATCTTTATCTGGTTGCAATAATATTGCAGAATACAGAATCCCTGTAACTGCTCCCGATGCGCCAACTGCTCGATAACTGTAATCATTTTTATGAAATACCATAGTCAGCAGACTTCCAAATATTAAACTCCCAAAATAAATTAAAAGAAATGAAATACTTCCTAAATATTGAATAACAGTTGGAGCAAAAAACCAAAGTGTTAACATATTAAAAATTAAATGCATGATATCTACATGCAGAAATCCAGACGAAAGCATTCTGATTTGCTCTCCAGAACGAATACTTCCTACATGAAATTCATATTTTCTAAAGAAAGAAATATCATTAAAACCTTGGTAACTAATCAGAACATTGGCAACTATAAGTGCTATTAAAGGAACATTCATAAAAACAGTTTAATGTGGATTGTAAAGATAGTCATTCTCAAACATAAGTGAGTATCAAACCAAAATATCGGCAGTTATTCATTTTTGCTTTATATTTGTAAAAAAAAAATACATGCAGTTTCTCGTTTATATTTTAGCCTACCCGCTTCTTTGGCTTATCTCTATACTTCCTTTTCGAATATTTTATTGGTTCTCTGATTTTGTATTCTTTTTGGTATATTATGTTTTAGGATATAGAAGAAAAGTGGTTCGCGAAAATCTAGCTTTAGCATTGCCTCACTTAAGCGATACTGAAAGAAAAGTTATCGAAAAAAAGTTTTATCATCATATGTGTGATATGTTTTTAGAGATGATTAAAACAATGAGTATCTCTCCTGAAGAAATGGAAAAGAGATTTCAAGTTACTAATCTTGATTTGGTTAAAGAGTATGCAGCAAAAGGTAAAAGCGTTATTCTTGTAGCTTCTCATTATGCCAGCTACGAATGGCTTTTGACAATTAATCCAAAAATTGATTTTCAAGGAATTGCCGTTTATAAAAAAGTAGCCAATCCTTATTTTGATAAATTAGTTCGAAAAATACGTTCAAAATACAATACGGAATTAATTGAAACCAGAAAATCAATTCCGCTTATGGCTCAAAATCAGCGTAACGGAGTTTTAAGCATGTACGGTTTAGCAAGCGATCAATCGCCAAAACTGGATAGAATATTCCACTCGATGAAATTTATGGGTATTGAAGTTCCCGTACATACAGGAGCCGAAATGCTCGCCAAAAAATACGACTTAAGTGTCGTTATGGTAAAAGTAAAAAAAGTAGCTCGAGGATATTATGAAGCTGAGTTTCTAACCATAGCGGATAATCCTCATGAATATGAAAATTTTGATATTACAGAGAAATACTTGAGAGAAGTAGAAAAACAAATTCTTGAAGCGCCGGAATATTATTTATGGACGCATAAAAGATGGAAACACAGAGTACAGAAATAATTTTAAGAATAGAAGTCTGAAAAGCAGTAATTGCTTTTCAGACTTTTTTATTTTAAGAAAGTTCTAAAACAGAAAAATCAATGTTCTAATACTTTATAAAGTATTTTTGATGGGTTTTTGTAATGATTTTTTTTGATGTAATAGAGCCGCAAACAACATAAATTTGATGTTCATTAATTTTTCTAATCAAACTACCCCAAAACTATTACCCATGATCAAAAAAGTACTTATTATAGCATTAATAGTATGCAATTCATTGCTTTTTGCACAAAGTCCGAAACGCGGTATTGCGTACGGAAATAATTCTTTAGCTGATTTACAAGCATTAAAACCAGGTATTTCTTGGTGGTACAATTGGGGAACTTTACCCGAAAATGATGTAAATGCTAATTATGCATCTCTTGGCGTAGAATACGTACCAATGGCTTGGGGAAAAGTAAGCGATGCTGACCTGCAAGCTTTTATAGACAAAATAAAACCCGGCGCTAAATATCTATTGGCTTTTAATGAACCCAACTTTAACGATGGCGCAAGGTTAACGCCTCAAGAAGCGGTAAATGCTTGGGTAAACGTAGAAAAAATTGCTGCCGCAAAAAATCTTGAAATTGTAAGTGCTTCACCTGCTTACAATGGGCCTAGTAACTACGGCGGTTATAGCGATCCTGTAGCTTGGCACAGCCAATTTTTTCTTTTGTGCCCAAATTGCAAAGTAGATTATATTGCTTTTCATACTTACGACAGTTCTGCAGGTTCTGTAATTGGTGTAACAGGAAATTTAAAAAGATTCAATCGTCCGGTTTGGGTAACAGAATTTGCCAATAGAGTAATTCAAACTGCAGCTGAGAAAACTGCTTTTATGAAAGATATCGTTACAAATTTTGAAAACGACCCCGATATTTACCGCTATTCTTGGTTTACAGGTCGAGTTCCTGCAGATTGGACAGATATGCTTGAAGGTCAATTATTAAGTCCAACCAGCGGTGTTTTGAAACCAATTGGGACAGAATACATCAACACTTCATACACAGACAAAAAAATAAATGTTCCGGGTAAAATTGCGGCCAACAAACATTACCGCAGAAAAGGTACAGGATTGCAAACTACAACAGATTCTGATACAGGACAAAATGTATGTTTTATTGAGACAGGAGATTGGAACGAATTTATGCTGAATGTTGCCAATGCAGGAACGTACAACTTAACTTTTAGAGTTGCCGCGCCTGCAATTAACGGGAAATTTGATATTAGCGTAAACGGCGTTAAGGTTAAAACAGACGAAACTTTTCCTGCTACGGGAGACTGGCAGACTTATACTGATAAGGTTGTTAGCGGTGTAACTTTACCAAAAGGAGAGGTTTACCTTAAAATTAGTTTCAAATCAAATGATATGAATTTTAATTATATCAATGTTACAGCAGGTAATCTGGGTGTTAATGATCCAGAGTTACAAAAAGGAGCGATTACAGTTTATCCAAATCCTGTAAAAAATCAATCGGTTCTTCATGTAACATCAGATACTACAGAACCTTTGAGTCTGAAGATTTTCGACATGAAAGGAGCTTTGTGTTTCTCTTCTAATTCTTATTTTACAAATGAAGATATTAAAATCACAGACAAACTTGCCAAAGGAGTTTATATGGTTAATGCTTCTTATGGTTCTGTAAATAAGTCTATAAAAATTATTAAAGATTAAAGTTTAGTCTTTAAAATAACTCTAAAAAAAACTCTTTCAGGACTTGAAAGAGTTTTTTTTGAAATTTATCGAGAATTAAATCCCCGCAATTGCTTTTATTTCATCAATAATTCGAAGAGCAAGAACATCTGCTTTTTCTTGAGATGGAGCTTCTGTATAAATACGAATAATAGGTTCTGTGTTTGATTTTCTTAAATGCACCCATTCTGTGGCAAAATCAATTTTTACACCATCAATGGTAGTAATATCTTCGTTTTTGTATTTTTCAGTCATTGCAACCAAAATCGCATCAACATCAATTTGCGGTGTTAATTCAATTTTATTTTTGCTCATATAATATTCTGGATAGGAAGCACGCAATGCAGAAACCGACATTTTTTTGTTAGCCAAATGTGTCAAGAATAAAGCCACACCAACCAAGCTGTCACGTCCGTAATGAGATTCAGGGTAAATAATACCTCCGTTACCTTCACCACCAATAATAGCGTTATTTTTTTTCATTAATTCCACTACATTCACTTCGCCTACAGCGCTCGCTTCGTAGCTTCCTTTGTGTCCAACAGTAACATCACGCAAAGCACGAGAAGAAGACATATTAGAAACTGTATTTCCAGGCGTTTTACTCAAAACATAATCAGCACAAGCTACCAAAGTATATTCTTCTCCAAACATTTCACCATCTTCGCAGATAAAAGCCAAACGATCAACATCTGGATCAACCACAACACCCAAATCTGCTTTTTCTTTCACAACCAATTCCGAAATATCCGTTAAATGTTCCTTCAAAGGTTCCGGATTATGAGGAAAATGTCCGTTAGGTTCACAGTATAATTTTACCACTTCAACACCCATTAATTCTAATAATCTTGGAATAATAATTCCTCCAGACGAATTTACACC
The DNA here is from genome assembly GCF_009711165.2 of Flavobacterium sp. MC2016-06. Lineage (GTDB taxonomy): Bacteria > Bacteroidota > Bacteroidia > Flavobacteriales > Flavobacteriaceae > Flavobacterium. Next base: position 46,015 of record NZ_WMID02000015.1, on the reverse strand, counting down.
ATCTACAACTACTTTAAATTTAGCTGCTTTTACTGCTTCAACATCAACTAAAGGCAAGTTTAAAACCTCGTCGATATGAATGTCCATATAAGCATCATTAATTGTGATTTCTCCTAAATTGTCAACATCCGAGAAATCGAAAGCCTCAGCCTCAGCAATTTCAAGAATTTTAGCACCTTCAGCACCGCTTAAAAATTCTCCTTTTTCATTCAATAATTTTAAAGCATTCCATTGTTTTGGATTATGAGAAGCCGTTAAAATAATTCCTCCATCAGCTTTTTCTAAAGGCACAGCAACTTCAACAGTTGGGGTAGTCGAAAGTCCAAGATCAATTACATTAATTCCTAAACCAATTAAAGTATTTACAACAAGGTTATGAATCATTGGCCCAGAAATTCTAGCATCGCGACCAATTACAACCGTTAATTTATCTTTTGAAGTATTATTTTTAAGAAAGGTTCCGTAGGCAGATGCAAATTTTACAGCATCAACAGGAGTCAGGTTATCTCCTACTTTTCCTCCGATAGTTCCTCGGATGCCTGAAATTGATTTAATTAAAGTCATTTTTGTGAGTTAGGTTATTTTTATTACAAATATAGAAAAGTTACCGAGTTACTCCGATACTAAAACACTAAGATTTTAAGCACTCTCCTTATACTTTGAGTTTAAAGTCCTCAATGATATAACAAAATCATTTAAAAAAGTTTTTATACATTTACTAAAAACTAGGTTCTGGCAGTTACTGAGATAACCGCTCAGAATCTTAGCAACTCAAAAAAAAATGAATTTCTTAGCCCACATATATCTTTCTGGCGAAAACGATTTGATTAAAATCGGCAATTTTATGGCCGATGGAATTCGTGGAAAACAATTTGAACATTTTCCTGAAGATGTTCAAAAAGGAATTTTGCTGCATCGTTTTATAGATACTTACACTGATTCTCATGATATTTTTAGACAGAGCACAAAAAGACTGCACGATAAATATCATCATTATGCAGGTGTAATTGTAGACATTTTGTACGATCATTATTTAGCTAAAAACTGGACTAAATACTCTGATGAAAAACTAGAAAGTTTCATTAATAGATTTTATAGATCATTACATGAAAACTATGAGATTCTTACTGAGAAAACACAAGATTTAATGCCTTACATGATTCAGAGAAACTGGCTTTTGAGTTACCAAACAGTCGATGGCATTCACAATATTTTGACTCAAATGGATCGAAGATCAAAGAATACTTCTAAAATGCAGTTTGCAAGCGAAGAATTAAAAGAGTTTTACGCTGAATTTGAAGAAGAATTCACTTTGTTTTTTGAAGACATGCAGCAACAAGCCAAACAAAAACTGCTTACTTTATAAAATCGACCAAATATTTTTTAACACTCTGAAATATCTGTTTTCATTAAAAAAGTAGTACATTTCTTTCATTAAAATAGTTTTTATCTTTTTTCAATTAAGTGAAACATCTCTTTTTGAACTTATAAAACCTATATCTTAATGTGTTAAAAATAATTACATCTAACAAACTAACATTCAAATATGAAAAAAATTACCTTTTTATTTTGCTTAATCTCTGTTTATGGATTTTCGCAGCAAACTCCAGCACAACCAACTGGATTAGTTGTTACAAAAGCAATGGTTGTCTCAGCTCGCGAAGAAGCTTCAAAAATTGGAGCTGATATTATGAAAAAAGGCGGTAATGCATTTGATGCAATGGTGGGAACAGAACTTGCTTTGGCAGTTGCTTTTCCGTTTGCAGGAAACATTGGCGGAGGCGGTTTTATGGTCTATAGAAAAGCAAACGGCGAAGTTGGTTCTTTAGATTATCGCGAAAAAGCACCGCTGGCAGCAACAAAAGATATGTTTTTAGATAAAGATGGAAATGTTATAAAAGGAAAAAGTACCGAAACAGCTTTAGCAATTGGAGTTCCAGGAACTATTGCCGGCGTTTTTGCAGTGCATAAAAAACTAGGCACAATGCCAATGTCTGAAATCTTAAAGCCTGTAATTGCGCTAGCAGAAAGAGGCGTAATTGTAACCAAAAAACAAGAAAAAAGCCTAAAAGATTACCATGAAAGCATTGTAAAAATAAACGGAGAAACCACACTTTTAGCAAAACCGTTTAAAGAAAATGACACCATTAAATATACCGCTTTAGCGAATACTTTAAAGAGAATTCAGAAAAACGGAAGAAATGAATTCTACAAAGGAGAAACTGCAAAAATCTTAGTCGATTATCTACAGAAAAAAGGCGGTATTATTACCCTTGAAGATTTAGCAAAATACGAAGCCAAATGGAGAAATCCGCTGCAGTTTACTTACAAAGAGTTAAAGATTACTTCGATGTCGCCTCCAAGCAGCGGTGGTATTTGTCTCGGTCAAATTTTAAAAATGATCGAACCTTATGATTTAGCCAAATTCGGACACAATACTGACGAATCTATTCAGATTATTGTAGAAGCCGAGAGAAGAGCTTACGCCGATAGAAGCCAATATTTAGGCGATCCTGATTTTGTGAAAATTCCAGTTAAAGCACTTTTAGCTGAATCTTATTTAAGAAATAGAATGGCAAGTTTTAATCCAGAAAAAGCCAGTTTGTCATCAGAAATTAAAGAAGGAACAGTAACTTATAATGAAAGTACAGAAACCACACATTACTCTATTGTAGATCAATTTGGGAATGCGGTTGCTGCAACTACAACTCTAAATGACGGTTATGGTTCTAAATATTATTGTGACGAATTAGGTTTCTTTTTAAACAATGAAATGGACGATTTCAGCTCTAAACCGGGTACTCCAAACATGTTTGGGTTAGTAGGAAATGAAGCCAACAGTATTGCGCCTCAAAAACGTATGTTAAGCTCTATGACGCCAACAATTGTAGAGAAAGACGGCAAACTTTTTATGGTTGTAGGAACGCCGGGCGGTTCTACTATTATTACATCGGTTTTACAAACCATATTAAATGTATACGAATATAATTTAAGCATGCAGGAAGCAGTAAATGCACCTCGTTTTCATCATCAATGGCTGCCAGATCTAATTAATTTTGAAAAAGATTCTTTTGATCCTAAAACCATCGAAAAACTTAAAGCAAAAAATTACTTAATCAACGAAAAACCAACACCAATTATCGGAAAAGTAGATGCTATTTTAGTCTTACCAAATAAAAATCTTGAAGGCGGTGCAGACTTCCGAGGTGACGATAAAGCAGTAGGGTTTTAATTTACTTAGCGTTTTTTATTTTTTTATACGATTTTATAACCTAATTTTGTAAGAACGATAATTTTTAAAACAGAATGCTAAAAAAATATTTCAGAAGACTAGAAAACATAATTGCTTTGGGGCAATCATTAATGACACCAAAGCAGTTTCTTTTTTTATCAAGTGTTTTAATTGGTATTTCATGTTCACTTGCCGTAATTGTACTTAAAACATTCGCCCACAGCGTTTTTTCTTTCGCTACCTATATCAACGGAATTCTAAAATTAAGTTTCATCAACAGTATTCTACCCATTATTGGTATTATGCTTACTGTTTTGGTGGTAAAAAAAGTATTGAGCGGCACCATTCAAAAAGGTACTTCGCAAATCCTTTATGCAGTTGCAAAAAAAGCAAGTATTATTCCCAAAAAGCAAATGTATGCCCAAATTATAACCAGTTCCTTAACCGTTGGTTTAGGAGGTTCTGCTGGTTTAGAAAGCCCAATCGTAATTACTGGAGCTGCATTTGGATCTAATTTTGCTCAAAATTACAAGTTACCTTATAAAGATAGAACACTGCTTATTGGCTGTGGCGTTGCTGCCGGAATTTCGGCTGCCTTTAATGCTCCAATCGCTGGAGTACTTTTTGCCATTGAAGTTTTATTAGTAGATGTAAGTATCTCTGCCTTTACTCCTATTATGATTTCTGCAGCAACTGGTGCTTTAGTTTCTGCTATTCTTTTGGACGAAAGCATTCTTTTAAGCTTCAAAAAACAAGAAACTTTTGATTATCATAACATTCCATTTTATGTTCTTTTAGGAGTTCTAACAGGTCTAACAGCCATTTATTATTCTAGAAATTTTCAGAAAGTAGAACATTACTTTTCAAAATTAGAAATTGGTCCCTATAAAAAAGCCTTTATTGGTTCTTCACTATTAGCCGTTCTAATTTTTATATTTCCAACCCTATTTGGTGAAGGTTACGAAAGCATCAAAACCTTATCTGAATCTGATCCTGGAAAATTATTAGACAATACTTTATTTGCCGAGTTTAGAAACAACAGCTGGGTTTTACTACTATTTGTTGGCGCAACCATGATGATGAAAGTGTTTGCTTCTGGTCTTACTTTGGGAAGTGGCGGAAATGGAGGAAACTTTGCTCCTTCACTATTCTTAGGTTCGTATTTAGGTTATTTTTTCTCCAAATTTATCAGCTTAATTGGCTTGTCAAAATTGCCAATCAGCAACTTTACAATGGTCGGAATGGCAGGGATTTTAAGTGGTCTATTTCATGCGCCTCTTACCGCAATCTTCTTAATTGCCGAAATTACGGGAGGTTACGGGTTAATGATTCCGCTTATGATTGTTTCTTCCATTAGTTTTGCGATTTCAAAACGTTTTGAGAAATATTCGCTTGACGTAAAAGGATTGGCTAAAAAAGGACACGCTTTTACCAGCAATAAAGATTCTAATATTCTATCTACTTTAGATATTGATTCTATCATTCAAACCGATTATTTAACGGTTCATCCTGATGAAAATTTAGGCAAATTGGTAGATCTTATTTCACATTCTAATCAAGTTGTTTTTGCAGTTGTAACTCACGAAAAGGATTTAGTTGGTGTCGTGCATTTTAATGATATCCGCGAAATTATTTTTAATACTTACCGCGTAAAATATACGCTGATTAAAGACGTAATGAAAACGCCGCCAGCTACTATTTCTTCTTACGACAGTATGGAAATTGTAATGAGTAAATTTGAGAGAACAAAAACGGCTTTTATTCCAGTTTTACGAAATGAAAAATATTACGGTTTCATTTCTAAATCTATAGCTCTAGAAGCTTATAGAACTAAACTACGTTCTATGACGATAGAATAATTTTCATTAAAAACAATACACTACAATTCCTCAATTTAATTCAATTAAATTACAAATGAACCTTAATTTCAGAAAAGCAGTTTTACAAGAATCAGACTCTATTTGGGCTATTTTAAGCCAAGCCATTGTACGCAGAAAACAAGATGGAAGCCAGCAGTGGCAAGACGGGTACCCAAATCTTGAAGTAGTAAAAAAAGATATCGAAAAAGGTTCTGGTTATGTTTTAACTGATAATGATATTATTATTGGGTATGCTTCTATTGTTTTTAATGATGAACCTGCTTACGACGAATTGGTTGGAACTTGGTTAACTAATGGAGATTTTGCGGTACTGCACAGATTAGCCATTTCTGAAGATTATTTAGGTAAAGGTCTGGCTAAAAAAATATTACTTTATACCGAGGAATTAGCATTGCAAAATAATATTTTCAGCATAAAAGTAGATACCAATTTTGATAACATTCCAATGTTGAAAATTTTCGAAAAGCTAGACTATGTGTATTGTGGTGAAGTAGAATTTAGAGGTGGCAAACGAAAAGCTTTTGAGAAAAAGTTATCATGAAAAGCTTAAACTTCTAAGAGAAAATTGTTACAATTTTTAACATAAACTTCTATCCCCTAGTACAAAAAGAACAAATCAAAGTGGTAACTTTGCGTTTTGCTCAAATATATGCTAGACAAAGACAATACTATTGAAGTTCTTGGTGCAAGAGTTCATAATCTAAAAAATATCGACATTTCAATTCCGCGTGAAAAACTGGTTGTAATTACCGGATTATCAGGTTCGGGAAAATCCTCTTTAGCGTTTGATACTATTTATGCCGAAGGCCAGCGTCGTTATGTAGAAACTTTCTCGGCGTATGCCAGACAATTTCTTGGAGGCTTAGAACGTCCAGATGTTGATAAAATCGACGGACTTTCTCCCGTTATTGCGATTGAACAAAAAACAACCAGCAAAAGTCCGCGTTCAACAGTTGGAACTATTACTGAAATATACGATTTCTTAAGACTTCTATATGCGCGTGGCGCAGACGCTTACAGTTACAACACAGGCGAAAAAATGGTTTCGTATTCTGATGAACAAATTAAAGATTTGATTATTCAAGATTTCAACGGGAAACGAATCAATATTCTTGCTCCTGTAATTAAAGCCAGAAAAGGACATTATGCCGAATTATTCCAACAAATTACCAAACAAGGATTTCTAAAAGTCCGTGTAAATGGTGAAGTTCAGGATTTAGTTTCAGGAATGAAATTAGACCGTTATAAAACCCACGATATAGAAATTGTAGTCGATAGAATGGTGATTGAAGATACCGAAGACAATAAAAAAAGATTGGCCGAAAGCATTAATACTGCAATGCATCACGGCGAAAATGTATTGATGATTTTAGATCAAGATACTAATGAAGTTCGTTATTTCAGCAGGAATTTAATGTGTCCTACAACGGGAATATCGTATCAAAATCCAGAGCCGAATTTATTTTCTTTCAACTCTCCAAAAGGAGCTTGTCCGCATTGTAATGGTTTAGGAACGGTACACGAAATCAATGCCAAAAAGATTATTCCGAATCCGAAATTATCTATAAAAAGCGGCGGTTTTGCTCCGCTTGGCGAATATAAATCTTCTTGGATTTTTAAGCAGTTAGAAGTTATCGGTGAGAAATTTGGATTTAAAATTACAGATCCAATCGAGAAGATTCCGGCAGAAGCAATGGAAATGATTCTTCATGGCGGCAAAGATAAATTTACTATCAACTCAAAAGATTTAGGCGTTACGCGCGATTATAAAATTGATTTTGAAGGAATTTCACATTTCATCAAAAATCAATATGATGAAAGCGCTTCTACAACTATAAAACGTTGGGCAAAAGATTTTATGGATGAAATAAATTGTCCGGTTTGCGAAGGTTCACGTTTAAAAAAAGAAGCACAATTTTTTAGAGTAAATGGGAAAAATATCACCGAATTGTGTGATATGGATATTTCTGATTTAACAACTTGGTTTCAGGATTTAAATAATCATTTGACAGACAAACAACTTTTGATTGCATCTGAAGTGGTTAAAGAAATAAAAGACCGTTTGAACTTTTTAATGAATGTTGGTTTGAATTATTTGGCTTTAAGCCGAAGTTCAAAATCGCTTTCGGGTGGTGAAGCACAGCGTATTCGTTTGGCAACACAAATTGGTTCGCAATTGGTTGGTGTTTTATATATTTTAGATGAACCAAGTATTGGTTTACACCAAAGAGATAATGAAAAACTAATTCATTCTTTAGAGCAGTTACGTGATATTGGAAACTCGGTTATTGTTGTAGAACACGACAAAGATATGATCGAAACTGCCGATTATGTAATTGATATTGGTCCAAAAGCGGGGAAATATGGAGGAGAAATTATCAGTATTGGAACGCCTGCTGAAACTTTAAAATCGAACACAATTACCGCTCAATATTTGAATGGTACAATGAAATTGGAGATTCCGAAAGAAAGACGAAAAGGAAACGGAAAATTCCTGAAACTTTCTGGAGCGACTGGAAATAACCTAAAAAATGTAACAATAGAAATTCCGTTGGGACAAATGACTTGTGTTACAGGAGTTTCTGGAAGCGGAAAATCGACTTTGATAAACGAAACCCTCTACCCGATTCTAAATGCTTATTATTTTAACGGGGTAAAAAAACCACAACCGTACAAAAAGATTGAAGGTTTAGAACATATTGACAAAGTAATCGACATTGACCAAAGTCCGATTGGAAGAACGCCGCGTTCGAATCCAGCGACTTATACTGAAGTTTTTACCGAAATTAGGAATCTATTTACAATGACTTCTGAAAGTATGATTCGTGGTTATAAAGCAGGTCGTTTTAGTTTTAACGTAAAAGGTGGACGCTGTGAAACCTGCGAAGGTTCTGGTGTTAGAACTATCGAAATGAATTTCTTGCCTGATGTTTATGTGGAATGTGAAACGTGTCAAGGAAAACGTTTTAATAGAGAAACACTGGAAATTAGATACAAAGGAAAATCTATTTCGGATGTATTGAATATGACAGTTGATGAAGCGGTTCCGTTTTTTGAAAACATTCCGAAGATTTACCGAAAAGTAAAAACGATTCAAGATGTTGGTTTAGGATATATTACGCTTGGACAACAAAGTACAACGCTTTCGGGCGGTGAAGCGCAACGTATAAAATTGGCTGGCGAATTGTCTAAAAAAGATACCGGAAATACTTTTTATATTCTTGACGAACCTACAACTGGTTTGCATTTTGAAGACATTCGAGTTTTAATGGATGTAATAAACAAATTGGTTGATAAAGGAAATACGATCTTAGTTATCGAACATAATATGGATGTTATAAAACTTGCTGATTATATTATTGATATTGGCCCTGAAGGCGGAAAAGGCGGCGGAGAATTGATCGCAAAAGGAACTCCAGAGGAAGTGGCGAAAAGCAAAAAAAGTTATACGGCTAAGTTTTTGAAGAAGGAGTTGGAACAAAAATAGTTTTGATCTTTGAGAAACTTTGTCAAAGTTTTAAGAACATAAAAACATCTACAATCTTTGAGCTTCTTTGTCAAAGTTTAAAACTTTGACAAAGATTTATTCCTCTAGAAGATTGAAAAAAATTGAAAACCTATTGCAAAAGAAATCCAAGAGAAAGCTGCAAAAAGTAAAAAGTTACACGGCTAAGTTTTTTTAAAGAAAGAGTTAAAGCAAAAACAACTTTGTCAAAGTTTTAAACTTTGACAAAACTTTACGAACATAAAACATCTACAATCTTTGAGCTTCTTTGTCAAAGTTTTAAACTTTGACAAAGATTTATTCCTCTAGAAGACTAAAAAAAATTAAAAAACCTATTGCAAAAGAAACCCCATAGGAAGCTGCAAAAAGTAAAAAGTTACACGCTAAGTTTTTTTAAAGAAAGAGTTAAAGCAAAAACAACTTTGCCAAAGTTTTAAACTTTGACAAAACTTTACGAACATAAAACATCTATAATCTTTGAGCTTATTTGTCAAAGTTTAAAACTTTGACAAAGATTTATTCCTCTAGAAGACTGAAAAAAATTGAAAGCCTATTGCAAAAAATCCCAGAGGAAGCTGCAAAAAGTAAAAAAATTACACTGCTAAATTTTTAAAGAAAGAGTTAAAGCAAAAATAACTTTGTCAAAGTTTAAAACTTTGACAAAGGTTTACGAGCATAAAATATTTTAATTTTTGATTTTTTGTCTAAGCTTAAAATTTCAACAAAAATTAATTAACAAGCTGATTATGAAATACAAACTCTTTTTCAATACTAAGTTTACATTAATAAACAAGTCTTTTCGTAACAATTCTCGAAAAAAGACTTAATTTAGCATCCCTCTTTATCAAAACTCATCAACTTTGATAAAGATGATTCAATATAAAAGCTAAAGTTTAAATTGAAAACTGATGCCCTAGCCCTGATGGGAGCGGCATCCTTTTGTGGTGGGGTTCACCACAAAAGATATAGCGGACAGCAGGAACGAGCTCCTGAAAAACAAACTAATAATACAAAAAAATGAGATTAGAAGATTTTGACAACGACGAGGATAAAGTAATCCAAGATCGTTTGAAACAAAAAACGTGGAATGAAATTAGAACAAATGACAGCTGGGCAATTTTTAAAATCATGGCTGAATTTGTAAATGGATATGAAAGCATGGGACGTATTGGTCCGTGTGTATCGATTTTTGGATCGGCAAGAACTAAACCAGACGATAAATATTATTTATTGGCGGAAAAAATTGCCTTTAAAATTAGTAAAGCTGGTTATGGTGTGATCACAGGAGGTGGTCCCGGAATAATGGAAGCTGGAAATAAAGGTGCTCATTTAGGAGGCGGAACTTCGGTTGGTTTAAATATCGAACTACCTTTTGAACAACACTTTAACCCTTATATTGACCACGATAAAAACTTGAATTTTGATTACTTTTTTGTTAGAAAAGTAATGTTTGTAAAATATTCTCAAGGTTTTGTTGTAATGCCGGGAGGCTTTGGAACTCTTGACGAAATGTTTGAAGCGATTACTTTGATTCAGACTAAAAAAATTGGAAAATTCCCAATTATATTAGTTGGTGTTGAATTTTGGTCTGGCTTAATCGATTGGGTAAAAACAGTATTGGTTGAAAAAATGCAAACTGTAAGCCCAGAAGATTTAAACTTATTTAAGATCGTAGACACTGAAGATGAAGTAGTTGAAGCTTTAGATAAATTCTACAAGAAATACGACTTGAGTCCAAATTTCTAAGATATTTTTTTGAATCCTATAAGTTATATAAGTCCATTTAAGTTTGAGATTTATAAAACTCATTTCAATAAACTTATATAACTTATATGGTTTAAATGCAAAAAATCGTACAAAAAATTGAAAGCTGTTTTTAAAACAGCTTTTTTTATTCTATTTTTACAAAAACCAAAACAATTCTACGCTCGTAAATTAAAGATACAGCCAAACAAATTAAAGCCAGCATTGAGATCATTTTATAAAAAAATCATATTCTTTTTCGTTTTATTCTGCTCAATAAAACAATACGCGCAACATCAATCTAAGATGGAAGTGGCATTGAATCTTGAACTTAAAACTTTGAATGTAAAACAGGATATTACGTTTTATAATACTTCTAATGATTCTTTGATTTCGATTGTTTTGAATGATTGGAACAATGCTTTTTCTGATAAAAACACTCCATTAGCCAGGCGTTTTTCGGATGAATTTTATAGAGGTTTTCATTTGGCTAAACCTGAGGAAAGAGGAAATACTACGATTATAAATCTGCTGGATTCTGATAATATGGCTCTGGAATGGGAAAGAACAGAGAAAAATCCCGATTTTATTGTTGTAAAACTAAATCGAAAACTTCCTCCAAACGCAAAAATAGATTTGCATTTGATTTATATTTCTAAGATTCCGAGTGATAAATTTACGCATTACGGCTTTGATCAAAATGGCGGCATGAGCTTAAAAAATTGGTTTTTAAGTCCGGCGCGTTTTGAAAATCATCGCTTTATAAAAAACAACAATTATAATCTAGATGATATTGCAAATGCAAGCACCGATTATGAAGTTGATATTAAAATTCCGAATCAATACAGCATTACAACCGATTTGAATTCGGTTTCTAAAGATGTAAGCAACAGTTCTTACACTACTTATTCTTTTTCTGGAAAAAATAGAACTGATTTTAATTTGTTTATTGAAAAAGTAAACAGCTTTAGAAGCTATAATAACGGCACTTTAGAGGTTCTTTCTAATTTAAAAAATAAAAAACTGAATGAGATTCAGAGAGCCATTATTATCAATCGTGTAATTTCTTTTGCTGAAACTTTTATTGGAAAATACCCACATCAAAAAATTACGGTTTCGCAGGCAGATTATGATCGAAATCCTTTTTATGGACTCAATCAGCTTCCTTCTTTTATAAGTCCGTTTTCGGATGATTTTATGTTTGAAATCACGTTTTTGAAGACGTATTTAAGCAATTATCTTAAAACTAGCCTTCGTTTAGATCCTAGAAAAGACAATTGGGTTTATGATGGGATTCAGATCTATACCATGATGAAATTTATGGAAGAAAATCATTTGGATCAAAAAATGCTGGGAAGTCTTTCTAACATGAAAATCTTTAAAAGTTACAACATTACCAATCTAACTTTTAATGAGCAATACAGCTATTATTATATGCTGATGGCTCGAAAAAATCTAGATCAGCCGCTTGGTGACCCAAAAAATACTTTAATAAAGTTTAACGAACAGATTGCAAGTAAATATCGTGCTGGTTTAAGTTTGAGTTATCTAGACGATTATTTAGATCAGAATTCGGTTCCTGAAAGTGTTCAGGAGTTTTTTACTTTGAACAAAGAGCAGCAAACAAGCCGATACGATTTTGAAAAAATATTAACTAAAAATAGTCCAAAAAAAATAGATTGGTTCTTTAAAACGATCATTGATTCGCGCGATATTATTGATTATAAGTTTTCGAATGTTTCTCGAACTAAAGACAGCGTTCAGTTTTCGATAAAAAACAAAACGGGGATTTATGCTCCGATTCCTGTTTACGGAATTAAGAAAAATGAGGTTGTTTTTAAGAAATGGATTGAACCGAAAAATAATGATTCGATTTATGAATTTGACCGCCAAAACGCTGATAAAATAGTACTGAATTACGATAATGAGGTTCCTGAATACAATTTACGAAACAACTGGAAATCATTGAAGAATGTGGTTTTAACCAATCGTCCAATTAAATTTAATTTTGCTAAAGATTTAGAAGATCCGTATTACAATCAGATTTTATATATCCCAACCCTGACTTATAATTTATATGATGGTCTTACGCCTGGAATACGTTTTAATAATAAAACAATATTAGACAAGCCTTTTATTTTTGACATAAATCCTGCTTACTCTATTAATGCTGGAACGATTACGGGTTCTTCGGTTTTTTCTTGGAGCGAAAATTACAGAAACAGCACTTTATATAATATTAGATATTCTATTAGTCAAAACTATTTTCATTATGCACCAAATGCGGCTTATTTGAGGTTGAATCCGATGATTCAGTTTAGAATTCGTGAAAAAAACTTTAGAGATAATAGGAAACAGCTTATTTTGGTTCGCGAAGTAATTGTAAACCGCGAAAACAGCGAATATATTAAAGATAATTCTAAGCCCAATTATTCGATTTTTAATGCACGTTATTCTAATGTAAAAACAGAATTAATTGATCATTTTAGTTTTATGACTGATGTTCAGTTCTCGGGAGATTTCGGAAAATTATCTGGAGAGGTTGAATACAGAAGATTATTTGAAAATAACCACAAGCTGAATTTGAGATTATTTGCTGGAAGTTTTATTTACAATACTACAAATTCAGATTATTTTAGTTTTGGTTTAGATCGACCAACGGACTATTTGTTTGATTATAATTTTTACGGAAGGTCTGAAAGTACTGGATTTTTCAGCCAGCAGTTTGTTATGGCCGAAGGTGGTTTTAAATCGAAATTAGCGCCTGATTATGCCAATCAATGGATGACGACTTTAAATGCGAGTTACTCGCTTTGGAACTGGATTGAAATATACGGAGATGTTGGTTTTATGAAAAATAAGCATCAAAATGACTTTTTTGCATACGACAGCGGTATTCGTTTAAATTTGGTTCCAGATTATTTTGAACTCTATTTTCCTGTTTATTCGAATAATGGATGGGAAATTTCTGATAATAAATATAATGAAAAAATAAGATTTGTTATCACATTGTCTCCTAAAACATTAGTCAATCTTTTTACTAGAAAATGGTTCTAATTCAATAATTTTCAAACAAAAAAGTGTGTAATTATCATTTATTTTAACATATTTTCAGATTTATCATAAAAAAAGTAGGGTATTTTTACACTTTAACTACAAATAATTAAATTATATTTATTTTAAAGAATTATGATTATTGATTGTTTTTAAGTAATTTCGCAGTCTAAACATGACCCTCAAGATTATGATTAAAGAAAAAAACAATACTACACTAACATTTGAAGATTTCAAAACTGAGGTATTGAATGACTATAGAATTGCTGTAACTAGCAGAGAATGTAGTCTTTTAGGTCGTAAGGAAGTATTGACAGGTAAGGCTAAATTTGGAATATTTGGCGACGGAAAAGAGGTGCCGCAGCTTGCTATGGCTAAAGCCTTTAAAAACGGAGATTTTAGATCTGGATACTATCGCGATCAAACTTTTATGATGGCGATTGGCGAATTGACTCCAAAACAATTTTTTGCAGGTTTATACGGTCACACTGATTTAGATTACGATCCAATGTCGGCGGGTAGACAAATGGGCGGACACTTTGTAACGCACAGTTTAAACGAAGACGGTTCTTGGAAAGACTTAACAAAACAAAAAAATTCAAGCTCAGATATATCTCCTACAGCAGGACAAATGCCAAGATTATTGGGTTTGGCTCAGGCTTCAAAAATTTATAGAAATGTTGATGGTATTACAATCAAAGACAAATTTTCTGTAAATGGAAACGAAGTGGCTTGGGGAACTATTGGTAACGCAAGTACTTCTGAAGGTTTGTTTTTTGAAACTATAAACGCTGCCGGAGTTTTACAGGTTCCGATGGTAATGAGTGTTTGGGATGATGAATACGGTATTTCGGTTCATGCTAAACATCAAACTACTAAAGAAAATATTTCTGAAATTCTAAAAGGATACCAACGCGACGAAGATGCTAAAGGGTATGATATTTTTAGAGTAAAAGGATGGGATTATGCAGAGCTTGTTTCTACTTATGAAAGAGCTGCAGCTATTGCACGCGAACAGCATGTTCCAGTTTTAATTCATGTAAATGAATTAACACAGCCTCAAGGACATTCTACTTCTGGTTCTCACGAGCGTTACAAAAACAGCGATAGACTGGCTTGGGAGAAAGATTTTGACTGTATTCGTCAAATGCGTTTATGGATGATTGCCATCAACATTGCATCGCCGGAAGAATTATCAGAAATTGATTTTGAAATTAAGAAAGAAATTCTTTTAGCTAAAAAAGAGGCTTGGGATTCTTTTATCAATCCAATTATCGAAGATCAAAAAAATCTTTTGAGTTTGTTGGAGGAAATTGCTGCTGCAAGTATTAATCATAAAGAAAGAATACAAAAATACATTTCAGACTTAAGTGTTATAAAATCTCCTCTGAAAAAGGAAATGCTTGTTATAGCAAGAAAAATTCTTCGTTTTATTGAAGTTCCAAGCAGTAAAGAATTATTATCTAACTGGATTAAAAACTATTTAGAAATAACTCAGGTGAGATTTAGCAGTAATCTGCATTCTGATTCTGCTAAAAATGTTTTTTCTGTCGAAAAAGTACTTCCTGAATATGCCGAAAATGCTAAACCTGATTTAGACGGCCGAATGATTTTGCGTGACAATTTTGATGCTTTGTTTACCAAATATCCTGAAACTTTGATTTTTGGTGAAGATGTTGGAAACATTGGTGATGTAAACCAAGGTCTTGAAGGAATGCAGGAGAAATACGGAGAACTTCGTGTTGCCGATGTCGGAATTCGTGAAGCTACTATTATTGGGCAGGGAATTGGAATGGCTTTAAGAGGCTTACGCCCTATTGCCGAAATTCAATATTTAGATTATTTACTGTACGCTATTCAGATCATGAGTGACGATTTAGCTACTTTACAATATAGAACGGTTGGTAAACAAAAAGCACCGTTAATAATTAGAACCCGCGGACACCGTTTAGAAGGGATCTGGCATTCTGGTTCTCCTATGGGAATGATTATTAATGCAATTCGTGGTATTCACGTTTTGGTTCCTCGTGACATGACGCAAGCGGCTGGTTTTTACAACACGCTTTTAGAATGTGATGAACCTGCTTTGGTTATTGAATGTTTGAACGGTTACCGATTAAAAGAAAAAACACCTTTGAATTTTGGTGAATTTAAAACGCCAATTGGGGTTATTGAAACACTACGAGAAGGTACAGATATTACTTTGGTTTCTTACGGATCTACTTTGAGATTGGTGATGCAGGCTGCTACTGAATTATTGGATTTAGGTATTGACTGTGAAGTAATTGATATTCAATCTCTACTTCCGTTTGATGTTAATAAAGAGATTGTAAAAAGTGTTGCCAAAACTAATCGTCTTTTAGTAATCGACGAAGATGTTCCTGGTGGAGCCGCAGCGTATATTTTACAGCAGATTCTTGAAGAACAAGATGCGTACCATCATTTAGACAGCAAACCACAAACTCTGAGTGCAAAAGCACACAGACCTGCTTACGGAACTGACGGTGACTATTTCTCTAAACCTTCTGCAGAAGATATCTTCGAGAAAGTTTACGGTATGATGAATGAAGTTAATCCAACTAAATATCCTAGTTTGTATACTATTTAGTCTGATTTAAACAATAAATAAAAAAAGCTCCTAATGGAGCTTTTTTTATTTTATACAGAGTCATTGCGAGGAACGAAGCAACCTCACTAATAATTAAGACACAAAGCTTGATTCAGTAAATGAGATTGCTTTGTTCCAAGCGATGACATTTATGTAAGTTCTTTTTTTTCTTTTAAGTTTTTCTTTGCCAAACTTTGTCAAAGTTTAAAACTTTGACAAAGTTCTTTACGTTTACTTTGTCAATTTCTACGAAAGGAGATTTCATTAAATATCTTTCAAAATAGCTCTCGCCTTTTCTAAATCCTCAGCCGTATCAATTCCAATTCCAACGTGAGTTGTTTCGACCATTTTAATGCGTTTTCCGAATTCTAAATAACGAAGTTGTTCTAACTTCTCTGAAGCTTCTAAAGATTTCATTGGAAGGCTGTAAAAATCTAATAACGCCTGTTTTCTAAAAGCATAGATTCCGATATGTTGAAAATAGCGAACGCCAGCATCTTTATCTCTTGGATACGGAATTACAGAACGTGAAAAATACAATGCAAACTGCGACTGATCTACCACAACTTTTACATTATTCGGATTATTAATTTCGTCTTCATCGGTGATTTCGCGCATCAATGATGCCAAATCTACTTTACTATCTGTATCATTCTTAAAAACAGATAAAACCTGCTCTAAAGGTCTTGCTTCTGTAAAAGGTTCGTCGCCTTGTACATTTACCACAATATCAACATCAAGATTAGCCACAGCTTCTGCAATACGGTCGCTTCCAGATTCGTGTTCTTTAATGCTCATAATCGCTTTTCCGCCATGAGAAACAATTTCATTAAAAATCAAATCAGAATCCGTAACAACAAAAACATCATCAAATAATTTTGTTGCTGTTGCAGCTTCATAAGTTCTTAAAATAACCGTTTTACCTCCTAAATCCTGCATTAATTTTGCGGGAAATCGTGTTGATGCATATCGCGCTGGAATTACAGCTATTATCTTCATTATAAATCTATTTATAGTTTAATTATTCTTTCTCCTTGAAAAGTGTTACACAAAACTGCACAAAAATTTCACAGAGATTCTCTAAGTTATTTACATTATTTTTACCGAAGTCATACTCAAAGAACCAGCCAGCAGTTTATCATTAAACAGACTCAATTCTTCTGATTCTTGTTTTAATCCTAAAGTATAAAGTAAAGGCAGATAATGATCTGGAGTTGGAATCGCTGTTTGAACCGCTGTATTCATTTTTTCGTAATTAATTAGAGGTTGAAAGTTTCCATCTAATAAATAATTATTAACGGTTTCTCTTGCTTCGATTGCCCAATCGTAACCGTAATTGTCTTTGTCAAAATTTCTAAAATCTACCAAACGTAAATTGTGTACAATATTCCCGCTTCCAATAATTAAAACGCCTTTATGTCTTAGCGATTGTAATTTCTGAGCCAATTCAAAATGATATTGTCCAGACTTTGTATAATCGATACTTAATTGAATTACGGGAACATTTGCTTCTGGATATAAATGTCTTATCACACTCCAAGCACCATGATCTAAACCCCAATGTTCGTCTAAATCGACCATTGCAGGCTCTAATATTTTTTTTGTCTCAATAGCCAATTCTGGGCTTCCTTTTGCAGGATACTGCACATCAAAAAGTGCCTGCGGAAATCCTCCAAAGTCATGAATCGTTCTCGGCATCTGCATCGACGTTACTTTTGTTCCTTTGGTAAACCAATGCGCCGAAATACATAAAATAGCATTTGGCTGCGGTAATGTTTTGGCCAAATCTCGAAAACCAGCCACAAACTGATTTTCTTCAATAGCATTCATCGGGCTGCCGTGTCCTAAAAACAAAACTGGCATTTTATCTGTATTCGAAAACGTTGATGAAATCGAATGTAAGTCGTTTAGTGTTGTCATTTTAAATTAGTTTTTTCTTGCCACGAATTACACGAATTTGCACAAATTTTTTTAATGAATAATTAATTCGTGCAAATTCGTGAAATTCGTGGCAAAACTTTTATTCCTCAAAACTCTCGTCTTTAAATCCTATCAAATATAACTTATTTTTGGCACGCGTCATAGCAGTGTAAAGCCATCTAATGTAATCGCGGTCTATGCCGTTTGGTAAATACGGCTGTTCGATAAAAACCGTATCCCACTGCCCTCCCTGCGATTTATGACAGGTAATAGCGTACGAGAATTTCACCTGTAAACCATTAAAATATTCGTTGTTTTTTACTTTCTGAAACTTCTTAAATTTCGTCGTTTCCTCTTCATAATCCTTCATTACTTCTTCGTACAAACGATTCGATTCTTCGTAAGTTAAAGATGGAGATTCACTTTTTATCGTATCTAAAATCAAAACGGTTTCAAAAGGTTTCTGATCTGGATAATCGACCATTCTTATTTTTACTTTCGCAAAAGTAAATCCGTATAATTCTTTAATACCGAACATTTCCAAAACTTCAATAATATCACCGTTGGCAATAAAACCAGCTTCATCTGTTTCTTTCAGCCAGAAATAATTATTCTTAACCACCATCAAGAAATCGCCAACAGAAAGTTCGCTTTCTTTAAACAAAATTCTGGTTCTAATTTGTTCGTTATACTGGTTTGCTCTTTTATTAGATCGAACAATAAAAGCCGTATCTTCTATACTATAATTACTGTACGCCGTATTTATAGCGTCCTGAATATCATAACCGTCGGTAAGTCTAACGATGTCTTTAAACTTTTTTACATTAAATTTAAATTCTGTTATAAACGATTCTTTCAGCAATTCACGCAGTTCTGTAGCATTAAATAAAATCCCCGAATTTTCTTCCTGACGCATAACTTCGTCGAGTTCGATATGTTCGATTTCTTTATCATAATGCGCTCCCAAAGTTTGTATATCAAGCGCAGGACTTATATCTAAATTTACCGGTGGCAGCTGTGCCGTATCTCCCAAAAGAATCATTTTACAATTGGTTCCAGAATAGACATAATTAATTAAATCGTCTAGAAGCGAACTGCTTTCGTACATTTTAGAATCTGTAGTGCTGTCTGAAATCATTGAGGCTTCATCGACAATAAAAATAGTGTTTTTATGCTTGTTGACTTGTTTGGTAAAAGCAACTCCTCCGCCAGAAGATTTCTTGGGAAAATATATTTTTTTATGAATCGTAAAAGCTGCTGTATTCGAGTAATTGGCAATAACTTTTGCTGCGCGGCCTGTTGGCGCCAGCAGTACAAACTTTTTATTTATATCGCCTAGATTGTGTACAATTGTAGAGATCACAGTCGTTTTTCCTGTTCCAGCATATCCTTTTAGTACAAAAATGGTATCATTTTGAGGCTCGGTTAGAAAAATAGCAATTTTCTGAAAAAAAATATCCTGTTTATAAGTTGGTGCAAAAGGAAATCGTTTTTGTAAAACGCTGTAAAACAGTGATGAATTCATAGGGTAAAATTGAACTACAAAGTACGGGCTTTTTAATGGCAATTTTCAAAAATCAATGGCAAAAATCAATGGCAATTTCAATTTCAAAAATCAATTTCAATCTCAATGGCAATGTCAATCTCAATATCAAAAATCAACTGCTTATTTTATTCGACATCAAATAGTAAAGAATAAGTAAAACATTGGTAAATATTATAACACATAGGAACATAGATATTTCAGATTAAAAAGCAGGCGTTTCACTTGTTTAAATACACATAGCAGTTTATATAAAAAAATGTGTTTCTTTTTTGAATCCTATATTCTAAAAAAAATCTATGTTTCTATGTGTTAAAATGAAAATCGTATGAATTGCAATTATTTAATAAAAAAATAATAAACCCGCAGCTTTAATTAAATATTGTTTTTTGAAATTGCTATTATTTTTGTTGCTTTTTAATTTGTAAGTTTGTGTCCCGAATTAAATTCTTTCTTGAAACCAAAACAGGTAACGAATTATAAATCAAATATGTCATTACAAAGCCTTAACATCACTTCAAAAAATTATAAAAAACTTTCTATTCAGGTTTCCCTTAACGGGTTATCATTCTGCTGTTTTGATACTTTAAATAATGTCATAACAACAATGAAAGAAGTTCAATTTGACACTTCTAATAAGACTATCAAAATTGAAGAATTATTAGCGGATGTTTTTAAAAACAATGCTGAACTAAAACATACGTACGACGAGATTATGGTGATACATACCAATAATCTTTCGACTTTTGTTCCTTCGGCTCTTTTTGATGAAAACTATTTGGGCAGTTATTTACAATACACCACAAAGGTTTTTGAAACTGATTTTTTTGCTTACGATCAGGTTTCAAATTACCAGATGAATTCGGTTTATATTCCGTACATAAACATCAATAATTTCCTGATCGACAATGTTGGTTCTTTTGATTATAAACACGCGAACAGCATTTTGGTCGAAAAATTATTAGATGCTTCAAGAAATAACGACGAAAAAAAAATGGTTGTAAATTTTAATCCCGATCATTTTGAAGTTATCGTTGTACAAAATCAAAAACTACTATTATTCAATTCGTTTGAATACAATACTCCAGAAGATTTTCTTTATTATCTGCTTTTTACAGCCGAGCAATTGAGTTTAAATCCAGAAGCTTTTCAACTTGACTTATTGGGTACAATAAGCGAAAACGACCCATTTTATGCAATTGCTTACAAATACATTCGAAATATTTCGTTTTTGGATGTGAGCACTCTGCAAGAAAAAAACAACTTCTCTACAGCACAAAATCAAAAACATTATATCTTATTTCAATCATGAGAATTATTTCAGGAAAATACAAAGGACGACGCATTTTTCCCCCAAAAAACCTGCCTGTAAGACCTACGACTGATATGAGTAAAGAAGCATTATTTAATGTTTTGAATAATCATTTTAGTTTTGACAGTTTAAAAGTTTTAGATTTATTTTCTGGAACTGGAAATATTAGTTTTGAATTTGCTTCTCGCGGAAGTGCTCCAATTACGTCTGTTGACGGCGATTTTGGATGCGTAAAATTTATCAAACAGGTTTCGTCAGAATATGATTTTGATATTGCAGCAACTAAAAGTGATGTTTTCAAATTTTTAGAAAACTGTAAAACATCCTACGATATTATTTTTGCAGATCCTCCTTATGGTTTAGATCAGAAAACTTTTGAAAAAATTGTATTAACGATTTTCGAAAGAGAATTACTTCACGAAGACGGAATGATGATTATCGAGCATTCTAAATATACTAAAATGGAACACTTGAGTAATTTCTCTTTTCAGAAAAGTTACGGTGGTTCTTTTTTTAGTTTTTTCGAATTAAATTCTACCGATGATGATGAAGAGCTTCCAGATGATTCCTTAAAAAAAGCTACTGAAGAAGACGAAGGATAAAACAATCCAGATTTTACGAATTACCACTAATTCGTTTGTGAAATTAATTTCACAAACGAACGTTATTCATTAAAATTTGTGCAAATTCGTGAAATCCGCGTTCAATTTTAGATTCAAACGGCAGTCTTAACAAGCGCTTTTTCTTTTATTTGATTCGATCTGAATTCTCATTAATGTCTTTTTCTTTAAACTGTGAATCTTTAATTTTTCCAAAAGAATATTTCAGTGCCAGCGAAATTTCGTGCGTGTCTACTAAATATCTGGATCGCGAACTAATGTTGTTTACAGTGAAACTTTCGCCGTAAATGGTTCCTTTAAAAATATCATTACAGCTTAAAGTGAGATCCCAATTCTTAAAATAGGTTCTAGAAATTGCTAAATCAACCACACATTTGCCTTCACGCAAAAAAACACCTTCTCTGTGATCTGTTAATCCCCAAACTGTTGTAACAATTGTATATCCTTTTGGGAGCCTGAATGTATTATTGGTATAGTAATATAAATATGGTGTAGCTTTGCCTGATTGTGCTGTAATGTCTTCAATTTTACTCATTGCAAAAGTAAGGCTATTGGTTGTTGTCCATAATTTATATTCAAACGGCAATGTAAAATCCAGATTAAAACCCGATTCTTTACGGTAATTTACTTCTTTAAACGTGAGTACATTATTCTGATTATCAAAACTAAAACTGCTGTAAACTGGATCTGAACTTTTAAAATAACTCAATCGAACCGATTTTTCTTTGTACTGAAAACTCGTCGCAATTTCGTCTGTAAAAGTGGGATTTAAATTGATATTTCTCGAATATATAAAATACGGATTTATATACGTTGCGCCTTGACTTGTTGACGAATAATTGGGTCTGTCTATACTTTTAGCATAATTTATACTAATTGATTTTGTGGTGTCTATTGGATAATTTAGCTCTAATTTTGGAAAAAGATTCGTGTAGTTTTTATGGACTAAAGGTTGATTATCACTTTCAAGTTTTCCTAAAACATTTGTGTTTTCAAGACGTAATCCGGCCGAAAATTCGATCTTTTTTAATGTTCCCGATAATCGAGTATAAACGGCACTATTTTTTTCGTCTAGCTTGTATTTTGATATTGCAGTTACATCTGTTTCAAAATTTGAAGTTTCAAAATCTGTTTTGGCTTTCGCCGATAAATACAAACCGCCGAACTCCAATTTCATTTCATTTTTAAATTTCTTTTCCAAATCTATTCGTCCCGAAAAAACATCAACTTTAAATTTCTGACTACTTTCCTGCGCCCAATCAAATTGCGTGTTATTAAAATTATTCTCAGCAAGAGATTGTTCCTTTTGGTCAAATCTAGAATATTGAAAACCTGTAAACATTTGCGTATTAATCGATTTTATCTTTTTAAAATAATTGACAAACGAATTTACAAAGTTCCTTCTGCTGTTATTGTCGCTCAAAGTGATTACGTTATTTTCTTCATCTTCTTTTTTATTATATGTTTCTGTATTAATTGTAAAAGATCCTTGTCTGGATTTTCCGCTAAAATTGAAAGACAAATAATCGTCTTCATTCATTTTATAAAACAATCCTGCTCCATAAACAAATTCCGTTCTTTTAGTAAACGCCGCAACATTATAATTGGAAATAATAGCGGCATCTGGAATTTGATAATTAATACGATGACTTTCCCAAGGCTGTAATTGATTGTAATTGAAATTGGCTTTCCATTCGAGTTTATTTTTCTTAAAACTAGAATTTAATCCAAAGTAATTATTAAAGTCTTTTTTTAAAGAAGCTGTTTCAGAAACATTTGTTTTTGAACCTTCTTTTTTGCTGAATTTTCGAGTAATTAAAATGACAACTCTTCCTTGAGCTTCGTATTTTGAAGATGGATTTTTAATGATTTCGATGCTTTTTATATCGGCTGCAGCCAAAGCATTCAAATCTTCAATTCCAACTTTTTGATTGTCTATGTAAATCAAAGCGTTTCCTTTGCCCACAACAGAAACGGTTTCTTTATCTGCACTAATTAAAACTGTTGGCAGTTTTGATAGTAAATCTAAAGTATTGGGAATCGAATTGTAAATAGAATTGGCAACATCCATTTTTATGTTCCCGTTTTGATACGAAAAAGCCTTTTTATTATTGGCAATTACAACTTCATTCAGTTCATTAGAAATACTGTCTTTTTTTATTTCTACTTGAGAATATCCAGCCAGTGAAAAACAAAAAAGAAGTATAATGATAATGATTTTTAAAAGAAAATAAACTTTCATTGATTAAGAAGATTTTGGTTTGAGATGATGCAAAAGTGCTTCTAATACGGCATTCTGAAAGTTAATTGGAGGTTAATGCGGCGTTAATGCTTTAATTGTATCATAAAAGCTTTATTTTTGGCTTGTATTTATGTGTCTTATGAAACAAAGAATCAATTTATTAATCGCGTTTTCTATCGTTGCACTGCTGGTTTTATCTACAGTGCAGTGCTATTTGGTAAAAACGACTTACGATTATAAAGTGGCGCAGTTTCATACCGAAATCAAAAATGAAATTGCTCAGATTTCAAACAATTACAGTGATATCGATTCGGTAATTGTCAGCAAAAAAGAAGCGCTTTATAAAGAGTTGACTCAAAATTATATTCAAGGAAAAAAAACTAAATCGGATATTAAAAACAGCATTCTTGAAAATCAATTTAGAAATGCTTTAACGCAGAAAATTCAACGCAAGTTTGAAAGAGAAATGCCCGATCTTAAAATTGATTTTGCAATTGTCTTGAATAAATTTATTCTCTATCAAAATTCAAAAAAAGCAGATACTATTTTCTCCGAAAAACCTTTTATTCAAAATAAATTATACGGCAATTTAGCGTCTTTAAATCATGCTTTTTTAGTTCGAAATTATGTTGGAACCACGAATGGTTTATTCAAAAATGAGGATTATAAACTGCTGACAGAAGATTCGATGTACGTATCTGTAATCGATTGGGAAATGATTATTTTAAGGAGAATGGCTGTTGTTCTTGTTTTGTCGTTACTTTCTATTCTTACTTTGATAACACTTTTTGTAATTGCGATAAAAGCTTTAATTAAACAGAAAAAAGTAAGCGATGTTAAAACTGATTTTATCAATAACATTACGCACGAACTTAAAACACCTTTGGCAACTTTGGGGATTTCGACTAAAATTCTAGAGCAGAAAAACATTCGTGAAAACGACGAAAATTTCAATGCCATTGTCAATACCATTTCGCGCCAGAACAATCGTTTACAGAGTTTAATCGATCAGGTTTTGGCCAATTCGCTTGCTGAAAATGAAATCGAATTACAAAAAGAAAAAATAAATACCGAAACTTTTCTACTTTCAATAATAGAAGATTTTAAAATTGGTTATCCAAAAATTACGATTGAAACTGATTTTAAAACTGAAAAAACGGTTTTGGTTTTAGATAAATTTCATCTTACAACGGCTGTTTTAAATGTTTTAGAAAATGCTGTAAAATATGGTTCAAGCCGTATTTCTGTAAAAACTAGAAATATTGAAAATCAGTTTTCTATAAGTATTGAAGACGACGGAATTGGAATTTCTAAAAATAAACAGGCACTGCTTTTTGAGAAGTTTTACAGAGTAGAACAAGGTAATTTACACAATGCGAAAGGGCTTGGTTTAGGCTTGTATTATGTTGACCAGATTATAAAAGCGCATCAAGGTTCTATTGCTGTAATAAGTGATTTAGGGAAAGGTGCTGTGTTTACGATTATGTTTAAAATTTAAATTTCTTGTATTGAAAAAAATACTTTTAGCCGAAGATGATGCTGATTTTGCTAATGTTCTAAAACAATATTTAGAACTGCATCACTATGAAGTTTTTTGGGCAGAAAATGGCGAAATAGCACTTGATTTCTTCAAAAATAAAACTTTTGATATTTGTGTTTTTGATGTCATGATGCCAAAATTGGACGGATTTTCTTTGGCTGAAAAAATCATCAAAATTAATCCCGAAACTCCATTTGTTTTTTTGACTGCCCGAAGGTTAAAAGAAGACAAAATCATCGGATTAAAATTGGGTGCTGATGATTATATCGTAAAACCTTTTGAAGCGGAAGAATTGATCTTACGACTTCAGAATATCTTGAAACGAATTGAGCAAAAGAAAAGCCTAAATGGAAATCATATTATTGAAATTGGCTCGTATACTTTTGATAACGAACGTTTAACCCTCCATCATAAAAACAACATACAGCAACTTACAGAAAAAGAAGCTTCTCTTATTGAATATTTATATCTTAATCATAATCAATTATTAAAGAAAGATCAAATTTTAATGTCTGTATGGAAAAAAGACGATTATTTCTCTGGTCGAAGCATGGATGTTTTCATCAGTAGACTTAGAAAATATTTTAACGCTGATCCTAAAATTAGTATTGAAACGGTACGTAATATTGGCTTGGAATTTAAAATAGAAAAAGCTTAAAGCTTAATTTTTCTTCTTCTCAAATCCTAAATAATAACTTACTCCAAATCCTAAAGTATTGGTGTCTAATTTTGCACTGCTATGATTTACATCTGTTACTGCTTTGCCCAGATTAACTCCGTTGTAATAGACATTTAGAGAAACTGAATCGTAATTTTTATCCGAAAGTACAATGTCAACGCCAACACCAATTCCAAACGATTTCTGCCATTCTACAACTTTCTCTTTTGTAGTTACAGAATTTGCTGGATTGCTTTGATTGACAACGGTATAATAACGGTTAGCTTCAATTTTCGAAATATTAAATCTAGGCAGTATCTGAATAAATCCATCGCCGGAATTTACTTCTCTGCTAAACAAAGAAATCTTAGGCGTTAGATTAAAGTTGAGTGCATTAGCATTGCTCGTTCTTAAGGACTGAACATTTCCTTGTCCGTCTACTTTAGTAAAATCTTCTAGACTGCCAAAAAAATAACTTACTCCAATTTCGGGCTTAAAAAAGCGATGCACTTTTACCTCGATGCCGCTTCCTACTTCAAAAAAACTTCTAGTCTCAAAATCAGATTGCAGATACCCCGATACATTAGCATAAAGTCTAGCATGCTGCGCATTTACTTGTACAGCAAATAAAAATAGTAAAAGATAAGGTGCTTGTTTTATCATAAACTATTTTCCAATTACCCAGCCTAAAGTAAAATTAGCAACAGGAATAATTTCTGTATCAAATTTGTCAAAGTTTACTCCGGCTCCTAAATGTACTTCTAGATTAAGTTTTCTTTTATAAGTACGCTGAAATCCCCAAACTGGTGCAATTGTAAAAGATTGAACAAAGTAACCATAATCGTCGTTTGTAGAAATAGATTCGAAATTATAGTAAGCTGATAAAGCCAAAAAATTACCCGAATTATGTGCGGTTCTTTTTCCTTTATTGGCTCTTTTTTCTAAATTGTAATAATGACGCAACTGTGCATTAATCATAGGATAAATATCAAATGTTCCATCATTATTATAACTATTATAACGATAGCCTGCTCCTAAACTTACTTCTGAATAAAGTGTGTTTTTGGCCGTAAAACCATGCTCGTAAACAAAGCCTGGAAATAACATATTGATTTTAAATTGATTTTTTGCTACTGTAGTTGCAGCTTCTTCTTGTGCTTGCAGGGAACTAACTAAAAGGAAAGATAAAAGTAAAAATAAGTAGTTTTTTTTCATATTGGTTTTTTGATTGGCTGGCACAAATATAATATTAAATCGATGCAGCTGTACTAAAAACAAAATTCTTTTCTTACAATTTTTACAATGTGAATGATATAATTTACCTGCGCAATTATATAACTGCAAATAACTATAAACCAATAGCTTTGTAAGGAATCATAAAACTAAAAATCATGAACCTAAAAAGATTTTTCGGTGGATTACTTACAATCTTAGGCATTGTTGGTTTAATCTATACAGCAGTTATTTTCGCAGGTACTTCTGGCGGAACTAGAGATATTAAATCCTTAATTATTTACGGCATCTTAGGAATCGTATTCTTTACATCTGGAATTAGTTTGGTGCGCACAACAAAGGACGAATCTTAGATTTCGGCTTTATTTTTATCCGCTAATTTATCTAAAACCAATTGATAAGTTGGCGTTTCTACTTCGTATTTCAAACCTTCATTTACTACAAATTCGGTCAATGAAGCCAATTCTATTTTGCGTCCGGCTAATAAATCACGATGCATTGATGATGTGGCATCACGCGGCGTTTTTTCGAGTTTTAGAATGGTCTGCATAATAATATCATCTGGAAGTTTTAATCCTTTTACAGCAGCAATCATTGTAATTTCATTCATTAAAGAAACATAGAAATTTCTACCAGTCTGGCTTTCTAAAATTTCACCAATATTATAATCTAAATAACAAGTTGCCGAAGCTAATACGGAAATAAAAACGAACTTTTCCCAAACGGTATCTTCAATATTATCAACCAAATGACTATCAATAGAAGCGTTTTTAAAAATCGTCTGTAATGCTTTCATTTTATCTATTGAAGCCGTTTCTGAACCAAAAAATAGTTTCTGTAAAGTCCCCACATTATTTATAACTCCTGGACTTTCGATCATAGAGAAAATATAAACGCAACCTTGCAAAACTTCATTGTCAGGAAAAAGAGTACTGATACGTTCTGGCGCATCTACGCCATTGTATAACGGAAGAATAACCGTGTTTTTTGTAATACATTTTTTTATATCGGTAAGACTTTCTTCGATATCATAGGTTTTGGTTGCACAGATTAAATAATCTAATTTACCAATAACAACGGGATCATTTGAAACGACTTTGGGAAAAACAATCCTTTCAGAATCATTTGTAATAATTTTTAATCCTGATTTTGAAACTACATTAAACGTTTCTCCGCGCGCAATAAATATGACCTCTATTTCATCAGATTTAAAATAAGCTTCCGCTAAAAGTCCGCCAAAAAAACCACCAACACCACCTAAACCTAAAATTCCTATTCTTACCATAAATTCTAATTAAAAAAAAAATCCAAATTCCAAATTCCAATAAATATAAACTAATACAAATCAAAAGTATTTAAAAACTTTGTGTCTTAGTGCCTTTGCGGCAAAAACATTATTCCTCTAAAACAGGCTCCAGATTCAATTCTGTAAAATCTCTTTCACTTTTAGAAATTATAATCGTAGCCACTGTATTTCCAATCAAATTGGTAATTGCTCTTGCTTCGCTCATAAATTTATCAACTCCCAATAAAAAAGCTAAGCCTTCTACCGGAATTTTATGAATCGCTGTTAATGTAGACGCCAAAACAATAAAACCGCTTCCGGTAACGCCCGCGGCGCCTTTAGAAGTAATCATTAAGATTCCTATTACACTCAAAATTTCGAAGAAACTCAAATGTACATCATACAGCTGTGCTAAAAAAATAACTGACATTGAAAGATAAATCGAAGTTCCGTCGAGATTAAAAGAATATCCCGTTGGAATCACCAATCCTACAACCGATTTACTACAGCCCATTCGTTCTAGTTTGACCATAATACTTGGCAAAGCAGCTTCTGAAGACGAAGTTCCCAGCACCAGTAAAAGCTCTTCTTTTATGTATTTTAAAATAGAAAGAATGCTGATTTTATAATATCTTAGAATACTTCCTAAAATCAAAAACACAAACAGAATCATAGTCAGATAAACACACAGCATCAATTTCCCAAGCGGAATTAAAGTCTGCAGACCAAATTTACCAATCGTAAAAGCCATGCCTCCAAAAGCTCCAATTGGTGCCAGATACATTACATATTTTAAACCTGTAAAAACTACTTTTGAAATTCGTTCCAGAACCAAAATAGTCTGTTCGCGCTGTTTATAAAAATTTAAAGCTATACCGCAGACAATTGCGGCTAATAAAACCTGAAGTGTAAAATTGGACAAAAAGAATTTTAACCAAGAAAAATGTTCCGCAGTTCCGCTTGTATATTGACTTGCATCTTGCAAAGCCAAACCTGTTTTGTCAATTTTTCCGGGTTTAATAACATACGCAATCGTAACGCCAATTGCTAGTGCAATAGTCGAAACAATCTCAAAATAAGTTAGTGCTTTAATTCCTATTCTTCCCACTTTTTTAAGATTTCCCATTCCAGAAATTCCCAAAACAATTGTCAAGAAGATAATCGGGCCAATAAAAAGTTTAATAATGTCGACAAACGTTTTTCCTACAACTTCCATTTTTACACCATTAGCAGGCGAAAAATGTCCGAGTAAAATACCCGCAATAATTGCAATCAAAACCCAAAAGGTAAGATTGGTTATAATAGTTGCAAAAGTGCTTTTTTTAGGTTTATTCGGGAGATTTTGAGAAGTAATATTCATGAAGGTTATTTAGTAAGTTTCACAAATATATAAAAAAAGCAGACCTATAAGCCGGATTCTGTCTCTGATAAATCAGAGCCTTATCATTTATCTAGATCCAGCATTACTACTGGACTCAAGCTACCTACCCTTCAACAACGGACGAGAAGCCCTTAAATGCTGATATACTTGGTATTTCACCGCATAGAGTTTACCTGGTTTCACTACAGCATTACCTGTACATACTTTCTGTTGCACTTGTCCTTGCCTTATTACTAAGACCGACGGGGGTTACCCGCTATGCTTCTCTGTGGTGTCCGGACTTTCCTCCCTCCCGATGAATCGGGACGACGATAAGGCGGTCTGCGCGGCAAAAATAGCGATTTATAATCGAAGAATTCTGATTTTAAAATTTAGATTTTCAGTGAAAATTCGCAACGTTTTAATTTTAAATTAGTTATCTTTAAAATCCATAATTTTAAAATCCCATTATTATGACTAGAATGTATCATTACGCAACTGTTTCAAAAGCTTTAGATCAATTGAATGAAAAAGGATTTACCTGCGATTTTAATTTAAACTCTGACGCGATCAAAAAAAATCCTGAAAAATTTGAAATTGTACATGTGTATCGATACGAAGGGGAATCAGACCCAGGCGATGAGGCAGTTGTATACGGAATTAAATCAAGTTCAGGCAAAAAAGGAGTTTATGTATCAGGATTTTCGGCAGATTCAGATTCCGAAACTGCACAAATATTACTCGATCTCAGCATAAAGGGCAGGTGATTTTAAAGAACAATTATTATGATTATTAGAAGCTGTTTCCTGTCCCGATAGCTATCGGGACTAATATCTTTTTCTGGCTGGCAGCAGCCAAAAAAAGGATGTCGCTCCCATCAGGGCTAGGGCTTTTTGTTTTTAAAAGAAAAAAATTATACCATCTTGTCTTTGCGAGGAACGAAGCAACCTCACTAACAATGAAACACAAAGTTTGACCTAACAAGTGTGATTGCTTCGTTCCTCGCAAAGACAAAAAATGAGAACAAAAAAAAGCCCATCATAAAATGACGGACTTTTAAAACAACTCCTAAAATAAAATTATGCAGTTGGTATTTTTAATTTCCAACCCACTTGAATCAAGTCAGGGTTTTTAATAATATCTTTATTCGCTTCGTAAATTGCCTGCCATGAAACGCCGTGTGCTTTTCCAATTTTCGATAATGAATCACCTCCTACAACGGTGTATTCTATAGTTGCACCTTCAGTAACAGCAATATTCATCACCACATCAGCCGATCTAAAATCAGGATCTATTTTTCCGTAAGCATCCCAAAGTTTCTCTTTGTCATCTGCAGATTTTGCTGTACCATCAATATAAAGTACATTATCCTGCTCTCTTACCTGCAAATCTGCTGTGCCTAAATTGGCTGCTAAATCTGTTAACTCTTTGTATTTATCTAGTAAACTCATGATAGTATTATTTAATAGTTAACTTATTTTCTACTTTTTTAGGTTTCAATTCCTGAACGCTTTTTATTAAAGCTGGCAATTGAGTTTTTTTGATTTCTCCAGTAAGTGTAACCACTCCATTAGAAACTGCTGCAGTTACGCCGCTATACGTTTTTACTACTTCATTTACAGAAGTTGTTAAAACACTATCAGCATTAATTACTACAGGTGCAGGAGCTGCCACAGGTTCTGGCGCTGCAATTTCGCAGTTATTCACTACAGATTTAACGCCTTTAATACCTTTAATAATGTCCTCAGCATTTTGTTTAAATGCATCATCTTTACACAGACCTGAAATAGTAGCAACACCATCTTTTACAGTAACTTCTACTCCTGGAAAAGCACTTACTTTTGCAGTAATTTCTTTTTGAATATCTGCATCTTTAGGACCACAAGCCACTAACGAAATAGCAAGCCCCATTCCTAATAAAATCGATTTAATTTTCATGATATCTTTTTTTTAAATTAATTAATTATCTAAGTTAACGAATAAACCAATTGATTATTACATAATATTCTTACATTTTAAACTCTTATTCATTTCTTAAAATTAGCGCATAAAAAAAGTCTTGAATTTTACAACTCAAAACTTGTTTATTTTCAGATAGATACAAAATCAATATTTAATTTAGGTAATTTTCAGGATATATTTTTTGTCCATATTTTTCAAAAATCAAACCCAATTTTTCTTTAGTTTCCTTTTCAGAATTTAAGTCTGCTGTTTCTAAATAAATCGACATTTCCTCAAATAAATCATCTAATCCGGCTGGCATAACAGTACATAATAATTTAGCAGGTTGATCACTTAAGTTTTTAAAACCATGAACAATACCGCCTTTAGGAATATTAATATAAGAATTCTTTTTAGCAATATAACTCGCCGATTCTGACTTAAAAGAAATTTCTCCTTCCAAAACAAAAAACGACTCATTAAAATCAGGATGCGAATGCGGATTTGGTCCAGCACCCGGTGGAATTGACATTTCTATTACTGCATATTCTCCATTGGTTTCTTTTCCCGAAATAATGATTCGGTAATTACCGCCAGCTATTTTAAGTTTTTGACCTTCGGTTTCGTCGGTTGTTACTATTTGTTTTTGCTCTTTCATTTTAATACTTATTTAAAAATTCAAGTTTGTATTTTCAACAATAAAATTAATTGCAGTTTTTACCTTTTCAGGTTTAGTTAATCTTAAAATTTTTTTTCTAAGATTATCATTTTCATTAATCATAATAATGGAAAAACTATTAACCGAAACATTTAAATCGGGCTCCCAATTACGAAACTCTCTAATATCATGTGAGTAATTATAATTAGTAGAAAGCCTGCCTTTTATTACAGTCAATTTATCGTACATAAACGTTTGAAGGACATTTTTTTTCAATACAAATCCAAACAAAAAAACTGCAGTATAAAATTCATTGTTTTTTATGAAAAACCCATTCTTTGTAAATAACATTGTAAAGAATAAAACAATAAGAAACAGTAACACTAATTTTATAGAAATATAACTACTAAACGGCAATGAATTCAACATACCAAACAAAATTATAACACAGCAAAAAATCAAAATAATTAAATTTTGAAATTGTTTAAAATCCAGATTTCGTTCTAATATAATTTTCATTAAAATGATACTTTAAATTTAAGTTCTGATTGATTGTACAAAAATGAGAATAAAATTTATGAAACTAAATTCCAAACTCCACAATCAAAGGTTTATGATCGCTATAAATTTTCCAATCGTTATAACTTCCAACTTCTACACTTTTTAAAACTTCTATAAAATCATTTGAAGCAAAACAATAATCCAAATGATACGGTTTATTTTCGTGCCGATATAAAAACAAAGTTGGATGTATTTCTTTTCCTTGTTCTTGATTAAAAAATTTATGGTAAACACTAAATATCTTTTTCTCTGCCAATTTATTTACAACTGTAGAATGATTTCCTTCTCTTCGTGGTTTGTCCCAAATGGTATTGCTGTTGAAGTCTCCAATTAAAATTGTTTTGGTTTCAGATAATAGCTTTTCATAATAATTAATCGCTTTCCAAACCT
This sequence comes from Flavobacterium sp. MC2016-06, assembly GCF_009711165.2. GTDB lineage: Bacteria > Bacteroidota > Bacteroidia > Flavobacteriales > Flavobacteriaceae > Flavobacterium. Next base: position 12,730 of record NZ_WMID02000015.1, on the reverse strand, counting down.
GCGTTACATATTGTCCGTCTTTATCTTGCGGATTATTTGCCCAAACGGCGAATAAAGTAAAATCTATTTTTCCTTTCGTAACGGATATTGGCAACACATTTTTGAAATCAGGATTATGGCAATCCATCAATTCAAATCTATAATCGCTATACGAAAAAACGCCAAGTCCTTTGTGCTGATTTGCTCCGTACCAAAGAATATCGGTTGGAAGTGGAACGTGTTTGGGAAATTTCAATCTTTCGATATTTTCACATTCTGGAATTATCAGAATATCTGGTTGGTGAACCAGAATAAACTCGGCTTTTTTTCTGAAAGCCATATTACAATTCCAAGTTATGATTTTCATTGCAGTTTCCTTTTATTCAATATCTTCAGATAATTTCATTACATAATAAGAACCATTTTCAGATTCTCCTTTTTCCCTTTTTTCAAATCCTAATTTCTTATAAAATTGAATTGCATCGGTATTTTTTTCCAAACATTTCAATCGAATCGGCAAACCTGTTTTCTCTATAACAGTTTTCAAAAGTTCTTTCCCAATACCACGTTTATGGAATGATTCGTCAATATATAAATGATGAATAAAATTTGTCGGAATCCAAACTGAAATAAATCCAATTACTTTGTCATCGCAAAGCACCGTTAAAATATATTCACCTTGGGTTTCTTTATCAAAATCTAATAAATTAAATGTTATTGAATCCATCCAGAAAAAAGTTTTTATGCGGGATTTTAGAAACAATTCTCGCAATGCATTTAGATCGCTTTCTTGGAATTCTGTAATCTTTAGATTTTTATTATTCATTATTACGAAGCCTTTTCATTATAAAAATATAATTTTAAGTCAAGTAGTTTACTTCATAAAACATCTTCAATTTTAAAATATCTATCATTTATTCTATTGGGTTCTAATGTAGCTTCACCACATTCAGCTGATTTTCTTTTTCTAGCTTTCATTCCCTGAAAATATGTTGTTTCGATCTCTTTTAATTTTCCTAATGGTTGTATAGAACCAATACTTATTTTATTTATATCAATTTTAATATTATTAACAACAATAATATTTTTGTCGACATCTTTTTGATTGAGATATACCAAATCACAACAATTAATACAATCACCTCCAAAACCACTTGGTATTTGTCTTCCAAAAAAATTCAATTCCTTAATTTTTTTCTTGTTGGGAACTATCCATCTATAATCACTAAGAGATATTCCGTACCAAATACCTCCTTTATCTTCGTCAAAGTCCATTATAATTCCAGAATAGTATTGTTTGTCAATAAAAATAGAGACAACATCACCTATTTTAAATTTTAATTTTTCAGTTTTAATTCCATCCCAATTTGGTTTCATTAAATCTGGATGTAAATTTTTTTCATTTTTGCCACAGCTAGTAATTAAGAACAAAACAATTAATGCTAAAACTATTCTTTTCATTGATTTTCGATAATGGTGTATTTTATTTTCTGCTAAAATTAGCACATTTCACAATATAAAATATAGAATTTCCTTCATAATAAAACCTAAATTTAAAAAATCCCTCCCATGCCAAATATTAAAACCTACAGCATTTCAAACACTTAAAAATCTTTCAATTTTAAAATTTTTAAATCATTAAATTATACTCTATATTTGCTATCGAATAAAAAAGAATATGGAACAATTTGTAGTATCGGCTCGTAAATACCGTCCGCAGACATTTAAGGATGTTGTGGGGCAAAAAGCCATTACCAACACTTTGTTGAATGCCATAGAAAGCAATCACCTTGCTTCGGCTTTATTGTTTACAGGACCTCGTGGAGTTGGTAAAACCACCTGCGCGCGTATTTTGGCTCGTAAAATAAATCAGCCTGGATATGATGATCCTAACGAAGATTTTGCTTTTAACGTTTTTGAGTTAGATGCTGCTTCAAACAACTCAGTTGATGATATTCGTAGTTTGATTGATCAAGTTCGAATCCCGCCACAAACTGGGCAGTACAAAGTGTATATTATTGACGAGGTTCATATGTTGTCTTCGGCTGCTTTTAATGCTTTTCTGAAAACATTAGAAGAACCGCCAAAACATGCTATTTTTATCTTAGCTACAACTGAGAAACATAAAATTATTCCAACGATTTTATCACGCTGTCAGATTTTTGATTTCAAAAGAATCACGGTAAAAGATGCTAAAGAACATTTGGCTGAAGTTGCTGCTAGTCAAGGAATCAATTTTGAAGATGATGCTTTGCATATCATTGCTCAAAAGGCTGATGGTGCAATGCGTGACGCTTTGTCTATTTTTGACCGTGTGGTTTCGTATTGCGGAACTAACTTAACACGTCAGGCTGTAACCGAAAACTTAAATGTTTTAGATTACGAAACGTATATTTCGATTACAGATTTAATTTTAGAAAATAAAATTCCAGATCTTTTATTGGCTTACAATGATATTCTTGCAAAAGGTTTTGACGGACATCATTTTATTGCTGGTTTAGCGTCACATTTTAGAGATTTATTAGTGAGTAAAACTCCTGCTACTATCACTTTGCTTGAAGTTGGTGAACAGGCGCAGCAAATGTATGGCGTACAGGCTCAAAAATGTTCGCAAGACTTTTTATTAAAAGGAATTGATATTGCAAATGACTGCGATTTAAAATACAAATTGAGTCAGAATCAACGTCTTTTGGTTGAATTATGTTTGATGCAATTGGCCTCTATCAACTTTGATGGAGAAAAAAAAAAGCTGAGCAATTCATAATTCCACCCGTTTATTATAAAACCGGAAGTTATTCTATAGTTGAAATTCCAAATAATAAATCCCAAATTCCAAATGCGGAAGTTTCGAATGAAGAAAATTTAAATTCGAAAACCCAAATTCCAAGTTCTGAAGCTGTAAATAAGGAAACTCAAAATTTAAATACAGAAGTTTCTTCAACTCCTGTAACACCAAGAGCTGAAACAAGCGGTGAGCCTAAAGTTTCTGCCTTTTCTTTATCTAGCATTCGCAAGAAAAAAGAAATGGAAGAGCTTACTAAATCTTACGTAAAACCTTCTACAATTTTACCGACTGAAGATTTTAATGAAACTGAAATGTTATTACAGTGGAATAAATACGCGCAGCGTTTGGGTGATAAAGGTTTAAGAATTATGGAGTCTTTATTATTAATTAACGATCCAACTTTAAATGGAACGGTAATTACGCTTGAACTTCCTAATGAAGGTTCTAAATTAGATTTTGAAAGTCAGCTTAATGGACTTTTAGGACATCTTAAAGGCCATTTACACAATCATGATATTACTATTGAAATTATTGTAAATGAAGCTATTGCTACTAAACGCAGTCTTAATGATCAGGATCGATACAATCGTTTATTAGAAATAAATCCAAATATCGAACTTTTACGAACTACATTTGGATTGGATTTAACTTCTTAATATTTTTCTTATTTTGCCACGAATTACACGAATTTCCGCAAATTATTTTCCCATTCTTTATGCATAAAAATTAGTGCAAATTATTTTCTATACTTTGTTAAGAAAAATTAGTGCTAATTCGTGTAATTCGTGGCGAAAAAAACTTCTCTACCTTATTTATTCTTCAGCCCAAAATTATAGATTTTTTCGAGCCATTTTTTTCGCAGCTTTTCATCTGCAGTTTTTACGATTCCAATATAACTTACTTTTACGGGTTTTACACCGCAAAATTCTAGTGTCGTTTTTTTTAATTGATTGACACTTGGTCTTGCAGAAAACAATCTGTAATACCAGCTTGGCTGATCTAAGGTTGTAATAATATGTGCTGTTTTTCCTTTTAGGAGTTTATCCCACCAAACGGAATTTTCTCGGTATTGAAAAGCCATTCCGGGTAAAAATAATCGATCGATAAATCCTTTTGTGATTGCTGGCAATCCTCCCCACCAAACTGGATGAATCCAAACTAAATGATCGGCATTTTTAATTTTCTGCCAAGATTCAATTAAATCTGGTTCTAATTCAGTTCTTTTTTGGTAACCAAACTGAAGATTTGGGTTGAATTTTAAATCGGCAATTGTAATTGTTTCTACTGAAGCCTGAGATTGTAATGCCCCTTTTTTATAAGCTTCTGCTATTGCTAAATTAAAACTCTCCGAATTTGGATGTCCATTTATAATTAGAATTTTCTTCATCTTTTATATTTTAAAAAACAAAAATAGCTTTTATAAAATCCTAATCGATAGACAAATGTCCTATAAAATAGCTTTTCTAATACGGCTGAGATGTCTTGGCGTAATGCCTAAATAAGAAGCTAAATATTGCAGCGGAATTAGCTGAATGTATTTTTGGTGATTTAGAAAAAGTTCTTCATAACGCTGTTTCCCAGTTAATTTCTGAAAAGAAACCATTCGTTTTTGAAGCGTTACATATTCCATTTCTGCAATTTTCCTTCCAATTTCCTGCCAATGAATACTTGATTTATAGAGCTTCTCTAAACTTTCTCTGTTTAATACTTGTAACTCTGTATCTACAAGTGCCTGTATATTTTCTTCGGCAGTATTTTGTGTTATAAAACTCGAAAACGAACCCATAAATTCATTTTCAAAAGCAAAACAATTTGTAATTTCATCACCTTGATGATTGAAGAAATAAGAACGCAAAATCCCATTTTTTATAAAAACAATTTCATTACAAACTTGATTTTCTTTCAATAAAAAATCACCTTTTTTAAGGTTTCGAATTGTAATTACATCATCTAATTGATCTAATTCGTCTGGAGATAAAACCTGAATGGATTGAAAAATAATCTTCATTATTACAGTAAAACTAAGAAATCATTTTTTCGATTCTTTTATCTGGAATAAGCCATAACATAGCTACACTAAAATACACTGCGCCAGAAATCCATTCGTTGTAGAACGAAGAACCGATACCAATAATATAAAGAATAGAAGAGGCTTTACCTTTTAGATCTTTTCCTATAGCTTTGGATAAAAGCGAATCTTTTCCTTCTACATCAAGAACCATTTTTAGAAGGATTGCATAAGATACGGAACACAACAAAAGAATAAGTCCGTACAATGCCATTGCTGGCTTAGCAAAATTATTTTCTCCCATCCATCCAGTTGAAATTGGAATCAGTGAAAGCCAAAAAAGTAAATGCAGATTGCTCCAAAGTATTTTTCCATTAACTTTTGATAAACTATGCAGTAAATAATGATGGTTATTCCAATAAATCCCGACGTAGATAAAACTCAAAACATAGCTTAAAAATTTAGGAATAAGAGGTTTTAAATCTGCAAACTCATCTCCGTGAGGTACTTTAATTTCTAAAATCATTATAGTTATAATGATAGCTAAAACACCATCGCTAAAAGCTTCTAGTCTTGTTTTATTCATTTACCCAAGTTTAAATTACGTTGATATTGTAAAAAAGTTCGCCGCGTATTTCACAAATCTACACGAATTTTAATGTAAAAAGATTAGTGTGATTCGCGCGGCGTAGCGAATAGTATAAAAAAACTTGCCCCGAATTTCACGAATCTACACGAATTTTAATGCATATTATTATTAGTGGAAATTCGTGAAATTCGTGGCAAAAAAATAATTTAAAAAATTTATATTTTACCGTAATACATTGCTTTTACAATTCCATCAGAAAGTCCAATTTTTGGAACATAAATCTGGCGTGCTCCACTCCACTTCATCGCATTAAGATAAATTCTTGTGGCGTGAATAATTACGTCGGCACGATCCGAATTCAGGCCTAATTCTGCAATTCTCTGCTCGTATGTCAATGAATTTAAAAAGGCATATTGTGAATTGATATAAATGTATGAAAGCGGTTTTTCCTGCTGTTTTCCAGACATTTTAAATAATTTATTGATATTTCCTCCAGAACCAATCAAAGTAACTTCTTCATAGTCTGCAGTGTTGGTTTTAATCCATTTCTCGATTTCATCCCAAACAACATCATGAACCATATTATTTAATAAACGAACTGTTCCGGCTTTAAAAGATCTTGAAGTAATCATTTTACCATCAGAGAACAGAGTAAATTCAGTACTTCCACCGCCAACATCAACAAAAAGATAGGTTTCATCTCTTTTTAATAAATGATGTAAATCTGTAGAAGCAATAATTGACGCCTCTTTTTTACCATCAATAATTTCGATTTTTATATCGGCTTTCTTTTTAATTAAAGCCACAACTTCTTTTGCATTATAAGCTTCGCGCATTGCCGAGGTTGCAAACGCCATATAACGTTCTACTTTATGTACTTTCATTAAAAGATTGAATGCTTTCATGGCATCAACCATTCGATCAATATTTTCTGCTGAAATTTCTCCTACGGTAAAGGCATCTTGTCCCAAACGAATTGGCACACGAACAAGCGAACTTTTATTAAATTGAGGTTCTTTGCCGTCTTGTTCTACAACATTCGATATCAGAAGCCTCATGGCATTTGAACCGATATCTATTGCTGCATATTTTTTAATATTAATCATGCTCACTTATGATTTGAGATTTAAATTTTCTTGTTGAATTAATTTATTTGCTGCGTTATTTTCTTCTAATAACTCAATTTTTCTTTGATAATATTTATAGGTTTCAATCTGTGCTCTAAAAGGTGCATGATGGTTTCTAGGCTTATATTTATTATCTAATTTATAGGAATGATATCTCACTTTTACATTCCCTTTCCATGCTATATTAAAATTGTCTATTAGTTCTTTTTTAATTTCCAGATCGTAAATCGGACAGGTTACTTCTACTCTTCCGTCTAGATTTCTGGTCATAAAATCTGCTGACGAAATGTAAACTTCGGTCAAACCTGCATTTCCAAAAATATAAACTCGAGAATGTTCTAAATAATTATCGACAATACTGATGGCTTCGATGTTTTCGCTCATTCCTGGAATTCCTGGAATAAGTGAGCAGATTCCTCTTACCTGGAGCTGAATTTTTACTCCTGCATTACTCGCTTCGTATAGTTTGTCTATCATTTTAAAATCTGACAAACTATTCATTTTAAGCTTAATATGTGTTTTTCTACCTGCTAATGCATGCAGAATTTCTCGGTCTACTAGTTTTATAAATTTTGTTCTGGTATAATGCGGTGATACTATTAAATGTTTGTATCTGTGTACTCTATAATTGATATCAAAGAATTCAAATATCTTGGTAATGTCTTTTAGAATACCTTGATGGCAGGTAAAAAGTGTTACATCGGTATAAATTTTTGCTGTTGATTCATTAAAATTTCCAGTAGAAATAATTCCGTAACGACGTGTTTTTCCTTCTTCTGTTCTTTCAATAACACATATTTTACTGTGTACTTTAAGTCCTTTTATTCCAAAAATAAGATCAATTCCTTCGGTCTGCATTTGTTCTGCATACGAAATATTACTTGCTTCATCAAAACGCGCTTGCAACTCAATTTGAACGGTTACTTTTTTACCATTTTTAGCTGCATTAATCAAAGAACTAATGATCTGCGAATTCTTTGCTAAACGATATAAAGTGATTTTTATACTGGTTACTTTTGGATCTAAAGCGGCTTCACGCAAAAACTTTGTCAAGTAAGAGAATGACTGATAGGGTGCGTTTAATAAATAATCTCTTTTGCTAATTTTTTCTAAAATACTTCCTTCCATACTCAAACCTGGAATTGGAACGGGGTCGTTTGTTTTATAGAGTAAATCGTATCTTCCTAAATTGGGGAAATTCATATAATCACGGCGATTATGATATCTTCCACCGGGAATTATACTGTCTGTTTCTACAATTTTCATTTTATCTAAGAAAAAATGCAGTGTATCTGGTTCTATTAAATTATCATAAATAAAACGAACTGGTTCTCCAATTCTACGGTCTTTTACAGATGTTGCAATTTTTTCGAGCATACTTTTACTCAAATCGCTATCAATATCTAACTGTGCATCACGTGTAATTTTAATCATGTGTGCCGAAACACTTTTGTAATCGAAAATATTAAAAATGTTTTTCAGGTTATGTCGAATAACATCATCAATTAAAATAACATAATGTTTTTCATCGCTTGACGGCAGTACAACAAATCTATTTATGGTTTTCGGTATTTCGATAACAGCATAACGCACTTCGTTGTTTTTGTTCATTTCTAAACGAATTGCCAAATACCCTAAGGTATCTTTAAGTACTGGAAATTCGGCTAAATCATTCAAAATAATAGTCACTAGTTCTGGACTTAATTTTTGAACAAAAAAGTCTTTTAGAAAATCTTCCTGCTCTTTTGTGATTTCATCTTCATTAATCATAAAGATATTCTCGGCTTCTAATTCTGCTTCTATATTACCTAAAATACGTAAGCTTTCAGACTGCTGCTGAATAACAATTTCAGTAATGTCTTTAATTAATTGATGTGCAGAAACGCCACCTAAATATTTTTCTCCAGAAATTCCAGAAAGGCTTAATCTTCGAATTGCGGCGTACCGCACTCTAAAAAATTCATCTAAATTGTTTGAAAAAATTCCAACAAAACGCAGCCTGTCTAAAAGTGGTACTGTATTGTCTGCTGCTTCTTGAAGCACTCTTGCATTAAACGCTAACCAACTTTTTTCTCTATCGATATATTTCTGTTCGTACACTCTTATTTATTTTAAATCTTTGGGGAAAATTGTTTTATGTGTTTTGCCTTTATTGATAGTATCCCAGCTTTCTGAATCAAATTGCAGTGCTACAAATCCAGATGTTGGAACATTTTCTATAAATACATCTCCAAATTTATTAACAAAATTTGTAATAGCCTCGTTATGTCCAAAAAGAATAACGCTTTCTAAACTATTATCACAAGATTTGATAACCTTTTCGAGCTGTCTATCATCAAAAGTATAAAGATCGTCTTTAAAAACGATACTTTCTATAGGGTAAGAAATATTTTGTGCAAAAATTAAAGCAGTTTCTGCTGCCCGCGCGGCAGTGCTGCTCCAAATTATATAGGTTTTAGGTAGGAATTTTGAAATATTGGCCGATACGTCATGAGCATCTAAAATCCCTCTTTTCATTAAAGGTCTATCGAAATCCTTTAAAGGGGCATCCCAGCTTGATTTTGCATGACGTATTAAAATTAAATTTTTCATAAACAGAAGGTTTTTAGACCTCCCTTAAGAGGTGTGTTTTTTTAATTAAGTTCTAATTTACAAAAGAATTTTTAATCCTTCTTCTTTTTTTATCTCTGTTAACATTAAATAAAAATTTTAACAATATTAATAATTCTTCAATATTTTATCATTTCCAAAAAAGCAGTCTTTCAATTTAAAAAAAGATGTACTTAAACTGCTAAAGCAAACACTTAATCGATATTATCAAAAACCATAAAAATTAACTAAATAATTGATTATTAGATATTTATGTTATTTTTAAATTTAAGTTTTTTATCAAAAAAACAAAAAATTCACTCCTTAAATTTCATTTAAAAGAGTTAAAAAAAAACTTTTTTGAGGTAATTTTTGATAAAAAACAACATTTCAACGAGTTTTTAGGTTAGTTACGGACAAAAAAAATAAAAACTAAACGGACTATATAACTTTGATATCGTAATTTATATGTTAAAAAATTACAACAATATCAATTTAATTTCACAAAAATTAAATAGACCATAAAATGTTTTTTTTTCAAAAAAACATAAAAAAAATCCAACACATTTTAATCCTAACTTAATAAAATTAGAGATTATGGAAATCATTACTTATTCTTTCACATTTAAAAATAGTAGAAATATTTTCATTGCACTTATTCTATTATTTAACATTCAATTTTCATTTTCACAAGTTGATTTGCGAACCTGTCACTATGATTGTACATCTAATAATTATACTCTTAAGGATGTCTATCTGAGTTTATCTAACGTTAATGGTGATCCTATAACAAATACTACCTGCACTGTGGGAGAAGTACGTCAGGTTTACATTTATCTTAATTACTCTTCTAATTCAAATTCAAACATTTACTTTGCCAGGTTAAATTCTGATCTTACTATAGCAGGTTCTACAACTTTTATAAATGTTTTGCTTGGAACTATAGTTCCTGGAGATAATAAAAAACTACTGTACGGTCCTTTTAACTGGACTTGTGGTGATGAGTTAAGTCTTAGTAATACTATAATTGCATGGAAAACTAGTAGTAATAATAACCCAGGTACAAATTACACCTGTAACAGCTATACCAATTCTCAATGTGATTTTACAAATTCATTTGTAATTTCTAAACCATTAGCCGTACAATTTACATACAAAGCTTGTAAAACAGGAACAAATACAACAGTTAAATTTACATCGACAACTAATGGAGGTATTGGCCCATATACTTATGCATGGGATTTTAGAAATGATGGAGGAGCTCCTGATTCTACTATTTCCAATCCAACGTTTACCTACACAACGTCAAATAATTCGGCAAAATTAACAGTTACTGATTCACAAAATCTGACAAATAGTTACATTGTCCCAATTGTAGAACCCACTGAAATTATGTTGAGTGAAAGTCATTCCGGTATAGGCTGTAGTGGCGGAACAACATCTTTAATTTTAAGTGTTACAGGAGGAACTCCCGGGTATACTTATTTATGGAATACGGGGGCAACTACAAAAGACCTAGCAAATATAACTCCCGGAACTTATACCGTAACTGTTACAGATGCTAATAGTTGTACAAAAACACAGACATTTATCGTTAATCAACCCACCACTTTAACCGCTACAACTTCACAGACAAACGTAACCTGCTTTGGAGGTGCTAATGGAACTGCAACAGTAACCACAACTGGAGGAACAGCTCCATACACTTATAGTTGGTCTCCTTCTGGAGGAACAAATATGACAGCGACTGGTCTTATCGCTGGAATTTACAATGTTATTGTTACTGATGTAAATAACTGTACAATAACTAAAACTGTAACAATCATTGATGGTGATTCTATTGCACCAATAATAAATCCATTACCATCTACAACAACTATAGAGTGTCCTGCACTACCTACATTTCAACAAGCAACAGCAACTGATAATAGCGGTGTAGTTGCATCGTTAACATTTGTAGACTCTATAACAAATAATTGTGGCAGCTCCTATACTCAAATCAGAACTTGGACAGCTAAAGATGCATGTGGAAATACTTCTGCTCCTATAAGCCAAACCATAATTATCAAAGATCTTACAAAACCAACATGGATAACCAATCCAACAGCTTTAAATGTAACTTTGCAATGTAGTGATGTAAATGGATTAGCTAATGCTCAGACACAATTCCCTACCGCTAGTGATACTTGTGATAATGATGTTTCAAATATTGTAAAATCAAGTGGAGTTTTCACACCTTCAAGCTGTTTGAATTCAGGAACTTATACAAACACTTGGACAGTTCAAGATGATTGTGGAAATACTTCTGCTATTTTTACACAGGTAATTACTATCGAAGATACAACTGCGCCAGCGTGGACAACTCAAGCAGAAACTCTTAATGTAACTTTGCAGTGCAGTGACACCAGCGGATTAACTGCTGCTCAAAATCAAGCACCGACTGCGACTGACAATTGTAACGGAACCGTAACATACACCAAAACAAGCGGAGAATTTACCGCAGGAAGCTGTGCTAACTCTGGAACTTACACCAATACTTGGACCGCGAAAGATGTCTGTCTAAATACCAGTACAACTTTTACACAGGTAATTACTATTGAAGATACAACTGCACCAGCTTGGACAACTCAAACAGGAACGCTTAATATAACTTTGCAGTGCAGTGACACCAGCGGATTAACTGCTGCTCAAAATCAAGCGCCGACTGCCATTGATAACTGCGGAGGAATTGTAACCTACACCAAAACAAGCGGAGCATTTACCGCAGGAAGCTGTGCCAATTCTGGAACTTATACCAATACTTGGATAGCTAAAGATGTCTGCCTAAATACCAGCACTACTTTTACTCAGGTAATCACTATCGAAGATACAACTGCGCCAGCTTGGACAACTCAAGCAGGAACGCTTAATGTAACTTTGCAGTGCAGTGACACCAGCGGATTGGGTGCTGCTCAAAATCAAGCACCAACTGCTACTGACAATTGTAACGGAACTGTAACCTACACTAAAACAAGCGGGGAATTTACCGCAGGAAGTTGTGCTAACTCTGGAACTTACACCAATACTTGGACCGCGAAAGATGTCTGTCTAAATACCAGCACTGCTTTCACTCAGGTAATTACTATTGAAGATACAACTGCGCCAACTTGGACTACTCAGGCAGGAACTCTGAATGTAACTTTGCAGTGCAGTGACACCGGCGGATTAAGTGCTGCTCAAAGTCAAGCGCCGACTGCCAATGATAACTGCGGAGGAACTGTAACGTATACCAAAACAAGCGGAGAATTTACCGCAGGAAGTTGTGCTAACTCTGGAACTTACACCAACACTTGGACCGCAAAAGATGTCTGTCTAAATACCAGCACAACTTTCACACAGGTAATTACTATTGAAGATACAATTGCTCCGACTTGGACAACTCAGGCAGGAACGCTTAATGTAACTTTGCAGTGCAGTGACGCAAGCGGATTAAATGCTGCTCAAAATCAAGCGCCGACTGCCAATGATAACTGCGGAGGAACTGTAACGTATACCAAAACAAGCGGAGAATTTACCGCAGGAAGTTGTGCTAACTCTGGAACTTACACCAACACTTGGACCGCAAAAGATGTCTGTCTAAATACCAGCACAACTTTCACACAGGTAATTACTAT
>NZ_WMID02000014.1 GCF_009711165.2 Flavobacterium sp. MC2016-06 | reverse complement strand
CTTTTCCTCCCGAGCAATCGGGAGGAAGAAACTTTCTAAAATAAAACACTTTCTTTATCTCAGTATGTTAAGATATTTGCTCGACGCAAGAGCAGTAACTAGTAAAGAGTAACTAGTGGCCAGCCAAAATCTGATTACTAATCACTAAGAACTAATTACTAAAAACCTTAAGGTGGTTATTGCGGCGGGGCTCACCTCTTCCCATCCCGAACAGAGTAGTTAAGCCCGCCTGCGCAGATGGTACTGCAGTTTTGTGGGAGAGTATGTCGTCGCCTTTTTTTGAAAACCCTGTTCTATAGAACGGGGTTTTTTATTCTTTACTTATTAATTAGATAGTTAATATGGTACCTTAGCTCAGATGGTAGAGCAATGGACTGAAAATCCATGTGTCCCTGGTTCGATCCCTGGAGGTACCACTACTAATGCTCGGATGGTGAAATTGGTAGACACGCTGGACTTAAAATCCAGTGAACAGCAATGTTCGTGCGGGTTCAAGTCCCGCTCTGAGTACTAAAAGCTTCAATTAGCATAGCCAATTGAAGCTTTTTTTTGTAAATAACTTTTTGTAGCCTCAAATACTTTGTTAAATTATAGTCAATTTTGGGTATTAGATTCGGCTTAGTTAGAGTTTTTAAATGCGAATCAGTATTTTTGTATTCAAATTATAATTCTAAGTATGAAAAAAAGTATTTTATTGTTGACATTATTTGTTATCTCAAATTTAAGTGCTCAACAACGCCCAAAGTTAGTCGTAGGTATTGTGGTTGATCAAATGAAAATGGAGTATTTATATCGGTTTTCAGATGACTTTTCTCCAAATGGTTTTAAAAGATTAATGAATAATGGATACACTTTTCAGAATATGCATTATAATTACATGCCGACTTATACTGCTCCAGGACATGCTTCTATATATACGGGTACTACACCAGCTACGCATGGAATTGTTGGTAACGAATGGTTTAGCAGAACTCTTGGTAAAGATATGTACTGTACAGATGATGCATCAGTAAAAACGGTTGGTGACGGAACTGTAGAAGAGGGAGCTATGTCGCCTAAAAATTTACAAGCGACTACTATTACCGATGAAGTAAGAATGGCTACTAATTTCAATGGAAAAGTTATCGGTATTAGTTTAAAAGATCGTGGAGCTATTTTGCCAGCTGGACATTTTGCTAATTGGGCTTTTTGGTATAGCAAGACAGGAGCTTTTATTTCAAGTACTTTTTATGGTGATAAATTGCCTGACTGGGTTTCTCAATTTAATAATGAGAAACATTATATGCCTTATATCAACAAAGGATGGGATTTGTATAAACCAGCAAGTGTGTATAACGAAAGTTTACCAGACAATAATCCTTATGAAGGAAAATTATATGGAAGTGCAGCGCCGGTTTTTCCATACGACTTAAAGAAAATGTATGAAAAAAATGATGCTGGAATTTTAAGAGCTACTCCTTATGGAAATGATTTATTAGCAGAATTTGCAATGAAAGCTATTGAAAAAGAAGAATTAGGGAAAGATGACATTACTGACTTTTTAACAGTTAGTTTCTCTTCTACAGATTATGTTGGGCACTTACTTGGACCACGTTCGATGGAACTTCAAGACACTTACTTGAGATTAGATCAAACGATAGCTGATTTTTTAAATTACTTAGATAAAACAGTTGGAAAAGACAATTATCTATTGTTTTTAACTGCAGATCATGCTGGTGCTGAAAATGTAATATATTTAAAAGATCATAAATATAATGTAGATAATTATCCTTCAAAAGACGTTAAGAAAAGCATGCAGGATTTCTCTACTAAAACGTTTGGAGTAGATTTAGTTACTAACTATTCTAATTTTAATGTTTTTTTAAATAAGGATATTATTAAAGAGAAAGGTTTAGATTTAGTAAACGTTAAAAAAGCTTTTAAGGAGTTCTTAATTGCCCAGCCACAAGTAAAGAAAGTATATACGGAAGAAGAGATTTTAGCTAATTCTGGAAATGATTACTATTTAAACTTTGTAGCAAAAGGATATGATGTTACCCAAAATGGTGATTTAGTTATTGTTGATAAACCTGGAGATATTGAATATTCAACAACTGGAACATCACACGGTACACCTTATAGTTATGATACACATGTTCCAGCAATTTTTTATGGATGGCATATTAAGAAAGGAGAATCTTTCGATAAAAAAGCAATAACTGAAATTGCTCCAACAATTGCTCAAAAAATTAAAGTTTCTTTCCCGAACGGAACTGAGGCAAAAGTTTTGCAGGAAGTTTTGAATGAAAATTAAATTTTCTGATTGATACAAAAAAACCTGTC
Source organism: Flavobacterium sp. MC2016-06 (assembly GCF_009711165.2). GTDB lineage: Bacteria > Bacteroidota > Bacteroidia > Flavobacteriales > Flavobacteriaceae > Flavobacterium. The sequence goes on along the minus strand of NZ_WMID02000014.1, from coordinate 147,039 downwards.
TTTTAAGACAGGTTTTTTTATGATATAAAAAAAGGCTTTTCGTAATGAAAAGCCTTTTTAAGTTTAGTGTTTTAGTAAGCACTTTTTTAATGTTAGCACTATGCGTTTGCTAACACTAACTCTTCGTTAAAAGGAAGATTCCATGCTTCAGCAACTCCTTTGTAAAGAATTTTTCCATTAGCAACGTTTAATCCTTTTTTCAATTCTTCATTTTCAGCACAAGCTTTTTCCCATCCTTTGTTTGCTAATTGCAATGCGTAAGGTAAAGTTGCATTTGTTAATGCTAATGTTGATGTGTAAGGTACAGCACCGGGCATGTTAGCTACACAATAGTGAACGATATCATCAATGATGAAAGTTGGGTTTTCGTGAGTTGTAGGAGTACAAGTTTCAATACATCCACCTTGATCTACAGCTACATCTACTACAACAGTTCCTGGACGCATTAATTTTAGCATATCACGAGTAATTAAGTGAGGTGCTTTTGCTCCTGGAATTAAAACTGCACCAACAATTAAGTCAGCATCTTTAATTGCTCTAGTAATGTTATAATGATTTGACATTTCTGTATTAACATTTGCTGGCATAATATCGTCTAATTGGCGTAAACGCGGCAAGCTTAAATCCATAATAGTAACTTGAGCTCCTAAACCAGCAGCCATTTTTGCAGCTTGAGTTCCAACAATTCCGCCACCTAATACTAATACTTTTGCAGGAGGTACACCTGGAACACCACCTAAAAGAATTCCTCTTCCTTTTAATGGTTTTTCAAGATATTTTGCTCCTTGTTGAATAGCCATACGACCAGCAACTTCAGACATTGGTACTAATAATGGCAAACTACGGTCTGTTTTTTCAACAGTTTCGTAAGCTAAACATACAGCTCCTTTTTCAAGCATTGCATGAGTTAATTCCTCAGATGAAGCAAAATGGAAGTATGTAAAAAGTAATTGATTCTTTTTAATTAATGGATATTCAGAAGCAATTGGCTCTTTTACTTTAATAATCATCTCAGCAATAGCGTAAACTTCTTCGATAGTTCCTAAAACAGTAGCACCTGCATTTGCATATTCATCATCATTGAAACCACTTCCTAAACCTGCAGTTGCTTGCACATATACTACATGTCCATGTTTTTTCATTTCAGAAACACCAGCTGGAGTTAAAGCTACACGGTTTTCGTTATTCTTAATTTCTTTTGGAACACCTATTATCATATTGTTATATTTTTTTGTTTTTTGAATTTGTTACTACAAATCTACTGATAGAGAATATATTATTGATTAATGAGTGATAAATAAGAAAATATTATTTTATTTTATACTTTTACAGAAAAATATTCTTTTTTGAGAATTAAATAAGCCTTCAAAAAGAAAAAATGACTGAATTTTAATGTTTATATAAAACGTTTTCGTTATGGCTTTAGATGAAATTGACAAGAAAATCTTACGTCTTTTACAAGAAGATGCACATTACACGCTAAAAGACATTGCAAACAAGATAAATTTATCTTTAACACCTGTTCATGATAGAGTTAAACGTCTTGAAAAAGAGGGAGTTATTGAGAAGTATGTTTCTATTTTAAATAAGAAAAAACTAGGAAATAATCTTACTGTTTACTGTCAGGTTACACTAACAAAACAGACTTACGATACTTCGGAAGGTTTTAATCAATCGATTTTGAATTTGCCTGAAGTTGTAGAATGTAATTATGTTTCTGGAAACTTTGATTATATGTTGAAGATTATCATTCCAGATATGGAAAGTTACCATCATTTTCATCAAAAAAAACTATCTATTTTACCCGAAGTTTCTTTGATAAATACTGTTTTTGTAATTTCAGAAGTAAAAAGTACCACAGTTCTACCAATTTAAAAGTAAAAAGCCACCAAGAAAACTTGATGACTTTAAAATGCAGTTTTGGTTTTATATTAATAGTAAGTAAATCTTCTAACTTTAGCAATATATTTAGCCAGACGTATTACTTGGTGACTATAACCATATTCGTTATCATACCAAATATACAACACAATGTTTTTGCCATCTTTTGATACAATTGTAGCATTACTATCATATATTGATGGAGCCGAAGTTCCTACAATGTCAGAGGAAACCAATTCATTATTTAATGAATATTTAATTTGTTCTACCAACTCACCTTCAAGAGCATATTTCTTTATTATTTTATTAATAGCCAAAATAGAAGTAGCTTTTTTAACTTCTAGATTTAAAACTACTAATGAACCATTAGGAACAGGAACACGAATAGCGTTTGAAGTTAATTTTCCTTCTAAAGAAGGTAATGTTTTTGCAACAGCACTTCCAGCACCAGTTTCAGTAATTACCATGTTTAAAGCAGCTGCTCTGCCACGACGGTATTTTTTATGCATATTATCAACCAAATTTTGGTCATTAGTATAAGCATGAATAGTTTCTAAATGACCTTTTACAACACCTAAAGTATCTTCAATTACTTTTAAGATTGGTGTAATAGCATTAGTAGTGCAAGATGCAGCAGAGAAAATATTGTTTTCGTCTGGATTATATTCGTTATGGTTTACACCATGTACAATATTTGGAATACCTTTTCCTGGAGCAGTCAATAAAACTTTGCTGATTCCATTAGAAGTTAAATGTCTTTTTAAAGTCTCTTCTGTAGTAAAAGCACCAGTATTGTCAATAACTAAAGCATCATTGATTCCGTATAAAGTATAATCAATTTCTTCCGGAGAATTGGCGGTTATAATGTGTACAGTGGTTCCGTTAATAATTAAAGCATTGTTTTTAGGATCAGCAATTACAGATCCTTGAAAATCTCCATGAATAGAATCATAGCGTAATAGAGAAGCTCGTTTCTCTAAGCTAGAAGCATCATTTTTGTCTCGTGTTACAATTGCTCTCAAACGCAATTGGTTTCCTTTACCAGTTTTAGACATTAGTTCTCTCGCCAATAAACGTCCAATTCTTCCAAAACCATACAAAACGACATCCTTTGGTTGAATTTCTTCAAACGATTTAGCCTTTTTCAATTTGTCGATAACAAAATATCTCGCATCTGGATATTTTTCATCTTCTAAGCCATATTCATAAGTAAGTTTACCAAGATCTAATTTTGCAGGCGGAAGATCTAAAGACAAAACTACTTTTGCGATTTCAACAGAATCAAAAATGGTGATGGGTTTGCCCACAAATTCACCAGCATATTGATGCAGGTTGATTATATCGCTGACATTTTTATCCAATAATTGATTTTTGAATAAAACCATTTCTATGGATTTGTCATACCATAAATCACTTATGATTTTAATTAATTCGACACCAGCTCTTCTTCGGTCGACTTGTAATGATACCTCTTTTTGGTACAAAGATTTTTTGCTCATAATTGATTCAATTGAAAAAATAAAATGCTCACTATTTTAAAATTTTGCGCAAAAGTATCCATTTCAATCGATTTCGTAATCTATTTTAGCATTTATTTTTGAAATAAAAAAAGCCACCTTATTTTCTAAGATGGCTTTCAGATTTTAATTTAAATTATTTTCAGATGATGATTCTAAAGATTTCTCCATTATTATTTATCATTTCAATACGGACACTTTGACCTTCGTCTTTTTTACTTAAAAGTTTAGAAACCGTCTCAACATTTGTTGCTTTTACATTATCAATACTCAAAATGATATTGCCTTGTAATTCGTTTTGATACTGCATTAAATTTTCGTTTGTGATGTTTTTAATTTTAACACCGTAGTCAATTTTGAATTTCTTTTTATCACCAGCATCAATATTTTCTAGCTCGATACCTTTAAATTCAGTGCTGAAAAACTCATTTTTACTCAAAGTAACTGGAACTGTTTTCGACTGTCCATCTTTAAGGTAAGTTACTTTAACGATATCATTTGGACGTTTTGTATTAATGTATCCAGAAAGATCGGCATAAGTTGATATATTTTGATCGTCTAATTTTACGATAATATCTCCTTTTGTCAGCCCAGCTTTTTCAGCTCCAGAATTTTTAGAAACTTTACTAATATAAAAACCTTGAGTTTCTGAAACACCTAGCTCTTTTGAAGCAGTACTATTTAATTCACCGCCTTCAACGCCTAAAATTCCTCTCTGAACATTTCCGAATTCCATAATATCTTCGATGATTTTTCGAGCAATATTAGATGGGACAGCAAAAGAATATCCAACATAAGAGCCTGTCATTGATGAAATCATGGTGTTAATACCAATCAATTCGCCACGAGTGTTCACCAAAGCACCACCGCTATTTCCAGGATTTACTGCAGCATCGGTTTGAATAAAAGATTGAATACCGCTTGTGTCTAAATTTCTAGCTTTAGCCGAAACAATTCCAGCAGTAACTGTAGAAGTCAAGTTATAAGGATTTCCAACTGCCAATACCCATTCGCCAATTTTTACATTATCAGAATTAGCAAAAGCAGTATAAGGCAGTTTTTCGTCAGCATTGATTTTTAATAATGCAATGTCCATTTTTGAATCAGTCCCAACCAGTTTAGCTTTATAAGATTTTTTATTATTTAATGTAATTTCAATTTCAGATGCATCTTTTATCACGTGATTATTAGTGACGATGTAACCGTCTTCCGAAATAATAACACCAGAACCCGTACCAACTTGTTCTTGTTGCTGCTGTCCGCCGTAGCCGTAAAAGAATTCCATCATTGGATTACTCACCGTTCTTCGCGAGACATTTTTTACGTGAACAACAGTATGAATTGTTTTGTCTGCAGCGGCTGTAAAATCTACAGTTTCTGCAGCTAAACCAACATTTTTCCCAAATGAATCAGGGGCAAGGGTTACAACAGAATTTCCTTTGCCAAAAAAAGAATTGCTGCTTTCAAATAATAACTTGTAAGCACCAAGGGTAATAGCGCCACTCAATAACGACACTAAAAATAAGGCTGAAAATCTTTTCATATTAGAATTTATATTTAAGTTATTTTACGTAAAATTAATTGAAAAAATTATCTAGAAAAATGGTTTAACGCTCTTTAACATTGATTAACATTTCATTAATTAATAGTTCGTACTTTTGTATTTCTAACTAGTAAAAAATGCAAATAGAATTTTATAAATATCAAGGTACAGGGAATGATTTTGTCATGATTGATAATCGTTCTGATTTTTTTCCTAAAGAAGATGTTAAACTAATAGAACGCTTGTGTGACAGACGATTTGGTATTGGTGCAGACGGACTTATTCTGCTTGAAAATGATAAAGACACAGATTTTAGAATGGTGTATTACAATTCAGATGGAAATCAAAGTTCAATGTGTGGAAACGGCGGTCGCTGTTTAGTTGCTTTTGCAAATCAATTGGGTGTTATTAAAAACAAAACTATTTTTATTGCTACCGATGGTTTACACCATGCTTCAGTTGGTGATGATGCTATCGTTTCATTGCAAATGATAGATGTTGACGAAGTACAGAAAAAAGATTCTTATACTTTTTTAAATACAGGTTCACCGCACCATGTTCAGATTGTTGATGATTTAAAGCATTATAATGTAAAAGATAGTGGAGCCGCAATTCGTTATGGAGAATTGTATGGAGAAAAAGGGAGTAATATAAATTTTGTTGAAAAAATAGATAACGATACATTTTCATTGCGTACTTACGAAAGAGGAGTAGAAGACGAAACTCTTGCTTGTGGAACTGGCGCTACAGCCGTTGCAATTGCTATGAATGCAATTGGTCAAACAGATAAAACTTCGATTAATTTGAATGTTGAAGGCGGAAAATTAGTAGTATCTTTTGATAAAATGGGAGATCATTTTACAAATGTATTTTTGAACGGACCTGCAAAATTTGTTTTTAAAGGAACAATTGAAATTTAATTTTCAGAAATCTAAAAGCTACATTCAAAAAATCTTAAATAAAAATGATTACACTCAAAGGCGATTCAATTTATATTCGAGCACTCGAGCCCAATGATTTAGAGTTTGTGTATGCTATGGAAAACGATCAAAGTATTTGGGAAGTCAGTAATACACAAACACCTTATAGTCGTTTTTTAATCCGTCAATATTTAGAAAATGCACAGCAGGATATTTATGAAGCAAAACAATTGCGTCTGGCAATTTGCAGAGACGAAGATTTCCCTGCTATAGGATTAATTGATTTGTTTGAATTTGATCCAAAAAACAATAGAGCAGGCGTAGGTATTGTAATTCAGCAAGATGCAAATAGAAATCAAAAAGTTGGTTCTGAGGCTTTAGAACTTTTAATCAATTATGCTTTTCATAATTTAAATCTACATCAATTATATGCAAATATTAGTACAGAAAATGCTGCAAGTATAGGTCTTTTTACTAAATTTGGTTTTAAGAAAATAGGAATTAAAAAAGATTGGATATTGCTCGATGGCCACTATCAAGATGAAGCAATTTTCCAATTAATAAATAAACAAATTTAAATTCACAGCGCTTTGAGTCTAAAAAAAATTATCACAATAACAGCCGTAGCCGTAATTTCAGTTTTAATGATTTACGGATTTATATTAATAAGCAGAATTTTTAGTTCAAATACCAAATTTGAAAAAAACGAGCTTTATGTATATGTTCCAACAGGAGCAAATTATACAGATGTCAAAAAAATATTAGAACCATATATCAAGAATTTTGACAATTTTGAAATGGTTGCCAATAAAAGAAGCTATCCAGAAAATGTAAAATCGGGTCGTTTTTTACTTAAAAAAGACATGAACAATATTGATTTAGTTCGCGCTATGCGTTCTAATATTCCTGTAAAATTGTCTTTTAATAATCAAGAACGCCTAGAGAACTTTGCCGGAAGAGTTGGTTCTGAAATCGAAGCCGATAGTTTATCGATATTAAAAGCCGTTAAAGATTCTACATTTTTAAAAGAAAACGGTTTTAATGAAGAAAATGTTTTCGCCATGTTTGTTCCAAATACGTATGAGATTTATTGGAATACTTCTGCCGAAAAGTTCCGTGATAAAATGATTAAAGAATATCATAATTTCTGGACAGCAGATCGAATCGCGAAAGCCAAAGCTCAAGGATTGACACCAGTGCAAGCTACAATTCTGGCATCTATTGTTCATAAAGAATCTGTTAAAAAAGACGAAAGACCTAGAATTGCGGGTGTATATTTAAACCGCTTGCGTTTAGAAATGCCATTACAAGCAGATCCTACCGTTATTTATTCTTTAAAATTGAGAGACAATAATTTTGATCAAGTAATCAAAAAAGTCTTCTATAATGATTTACTTATAAAATCCCCATATAATACTTATGTACATACAGGACTTCCTCCTGGACCAGTAGCAATGCCTGATATTACTGCGGTTGAAGCGGTATTGAATCCAGAAAAACACGATTACATTTATTTCTGTGCAAGTATTGATCGTTTTGGGTATCATGAATTTGCTTCAACTTATGCAGAGCATACAATTAATGCAAAAAAATATTCAGATTGGATTGCTAAGCAAGGTGTAACCAGATAAAAAAAGATCAAATTTTTATAATTGATCAGAAGGTCAAAAATATATAATCCGAAGCTTGTTTACAGCTTCGGATTTTTTGTTTTTATAAATCTCATTTTTGAGGATATTTTAAATGAAAAATATGAGTTTTATCGAATGCTTATTTTGATATTTAAAAGACTAATCTTGAATGTATAATTGTCAAAATTTTGTTCTAAAAATGATAAATCGTAAAAGCTTGATTTTTAAAAGAGGAGTAAAATTGTAAATTTTACTATAGGATTTTTCTTTCTTTTTATCTAAATTTGCTTAAAATTAATATAAAATTTAATTTTTTCAAATTTTTTTTTGCTCCTTTTTCAGTAATGTTAAGCTAGTGTTATTACTTTCTTATCATGCATGAATACTGGGCTTAAAGTAGTTATGGTAATTTTATTTTAAATGTTAAAATGCTGAAAATCAGACTTTATTTAAAATAGTTATCTTTGCACCGTAGAAATTTCAAGATAGTGACAGTGTTTTGAAGAAAAACAATTTATGATAAAGAAATGGTACTTTTATGCGAGTTTGATCGTTATTATTACATTTTTAAGTTTGGGTTTTATACCCTTCAATCGAGAAACAAAACCTTGGTTTTTAATCGAAAAAACAGATGGATCTGAATATATATATCCATCACAAGAAAAGGATGATTATCCTAATTTAAACTTCCCATACACCGGAAATCATTTAATAGGTTTTAAAGAAGCAGTAGCTTTTAAAGAATCTCAAGGAAAATACCGGTTAGTTAACTCTCTAGGTTACATGGGTAAATACCAATTTGGTACAAAAGCTTTAAGAGCTATTGGTATTTACAACAACAAAGCCTTTCTAAAAGATCCCGCTTTACAAGAAAAAGCATTCGTAGCGTTATTATCTAAAAACAAATGGATCTTACGTTATGAAATTCAGAAATATGAAGGGAAAGTGATCAATGGTATCGAAATTACCGAATCTGGAATTTTAGCAGCAGCCCATTTAGGCGGTGCAGGTTCAGTAAAGAATTTCTTTAAGAATAAAGGAAACAGCCATTTTAGAGATGCTTTTGGAACTTCATTAAGAAGTTACTTAAGAGATTTTGGAGGTTATGACCTTTCTTACATTGAGGCAGATAATAATGCCGTAATTAAGAAATAAAAGAAATAAACGTCTCAGATATGAGGCGTTTTTTTTTGCTTGGTTTTGAGAATCTCGCAAAGATTTAAAGATTAAGACTTAAAAAAACTTTGCGACTTTGCGTCTTTGCGAGAAATACTATTTTATGCAAAGAAAGAAACTTAAAAAGCCAAGGCTGTTTCAAACTAATGAAACAGCCTTGTTTTTATTAATCAATTAAGATTTCTAATATTTTAATAGCAGCTTCGCTAATTTTAGTTCCTGGACCAAAAACAGCAACGGCACCCGCATCAAACAAAAATTGATAATCTTGTGCGGGAATTACACCGCCAACAATTACCATAATATCATCTCGACCATGCTTTTTAAGTTCATCTATTACTTGTGGTACCAAAGTTTTATGTCCTGCTGCAAGAGAAGAAACGCCTAAAATATGCACGTCGTTTTCAACCGCTTGTTTAGCAGCTTCTGCAGGAGTTTGAAAAAGAGGTCCTATGTCTACATCAAAACCAACATCGGCATAACCCGTTGCCACAACTTTTGCGCCGCGGTCATGGCCATCTTGCCCCATTTTGGCAATCATAATTCTAGGGCGTCGGCCTTCTTGTTTTGCAAAAGCATCTGCTAGTTTTTTTGCTTTCTCAAAAGTCTCGTCGTTTTTTATTGCTGCACTATACACACCGCTAAAGGATTTAATTTGCGCTTTAAATCGGCCGAAAACACTTTCAAGTGCATTACTAATTTCGCCTAAAGTCGCTCTATTTCTAGCCGCTTCAATCGCAATTTCAAGTAAATTACCTTCGCCAGTTTTAGCACAAAGAATTAATTTTTCTAGTGATTGATTTACTTTTTCAGTATCACGTTTTGCTTTAATGTCTTCAAGTTGATCAATTTGCTGCTTACGAACCATTTGGTTGTCAACATCTAAAATGTGCAAAGGATCTTCTTTTTCTAATCTAAATTGATTTACACCAACAATAATATCTTGTCCGCTGTCAATACGCGCTTGTTTTCGCGCCGCAGCTTCTTCAATTCGTAATTTCGGGATTCCAGCTTCAATAGCTTTCGTCATGCCGCCTAATTCCTCAACTTCTTCTATAAGTTTCCAAGTACTTTCGGTAAGTTCATTCGTTAGACTTTCTACATAATAACTACCAGCCCAAGGATCAACCGTTTTAGTGATTTTAGTTTCTTCCTGTAAAAAAATCTGTGTATTACGTGCAATTCTTGCCGAGAAATCAGTTGGGAGCGCAATCGCTTCATCAAGTGCATTAGTATGTAAAGACTGCGTTCCGCCAAAAGCCGCCGCTGCCGCTTCTATACAAGTTCTGGCAACATTATTAAAAGGATCTTGCTCTGTCAAGCTCCATCCGCTGGTTTGACAGTGTGTTCTTAATGCTAATGATTTATCACTTTTCGGGTTAAACCGCTGCAATAACTTCGCCCAAATCATTCGGCCCGCTCTCATTTTAGCAATTTCCATAAAATGATTCATTCCAATTGCCCAAAAGAAAGATAATCTTGGCGCAAACTCATCAATTGTCATTCCTGTAGATAATCCAGTTCTAATGTATTCTAAACCATCTGCAAGCGTGTAAGCCAATTCAATATCTGCAGTTGCTCCAGCTTCCTGCATGTGATAGCCCGAAATTGAAATAGAATTGAATTTGGGCATTTTTTTGCTTGTAAATTCAAAAATATCCGCAATAATTTTCATAGATGGAGTAGGTGGATAAATATAGGTATTACGCACCATAAACTCTTTTAGAATATCATTCTGAATCGTTCCAGAAAGTTTCTCAATAGCAACGCCTTGTTCTTCTGCAGCAACAATATAAAATGCCATAATAGGTAAAACGGCGCCATTCATTGTCATAGAAACCGACATTTCATCAAGCGGAATCTGATCAAACAAGACTTTCATATCTTCTACAGAATCTATAGCAACTCCTGCTTTTCCAACATCGCCAATAACTCTTTCGTGATCTGAATCGTATCCGCGGTGCGTTGGTAAATCAAAAGCTATTGAAAGTCCTTTTTGTCCTGCAGCTAAATTTCTTCTATAAAAAGCATTACTTTCTTCTGCAGTCGAAAATCCTGCATATTGACGAATTGTCCACGGACGCCTCACATACATTGTAGCATAAGGACCGCGTAAATTTGGTGCAAAACCAGCTCCAAAATCTAAAAATTCTAAATCTTCTATATCTTTTTTAGAATAGTTTTTTTTGATTTCAATTCCTTCAGCTGTGGTGAAATTATCAGTTATGGGTTCTGAGTTATGAGTTTGTTCATTTAACTCATGACTTTTAACTTCTAACTTTATATGTTTAAGGTCTTTTCTTATCATTGAAATACTCTTTTGAGTAGTTTATTAATTACTTTAAAAAAATGATTATTCTAATTCTAGTCGCTCTTGCTCTAATTTTTCGGCCAATCTTTTTTCTATAATGGGTGTAATTAATGTTTTTCTTGGTTTTATTTTTACAAACGGAAATAATTCCAAATCGTGTTTCATTTTGTCTTCTTTATTAGGATATTTATTCGTGCCTAATAAAACTTCTTTTTTAGAATCAAATAATTCTTGCTCTTTAGCAGCGCTTTCTTGAATTTTCTTCTTGATAGTTCCATCATTCAAAAGTTTCAAAAAGCCACCATTTGCTTCGATATCTTTAAACAAAGCCAGACTTTTTTCTGCCAATTGCATGGTTAAGCTTTCTATATAATAACTTCCGTCTACAGGATTATTTACTTTATCAAAATAACTTTCATGTTTTAAAACCAATAATTGATTTCTAGCAATTCGGTCACCAAATTCGTTGTCTTTATGGTACAAAGAATCGTAAGGTAAATTAGCAACAGCATCTGCACCGCCAAGAATTGCCGACATGCATTCGGTTGTTGTACGAAGCATATTGACATTATAATCGTAAATCGTTTTATTGCGTTTGGTTGGTGTTACCAACAAATGACATTCTGAATCTGGATTGTATTCGGCTGCAATTAATTTAAAAAGCATTCGAAGCGCACGCAGCTTGGCAATTTCGAAGAAATAATTGGTTCCAACGGCAACTTGAAAAACAATTTGTTTCGGAATATTTGGCAGACGATTCAAGTATTCGTTTGCATGGGCTAAACTATAGGCAATCTGCTGTGTAATATTAGCGCCAGCATTTTGATATAAACCAGCATCTATACTTATTAAGGATACATTTGTAGTTGATTTTGAAATTAAATCTATAGTTTCAAAATTATTTTTATCTGATGTTGTAAACCAGTTTCCTTCTCGAGCAAAATAACCAATCGGATCTAAATTACAATAAAAAATGGCTTTCTTTTGAATTGAAATGGTGTCTAATAATTTTACGAAATCGATTGAAATGAAATTCAAATTAAAGTAAACGATTCTGTTTTCTAAAGGAAGATGTTCTAATAATTTTTGAACATCTGTTTTTTCGTTTTGAATGGTAAAACGTAAACTTTCTGCACCTCTTTCAAGTGTGTTTATAGCTCTTTGAATCGATTTTTCGATATCGTAAACAAATATGTTCTGGCAGATTTTAAAATTAGAAGCCTCTGTTTTTACAGAAGCTGTTTTAGAAGCTTCATCGCCATGATAAAAAGGTTTTACTTGAATATCTTCTGGAGAATGCCAAATAACAGTTTCGTTGTAATCGGCTCCATCTAATTCAAACTGAATTTTTTGTTTCCATTGTTTGGATGAAATCGGATTAAAATCGTCGAATAGAGTAGTAGCCATTGTTTGTTTTTTCTAATTATTCTTTGCTGTCTTGAATAGTATCGCCTTCAAATTGAATGATATAAATATCTTCGCTGTCTTTTTTCATAAAATACTTTTCGCGAGCATATTTTTCTATCTGTTCAGGATTTTTAAGTTGTTTTATCTGTTCCTGATCTTTTTTGATTTCTTCTTGATAATACTTTTTATTGTCTTGTAGTTCATTTATTTGACCGTCTAAAAAACGATGGTCAAAATAAGAGTAATTGTCTAAAAACAGCATCCATATCACAAAAAATAGTAATACCCAGACATATTTATTGCCTACGAGTTTAAACCAAGATTTGTCTTTGTATGGATTTTTCATTTTAAGTTTCAATTTAAACGCTTTTATCTTAATAATTAAATTGGCCTTTTAGCCCCGATGGAGCCGATATCCTTTTTATGGCTTTTTCTGCCATAAAAAGATAAAGGCGAGAGCGGGAATAGCTCCTTATTTTTATGGAATAAATTTACAATAAAAATTATGAAATTCTCTGATTAATTACAGCACGAACCACATCTATTGCTACCGTATTGTATTTGTCATTAGGAATGATGATGTCCGCAAAAGCTTTTGATGGCTCTATAAATTGCTCATGCATAGGTTTTAATGTGTTCTGATAACGTGTTAAAACCTCATCGATATCACGTCCGCGTTCCGAAATATCTCTTTTTAAACGGCGGATTAACCTTTCGTCAGAATCAGCGTGAACGAACACTTTAATGTCAAAAAGTTCACGTAATTCCGGATTTGTCAGAATTAAAATTCCTTCAACAATCATTACTTTTCTTGGATGAGTTGATACAGTGTCGTCGGTTCTATTATGTTGAATAAAAGAATAAACCGGTTGATCGATTGTTTCGCCTGCTTTTAAAGCTTTTAAATGGTTTACTAATAATTCAAAATCTATCGCACGAGGGTGATCGAAATTAATTAAAGCTCTTTCATCAAATGATAAACTATTAGTCGCTTTATAGTACGAATCTTGAGAAATTACGCCAACTTCTGTGTCTGGTAATTCGTTCATAATTTGGTGTACTACTGTTGTTTTTCCACTTCCTGTTCCTCCTGCAAGTCCAATAATGAGCATAAAATTGATGTTATATATTTGTTTGGCAAAAATAATAATTTATGTGGATTGATAACGGAATCCGAACTTTAAAATTGAATTTATAATCAGAAGTTTAATTAAACATTAAGATTGCTATTTCAAATTGCGAATTATTTAAACCATATAAGTTATATAAGTCAATATAAGCAACTGCGTAATTTCGAAATTCTTTTTAATGAACTTATATGACTTATATGGTTTAATAAAAAAAATCCCGAAAGTAAACCTTCGGGATTTTCGTGCAATCAGTATAGTTTTAATATATTCTGACCTTAGTAAGCACTTTGTAATTATTTATTCTTTTTTGCTTTTATCATCATTTCTAGCTGATCCCAAAGTTCTTCTGGAATTGCTTCTAATAAATTAAATTGTCCAGCACCTTTTAGCCATTCACCACCATCAATTGTAATAACATCACCGTTTACATAAGCAGAGAAATCAGAAACTAAATAAGCTGCTAAATTTGCTAATTCTTGGTGGTCACCTACACGTTTTAATGGCACTTTTTTAGCCATATCAAATTTTTCGGCTAAATCACCAGGCAATAATCTGTCCCAAGCTCCTTTTGTTGGGAATGGTCCCGGTGCAATTGCATTAGAACGAATTCCGTATTTTGCCCATTCTACAGCAAGACTTCTTGTCATGGCTAATACTCCAGCTTTTGCAGTTGCGCTAGGCACAACATACGCAGAACCTGTCCAAGCATATGTTGTAACAATATTTAAAATTGTAGCCGATGTTTGTTTGCTGTCGATCCAGTGTTTTCCAAAAGCTAGTGTGCAGTTTTTAGAACCTTTAAGTACGATATCTATAACAGTGTCAAATGCGTTTGCAGACAATCTTTCTGTTGGCGAAATAAAGTTTCCAGCTGCATTATTCAATAGAACGTCAACTTTTCCAAAAGCTTTTAAAACTTCTTGAAGCATGTTTTCTACTTCTTCATAATGACGAACATCACATTGAAGTGGAAGACATTTTCCGCCAGTTTCATTTTCCAGTTCAGTTGCAGTAGCTTTTAGCTTTTCTAAATCTCTAGAAGTAATTGCTACCTGAGCTCCTAATTCTAAAAAATATTTAGTCATGGCTTTTCCCAAACCACTTCCGCCACCTGTAACAACAATAACTTTGCCTTGTAAAGCATCATCACGTAACATCTTATCTGTATAGCTCATACTTTTCTTTTTTTTACAATATTAATTAAATAAATAGGATGCGTGCATAATATTGTTATAAAATTTTGATAAATTTTATATATCGCATATTTTTTTTGCTGCAGCCTCTAATGTAAAGTCGTCTTTAGCAAAACAAAAACGTATTAATTTTTGGTCTTTATGATCGGAATAAAATGTTGAAATAGGAATAGCGGCCACGCCATGATCTGTAATTAATTTTTTGCAGAAAGTAACATCATCTTCCTCTGAAATAGAAGAATAAGAAGCCACTTGAAAATAAGTTCCTTCGCAGGGTTTTAATTCAAATCGACTGTTTTGAAGTAGTTTCTGGAAATAATCTCTTTTCTCTTGATAGAATTTTCCCAAAAGATTGACATCTACAATATCTAAATACTCACTTATCGCTGCTTGAGAAATACTATTAACACTGAAAACTAAAAATTGATGTACTTTTTTAATTTCTTTCATCAAATATTCTGGAGCAACGGTATAACCAATTTTCCAGCCTGTAATGTGAAATGATTTTCCGAAAGAAGAAACCATTATAGTACGGTTTAATAAAGCTTCTCTGGTGTGAGCCGAAATGTGTTTTTCTTCAAAAGTAATGTATTCGTAAACTTCATCAGATAAAACGAGAAGATCAGGATGTTTGGAAAGTATTCTTTCTAGTTGTAAAAAATCGTCTTCCTTCAAGATTTTTCCTGTTGGATTGTGTGGATTATTAATGATAATAAGCTTGCTTTTTGAAGAACAAGCTTTTTCTATTGTTTCCCAATTTGGAGTATAATCGTCGTTTAAGGCAACTCTAACAGGTTTAGCATTGCAAAGTAAAACAGGAGATTCGTAAGAATCATAACTTGGGTCAAGAATAATAACTTCGTCACCAGTTTTTACTAAAGCCAAAATAGTGGTAAATATTCCTTGAGTAGCGCCTGCAGTTACTAAAAGCTCAGTTTCAGGTTGAATTGTTCTGTTGTACGAATTCTTGACCAGTTTTGCAATTTGATTCATCAATGGTGGGAAACCTGCCATTGGAGTATATTGATGTACATTTTCCTTCGTCAACTTCGCTAAAATATCGGTTAATCTTTCGTCAACAGGAAAGTTTGGAAATCCCTGCGAAAGGTTAATCGCATTATAATCAGCTGCCATTTTAGACATTACTGTAAAAATACTTGTGGTTATGTTAGGAAGTTTACTCATGAAAAAGTTTGATTACGGGAAAAACTTGTGAGTACAATATAAGGCAAATTTTATTTTTTTGAATAATTACTTTAAGAAATTATTTATAGAAATTGGTAATGAATATAAAGTTCTAACCACATTGTTGTTTTGTTTTCCAGGAATCCAATTTGGAGAAGTCTTTAAAACACGGATAGCTTCAGAGCCAGTAACAGAACCAATATCTCTTAATACTTTAATATCGCTTAATGAACCATCTTTTTCTATTATAAAAGTCAGATATACGTTTCCTTTAAGTGTTTTATCTTTTGGGTTTTTATAATTTTCTTTAATGAATTTATCGAGTGCTTGCTGTTCTCCAGGAAATTCTGGTTTTATTTCTACGGCAGCAGTATTATAGATATAATCCGGACCTTTTACCTCTTGACTTTTAAATAATTCATTTGAGGGTATTTCAGTTTTAGAATCTTCTTTAATAGTCTGAGAAGATATATTTTGTACTAAACAAATTAAAATCAGAATTAAAAACTTTTTCATTTTAGAATGCTTTAAATGTTGCTTTACATTTTATGAATAATAAAAATCGTAGGTCGATTATGTAAATCAACTTTAAGTTTCTTCCAATCAGAAATTCGCATAGTTTTTATAAATTCTGTTGGCAATGTAATATCAGTAGCAATACAAAGATGGGTTGCAGGATTTAAGATCTGTAAAATATCTTCAACTAGTTTATTGTTTCTGTATGGAGTTTCAATAAAAAGCTGCGATTGGTTTTTATCCTGAGATAATTTCTCAAAATATTTTAAAGCCGATTTTTTCTCGTCTTTATCAATAGGTAAATAACCATTGAAAGTAAAACTTTGTCCGTTCATTCCAGAAGCCATCATGGCTAATAAAATAGACGAAGGGCCAACTAAAGGTACAACTTGAATTCCTTTTTCGTGTGCTAATTTTACAATTACAGCACCAGGATCTGCAACACCAGGACAACCAGCTTCGCTCATTAAACCCATATTTTTTCCTTCTAATAAAGGTTTTATAAAGTCTAAATGTTCGCTTGGTTCCGTACGTTTGTTCAGCGTAAAAAGAACCAATTCTGATTGTTTCTTTTCAGGATAAACTGCTTTTATAGATTTTCTAGCCGTTTTGTCATTCTCAACAATATAATGATCTATAAGTTCGATACTTCTTTTTACTGTTTGCGGTAAAACGTCCATCGGATCGCTTTCGCCCATAGTTGTTGGAATTAAATATAGTTTTCCTAGAAGTTTCATGTGCGTTTTTTTATGGTTTGTAAAACGAAATTATCTTCAACTATTTTGTAATAATAATTGAAAAGAGGTGAGTTATGAATGTTTCTCGATGAGTTTCTTTGCAATTATTCCAGTTACTTCGTCTAGCATTTGGTAAACATTATCAAAACCGTTGGCAGCGCCAAAGTAAGGATCTGGTACATCAACGTTTTCGTCTGGAAATAATTCGTTTAGAATAAGCTGTACCTTGTCTTTGTGTTCAGGAGTTTTTGCAAGTTGAGTTACATCTCTGTAATTAGAATTATCCATTACATAAATATAATCAAATTCTTCGAAGTCAGAAGTTTTAAATTGTCTTCCTTTTTGAGAATCAATCGAAATGCCGTTTTTTTTAGCAACAGCAATAGAACGTTTGTCGGGCGAATGGCCAACATGCCAAGATCCAGTTCCAGCAGAATCAACTACAAAAAAGTTTTTGGGTAATTTAGAGGCTAATATTCCTTCGGCTAAAGGCGATCTGCAAATATTTCCCAAACAAACCATTAAAATTTTTACTGGCATGATGCGCGTTTATAGCGTTAATTTCTTGTTGATGTCTTCGACAAATTTCTTGAATTGTTTGTCTGTAGAAACTAAATTATCAACTGTTTTACAAGCGTGTAATACAGTAGCGTGATCACGGTCTCCAATTTGTGAACCAATGTTTGCCAAAGAAGCTTTGGTAAATTTCTTTGCAAAAAACATGGCCAATTGTCTTGCTTGCACAACGTGCCTTTTTCTGGTTTTAGATTGAAGTGTTTCAATATCTAATTGGAAATAATCAGACACAATTTTCTGAATATAATCGATAGAGATTTCTCTCTTTACGTTCTTAACAAATTTCTCTACAACACTTTTAGCAAGCTCTATAGTAACTTCTTTTTTATTGAAAGAAGATTGAGCGATTAAAGAGATAATTGCACCTTCAAGTTCTCTAACATTAGATTTGATATTGCGGGCAACATATTCAATAATGTCTTCTGGCATTTCAACACCATCACGATATAAAATGTTTTTTAAGATCGAGACACGAGTTTCGTAATCTGGCTGATGTAACTCAGCAGAAAGTCCCCATTTAAAACGAGATAACAAACGCTGCTCAATATCCTGCATATCAACAGGAGCTTTGTCAGATGTTAGAATTACCTGTTTTCCGTTTTGATGTAAATAATTAAAAATATGGAAGAAAACGTCCTGAGTTCCAGATTTCCCAGATAAAAACTGAACGTCGTCAATAATTAAAACATCGATTAATTGGTAAAAGTGAATGAAATCATTACGATTATTCTTTTTTACAGAGTCAATATATTGTTGTGTGAAAATTTCGGCAGAAATATATAAAACCGTTTTTTCAGGATATTTATCTTTTACTTCCACACCTATAGCATGTGCTAAGTGTGTTTTTCCTAAACCAACTCCTCCAAAAATCAATAATGGATTAAATGAAGTTCCTCCAGGTTTATTGGCAACAGCCATTCCTGCAGAACGAGCTAAACGGTTAGAATCTCCTTCAAGGAAATTATCAAAACTGTAGTTCGCATTTAATTGCGATTCAATTTTTAAATTTCTAATTCCAGGAATTACAAAAGGATTTTTAAGTTCAGGATTTAAGTTTTTAAACGGAGCATCAACCTCTTGTGGTTTCATTGGCACTCTATTGGCACTTGGCAGCTGTTCGGTAAACGGCTGTTTATTACCATAAGTGTTTTCCATTTTAATTTTATACAGTAACTTTGCGTTTTTTCCCAGTTCTTTGGTAAGCGCAACTTTCAATAATTTAACGTAGTGTTCTTCTAACCATTCGTAGAAAAATTTACTAGGTACTTGAATATATAATGCGTTATCGGTTAGCTCAACTGATTTGATTGGTTCAAACCAAGTTTTGTATGCTTGATCTTGAATATTGTCTTTTATAAAGGACAAACAGTTTTCCCATACCGATTGAGCAGTTTTAGTCATAGATTCAAATAAATTGTTTATTATTGATAAAGATTCTCCTAATAAAAAAGGAGCGATTTTATTCCGAATTTCGGGATAACAAATATGTGAACAAATTTCTGTAAAAAAAAATATTTTGGACTCTAATTTTATAAAAAAATGTTGTAAGGCAACTTTTTAAAGTTAATCTTTTTTAATCTATTAATAATGAAAAATCATCAAACTCAAGTACGAGTTCGTTACTCTGAAACCGACCAAATGGGAGTTGTATATCACGGAAATTATGTCCCTTATTTTGAAATAGGACGCGTGGAATGGCTTAGAAACAAAGGGATTTCTTATAAAAGCATGGAAGAAAGTGGTATTGGACTGCCAATTGTTTCGATGCAGATAAACTATAAAAAATCGGCTCGTTACGATGAGCTTCTTACTATTCATACAACTTTCAAAAGTCAATCATCTGTTAAGATCGAATTTGACTGCGCCATCCATAATGAGGCAAATGAGTTATT
Source organism: Flavobacterium sp. MC2016-06 (assembly GCF_009711165.2). GTDB lineage: Bacteria > Bacteroidota > Bacteroidia > Flavobacteriales > Flavobacteriaceae > Flavobacterium. Next base: position 127,424 of record NZ_WMID02000014.1, on the reverse strand, counting down.
AACAACTGCGGTGTTTATTTTAGTATTTATTTCGTTAAAAACAGGTCGCCCAACTGCTCCTCCAGATTATATTTTAGAGTTGTTTAAAACACTAGTGTAATTGTTAAAACGAGATGTGTTTTTATAACGATTTACATAATTTTAATATCGATTTCAAACATTAAATCAAAAATGTCGAATATCATTTCGGCATTTTTTTTTCGTGTTTTAGTCACTATTTTGCCAATTGGAAGACCTGATTCTTCATCAATTTCCATTTCTTGAGACATTATATCAAGTTTTTTTTCTTTAATGACGCGCATTACTTTATTCATGTTTTTGTAATCAAAAGAGATTAAAAAATGCACATCAATCGTTTTTTCGATAATTTCACAAACTTCAAGAGTCATTTGTGCGGTTGTTTTATAAGCTGCAATCAAACCGCCTACACCTAATTTAACACCGCCAAAGATCCTCACGACTACAATAAGAACGTTAGTTACGCCAAAAGATTGTATTTGCCCATAAATAGGAGCCCCAGCCGTATTACTTGGTTCGCCGTCGTCGTTAGCACGATATGATATTTTTGTTCCAGTGCCTAATTGGTAGGCATAACAATAATGTACGGCATGCGGATGTTGTTTCTTTAAGACTTCAATAATAGGTTTTACCTCATCCTCATGTTCAATCGGAAAAGCATAACCAAAAAACTTACTGCCTTTTTCCTTAAACAAGACTTCCTCAGATTTTGAAGAAATGGTTTGATACGTATCGTTATATTCCAAAGTAAAAATCTAAATTATGTTTTTCTCAAACAAGTCTACCACATCTTCTTGACCAACTTGAAGATTCCAAACATTAAAACCTAAAGAAGCGGCGCTGTCTGTGTTTTCTTTTTTATCATCAACAAATAAAGTACGCTTTGGCGATAATTCGTGTTTCTTTATTAAGTATTGAAAAACATCGGCATTTGGTTTTCGCATTCCAATTTCAAAAGAAAAATAAACCTTTTCAAAACACTGATAAAAATCGCTGTAAAAAGAAATACCGCTTCTATTCTCAAAAGTTTCAATATGAATAGAGTCGGTGTTGCTCAATAAAAATAATCTGTATTTTTTAGAAAGCATTTGCAAAAACTCTAAACGATACAAAGGGAAATCTGCCAGAATAGAATTCCAAGCATCCAAAATTTCTTCTCTAGAAGCATTTGGAAGTTCCTTCATAAAACCAGCTATAAAAAGTTCAGGAGAAATATCTCCAGTTTCAAACAAAAGATTCAAACGGTCCAATTCAGCATTCCATTCCGTCAGGCCTAATTGTTTCAGTTTCGAAATTGTGGTTTGTTTATCTAAATTGATAAAAATATCCCCGAAGTCAAAAATTATAGTATCAATCATGATTTCTAATGTATATTAATTCATCTTTTTCTATGTAAGTTTTCAATGTTTTGTTTCCTGATACAGCAGGAGCTTTTGTTCCTTTATTAAAGGTAACATTGCCGATAAAAATGCGGGCTTCATCCCAAATGTTAGTAGCAATAAAGGTTTGTAAAGTTTGTAAACCGCCTTCTATAATTATAGATTGTATTTGATTTTGATACAAAACTTCTAAGATTTGCGGTATTATATTTTGATAAAAATCAATTACTTCAAAGGTAGTGTTTTCTTTTTCGCTCCTTGTTTCCGATTTTGTAATTATAATGGTTTTAACGCTGTCATCAAAAATAAAACTGTCTTTGTCAATTCTATTATTTTGGTCTAAAACAACACGTACAGGATTATTACCGCTCCAATCTCGAGTATTTAATTTCGGATTATCATCAATAACAGTTTGCGTTCCCACTAAAATAGCCTGCTCTTCACTGCGCCATTTATGTACCAATTGTCTAGAATATAAATTGGTAATCCAAACCGGTTTTCGTTCCTGATCGATTTCTTTTTCGGGTGCCAAAAAACCGTCTTGGCTTTCTGCCCATTTCAATATAATATAAGGACGCTTGTGCTGGTGAAAAGTAAAAAAGCGTTTGTTCAGCTCATTACATTGCTCTTCTAAAATACCAACAGTTACACTGGCGCCAGATTCTATTATTTTTTTTATTCCTCTTCCAGCAACTTTCTCGTTAGGATCTACAGTTCCTACGACAACGTTCGGGATTTTATGTTCAATGATTAAATCACAGCATGGAGGCGTTTTTCCAAAATGACTGCAAGGTTCTAAGCTTACGTAAATAGTCGCCTTTTTTAAGAGCGATTTATCTTTTACAGCTCTAATCGCATTTACTTCTGCATGTGGTTCACCAGCTTTTTTATGCCAGCCTTCGCCAATAATTTTGCCATCGTAAACAATTACACTTCCCACCATTGGGTTTGGATATGTAGTTCCTAAACCATTTTTGGCCAGTTCGATGCAGCGTTTTATGTATTTCTCATGTATATTCACACTACAAAAGTAGTTATTTTTGAGTTTACGGTCGAGTTAAGAAAACTATCGGAAAACTATTTTTACTTTTGTATATATAAGAAGAATAAAAAATAATGGAAAATTGGATCATTAGAACAATTAAAAAAGAAGACAATCAGGCAGTTGCTAAATTGATACGATCGGTTTTTGACGAAATGGAAATTCCGAAAGTAGGAACAGCATATGAAGATCCCTATTTAGATTTAATGTTTGAAGAATATAGTAAACCTGAATCTGCCTATTTTGTAGTTGAAAGTGAAGGTAAAGTTGTAGGCTGCGCGGGAGTTGCACCTTTAGAAAATGAGGCTTCTGAAATTTGCGAATTGCAAAAGATGTATTTTCTGCCAGAAACGCGAGGTTTAGGAATTGGTAGTAAAATGATGGAAAAATGTTTAGAGCAAGCCAAGGGTTTTGGTTTTAAAAAATGTTATATCGAAACAATGCCATTTATGCATGCTGCTCAAAAACTGTATAAAAAATCAGGATTTGAATATTTAGATGCACCAATGGGAAACACTGGGCATAGTTCTTGCCCTGTTTGGATGCTGAAAGTTTTATAGAACTAAAAAATTGTAACATATTTTGTTTGTGTAAGACTTATTGTTGTAGATTGCTGTTGGCTTTGGCTAAAAATTAATGTTCAAATACTCGAAATGAAAATCAAACAATATCGTACCCAATTTATTAAAGAATTGTCACCTTTTTACGATGCCTATGAAGCGGAGAGTTTTTTCTATTTAATTTTAGAAGATAAACATAAACTTAGACAAATTGATTTGGCTCTGAATCACGAATTGGTTTTTGATGAATCTGATTTTGTGCTTTGGGATTCAATTTTGGAGCAGTTAAAAAAAGAAGTTCCTATTCAGTATATATTGGGTAAAACTAGTTTTTACGGATTGGATTTTGAAGTAAATGAAAATGTTCTAATCCCGAGACCAGAAACGGAAGAATTAGTAGAGTGGATTATTAACGAAAACGCCTCTATCGATAAAGCTAAAAAGCTGAAAATTTTAGATATTGGCACAGGAAGTGGCTGTATCGCTATTTCGCTGGCTAAAAATCTTCCAAATGCATCAGTTTATGCTATTGATGTTTCTAGAAAAGCAATCGAAACGGCTAAACGAAATGCTGTAAACAATAATGTAGAAGTTACCTTTATGCTCCAAGATGTTCTTGAAATGGAAGCATTAAAATGCGGTTGTGATATTGTTGTTTCTAATCCGCCTTATGTGAGGAATTTAGAAAAAGAAGAAATCAAAAAAAATGTGCTGGATTATGAGCCGCATTTAGCTCTTTTTGTAGACGATAATGATGCCTTGATTTTTTATAAAAAAATTGCTTCTTTGGCTCAAAAAGGTCTTTTAGAAAAGGGACAATTGTATTTTGAAATTAATCAATATCTTGGAAAAGAAATGACTAATTTATTAGAAGATATGAGTTTTGAAAATATCGAATTACGCAAAGATATTTACGACAACGACAGAATGATTTTCGGCAAGGTTTCTAAAGTTTAGTAAATGCGTTTTTTAGGTTTGTAAATGACTTTTGAAACGAAAAACACCTAATCTAGCCCCGATAGTAATGGAAATCCTTTTGTGCCGGTGTTCGGCGCAAAAGATTGGAATGAATAGCGGGACTAAAGGTTTAATAGAAGAGAAATGATCTGCTTCTAAAAATTACTCATAACGTAAGGCTTCGATAGGATCTAATTTTGAAGCTTTTATTGCAGGATATAAACCTGAAACTACTGCGACAATAAAACTAGTGGTAACTGCAGCAAAGATGGCCATCCATGGAATCACAAATGATAAACTCATAGCAGCTGAAATTACAAATCCGAGAAGGATTCCCAATATAATTCCAACTACACCGCCAATTTGTCCAATTAACAGCGTTTCTATAAAAAACTGAGTCGCTACAGTAGTTCTTTTTGCACCTAAAGCTTTACGAACGCCAATTTCTCGAGTACGTTCTGTAACCGAAACAATCATAATATTCATTAAGGCAATAGAAGAACCTAGAATAGTTATAATACTGATAATCCAAGAGGCCCAGCCTAAATATTTGGTGATTCCTAAAATTCTGTTGATTAAATCATCACTGCGACCAATGGCAAAATTATTGTCGCGAACAGGACTTAATTTTCTCACTCTTCGCATAGTACTTGTAGCGTTGTCTACAGCTTCGTCTAAAAGTTCTTTTTTAGAAACCATTACACTCATGGTGTAATTGATATTTGGAGCTGTAAATAAAGAACGCGCTACTTGTATTGGAATAAGAACACGTAAATCCTGGCTGTTTCCAAAAGTTGATCCTTTTTCTTTTAAAACGCCGATTACTTTAAAACGTGCACCGCGAATCGAAATAATTTTGTCAATCGGGTTAATGTCTTTCAATAAACCTTTTTCAAAATCTGATCCAACTACGCAGGAATAGGTATTGTTTTCAATATCAAATTGATTAAAGCTTCTGCCTAAATTCACTTCTAAACCAGAGTTCCCTATAAAATGTTCATCAACACCAACAACCGTAATTTCTGGATCTGTTTTTTGGTCTAAATATTTAACCTCTGCTTTTGAAGTTGCTGTAAATGAAAGAGAAGTTTCGGTAAAAGGATATTTGTATTTGTTTTTAAAAGCAACCGCTTCCGGATAAGAAATAATCGGATTTATAATCTCACGTTCATTTCCGCCTCGGTTTCGAACTTTGTTTTCGTATTGATTAATGTTGAAAGTATTAGCTCCCATTGAAGCAAAATTGGTAGAAATAGTATTTTCTAATGCCGTTACAACTGTTAGAATTCCTACCAGTGCAGTAATTCCAATAGCAATAATTAATACGGTAAGAATGGTACGTAAGATTTGCGTTTTGATTGAACCAAACGCAATTCGGATATTTTCTTTAAATAGTTTTAGCATCATGACCAATTTGTCACGAAAATACGTTTTTTGTTACAAGTTTGTTTTCGAACTGATGATATTTATTTTAAAAAATGAGATATTTGCAGTCCCTTAGAATTATAGAGAGAATCTAAAATCTAGAATAAATTAATTTTTAAAGCTTTTTGAATTATAGGTTTCAAAAGAAATCTAAAATCTAAAATCAACAATCTAAAATAAAAAAGATGGCTTCAAAACCAAGCATACCACAAGGAACAAGAGATTTTTCGCCTGCAGAGGTGTCAAAACGTCAATATATTATTCAAACTATAAAAAGTAATTTTGAGAAATTTGGATATCAGCCAATAGAAACACCTTCATTTGAAAATTCAGATACTTTAATGGGTAAATATGGTGAAGAAGGTGATCGTTTGATTTTTAAAATATTAAACTCAGGAAACTTTTTCTTTAATAAAAATAAAATTGAACTGCCTGAATCTATAGGGGAATTACAAGTAAATTCTGCTGAAACCATTGATCTTAACCAAAGAATTGAGTTAAATAAATTTACAGGGAAAATTTCTGAAAAAGCATTGCGTTACGATTTAACAGTTCCGTTTGCAAGATACGTTGTGCAGCACCAAAATGAAATTGAATTTCCTTTTAAAAGATATCAAATTCAACCTGTTTGGAGAGCCGATCGCCCACAAAAAGGACGTTATAGAGAATTTTTTCAATGTGATGCCGATGTTGTAGGTTCGAAATCTTTATGGCAGGAAGTAGAATTAGTTCAATTGTACGATACTGTTTTTACAGCTTTAGGTTTAGAAGGTGTAACGATTAAAATCAATAACAGAAAAATTTTATCTGGAATTGCAGAAGTAATCGGAGCTTCGGATAAATTGATTGATTTTACGGTTGCTTTAGATAAACTAGATAAAATTGGTGAAGACGGTGTAAAGAAAGAAATGATCGGAAAAGGCATTGCAGAAGATGCTTTGGTAAAAGTACAGCCGTTGTTTAGTTTTTCTGGAACTTTTGCTGATAAAATAAGCCAGCTTTCTAGTTTACTAGCTTCGTCTGAAGAAGGAATGAAAGGAGTGGAGGAACTTAAATTTATCTGTGATAATGTTGCGACTTTAGGATTGTCTACTGCAACTTTAGATCTTGATGTAACTTTGGCACGTGGTTTAAATTATTATACTGGAGCTATTTTTGAAGTAGCAGCACCAAAAACAGTTTCGATTGGTTCTATCGGCGGTGGCGGAAGATACGATGATTTGACTGGTATTTTTGGATTGAAAAATATGAGCGGTGTTGGAATTTCTTTCGGATTAGATAGAATTTATTTGGTTTTAGAAGAATTAAACTTGTTTCCAGAAACAGTTGCGGCAACTTCTAAAGCTTTATTTATAAATTATGGAGACGCAGAAGCTTTATATGCTTCGCAGGCAATTCAGAAATTGAGAAAAGAAAATATAAAAGTAGAGCTTTATCCAGACACTGTAAAAGTGGGTAAACAATTTCAATATGCAGACAAACGATTGATTCCATTTGCAGTAATTGCAGGCGATCAAGAAATTGCTTCAAATTCTTATTCGCTTAAAAATTTAGTAAGTGGCGAACAGATTTCTGTTGATTTTGAAGGATTGAAAAATGCTTTACTAGTTTAAATCTAACTGCAACTTTTTTTGCCACTGATTCCACAGATTAAACGGATTTGAATCATGAAGATTTGTGAAATCCGTGTAAAGGATTTAAAGACAGTATTTAAGAGAAAAAATCATTTTAATCATTTTAATCTGTGGCAAAAAAAAGTGAAAAGATTATAAAAAAATAATTTTTGGCAAAGGTTTAAGTATCAGGTTTTAGTAGAAAAATCGGCACACATCAGCTTAATTCTTTTAAAATCTTCGTGAAATAATATTGCAGATAAAGAAAAAAACTGTTTAATTTGTGGCTCTACTTACGGGCGTAGTTCAAGGGTAGAATAGCGGTCTCCAAAACCGTTGATGGGGGTTCGAATCCCTCCGCCCGTGCGATAAATAAAAAGCTTCGTCTGAAATAGACGAAGTTTTTTTTTGCCACGAATTTCACGAATTTCCACAAATTATTTGTTTTGCTTTAAATTGAATTAAAAGAATTACATTTTTTTTCAGCCACAGATTAAAAAGATTTTAATTCGTGAAATTCGTGGCGAAAATATACAGCAGAAATCCTTTTAATCTGTGAAATCTGTGGCAAAAAAAATACAGAAAGAATCCTTTTAATCTGTAAAATCTAGAGTAAAAAATAAAAATATAAAAAAAGCTTCGTCTGTAACAGGCGAAGCTTTTTTTTAATATAAGGTAAATTTGAATTAATAATTATTTATGAAGCCGAGGCTAACCCTTAAATTCAATTTTGATAGGTAATAATTTAGTTTCTATTTTGGAATCCAAATATAGTTTAAACTAAAACGTAATAGTCTTAAAATTATACTAATTTTTTTAGATGAAATGATAATAATTTTGACTAACAGGTATCAAAAGTATCTTAATTTTGAAAAGCTTTTTTATTATCTCTTTGATAAATAATTTTGTAGTCATCAAATTCAGTGTTTTTGAGTTCTTTTTCAATTGCTTTTTTAGCCATATCAAAATCAATAACAGCACATTCAACCTCCATAGTTTCTTCACCAGAATTACCACCATTATTATGTCCAAGGCCTGTTAAACTCAATAGATTGTCTAGTTTTTCTTCAAGGCGGTGGCGTTTATGCAATTCCTTCGTGGTTTCAAAATCGGTAATTTTGTATTCAATTTCCAATAACAAAAGATTGTCGTTATCAAACATTTCATAACCATCTCTTAATTTGGCATTAATTTGGTTTTGAATTGTTCTTGCTACGTTGGTAAAAATACCACTTTTAATTTCTTTGTATTCTCCAAGATAACCAACAATTCCCCAATAGACAATTGCAGTTGTTTCGTCTTTACTCCAAGTTTCCCAATAATGTAGCTTGTCGTGCATTACTTTATATAATCTAATCATAATGTTTAATTTTTTGGCAACAGTAAAAGAGTTGAATACAATTGAATTTAAAATGCAGACAAAGTTTTAGCGTTGAAAATTATTTGACAAAAATAATAATATTCTTACAAAAACAAACTTGTCTTTGTTAATTTATTAGTTAAAAAAATATCGACATGTTTATTTTTTTAACGAACTGATGTTGAAATGATCTAGTTGATGTATTACTTTTGGGATTTTAGAATTATTTTGCAGAAAAAATATAGTTTTAGAAAGAACCTGTATTTCTGACAAAGTGACAATTTGACATTTAAAAAGATTTGGCAGCACTTTTGCAATCCAACAGAAAGAATAAAAAATGAAGTTTAAAAATATTTTTAAAAATAAAAGTAATATGACTACGGAAAATACAGAATTTGATCAGGAATTAGATGACGCAACGTTAGAGACAAACGCGAACGGTGAACAGTTAATTGTTGAAGAATTAAGTGTTGAAGAGCAATTGGCTCAAGACTTGGCAAAAGAAAAAGATAAGTTTTTGAGATTATTTGCCGAATTTGAGAATTACAAAAAAAGAACTTCAAAAGAGCGTATCGATTTATTTAAAACAGCAAATCAAGAAGTTTTGTTAGCAATGCTTCCTGTTTTAGATGATTTTGACAGAGCAAATGTAGAAATCAGCAAATCTGAAGATGAAAATCTGAAAAAAGGAGTTGAGTTAATTCACGAAAAACTAAAAAGCACTTTAGTGGCTAAAGGTTTAGAGCAAGTTGAAGTAAGAGCGGGTGACGCTTTTAATGCTGATTTTGCTGAAGCAATTACTCAAATTCCCGCACCTTCTGATAAATTGAAGGGTAAAATTGTTGATGTTATCGAAAAAGGATACAAATTAGGAGACAAAATTATTCGTTTCCCTAAAGTGGTTATCGGAAACTAAAAATGCAAATGAGATTCTGAAAATCAATTGTTAAGAATTGGAATTTGGAATTTTAGATTTGGAATTTAACCTAAATTATGAAAAAAGATTTTTACGAAATACTAGGCATTTCAAAAGGTGCTGATGCTGCCGAAATTAAAAAAGCGTACAGAAAAAGTGCGCTAAAATATCACCCGGATAAAAACCCAGGCGACAAAGAGGCAGAAGAAAACTTTAAATTGGCGGCAGAAGCTTATGAAGTTTTAAGTGATCCGAACAAAAAAGCGAAATACGATCAATACGGACATCAAGCATTTGATGGTTCTGGCGGATTTGGCGGTGGTGGTCATGGCGGTATGAATATGGATGACATTTTCAGCCAATTTGGCGACATTTTTGGCGGAGGATTTGGAGGTTTCGGCGGAGGCGGAGGTGGTCCTCGTCGCGCTAAAGGAAGTAATCTTAGAATTAAAGTTAAATTGACTTTAGAAGAGATTGCAAATGGAGTAGAGAAAAAAGTAAAAGTAAAACGTAAAGTTCAAGCCAAAGGTGCTACATACAAAACGTGTTCGACTTGTAATGGTCAAGGACAAGTAATGCGTGTAACAAACACTATTTTAGGAAGAATGCAATCTGCATCTACCTGCCCAACTTGTGGTGGTTCTGGACAAATTTTAGATAAAAAACCTTCTGAGGCAGATTCTCAAGGAATGATTCTAGAAGACGAAACAGTATCTATTAAAATACCTGCTGGAGTTGTTGACGGAATGCAGCTTAAAGTTTCTGGAAAAGGAAATGATGCTCCAGGAAACAGTATTCCAGGTGATTTGATTGTTGCAATCGAAGAATTAGAGCACGAATTCTTGAAAAGAGAAGGAGAAAATGTTCACTTTGATTTATACATCAGTTTCCCAGAAGCAGTTTTAGGAGTTTCTAAAGATATCGAAGCCATCAACGGAAAAGTTCGTATTAAATTAGAAGAAGGAATTCAGTCTGGAAAAATTTTAAGATTAAAAGGAAAAGGAATTCCAAGTATAAACGGTTACGGAAGCGGCGATTTGTTAGTTCACGTAAATGTTTGGACACCAAAAACGTTGAATAAAGAGCAAAAACAATTTTTTGAAAATGCGCTTACCGACGAACACTTTGTTCCGAATCCTGAGAAATCAGAAAAATCATTTTTTGAGAAAGTAAAAGATATGTTTTCATAAGCTAAACTTTTTTTCAAAATGTTTAAATAAATAGAAAACCCATCCTAATGTAAATATTAGGATGGGTTTTTTGCGTATTATTACAAAGATTCGCTTCTAATTATTTACTTTTACAGACGTTAGACCACAATGGTCAAAGTGACCCAGAAAATTCTAAAAACAGCATGAGCAACTTACTCGAAGTACATAAAGTCGTAAAACAATACGGTGATTATGTAGCGCTTAACGAAGTTTCATTAAATGTACCAAAAGGAAGCATTTATGGACTATTAGGTCCTAATGGAGCTGGAAAAACTTCCCTTATCAGAATTATAAATCAAATTACACTGCCAGACAGTGGCGAAGTAATTTTAGATGGAGAAAAATTACAGCCAAAACACGTGCAGACCATTGGTTATCTTCCCGAAGAAAGAGGTTTGTACAGCACTATGAAAGTAGGCGAGCAGTGCTTGTATTTGGCACAAATGAAAGGTTTGTCTAAAGCCGAAGCCAAAGTACAGTTAGAATATTGGTTTGATCGTTTAGGAATTCAAGGCTGGTGGAACAAGAAAATTCAAGAACTCTCTAAAGGAATGGCACAAAAAATTCAGTTTGTAGTTTGTGTGCTGCACAAACCAAAACTTTTAATTTTTGATGAGCCGTTTTCTGGTTTTGATCCCGTAAATGCCAATGTAATTAAAGATGAAATTTTAGCACTGAAAGAGCAGGGCGCAACAATAATCTTCTCCACGCACCGCATGGAAAGTGTAGAAGAACTTTGCGATCATATTGCTTTAATTCACAAATCGAATAAATTAATAGAAGGAAAAGTTGGTGACGTAAAACGCCAGTTTAGAAAAAATAGTTTTGAAGTCGGAATTCTAACCAGTAATGTTGAAGGTTTGATGTACGACATTACACAAAAATTTACCGTTTCGCCAGCTAATTTTAAATCATTAAATGACGATTTGAAATTAGAGATTGAAATAGGAAATGCGACGCCAAACGAGTTATTACATCTCTTAGCACAACGCGGGCAGGTAACACATTTTGTAGAAAAAATTCCAAGTGTAAACGATATTTTTATTCAAACAGTAACCGAAAGTAAAAATTAAAATTCCAAAGAATAAATTCCAAATTCCAATTTAGAGCTTTTTAAATTTGGAATTTGGAATTTGAAAATTTAAATATTTATGAGCATTGTATCATTAATTATAAAAAGAGAATTTATTGCCAAAGTCCGCAATAAGTCTTTCGTTGTTATGACTTTTTTAAGTCCTATATTGTTTGTTGCAATTGCTGGATTTATCGGTTATTTAAGTTCAATGAAAGCCGAAACCAAACGAATTGCAATTCATGACGAAACAGGTTTGTTTGCAGGCGATTTTGTAAAACTCAATAAAAAAGGCGGCGAATACAAATATCTAAACCTGTCTGAAATTGATGTAAAAGCATTAAAAGACAGTATTGCAAAAGAAAACTTTAGTGGTTTAATCGTAATTCCTAACACCAATACTTCTAAAGAATTAGAAAGTAAAGTCGACTATATTTCAAATAACAGTCCAAGTATTTCTTTTATCGAAAATACGCAGGATGTTATTGCATCAAAAATTACAAAAATCAATCTCGAAAAGGCAAAACTAGACACATTAGCCATTCAAAAAGCCCAAGCCAATGTCAATATTCATTTAGCAAAAGCATCAGGAGAAGAAAGTCTAAAAGGCTTAAATGAAATAAAAATTGCAATTGGCGGTGCATTTGGCTATCTTATCATGATGTTTATTATCATTTATGGAAATATGGTAATGAGAAGCGTAATTGAAGAAAAAACTAATAGAATTATCGAAATCATTATTTCATCAGTAAAACCATTTCAGTTAATGATTGGTAAAATCGTTGGAACTTCACTTGCAGGATTATTACAATTTTTAATCTGGGCTATAATCGGTCTCGGATTAATGTTTGCAGCTTCGGTATTTTTTGGCGTAAATGTTGGTCCAACAGCTAGGATTTCGCCAGAAATGATGCATTCTGCACAACAAGAATTCTCGGGAACAGCACAAATGTATATTGCCGAATTATGGAATCTGCCTATTGCAAGCATCATAATTGGATTTGTAATTTATTTTATTGGAGGTTACTTTTTATACAGTTCATTTTATGCTGCAATTGGAGCTGCTGTAGACAATCAAACCGATTCACAGCAATTTTTACTGCCTATTATTATGCCGCTTATTTTAAGTGTATACATTGGTTTTTTTACTGTTGTAAATGATCCGCACGGAAATATTGCAGTAGTGTTTTCGATGATTCCGTTAACCTCGCCAATAGTCATGTTAATGCGACTTCCGTTTGGCGTGCCGTGGTGGCAAATTGCGATTTCGGTATCATTATTGTTTGCTACCTTTTTTCTTGTTGTTTGGTTTGCAGCAAAAATTTACCGCGTTGGTATTTTAATGTACGGAAAGAAACCAACTTGGAAAGAATTGTACAAATGGCTTAAATATTAATTTGAAGTAACAAAGATGTAGAATTACAAAGAAGCAAAGATTTTGTCTTTGATTCTTTAAACCTTTACAGCTTAGAACCTAAAAAAGAATGAGTAAAATATTAATTATAGAAGACGAAGCATCTATTAGAAGAGTTTTGGTAAAAATTTTATCAGAAGAAAATGATGCATATCAGGTAGATGAAGCTGAAGATGGTGCTGCTGGACTTGAAAAAATAAAAAATAACGACTACGATTTGGTTTTGTGCGACATTAAAATGCCAAAATTAGATGGAGTTGAGGTTTTAGAAGAAGCAAAAAAAATAAAACCCGAAATTCCTATGGTAATGATCTCTGGTCACGGCGATATGGAAACGGCAATTCATACCATGCGTTTGGGAGCTTTTGATTATATCTCAAAACCGCCAGATTTAAACCGTTTATTAAATACCGTTCGTAATGCTTTAGATAAAAAACAACTCGTAGTTGAGAATAAAATTTTAAAGAAAAAAGTTAGTAAAAATTACGAAATGATTGGCGACAGCGAGCCTATTAGTCATATTAAAGTAATGATTGATAAAGTGGCTCCAACCGAAGCTAGAGTTTTAATTACGGGACCAAACGGAACTGGAAAGGAATTAGTAGCGCATCAATTACATGAAAAAAGCGAACGTTGTAATTTTCCTTTAATCGAAGTAAACTGTGCGGCAATTCCTAGTGAATTGATCGAAAGTGAATTGTTCGGACACGTAAAAGGTGCTTTTACATCTGCAGTGAAAGATCGCGCAGGAAAATTTGAAGCGGCTGATAAAGGAACTATTTTCTTAGATGAAATTGGTGATATGAGCCTTTCGGCGCAAGCCAAAGTATTGCGCGCGCTGCAAGAAAGTATGATTACGAGAGTTGGTGCCGAAAAAGATATAAAAGTAGATGTACGTGTTGTGGCGGCTACCAATAAAGATCTAAAAACAGAAATTGCCGAAGGTCGTTTCCGTGAAGATTTGTACCACAGATTGGCAGTAATCTTAATTAAAGTGCCGCCATTGAATGAAAGACGCGACGATATTCCGGCTTTAATTACTCATTTTACTGAGAAAATTGCATCAGAGCACGGAAATGTTGTTAAAGTATTTTCGGCGCAGGCCATAAAATTATTGCAGGAATACGATTGGACAGGAAATATTCGTGAACTTCGAAATGTAGTAGAAAGATTGATTATCTTAGGAGGAAACGAAATCTCAGAAACGGACGTGAAAATGTTCGCAAGTAAATAATGATTTGATTTAGATTTTAATCTAAAGGCTAAAATCAGAACTATAAAATTCTAAAATGAAACTAAAAAAAATAAACGAGAAGCTACAAAACGCTTTAATCGAAAACGGTTTAACGGAGCCTAATATATTGCAGTTGGAAACTTTTTCGACCATAAAAAGCGGTGCAGATTGTATTATACTTTCTCCAGCAGGAAGCGGAAAATCTACTACAATTGTATTGAATGTGATTCAGCAATTGGCAGGAAAAACCGAAGAATCGCCACGTGCTTTAATTATTGTTGAAGACAAACCTAAAGTGCTTGAAATGGTAGCACTTTTTGAGAAGTACGGAAAATATACCAATTTAGAAGTTTACGGAGTTCATGACAAAGGAGATATGGACTACGATAAAAATTATATTTCAACTGGAATTGACGTTTTAATTGGTACGCCAAATAAACTTAACGATATGTTTACAACCGCAGGTTATAACATAAATCGTTTAAAAATGTTTATTCTAGATGATGCCGATCCGATTTTGAAATTACGTCACGAAACGAAAATTATGCGTATCTCGAATAGTATTGCGAAAACACAACGTATTATTTTTGCAGAACAACTAACAGAACGTATCGAAATTTTAGCTGAAAAATTCTTGCTTGAACCTTATCTTTTTGATATGGATGAAGAAGGCGAAGCGGAACTTGACGAAGAAGAAGATCAGATTGAGGAATAATAATTCAGTTGAAATAATGAATTTTATATGGAAATACTTAAAACGCTTAAATTTTTAATGATTGTACTTTTAGTGTTTTTCGTTGTTATTTATGGGTTGATTGTTTCCTATGTATATTTCAATCAAGTTGGAATGGTTTTTCAAAGTGCTGCACTTCCCAAAAATTACCAATTTGAGTATCATCATCAATTTGAAGAATTAAATATCAAATCTTTTGATGGTGTAAAACTAAATGGATTGCTGTTTAAAGCAGAAAAATCTAAAGGCTTGGTTTTTTACCTTCATGGCAATGCTGGAACATTAGAAAATTGGGGAAAAATTGCTGGAGTTTACACCAATCTAGGATATGATATTTTTATTTTGGATTATAGAAGTTTTGGTAAAAGCGAAGGTCAAATTGAAAATGAAGAACAGCTGAATAAAGATGTCGTTGCGGTTTATAAAACATTATGCAAAAGATATCCAGAAAATAAAATCATTATTGCAGGATATTCTATTGGTTCAGGATTAGCAGCGATTTTGGCTTCAGAGAATAAACCAAAAGCTTTAATACTGCAGTCGCCATATTATAGTTTTACTGAATTATCGAGCAGCAGAGTGCCTTTTTTTCCAAATTTCATGAAAAAGTTTCGCTTAGATACTTTTGAATATCTGCCAAAAATAAAAGCACCCATTTATATTTTTCACGGAAGTGATGATCAATTAATTCCGTACAATAATTCAGTTCGATTGAGTGAATTATTAAAATCAAAAGGGCATTTTTATACCTTAAAAGGGCAGGGACATATTGGGATGAATGAAAATGAAGATTTTCAAAAACAATTGAAAATAATATTAGAATAAAGAATAATCATAAAAATAGAATGTTATGGGATTAATGAAAGTATTTTCAGGAAGTGAAGTTTTGGCAATTGCTTTAAAAGAAAGATTAGAAGAAGCTGGAGTAGAAACTACAAAAAAAGACAATATTCAATCGGCAAGATTAGCTGGTTTTGGACAAACAGATTTAGCGGTAGAAGTTTTTATTCAAGAAACAGATTTTGCAAAAGCAAATCCTGTTATTGAAGATTTTAGAATGAGTATTTAATATAAAAAGTTATAGGTTTCAGTTTGCTAAAAACTGTTGCTGTGATTGAAAATAAATAAAAATGCAATATAAAATGCTAGTGCTCGACATGGATGATACCTTGTTGACAGACGATCATAAAATTTCGGCTTTAAATAAAAAAGTACTTCTAGAAGCTCAGGCAAAAGGAGTTTATGTTGTTTTGGCTTCTGGTCGTCCGACTTCTGCAATGACAGCTTATGCTAAAGAATTAGAATTAGATCTAAATAATTCGTATATAATTTCATTTAATGGAGCAATAATCAGCACGGTAAAAGATGATGTTATTTTGTTTGAGCAGCAATTAACTCAAAAGCAGATTCATGATTTGTATGATTACAGCGTGAAAATGAAAACGGTCATTATTACGTATCTCGATGGCGAAATTGTAAGTGAAGCAGATTCTGAGTATATCGAAATCGAAAAAGAAATAACAGGAATCCCTCATCGTAAAGTTCCGAGTTTTAAAGAAGCAGTAGACAGACCAGCAGTAAAATGTATTTTACTGGAAGAACCTTCGTATTTAAAGAAAGTAGAAAAAGATTTAAAAGTTGCAATGCCAGATTTGAGTATTGCAATGTCTAAACCTTTCTTTTTAGAGGCGGCTCAAAATGGCATCGATAAAGCGGCAAGTTTGAAGCTTTTGGCAGAAAAGCTAAACATTCACCAAAGTGAAATTATTGCAGTAGGAAACGCAGGAAATGACTTGACAATGATTGAATATGCTGGTTTAGGTGTTTGGGTAGATAACGTGACGCCAGAATTGCGCGATAGAGCAGATGTTATTGTGGCATCAAATAATAATGATGGTGTTGCCGAAGTTGTACAACGCTACATTTTAAACTAAAACAATGAAGAAATCAATTGAAACAGAACGTTTAATTTTGAGAGAACTACTTCTTTCTGATGCCGAGGGTATGTTTGAGTTGGATTCTAATCCAAATGTGCATCTTTTTTTAGGCAAGAAGCCCGTTAAAGCAATTGAAGAAAGTATTGCTCAAATTAAAAATATTCAACAGCAATATGTCACTTTTGGAACTGGACGCTGGGCGGTTGTTTTAAAAGAAACCAATGAATTTTTAGGTTGGTCTGGAATAAAATTTATTACCAATGAAATCAATAATCATAAAGACTTTTATGAAATTGGTTATCGATTTATAGAAAAACATTGGGGAAAAGGATATGCAACAGAGGCCGGATTGGCTTTTATTGATTATGCTTTTAATAACATGAATGTTGAGGCTCTTTATGCCTACGCAGATGAAGGAAATAAAAATTCAAGAAAAGCACTTGAAAAATTGGGTTTTCGTTACGTGAATTCGTTTGAGTACGAAGACGAATTAGAAGTTTGGTATGAACTTAAAAATCCAAACGCGATATAATAACCTAAGAAATGTATCCCAAATCTTTGTAACTTAACTTGTAAGTTTGCGAAGATTTGGAAAACAGCTCCTTTTAATATTTGAAATTGAAAGTATTCTTAGTTATTATTTTTTAGCTACAGAAACAAAATATTTATTTCCGTCACCCATTGTCAATTTTACACGCTCATCACAAAGATCGATTGCAAAATTTGCACTCTCGTAACAAGTACAAGTTGTGTTTTTGTCTTTAGACATTTCTGTTTTGCAATTGTTGTTTTTAAAAGTTGCCAATTGCGGTGTGTACAAGCTTACTAAATCTGTAGAAGCAGTTACTAAAGAAATAATACTTGCAGAGTTATTGTTTGTAATTCTGTAAACAATTCTATCAGTATAGTTCACCTCATTTACTGTTACTTTACGAATATAAGTAAAAGCTGTAGAACCATCTCCTGGCTCTTTTACTTCAAACTTAAACCCAACGGCACGAATAGCAATATCAAATTGTGATTGATTGTTTAAGCTCGCCCAATTGGTTAATGTACTAATAGATGGAAATGGATTTGCGTTTGCAGCATTATTTGTCTGTGCTTGCGAACTGAAAACGGTTAAGAACATGAGGCAGATCGCGGGTAGAAATACTTTCATTTGGAGTTTGTAATTTTAATTTTTCGCCTACATTTTATGGGTTTCGGCTTGCCCATCTTTTACAATAACAAAGCAACAACATAACGATGGAAATTCAAAATTGTTGTGATCATTTTGTTGAATAAAATTAATATTTTTTAATTAGAAATTTCTGAAACTTATTTTTTATACCAATAAAAAAATCTAAATTGGGTTAAATGTAAGAAAATTTGAATTTAATCACTAAAAAAATGTATTTAATCGATAATATTTGCTTTTAATCGATTTTTTGTCATTTAATTCTTATTGAATTGTTTTACTGCTTTTTCATTCTAATAATTTATTTAGTGACCGTCTGGTTAAAAAAAAAGTTTTTCTACAGACAATTAAATGGGTGTTTACTGCAAAATATTGATATATAGTGCATTATTGATTTTATTTTAAAGAATATTGTATGTAAATTTGCAAACTCTTTAAAAGAGATGTAAATATAATATCTTACTACTTAAAACGTAGTTTATTCCCATGGAAAATAGAAAAAAAGTTGCTTTTTATACGCTTGGCTGCAAACTGAATTTTTCGGAAACTTCTACAATTGCGAGAAACTTTAACGATGAAGGTTTTGATCGTGTTGATTTTGAAGAAGTTGCCGATATATATGTAATAAATACCTGTTCGGTTACGGAAAATGCAGATAAGCAGTTTAAACAGGTTGTAAAAAAAGCAATGAAACTCAACGAAAAAGCATTTGTGGCTGCAGTTGGGTGCTACGCGCAATTAAAACCAGAAGAATTAGCAGCAGTTGATGGCGTAGATTTGGTTTTGGGTGCAACAGAAAAATTTAAAATTACCGATTATATTCATGACTTAAGCAAAAACGATATGGGTGAAGTACACTCCTGCGAAATTGCTGAAGCTGATTTTTATGTAGGCAGTTATTCTATTGGTGATCGTACTCGTGCTTTCTTAAAAGTTCAAGACGGATGCGATTATAAATGTACTTATTGTACAATTCCACTGGCGAGAGGGATTTCTAGAAGTGATGCACTCGAAAACGTATTACAGAACGCTAAAGAAATTTCGACTCAAAACATTAAAGAAATTGTTTTAACAGGAGTAAATATTGGTGATTACGGAAAAGGAGAGTTTGGAAATAAAAAACACGAACATACTTTTCTAGATTTAGTGCAGGCTTTAGATAAAGTAGAGGGAATTGAGCGTTTGCGTATTTCGTCTATTGAACCTAATTTATTGAAAAATGAAACGATTGATTTTGTGTCTAAAAGCAGAACATTTGTACCGCACTTTCATATTCCATTACAATCAGGAAGTAATGACATTTTAAAATTAATGAAACGTCGTTATTTACGTGAAGTATATACAGAACGTGTCAATAAAATTCGCAAAGTAATGCCGCACGCTTGTATTGGTGTTGACGTTATTGTTGGTTTCCCTGGAGAAACAGACGAGCATTTTCTTGAAACCTATCATTTCTTAAATGAAATGGATATTTCATACTTGCACGTATTTACCTATTCTGAAAGAGACAATACAGAAGCAGCAAACATGTCTGGAATTGTTCCTGCAAACGTAAGAGCAAAACGCAGTAAAATGCTTCGAGGATTATCGGTTAAAAAACGTCGTGCTTTTTACGAAAGCCAATTAGGAACAAACAGAACCGTTTTATTCGAAAGTGAAAATAAAGAAGGTTACATTCACGGTTTTACAGAAAACTACGTAAAAGTAAAAACACCTTGGAATCCAGAATTAGTAAATACTTTGCAAGATATTAATTTGACTAAAATAGACGAAGACGGAAGTGTTCGTTTAGAGTTTATAAATAAACTGGCAGAAGCATAAACTATGTGTCTTTAGCTTTGTCAAAGTTTAAAACTTTGACAAAGCTTCTCGTAATACTAAAACTTCTTACGTATCTACTTCTGCAAACATAGGATGACAAAAAACAACAAAAGCCCTTTAAAAAAGGGCTTTTGTTGTTTTGAAAAAAAATTATTTCTCTTCCTGAATCACCAATTTCAAAGAATTAATATAATCAGTATCAAACTCAATAACTCTAATCTTTTCTGGATTAAAACTCAATTCACCGCCAAATTGGCCTTTCGTGTCTAGGAAATCAATCGTAAGTTCTTCGTCGTTAAGTTCTATTAGTTTTCCTAAATAAGCAGATTTTGAAGATTTTTTTGCAATCTGAAAAATGCCGTATTTATCGGTGATAAAATTTACAATAGAAGCCAAATCTCGTATCGGAATAATATCTTCTGAATTTGTTTTTAAACCTTTTAATCGAATTACTTTTTCTGTAAAAGCTAAATCTTGATCTCTATGAACGGCTTCGATGTTTTTATTTTTTAGAATTATAAAACCATCCAAAATATAATCAACAGGATTATTTCTCAGTAAAATCCAATCATCAGAGTAATCAATAAGAAATCCAGTAAAAATTTCCTTTTTATCTGTAAACTCTATGGCAATTAATTGTCTTAAATATTCTTCCATTTTAATGTTTTTTTAGAAATTCCAATATTTTAAATTCCAAATCCCAATACTCGAAATCCCATTAAATTCAATTGTCATCGAAATTTCATCCAGTTATTGGAATTTGGAATTTAAAATATTGGAATTTATGTTTTCAATTTAAGGATTCGTAGACCAAATACTGCTGTTTTTAATAAAAACTCTGCGGTTTAGTTTCAGCTGTGCAATAATCAATTCTGCCATATCTTCAGACTGCATAACTTTTTCAGGATTTCCATCGGTTAAGTTTAAATCTTTAGCCATATCCGTTGCAACCGTACTTGGTGTTAAAGCAGTCACACGAATATTGTGTTTTCTCATTTCCTGCATCAAAGAATCCGTTAGGCCCAAAACAGCAAATTTAGAAGCACTGTAAGCACTTGTTAATGCATTTCCGTTTAAACCGGCAGTCGACGAAATATTAATAATGTCACCCGTTTGTCTTTCAATCATATTAGGTATAACGGCGCGGGTTGTATAATAGGTTCCCATTAAATTTACCTGAATAATTCTTTCCCAAGCTTCAGGTTCTAATTCTAGAAACTTTCCAAAAGAAGCAATTCCAGCGCTGTTAATTAAAATATCAATATTTTTA
Source organism: Flavobacterium sp. MC2016-06 (assembly GCF_009711165.2). GTDB lineage: Bacteria > Bacteroidota > Bacteroidia > Flavobacteriales > Flavobacteriaceae > Flavobacterium. The sequence continues at coordinate 106,285 of NZ_WMID02000014.1, read as the reverse complement.
AATGCAGTAAAAGCTTTTTCAACCGCTGTATTTATAGAATTGATATCAGAAACATCTGCAGATAAAGCCAAAGATTTTACACCCAAAGCAGTCGTTTCTGCTGCCAATTGGTCTACATCTGCCTGCGTTCTAGAAACTAAAATTACGTTTACACCTTCTTTTGCCAAAGCAATAGCAATAGCTTTTCCAATTCCTTTTCCTGCTCCAGTAATTAGAGCATTTTTATTTTTTAAATCTGTCATGATAGTATTTTTCAAATGCAGAAAGCATCATTCATAGTTACACAAAAATAATTCTTTTGATTGCTAAAATGATGCTTTCGGGTATTTTCTTAATCTAAGTTTAACAACTTTTTTATTCTTTTAGAACCATATCAATACACATTACAGCTCCAAGGATTAATTGTCTCAGTGCGCTGTCTGCTGGCACAGTTTCTTCGATTTGAAGAACATAATTATCTGCACTTGTAAAAAACTCTTTTCCTATTCCTGCCCATTTTTTATTTACTTGAGCAAGCTGTTTGTTTTCGTAAGAGAATTTAAAATCCCAGCCCGTCCATTTTCCTTGAAGTGTTGCACAGGGCTTTTCATTTTTATCTAGAATTTCGAATTTTCCTCCAATAGAAAAAAACTTTTGTTTGAAAGTTCCAACCAAACGATCTTTTTCGTCAAGAACTTCTACAGTCGAACGAAAAAATGAAACACCGCGTCTTACGCTGATTAATTTCTCTCCAGAGGGAGTAGAAATTTCAACATCAAAAGGAGTCATTCTTTTATAATCGGTAAAACGAAATATTTTTGTAAAAATACCAAGATTGTTTTCTCGGCAATTCATAATAATTTGATTCGTTTCTGGATCGTAAATATCATAATTGTTAGCCGCTTTAAACATACCAACGTGCTCTTTTACAAGAAATAAATTTTGATTTAAAATAGGATTCATTAAAATGATTTAAAGTTAATTTAATAAAATGGTCTTCCTCAATTTTGAGAAAGACCAAATATAATATAACCTCAATTAATAAGCTATTCTTAGAAGCTGTGCAGCATTAATAAAATTTTAAATTTCTGATTTACTCTAATAGAAATCGCACTTGAATTGAACTTGAAATCTTGATTTTTTCAAATTTAATATTAGGTTCATAATTTTCATTCTTGTTAAGACTGCTTATTCCTCTAATTGTAACGCCGGAAACTCTTCCTGCTAATTGATTTGAGTAATTAGGCATACTGCTTATTTGTAAAGCGTTTCCAATTTTTTGATGTAGAGGATTACTATAACTTTCTGCAATTTGTCTGGCATTTTCTGTGGCTTTGCCATTAATTAAAAGCTGAATTTTCTTCGCGTCAGAATTCTCAATTTTCTCAATCTGAACATTAGAGATTCCAATACTTTCTAGTCCTAAAAACACTTTAGATGTCATTTTAGCATCAGTAACAATAATAGAATAGGACTTTGTTTTAAAAATATCCGTTTGTTTTAGCAGATAAGTTTTATAGTTACTGGTCATATCATTCATAGACAAGTTTTTCTCTGTATCAATGCCGATTTCCTGTAATTTTTTAATCATTTCATTCTCGGCATCTTCAACAGATTTCTTTCCTTTAAAATCTCTTTCTGCTAGTAAAACTGTTATCCAGATTTTATTTGGCATTACTAAAGTGTCAGCCTGACCAGAAACATCAATGTAAGGTTTGTCAGTTTGATTTTTTTCTTGAGAAAAACCATTTAACGTAATAAATAAGAATAGAATAAAAAGTAGTATTTTCATAAAATAAGGGATTTAATTATTTTTTTGTTGTCATGATAATGACCCCGTCTACAGCTTGACTTCCGTAAAGTGATGTTGCGTCAACTCCTTTTAAAACTTTAACGCTTTCAATGTTTTTTGCGTTGATTTCAGAAAATTGTTTAGCATTTATTATAACTCCATCTAAAATGGTTAAAGGCGGATTTAAAAGTGAACTTTTGGATGGTGCACATATTATTACTTTATTATTGGGAGTTGAAAGTTGTACATTAACAGAAGGAACTTTTACAGCTGCAATTGTATCTTTTGATTTAGAAAATGGCTGCGAAACTGTTTTTGTTTCCGATGATTTTTTTTCCTCCTGTGCAGTAGCTATAAAACAGTTAAGCATAAAAAAAGCGAATGAAATAAGTTTTACGTTTTTCATGATATAGATTTCTGTAGTTAATTTTTATTGAGCTGTTTTCGAGCTCTTAATCAGACGAATAAATTCAGATTTGTAACCTCCAGAATCTTTTGATAATCCTTGTTTTGCTAATTTTATAATGTCTTCAGAAGATTTATTAGTAATAAATTTTGAATCTCTAAGTTTTAATCCAAACCAAGCTGCTGCTGTGCTGAATTTAAAATCATTTGAAGCATTTTGTAATGAAATAGCTTTATTCTCAACAACTTTTACCATTTCAATACTTTTGTCTCCGTCTGGTTTTTTGTAGCGGAATTTTATAGTGGCCAATTCATTATTATAATTATTACTGCTTTCCTGTACTTTAGTATATTTTAAAGCATCAGGCTGGTTATTCAAAAAGTCACTTTTAACTCCAGCAGGAATAATTTCGTATAAAGCCGTAACGGTATGATTGCTTCCTAATTCTCCTGCATCAATGGCATCATTTTTAAAATCTTCTGAACGTAGTTTTCTGTTTTCGTAACCAATCAATCTGTAAGCTTGAACTTGTTTAGGGTTAAATTCAATCTGGATTTTTACATCTTTCGCAATAGCAAACATAGAACCTTTAAATTCTTTGCTTAAAAAACGATTTGCTTCCTGAATATCATCGATGTAAGCATAATTTCCATTTCCTTTATCAGCCAAAACTTCCATTTTACTGTCTTTATAATTTCCCATTCCATAACCCAGACAAGTTAAGAAAACACCCGTTTTTCTTTTTTCTTCAATCAAGGTTTCCATATCAGTATTGGAAGAGCCTCCAACATTAAAATCGCCGTCAGTTGCTAGAATAACTCTATTGTTTCCATCTTTTATAAAATTTTCAGCAGCAATTTTATAAGCCAATTCAATTCCAGCGCCTCCAGCTGTGCTTCCTCCAGCTTTTAAGTGATCTAAAGCATCAATTATTGTTTCTTTTTCGTCACCAGAAGTCGATTCTAAAACCAATCCCGCGGCGCCCGCATACACAACAATTGCTACTTTGTCTTTGTCGCGAAGTTCATTTACTAATATTTCCATAGATTTTTTTAGCAAAGGCAGTTTGTTATAATCGCTCATCGAACCCGAAACATCTATTAAGAAAACAAAATTGGAAGCAGGCAGTTCTTCAGTTGGAATATTTCTTCCTTGCAGACCAATTCTTAAAATTTGATTTTGCGGATTCCAAGGAGAATCACTTAATTCGGTATTTATAGAAAACGGATGTTGATCTTTTGGTTGTGGATAACTGTATTTAAAGAAATTTACCATTTCTTCAACACGTACGGCATCTTTAGGAACCGTTTGTCCGTTGTTTATAAAACGTCTGATATTAGTATAAGAAGCATTATCAACATCTATAGAAAAAGTAGATAGAGGAGAAGATTTCGGACTCTCAAAAGTATTTTCTACAAAAGAATCATAATCTTCACTATTTACATCTTCCTCAATTGGAGTAATGATATTTAATTTTTGGTTGATTTCATTCTCTGTGAGATTTTTATAAATTTCATTTTTTGTAGTAATAATAATAGTTCCAGTATTATTTAAACCACTATGAATTGATGAGTTTGGATCATTTTTTAATATGCTCACATTTTTAATATCATTAGGATTAATTTTTGCAAACTGCTGAGATTTCAGCGGAACTCCATCTACGATATACAAAGGTTCGTCTTTTGCTACAGTTGAAGGAACGTATTGATTTCTAATTTCTGATATTTGCGGAGCCGCCATTGCGGCTTTTTTTCTTTCGGCACGCGAAGAACGACTAGTTCCATAAGCAACAGTTACAACTTCTTGCAAATTTTGATAAGATTCAGTCATCTTCACATTGATGATTTTTTGCTCATCTAGAATTATAGTTTGTGTATCATATCCTATATAATTAAAAACAAGAGCATCTCCTTTTTGAGCTTTAATGGTATATTTTCCATCAAAATCGGTAGCGGCGGTAACCTTCATTTTTGATGCTTTAATGTAAATGTTTACTCCCGGAAGAGCTATGGCACTATTATCTGTTACCTTACCTGTAATAGTTCTTTCTTGCGCCACGGTTACGAAACATATAAGCATAGTAATGGCTGATGAAATAAGTTTTAGACTTTTCATGATAATACGTTTTTAAATTAATGTTTGGATTTTTATCTTAGATCCTTGCCAAAGTCCCCAAAACTTTGACAAAGATTTTAAGATTTTGATTTTACAGCTATTTTTGCGAAGCTGGTTTTCCTGCTTTTGTAGTAATAATTACAACTCCTTTTTTTCCTTTTTCACCATATTTTTCTGTGGCTTCAGTATCTTGAAGAATTGTAATGGTTTTTATTTCCTGTTTGTTTAAAGGTGCGTAAGGACTCTTTGGGTTTTTACCAAATAAATCTTCTTCAGAATAATAATTCCCGTCAATAATGTACAAAGGCTGGTCTAATACAACTAGAGATTCTACATTTTCTGGATCTAAATTAGGAATCTCTTTCTGCATCATTTTATCTCTTTTAGCATCATCGCTATGAGTAAGTGCTTTACCATTCATGATAATCAGTGGCGCATTCTTTTTATCTTTTTGCGTTTCTGTTTCAGCGTCAGCAATTCGATAAGAGTCTTTTTTTAGAGATTTTGATAATTCAGCGTCAGTAAAAGCTTTGTCTTTTCCTGTAGAAATAGTATCGCTCATGTTTAGATATCCAGAAGACATTGATGCTACAGAAGGTGCGGCTCTTTCATAATATACGGGAGTTGGTGGTTCAGCATTCATTGTATTAGCTTCAACTCTGATTTCATTTGCAGCAACAGTTGGTTTTAGGTTAATTGGATTGTTTAGAATTTTGTCAGCTTCGGTTTTTGAAATTATTCCAGAATCTTGAGAAACGGCAACTTTATCTTTTTGTGATTCAGATTCTTGAATTGCTTCTTTTGCTGTTTCTGTGATTACCACTTTATTGGTAGTTTCTGTATTTATATTTTTATCAGTTTTTATGAATTGAGAACCTAAAGAAATAACTAATAATAAAGAAGCAGCAATTGCAATTTTCTTCCACAAAGCAATTGTTTTTTTGTCTTCTTTTTTGTCAAGTTTTTCTTCAACGCGTGACCAGACTTTTTCCATTCCCAGAAAGTCTTTACTCTCTGCGTTGTGCGCAGCGTCTTTAAATTTATCGAATATTTTATCTTGATTGTCCATGACTATTTTGCTTTTTGATAATACAATTTATTTACTAAATCCTTCAGCTTAGTTTTAGCGGCATTCAATTGTGATTTTGAAGTGCCTTCAGAAATGTTGAGCATAGCTGCAATTTCTTTGTGTCCAAAACCTTCAATAACAAAAAGGTTAAAAACAGTTTTACAGCCGTCTGGAATGTGGTTTAATAAATTGAGTAAATCTTCTTCTTCTAAATGATTGATCTCGTCAGTAAAAGGTTGCGATAGTAATTTGACATCATCAAGATACATGTTGAAATTGGTATTTTTCTTGATCGCAGCCAAACAATGGTTCACGGTTATTTTTCTAGCCCAAGCTTCAAAAGCTAGAATTTCTTTTAGCTGTTCTATTTTCGTAAATATGGTATAGAAAGCGTCGGCCATAGCCTCTTCAATTTCTTCTTCCTTTTTTAGGTATCGCTTGCAAAGGCGATACAGCTTTGGAGCCATATACTCATAAACCTGACGCTGTGCATCGCGGTTCATTTTTTTGCAGTTAGAAATTACAGTTTCGTTTATCACAATAGTTGTCTTTCTTATATAGAGAGATAAAAAGATAAAAAGGTTGGGACAATGATTAAATAAAAGTAAAAATAATTTAAATTATTTTATAAAGCACTGATTTAGTGATGTTTGTTTTGGTGTATGAATTAACCTCAATCTTGTCCTTGCGAGGAACGAAGCAATCTCACTAGCAACAGGACACAAGATTGACAATAAGATATGTCTTTCTGCCACGAATTACACAAATTTTCACGAATTATAAAAACCCTTGGCGTCTTTGTGCCTTTGCGGCAAAAAACTTAGTATTCTTTTCTGCCACGAATTACACAAATTTTACGAATTATAAAAACTCTTTGCGTCTTTGCGGTAAAAAAAGCTTAGTTTTTTAAAGAAAGACTCAATTTAAAAATCTTAGTTTCTAAAACATCTGTATCATTATCTTCACAAAGTAAAAATTCGATTTTTCCGTTTTCTTTTTTATACAAAGTCAAACCTTCGAATTTATTGGAAGAAGTTATTTTTTGAGTGAAATCTATTTTCATTGTTTTAAGATCAATGCGTCCGATGAAGCTTCCTAAGATTTCGCCGTCGTCATAAGTAGATTTGGTATCTTCAACAGTAGCAAGGAAATAGATTTTGTCGTCGACTAGAATAGCATCAGTAAAGCTAGAACGAATGCCTTTTATTTTAGGTAATTTATAATTGACAGCAATAAGAGCAAATTCTTGATCCAGTTTTTTAGCATGAATCGTAAAAATGGTATTTTTGTTTGAAATTCCGTTACCACGATTAAATAAATACCAATTTTCGCCATCAAAAATAGCGCCTTCTAAATTAAAGTCTTCCGGTTTTATTTCGCCGAAACTCTGCATTAAACCGTATAAATCGACAAGATTGTTTTTTTGTAAAACGGTTTTGTTTTTGAGATCGAATTCAATCATTTTATTTCGGTTTTCTGTAGAACCAGAACCAAAAACATATAAAGTATCATTGTGATGCGTTAAAGACTCAAAATCGGGTTTTAGATTTTTTGCAATATTCTGTGTCGGATTGTCAATTAAAGCATGCTGGTTTAATTGTTTATCCTGCATATTGTATTCGTACAAGAAGCCGCTGTTATCGCCAATAACATAAAGTGAATTGTTGTTGAAGAATAATCCTGATGCCGAACCGATTCCGATGATTTGAAATAATATTTCTAGTGTGAATTTTTCCATGAATGAATACTTATTGTTATCTTGATTTTACTTTTTTAAACTGATTATTTTTTTCAGTGTCTGAAGTTATTTTTTTTAGAATATCAATTAATTGTTTACTTTTTAAGGTTGTGTTGTGAGTATAATTAATATTTGTTTCTGTGCCGTTTTTTTCCTGTAAAACAAAATCATCAAATTTCTTTTCAATTAAATTACCATTAAAATATAATTTTAAATTTCGATGACACGAATGATCTACATCTACCACATAATGTGTTGTTCTCTTATTATGATAACTAGGTGGTTTATATTCAAATCGTTTAATTTCTTCATTATCAAAAAGCGTTTTATTTGAAGTGTAAATTTTCCAAAAAACATCTTGAGAAATATTAATTTTAGAAAATTCCCAGCAGTAATTAATTTTGGTTAAAAAAGTCTTTCCTTGTTCTTTCCAGAATACATAAATAGGATTGTTTGTTAAATCGTCAATACAAGTTTCTTTATCACCAATTAAAGGTTCGTCATAAGTCATTATAGAACCAACACAATAACTTTTATAGACACAAATCGTATCTATTTTTTGGCTTTGTAGTTCTTTAATGAAATTTGAAGTTAATACATCGGTGTTAGCTTTTTGATTTATTTGAGTGTTTCCAATAAATGATGTAAAGAGGAATAATAAAATTAAAAATTTCTTAGTCATTAATAGTTCTTATGTAAATAGTGTTCTTTTGAAAACCAATACCTAGCCCTGATAGTAATGAAAATACTTTGAAAAGAAATTGTATTTTTTCTGGCAGAACAAAGCGACCAGCGGAAGCTCTTGTTGTGGCTTAGAAAAAAACAATTTATTGAAAAAGTATTGCAATGAATAGCAGGAATATGCTTCGTAAAAGTAGTATATTTACTAATATGATTAAAATTGAAGTATATGAAATCGATAGATCCAAATGATTTTAAAGTTGTTGAAAAAATAAAATTAAAAAAGATTCCAACTTTGTTGGATGTAAAAGCTGATGATGACGAAAAAGTAGAGAAACTAGACAAGGTTCAGGCGAAACTGAGCGATTTGCAAGATGTAATGTATGCACATAATAAATATGGCGTTTTGATTTGTCTGCAGGGAATGGATACTTCTGGAAAAGACAGTTTGATTCGCGAAGTTTTTAAAGAATTTAATCCGCGTGGGGTTGTGGTGCATAGTTTTAAAACACCAAACTCAACGGAATTAGAACATGATTATTTGTGGCGACATTATGTTGCGCTTCCAGAAAAAGGAAAGTTTGCGATTTTTAACAGAACACATTATGAGAATGTTTTGGTAACACGCGTGCATCCAGAATTTATTATTGCAGAAAATCTTCCGGGAATTAATTCGGTTGATGATATTAAGCCTGCTTTTTGGGAGAACAGAATTGAACAAATCAATAATTTTGAAAAGCATATTACACAAAACGGAACTATTGTAATGAAGTTTTTTCTGCATTTGAGCAAAGAAGAACAACGCCAACGTTTGTTACGCCGTTTGGAAGAAGGAAAACACAATTGGAAATTTTCTCCTGGAGATTTAAAAGAGCGCGAATCTTGGGATAAATACCAAGAATATTATGAAGAAGCTATCAATAAAACTTCGACTGAAAATGCGCCTTGGTATATTGTTCCTGCCGATGATAAAGAAATGGCACGTTATATTGTAGCCAAAATCATTTGGGAAGAAATGAAGAAACATACCGATATTAAAGAACCTGAATTGGATGAAAAAATAAAAGCCAATTTTGAAATGTATAAGAAAGAATTGGGTGAGAAATAATTTGATAATGTGGTAATTTGATAATTAGATAATTTTTAAAGTCAAACGCGACAGGTTTTTAAAACCGGTCGCGTTTTTTGTATACAGGATTTAATTTTTTTTTACAAAGTCTGTTATTCATTTTTATACTTGATATGTATATATTTTATAGTGTTTTTCTTATATTTGAAATTGTCGTAAAACTATAATAATTGAAATATTATGAATACAAGCACATTTGGATTTGGAATTACAAACGGTTTAAATTCTTCGGAATATAATAATCTATTTGGTAATCCTTTTTGGGGAGAAGCAGGGAGTTTAAAGGCAAAAAGCATATATCAGCAATTAAATGAAAGAGAAAAAGCCTTGATGCTAAAAGCAAATTATATTGAAATGATTAAAAAAGCCAGAGAAAGAAATTATAATATGGCAGCTGATTGTTTGCAATGGTGGCTTGATGGTTCAGGATTTACAAAAAATATTGATTTTCATTGGCTTCGTAAAAATAGAGAAGTTATTGCAGCAGAAAATATAAATGTTGAACGTTTTGAGAAAGACGAGGATACTAAACTTGGAATTTTTCTGCTGACTCTGGAAGAAGGAAGGAGTAAGTATTTTTCAACCTATTATGACAAACTAGTAAGAGCAGGGATTTTTGGAGAATTATATTATGCGAGTGGCGATAGTACATTGAAATCAAAATGTGATTTTAAAATCAAAAATAATGGGAATGATAATTATTCGTTATCAGGACACATAATTCATTTATGGAATGATAGATACGATTGGCATAAAGGTGCGTCGGCATTTATTTATGGTTTCGGAAACGTTGGAGATTCAGACGCTTTATTAGTCGAAAAATATTGCGGGGCTAAACCGTTTGAAATGCGCAGTCAGTGGAAGCAAAATTTAGACAAAACCTTTCAATTTACTTCTTCTGGAAATTTAATACTTAAATTAAAATAAGAAAATGAAAAAGAAAATATTTATAGTATTGATCACATTAGTTCTTTTGTTTTCGGCTTATTATTATTGGCAAAATAGGTATGTTGAATTTCGTCCTGTAATTTTGGCAGAGGAAAACGATACCCGCCGATTACTATTTTTTGACAATGATCTTTACAAATTTGCAGAACCAAATGAAGTTCCTCCAAATTACTATAAGCATTTAAGGTGGGTTTTGGGTCGTTCTCACGTGGATTATATTGAAGAAAATGGAATCATATATGTCCGAAATAAACGTTTCAACGATATGAATCTTATGTGGAATTATACTACGAGAGCTACTACTTCAAAGTTTTTTAAAATAGAAAGAGAAATGGACAGTATTAATCTAATTTACGAAATCGAGTATGTAGAATCGCAGAAAAAAATTATTGATGGCTTTCTAAAAGAAATAAAAAATGACTCCATTAAATAAATGACTTTTTTAAACGAGATTCTCAAACTTGAGTATTTTAGTATTGAGATAAAATAAAAAATGAAAAAAAGATATAATTTGATAATTCTTAAAGTTAACCCCGACAGGTTTCTAAAAGCTGTCGGGTTTTCTTTTATATTAAGATAAGCTTTTTACAAAATAAAAAACCGGCAGACTTCCCAATCTGCCGGTTCTTTTACCAAAAACAAAAAAATAAAATAACCTAATTTTTATAAATCAAAACCATACGCTAGACGCAATGCCACTTGGTTGGTTTTGAATTTGTTGTAGTCCTCATAACGAACACTAATATCAATGTATTTGTTAGCGTACCCAATTCCTGGCGCCCATAAAAAAGTGGTATCATTGTAGCCGTTTGTAACAGCAAAACCAGCACCAACCTCACCTAAAACATAAAATTGATCTTCCCAGATAAAGGCTTTAAAACCAGCTTTTGCAGGAATAAATCCAAGATCTTTTACCTCAACTCCGTTTTCATCTTTTCCCATAAACAAATTAGTAAAACCAGTTGTTAAGGTTAATGATGTTTTTTTTGATAAATCATATTGTAAACGAACGTCTCCACCTAGAGACCAATCGTATGCATTGTCAGTTGGCAAACCTCCGTTTAAACCAAATCCTAATCTAAAACCTTGATCGTAATTTTTAATTTCTCCTTCACTTTTAGCTGTTGTTGAAGTTTCTTGTGCAAAGGTTGTACTGGCGTATAAAAAAGCGATAGCGGCTAGGCATATCATCTTTAGATTTCTTGATTTCATCATGACAATTTTTTTTCAATTATTAATATTGTAAAAGTAACCGCAAGCCTTTTGGGCTTTGTTATATAATTTTTAAAAATTGTTATATAATATTGTGATTGCCCTTGTTTATGCTTAATATTTGCTTATATTTTTGATAATAGAAGAGAATTCAAAGCTTCTGAGTATCTTTGCCGACAAAAAAAGAATAGAAGTGAATTTAAAGCAGTACACCAAAGAGTTTTCGTATAATTTAAGACTGGCATATCCTATTATACTAGGTATGGTTGGACATACCTTAATTGGTATTGTCGATAATATTATGGTGGGAAAATTGGGAAGTACTGAATTGGCCGCTGTTTCTTTAGGAAATAGTATGATTTTTATTGCAATGTCGTTAGGAATTGGTTTTTCGACCGCAATTACGCCAATTGTTGCAGAAGGTGATGCGGAGAAAAACGATGCTAAAATTCGTTCTGCATTTCACCACGGTTTATTTTTATGCACCATTTTAGGATTAGTAATGTTTGGTGTCATTGTTTTGGCAAAGCCAATAATGGAAATGCTAGAACAGCCTGCTGATGTAATTGCACTTGCAAAACCCTACTTAGACTGGGTTGCATTTTCGCTGATTCCTCTAATAATGTATCAAGGTTACAAACAGTTTGCAGACGGAATGTCAATGACTAAGTATTCGATGTATGCTATGGTTATGGCAAATGTACTGCATGTAGGTATTAATTATATGTTGATATACGGCGTTTGGATTTTTCCAAAAATGGGAATTATCGGCGCGGCGCTTGGAACCGTAATTTCTAGAATATTTTTGGTAATGTTTATGCACATTATGCTTTCAAGAAGAGAAGATTTAAAGCGTTATTTTAAAGGTTTCAGTTTTGATGAAATTAAAAAAGAAACTATAAAAAAAATCATAAATATTGGTTTTCCATCGGCTATGCAAATGCTTTTTGAAGTGGTATTGTTTACGGCTTCTATTTGGCTTTGTGGTAATATTGGTAAAACAAGTCAGGCTGCAAATCAGGTTGCATTAAGTTTGTCTTCACTAACTTTTATGTTTGCGATGGGACTAAGCGTAACTTCTATGATTAGAGTTAGTAATCAGAGAGGATTAAATGATTTTAAAAAGTTAGTTGTAGTGGCTCGTTCAATTTTTTTACTAGCTATTGTATTAGAGACTTTATTTGCGATTCTCTTTGTTGTTTTTCATAATTACCTGCCTCATATCTTTTTGAATATGGAAAATGGAGGACAGCTTTTAGACAATAATGAAGTAATTGCAATTGCCTCAAAATTACTTTTAATTGCAGCAGTTTTTCAAATTTCAGATGGAATTCAGGTTGTGGTTTTGGGAGCTTTACGTGGCTTGCAAGATGTAAAAATTCCAATGTATATTACTTTTGTAGCCTATTGGGTTATCGGATTTCCAACTTCGTATTATTTAGCAGAATATACACCGTGGAAAGCGCAAGGTGTTTGGATCGGACTTTTGGCAGGATTAACTTCTGCAGCAATATTTTTATACATTCGTTTTCATTACTTAACCAAAAAATTAATCAATAATTCATTTTCAAATACTTAAATTTGAAATGTAAAAAATAGGCTATAGATTATACGAATTAAAAAGATTTTAAAATAATCCTTTGAATCAGTGTAATCAGTGGCAGAAAAAAACTAATCTAAAAATACAAAATAAATAATATGGAATTACCTAAATTTTTACTCGGAGATAATACTGATTTTCCTGATGACATTTTCATCATTCACCTAGATTATCCAAGATTTATAATCAATCTTAAAGATGATGAGGTTGAGTTTATGGAAGAAGCAGAAGATCTTGATGAAGCTGAATTAAATGCTGAAATGGAAGGTTTGATTGTTCTGGCTAATGAATTTTACGATAGGGAAATAAATCGTTACGAAGAGTAATTGTTTAATATCCATTTTATATTTTTAAATCTTTTTAATGAAAAAATTTAGCTTTTTAAAACCCATCTTTAACTTCATAGCAGTCGGATTGCTAATTACTACTTTGAGTAGAATTGTCTTGTTTTTTATTTTTAAAGATAGAGTAGTAGAGACACCAAATTTCTGGTATATTTTTCCAATCGGTCTTCGTATGGACATGATTTTACTTTGTTATTTGTCTTTTCTTCCAGCTTTATTAATTACATTTATGCCAAGTAAATGGATAAAATTCACCAATAACTTTTTGGTTATTTACAGTTTTTTATTTCTGTTTTTAATTCTTTTTGTAGAATTAGCTTCGCCAGACTTTGTAAAACAATACGACACACGCCCGAATAAGATTTTCTTAGATTATCTTATTTATCCAAAAGAAGTAGTAGGAATGCTTCTTAAAAGTTATCTAACTTCTATTATTGTTACTTTCTTCATAATGGGAGTTGTATTGTATTTTGCTTTCAAAAAAGGGAAAAAGTTTTTTCATACAACACCAGCAGAATATAAATTTAAATTAATCCTTTTTCCATTAGTAGCATTTTTATTGTTTTTTGGAGCACGATCAAGTTTGACTTCAAAACGACCAATTAATGCTAGTAATGCTGTTTTCTCATCAGATCAGTTAACCAATACTTTAGGTTTAAATTCATTCTATACCGTTGCCTTTGCTGCTTATTCGATTAAAAACGAAGGAAATACCAAAATGTATGGTAAAATGGATGAAGCCGAAGCGATTGCTCGTGTAAAAAAATACATGATCGCTGGACCAAATGATTTTACAGATGCAGAAATTCCGTTTCTACATGTGCAGCAACCAGATACAGTAGTTAAAAAACCTTATAATTTGGTGATATTTCTGCAAGAAAGTTTAGGAGCAGAATATGTTGGAATTTTAGGAGGAAAACCATTAACGCCAGAATTTGATAAATTATCTAAAGAAGGTGTATTGTTTACCAATTTGTATTGTACAGGAACAAGAAGTGTGCGCGGTATTGAAGCAGTTGTAACAGGATTTTTACCTTCGCCGTCTGAAAGTGTTGTAAGATTAGGAAACTCACAGCAAGGTTTCTTTACGCTTGCCGATGCCTTAAAACAAAAAGGTTACGATACTAGTTTTATTTATGGCGGTATGGCCAATTTTGATAACATGGCTTCGTTTTTCAACGGAAATGGTTTTCAGGACATTGTTGACGAAACTGATTTTGAATCTGACGGAAATAAATATGCTTTCAAGGGAACTTGGGGTTATTCTGATGAAGATTTAGTGACAAAAGCTAATAATTACTTTAAAACAAAAGGAGATAAACCATTCTTCTCTTTAATGTTTTCGACTTCAAATCACGAGCCTTTTGAATATCCTGCGGGAAGAATTAAACCTTACGATCAAAAACCTGCAACGGTAAATAATGCAATGAAATATGCCGATTTCTCCATTGGAAAATTCTTTGAAATGGCTAAAAAAGAAGCTTATTTTAAAAATACTATTTTCATTGTAATTGCAGATCATAATACAAGAACATACGGAAAGAATTTAGTGCCAATAAATAAATTTCATATTCCAGCATTAATAATGGGGCCAGGAGTTCAAAAAGGAGCAGTTTATAATAAATTAGCGAGCCAAATAGATATTCCGCCAACCTTATTAGGCTATTTAGGATTACCTTTTGAAACACCAATGGTAGGAAGAAATTTAACCAAATTAGATCAAAAAGTACAAGGAAGATCAATAATGCAGTTTAATGATATCAATGCTTTTAGAGTAGAAAATCAAGTTGTAATTATGCAGCCAAATTTGAAACCTCTTCAGTTTGAAATCAAAAACGACACCACTTTAATTCCTGTAAAATTAAACGAAGACTTAGCCAAAGATGCTTTAGCACACGTTATCACAGCAGGAAATTTATATAAAGAAAGTAAGTATAAATTGAGACCCAAAAAATAGTATTTTAAACCATATAAGTGATATAAGTTCATTTAATTCTTAACGTTAAAACTTAAAATTACTTATATCACTTATAGGATTTAAATTTTTTTAAAATATATTGACAACAAATTTTGAGCAGCTGCAAAAGGTGAAATTTCATCATTTTGCACTGCTTTTTTGTTTTCTTCAAGTTGTGAAATTATTTCGGGCTGATTGTAGAAGTTTAACTTCAATTGCTCATTAATCGTTTCCATCATCCAAAAATGATTCTGGTCTTTTCTTTTTACTTGAAAATATCCAGTCTCGTTAGTCATTTCAAAATAACTCGAAATAGTATCCCAGATTTCATTAATACCTTCTTTAGTAATAGCGCTGCAAGTGGTAACTTTTGGCTGCCAAGTTGATTTTTTTGGAGGGAACAAATGCAAAGCCCTATTAAATTCTAATTTCGCTAGATTGGCTTTTTTAATGTTGTCGCCATCCGCTTTATTGATAACAATAGCGTCTGCCATTTCCATAATACCGCGTTTAATACCTTGAAGTTCATCGCCGGCACCAGAAATTTTCAATAATAAAAAAAAGTCAACCATACTGTGTACCGCAGTTTCGCTTTGTCCCACACCAACAGTTTCTATTATAATAGTATCAAAACCTGCAGCTTCACACAAAATAATAGTTTCGCGTGTTTTTCTGGCAACACCACCCAAAGTATCTCCAGAAGCGCTGGGTCTAATAAAAGCATTTTCATTTTTAACCAATTCTTCCATTCTGGTTTTATCGCCCAAAATACTTCCGTGAGAAAGAGAACTGCTAGGATCAACTGCCAGCACTGCAACTTTTTTATTCAGTGCAGTCAAAAAAGTTCCAAAAGCTTCAATAAAAGTACTTTTTCCAACACCAGGAACACCTGTAATTCCAATTCGGATAGATTTATTAGAGTAGGGAAGACATCCCTTTATAACTTCATTTGCTTTTTGAGTATGTTCGGGATTTGTGCTTTCTACCAAAGTAATGGCTCGGCTCAAAGCCGTTCTGTTACCATTTAAAATTCCAGCAATTAATTCTTCAGATGAAGGAAGTTGTCTCCTTTTTTGCTGTATTTGAGAGATGGCTACAACATTGGTAATTTCAGGAGAAGAAATTCCAGCTTTTTCGTGCAAACTGCTTACTTGTTTTTTTGAACTCGACAAAACGTACTTTTTGGTACTGTAAAAGTACAGAAAACAAAAACAGTTTCAAAAGAGACTTGATCTTCTTTGAAACTGTTGGGGTTTGTTTGCCACGAATTACACGAATTTCCACTAATTTTTTCACTTCATAATTAATAGCAAATATTTTAATTCGTGAAAATTCGTGTAATTCGTGGCGAAAAAAAATATTAATAAGCCGCAGTAAAACGTACTTGGTGGTGTTTTGGAGTTTCTGCTTCATCAGCAATAACAACTGCTAAATCTTCTACAGATAAAATACTTCTTTGCTCATCATTAAAAACTGGATTTTCTAAACCTAAACGGTATTTTCCAGTTCTTCCAGTTGTAATACCTGGATGCATTTCAAAAGCTGGACTAAAAAATGCCCAATCTAACTCTTTTTCTTCTTTAAGAATGTTCAAATAATCTCTTGCCGCAGTTGCTCCAGCGTGATATTCTTTTGGGAAATCTGGCGTATCAACCGCTTGTAAACCTGGTGCAACAAATAAGCTTCCTCCTCCGCCAATTGTAATAAAACGTTTTACTCCAGATTTAGTTACAGCTTCCTGAATTGCTTTAGAACCAGCAATAAAATCATCATAAATATTTGGGTTTGTCCATCCAGAATTATAAGCGTTAATTACAACATCATTTCCTTTTAGAACCTCTGCCAATGCATCAACATTAAAGATATCTGCAGCAACCCAATTTACATCAGATCCTGTTTTTGGATTTCTAGCAATAGCAGTAATTTCTTGGTTTCTAGAAGTTAATTCGTTTAAAATAGCGGAACCTACAAATCCTGTTGCTCCAATAATTGCGATTTTCATAATATATAATTTAATTAGTAATAAAAAATGTTACAGTTTTGTTTAAAAAAAAGCTTTAGAACTGATTAGAAAAATCTTCTAATGTAATGCCGTTCAGTTGTAAACTTACTTTTTCATTCATTTCGGCATATAATAGAGCCAAATTTTGGTTGATTTTTTTTCCAACCGGACAATCAGGATTCGGTTGATTTTTTGCGTAACCCAAATTAATATTATCAAAAGTCATTTCAAATACTTCTTTCAACGTAATATCCGAAGCTGCTTTAGACAATTTTGTACCTCCATTTTTACCTTCTTTACTTTCTACAATATTATTTGCTTTTAGGTTTGCAATTTCTTTTCTAACCAAAACAGGATTTAAGTTCATACTTCCAGCAATAAAGTCCGAAGACAAAAAATCATTCGGGAATTTAGTGAGTAAAGTTAGAATGTGAATCGTTATGGCAAACTTACCTGAAATCATACTGTAATAAAATATGTTACAAATGTAAGTTGTTTTATTGAATAAAAAATAATTTTAACTAAAAATTAAAATTCCTCAGTGTTTTATAAATCGTTATTTTTGTCCTGATTCCGCAATATGAACAACTTTATTCTAATATTCTTCTTTTTGTTTTTAGGTTTGCTGCTGCAAAGAGTAAAGCAGTTTCCTACCCATATATACAAAGTATTAAACAAAGTTGTCATTTATTTTTGTCTGCCAGCGATTACTTTATATCACATTCCTAAAATAAGATGGAGCAATGAATTGTTATTTCCAATAGCTTCTGGCTGGATTACTTTTATACTCGCTTTTGTGTTTTTTCATTTTTTAGGAAAACGATTAGGCTGGTCTAATAAACTTATTGGCTGTTTAATTTTAACAGCAGGATTAAGCAATAGTTCTTTTCTTGGATATCCAATAATCGAAGCTTTATTTGGAAAAAAAGGATTAGAAACAGCTATTTTGGTCGATCAGCCGGGAACATTTGTTGTCGTTTCTACATTAGGCGTTTTTGTCGCCGCTTTTTATTCTAAAGGAAGCCCGGATAGTTTAAGTATTTTAAAAAAGATTCTCTTCTTTCCGCCCTTTCTTACTTTCGTTTTCTCGTGTTTAATGAATGTTTTTAAGTTTGATTTTGATGAAAACATACAATTTGGGTTATTAAAAATAGGAAGTTTAGTTACGCCTCTGGCACTATTGTCTGTTGGATTACAGCTTACGTTTGACCGAAAAAGCCAGCATTGGAAATTTTTGCGTCTTGGACTTTTTTACAGATTAATTTTGGCGCCTTTTACGATTCTGGTTTTATATGTTTTTGTTTTAAAACAACATTCAGAAGCTATTAAAATAACACTTATGGAAATGGCTATGGCTCCAATGATTACGGGTGCAATTTTAGCTTCGACTTACGGATTAAAACCTAAATTAAGCAGTATGATGATTGGTTTTGGAATCCCAATTTCCTTCGTGACGCTTGCTGTTTGGTATCTTATAGTGCAATTTATTTAGTTTAAAATATTAATTAGATAGAGAAAGTAGAATTTTAACTTTTTTTTAAATTTTAGTTGTTTTCTCTATGTGTTTTTTAGTTAATTTTAGAGGAACTAAAAAATTAAATTATGTCAACATTAAGATTAGGCGATATAGCTCCAGATTTTCATGCAGAAACTACTCAAGGACCAATTAATTTTCACGAATGGTTAGGTGATTCTTGGGGTGTATTATTTTCGCATCCAGCAGATTTTACTCCTGTTTGTACAACTGAATTGGGAACTGTAGCCAATTATGTTCCGGAATTTACCAAAAGAAATACAAAAGTTATTGCACTAAGTGTAGACGGATTAGCTTCTCACTTAGAGTGGATTAAAGACATTAACGAAACTCAAAATACAGAAGTAAATTTCCCAATTATTGCAGACGAGGATAAAAAGATTGCAACTTTATACGATATGCTTCACCCAAATGCAAGCGAAAAATTTACGGTACGTTCTGTATTTGTAATTGGTGCTGATAAAAAAATAAAATTGACGCTAACGTATCCTGCTTCTACAGGAAGAAATTTTGACGAATTACTTCGCGTTATAGATAGTTTGCAATTAACGGCAAATTACAGTGTAGCAACTCCAGCCAATTGGAAAGACGGAGAAGATGTAGTAATCACGCCTGCAGTTCCAGACAGCGACATTCCGGCAAAATTCCCAAAAGGACACACGCCGATAAAACCATATTTGCGTATGACACCGCAGCCAAATAAATAGTCTTTTTGAGCTTATAAAATTTAAGGTTCTAAGTTTAAGAGTTTTTCTTAAGACTTAGAACCTTTTTTAATGACTTCTTCTAAAAAAGAAATCTTATTTCATCTTCAATAAATTGATCATTCTTTTTTTATCTCCAACAACCCAAAGAATGTCGTTTTTCTCTAAAACTAAACTAGATTCAGGATTTAAAATGCGATTCCCGTTGCGTTCAATTCCAACCACCATTCCGTTAGTTTTAGTTCTAAATTGACCAATACTTTTTTGAATAAATTCTTCTTGAGAAGCAACTTCAAGCTGGCGCAGTACAATATCAGATTCTTCTACTTTTTCTGGAGCCTCAATTTCATTTTGATCCAAGTATTTTGTAAACGCAGTAACTTGAGCATCCGTACCAATTATACAAACCTCATCACCAGGAAATAAACGTTCATTTTTAGTTGGAATTGGGATCGTTACGTCACCTCTTTTTATGTAAGCAATATTGATTCCTAACTGCTCTCGCATTCTCAATTCTTCAAGAGTTTTACCTGCCAGATTAGATTCCTTACCAATATCAAAAAAAGACATGTGACCGTCCCAAGGCATCAAATTAGCATATCTTCTGTCAATTTTTTTGTTTTCACGATCATTTAGATTTTTCAAAAAGTGATTTTCTATTTTATGATATTGCTCATTTAGTTTTTTAGGAAATATTTGATACGCTCCAATAGCAATAATCAAGGCAATAAAAGCAATTAAAGGAGAGAAAAAGATATTCAATAAAAAACCTACGAAGAATAAACCAAGGCTCATTCTAATTAAAATCAACATCAAAAGAGCACCGCGGTATTTGCGTTCTTCCCATAAAGTTTCAACCTCTTCTTCCGCCACACGACGCAGCGAAAGTGCCCACAAAAACGGAGCAATAACAACCAAAGTAATTAAGGCACCCAAAGTGTTTCCAAATCTAGTATCGGCCACTAAAGGCGCTATAAATTTAGACGACAATAAAATAACCGCCGTGATAATAATAGTATGTAATATAATTTGAATAATGTAAGCATTAAGTACTTTCTGCCAAGTGCTGACAGATTTTATCGCTTGCGCATTTACGCTGTAACGATTAATATTTTTAATCCATTTTTTAGGCAGCTTACGTTCTAAAAGTTCCGAAAAAGGTACCGCATATTTTACCATAAAAGGAGTCGTAAAAGTGGTAACAGCCGAAACGGCAACGACAACCGGATATAAAAACGAACTCGTAACATTTAGTGTCATTCCGAGTGTTGCAATAATAAAAGAAAATTCACCAATCTGCGATAAACTCATTCCCGTTTGCACAGATTGTTTTAAAGGCTGTCCTGCCAATAAAGCCCCAATTGTAGAACTTACAGATTGCCCAATAATTGTTACAAAGGTTAAAATAGCAACAGGAACCGCATGATCATAAAGCATTGTTGGGTTAATTAACATTCCAACAGATACAAAGAAAATGGCACCAAATAAATCTTTAACCGGTTTTATCAAATGTTCTATATGTTCAGCCTGAGTCGTTTCGGCAATAATAGATCCCATTATAAAAGCTCCTAAAGCAGGCGAAAAACCAACATTTGCTGCAAAAATTACCATAACTAAGCATAAAGCAAGCGAGATAATAAGCAGCATTTCATCTGTTAATAAATGTTTGGCTTTTTTAAGCAATGTTGGTATAAAAAAGATACCACCAAGAAACCAAGCCGTTAAAAAGAAAACCAATTTTAAAACAGACATCATCAATTCGCTGCCCGAAAATTGCTGGCTTACAGCAATTGTAGAAAGTAAAACCATCATCAAGATTGCGACAATATCCTGTACAATCAGCGAACCAATAACAATTCCGGCAAATTTCTGAGCCTTTACGCCCAACTCATCAAAGGTTTTTAAGATAATTGTAGTGGAAGAAATCGATAAAATTACCCCAAGAAAAATACTGTCCATCTTAGCCCATCCCATCCATTGGCCGACTAAATAGCCAATAACAACCATCGAAATTATTTGTGTGATAGCAGTAATCGAAGCCGTTCCGCCAACTTTCATTAATTTCTTAAAACTAAACTCGAGCCCTAAACTAAAAAGCAAAAAGATAACCCCAATTTCAGCCCAGACCTCAACGCTTTTCATCTCAGAAATAGAAGGGAAAAATTCAAAATGATTACCTGCTAAAAAACCAGCAATTAAATAACCCAAAACCAGAGGCTGTTTCATTTTTTTAAATAATAGTACAGCAATTCCAGCAGTCATCAGGATTAATCCCAAGTCGCTAATTAAAGGTTGTAAATGGTGCGTAGTTTCTGCAGTGGCATTTAAGGCAATCATAAAAGAGTGTTTTTTTTCAGGAGCTTAATCCAGCTTTCCATTTCAAGCTTTTACTCAAAAAAATATAGTTTTTTGAGTAAAAGGCTTTTCATTTTAAATGTAATTCACTGAACTCCTATGACAATAAAAGCTAAGTGAAGTAATCTGGGCTAACTTCCAATTGTATTAAATAAAAAAAGCTATCGTTAAAGATAGCTTTTTTTTGTAAAATATTTTTAGGTTTGTCTAAATTCCTGTGAAATTACTAGGTGTTATCTGCATTAATTCAGCTTTTATAGCATCAGAAACTTCCAAAGTCGCAATAAAATCATGAATTGCTTTTTTGTCAATAGCCTCATTAGTTCTCGTTAAACCTTTCAAAGCTTCGTAAGGATTTGGATACGCTTCACGACGTAAAATAGTCTGAATTGCCTCGGCAACAACAGCCCAGTTTTTCTCCAAATCTTCAGCAAATTTATCTTTGTTTAAAAGCAATTTGTTTAAACCTTTTAAAGTAGCTTCAAAAGCAATAATAGTGTGTCCTATTGGAACGCCAATATTACGTAAAACAGTACTGTCAGTCAAATCACGCTGTAATCTTGAGATAGGTAATTTAGCAGCCAAATGTTCAAAAATAGCATTTGCCATACCTAAGTTACCTTCAGAATTTTCAAAATCAATCGGGTTTACTTTATGTGGCATTGCAGAAGATCCAATTTCACCCGCTTTAATTTTTTGTTTAAAATATTCCATCGAAACATACGTCCAGATATCACGATCTAAATCGATAATAATATTGTTGATTCTTTTTAAAGCATCAAAAAATGCTGCAAAATGATCGTAATGTTCAATTTGAGTTGTAGGGAAAGAATGGTGTAAACCAAGACCAGCCTCAACAAATTTAGTTCCGAATTGTTTCCAGTCAATTTGCGGATACGCTACATGATGTGCATTGTAGTTTCCTGTTGCACCACCAAATTTACCAGCAAACGGAATGTTGAATAACAAACGCATCTGCTCTTCTAAACGCTCTACAAAAACCAAAAATTCTTTTCCTAAACGAGTAGGAGAAGCAGGTTGTCCGTGCGTACGAGCTAACATTGGAATATCCCTCCATTCAACACTTAACTCTTTCAATTTAGAAATTAAAGAAATTAAAGAAGGCATATAAACCTGCTCAAAAGCTTCTTTTGTAGAAAGCGGAATGGCAGTATTATTAATATCTTGAGAAGTTAAACCGAAGTGAATAAACTCTTTGTATTGAGATAATCCCAATTTTTCAAAAGCATCTTTAATAAAATATTCAACCGCTTTTACATCATGATTCGTTACTTTTTCTGTTTCCTTGATCCAAAGAGCATCTTCAGTAGAAAAGTTTTTGTAGATGTTACGCAAGCTGTCAAATAAATTTGAATTTACGTCTGCAAGCTGCGGCAAAGGCACTTCGCATAAAGCAATAAAGTACTCGATTTCAACTAATACACGGTATTTAATTAAAGCTTCTTCAGAGAAAAAAGGCGCTAATGAAAGGGTTTTATTTCTATATCTTCCGTCAATTGGCGATATAGCATTCAATTCGTTTAAAGTAGTCATTGTTATGTTGTTTTTCGAAAGGTGCAAATATAAACAGAATTTGGCGATTAGAGGTAAACAAAAGTACCAATTGTACTTTTAAATTGAATTTAGTCTATCTCTTAAAACCGCTACACCTTCTGATGCAATTTTTGCAATCGTTTCGACTTTATTTCTAATATTAGGAATTGCAATTGGTTTTGGATCAATATAAAAGACTGGCGTTGTACTATAGGTGTATGAAATTAATCCCGCCGCAGGATATACTTGGAGCGAAGTTCCGATTACTGCAAAATAATCAGCCTCTTCAACAATTTTAATCGCTTCTTCAAGAGCAGGAACTTCTTCGCCAAACCAAACAATATGCGGTCGTAATTGATGTCCGTTTTCATCAAAATCGCCCGTAAATAAATCATCCGACCAATCTAAAATATGATTTTTGTTTCGAGTACTTCGTACTTTTAGCAATTCTCCATGCAAATGCAGCACTTTTGTACTTCCAGCGCGTTCGTGTAAATCATCAACATTCTGCGTAATAATATGTACATCAAAATCCTGTTCCAATTCGGCTAAAATTTGATGTCCTAAATTTGGTTTAACCTCTTTCAGCTGCTGGCGTCTTTTATTATAAAAATCTAAAACCAATTCCTGATTTTTATGCCAGCCTTCGGGAGTTGCAACTTCCATAACATCATGACCTTCCCATAAACCATCGCTGTCACGAAAAGTTTTAATACCGCTTTCTGCACTAATTCCTGCGCCGGTTAAAACGACTAATTTTTTTTTCATTTTGTTTTTTCTAAAAAATAAAAATAATCAATTCTTAATTAAAATATATAACCATTTTATAAAAATGAATTGATTAGCGTACTTGTTTTTTTAGTATTTTTACTATAAATAAAAGTCAAGATATTGATTTTTATCACTTTGGTTTTGCAGGCAAAAAATATTTTTAAATGATACTAATACAATTTACAGGTTTATCGGGTTCAGGAAAAACTACATTGGCCAAGAATGTTGAGCATTTGCTGGTAAAGAAAGGACACAAAGTAGAAATAGTAGATGGTGACATTTATAGAAAAACACTTTGCAAAGATCTTGGTTTTTCAAAAGACGACAGATGTGAAAATGTTAGACGCCTTTTTAGTGTAGGAAAAGATTTTGTACAGTCGGAAGTTATTGTTTTGATGTCTGTAATAAATCCTTACGAAGATTTGCGAAACGAAATAAGCCAGCATAATTTTGTTAAGACAGTTTTTGTAGACTGCTCGATAGACAATCTTATAAAAAGAGATCCAAAAGGATTGTATAAACAAGCCTTACTTCCAGATAATGATCATAATAAAATAAAAAACTTTACAGGAATAAGCGATGTTTACGAAGTTCCGCTAAAGGCAGATTTAACATTGAAAACAGATTTAGAATCAGAGTTAATTTCTACCAATAAACTGTATTCGTTTATTATGAATAACTTATCTAATCGTGTCTGAAAAAATACACTTTACAAACAAAATAAGATATGGAAAATAGTGATCATCCTCTTTTACATTGGATTCCCAATAAATTAATTGAAAAAGATGGAGACGTATATTTTGAATGGATTTATTTAGGAGACAAAAGATATTTAGATCCTTTTTTTGAAGAAACATTGATGAAGTGTGCCATTTATCCCCATAATTCAAAAAAATATAAAGTTGTAAGTACTGTACAAAATCTAATAGATTGGTCTGAACAATTGGATGCTGCTGCATTAAAAGCATTTGTATTTCATATCTCAAGATGTGGTTCTACAATGCTGGCGCAATCTTTAGCCGTTTCTCCGCAAAATATAGTAGTTGCAGAAGCTCCAATTATTGATCAAGTTTTAAGGAGCGATCTCTTTGATTTAGATAAAAAAAGGATTTTGCTAAAAGCAGTCATAGCCTTATTAGGGCAAAAAAGATTTGTAGAAGAAAAAAATTTAGTCGTAAAACTTGATTCTTGGCACATTTTTGAAGCTTCAGAATTAAGATCAATTTTTCCAGAACTACCTTTTGTTTTACTTTATAGAAATCCGATTGAAGTATTAAAATCACATTCGAAACTTAAAGGAATGCATATGGTGCCTAATTTACTTCCGGCATCTATTTTTGGAATCAGCGATCAGGAAATGGAAGAAATTAATTTTTACCAATATAGGGCAGTCGTCCTCGAAAAATATTTTGAAGCTTATTCTGATTTTTATGAAAAAGACAGCAATGTTTCTGCCTTTAATTATAATGAAGGAATGAGATTTATTTTAGAAAAATTTATTGCTGCAATTGATGCTGATTATTATATAGAAGAAGTTGACCAAATGTATGAACGTTTAAAAAAGCATTCAAAAAATAGCAAGAACGACTTTACGGGTGATTCTTTTATAAATGAAAACGTGACAATAGATATTGCTAAGGTCAATAATTTATACCAAAAATTTGACGAGAAACTAATTGGACAGCTGGCCGGCAGAAATTAACGACCGCTTTGCAAACAATTCTTTTTTAGTATTTTTGCGACAAATAAAACTATAATGATTGATTTAGATTACCTCGCTTTTCTTGAAAATATATTAACAGATAACCGTAAAGAAAGATTTCTAAATGTTTTGGCTACTCGCACCAAGCATTTTACGATTGCAGTAGAAGATGTTTTTCAGATGCATAATACAAGTGCAGTTATGCGCAGCTGTGAAGTTTTTGGGATTCAGGAACTTAATGTTATAGAACAGCGTTATGGAAAAAGAATCGATAAAGAAATTGCAATGGGCGCTCAAAAATGGGTAGATATCAATCAGTTTGATTCTATTACCAATTGTGTTTCTACTTTAAAAAATCAAGGATATCAAATTATTGCTACAACGCCTCATGAGAATGACTGCTTGCTGGAAGATTTTGATATTACAAAACCAAGCGCATTATTCTTCGGTACTGAACGCGACGGACTTTCGCAGGAAATTTTAGATAAAGCCGATGGTTTTCTTAAAATACCAATGGTTGGTTTTACAGAGAGTTTAAACATTTCTGTTTCGGCAGCCATTATCATTCAAAATCTTACTAATAGATTACGCAATTCAGATATTGCTTGGCAGTTGTCTGATGAAGAAATTCTCGAAAAACGTTTGTCTTGGGCAAGAAGTTCAATCAAAGACATTAAACGAATAGAAGCTCGATATTTTGAAGAAAATCCACGCTAAGGATTTTTTTAAGTTTCCTGCAAGGTTTCAAAAACCTTGTAGGTATGTTTGTGTAAGTTCTTACTTGAATGAAATACCTACAAGGTTTTTGAAACCTTGCAGGAAATCAAATGTATGTTATTTTTTACCTTCCAAAAGAATCATAATTATCAGTAGCGTATTTTTCAAAACGTTTTAATAGTACAATATTTTGTTTTTCTGTTTCAGTTAATTTATCGTCAACATTGGTTGAAACTGGAATGTACCAATCCACAAAATCAAAAAATTGACGTACCGTTTTGGTTTTAAAAGTAAGACCATGTCTGGCAAAAATGGTATTTCGCAGAATTTCTAAATCGAGTTTCTTTAGATTCTTTAATTGGCTTTCTTTTAGTTTTTCTGTTGATGAATTGATTTGATATACACTTTCAGAAGCTTGTCTGTACAAAGTTATACCGCTAGCCTCATCATATTCTTCATTGTCTTCCGGAATAGTATCACTTGCTAGTATCCCATTTTTTTCTTTTTCTACTTTCGGATTTTGCCAGTCAACATATTTATCTTCAGAAAGCATAACTGTCGGATCATATTGAAACTCTTTTTTAGAGAGTTCAAAACTTCTTTTGGTTACTGCTTTTTTAGTATTATAAGCTGTCCAAGTTCCTACTAGCGTATCATTTTTTATTTCAAAAGTAAAAACACCATCATTTTTGTCATCTCCAGGTTCTTTGAGTGTGAAAGACAGCGTGTTTCCTATTTTTTTCATAAAACCTTTAAGAGGTCTGCTGTTTCCAGCTACAATACTTTGTCCTGTAACTTCAGAGGCTGTTATTTTTTTAATTAAGATATTGATCTTATTTGTTGTGTTCTCAGATGATTCTGTTTCTTCATTTCTTTCTTCAGCAAGAAAATCCCCAACCCATGAGCCATATAAGTCTGTTCTTATTTCTTTGTTTTGAGCTGTAAGAGCATCGTTATTAGAGTTGTTTTTGTCTTTAGAATTACAAGAAAAAAGTAAAACGGCAAATAAAAAATAAACGAGTTTTTTCATTTTTTTGATTGGTTATAAATGTAATATTCAGCGATTAATAGGTTTGGAATCCACCCCAGCCAAGCAATAATCTGATAGACGTCCATTGGCGAAGGGTGAAACAAATATATAAGAATAACCTTCCAAAAGCGTAAGGTTATAGCAGAAAATGTTAAAGCAAAACTTCGCAGCATAAAAGCTTTGTGAAGCAGTATATTTTTGTTTTTAATGTGTAAAAATCCTTTCAGCGTAAAATAAAACCACAAGATAGAAAGTGTTACAAAAGATATTTTGGAATAAAAACCTCCATTGGCAAAAACACCAATAAATAAGCCCGATGGAGCACTTAAAAAGAGAACTGTAAAGACATAAAATTTTCCAATATTTCTATGAATACTGGGCTGTTTCCTTAATAAAGTTGAGCTAAATTGAGTAAATCCAGCTAGTAAAACGAAAATAGCAGTATACACATGAATGTAAAAAAATACAATGTAAAACGGAATCTCTAAAACTTCGGTCTGCTTTATTTGAAGAAATGCCGCATCGTTTTTGAATGGAATATATTGACAGGTAATTTTGATCATCAATATAAAAAAATAACTAAAACAGAGCGTCAGTAGAAGCGGTAAGTAAGGCTTTAGGTACTTTTTCAACTTTAGTTATAAGGGATTAATTAAAGTTCAAAAATAGGGAAAAAGCTTTTAAGATAAGATTTCCTGCAAGGTCTTTTTTTGACCTTGTAGGTATATTTTTTTAAGTTCTTACTTGAAATACCTACAAGGTTTTTGAAACCTTGCAGGAAATAAAATCCATGTCAAAAATAATCTCGCAAAGGCACAAAGCTTATAACTTGATTTTCTTTGCGTCTTCGCGTCTTTGCGAGAAATGAATTTAATAAAAAAACTTAGAATTTTAAAGCCTTAGAATCTCAGTAGTTATTTCCTCAAAAAGAGAATAAAACCTAAAATGCTAACCACAAGAATAGTTAATGCAGCTATAACCATTGTTAAATCTCGGATATTTTTTCCTGCCCAATCCATAAATAAGAATTTATGCAGAATGGCAAAAGAATAACCTTCTACTTTATCTGAGTTTTTAATAACTGCAGCCAATCTTGATGTTGCTGTTTCTATAAAATAAGTTGTTTTTTCTGGAGTGTCGTATGCCAGTTTTATTACCGGAAGTCTTTTGTTGACAAAACCATATTCACGGCTTTCAAAATCTGTTAAAACTTTAGATTCTAATAGTTTTACATTTTCTAGAGACGGTTGCGGTTCATCATCAGAAGTATCGACCATTTCGCAGCAAGCCGCTTTTGGAGCGCCGTCTGTAAAATAATACGCTAGAAATTCTGCATATTCTAGATCAATATTGGGTACAATTTTATTTGTTGTTGCATTAATGTAAATTACTTCAGATTTTAGATCTTCTTTTTTGTTCCATTTTAAATTTGGATCTGCTTTTGGTTTTTTGAATTTTTTAGTTTCTTGTTCAACCAATTGACAACGAAAATAAGTTGTGTCGTTTAGTGTAATAATGCCAATGTTTTGAAAACGATTCCAATCTAAATTAAGATTAGTATTAGCAACAGGAATTTCTTTGGTTGCAAACGTTGGTTCGTAAATCATTTGCGATAAAGTATACGGCGTCCATTTTGTAGTGGCGTGATAACCGCCGCTAAAAGCAAAAGTTAAAGTAAAAAGCGAAACCCAAATCCCAATTTGACGGTGGTATTTTCGTAATCCTTTTTTAGGTTGAACACTGTCTGTTTTTTTGAATTGTTTCCACAGTAAACCATAGATTAAAATACCGCTCAACGCAGAAAATCCAATTATAGACAAAAGAAAAATCATCGTAATAATTCGGATGCTGTTGTTGGTTATCGCATCTATAAACGACCAATTATGGAAAGTGTCGAAAAACCAAATAAAGGCTTGTCTTGAAGTTGGATTGTAAGTAGCTAATTTACTCGAAGAAGTTTCTACATAAACCTGCATCGCATCAGGACGATCAAAAGATATTTTGTAAACAGGTAAATAGCGGTTTACATATTTGTATTGCGCTGTAAATTCGGTTACAATTTCACTCTTTTTTATGGTGCTTTTTTGATCGTCTAGAAAATATCGCGAAAGCCATTCGGCATATTTCTGATCTCCGTTTTCTAGTTGTTTGGCAGTTGCAGCATCAAAATACCATAATTGGCCAATGATAGTTTTTACTTGATAATAAGTCGCATTATTAAAAGAAACGATTCGGAAATTTTTGAATTGCGTTAATTCGTTTTTTTGTAAAACTTCCTGTATCGAATAATGCAGCTGATTTTTATCAATAATTTGCTGTTCGAGTTTTTCGTGTGCAATTTCGGGTTTAAAGAAATGCGCCATAAAAGGATGCATCAAACCAGATAATGTCCAGAAAATGACAGAAATAATGGTAATTAAACCAATAACCCGATGCCATTTGTACATGTGTTGCTTAATTTTTTTGATGATTTTGGAATCTTTTTTAGCTTTTTTTCTATTTATTTCTTTACTCATTGTTAGGTCTTTTTAGCCCCGATTACTTCACATAATATTAATTTTTAATCGGAGTTCAGTGAATTTTATTTGAGGCGGTATCCTTTTTTGGGCAATTTTTCTTTGCCCAAAAAAGATATAGCCGAAAGCGGGATTAGCTTCTAATACTTATTATTTTTTAGCCACAGATTTAAAGGATTTGAAATGATTTTTTTTTAAGTTTTACTTTCATGATTTTTCTAATCTGTGCTAATCATTTTAATCTGTGGCTAAATTTTATATTACTTTTTTAATGAAAAATTATATTGAATTCCGAACACAAATGTTCTTGGTGCTGCAGCCGTGTACGTAGGTTGCGCGCCAGTTGTATTGGCTCTTGAAACATTATAGGCGTATAATTTGTCGGTAAGATTGAGTACGTTTCCGTAAATCTCAATTTTTCTCCATTGATAACCGATTCTGGCGTTAAACAAATTATAACCACTGTATTTTACAGTATTAATCTGGTCTTGGTAATAACTTCCAACAAGCTGCCATTCGATTGAAGTTCTTAAGTTGGGAAGCCAATTAGGATAATAACTTATTTCTGAATTTCCAGACCATTTTGGCGCTGCTGGCATTTCTTTACCGTCTAGGTTTTGAACTGGATCTGACGGTTTGTCTGAAAGTTTAAAATCAATATACGTATGTTGTGCATAAGTGCCGCCTACGCGAATGTTGAATTGTTTTGATGGTTTGTAGGTAGCGCCAAACTCGATTCCTTTGTGACGAGTTTCTCCAGCCGAACGATAATCGGTAGAATTATCTGGGAGTTTGATGCTTAATAACTCATTTTGACCTTCCATAAAATATATGGCGTAATCGAAGTTTAATTTATTTTCTAGGAAAGAAAGCCATCCGCCAATTTCATAATTATTGAAAGTTGCTGGTTTAAGATTATAATAAAAATCTGCAGGAACGCCAGTTGTACCTCCAGTTCCAGGTTTTGCTGTAAAAATTGAAGTAATTCCCGGAGGCGCAAAACCTTGTGAATAGTTGCCGTAAAATCCAGCGTATTCAAACGGATTGTAATTAGCTCCCGCTTTAAAAGTTACTTTGTCGTAGATTTTACTTCCTGAAGATTGGTCTAATGCATTGTCATAATTCACTTTCATGTTGTCGTAACGGCCGCCAACGGTTACGATTAATTTTTCGATTGGATTGAAACTCACTTGTGCATAACCTGCTGTATTGAATATATCTGCGGTATAATCTGCTAGTTTTGAGTCTGGATGTTCGGCAGTAATTTCATAAGAGTCTACGGTTTGTTTTCCTGCTTCTCCCGGATTTAAATTGGCTTTTAAATCTATTACATAAGCCCAATAGGTTACGGGAGAATAATCGTATAAGGCGCCTGCTACAATTTTGGTGTTTAAAAAGTCGAATTTCTGAGTATGCTGTCCGATCGCTCCGTAACTTTTGAAATTATTTGAATTTACTTGACCAGTTGCCGTTGTTGGATTTACAGTTGCACTCCATTTGATTCCGTATGAAGGATTTTGTCCTAATTTATTATCACGTAAATATCCAGTAATATAACTGCTTGATTTATCATTCCAATCGTGCTCCAACGTTAATCTAGTTCTTAAAGCATCCGATTTTCTATAGGTAAAATCAGAAGTGCTTTTGTAGGTTCTGTTGTTAAACGCATCTTCGTTAACCGTTCCACTCATGTCAGAATAATATTTTCCGTACATGGTATTGCTAATTAATCGGGTAGAAGGCGAGATGTTATAATCTATTCTAGCATTTAGATTATCTTTGTTGTAATCTGAATACGCCATCCAGCCGTTGGTCTGTAGACTTGAAATTCCTGCGATATGAAAACCGACTTTTCCGATTGTTGCACCGCCTGCTGCCTGAAATCTTCTATAACCATAATTATCTCCTTGTACACCAAATTTAAATTCGGGATCAACTGGTGGTTTTAGCGAAATTAAATTGATGGTGCCGCCAACTGCTTCTGGTCCGTACAAAGACGAAACAGGACCTTTTACAACTTCAATGCTTTGCAGATTGTATTGATTGATTTCTAATAATGCATTGTGATTGAAGATTCCCATTGGACGAATTGGTAATCCGTCTTCTAGATATAAATAATACGCATTGGTTGTCATAGGCTGACGAATCGACATCATGTGCTGCTCGTTTCCTAAATTAACCATTAATACTCCAGGTGTTTTATTGATGATTTCGTAAACTGCAGTTGCTTTGGTTTCGTTAATGGTTTTAGCTGTTATTTTGCTAATGGCAACGGGAGTTTCTTTTCGTAAAGTGGCAGTACGATTGGCAGTTACAAAAATGTTTTCAAGCTCTTGAGATTTGGTTGTATCCTGCACAGTTTTGTTTTGCGCAAAAACACATTGCCCTATGATTAATAGGGTAAAGTATATTTTTTTCATTTTAAATGATATAAATTTTAAAAAGTATCAAGTATTCTTCGGCTTTAAGCCAAGAAAAAACCTTTCAAATTGAATTGAAAAGTGAACTAAAATTTATATCAAATAGGATGGAGGGTGAAATGTGGAATTTGAAACCGAAATGGGTTTTTCTTCAAAAGGAGCAAAAAGGTTTGTCCCAGATTCGATTGGTGCTATTAACTGATAATTGTTGAATATTGTGTTTTGAATGTAAACAACTTCTAGTTTTTCTTTTAGGTTGTTTTCCATTCTTTTTTCGTTGTCGGTATATTTTTTTAAACTTTTTTGGAGTTCACAACGACCATTGCAAGAATTAAAAACCATTTTACGCTGTACACAAATGGTTTTTGAAATTTCTTCTTGATTTAATTTAAATGAGGTATAAACAAAGAAACTGCCAAAAGAGGGAACTAATAGCATGCAGGAAAGAAATAAGATTAATAATCGTTTCAAAGCGTGTTTCTGTTTAGGATTTTAACTGTTGAGTTAATGTTTTATAACGTATAATTTAAATTTACACTCCATCTGTAATTGGCTTCCATGTTGCCGTTTGATAGGTTTTGTATGATAGGCAGCATTGCATTTACGCCAATAGAAAATTTATCTTTTCCAGCTTCTATACCAAATTTTCCAAACAATACATCGCCAGCAGTATTAGGCACGTCTAATCCGTGTTGTTTGTTGGTTTGATACACTTCGCCAGCTAAACCTGCTTGTGGTACAATTTGTACTGATTTTAAATCGAATAAATAAAAGAATGTTCCTGAATAATTAAATTGATCACCGTATTGATAGTTTTTGCTGTTTTCGGTTTTCATCGTATAGTTTAATGTCGTGTTTAAACCTAAGTTTTTATGTTTAATTACATATTCTGTAACGGCTAGATAATCCCAGCTTCCTGTTCCTAATTGAAAACTTTGGTTTACAGTTCCTAGATTATTGGCTTCGGTAAATTTACCTGTTGGTATTTTTATACCTGCTCCTACATTTAGTTTATGCGTAAAAAAAGTACTGTCTTTTTTGGTTTGGTATACAGAGTACAATCCTACTACAGTAATATCACCGAGACCTTCAATGTTTTCTGTTCCTGCAGTTAGTTTTCTTTCGTTAAAATGATACGGTACTAATGCAGAAATCTGGATTTTTTCGGTAACAGGAATTCTAGCCCAAGCTTGAATGGTATTGAAGTTTTCGTCTATCCAAGGTGAATTGGCAAAGATTCCGTCGCGGCTTGAATAACTTTGTTTGAAATAACGAAGTCCGACAAAATTATTATTCAGCATAGAGCCAAATCCCATACTTCCGCCGCTGGCAGAACAACCGCAGGCATCGCAGTCAAAATCTTCTAACATTGCTAAACGCTGAAAGGTAAAGGCTGAAATGCTGTCTTTTACTGTAGCACTAAAGGCTGAAAAACCAATTAAAAACGCTGCTAATACTATTATTTTTTTCATTCTTTTTTATTTTTAATATTCTGAAAATCGCTTATCAGTTAAATATTGTTTATCTGTTAAGGTTTTTAAAAAGGCAATTATTTGTGTTTTATCTGTTTCTGAAAGTGTGATTCCTAATTTCCCGTTCTGGTTTAAAATCGGGTCTAGAGTTGCTGAGGCTAAAACACCACTTTGATAATGATCTAAAACACCTTCTAAACTTCCAAATCGCCCGTCGTGCATATATGGTCCAGAAACCTCAACATTTCTTAAACTTGGCACTTTAAATTTGTAATAATCACTTGCGAGTTCTGTTACTTTATAACGGCCAACATCATTTACTAATGGGTTTACTGCTAAACCATTGTTGCGAAACGAATTGTCTGTCTGTAAATCTGCTGCATGACAGGAAGCGCATTTTGATTTAAATAAATCGTAACCAGCTAATTCATCTGTTGTTAAAGTTCCTCCAGTTTCATTACGTCTGTATTTGTCAAATCTTGAATTGGACGAGGTAACCATTACCATAAACTGCGAAAGTGCTTTGAGCATGTTTTCGGTTGTGATTGCGCCATCGTCAAAAGCCTGCCCAAATAATTTTTGATAGTCTTTATCGGTTTTCATCATTTTTAAAATGGCATTTAGATCTCCGTTCATTTCTATAATACTCGTAAGCGGAATTATAGGCTGTAAATCTAAATGCTCTGCAGCACCATCGTACATAAACACAGTTTGATACGCCAGATTTTGAATGGCTGGTGTGTTTCGCGTGCCTTGTGCATCGTTTACTCCATGGCTTACTGTGTGACCGTGATGGGTAAAAGCATTGGCTTGTATGTGGCAGAATCCGCAGGAAACTACTCCGTCTGAAGCCAAACGTCCGTCGTAAAATAATTTTTTACCTAGCTCGAATCCTTTTTCCGTTGGCGGATTTAGCGCAATATTGTAGGCTAAAGCAGGAAAATTGGATGGAACTTTAAATTCTAACGGAATGTTTATATATTCATCATCTTGGTCTGTACAACTAAAAAGTAATGGTGCCAATACCCATAGAAAATATTTTATTTTGAACATTGTGTTGTATGTTTTATAGAAGTACAAAAGTTCTGGCTTAGCCCCGATAGAAGCGATATCCTTTTGTGCTGGGGTTCAGCATAAAAGATATAGCGGATAGCGGGACATTTGTTCTTGTGAAACTGAATTTTTGTGCTCCCGAAAATAAAATTAATCGTTGTGTACGTGTGCTACGCTAAACATTGCAGCAACGTTTTGAGTAATTAAAGGCAGGTTGGTGCCGCTCATAATCATAGCGCCCATTCCGTTTGCGTTGTTGTCTGAGAGTTTAATTTTGTTGGTTCCGTCAATGATTTTTGAAAGATCTGTAATGATATGAACTTCTGGCGTAATTGTGGTACGAACCAATGCTTTGGTTGGTAAATCGAGTGTAACTTCGGTATAGTTGTAGTCTGTTCCCGTTTTTCCAGTATGGATCATAAAAGGAGTTTCTGCAGTAACGGTTGGAGAAGTAAAAGTACCTTCGAAAGCTAGAAATTTATAACCTGCAGCCCAAGACCACAACATGCCTGCGGCGTCTGCCTGCGCCAAGAAATCTCCTTGTCCAGATGCACCTAATTTCCATTGGTCTTCATCTACACCAATTCCGAATTTTACTTTTACGTAATCGCCAGCTGGAATATCCGAAAGTTCAAATTCATGTCCGTCTTCAGAAGCTTCGTCAGCAATAAAATAGCTTTTACTTTTTGGGTATGTAAGTGTCGTACCATCTACTTTTGTTAGAACAACATTACTGATGATGTATTTAATACTACTGATTTTTAAAATCTCGTTGTTTGAAGTTTTGTTGCCTTGTGTATTTAAAATCAAATCGTTTACTCCAAAAGCATTATCGAATTCTAATATAAGTTTTCCGCTTCCTGTTGCTGCTTCGTTATCGTCATTTGAACATGAAACTAGTGTGATAGATAATGCAATAACCGTAAGGGCTTTGTATAAAGTATTTTTCATTTTATGAATTTTATATAATAATAATTTTTTTGTGCGTAGACGCTATTTCATTGTTTTTTGATACAATGAAATATTATTTCAATGGGAATTGAAATTGTAATTAAAAATTATATAAAATAGGAAGGCGGGTGAAAAATAGAACTCGAAACGGCAATAGGTTTTTCATCGAATGAAGCAAAGTTTTTTGCTCTTGATTCGATTGGTTCTATTATTTTAAAATGGTTTAGAATTGTATTTTGTATGTAGACAACTTCTGCTTTTTCTTTCAGATTGTTTTGCATTTTCTTTTCGTTGTCGGTGTATTTTTTTAAACTTTTTTGAAGTTCACATCGACCGTTACAAGAGTTAAAAACCATTTTACGCTGTACGCAGATCGTTTTTGAAATCTCGTCTTGATTTAATTTGAAAGAGGTGTAAACAAAGAAACTGCCAAAAGAGGGAACTAATAGCATGCAGGAAATAAATATGATGAAAATGCGTTTCAAAACGTGTTTCGTTGTTTATGAGGGCAAAAATACATTATATTCATTTTAGATTGAATATTTTTTATTCTTTTTTTAATCAAAACGGAGAATCTAAAGATTTAACCGCAAAGTTCGCTAAGTTTTAAAAAAAATCTCCAACTGCTGAAAAGCACTTGGAGATTTTATATTTAGCGAACCTAACAGGTTTTTAAAACCTGTTAGGTTTAACTTTGTATGAATTTATTCTTTAACAATAACCCAAGCTCCTGAAGCTAGTAAAGTTTCTGCTTTTTTGTATTTCATTGTTTCTGTTTTGCCTGAAGCAACTTCTTGAACGGTTACGTTGTCATTACGATTGATTTTTGGCATATCTCTCGTGATTGTTTCTGTAACTTGACGTTGTTGTGTTTCTCCAGCTTCACGATTCATATCTTCGCTGTTTACAATTTCGTCTTTGCTTAATTTGAAGTTTTCTTTTTGGCGAACTTCTCTTGCTTCGTGAATTTCAGGCACGTTTTGAGCTGGTAAATCACCTTTAAATAAGAATGAAATAACTTCTTTGTTTACGTTGTCTAACATTCCTCTAAACAAATTAAATGCTTCTAATTTGTAGATAAGCAATGGATCTTTTTGTTCGTGAACGGCCAATTGAACAGATTGTTTCAATTCGTCCATTTTACGTAAGTGTTTTTTCCAAGCTTCATCAACAATAGATAATGTGATGTTTTTCTCAAAATCTGCAATTAATTGTGCTCCTTCGCTGTCGTACGCTTTTTTCAAGTCTGTAACAACATTCAAAGTTTTGATTCCGTCTGTAAATGGAACTACGATACGCTCAAAATGATTGTTTGGCTCTTCGTAAACTCCTTTTATAATTGGGAAAGCTTCTCTTGCGCTTCTTTCTGTTTTTTCGGTATAGAATGCTAATGTTTCTTTGTATACTTTTCCTGTGATTTCAATTTCTGATAATTTTACAAAATCAGCTTCTGAGATTGGAGAAGTGATAGAGAAATAACGAATTAAATCAAATTCGAATGTTTTAAAATCATTAGTTCCTTTAGTTTGGCTTACTACTAATTCGC
Source organism: Flavobacterium sp. MC2016-06 (assembly GCF_009711165.2). Classification (GTDB taxonomy): domain Bacteria; phylum Bacteroidota; class Bacteroidia; order Flavobacteriales; family Flavobacteriaceae; genus Flavobacterium. Next base: position 68,988 of record NZ_WMID02000014.1, on the reverse strand, counting down.
AAGTATCATAAAGCATGTTTGCAATATCTAGTTTTAAACGCTCACCAAATAAGGCGTGACGACGACGTTTGTAAACTACTTCACGCTGTGAGTTCATAACGTCATCATATTCTAATAAACGTTTACGAACACCAAAGTTGTTTTCTTCTACTTTTTTCTGAGCACGCTCGATAGATTTAGTCATCATAGAATGCTGAATTACTTCACCTTCTTGTAATCCCATTCTATCCATTACTTTAGCAACTCTTTCAGAACCAAATAAACGCATTAGGTTATCTTCTAGAGATACATAAAATTGAGAACTTCCTGGATCTCCTTGACGTCCTGCACGACCACGTAACTGTCTGTCTACACGACGAGAATCATGACGCTCTGTACCAACGATTGCTAAACCTCCTGCAGCTTTTACTTCTGGAGATAATTTAATATCGGTACCACGACCAGCCATATTTGTTGCAATAGTTACAACTCCGGCTTTACCAGCTTCTTCTACAATTTGTGCTTCTTGTTTGTGCATTTTTGCATTCAAGACGTTGTGTGTAACGCCTCTCATTTTCAACATTCGGCTTAATAATTCTGAAATCTCTACAGAAGTTGTTCCAATAAGTACTGGTCTTCCTGCAGCTGATAATTGTGTTACATCTTCAATTACAGCGTTAAATTTCTCACGTGTTGTTTTGTAGATATAATCTTCTTTGTCTTGTCTTAACATTCCACGATTAGTAGGAATTTCAACAACATCTAATTTATAAATCTGCCATAACTCGCCAGCTTCTGTAACTGCTGTACCTGTCATACCACCCAATTTGCTGTACATTCTGAAATAATTCTGTAATGTAACAGTTGCAAAAGTTTGTGTAGCAGCTTCGATTTTTACATTTTCTTTAGCTTCGATCGCTTGGTGTAAACCGTCAGAATAACGACGACCATCCATAATACGACCAGTTTGCTCATCGACAATCATAATTTTGTTGTCCATGATCACATATTCTACATCTTTTTCGAATAAAGCGTAAGCCTTAAGAAGCTGCGTTAAAGTATGAATACGCTCGCTTTTTACTCCAAAATCTTGGAATAATCTTTCTCTAGCTTCAGCTTCAGCGTCTTTGTCTAATTTTTGTCTCTCGATAGCAGCAATTTCAGTTCCGATGTCTGGAAGTACGAAAAAGTCTGAATCTGTATCTCCTGAAAGGTATTGAATACCATTATCAGTCAATTCTACTTGATTGTTTTTTTCTTCAATTACAAAATACAAAGCTTCATCTACTTTATGCATTTCGCGATTGTTATCCTGCATGTATTGATTTTCGGTTTTTTGAAGTAATTGTTTAATTCCTTCTTCACTCAAAAATTTAATTAATGCTTTATTTCTTGGTAAACTTCTGTAAGCTCTTAATAATAAGAATCCGCCTTCTTTAGTATTTCCTTCTTTGATTAATTTTTTAGCATCTGATAAGAAACCGTTTGCTAACTGACGCTGCTGTGCAACTAGGTTTTCGATTTTTGGTTTCAATTCATTAAATTCATGACGATCTCCCTGAGGAACTGGTCCTGAAATAATAAGTGGTGTTCTAGCATCATCAATTAATACAGAATCGACCTCATCGACAATTGCATAATTGTGTTTTCTTTGTACAAGATCGCTTGGCGAATGTGCCATGTTATCTCTTAAGTAGTCAAAACCAAATTCGTTGTTGGTTCCGTAAGTGATATCAGCATCGTATGCTTTTTTTCTTTGTTCTGTACTTGGCTGGTGATTGTCGATACAATCAACCGTTAAACCGTGGAATTCGAATAAAGGTGCTTTCCAAGTACTATCACGTTTTGCTAAGTAATCATTTACAGTTACTAAGTGTACTCCGTTTCCTGTCAAAGCATTTAAGTATAATGGAAGTGTTGCAACCAAAGTTTTACCTTCACCTGTCTGCATTTCGGCAACTTTACCTTCGTGCAAAACCATTCCACCAATTAATTGAACATCATAATGAATCATGTCCCAAGTAATTTCTTTACCTGCAGCATTCCATTTGTTAGCCCAAATCGCTTTTTCTCCATCAATTTCGATGTAAGATTTAGTAGCCGAAAATTCGCGGTCTTTAGGAGTTGCAGTAACTTCGATATGAGAATTGTCTTTAAAACGACGAGACGTTTCTTTAACAACAGAAAAAGCTTCTGGAAGAATTTCTAATAAAGTTTTCTCAGAGATTTCGTAAGCTTCTTTTTCAAGAGCATCAATAGCATCATAAAGATCTTCTCTTTTGTCGATGTCTTCAATGTTTTCTACTTCTGCTTTAAGCGAAGCAATTTTAGCATCTTTGTCAGCTCTAGCTTCTTTTATTTTTTCTTTAAAAAATACGGTTCTAGCTCTTAATTCGTCGTGAGACAAACTCATTAAGCTAGTTTCGAATGTTTTAATTTTGTTTAAATAAGGTTGTAAAGCTTTGACATCTTTCTGTGACTTGTCACCTACAAAGACTTTAATAATACTGTTTATGAAACTCATGATCTATCGTATTTCTATATTATGTAAATGTGTATTTTGAGCCAAAAAAAAAGTCTCCTTAACGAGAGACTTTTTCCTTTGGTTTATTTTTTAATATTCATCCTCATTCCAAAGATAATCTTCGTCTGTTGGATAATCAGGCCAAATTTCTTCCATTGATTCATATATCTCCCCTTCATCTTCGATTGACTGAAGGTTTTCTACTACTTCTAATGGAGCACCAGCTCTAATAGCGTAGTCAATAAGTTCGTCTTTGTTAGCAGGCCATGGGGCATCACTTAAATAAGATGCTAATTCTAATGTCCAATACATCTGTTATCTGTTTAGTTTGTGCAAAAATAAATTTTTTACTGAAAAAGACAAGTAAATTTTGATTTATTTTAATAAAAATTAAGAACGTTTTGTGTAAAAATTCCAAAATTTAAATTCCAAATTCCAAAAAGGAATAAAAATTCTAATATTTAAGCTCCAATATTTAAATTCCAAACTCCAAATGAGAGTTTTATTTTTAGACTTTAAATTCGCAGAATTGTTTAATTTTTCCGTTGGAATTTGGGATTTAAAAAAATTGGAATTTATAGGAAATTTATTTCCTAGGTATCCATTTCACCTCATCCGCTTTTAAGTCAAACGACAACTTCCGTGCCAAGACAAAAAGGTAGTCAGAAAGTCGGTTTAAGTACATGATTGCAATTTCAGGAACGTGTTCATTATGGCTTAAATGTACTGCCAAACGTTCTGCGCGACGGCATATACATCGCGCAATATGACAATGTGACACGGTCGGGTGGCCGCCTGGTAAAACAAAATGAGTCATTTGCGGAAGACTTTCTTCCATTTTGTCAATTTCATTTTCCAATAATTCAATATCCGAATCGATTATTCCCAGATTCTTTAATCGAAGTTCGCCGTTTTTCAAAACTTCTTTTTCTACTGGAGTTGCCAAAATGGCGCCAACTGTAAAGAGACGGTCTTGGATTTCTATTAAAATAGTTTTGTAATGAGAATCAATTTCCTGATCACGAATTAATCCTATATAAGAGTTCAATTCATCAACAGTACCGTAACTGTCAATTCTGATATGATCTTTAGGAACGCGGTCACCGCCAAAAAGAGCAGTTGTTCCTTTATCTCCGGTTTTTGTATATACTTTCATGATTTATTTTAGATTGTAGATTTCTGATTTTAGATTTAATATTTGGAATCTAAAAATGTTTTAATTTTAAAATCTAAAGTTGCAAAGAATAAGAAGTAAATACAAGCAATCTAAAATCTAAAATCAGAAATCTAAAATTATTTAGTCGTGTCGCTTTCTATTAAACCATCACGTAAACGAATTACTCGATGTGCGTATGCTGCAATATCTTCTTCGTGTGTTACTAGAATTACAGTATTGCCTTGTTCATGAATATCTCCAAAAAGCTTCATGATTTCGACAGAAGTTTTACTGTCTAAATTTCCAGTTGGTTCATCGGCCAAAATAATAGAAGGTTTATTAACCAAAGCACGTGCAATAGCTACACGCTGGCGTTGTCCTCCAGAAAGCTGGTTCGGCTGGTGATCCATTCTGTCGGCTAGATTAACTTGTTTTAAAACTTCAGTTGCGCGTTCGACCCTTTCCGATTTAGAATGTCCGGCATATATCATTGGTAAAGCTACATTATCTAAAGCAGTAGTTCTTGGCAAAAGATTAAAGGTCTGAAAAACGAAACCAATCTCTTTATTTCTAATTCCGGCTAATTCGTCATCGCGCATCTGGCTGACATCTTTTCCGTTTAAAACATAGCGTCCAGAAGTTGGAGTGTCTAAACAGCCAAGTAAATTCATTAAAGTTGATTTTCCAGATCCTGAAGGTCCCATTAAAGCAACATATTCGCCTTTGTTTATTTCGAGATCAATACCTTTTAAAACATAAACTATTTCATTACCTAAAACAAAATCTCGTTTTATGTTAGTTATTTTAATTAATGGATTTGCCATTTCGTTTTTACAATTTTGGATTTAAAAGTACAAAACACTTTTCAATAATTGATAAGTAGCGTAGAATTGATTTTTGTTACAAAAAAAAGTAAGACTCAAAGGTGTAATTTCTCTAAAAGCTGTTTTCTTTAAAAAGTATATCTCAATTCTCTAAAATCTTGTTATATGATTTTAAATAATTTTTATATAATTATCATATTTTTTAATTTTTATTGAATTATTTTTATTTTAAATATTAAAAATTTAATAATTATTGATAATTATTTAAATTTTTAACTATATTTGTCATCTATTAATTAAATAATCAAGATATGAAAAATATACAAATTTTATCAGGAATTGCATTGTTAGCATTAAGTTTTACATCGTGTAAAGACGAAAAACAAGAACAAGCTAAAAAAACAATCGACTCATATGTAACCTACGTCGATTCGGTTAAAAATGTTAAGGCAGACGATTTGAAAGCAAATTGGGCAGCCGTTGATGCAGAATATAATAAAAGAGCAGAAAATGCTCAATTAGCTCTTACTGAAATTAAAGATAATACTGCTGAGACAGAAAAGATTAATACTAGTAAAACAAAATACGAAGCATTTAAAAATGAAATGACCACCGTTTTTGCCCCGCCAGCACCAAGTCCAAAACAACAATTGCGTAATGCTTTATTTGGAGAAGGAAAAATTGGAGATGATATGAATTTTGATTGGGTAAATGCTCAAAATATTCATAGCGTATATCAACAATTTGTTCATACAGTTGAGGATAATAAAGATAAATATTCTCGTGAAGACTGGGATGAAGTAAAAATGATGTATGAGGCGCTTGACAGCCGTAAAAATACGGTTGAAAAAGAAGGTCTTACTTCTGAAGATAATAGAAAGATTGCTGGTTTAAAATTGAAATTTGCTCCAATGTATACTCTTAATAGAATGGGAGCTAAATCTGAAGAAACTAAGGAAGCTAAAAAATAAAAAAATTGTAACAATTCTAAAAATGGCAATCAGAAATGGTTGTCATTTTTTTATGCTCAATTGTGAAATGATCCTGAAATTTATTTGATAATTAATTTTTCAAGCCTTGTCATCATTTCATCTTTCTCTTTCAGCATACGCTCAAATAAAGCGATTTTTTCTTCATGAAGCTTTTTGATTTCCTCAATAGGATTGTTATTAAAAACTTCAATTCGGTTATTGAACATTGCATTATCCGAGAAATTACACGAAATTAAATTCACGGCTTGTTCTTCATCAAAGTTCTGAAAAGCTTCAACAGGAATTTTCAAAGAATTAGAGATTTGTCTAAGCAGATTATCTTCAATTACGTCTTTCTGTTCCAGCATAGAAATTTTCTTCTGGTTCCAGTCTTCTCCCAAATCATAAGCCAATGCTTCCTGTTTAATGCCAAGCATTTCTCTGAAGCGTTTTACGTTTCTTCCTTGATGAATTTTCTGTTCCATAATCAGTATCGTTTTTCTAAAGGTTCAAAGATAAAGTTATCTGCACTAAAAAAAATAAATTTCAAAGATAAAAAAACATTTCATAAAAACATTTTTTGTAAGATATTATGTCTTAATTTAAAATATGGGAGTAAAATACGGATAAAATAAAGAAGCTAAAAAAATAAAATTTTTGAATTACTGTAAAGAATGGCAATCAGAAATGGTTGTTATTTTTTTATTCATTAAAGTTAAAAAAAGATAATCGTATAAAAAGAATATTTGTTGAGTAATAATTATATTTTAGCTATTAAAAAAAAATAATGGAAACCTTTTTTGAACTGCATTTTATTTATAAGATGTTTATTATATTCATAATTACTGCACTACTTTTTAGGCTGTGTTATTTTTTTGAATATTTTTCGAAGTTCGAGTCTAAAAGTCTGGTTGGTATTTTTGCGTTTTTATTTGTTATGGTTTTATTCTTTTTGCAAATTTCGAGAGGAATCTATTATGTAAAAAGAATAAAGAATGATTACGTTTTGACAGAGGGTAAAGTAACTTTTTATAAGACAGGCAGAGGAAAATCAAGAGGAGAGGTTGATTATGATTTTAGATTGAATAATAAATGGGCTTCTAATATTAATTATGAAGGTTATTTTGTTCAAATTCCTGATGAAAAGCCAGATACAACAATTAATTATTTGGTTATTTATGAAAAGAATTTACCTCAAAATAGTTTTCTTTTATTTAATTATCCAATAAAAGAAAAAGATGATCTATTAGAATACGAAGAATTATTTAAAAAGGGAATTCCTAATAATGTTTTTTATAATTAAGCTCTAATAATAAAATGTTCTTTTTCCTGCTCACGTCTAAAAAAGACAAATCCCCATTGAAAAGTATCGATAGTTACTTTTACTTCTGGATGATTTTGAATGATTTTCCAAGCTTCTTCCATTTCTAAAGACCAATGAATGTCGTCAAAAATCCAAACAGAATCATTTGTAACTGTTGGTAATAAAAGATCAAAATAAGCTAAAGTGGCTTTTTTTGAATGATTTCCGTCAAAGTAAATTAGGTCGAAGTTTTCAGTCTCTGTTTTTAGATCTCTTTTCAGGTTTTTAAAGTAAGTTTCAAATTCAGTATTTACAAAATCAACATTCTGGATATTTTGTACTTGAGATTGATTTTTTGCAACGGACATTGTATTGGGACAGCCTTCTAAAGTGATCACTTTTGCTTTTGGATTTCCTAAGGCTAGGGCAGAAGTAGCTAAACCCAATGAAGTACCAATTTCTAAAATAGTTTCGGGTTGAAAATAACGAACAACGCGAAATAATAATTCGGCACGATTTTCAGAAATTCCAGCTGTTTTAGCAATTTTAGCAATTTGTCTGGTATTAGATTTAAAAACTTTTGAACCTGCTCCAAAATCAGTTACTTCAATAAAATTTTTATTTTCTAAAAGTGATTTTCGATACTTCTTTAGAATCGAATATTCTGGTTTTGATTTTTTATCGTAAAAACATTTCGTTAATAAATTAAATACAAACGGAGAATGAACGGCATGCTCATTTTTAGAGCTCCAAAGGAATTTGAGGTATGATTTTATTTGAAATAGCATAGAAACAGTTACAAAGTAAGCGCGAAGATACAAATTAGGAAAGGTAATACCCAAAAGGTAATAGGTTTTAAGAAGTTTTATTACGCCTTTAAAAGACTATATTTGCTGGCTTGAAATAATATGCATTTTTATGATGTTGAAGGAAGAAAAAGAGGAGAAGGATATAATAAGTTTGGAAGAAATTGATCGATGTATTGCTATTCTGTCACAATTGAATGCAGATACTGATCAGATATTTGATATTCCTAAAGACCAGAGAATCGCTTTGATTAAAGAAGCAGGAATGTTTTCGAGACCTGATCGCGGGGAATTTTCCAGAAGAGTTAAAGACGGAAAGGAAGCTGCAAAACGCAAAAAAGAAAAGAAAGACAAAACGGCTCGTAAAGAAACCGGAATTCGTCATGCCCGCGAAGCAAGTGTGTTTGTTGCGCCAAAATTATTAGCTTTTAATGATCTTGCTCATAAAGAACAATTAGAATTAGAAACGCCTAGAAATTGTTACGTATGTAAAACTACGTTTACTAAAATGCATCATTTTTATGATACAATGTGTACCGATTGTGGTGATTTTAATTATGCAAAACGTTTTCAGACTGCTGATGTAAAAGGGCAAGTTGCCGTTATCACAGGTTCTAGATTAAAAATTGGTTATCATATTACTTTGATGCTTCTGCGAGGCGGAGCGACTGTTATTGCAACGACTCGTTTTCCTGTAGATTCTGCATTGCGTTTTTCTAAAGAAGATGATTTTGCAGATTGGGGACATCGATTGAAAATTCACGGATTAGATTTACGTCACATTCCGAGTGTGGAGATTTTTTGCAATTTCATAGAGCAAAAATACGAACGATTGGATATTCTTATAAATAATGCAGCACAAACTGTAAGACGTCCATCTGGATTTTATACGCATTTAATGGAAAACGAAGAGCGATCAATAAACTCTTTGCCAAAACAAGCACAGGAATTATTGTTAGATCATCTAAATTGTTTAGATGAATTGAAAATGTTGACTACGGGCGCTTCTTCCAATCAAAATATGCCAGTAACTTGGCACGGACCTGAACCTGGAATTGGACTGCGTGCTTCGGCTAAATTATCTCAAATTCCATATTCTTTTGATAATGCTTTGGTTGCTAATGAAGTTTTTCCGGAAGGAGAATTAGATGCCGATTTACAACAAGTAGATTTAAGAAAAACAAACAGCTGGCGTTTGCGTCTGGGACAAATCGAAACGACCGAAATGATTGAAGTACAATTGGTAAATTCTGTTGCTCCTTTTGTATTATGTAATCGCCTTTCGGAAGTAATGAAGAAAGATAATACAGGTAAAAAACACATTATTAATGTTTCGGCAATGGAAGGAAAGTTTCATCGCTTTTTTAAAGAAGACCGTCATCCGCATACCAATATGGCGAAAGCGGCGCTAAATATGTTAACGCATACTTCATCGGGAACTTTGGCAAAACATGGTATTTTTATGAATGCTGTAGACACTGGCTGGGTAACTGACGAAGATCCAGCTGAATTAGCCAAAAAGAAACAAGAACTTGAAGATTTTCAACCACCATTAGATATTGTTGATGGAGCAGCAAGAGTTATGGATCCTTTATTTGACGGTATTAATACAGGAAAACATTGGTGCGGGAAGTTTTTGAAGGATTATAATCCGATTCCTTGGTAGGTTTTTTTGTTTCAGGTTTCAGGTTTCATGAGTTATCTGTTGAATGAAAATAAAAAATCCTCAATAAAACTATATTTTATTGAGGATTTTTGTCATTTCGACGAAGGAGAAATCACACTAGGAATTCCATCTAGAATGTTATCAATCTTTGTCGATTTACGAGTGTGATTTCTCCTTCGTCGAAATGACAAATTAGACTTTTAAACGAATAATTTAATTGATTCAAGCAACCTGAAACCTGAAACTTGAAACCTGAAACAAAAAAACTACCCTTCAATTTTTGCGCTTAATTCAAACCAACGTTCTTCTTTAGAATCTATTTTATTGATGATATTTTGTAATTCGTTTGCTTTTTTCTCAATATCGGCGTCTGCCACTTTTCCGTCAGAGAATAATTGTTCGATTTTAGTTTTATCGATTTCTAAATCTTTAATTTCTCTTTCTAGTTTTTGATATTCTTTTTGCTCGTTGAAAGTTAAATTTCCAGTTGGATTATTTTGTTTCCAATCTTTCTTTTCGGCTTTGTTTTCTTCTTTTTGAGCAACATCGGCACTGTCTTCATAAGCTCTGAAATCAGAATAGTTTCCTGGGAAATTTTCGATTTCACCATTCCCTCTAAAGACAAATAAATGATCGACAATTTTATCCATAAAATATCTATCGTGAGATACTACAAGTAAACAACCAGGATAATCTAAAAGGAAGCTTTCCAAAACATTTAGCGTCACAATATCTAAATCGTTTGTTGGCTCATCAAGAATCAAAAAGTTTGGATTCTGAATCAAAACCGTACATAAATACAAACGTTTTAATTCTCCACCACTTAATTTCTCAACAAAATCATATTGTTTTTTAGCATCAAAAAGAAAACGCTCTAACAATTGTGAAGCCGAAATCATTCTGCCTTTTGCAAGCGGAATAAATTCTCCGTATTCTTTTATAATATCAATTACACGCTGATTTGGTTTCGGGTTGATGCCGCTTTGTGTATAATAACCAATTTTTATCGTTTCACCTTTTACAACGCGACCACTATCCAACGGAAGTGTTCCGGTAAGAAGATTTAAGAAAGTCGATTTTCCGGTTCCGTTTTTACCAATAATCCCGATACGCGCTCCACGCTGAAAATCAAAACTAAAATTATCAAGAATAACGTGATCTTTAAATTTTTTAGAGATTTTGTGAAGCTCGATAATCTTGCTTCCCATACGTTCCATATTAATTTCAAGCTCCACTTTATTTTCCTGACGACGGCTTTGTGCTTTTTCTTTAATTAAATAAAAATCATCCTGACGCGATTTCGATTTTGTAGTTCTCGCTTTTGGCTGACGGCGCATCCATTCTAATTCTTTTACAAATAAGTTTTTTGCTTTGTCAACACTCGCGTTTTCAGAAGTAATTCGTTCTTCTTTTTTCTCTAAATAATAAGAGTAATTTCCTTTGTATTGGTATAATTTTCCGTTGTCTAATTCGATGATTTCGTTACAAACACGCTCTAAAAAGAAACGGTCGTGCGTTACCATAAACAACGTAATGTTTTCTTTTGTAAAATAACTTTCAAGCCATTCGATCATTTCAAGATCTAAGTGGTTGGTTGGCTCATCCAAAATCAATAAATCAGGACGATTTATTAGAATAATGGCCAATGAAAGACGTTTCTTTTGTCCACCAGAAAGATTTTTTACTTTAAGTTTAAAATCTTCCAGTTTTAATTTGAATAAAATCTGTTTGTATTGTGTCTCAAAATCCCATGCATTATGCTGATCCATTCCATCAAAAGCTTTTTGATATGCTTCTTCATCATCCGGATTTTCTAATGCTTTTTCGTAAGCTTCAATTACTTTCAAAGTTTCATTATCTGAAGCAAAAATGCTTTCTTCGATAGTTAACTCCTCTTGCAAGTTATTATCTTGAGAAAGAAATGCCATTCTGATTCCTTTTCTCAAAACAACCTGACCAGTATCCGGTTCATCCAAACCATTAATAATGCTCATAATAGTTGTTTTTCCAGAACCATTTTTGGCAATAAAAGCAATTTTTTGGTCTTTATTGATTCCGAACGAAATGTTGTCAAATAAGGTTCTTTCGCCAAATGACTTCGAGATATTTTCTACAGATAAGTAATTCATTGTAATTTTGTCCCTGAAATAGGGGTTTTATGGTTTTTAAATCAAAGAGGTCTCTAATTGGGTCTCTAATGATTCAGAGGATGCAATAATAACCAGTGCAAAGATACATATTTGCACCAAACAAAAAAAGATAGCTGTTCGCTATCTTTTACTTAGAACTTTTTGAAGTTCACTTACTTTGTATCGCTTTCGATTACTAAACGGGCGGTATACTTTTATTTTGCCATCCGTTTCATATTTGCCTATTGTGGTTTGACTTTTTACTCCTAGAATGTTCATTGCTTCTTTTGTATTTACGTACTGTTCCATGCCTCTTTATATTAATACAAGTCACTTTGTTGTTCTTGCATTAGTTATATCAAAAAGTTGTGGTTTTGTTTAGAATTTTGAAATATTTATTTTTCGCTCGTTTATTCTTATTGTTATTTAAGTTTGCTTTTTTGGTAGAAATTGTCTGAATGATTTTTTTTTAATGATTTTATAAACAAAATGGTTTCCCAGGAGTATAATGCTTAGTAAAATAAAATATTTTGAAAATGGTAAAGCAAATAAGCAAAAGGTCTGTACTTGCAAAGTACAACCTGAAATTAATGAGCGTAAATAATGATGGCTCAATCAATGTTAGAGGTCACATCTATATTAATGCAAATACAAAGCCTCGGTTAGGAATACCGAGTGATCTTAAAAGTTTAAATATTCATACTCTTGAAGGGAATTTTTTCTGTAGCGGTAACAAGCTTACTAATTTTGTTGGGTGTCCGATAGAAATTTTGGGTAATTTCATTTGTCTAAATACTAAATTAACAAATGAAAATATAAAAGGGTTTCCAGTACAGGTTTCTCACTTATATGTTGACAGGACGATAAGCAATTCAAAAACATTGATTTCACATAAAACTGCCGTTGAGAGGATAAATACAATAAATGATATAATAAATTCCTAAGATCTAGTTGAATTATTAAATTTTAATGCGGGTTCCATTAAGGAGCCCGTTGTTGTTTTTTATAATTTGATCGTCTCGTCAAATTATTCTTTTTGTATTTCATGAAGTTTTCTGAGTCTTCAAATGTTTTCTGGACCCGTTTATTTTTATTAGTAGCTGTATAACTGTTTTAAGCTGTTGAAATATCTAAGTTTGGTGTAAATTATCTATAGGATATTAAGTCTTCATGTAAAAAAAGTTTTTTTACATTAATAACTAAACTTTTCATTGGGTTTGTGATATAATGTATAATAAAACAATTTATATGTACAAAAAAACAAGTGGCGTCGAGATCGCTACACTAAAAAAAAATAGTATTAATATTGAAATTCAAAATATTGAGGGTTTTGTCGTAAAATTAGATAGCCTGTCTTATAATATGAATCACTATTATACAATGAGTAAAGTATTAAAAACGAATTGTATGAGGTCAGGCTTGCATTACCGATATTTTGCGTATCCAAAAGGCAATGTATGTTGTATTTTTACTAAGCTTCCTTCAAAATTTAATCATAAGTTGCCAACAGGCACAACTTCAAAAGATTATATAATAGTGACTTTTTATGAGACTCCAGAAGATTTTATGGCAAGCCCCTTAGCGCACTTTTATCGTCAAAGAAAAGTTGGAACAGAACATACAAGTAATTGGGATAAGTTTGGATACTTTACCACAGATAGTTACAACTATAATCGCATTCCACTCGTTGCTGCTACAAATAAGCTATGTAAAAATAAGGTGACTAAAAGAAATCCACCGCCACCGCCACCGCAGGTACCAAATGGTTTATTCCTTTTTTTATTTGGTTAAAGAGTGGGGTAAAAAAAGAATGAATCTTTAGTAGTTCATTCTTTTTTTGTATCATCTTTTCTGATATTTCTTAAAATTTTCTGCTTGCTCAAAAATTTCCTTATACACTTCGTCACGATCGACTGGTGGATAGCCATTTTCAGCTAATAAAATTATCAGCCCGACTTTTAGTTCGGCTTTGATATCTTCTCGTTTTGACCAGTCAGTATATTTTGCTTTATCATCCACAACTACTTTTACTTTTTGAGCCAAAACCACCAATTTATCTTCCGGATATATAAAATCGTATTTAATTGCTAGTGATTTTAGTATATCATAAAAAGCTTTTTCTTCGAAGTCGATACCTAATTCTTTAAAAGATTCCTTCTCTTTTTTTAAAGCATAATACAAATCGATGATTTCATCTGTAAAGTCTTCCAGTACTTCACTTCGAAGAACGTCACTTTCTTTACGTTCGTTGTATTTATCTACTATAAATTGCAAGCGTTTTGAGAAATCAACGCCAGTGATCTTATTTATTTTTTTTACATCATCAATTGCTTTAGCCAGTAGCTTCTGCAGCAACTTAATTTTGGTGTTGGGCAACTTAATTTTATTAATTTTTGCCATATAGTCATCAGAAAAAATGTCAACCTCGGTTTGATTATCTTCTCCCAGCTTAAAGATTTCTTCTACTCCATTGCTTTCAATGGCATCCTGCAGCATTTGTTTCACTCGATTATTCATTTGTGCCGTATCGAGAGCAACACCTTTAGTTAGTTTGAAAATAATTGAACGTACTGCTAAATAAAAATGAATTTCATCTCTTTCGATTTCTGAAAAGATACGTGATCCAGAACAAATATCATAAGCCGACTTTAATCGTTTGACGATATACATGAATCGTTTTTCCAGTTCCTGAGTCAGTTGGATGAATTCAGATGCTTGGTTTAGTGTTTTTAATTGCTCTAAAGGCGTTCCAGAAAAATATCCTGATTTATCAAATTTATGGAAAAGCCTTCCGAGTAAATCTAGCTGATCTTTTACAGCAACAACAGATTGCTCAATATCTTCAATGTTTTGATTGTCGGCATTATTGTATAATGCCATTGCCATATTCATTTGTTTTTTGATTCCGATATAATCCACCACCAGGCCTTTTTGCTTTCCTTCAAATTTTCTGTTTACTCTAGAAATTGTCTGGATTAAATTATGCCTTTGAATCGGTTTGTCGATATACATGGTATCCAAGAAAGGTACATCAAACCCTGTTAGCCACATATCAACTACAATCGCAATTTTGAAATTTGATTTTTCATTTTTAAACTGGCGGTCCAGTTCTTTACGATCTTCTTTTGTGCCTAGTAGGTGATAAAGCGTTTCGGAATCGTCTTTCCCACGAGTCATAACCATTTTAATTCGCTCCATCGGTTTGATCTCTTTTTTGTCTTTGTCTGAAAGAATTACATCGTCATCAGTGATCTTTTCTTTGCTCCATTCAGGTCTAAGTTCCAGAATGTTCTTGTATAATTCATAGGCTATAGGTCTGTTGCTGCAAACAAAAATAGCTTTACCTTTTACGGTCGAGCCTTCGGAAATTCGATTTTCATAATGTGCTATAAAGTCTTCGGCTACTGTTTGTAATCGAGTAGGATCGCCAATTATAGCATTCATCTGTGACATTGCTTTTTTGCTTTCTTCTACTTGATTCTCATTACTGCCTTCTTCGGCGCACTGATTGTAGTATACTTCAATCTCAGCTAGTTTTTGATTGTTCAATAGTACTTTTGCGGCTCGGCCTTCATATACTATACGTACAGTGATTTCATCTTGTACTGATTCATTCATGGTGTACGCATCCACTATCTCGCCAAAAACATCAATTGTAGCATCAATGGGTGTTCCTGTAAATCCAACGTAAGTGGCATTTGGCAATGAATCATGTAAATGCTTCGCAAAGCCAAATGATTTTTTTACCCCTTTTTCGGTAACTTTTACTTTTTGATCAAGATTGGTTTGACTTCGGTGCGCTTCATCTGATATACAAATCACATTGGTACGGTCGGTCAATAATTTTGTGTCTTCGGTAAATTTATGAATGGTGGTAAGAAAGACACCTCCACTGTTTCGTCCTTGTAATAATTCTCGTAAATCACTTCGGCTTTCGACAGAAATTATGGATTGATCTCCAATGAATCCTTTGGCATTTGTAAATTGTCCAGATAACTGATCATCAAGATCAGTTCTATCTGTTATAATTACGATAGTTGGACTTGCAAAATGTTTACTTCGCATTAATAGGCGACTCAGGTAGAGCATCGTAAAACTCTTTCCACATCCAGTTGTTCCGAAATATGTTCCACCTTTTCCATCACCAAGTGGTTTTTGGTGTTGTTTTATATTTTCAAAAAGTTTAGTAGCTGCATAATATTGAGGATACCTACATACTATTTTTTCATTCTTTTTGGAACTGTCGGGTAGATATATGAAGTTTTGGATGATATCTCGCAATCTATTTCGGTTGAACATGCCTTGGATTAATGTAAACATTGCGTCGATACCATCAACTTCATTTGGCATACCAGCAATTTTACGCCAGGCATAAAAGAATTCATATGGAGCGAAAAAAGATCCTGCTTTTGTGTTGGCTCCATCACTAATTACACAGAAAGCATTGTATTTGAACAGTTCTGGAATATCTCTTTTATATCGAGTTGTTACTTGAATATAAGCATCATGCAGTGTTGTGTTCTCCTCAATAGCCGTTTTAAATTCAAAAACTACTAACGGTAATCCATTGATATACAATATTAAATCCGGAATGCGCATTTCATACCCTTTGATAGCTAGTTGATTGACAATTTTATAGCTATTATTGTCTCTTTCCGAATAATCAATTAACTGAACATAGAAATCTTTCTGATTTCGGTCTTCACGTTTTAGCAGAAAACCGTCCGAAATCATTTTTATAATGGTTTTGTTACTTTCGTACAAATCAGAAGCTGGTAATCTTTCTAAGCTTCTAACGATAGATTCGATTTCACTTTCGGTAATGTTTTCGGCACTATATTGGGATCGAAGATAATTTTTGAAATCTTCCGTTAGTAAAACTTTTTCTGTAACCACATGGCCATAAATTGTTGTTGATTCAGATACGCCATTCAATTCAATCTTACGCACTTCGCCACCTGCGAGATGAGTCATTTTCTCTTCTTGCAGCAAATGTATAAAAGCTTGTTCTAATTGAGATTCCGTAAATTTCATAATTAGCTTCGTTTGTTTTCTTCAAAAATTAATAGAACTATATTGCCAACATCAGTCGTGAAATATTTTTGAAGTGGACTATTAGGAACATTAGGTAAGGTTCTTGCTAAGGTTTTATTATTTAACAATGGCTCAATGTATTTTTTGAAGTTATCATTATGTTTTTTCAAACCTAGACAATCTTCTTGAATTTCTTTATTGGATTTAGGAGATTTGGTGAAATACAATATGTTGATTTCATCTTCTGTTAGTTCCTGCGTTATCTTTAAATACTTGGTATATTGTTTCTTTGTAGGCTTTTTAATAGGGAACAGTTGTGTAGCTAGCTTTACTAAAACATTATAACTTTGCTCTAGTTTATTATCATATACTTGGTCGTCTACTTGGTCGTCTACTTGGTCGTCTACTTGGTCGTCTACTTGGTTGTATGTTTGATTATATAATGTTACTAGAATACCTCCATCTAAACTTGAAATTTCAGGTTCAGGAAGACCTGCATTTCGACAAGCTTCATAAATTGTAATAGTACCACGTCCCCAAGAATCTATATAACCAGCTTTAAAGCAAACATCAGCAATTAATGGGTTTCTAGGTCTTGAAACATGGTGTCCTTTTAAACTTTCAATTGTCATTCCCTCAGGTAAATTACCTTCATTCCAAAGACTTAGTTTATCATCATACACTCTTATTTGAATTATTGATCCCATATAGGTACGATGCACTAAAGCGTTCAATAGCATTTCTCGAATAGCAGCTACTGGATAAGCATCTTTTTCTATTCGTTGCAATCCTTCAAAAACAATAGGTTTTATTAGAAATTTCGAATTTAATATATCCGGAACTTGCGTCAATAATTGCAAAATATTCCCCTCCAAGACTTCTTGAAATCTCAAATCAGCATCATTGGAGCCGAACCTGCCAATTTTAACTTTAATGTTTGGGTAAAATTTATTAGGATCTTTTCCGAACAAAATTATGGATGCACGTTTTACTTTATCTCCGTTGGCTAACCGAAGTTTTTCAAGTGTTTCCTTTACTGGCAAGTCTGTTATATTTTTAGGTAAGTGGCCGCTATTTGATGCTTCATTTTTAAAAAAGGTTACACTTTCTGGATCAATATCAGAAAAATTAGCACTTTCTTCAATTACATCGTCCCAAGTTTTACCTGCTCTTTTTAATAAGAATTCATTTAATTCTACTCCCGTTAATTCCAGTTTTGTGCTTCCGGAGCGATAATAGTATCGACCACGTAGTGAAACAGGAACAGTGTATGGATTTACTTTAATTTGTATAAATTTCTTGCGTTTTTCTTCCAGAAGTTGTACATCACAAATTATGCCCATCGAATTTCTTACTTTGTTTGGTATGTCTTCTAATAATTTGGCGAAATTTTCTAAATGAACGACTTCTCCATTATCATTTTTGCCAATATAAATAGTTCCTCCAATAGCATTTGCAAAACCACAAATCCATTTAAGATAGTCATCATGCCAAGATTGTTTCCATTCTATATTTTGCGATTCGCTCATAGTAAGTTCCATTTTTCGGCAGTTTTCAAAACAGATTGGACTCCCAGTATTTTATAATTAGTTATTGGATTCAGGTTTTTTTGTAATGCTTCCTTATAGAGATAAATTCCAGCTTCATCAAACAGCGCACCTAGCAATGCCCTTGTAGCTGGGGGATATGTTTGAGTTAAACGAACTAGTGTCGCTGTGTCTTTCTCTGAATATGATTTTAAGATTGAAATAAATCGCAAGCATGCAGACGAAATGCTACTATCAGGAATTTTCTTGACATAGCGGATTGAATCAAGTGTTTGTAACAGTGGAATATTCTCTTTGGTTATATTATTTTTCTGTTTTACAAATTTGATCGTGTAACGTTCTCGTTTTAATGTGGGACGAATATCGTTCCTGGCAATTTGAATAATATTGCTAATTTGGGTTGTTAGTCCTAATTGGTTATAGACACTGTAGCCCGTGAGGTAACCTATGATTTTTCCGTCATTTTCCAATAGATCTTTTACTACTTGAAATTGATTCGGTTTCAAGTCCCCAAATGGCGTATTCTCAGGTTTGTAATACTTCCCTTTTGTTAACTTGGTAATTTTACCCGAAGCTGCCATGCGATTTAATGCTTTTATTACAGCTTGCTCTTTGTTTTCTTCAGATGTGAAATCAGCATAGGTGAAAACATGTCCTTTTGGGAGCCGATCGATGGTAAATGCTATGTGATCAGTAGATTTCATCCAATGTTGTATATTACAAATATATACAAATGTCCAGTTTATTTTATAAAAAACTGGACATTTGTTGTGGTGTATATTTCTATAAATTCTTTACGTAAGAAGTTATTATAAATGAGGGCTAATTTTCATTTACAATGAAGCCATTCAATTTCCTGTATACAGCCAAAAGAAAATCAGTGTCTAATTTTTCAATAATGAACGGAGTTAAATTGGCTACTTGGGTTTCATTAAGAATATAATGTGCTACTGCAAAGTGGCACCAGGTAGAACTATTACTTTCATAGAATTCTTCTCTTAATATTATTGCTTCATCGCCTGTGAATAAAATGGATTTATATTGTTCTTTATTTTTTAATAAATTATTTTTAAGTTCAACCATTATAAAAAGTTCTTTTTTTGGTGTCAATAAATTTTCAAAAAATATAGTTATCATCAGGTTTTTATTCTTTGGCGACAAGAAATAACGTAGCCTTTTATTGCTTTTACCTTTTGACGTTTGTAGTTTCAAATCTTCATCAATTAATACACATGCTTGTTCTATTTGATTTTCAATATGGGTTCTCACTGCAAAATGAAAATCCTTTACTTCAAGTATTTTTGTTTGATTGTCAAAATAGAATTTTAATTCTTTACTGTCCATTTCACTTTTGCTTAAATTGATACTGTTTTGATAAAAATCTTTTAAAAATATTATATACTTTTCTTTAGCATCCATGATGTAATTACCCAAATTCTGTATAACTCTTTTTAAAAACTCCAGATGAGTGATGTTAATAAAATGGCTATGTGATACAATTAGTTTATTTAGAGATAAAACAATACCGATTTTATTTACTTCATTATTATCCGTGACTTTTATAGAATTCCAATAGTCCTGTAGATTATTATTAAGCACATGATATACCTTATTTTCAACTATTATTGCATGGTCTTGATTGTACAGAAGCAAATCTATGCGACCATTTTTTTTTGTAATAACTTCGGTATCTACTTCAAAATCTAAAATTTCAGCAACTTTTTTATAAGGACCTAACCTAGATTCATTTATGATTTCTAATAGGGTATTGATAAACAAATGTCGCATTCCATGTACTTCCTCAGTATTAAAATAGAATGCATAAATGTTTGACATCACTTTTTCATAATGTGGTTGTTTGGTAATTCCTAAAAAGGTTTTAGGCCGTTTTTTTATTTTTGGGATTGTATTTTGGTTTAAAAAAAGTTGAAGACTATTTATATCCATGACTTTATTTATAACTATCTATAATAGTTTTATTCGATTAGTGATTTGTTTTTCTAATAGTTATTTCGTGTTGCAAATAAGAGTGATCTTATTCTATAAATCAATTAAGCTTTAAATTGATCCATTGTACAAAGATTAATTTTCTCTTTATTTACTCCAATCAAAATTAAGTTCTCATAGATTGGTTGTGCATCACCATAGTAAGATGCTGACCAAGATACATTTGGATTTTCAAGAGATTGTAGTATTTTTTTAAAGTACGGCTGATCTACATTCGATAGCGAATGACCTAAGATTACAATGTTTTCAATATTTTTTAGTTTTGAAAAAAAGGAATAATTGTCATTAATTATTTCGTCTGTCGATTTATAAGATTTTTTGAAATAAGATAATAATTCATCCTTTCCACTGTCATATGAATAATCGTAATTGTCTTCCATTTCTTGTTGCCATTGAAAATATTCATCTTCAGTTGCATCAATAGGTGGCTTTTTATCCTCTTCTATAAAAGAATCCGGATCAGTTGCATGACCAAGAACAAGAATATCATCAGATGTTGCTTTGTTATGAATGTAAAGAATTTGAGATTCTTTACATTCATAATATTTTTCAAGTGTATCAGTATAGTTAAAATTTAAGAATAAAGCATTAGGTTCAATTTTTAATTTCCTTCCATTTATATTAGCTGGAAAAATAACATTAGAAATAAATTCTTTAAAAGCGTCATACATTTTGGAAGTTAGATCATCAACAAGAATTTCCATCACTTGTTGAAAAGCATGAAGATCTCGATCTCTAAATTCATCACTTGCAATATCAGGTAAATAATCCGAATTTTCTTCAAGTATATATTCGAAGTTTAAATTAGCTAATGCGTTTTCGAAATCTGACCATAATGGATCATAGTAACTATCTTCATCGTCAGGATCTAGTTCCGGTAAATCATAATATTGAATTAAATTGTCATAAAGATTTTTATGTTTTTTCTGTAAAAACATTCCGAAAGATTGATATTTAGTATCTAAACCGTGATAAATGTCGAAACCATTTCCAATTATATATAGTGTTTTCATAAATTATTTATAGCCAAAAATCTGTTGGCTTTATTGTTTTGCTATTAGGTTGAAATTCTTCTTCTAACTCTTTCATTTCAAGGACTACAGGTAATTGTGCAGATAAACCAGCCAGTATACAAGTGCCAGTTGGTAAGATTGGTAAAGATTCAAATGATAATTTATCCAAATATGATATTGTTCTTTCAACTGCTTCAATATCTTTATTATTTATTAGTCTATGCAAGAAATAATTATGTAATTGGGAAATTATAGTAGATGAAATATCAGATGGTCTTTGACTGGCAATGGTCAAAAAAACGCCAAACTTTCTTCCTTCTTTAATAATTTCTTCAAATGTTTCTAAGCGATAATCTTTCCAGGTTTCACTTTCTCGTTCAGAATTAAATGACAAAATATTATGAGCCTCATCAATAATAATATTCAAATAACTTTTAATTGACTTTTCCCTGCTTAATTTATGATTGTCGTAAATATGCTTAGAAATAATTAATGGTAAGGTTTTCTTTATGTCAAGATTAACATCATTAAGATTAACTACAATGAAGTTATTGTCTTTTCCAAATATATCTTTTGATGTAGATTGAAAATCGAAAACTTTATATAAATCTTTAGTTTTGCTTTTCAGTTTGTTTACGGCGGGGGCAATATGTTCATATACAGCTTTGTTTGTATGAAGATCATACATTATTTGAACATAAAGAAAATGGATTAATTTTTCCAAGCAATTTTCAGGAAAATCGTAATTATCAATTGAGGTATATATATATGTGGATTTTTTTTCTGCATCATCTAATTCTTTAGCTAGACCTCCTCTAATCATAAAATGACTGTTCTTGTTATTCCAATCGATCTTTGTTCTAAAATCATTACCAATATTAGGATCTACCTCTTTTAGAATGACGTACAAATAATCTAACAATGAATTACTAACATCCTTATTAGACATTGATAAAATGTTAATTACTTGTTGCTTTAATGAATTTCTAAAATAATCTATAGGGTTTGAACTACTAATAATCCTGTCAAAGAAATCCAAAGTTCGTTTTAAAAATGGCTTTTGAGTTTTTTCAGTGGCGCTGGAAAGAATAGATAATAATTCTAAGTTCAAAATTACCCTTTCATTAATAGCAATTTTATCCTTTTTCTTTATTTTAGATAATTCCTTCCTAGTGGATAGATTAAAGATTATTTTATTTTCTGTAATTGAATTTTGCTTAGAATACTCTCCATTAAAGTCGATCAAAAGAAAACGAGCATTTTCTTTAAATCCCTTTTTATCTTGATATTGTTTAAAAAGTCTGTGATATAAACTAGCCAGTGTATACGATTTTCCACTTCCCGTATTTCCGAAAATCCCAATATGGCTTGCAAATAAACTATTTACTCCAATTTTGATTTCTTTTCCTTTTTCATTAGCTAAGTTTCCAATTACTACACCGAAATCATCCTTCTTTAAAAAATTATGTATTCTGTCAAACTCATTTTTGCTTAATAAATAACATTCATTTTCAATAAGAGGTAATTCCTTTATGCCTTGTTTAAATTCAAATTTATCAATATAACCAACTAAACTAACTTTCAGTATTCTATTAATTCTTTCTTTTTCTCGTCTGTAATTTTTTTCAAGAAACTCTTTATCCTCGGTAATGAATTCTTCTTCAATTTTACCAACTAACTCTTCAAAACCTTTACAGATTTTCACAAAGCTACCAACAGAAACATTTCTAATGATTTGGCCATTAAAAAGTAAATGTGATGCATTCTTAGTTTTATCTACCAGAACTTCAATTACCCTGCCCTTTACAGATATAACTTTGCCTATTCTTAAAATGTTTTCAGTTGTCATGGTATACTAAGAATTTGTACTTATTAATTCTTCGACTAATTTTTTAAAATATTTTTCATTTATAGTATCTAATGAGAAATTTATTTTATTGTCTTTGTCATAAATATATACCACATTATTTCGTTCTGTTAACTCTTTTTCAATGTCCTCTTTTGCGGCTTTGTTAAATGCAAAGATTACTATTAACAGAGTTGGATTTGCTTTAGCAACCCGGATAGTTATTTCTCGAATATGTTCATCAGCAAATGAAAAACCAAAAACAAAAAGTACTGAATTCTCTTTTTCAAGATTATTAGAATACATTCTTAATAATTCATAAAAGATTAACTTTCTAGTTGTTGTTTCGAATTTTTCTTTAGTTGGATTTATCATTATCAACTTGTCATAAGCCTCTAAAAATTGGTCATGCTCTTTAATTTTTGCAATTTTATTTTTTAAAATTTGCGCTTCTAATTCATCGAGGGTATAAGAAATCCAAATTTCTTCACCCTTAATTTTTTTCTTGTATTCAATGTCTAATAAATCTTTTTTATCAATTTTAATAGCATCAATTTGGTATAATATTTCAAGATTACTGTCATATTTGATTTTTCCTTCACTATTTAATAACCAATTTACACTACCATGAAGCTTAAATAAATTGAACAAGGGTATCTCGGATTGAAATTCAAAATGACTACTGGTTTTTGTAATAGAATTATTGAAGTTTTCAGTTCCAAAAATAGGATTTAACCTTCCGGAAAAACCATCATTATATGTGTTGCCAGCTTCCTCAAGAGCTTTCTCATTAAATAAATCCATATTTGTTGTAAATACATTTGCTTTTTTACTTATAAGATTGGTTTTTCTTTTATTAAGAATTGTATTTAATGAATTGTAAAAATCATTATAAGCTTTTTTAGTTATGTTAAGTGATGGATCGACGGTGTCATTAATATTAAGATTTCCTTTTATTGCTACATCCCAATAATGTTTTTTAATTGATGCATCAATAATAATTTTATTATCATCGGAAATGTTGCTTTTTGCTAGATCTGTAAGCAATTTTTCAATTGTGCCTAATGTGCCTAAAAAAGGTCTAGAAGCACCAGAACCAATTAAAAAATTTAAATGACAGCTTTCAATTATTTTCTTAATATTTTCGAAATCCATAAAACTAAAATTAAGGGATTAGTATCTTTGTATCTTATAATTTAAACTTTCGATGCTGATTTTTTAGGTGCTGCATTTATAATTACAATATTCTCCTGATCAGTCAATTTTAATTTCGTCAACACTCTTTCAACAGCTTTTACTTCTCCATCAGTATAACACAGAATGACTTTGATGTCATTTGCTGATTTTGATGCCTTTTTGTAAATATCTGTTTGATTTGAAAGGTTTCGGCTTAGAGAAGATGATTTTCCTAGTTTAAATTCAACTATTGTGGAATCATTTGCACCATATGATACTTTGTAATCTGCTGGACCTCTGCCGTTATTTACTTCTGCATTTACATCAAATGGTGTAGCATACCAGGTTAGTTTAAATATACGTTGAATTGTTTCTTCCTTGGCGATAGGAATTCCGTCATGGTAGAAAACTCGGTAACCATCATTATTCTCAATTACATCTTTTAAATAATGAACTCTTTTCAATGCTTCATCATAGCTGTTTGGAAGTATTTTGTAAAAATCACTATTCTCAAACAAAATATCACCTAGTGATGCTAACGCTTCAGTTAGTTCTGAAGTAAGCTTTTTGATTTTGTCTTTAGTTAATTTGGTAACGGTATCTTTATTGTCTTCTTTCGATTTAATGTAATAATCAATAAGGTCAGGAAAGCGACTGGCAGTTTTACTAATTGCATAAGTCCTGTCTTTTTGTGTTGGTTTTTTAGGAAGTAAACTTCTAAAATATTCATTTATGGAGTTCCGTAAATCTACGTTTTTGATGCTATTTGCAACGGATAAGAAGTTGGAATAGAACTCAGAATTGTTAATTGCTGATTCATCTTTTGTTAATATATCCAGCGGTGTTAGGATGATAAAATCGCCTCTATCTTCCAAATACAAATAAGGTAATGTGTATTTCTTAGGCATCCAGCGTTTGAAACTTTTGTTGAATACTGAATTGACACTAAATTCTCGAACCTGATCTTGTGATAAATATTTTAATGCAAAGGTTTCGGTATAAGTTAACAAGTAATCATAGATAAGGTTTGTCGTGAAGTCGCTGATAAAGTCTCTTCCAATTCCCGGATTCAAAATAGTCAACTTCTCGATATGTGTTTCAGATGTGATGTCTTCATCTCCAAATGAATTGTAGAATCCATTGAATGATTTGATAATTTTTTTAGCAAAATCTTTACCTAATCCATTACCCTCATTTCCAAATTTAGAAACTCCTAACCAGTTTTGTTTTATCTCCGGAAACCTAAAGATGCTGTTGTTAACACCTAATTCCTTATCTTCAATGGCAATTTCTTTAAGAATAAGTAAATGATCTATCAAACTCTGATGTAATTGTTTGTAGTTTTCATCATCGGAGGCAAACAATAAGAAAGGATCTATAAATAGTGGCATATCAGCTGAAAGGCAAATGTTAAGGGCTCCATATTCATCCATTGTGGATTGATCTATGTTGAAATAGTCTGAGAAAAGTAACTTGAAATTTGCCATATGCTTATTATTTTATAATATTAGTTCAGTTTCAACTTTTGTCATTTTTGCTAACATCAACTCCTTCAATTCCTCTAGCTTTTGGTTTTCTAAAACTTTTATATTTAGTTTGCTATCTATTAATTCTATAACTGAATTAAATTTTTCAAAACCTGCACTGTTGGGAATTAATACAGACATAGATTGAATATTGTACAAAGGTAGCTTTCCTTGAACTCCACCTACAGTACTTTCCTCGATCACTCTTTTACCAATTTCTGAATTTAGATAATGATATAGGATTTTTGCATTTATAAACTCTATGTTGTTTATTTTCATGCAATTTTCGGTAAGATTTGCATTGTTTAAGCTTTTGTCGATAATATTAATCATACCTATTGTGCCAACAATCGAAATAATTATATCATTTGTATTAACTATATATCTTGAAATTTGAGTATGAATTTTATCTGACACATACTGAAATTTTGAATTTAATACTAAGAACTTAGTTTTTTTCATGTCTGCAACCTTGATATAAGGTCGTCCAACTTTGGAGTCATTCAATTCGTCTCCTTTCGGCAGACGCTTTCCTCCTTTAATGCTTGATAATTCTCCTAAATTTAAAAACCTCCATCCTTCAGGCAAATTTTCGAAATCAATTTCATCTACAAACCATTGCTTATAAACAGCTTGAGCCGTTTCTTCAAGCTTATTAATAAGTTGATCATTTAAATTAATTCGTTTTTGAATAATATGATATTCACGAACAATTTCTATTTGCTTTTCAATTGAGGGGATGGGTAACAAAGTGTCACACATCTCTCTCCATGAAAAAATTTCTCTGGCACTGCCGTGTGACATGAAACGTGCATATCTGTCGAATTCAGGTCTGCGAAACCACATTATTAAGTATTCTGGATTAAGCAATGTAGTATCTTTCACTTCAAATACCGTATATGCTTGCGATAACAACGCTTTTTCGTATTCGTCTAATAATGCAATAGATATTTTGTCACCATTTCGGGAAGTTACTGGACCATATGCAAATTGATTTCTAGAAATTAATTTATAGGTTGACATATCGGTTCCAATTGTATTGGCAATGGAAGGCATCAAAACTTTTTTGATGCTTACACCTAATAATGGAATGTCAGATAGATCTTTGTTTCTAATATTTGCTTCCTGAATATAATTTCCTAACCTTTTATAATTCGATAGCATACCCTAACTCTTGAAAAACGGTTAATAAATCATTTGTAGATTGTTTTTCAGCCAGTAACAGATCTTTAATTTCAGTTTGTAATATCTGCATTTTTTCATCAAAATCAATATTTTCGTCACGGTTGACAAAAGAGATATATTTGCTAGGAACTAATGAAAAATCTTTGGCAATCACATCTTCCATTTTTGCAGAAAAACAAAATTCAGGAATGTCAATGTATTTGTTTGAATCAGATTGCCAGTTATGGTAAGTTTGGGTAATTTGAGAAATGTTATCTTCCGAAAATTGAGTAAATTTTTTTTCAAAAGGTATTCCGGTTTCTCTTAAATCCATAAACAGAATTTCTTTTTGACGATCACGATAATTTCTTTTTTCTTCGGGTAGCTGGACCGTTCTTGCTTTTTTATTTTTATTTAGAATCCATAACGTAACACTGATATCTGTGGTGTAGAACATATTACGTGGCAAAATAACAATAGCTTCAACCAAATCATTTTCGATTAGTTTTCTTCGTATTTTGTATTCTTCACCACCTCCAGAAAGTGCTCCGTTAGCCAAGATGAAACCAGCTACGCCATTATCGGAAAGTTTGCTTACCATATTTAAGATCCAGGCGTAATTAGCGTTACTTGTTGGTGGTACATCATAACCTTTCCAGCGAGGATCATTAACTAATTCATTACTTGCCCGCCAATCTTTTTGATTAAAGGGTGGGTTAGCCATTATATAATCCGCTTTTAAATCAGGATGTTGATCACGTCCAAAGGTATCAGCCGGAACTTCACCTAAATTAGCAGAAATTCCACGAATAGCTAAGTTCATTTTAGCTAATTTATAGGTCGTTGCAGTGTATTCCTGGCCATATATCGAAATTTCTTTTTTATTGCCATGGTGGCTCTCTATGAACTTCACAGATTGTACGAACATACCGCAACTTCCGCAAGCGGGATCATAAATGACACCTTTATAAGGTTCAATCATTTCGGCGATAAGGTTTACGATGCTTTTTGGTGTGTAGAATTCCCCTTTTCCTTTTCCCTCGGCTAAAGCAAATTTGCTCAGGAAATATTCATATACTCGACCAACAACATCCTGCTGTTTGTCTTTTAGAGTGTCAATATTATTGATGGTATCCAATAAAGCAGCCAGTTTACTCACGTCCATATTCAAGCGTGAGAAGTAATTGTCAGGTAACGCGCCCTTTAATGAGGGATTGTTTTTCTCTACTGTATGTAATGCAGTATCTATTTTTAAGGCAATATCATTTTGTTTAAAATTGGCTATGATATGTGACCAGCGAGATTCTTCGGGTAGAAAAAAGATATTCTTCATGTTATAAAATTCTTTCATCTCCAGGTATTTTTCCTGTCCCTCATTCACCAATTCTGTTCTTCTTTCTTCAAATTTATCACTAGCGAATTTTAGGAAAATCAATCCCAAAACCACATGTTTATATTCTGATGATTCTACCGTGCCACGTAATTTGTTTGCTGAATCCCACAGGGTTTCTTCTATGCTTTTTTCCTTCTTAGCTTTAACTTGTTTGGCCATTCTATTCCCTATTGGATATTTGTTTATTTGATCGATCCTGAACCTGAAGTGGTTATGGTGGATCCATAAATGATTATGTCGAAATTAAGTTTTTTCTTTCTTCTGTCAAATATAAATGAAAAATCATGGTGCTAAAAATAAACAGGAACAGAAAGTCGGATAAAATTAGTGTAACCTTCTAAAACGCGCCGTAGGAGCGGTGCCTTCGATTAAATAACTTATTAACAAGGTAAAGTTGGATAGAGATTTTGATCGTCACTCTTTGGTGTTTGCCTTTGGGGGCAACGCCGAGCAACAACTTAAGTATGATAGAGATAAGATAATGGTTATTCAAGGATTTGATGTAATTGATTGTTATATATAGTATGTTCCCCCTTTTGGATAAACTGTCTCCTTATGGTTAGATTTTACTATTAGAGTCAAAACTACACCAGGTAATTTACTGAGGTTTGATTTTGACTTCGATTCTTTTTAAAATTAGTTCTGATCAAATTATTAGAAAGCTAGCCAGCCCAACTGGCAAGACGGTTCCGTATAATTTTCTATAATACTCTCAATGTTAAGTAGAGGGATTTGAAAATAAATATATACACCATAGAAAACTTTTTGCGTAAAAAACGATATAACTTCTATAGCAGTTCAGCGGGATTAATTGGCCCGCTGGTCTCTCTGCTTAATAAAAGAGAATGTAAAAAAAATAAAAGAGACCATGAACGAAATTTTACTGGCAGCGATTGATAATGAGATACAAAATATATCATTTGCAAGAAATTCTTATTACTTAAAAGCACAATTGTTGTGCAAGGCCGTTTTTTCTAATATTATTAAAGACGGAGGTGATTTTCAGACACCAAGACCATTTTCTAACGAATATTTTAAAACAATAATAAGTCGTGGAGAGGATAGATCAACTATTTTAAGAGAGTTAAAGAATGCCGATATACTAATTGGTATGAAATCATATTCAACTGGTTTTACACTTCCTGATGGAACAGAATTTGAATCTTTTTGCAAGTCTTATTTATTCCATTCGGCTTTGATTTACGATACCCGAATTGGTTTTACTCAGTTTTTGGGAATTAATAGGGTAGAAGATCGTGTTAAATTTTGGGATATTAAACAAAATTTAGATATAGTTACAATTGATCCGACTGTGTTTACTTATATTCCAAATTTGGTTAATGAACAGTTGGCGAAAATTGAAATTGGGAAACAGATTAAGGATAAAATGATTACCATAAAAATAGGTAACAAAGATTTGGAGAAGCCACGAGCATTTTGGCTGGCTGATGCAATCCGAAATAATGTTGCACTGATAAAATTTAAAGATAAATTTTACTTAGAAGGTGTTCGATCTTTTAAAGAAAGAAAAAGAATTGAACTTGAAATCTTTTACACCTATTCGTGCGAGAGGATTGTAAGTGGAAATTTTTATGCAAATAGGAATGAAACGAACAATAGATTAGATTATAATTTTACTGGGTTGAAGAAAGAATTGTTCAAATACGTAATTTTAGATGGAGAACCGACTGTAGAGATTGACATGAAAAATGCTCAGTTTGCTATTTTGTCAAATTTATCAATGTTTAACCTTGATGAGAATTTTATTGAATTAGCACAAAGTGGTCAGTTATATGAATATTTGGAGAAAAGGCTAAGTATTAATAGAGAAGAGGTTAAAGAATATTTAATAGTTGTTGCCTTTGGTGAAGCCCAATATCATCCTAAAGAATTGATTGATATATTTCCGGTTACCATGCAATCAATATCGGATTTCAAAAATGAACATGGGTATAAGAAATTCTCCGTGGAGTTGCAAAAAGGTGAATCCCGCCTTATGATAGATGGTGTCTTTAATATGCTTTCCAAAAACAACATACCAGTTTTGCCAGTTCACGATTCGATGCGGGTAAAATTATCAGATGCTGTTAGGGTGAAAAAGATGATGGAAGATTTCTTCCTAGAAAACAACTTTAAATGTACATTGAAGAAAAAATAGAATATTATTGAAGAAGCCGTTTGCGAACATGATTATATGTTATGGCAAACAGCTTCTTCGTTTTTATTATAAAATAAAATGACTGGCGTGTCTCATTCATGCGGTGTATCTTAGCGCAATATCCAGTTTTAATGAAGAAAAAAAAGTTAATTTCTAAACTCCAAATCCATTACATTATTGAGAGATATAGAATTCGATGTGGACCAGTAGTAATAAGAGGCGACGGTTTTATTGATGTTATGGGAAATTTTAAGATTTGTGATACTAATTTAAGGAAATTGCCCTTGAAATTTGGTAATGTTTATGGCGATTTCTTATGTCATTCGAATAATTTAACTACTCTCAAAGGTTGTCCTAAGTATGTAGCTGGTGATTTTAACTGTGGTTACAATGTAAAACTGAAAACTTTGAAGTTTGGTCCGGAGGAAGTTGGTGGTGATTATTCATGCCAGGAAAACAGTCTGGTTGATCTAAAAGGTTGCCCTAAGGAGATTAAGGGCAACTTTAATGCATTTTTGAATCAGCTTACAACGCTGAAGGATGGACCTGAAAAAGTGGGAAGAAATTGTTACTTGCATCATAACAATTTGACCAGTTTAAAAGGACTTAAGCATATAGGTGCTAGTTTATACGTTTCGTCAAATGCTTTGATTGATCTGAAAGGATGTCCCGAATTTATTGGTGATATTCTATCTTTTGATAATGATGTCCGACTAGATTTGGGCAATGAAAAATGTTATGTAAAATCAATCGTTATTCAGATGCAAGAATCTAGCTTAACCAAATCTGAAAAATGTCTTCCTAAATTTGTTGTTGAGAACCAGCAATATTTGCCAGTTCTTTTTCGCTACTTTAAATATATTACTTTATATGATGAGGAGCGTTTAATTGAGGAAAATTTTAAGGAAATTATCAATGAGGTAAAGGACGGGCTACGATAAAAATTATAGATATTGAAATTAGAAGGTAATTTTTTTGAACAGAAAGTGAGAATGTTTGATAATTAAGTATTACAGGATAGAAAATTCGGCATGGGATTTTTCTTCAGTAAAATCCAACTTTGCTCAGGTTAAACTTTTGCATCTTAAAGATCTCGACAGTTCATCTTTCTTAACAAACGCAAAACTTTCTTGAATGTGATCTTAAAGTGTTTTCATGATATGTTTATTTAAATATTATAGTTTATATATAATTAAACAATATTTTGCATGGTAGGCCTTATATGATTACTGTGTTACTTGCAAGTATCAATTCAATATATTGGTAAAACTAAAAATCAACAATACCCATAGAGGGATTTATTAATATTCTCAAACTCTTCGATTGTTTTAAAGCCTAAAAATGAATGCATTCTTTTTTTATTATACCAATTTTCGATATATTCGTATACTTGTATTTTCATTTGTTTCCTCGATACCAGATTATTTCCAACAAGCAATTCAGCTTTAAAATAAAAGAAAAAACTTTCACAAACTGCATTGTCAGTAGAATTTCCTTTACCACTCATACTTCGTTTAACCAATTTATAAGAGTCTAATTTACTGGTAAACATTTTATTTGCATATTGAACACCTCTATCGGAATGGAATATTAATTCTTTAGTAATTTTCCTGTTTTTAACCGCCATTCCCCAAGCACGCAGAGTAGTTTGTCTGGTACTCATTCCGTAGCTTAAACTCCATCCAATAATTTTCCTGTCAAATAAATCCATAATAATTGTGAGATACATAAAGCCTATAATAGTTTGTATGTATGTGATATCTGAAACCCATGCACTAGCACGCTCACCAACTGTGAATACTCTATTTAAAAAATTTGGAGATACATAATGATTATGGTGCGAATCAGTTGTTACCTTAAATTTTCTTTTAACTTTGCTACGAAGACCCAGCATTTTCATGTAAAATTTTACTGATGGGTATTGTATTTTAAATCCTCTGCTTTGAAGTTCTTTTGTAATTTTAACACCGTCATATTTTTTCTTAAATTCATAAAATATAGATGTAATTTCTTCTTTATATAAAATTATTCGAGTTTCTGTATCTGTAAGCTCTTGTTTTTTTCTATTATAATATGTTGTCCTTGATACTTCTAATACGTTACACATTTTTATTATTGAAAATTTAGATTTATTATTTTCAATGAAATCTTTAGTCTTTACATAGCCTTGAGAAGCAGGTTCATTTCCTTTTTTTAAGATTTCCAGTGTTATTTTTGAATCTTTAATTTTCTTTTCAAGGTTAGCAATTATGGTTTGCTCAGGAGTTAATTTTAAATAACCTGTTCCGCAAAAGCTTCCTGTTCCAAACTTTTGAAATTCTTGTCGCCATCTGGATAAAATCTTTGCGGTTATTCCAAGCTCTACTGCAATAACTTTAGTTTGACCCTTGCCTCGCTCATAAGTTAATTTAACAGCGTTCTCTTTGAAAGTCCGGTCGTAAATTCTACGTTTTTTCATAGGCTTAAAGTTTGTTAATTTATAATAGAATGCCTTTTTAGTGCACATTTTCAAGACGTTCAAATATTTTATCCCTCATCTGCTTTTTTGTTAGAAGAATCATTGAATCTATGAGTTCAGATTTAAGGGAATTAAAAAAGCTCTCTGAGATATCGTTGTCAGAATGATTTCCTTTTCTACTCATACTTCGCCTAATAAACTTATAAGAGTCTAATTTACTACTAAACATTTTGTTAGTATATTGAACTCCTCTATGAGAATGAAATAGTAAACCCTTCTTTATTTTTCTATTTTGAACGGCCATTTCCCAAGCGGGTATAGTCGTCTCTATGCAGGTTGATCCATTGCTTAGGCTCCATCCAATAATTTTTCTGTCAAATAAATCCATAATGATAGTTAAGAATAAAAACCCTTTCGCCGTTTTCATTTGACTTATCCCGGAGACCCAGACCATAGATGGTTCTTCAACGTTAAATTGCTGATTTAAAACATTAGGAAAAACATAAGGATTAGCGGTTAGAATTCTTTTAAATTTAGCATTTCTTCTAACTTTGCTAACCAGACCTAGTTTTTGCATATGTACAGAAACTTGGCCTGTTTTTATTTTAAAGCCTCTACTTTGTAATTCGGCAGCAATTTTTGAACATCCATATATCTCATTGTATTCAAAAAATATGGAAGTTATCTCTTCATGTAACAAATTTATTCTACGTTGTATTATCGAAATTACCTGATTGTTCCAATTATCATATGTAGTTTTTTCTGTACCTAAAACTTTACACATTTTTGTAATCGTGTACTTATCTGTATGGTTTTTAATAAAATCGTAAATTGTAAGTTTTCCACCAGAAGTATATTTTCTTGCATTTTTAAAAATTTCAAGTTCAAGTTCTGATTCTTGAAGCTCATGTTTAAGCTTCCTTTTTAGTTTAGAAAATTGTTTTTGTTCTGGGTCTAATCTGTTGGAGCTACGACCACAAAAACTTAATGTTCCAAATTCAAGAAATTCCTGTCGCCATCGGCTCATAAAGGCAGTCCTAATACCCAGTTCTCTTGCACCTTTTGTAAGACCTATTTCAAATCCTAATTGGACTGCTTTCACTTTAAACTCTCGGTCGTAAAATTTACGCTTCTCCATTTCTTAAAGTTTAGGTTCTATACTTATATGAATTTAAGAATATAAACAACAGAAAAACAATTATTTGAGATTTATTTAACGAGTTGAAAATAATAAAGCTAATGACATACTGGGTATGTCATTAGCTTTATATATAATTTAAACAAATACCTCGGTTACATTTAAAAATCAAAATGGTAACCTGAGTATATTATTATCTTAAATAATATTATAAGCAATTTTGATTTATCAATTTTGACTTTTTGAAAATTCATATTGGATCTTTTTACTTGGATAAATTTTTGGAATTAAAAAAAACATCATTGTGAAATGACAAATGGCTTATAAAAATATGAAATGTTATTCTACTTTTTTAGATTCAAATCCCTTAGGAGTTCACTCGGTGTGGTGTCAAGTGCATTTGCTATTCTTATAAGGAGATTTACAGTAATTCCTTGTTCATTCCTAAAAATTCTACGAATAGTAGCTTCGGTACAGTTGCTGTTTCTTGCAAGTGAACTTTTATTTCCCTCATATTTTTTCAGGAAAAGCTTGTAAATTCTATCTACAAGTTCGGTTTCTAATAGTTCAATGTCCTTCATAAAACAAAGGAAAAGAAGTAGCCCGATGAATCTTAAAAACAAATTCGACTTATAAGTCGAATTTTATTATATTTGTCATCAAAATTTTAAACATTTCATTAACGTGATCATAATTAAAATGAGAAAAATTCTAAAGAAAGTTTTGCTTTCACTATTTGCTATTTCGCTTTTCAGTGTTCTTATAACAATCAATATCAGCTGTTCAAGCAATGAAAAAGATGAAGATAAAGCGGTTATTGAATTTGAAGGAACAGAAATTATCAATGTAACAGAAAGTTCAGCCACTATAAATGCTAATTTAAAATCTAGTGGGACGGAAAGTAGTATTTTGGTTCGTGGAATTTGTATTGCTATGCAAACAAATCCAACTATTGATGATATTAAGTACGAAGAACAAGGTAGTGTCTTGGGTCAGTATACTGCAAAATTTGATAATCTGCAGTATAATAGTAAATACTACGTACGACCATATATAAAAACTGATTCGAAAACCATTTATGGAAACGAACTTACCTTTACAACAAAAACAATAAGTCTTCCAACTTTAACCACCAAAGATGTTTCTGATATTACTCAAAACAGCGCAATATTTAGTGGAAAAATTGAAAATGACGGCTCTTCTAAAATATTATCAAAAGGTTTCCTGTATAGCAAAACAAATACAAATCCTGAAGTGAAAGATCAAAAACTTGAGAGTACAGGAGATTTTGAATTTTCTACTTCTGTTGCTGGTTTAGAACCTAATGTCACATACTATGTTCGTGCATTTGCAAGTAATCTCGCCGGTACAGCTTATGCGCAAGTAGTTACATTTAAAACAAGTTCTTTCGTTCTTCCGACCGTTTCAACATCTGCTCCAACATCCATACTTGAAACTTCTGCAATTGCTGGTGGTACTGTATTAAAAGAAGGTAGTAGTCCTGTAACACAACGAGGTGTGTGTTATGATGATTTTTTTCCAGAACCTACTATAGAATTATTTTCTAAGTACACGAAAGATGGTGTCGGTCCTGGGCTTTTCACGTCTTCTTTAACTAATTTAAAACCATTCAAAGGCTATTATGTTCGAGCATATGCGATAAGTGCCGCTGGTGTTGCATATGGTGAAACTATATGGGTTAAAACAATTGGTGGAGATAAGCCAACAGTAACAGCATCTGGTGGAGTAAATGGTTTAAGGGCATATGCTACTGTTACTGTCACAAAGCAAGGTAGCGATAACATTACGGCTATAAATGTAAAATGTTTTGATATGGAAGGAAACAGTGTTGGTAAAGTAGCTAGTAGCAGTGGTTGGAGTAATCAAGATGCTTCTCCATCAGTAAATTATGAAATCACAGGTTTGTCACGAAATAATAAATATTATGTTATTGGTTATGCAACTAATGGAGTTGGGACAGGTGCTAGTGAGAGAGTATATTTCACTACATTATAATGATGAAGGAGTATTTTGTAAGTGATACAAACCGTTTTTTTGATGTTTTTACCGAAATAAAAAATGAGGGAATTAGAGAAGCTTCTATTAATGTAAAAGACATTGTAGATCATTGTCACCTTCTTCGCTTTCTAAAAGATGTAAAAATTAGTATAAATGGTAATAGTACCAATTATAGAGTATATCTCGATCCAAAAGAATTATCCACCAATCCTGAATGGAAATACAATTCAACCCTATTTTTCCATTCAGACAATAATGATTTTACATATTCCAATTTAAATTTTGTTTATTCAATCGAACAGTATGATTTTATGGATGATCCGATTTTAAATTCTTTTGGGATTCTCTTCCTTGAATTTTACAATTCAAAGATAATATTCAAAAATTGTGAATTCGAGAATAAAACTGATAGAGCCTTTGAAATCATAGTCAAGCGTAAATCTTCTATTACCTTTGAAAACTGCACATTCAAAGGTGATTTTAATTTTGTATTTGATGTTGGGTCTAATTTAATCATTCAATAAACTAACATAACCTTTAAATCTATAAATTATGAATATTTGCAAGTGGTGCAATGCCAAAGTAGCAGACCATGATACAGTGTGGTATCGAAGAAATTTAGTCTTAGGTTATTCTTTTTGTAGCAATAAGTGTGCAACTCAATGGAAAAATAGTGATCAGGAATCTTTAAGTAATAATGGTAATTCCAGAGACAGTAAGGCAATTGAAGAACTGCAATATGAGCGTGAAGAACGGAAACTTCGTAAGGAACAAAATGAACTCGAAAATATTGAGACAGCAAGAAAGATAATGGTTATAATCCGAAAATTAATCCCTCATTGGAAAATAATAATTCCGTTATTGATTGTAATTTTAGCCGTTGTATTTTATTTAAATACAATGGGAGGGCAAATCTTGTCTTACATATACCTTTTGCTGATCATCGGGGCTATATGGGCATGTTTCACAGAGCCAAAAGAATAATTATCCATTTTATAAACATGACAAAAGAGAAACCTGGCTTTTAAAAGCTAGGTTTTTTTATTTTCCAATATAAATTTGCTCTTCGGAAAGTATTGTTGTTTTTATAAGCTATCAAGCATGTTGCTGGATGATATTTGGGTGGATTAGAATAGAGAAAAAGGTTGGTAGGAATTATTTTTCTAGAAATCAGAATAGTGTAGATTGGAACACTAATTGGTTTTAAAATTATTGGTTTTTAGGTGAATAGGATATTTTTTTAGTTTAGAAAATATACTAAAATGTATAATAATATACTAAAATGTACAAATTGTCTTATTCCTCATAAATTGGACCTAATTATTGTTGGTTTTTCCGAATGAATAGAATGTGGATTTCCTAATTTTATTGGCTTTAATAATTGCTTCGGTGACAGTTTGGACTTTATCAAGCATTTCTCTGCGATCATAAATAGCGACACTTGATATAGCTTTCTTTTTTGGATGTGTGACGTATCCGATGATGCTCTGATCAATATTCATAAGGGCCATGTTGGTTACGTAGGTGCTTCTTAAATTATGAGAACTAAACAGGTTACTATTTTTAATATCTGATATTTCAATCACTTTTCTTATGTTTTTATTTAAATTAAATAGTGTGATTTTTGTGAAATCCGGGAAGAAGTAATTATTATTCTTTATGATATTTAATGCTACATCAAACAATGGAGTAAAACAATCGGTTTTTGTTTTTCCTTGTTTAACATGAACATAGAAAAAATTATGCGAATTTACTTTGCATAATTCAATTTTTCGTCCATTAGCTTCTTTCATTGATTGATTTCGCATTCCTGTCAAACTTGCTAATAGGATGTAATTTTTTGCTAGACTTAAAGAATCAGAAGTGGGATTGTAATTATGAATCTTAAGAAGATCTTCCTCAGATAAAAAAGCATTCGTTTTGTTTGATCGATTTTCCTCAGCGTGATTAATGAGATTTTCGTCTGACAAGTCCAATGGAATTTCAATGTTTTTCTTAACAGCAAGTTTGCAAAGTTTAATGAAGTAGGTTTGGTAAGATTTTAAACTATTCGTTTTGTATGGATCCTTGGCTTTTAATTTATAACTTTTAATCTTAATGCTGCCCGTTCTAATGTCATTTGCCGTCTTCCAAATTTCTCGATAACACTCCTCATTTAGTTTTTCAAATGATAATTTGTATTTAGCTTCCTCAAATCGATTAACTAGTGGGATAAGATTACGGTATGAATTTATTGTAGAATTTTCAACAGCGTCTTTACGGCCACTTCCTATTATACTTTCTAAGTTTTCAATGTGGTTTTTGAGAAAATCTAAGATTAATGTATTTGAGATTGGCTTTCTTTGTGTTCGTCCAGTAATTTTTTTTAGGTGCTCCTTAAATGCCTCGGCTGTTGGGTCTTCATTCTTAAAGTGAGTCTCGGCGTTTTCTACATGCAACTTAAAATCATTTATTTTATTACGAAGAACTTTGTTGTATTTCTCAAAATCATTTATCGTATTGATGTCATATACGTAATTTTTTACACCTCTTTTTTCCTTGATCTTGCCAAAATATTTGGGCGTAATATGAGTTTCAAGAGAAAATTGAAATTTTGAATAGTTAGTTTTACCGTTCAATTTTGATGAAAAAGCACCACTTACTTCAGCAAGTACAAGTTCCGGCTGAGTTCGTTCTTCCAGGATTTTGCTTTTAGCCTTTAGAGTATATCGTATGGTAACTGCTTTCATATTCAAAATATTTCTTCAAATATACAGAATAATGAATTAGGTCTCTAATTGGGTCTCTAATTTTCTGTCGAAAAATGAAAATATTTGATATAAAATGATAAGTTCGTTTTTGTTTTTAGTTGGTAAGCCTCTATTTTTTTAAGATTTACCCTTTGCTGGTTGGGTTTGCATTTGTAACGATATATTTTCTACAGATAAGTAATTCACTTTGTAAAATATGAGTTATAAATTATAAGCTATGAAGGTTTTACAAATCACAACTTTTTTGCAAAAGTAAGCTATTATATTGCTATTTGCGAATTATTTATTTTGGTCTAATTTTTAGGATTGTATTTTTTCTGATTAATTAATAAAAAATACGTTTAAGATTTGTACTATGTTTTTACTTTAAATTTTTATTTATAGAGCTACTTTATTTAAAACTTAATAAAGCTTGTTTTTTAGACATGCACTTCTTTACCATTATTAATAAAACACAAAACCACTATAAAAGAGATTTTTATTCTCTAATAGTGGCTTTATAATAAATTAAATTTTCTTGAGAAAGTATTAACTTGTTTCAGAATTTTTTTAAGTTCTGCTTCCTTGTAACTTTATTTTAAGTAATATCAGTAGCTGAAATAACTCCCGAATCGTCAACAGCTAGTCTCCATGTCTTATTGTTGCTTTTTAGATCTGTAAAAGGCACTGCGGTAAGTTTAATTCCTAAAGAGTTTGTCCATCTTGATTTTGAATTGTTTGGAGATATATTTGGGATTAAAGCAGTTGTATTAGACTCATTTATTACTCCTGCTACTTCAAATACTGAATTGGTAATTTGAAATAGCTCGTTTTTACTAAAAATTGTGTCGTCAAAATCTGAAAATT
Organism: Flavobacterium sp. MC2016-06; assembly: GCF_009711165.2. GTDB lineage: Bacteria > Bacteroidota > Bacteroidia > Flavobacteriales > Flavobacteriaceae > Flavobacterium. The sequence continues at coordinate 29,555 of NZ_WMID02000014.1, read as the reverse complement.
TGCCTCCAATAACACCGCTTTGGTTTACTTCTGCCACAAATCTATTTGAGAAAACAGTATCAGTATCTTTTTTGAAAAGTGTGCCAGTCGCTCCAAAAGTTCTAACATGAAGTTTATCAACAGAGAATCCGTTCCAAGCTCCTGACAAAGTCAGACCATCAGAACAGCCATAAACGCCAATGGCTGTTCCTGTAAATTGTTTATATCCTTTTATTTTTCCTAACGATGAGCAATTCTCGAAATTAATGTTATTCATTTCTATTACATGACTATTGTCTATATCATTAAGATCAAAAACTCTTCCTAATCCCGAGTTATATTGGATGTCTTTAGTTACAAAATTACCGGTTCCACCTGTCAAAGGACCTTTGAAAATGGATTCTCCTGTTACGTTTTTATTGATCTGAGATAAATCAAATCCATAACCTGTTAATTTCAATCCACCCGAAGGAATTGTAACATACTCGCCTGTTAACAATGTAATTATTCCGTCTACTATATAATTTACATTTGATAGTAATGTTTTATTGATTAAATCTTTTTTACTGCGTACTATTCTGTCTTTCGACTTTTCTTTAAATGAACTATTAACATTAACTTGGTTTACCGTTTCTCCTAATGAAGGTGAATTAGTTTGAATAACTCCGTAATCAGTTACAGTTATTGTTCTATCGTAACTAGTGCCAGTTTTTGCATAAAAAATATCAGAATTATTGTTTAACTGATTAATAGTATTAAAACCTCTAGTTGTAATTATATTACTTTTAATAGCTCCTGATACTGAATCTAGTCTTTTCTCTACTAGCACAGTATTGGTGTCAATAATGCAATTTTCAAAAATTATATTACCGTCATCTACAATATTTACATTCGCTAATTTCCCTGTGTAATTTCTATATGTTTGAGTTCCATTTAACCATGAATTTATAGGATATATAGTACTGTTAAAGTTGCCGCTAATTAATTTGCATCCATCGAAATAAACAGCAGTTGTTGCAGATATTAAGCCTGCAAAATTTGTTATATTAGATTGTGGATATAAATTGCATCCATCTAAAGTTACATTACCTATTGTAGTAGTAGTTTGAACAGTTGGATCAGATATTCTTAAAGAAAACGTTGATGTGCCGACTTTTATAATATTATCTATGGTTATATTACTTTTGTTTTGAATAGATCTACCATACTGACAATAAAAGTTTCGGATTTTTAGATTGTAATTATATACTGCATTATTTAAAAAAGGAACGTTTTGGGGAGAATCATACAGGTTATTTATTATAATATCGCTCCCTTCATATAGACGTATAGCTCCATAAGTATCTCCTGATTTAAAATTAAAAATATTAATGTTTCCTTTTAATACAGGGGCTGTACCTCCAAATTGAAACCTTTTAGTCCCAACATAATTAGAGATCAAAGAAATATTATTATTATCAAAAGTCCATGTGGCGCCAGATAAATAAGAGGAGATGACGTCTGTTGTTTCTGTAACTCCGTCATTCTCTTTACAAAGAGTAAAATCTAAAGTTGTAGGTGTAAAAGCTACAAATCTTAAATTTCTTCCTGGCATTCTGCGAGTGACACTTACGGTGCTTCCATTTATGTATATAGTATAAGTTTCACCTATAGTAGTAGGAAGGGCATTTACAAGAGCGCTCATTGTTTTAAATGGTTTCTTACTGTTTTCTATTATTGCAGTTGTATCGTTTCCATTTGTTGTATCTAAAAAAGCAGATAATGGCACTAATGAATCGATAGATATTAACTTCTTTGATGAATTAAAAGAAACATTTTCAAATTTTATATAATCAGAAATAGAAAACATTTCAATTCCAAATGGATCTTGAATAGAAATATTTTGAGTTATTGGAGATGGTTCGCTTATAGTTAATCCAAAAACATTCACAAAGGATATTCCAACACAATTAGCAGGGATACTTGGTCTTTCTGTTGCTGTTAAACTTTCTGTTCCTTGTATTTTTGAAATTACACCATTAACACCGATATAAATTAAATCTGTTCTTTTGTAATCAGCAGCAGCAGCAGTAATTGTTGTTTGAAACTGTGCTGTATTTTGATACTTAACTTTGTTAATTAAGGCAGTATAGCCAAAAGCAGGATAAGTAAAAGTATTTGTTATTCTTGTCGGTACTGTGGTCGAAATTAATGTGTCAGGCTGGTAGATTCCATCAATTAATGCTTTTAAACTTTTACCCATTTCAGCAGTAAGTGCTTTTGTAATTCCACCAGTTGTAAGATCATTTATAAGTATTGTGTCTAAATAAGTTTGAATCTCTTTAATAGCATCAACAAGTTCTTGTACAGTATCAAGGTTTATATCGTCAGAAGACAAAATTGTATTAATGCCATCGATTTGAATTTGCAATTTTTTCCCTTGTTCTGCTGTTAGTACGGCATCAATACCCCCCGTGATCAAGTCATCTACGGTATTTAAATAAGTTGTTAGAATTTTAGAAAACTCGTTTAAAGGTGCATAACCGTCAGCTTGACCTTTTTGTATTTTATCTTCTTTTGTTTCAAATTCTATAATATGTGCATTCGAGTCAATTAAATGTGCATCAAATTGTAGTTTTTCTGTTTTAGTGTTTAAGGTTTCCGTAAGATTTTCAATTGCATTTTGAGGTATTGACTCATCTTTATGCCAGTAAGAATCTATCCAAGCCCAAAATTGTGCTTGTAAAGGTTTTTTACGGGTTGAAAACCAGTTTTTTAATGTGTTTTTATCTGTTGTCATGTTTTTTATTATAAATTAAATTGCCCTGAGACAGGATTAATTTGTTGGAGAATTTTTTAAATTTCCTGTCTTCAGGGAATTGATTATTCTGTTTTTTTGAAAAACAGATCTGAGATGCTTGGTAATATTGCTGATAAAACCAAACCAACTAATTTAATTCGGTTAATTGCTATCAATGTTAAACCAGCATCTTGTAATAGGTCGAATTTAGTATCAATAAATCCTGTTAAGATAATTATGATACTTACTAGTATTGCAATGTTTTTTTGATTCATAATTATATTTAAGGTTAAAAATTTTAATTTTAAGGAGTTATTGTCACTCCATATTGTATCCAGCCTGAAGCTGTTTTTTCATAAACTAAAGCTCCTCCAGTAATATCAGAGCACTGAACTCTAAATCCAATACCTACACCTGTATATGCTGTATTAAGTGTACTGGTACTTAAAGCAGAGGTAGTTGAATTTGTTGCTACAGTAATAATATTTCCATCTGTTCCCGCAAAATTTCTGTTAACAGAAATTGGTATTATTCCATCATTATCTGGTAATGTAAGTACTCTTGCCTCAGTAGTAGAATTACTATCAAATATTTGAGTACCCGCATTACCTTCAATACTACTTATAGCAATTCTTCCGTCACTATATAATATAGATCCTTTTCCTAAAGCTGTACCTGTACTTATTTGATTTAAAGATATACCAGCAACAGTTTCAGAATCTGATATATTTATATAACTAGAATTGATATTAATAGTTGATCCACCAGATGTATAATAATTACCCACAGGTAGTATATTTGCTAAACCCAAGTTAATATTACCTGAATCATCAGAAAAAATTCCATTTGAAGATAATGGTATAGTTTTAGAAAAATCCCCACTTAAATCCCTTAGGGTTGGATATAATAAATTTAAATAATGTGCCGTAGAGTCAAATGCATCTAGAAGTGAAATTCTATCTACTAAAACCTTAACTATCTTTGCCGAAGCAGGGAAGCTGTTTGTTAAATAGACACCATCATTTTGAACGCTGGCAGATGTCTCATTAGATGTACTAGAATCAACCATGTAAGTTTGAAAACTTGAAGATCCAAAAGTTGATTTTTGAGTAATCCCAAATTCAGAGGTATCGGTAAACCCTAAAGCTCTATAATCTTCTCCAGAAGAGAATGCATACTCTGCCCTAATGTTATCTGGATCTGTACTGGCTGTTATCATTTGGGAAAATGTAGGTACACTACCACCTGAAATATCCTCTAGTGTTGCTAGTGTATAATTCCCAGCAGATTTTTCTGGGAATCTATAATATGCCTCACCTACTGAATCTCTTGTAAATATTAGTCTATTTTCTTTACCTATTGGCTGATTAGAATAAATAGAAGTGTTATTTATGTTGATACTTTTTTCATCATTACCATTATATACCTGAATTAGATTGTTTGATAGATTTACATATCTACTATTTTCAGCGTTATACACGTTAACTCCCCCATCCGAAATCCTAACTCCTTTCCCGTCACCAGCCTCTTCAATATCTTCTTGTATAATCAAATTTTGACTAGACTGATTACCAGTTAATAAAACTTGTTGTAATGATGGTGTGCTTCCGCCTCCTGATATAGAACTTTTTGGAATATAACTTACAGCTCCTTGTGAATTTACAACCATAATGCTGTCATTTGGAGAACCTAAGGGAACTGTAGAAAGTTGCAGCTGATTTTGAATGCTGTATTTTTTTTGTGCTGTTGCAGGAATTAGAAATACTAAACCTAACAATAATGTATAAAAGATTTTTTTCATGTTTAATTTGATTTTTTGGGATTATAATTCTTGTTTGGTAATTATTTCAAAATCTGTCAATCTGGTCATATCTCCGCTTAAATAAATTCCTTCTATCAAGTAATTTTCTACAATACCTTTACAAACATCATTGACTTCTGCAATTAAATTATTTGTGTTTCCACGTACTTTGAAAATCGAAAATTGATTATAAAGAGTGATCTGTGGTATTGGTTCCTCTTTATGCCAATAGGAATCCATCCAAGCCCAAAATTGTGCTTGTAAGGGCTTTTTACCAGTAGTAAACCAATTTTTTAATATGTTTTTATCTGTTGCCATGTTTATACTATAAAATCAATATAATTTACTGTTTGCAATTTTTGCACTTTCAGGTTTTACAGGAAACTTTCCTGCTTTTGTAAAATTTTTTATGTTCATGTACATACAATTATGGCGAAATGTTTAGCGCCTGATTTATAAAATTTGATTTAGTTTTATAGCTAAAAGTTTCTGTGTTTAATATCTTAAAGAAGACATAAACAGATTTTACTTTTTTCGTTTTGGTGTAGGTTGATAGAGTTGCTTTTTTATGAGGTAAGACTTATCATTTAAAGAATCGAGTAATCTTATTTTGGGAAAAAGTTTTCTTTATTGATTCCTATTTTAAAAAATAGTAAGCCGTTGTTTACCTCATCAGATTCTATAAAAGAACTATTTTCTTGATCAAACTGAATGGTGAAATCTGTCTGATAGTCAAGAATTTCAAATTGCGAACCATCTCCTGAAAGATGTATTCCTAAATGTTCTTTTAAAAGATCTATTTCCAAATCACAAATTAACTCGTTGACAGATAAGAACAAGTCGTAAGTTTTTATTTCTCCGTTTTTTTGGGTACAGAACGTTACTTTATAAATTTCTGCGTCAAATAAAGCAGAAGACACTTCATTATTTATGACATAGAAAGAATCACTTATGTCTATTATGTTTTTTATTCTGTTTATTCTAAATACCCGTTCTAGCAGATGGGTTACATTCTTATTTCCGGTTTTCAATTTCATTGGTTATATTGTTTCTTTTGAATTCGGAAAAATACAAACAGTTTCATAGGTGGCTGTTTGTAATAAATAAAATTTTTCTTACCTGTATAGAAATAATAGAGATAGTATAGAAATTGATACGTATCGTTTCTTTACTATCTCATATATTGATTATACCTAAAGTAAAATCAGTATGTTTTTGTTTAATTTTTTTAAGAATTATGATAGATACTATTTTGGTAAAATGCAGATCTATTTTTCTACATGAATTTTAGGGTCAATTGTGATCAAAAGTCTTTTGAAGAGTTGTATTAAACGATTTCTTATTGATTTAAGAATCAATGTCATTGCGTCAAAATTTTCGACTTCTTTCTTTGTTTTTATGGCAATAATGTTGCTGATTATAGAAATTCCGTCGCTAACAATAAGTAAATCCATTACTATGGTTACAAACCATTTAAAGTTGTAATTAAGACCTTTACTCATTAATGCCAGCGCTGTAGGTATTAGTAATACGGCTAGCTTAGATACAAATCCTAAGGCTAATTTTTTAAAGCTAAAAGGATTATTTAATACAATGGTTTTTACAATGCCTAAAAAAGTATCTATTACCATTAAGTAAAACAGTACTTTAACAATTTCTACATCCATTTCTAAGTACATAAAAATTCCATAAAGTATTAATTTTAGTTCATTTGAATATTCGGAGATTTTATGCATCATAGTTTTTTTTGGGTTGTTTAGTCTTCTATTATAGACTTTTTGGCATGATCAAAATCAATTACTCCCAGTAAGTTGGTAAATCTTTTTCCGGAAACAGTCAGCGTATTATCTCTTTCGTTTTCACCCAAATTGTCGCTTATAGTTTCCCGGATAATTCCAAATTGATTTGTAGAAGAAGAGATAATGAAATTGTCATTTAATAGCGCTCCGCCTACCATATTTCCGCCAATATCGATACTCAGACTAAGCTTTCTTAGATAGCTCAAAAAGCCATTCCATTTTATAGCGGCATATACAAAGCAAATAGGGTAGATGCCTAAAGAACAAATCAAAGCAAATAAAAATAGGATCCATTCGGTATAATGTTTTTTCGAAATAAATAAGGTTGGTAAGAGCAAAATCGCAAACGGCATCATTGTCAAGATTGTAATTAAAAGCCACAGCAATGCTGAAGCTGTAAAAATAAATTTCACAATTTTCATGTATAGTCTCTTTAAGATTAATGATTTTTGAGTAAGTAATCTTTTGGGGTAATTAAACCCCAAAAGATTTACATTTTTTATTAAGATTATGGGTTTGTTGGTTCAATCTCAGGTTTATTGTTATGAGCAACAATTCCCGAAATAACATAATTATCTACGTCTTCAACATCTAGAAGTAATACTTCCAATGGTTCTTCTTTAAAAACGATTGATTCAATAACTTTTGTTTTTCCTGTTTTATCAATTAACAGCATGTTTTGTGACACATTTTTTACACAAACCCATTTCACATTCTCACTATCTTCAGTTACTAATAGCGGGTGTTGTCCGGTAGCTTTAATAGTATTATCTGCCGTTTTAATTTCAAAATAATTTGGTTGTAAACTTGCTTTTTTGTTTACTACAGTTACTTCTGTTTTGACGGCTTCATTTAATTTTCCGTTCCAAACCATGTAATCTCCATCAGATTCATCAATTTCATTTGGGAAAGAAAATCCTTGAAGTTTGTCTCCAATTTCGATATTCTTCAATTTTTTAGATTGTCCTGATGCCATTGTTACCAAAGATTCTATATCGAAACATCCACCTCCTCCAGATCCGGATCCAGACGTGACAGTTCCTGAAACTTCAGATGAAAATGGAGATTCATTTCCGGCAGCATCAAAAGCTTTTACTTTAAAATAATAAGTAGTATTGGCTGTGCCATAAACTGTACAATAATTGTCAGGTGTTCCAAGATATAGTTCAGAAGTCCCACCGAGTGTTCTTCTCCATACCTGATAGCGGGTAACACCTACATTATCGGTAGAACTATTCCATTCAACAGTTAAATAGCCATCTTCTGGGGCGTAACATGTTAAACCTGTTGGCGTTGTCGGTGGGATTAAATCCGCAGTTGTTGTGGTTACAGCTACAACATTGCTGGAAGGCGATGTATTTCCAGCTTCATCTTTTGCTACAACATAAAAAGTATAAGCAGTACCAGGAGTTAATCCATAAATTGTTCGGTTGAAAACATTACCTACCGGGATTGGCGAAATAGCATTTCCGTATACAACATACTCAGTAACGCCAAATTCATCAGTTGATCCTGACCAATTTAAAGATACACTTGTTGTACCAATGCTTGATGCTGTTAGAGTTGGTGCTGTTGGTGCCGTTTTGTCGCTTGGACGGCCTGTATATTCGATAAAGTTAACTACTCTGTAAGGGTTAAGCATTACAACAGATTTACCTTCTCCAACTGTTTGTTCTAAAGCATCTCCATTAGTATTATAATTTGCACCTAAATTTCCAATTGCTAACTGGCTATTATCGCCTCCATCTGCACCGGTTCCAGTAGAACTTGAATTACCATAGTCACCAGATCCTGCGGCAAAACTTTTGAAGTTGGAGTTTGGTTTGTGATGATAATGTGGAGGTAGTTCTTCAGTAAGTATTTTTTTACCGATCCTTCCTCCAGCACTTGCTAATGTTTCAAAAGGGAAAATAGCAGAACCGTATATGTCTTTATAATAGCTAATGCCATTACCTCCATCTCCATCTAGTGCATCACTTTTTTCTTCAGAAGTAAAAGTTTGAAGTCCCACAGGCATTTTACCTTTTAATGGAAGATATTCTTCCCAACCTTCAGGAAATGGCGCTGGTTTACCCCAAATTGCCACCATTCCAATCGGTACTGCAGTTGACTGTTTGCTTTCTAAAGTAGTAATACGGTCAATTAATGTAGCGAGTAATGTAGCATTTTTAGTAACTTGATTATTGCCGTCTAATACTAGTAAAGAACCATCATTAATGTTTCTAGTAGCTATATTGTTTAAATACACTTTTCCGCCAATATAAGTACTAGTCCAATCTTCGTCATAATTAACAGTAAGACTTGTTTCCGATACTGTGCTGCTATCTGCAAAAGCTCTTCCCAGAAAATCTCCAGGATGCAGTAATCCTCTTCTAGTTTCAGACCCAAATTTAAAATCAATAGCTCTTACATTTGCTACAAAATTTTCCTCTGTATCTAATTTTGATAATCTATGAGTTCCTAGATTCAAATTTCCCAGCATTGCCTTTGATCCGTTTAGAGGAAGATAAGATTGGTTAATTACTTCAATATCTGCTTCAATTGCATCAATGTTAGTCTCAATTGCACTAATATTAGCTTCTACGGCATCAATGTTTGCCTCAATTGCTTGTAAAATTGCTTCGATAGTTTTAAGGTCTTTCACAATTTGAAAAGTTCTCAAATCATAATAATTCACAGTTAGCTCATCACTACTTTGAGGAGTTCCAAGACCGTCCGTGTATTCTGCTTCATAATCAAAATAAGCAATTTGAGATGTTCCTGTTCCGTATATTAAATTTGTACCAGTTCTAGTCGTTTTTAAATAATTAGTTGGAGTTCCTTTTTCAATAGGATATAGGATTCCTTCTTCTTGAGCGATTACAGCCCAGCCTTTTGTATTATTGCTGGCTGGGGCAATGATATAATTTTGATTTGGTTCGATGCTTAAATGTCTTTTTAAAGCTTCATACAATTCTGATCTATAGGCTGTTTGAAGTCTTTCTAAAGTTTCTTGCTCGAGAGGAAATCCTCCTGAATGACTAAAATTTACTTGTTTCATTTTTATTAATTTAAGTGTCTGTTTTTTTTTATTTTTTTTATTCCTTTGATATTAAACTCAAGTGGCGGTTCGCTTTTAGTCTAAATCATCTAATGAATAGGAATAACTTTCATAACTTTTACCAGCTAGTTTATAGAAGTTAAGAAGATTTTGATACTCAATAGTTGCCACTTTAATGGCTTCTGTTTTTTGTAAAGATTCACCTCCACTTGGTGTGGCAACTATAACACCGCTTGTTATTAAATTCTCGGGAATGAATACTCTAAAATTAGCATAAGCTATTGTGGTGTAATCTTTACGATGCGCCAGGTAAACAGGTTTATTATTCCTGTTTGTATATTCTTCATGTTTAAAAATTTTCAATTGCGGTAACATCAAAGTTCCATTTGGTTCGTAATACTCTTTGTGGAGATATACATATTGTAAAGTAGGTTTTACAGATTCGTCAATATAAATTAACTCGTTTAGACGTTTCTGCTCAGTACTAAAATTAGGATTGTAATTTTTTGCTGGATTAAAGGTTTCGTTTAATACTTTTTCCAGATAAATGACTTGTCCAGTATGCTGCATTTTATAAAGAGTTTCTTCATAAATAGTCCGAATAGGTGTTAGTAAAAGATTGAGCCAGTCAACATGAGTTTTTTTTCTAAGAATAGGAGGGATGAGCCATAATAACAGCTTTTCCCATTTCAAAATGGTGTATTTATTCATCGTATATATATTAGACTATTGTTTATCTCTGTAAAATGTATAAGGAATGTAGTTTACCTCAACTTCCAGAGTATCCAGGTCAAAATAACCAGCTCTAGGAACGAAATACTCAATTTTGGTAACATCTAGAAGATCTGGCTCTTCTTGGTCATTAAGGTTTTTTGCAACAGAAGTTTGAATCTTGGCCAATATTGGGATTTTAACACCAAGCGCTTTTTGAATTGCATCTACTAAATAGGTTTTGACAAAGGCTCCATTAAATTCAATATTTTTTAAATGATCTTTAACAGCATCAAGTATTGGAAAAACATCATTATTTAATATTAACGAACCATTTCGAGAATCTAATTCCCTACTATCTTGTATGGTTATCTCATTTTGAGCCAAAATTCTATTTTGATAATATTCAATGTCTTCTGGGTTGATATAAATGCTCAAAGGATCTACATAGACATTCAAGGTTAATTTTAGGATATCACCTTGATCTGAAGTGATGTATACTTGATTTCCTGCATCTTTAATTTTAGCAATGTATTCTTTAAATGCAAAAAGTTCGTTTGGAACGTCAATTCTAGAGATTTTGTCCTCTTTTACAGTAGCAACTTTTATAAAAACAACTCCAACTTTATTATGGAAATAATCAGAAAAAATTTCTTCTGGGGCTTTATCCGGGTCCAATACCGTTCCTAAGTCAATTTCACTTACAGCGCAGTGTTTTATTATTTTTGATTCTTCAATTTGTGTTTCGCTAAGATCTGTAGTATCAAATTGGTATGAACCGTCTTTCCAAACCAGCGACATTCCGTTACTTGACTCAGAGTCTGAAGGTGTACCGTAATGAAAATTTAAAGCCTGTTCTCGATACCAGTTTAAAGTATGAGGTCTTGATACTGAGGCATTTTTTTCTACTATTTTTTCGTGTACCCAAACAGCAGTAGCCACGATGTTAGTCCAAAGTCCCCAGATACTTGTTTTTGAGTCACTTGTTAAGTTATCTAAGGAAGAATATTTCTTTTTTTCATCCAGGATTTCGTTCTGAATTTCAGCAATTGTACGTGCCATATTTTAATTTTTTGATATAGTTTAGCCTGTAAGACATGTGTAATATGCTTAGAGATAATTGTTTTATGTTTTTTTGTAAATACTACAGAGAAGTAGTTTTCTTTTTAGAGATTTCTAAAAGGAGAGATTTAGTTATAGTATTACCTGCCAATCTAAATTATTTTAAAATCGACATTTCCAGTAATTACATTTAAGGGAGTATTTATTAATAAATGATAAAATCATCTTCAATAATCATATAATCAATCCCAGAAAAGTTGTCCATTAAATATTCTTCTTCTTCCGTAAGTGAAGTTGCAGGTTTCAAATTTCTGGAACTGTAATATTCAACAATATCCTTTTTAAAAGCTTCCCTGCCAATTTTTAAATCCTCGTATACAGAAAGGTCCTCTGTAATGTTAAATTTGTCATTGTCTTCTAAGATGTCGAATACTTTTTCTATGCTTCCATATTCTTGTAAAGACAAGTCAAAAATGTTTTGGTTTTCCTGTGGTCTAATAGTTCCCATCGATTCTAATGTTTTGTAAATCGTTAACATCTAATGTTTTTACATAAAAGTTGTCATACGTTAATTGTTTATCTATTTCGTTTTCTAGTCTTAGTCTTGATGTTGCATCAGGGCTGTTAATGTATTTTTTAATTCCCACTCCAAGTATCGGAAACTCTTTATAGCTTCCTTTTTGGCTTAGCAGCAAATGTTCAATATTTTGCTGATCTGCATCTTGAATAGTGAAATCTTCTTTTAGTATTAACAAGTCTTCATCTATGATAAAATCTTTCATATTTTGTTACTATTTGTTATTGTTTTTGTTAAAAATTGCTCGTAAAAACCTTCTTTAGATTTGCGCGCCATACCCGACAGAAGGTGTTTATTTTGATACTGTAAAAATAAACTAAGCAGTCGCCTTACCCAAGTTTTTTGAGGTCGCTAATCCGTAGTTTCAGTAAGTTATAATTTGCTTAATTGATGTTTTTTAATTTATTTAAAAACAAAAAATCAGACAACTGGAACAATGATCTCAAGAATGATTTTAAGAATCGTTTTTATAATATTATTTTTAACGGCATTCAATTTTATTTTTGAAATTCCTGTAGTTTGAAGTGCTTGTAATGCCACCAAATCAAGCTGACTTTTTAATAGCCATTCAAATTCTTCTTTAGTTAAAGCATCAGAAGAAAAGAGCAGCACCCATCGTTCTAATTTATCTTTTGATGTTTCCAAAAAAGCGTTTAAGTCTTTCTCTAGTTCTGGTTTGAAGTCTTTATAACTTTCTGTTAGAATAGTTTTTAATTTATCTTTTAAGTCTTTTATTAATGTATCGTTATCCATAATTTATGAGTTGAGGTTGATTAAATCTAAAAGTTGATCTTTTGATTCTTTGTCTTTTTTAATTTCATATTGAATAAGTAAATCCAAAGCATCTAAAACTTGTTTTTTTGATTCTTCTAAAAAAACGGGTGAAATGATTCCTTTTGCTTCCCAATTTTTGAAGAATCCAGCTAAAAGATTTTTTTCTTTATCAGTTAAAATCTTCCACATCGCAAAAGTGATTTCATTGTCTGACTTATTTTTTTCATATTCTGATAATTTTTCAATGTCAAGAAATAAAGTTTCAACTTCTTTTTTATGAATAGCATAAGGAGTTGTAGCTTTATTCATTAATTGTGTGACTTCTACTTTCAGTTCTGTCGTTTTTTGATACGAATATTGGTCAAATAACGCTGTCTTTGTCGAAGTGCATGATGTTAATGCAAAAGAAATTGCAATTAAAAAAGGTAAAAATTTTAATTTTAAGTGTTTCATCTTTTTATTTATATAGAATTACATAATTTTTTTTGTCACGTTTTAGCTTACTGAGTTGTTTCCAATCGCTGTATCCTTTTTTATCAAAGTGAGGTAAATCTTTAAAGGTTTTCCAATCTCCGCCCCAGTTCCAGTTGTATTTGGCGAAAATTTTGACGCATTCCTGCCAATCCGAAATTTGGTCATTATCCCAATCTTTTGCAGTATCCCATGAAGCTGTTTTACCATCTATAATAAGACAGATGTCTACAGCAAAACCATAATTGTGTACAGATTGGCCTCCTTTGGCATTAGTGACTTTTTTCCCAGGTTTGGTTCTGCCAAAAGCATAAAGATCCTCTTGTTGTTGAAAAGTTCTGAGTCCCTGTGTAATGCGAATTTTGGCCTTTCCGGTTAAAGCAAGATCACATTCCTCAATAATTTTGGTAACTTCTTCCCTGACTGAAGGATGAAGTAAATCAATGTGTTTTTTTGTTGTTTGATCCATATTTGTGTGTATTAATGATTTCGATTTTGAGAATAAAAAACCTTTCTGATTGCTATGAAACAACCAGGAATTTAATTTGACAGTAAGATTTTTTGTGTTTAAATTTTTTTTCTGGTTCGAACCAGACTTTAAATAAATTTCGGGAAAAGCTTTTTTGCAATCACATTTTAGATGCGATAAATGGTTTTAAATAACAGTGTAAAGATACTCTTAAAGTCTCTTTTTTAAAAACATTATAACTTTGTAAATCAGTAGTTTCAGTAAGTGAAGATGAGTTTTTTTATTTTTATTTTAGCCTTTTAAAATCAGAAAAAGGCAAAAAAAAAATCCGTTTTTCTAATTTAGAAAAACGGAGATTAAAGACAAAAAAATAGATGGTTATTCATTTTAAAACAATTGCCAAATAGGAAGTATATACTATTATTTTATCTTCATTTATGTTTAGTTTAATACTGTTTATTTGAAAATATAACACATTATTTTTATAGTTACTTTATTCTATAAATTTATCAAAATATAGAAACATTTTAAAAAAAAAGATTAAACTGCTAATAAGTAAAATAAAAGAAAAAATTATATAATTTTTATTTTTATAAATTCTAAGAAACGCAAAAAATAAACATCCAAAAAGGATACTTGTAATTGCATAAAACATTTTTAAAAAATCTACAATATCTTCGTCAATCACGATATCATTTCCGTCATGGATTTTATAAGGATCGATAAAATAACTAAAAATAAACATAAAGAGTCCAATAAAAAAGAATATGCGTATTATTGTTTTCATAGTATTAATCTGTTTGATATAATTATTTTAAGTAAAAACCTTAACTAAATATTGTTTAAATTTTGATATTGAGTATTTTGATTCAGTAAAGCAAAATAAGATCCATGTCAAATATAGTAAAAAAAATATCTAAGGGTTTTTAGAAGTTATAAGTTCTTTAAATTGCGAATTAGAGTTTATATTATGTGTTAATAGAAAATAAAAATTATCAGATTTAAATGTAGTTGCCTTTAGTACTTTAACAGCTGAATTCATTTTCAATCAGTTTTCTAAGGAAAGTAAACACACAAGCCACAATCGTATAATTTTAGAGAATCAAGAAAAAACTGAAACTATGCTTTTGCAATTATACAACCAATTTTTAATTAGATCAATTATGTAAAAATTTGAAGGTTAAAGCAAAAAAATGGCAATTACACTAATTCAATATATCAATGATTTTATTTTTAATAGTTCAATAAATAAGATCAAAGTCAAATAATTTTATTAATCCAAACTGCTTAGTATTGTTAATTTCCTAAAGCATTATTAATTTCTTTTTTATGTTTATAAATTGATTTTCCATATGAAATATTCTGCTCAATTTTCTTTTTTGACAATTCTAATCCTCTATTGTAACGAGTAGCTATAATCTGTATTTGTTCCTGTGTTAATTTATCTGGTGGAATATTTTCAAAATCAACATTTTTTAATCTCTTTAGATGCATGGCCGAAATATAAATTCCTATTACAGGATCTAATAAAGACTCTTGTATAGCATCTCGATTATTATTATTATTTAAACTTTTGTAATCAAGTTCTTTGCCTGCCCTTCCTAATTGAATAGCCATATCTCCAAAAGATGTTTTATCCGGATGATTTGTTATTGTTAAGTTTTTATCTACTATAGTTGGTCCACTCCAGTCAAATTCTCTACCTGCGCGAACGCTCTTTTTTAACCAATCAGGTTTACCGCCAAATTCTGTAAATGCAACTCCTGCTAGCAAAAAAACTGGTATATCATTAATCTTAGCGGCATGTTTTATAACTGCACTATAATATTTTACAAATTGCGCTTTTCTTTTAAATAAATAATCTTTTCCTCCTGTTGTTTTCCACTTAAGAATATCGATATTAGTCCATGCAACGGCATTAGGATTGTATTTCCATAATCTAGAAAGATTATTAATTTTAGCATGTAAAGGAGTAATAGGTTCTTTTACATCAGGATCAACAAAATTTATAGGATTATTAGGTGTGTAATTATGAGACGATGAATTTGTAAACTTTTCTGTCAACAGAGATTCTTTTTTTAATTTTTTAAATTCATTGTTTTGATTTATAATGCTATAGGTATGTGAATTCGGTTGAATTCCCTCTTTGTTTTTTAGCTGAGTGCTTTCAACATATTTAAGCATTTCACTTTCATTCTTATCATCTTCTATTTGCTGACGCCAAATGCCAAGCATAATTTGTCTAAAGCGAGCCATTTCGGCAGCACTGGCGTCTTTTAGTTCTATAGTATGGTTCTTAACGATCATTATAGTGGTGTTTTAGAGTACAGAAAAAGATGGTTTATTATATTATCTCGATTTTTACAGGTTTAGGCTGAATATGATCTGAGAATGCAGTAGTAATATTGAGACGTAAATCGTCTTCTTGTTCGATTTTGCCATCGCCACCCAGATAACAGTTTTTAAAAAGTACTTCCAAGGCTTTAAATTCATCCATTTTAGAAGCTTGTAATACCGCTGAGCGAATGCTCATATCAGGTATTTTGAAATAAGCAAATAGAGTAGTCTCATCATCGTCTTTAATCGTGAGTTTGATTACTTTTTTATACTTGTATTTCCATTGATTTAGCTGCGCTTGTGTAATGTTTCCATCAAGAACATCAGCAGTATTAGGTTTTGTTATTTCCATTTTGAAGTGTATTTGTTGTTTTTATGATAGAGTAAATTGGTATCTGATGTAGTGGTGTCTGTAATTGTTTGTAATTCATACTTATAAAATGGCAATAAGTTATTGCCTGACACGAGGTATTCTAAATGCTATCTACTTGGTAAAGAATCTTAAAATGATATTGAAATTCAAATCAATCTTTGATTGAATTAAAAAAGAGAGGCTGCTTGAGTTATTTTTCAAGTTGAAAATGCTCAAATCAGCCTCTGGGAGAAATAACCTGTTTAAAACGGACTAATAAAGAGCTGAAATAATATAGTATGCTTACAAAAATCATGTTCCTTGAACTCCTTTTTTGTGTAACGCATTGGATAATGGGTATCTCTTTTAAGTCGGTTTTTTAAACAGGTTATTATAAAAAGAAGAAAGGTTTTATGGAATTAGTTCCATTCAATATGAGAACAGATCAAGTCAAAAGAAACTGCAATTTTAGTATCTCCCTGGCTAATTCCTCTGCTGTTTGAGTTGAACTCACAGTTTCTTACAGTGTGTGTAATAACTTCGTTACTATCATCTAAGTAACTTACAATGATGCTAAAAGGATTAACATCCTGCAATCTTTGTCCTTTTGGTAATGCAGCTAAAATAGCTTCTACTTCGTAGTTGTATAAAGTAATTGAAGCTTTTGCTTCATATTTCCCTCTTCCTCTGTGTACTGGCATATCTCCAGCTCCGTAATGGTTTTCTTTAGATACAGAGTCACTATAGTTTACAGCCGTAATACCAGTAACAATGTTACCTGCAATACTTACTTCAATTGATGACCAGCTGTGTTGTTGTCCGTTAATTAATGGTAATTTATTCATATGTAGCTTTTATGTGTTTTTAATGATTTCGATAATTTTTTTCATTCGTATTTGCGACGATTAAATTATAATGATATCATTTGTGAATTTTTATTGTTTGTGAATTGTAATGGGTTAAACAAATTATGCTTTGTCGATTCCAAACGGATTTTGGAAACCTAAATCGACCAAGATTTTACGAGCAGTTCCAATAGGTGTAATTTCTGCTTTCACCTTTAATTCTGAAGTTGCCAAAATATTTTGTTTTGGATCTACATATACGTCAAAAGCAGATACTTCTTGATTTGCTACCATTGCTTCTAAGGCACTTCTGCATAAACCTTCAAAACTTTTTGAAACTGATTGAGGTAATTTACCATCAATATCTACTAAAACTGGAGAAGCCAATTTTGGTAATAAAGCTGTACGCAATAAACGAGTTGCTTTATTGATTGTACGGTTGTTTTCTACATAAGCAAAATCTGAAGTTCCCGCAGTACAAGTAGGACTGTCATTAAAATAAAGACCTGCTAAACCAGTGTGCGTTTTTGTAAAAATGTATCTTTTGTCGTTTAATTCACTTAAAGTTCCTAACGTTTTAATTTCTTGTCCGCCAATAAAACCTGCTTTAGCAAAACCTTCACCTGTAAGGTTAAATTTTTCGATCCAAGCAATGTTTTCAGATACTTTTGCTTTAGAAACAGCACCAAGTGCTAATCCAACTGCTGCAGTATTTGGATAGTCAACTGCTTTTTCAAGATCCATAGCTACTACAACAGATACATTTTCTGCGTTAAGTTCAGCCAAAGAAGGAGCTGTGTCAGCATCAAAACCTTTTCCTTCTAAAATAACTTCAAAAGGCATATAGTCAGTATAAGCAAGAGCTGCTTGAGTTTGTGCTTTTGCCACTGCTGCTTGAGTTTGTGCAAATGTTGTAGCTTTTGAACAGATAATTGCCATTTGACGAATGTTTCCGTTTGCTTTTTCCTGCATATCCATTGCTTTTCCAACAACATCTTCATAAGAAGCAGCTTGTGTTCTCATGATATACAAGTCGCCAGAAGGATTCATTCTGAAAAATTGTTGAATTTGATAATAAACGGATTGTTGATGGTTATCAAAATCTGCTGTAATTCCTAAGGCTTCAGCATCTTCTAATGAAACCAAACGTTGTACTTTGTCAAATTCTAATGAACTTAAAATTCCAGAACCTTCGTCAAAAAGTAATCCTGAAACCATGTCTTGTTCTGGAGTTCTTCTTCCTAATCCACCCGATAGTTTAGTAATCACTACATCGTTTAATGTACTCATAATATAAAATGTTTAATTGTTTAAATTTATTTTGGTTCTACTCAGAAAAGAGCAAAAGAATGGCTGTAACAAGTTTTTAATCTTGTTATAATCAATGAATTGTTGTTTTTAAAAAGTGTTGTAATTTATAATCCCAAAAAGAGGATTAGTATTTTTTGGACCGTTTAAATAATTGGTCTCTTAATAGAATTTTACCCTAGGCCTTTGGGTGAATTTGTTTGTTTGCTAGCAGGAACAAATTTAAAACTAAAGGCTGTATTTTTCAACTTTTTTGATCTGCAAAGCCAGTAGTTTCAGTCTTTTTAAGCTCTTGCTTCTGTAGAAAGTCCTTCGTTTATTATGGTATAAATAGTGCGTTCTGTTAAGAACAAAGTGTCGGAAAGTTCTGAAACCACAACTTTCATTTGTTTGGCTTGATTACAGTTTAGGTAGTTGATAACGTAATCTCTTCTTTTGTCTAATAGTGTTCTGCTTCTTTTCATTTTTGAGGTTTAAATGAGATGGATTAAATTTTATTTTTGGATTTGTTTTTGTATGCGGTTTTGATGGTATGCTTAGATTAAGTAGTGGTATTTAAATCTATAGCTCCTTCAATTTGATTGGTATTTATTTCTATTATTCCAGAAGTTAAGTTGTACCCTAGTTCTTCTAAAGCTTCGTTACTTAATCCATTGTTGAAAAGGATGTATTTCTTTTTTAATGTGTTTTCAATTAATGTGGTTTTGTATGTTATTTCCCAGATGAAGTAATCGTTTTTACTCCAATAAACTTCATCATTATTACATTGTCTTTCTTTTACTTTAAATGTCGAATTGGTGTCTATAAGAGCATTCAGATTACTATTAGACAATACAGCTTTGTCTACACGACTAGCAATTTCAAATGCTTCTTCATAACTTGTTGAAGAAATAGTACCAACTGGCAGTACAACATAAAGGCAAAAAGTCACATCGGCTTTGTAGTTTTTCTCCGAAGAGGTCTCCCAAGAAATAGTGTCGTATTTAAACATTACTAAAGGTGTTTCGATAGCAGTTTTAAAAACAGCATCACTGTAAAGATGTACTGTTGGTGCATTAGAAGTGAATTCAGTTTCTATTGCAGTTTTTTTTTCGGTATAAAAATCTTTTAAAATCATATGTTGGATTATTTTTAAGCAAATATAAAACATATGTTTTGATTTTGCAAACATATTACATAAAAAAATGCAGTAATTTCAGTAATATGATAT
The DNA here is from genome assembly GCF_009711165.2 of Flavobacterium sp. MC2016-06. Lineage (GTDB taxonomy): Bacteria > Bacteroidota > Bacteroidia > Flavobacteriales > Flavobacteriaceae > Flavobacterium. Next base: position 10,041 of record NZ_WMID02000014.1, on the reverse strand, counting down.
GTTTTTTTAAAATTAATTACAACTGTTTTATAAGAAAAAAATTAAAAAAAGACTGATTATTAGGTGTTTTGTAAAAAAAAAGCTAAAGAAACGTAATTATTTGCTATATATTATTTAGTTTTGCAACATATAGTTGAAGTTTTGCTTTAAGTAAAACATATTACACAACAAAGACCCACGATCAAAATATGGAAATACATACTAAAATAAAGCGTATTATAGACGAAATGAAGTTAAATAATAACTCATTTGCTAAGTTGATTGGAGTAACAAGTACTACAATAGATAGTATCACTATTGGTAGATTGCAATCTGATGGAGAAAGAAAAAGAACTAAACCTGGTTTTGATTTACTCCAAAGTATAATTACTCACTGCAATGTAAATCCCGACTATTTTTTTGGAGACAGTAATGACATTTTTGTTAACACAACAAATAATGAGGGTACGGTAGGACCAGGCTTAAATTTACCAAAAGTTATAACTGTTAACGAAAGTGGAGAGGAAAATATTAATTTTGTTGGAGTTAAAGCACGTGCTGGTTATTTAGACGGTTATGCAGATCCAGAATATATGGAAAGTCTGCCCTCTTTTAGTATGCCAATGCTTAAGAATGGAACTTATAGATGTTTTGAAATAAAAGGAAACTCAATGTCAACAACAATTCATGACGGCGATTATCTTTTTGGCAAATACGTTGATAATTTTGATGATATATTAGATGGAAGAATTTATGTCATTATCAGCAAGAATGACGGAGTAGTTGTAAAAAGAGTTTTAAATAGAATTAGAGAAAGCGGCAAATTAATTCTAAAATCGGATAATAGAGATGGAAATTATCCAATGTATTCTATTTATGCTGAGGACATTCTAGAAGTTTGGTATGCAAGTATGTATGCCTCTAAACAAATGCCGGATCCAATTAATATTTATGAAAAACTTCATGCTCTTGAAAGTAAATTTTATGAATTGGAAGAATCTTTAAAGAAAAAGCTAAATTAATAGTCTATAATAGTTGTTCATTTACGACAAAAAAACACCTCTTACTGTTTAATAGTAAGAGGTGTTTTAAAATTAACTAAAAAAATTATGAAATACTTCCGGTACCAGTTCCGGTTTGTGCTGAAGCAGATCCTGTTGTGGTTACTGTTGTGATTACTGTTCCTGATTTAACATATGCTTCAATTGCTGTTGCTAATTTTGTTGTAATATTATCGATAGAAGAAGTAGAGTCAGTTTTTCCTTTTTCTTCAGTTAAAAGAGATTTTATTGCTGCTTCTAAACTTGCTTTATTTAAAGCCATAATTTCATTATTTTAATAATTCTGTTAAATTTCCTTTTATTACTGTAAGTTGAGGTAGGTTTATTGGTGGTCCAGATGGACCAACAGGAGTGGTAACCGTAATTTTACCTATCTCATCAATTAGTTCCTCTAATTTTGATTTTAAACTTTTCCCAGCTACATCAATTTTAAATTTATCATCCATTTCAAAAGTTAAATTACCTTTTATAAAAGACGTTTTGGCATCTGAAATTACAGCTTCAAAACCATCTTTGATCGTTATTTTTGCTTCTTTATCTTTTAAATTAAAAATTGTACTATCTTCATTAATACTTATTTTCTGTTCTTTTAGGTTAAAGCTGTTTTTAGAGATTTCTTTACCATCTGTATCATAAAAAGAAGTGCTAATATTTGGTTCTGAACCACTTCCATTAAATTCGATTTGAGCTATGTTTTTATAAGTGGGTGTTGAAGATAATGTATCACCATTTTCTTCTTTTTCTTTGAATAATACTTGAAATTTATCAACATCAGTGTCTATTTCCAGGTAATGGTTTTGGTCATTTTTGAAACGAATAAAAACTCTTTCGATTTCTGAAAACTGTGAAATAAATGCTCGTGTTTCTACTCCATCTATAATTGAGGCCAAAATCCAGCTATCTTTTTTAGGAATTGTAATAACTCCTTGTTCTAAATCTAAAATTGAAGCTTTCAATCTCACATTTTTAATTATTGCACCGTCTGCTCGCATTACATTTACAGTATAAGCATCTTCGGGATCATGAAGAGATCCTGTTTCGGTATTTATTTCGATGACTTTTGCCGCAAAAGTTTCAATAATTTGATTATTGCTGGCGACATTTTTTATTAAATCTGTTATGTTTCCCATTTTGTATGTTTAAATTGCTTCGACTCTTCTTCCTATAAAAATTCTTTGTCTGTATCCATTTTCTCCAAAAGTTCGTTCTACTTTCTCTACCTGAAAAGTTCCGTTTTTTTCTTTATCCTTTGCATTTTCAAGAACTACTTTGTCTGTTGGTCGTACAAAAGGTTCGCCAAAAGTGAGGAAAGAACCTTCAAATCCGCTTGGCTTAGATTCCATTGCTCTTAAAGCTCCGTATTGATATAATACTGAAGCTATCTCAGTCGATGTCTTTTTAAAAGCAGTCGGATCTTTTGGTAGTTCAGCGCTATTATCATGTAATACATGGGTTTTTACTAACTGACCATTTGGATCACCTAATTCGATATAAATTGGAGTGTTTGAATTTTTAAAGTATTTTTCAACTCGAGTACGGGTATTCTTGGTCGATTCATTGACAACAATTAATTTATCTTCAATAATATTATAGCGAAATTTGAAACGTACTTTTCCTGAAAAAATATCAGAAACAGATTGCGTTGCTTTACTTAATTGAGCGCTTAAAAGACTAAGTCCTTGATTAATTAGTTTTTTTATAATTGCTCCTGCCAAAGGACTTGTAATAAAATTTCGATCTATAAAACCAGCTAATTCATTGGCAGTATGTTGCTGAGGATTATTGGTAATAGTAAGGACGGGTGCTGTGTCTTCGGTTTTAAAATACGTATAAATTCCTTTGTCTTTCAGCATCTCAAAAACTTGTGCAAGACTATGATTTCTGTTAATCATTATATTTCCTAATTCTTCGTCAAGAGCATTTACTTTAAAAGGTAAGTTTAGTTCTTTGATTCTTTTTTCGAAGAAAGTTTTAGGATTAAAATTTTCAACGTTTGTTGTTGGATTTGTAGCCACAACATTTAAAGGGTCATTTGGACTTTGTACATTATCATCTTTTACAGCTTTAACTTTTTTAAAGGCATACATTGTGTCTTCACAAGAAATTATTGCATTTATATCAGTTTGAACACCTGTAATATAACCTCTAAAAGCGGGTTTGTAATCGCCATCATATCCTAAAAATATTTCAACAAAATTTTCTAGTTTAAAAAAATCATAAATTGATTTTTCTTCACCACTTGCGTTTGTAAACAAGTTTTGGTCAAATCCTTTGGTGTCTGTATACACTTTTTGAGGCATTACAATAGTAGCCGTATCGGTAAGTGATTTGTATGAACTGCTTATATCTACGTTTTTGACATAGGTAAATTCATAAAATTTAGGTGAAGGGATAAGTTTTACTGTTTCGTAAACTCTAATTTTAGCATTTAGTTTAAGCATTGTCTCTAATTATTAGTTCTACAGTTTCGTCTGATGTGGCGCTGGCAGTAAATTTTTGAATGTTTTTTGTTCCAGAAATAGAGGGAATAGAATAAGAATCTATAACTAGTTCATAAACACCAAATCTGTTTAAAATAGCATGTGTTATTCTTAAGGAATAAGGCGCATTTAGAAATTGTTTCAGTAAAAAAAGTTTTTCTTTTGGGTATTCATCTCCTGTTTCATTTGCAATTAATCCTTCAATAGAAATACTAAAATCTCCATTTGTAATATGCTCTTTGATGGTTGAATCTCTTCCTTCGATTCCTTCTTTCTTTATGATTTTAGAACGATTTAGATTAACCGTAACAGCATCGATTCGTAAACTAGGAAGATTAAGATCTTTTTTTACAAGAGGTTCAAAAACTAGAGGAGCAAAGACTCTTAGATTAAATTCGCCTCCAGTTTTATCTATAATAAAATCTTTTGATTCTGATTCGTTATAGTTAATGCCGGTATATTTGATTTCTTGGGTGTCTAAAATTTCGTTTACATTAAAATTGAATTTCATAATGATTTATTTTTTTATTTTTAGTTTGAAAATGTTTTGGCAAAGGCAGTTATAAGAGTGTTTTCTAGTCTTGTTTCGGTATGTTTTTGTAGCCACAAGACTTCTTCGAGTAATTTGTAAAACTCATCCATTGGTAGTTGATAAGGATCTACTTGAAAAGCATTTCTAATAAGAGCAGCTGATTTTTTAAACTCATCTTTTTGCGGTGTTGCATTTATTGTAAATTCACTATCCTTTTTTATCATGGCTACAATAGAATTCCCCGCAGAAAGCATAAACTCGTCATCATAGTTTTCTTTGTCAAGTACACATTCTTTAAATAAAAATAAGATCGCTTCGTGCGGATTGTCTTTGTATTTATTCTGATAGTTTAGAAATGTTGTGAATGATGGCTTTTTGCAATAAGTAATTGTTAATTGATCATCGGATGTGAGTTTTAATACCGTGCCGTATTTTTCTTTTAGTTTTTGTATGGATATTTCGTCTAGCATTTTTTTATGATTTTATAGATTGTGTTGCTTTATTTTGATTGATAATTAGTCTTGAAAGTTTTTTTTTAGATATTAAACAGAGCTGTCTCGACTTTCTTTTTTTATAGCTTCAGTCAGGCTTTCATTTTTTTCGGATACACTTAAAGGTGAAATATTAAAACTCTCTATAAAAATGCTTCCTTCTGATGGTTGTCCTAAAGGATTTTTAAAATTACTCATGTCTGGTGTTTTAGGTGTTTCTCCTAAATCTTTGGGTGTATAATCCATGATTCGCTTATTGTTTTAATTGTTAATATGATTGTTTGAGTTATTTGTATAGTTGAGGTGTCCACTTTCAAGGATTTTTTGAAAGCAGGAGTTTTTTGCGCCTTTTTGGCAAACTAATAGTTGGAATTAGAGTATGTAAAAATAAGGAAGAAGTGTCTGAAAAACGAAAAATAAGCGACTCGTTTTCAGTAGTTTCAGTAGAGAATTATTGCAGTTAAAGTGTAGTTTTGTAGGTTGTAATGTGGTTTTGGATTGTGACTTATTGATATTGTTGATAGAGAGAATTTATCAAAATAATAGCCACCATTATAAGAGTTTTTATTCTTTTTATGGTGGCTTTATACTAGATTCTATCTGAAAATAAAATTTAAATTTGCTGTGTTTTTGATTTATTAAGGTGTCACCGCTGTAGTTGAGTACTGAATCCAACCACCTGTTGTCTTTTCGTAGACAATGGCTCCTCCAGATATTGATAAGCAATGTACTCTGAATCCTACTATCGCAGAAGGATAGGCTGAGTTCAAAGCAGTGCCAGATAAAACTGATGTAGTAGCATTTACTACAGCTCCCATATTGTCTGAATAGCTTTTTGTAACAATAGCTTTTCCTGTTGCATCAGCAGAAATTAATGCATTTGTCTGAGTTGGAATCGTTGTTAAGCCTGTATTAGCAGATAAAAATCTTGTCACACCAGTACCAGTACCCAGAGCAACAGTATCAGATGTAGTAGGAGCAAACGCTCCATCCCAACCACCTATTAATGTATTGTTACTTCCAGTTGTTACTCCAGACTTTTGTTTACTATCAATAATTATATTATTGCTGCCTGATGTGACACTGGCATTTGTTATATTTTCAATTAAGATGTTATTAGAACCTGATGTAAGTGCTCTCCCAGATTGATATCCCATAGTTATATTATAATTTCCAGTACTTGTCGTCCCAGTTTCACCATTGGATAAATAGCCTACTGCTACATTAAATGTACCAGTTATATTTTGACCAGCTGCAGCTCCTATTGCAGTATTTCCTGAGGTCGTTGTAACTTTTTGTAATGAGCCACCACCAACAGCTGTATTAAATGTTCCGGTACTAGCTTTCCAAAGAGCAAAGTCTCCTATTCCAGTATTACTAATTCCAGAAATCAATGTTGATAAAGAGCCTGTTCCTACCGCTACATTATGCCCCACTCCACTAATAAGATTTTGCAGCGAAGAATCACCTATTGCTACATTATTGCTACTTGTAGTATTAGCCCACAAAGCAAGCGCACCTATACCTGTATTAGACTCCCCAGTAGTATTACTATGAAGTGATCCTGACCCTATTGCTGTATTATAAATTCCAGTAGTATTTAAGGACATACTATCTATATCTCCAACAACTAAATTATCTGTAGTTGTTCCAGCTCCTTTTCCTATTCTTACGCCATTTATTAATTTATCAACTCCCCCTAATTCTTGTAAGGCTGTATTATTAATAATTCCTGATTCAGTAGCTGATACTGGAATTACATCATCTGCGGCTAAAATAACATTACCATTTATATCAGCTGTAATACCATTTACTTTTGAAACAAGCGTGATGGATGGTTCTGTTGTTTCTACTGGTAATTGATAGTCTGTAAGTTTTGATAAATTATCAGATTTTATTATACCGGTACCACTTTCTGAAACATTAGTTTTTAATAATAAGCCTTCGGTATCTAGTCTAAAACCTGTTTGATTAGCATAATCACTTCTCATATATAACGAACTGATATTACTGTTTCCATAAACGATTCCAGTTGTGTTGCCTCCATATGATTTTTCTACTCTAATTCCTCCAGGCATAAGTCGCATTTCATTAAATTGCCATCCAGGAGCATATTGATTTGTAAGGCGCATGTAATCATCTTGGCCATAGGTACTATAGTTATTTCCTTTATTAAGAACTCGTTGTAAATCCTGAGAGCCTCCACCATCGATGCTTATATCTCCTGAGCCTAATATTGATTCACCATTGATTGTTTTAAAATCAGATTCATCTGTTTTGGAATTAAGTAATTCTTCAATGTCTTCAACATCTCCTACAGGTATCTTTTCATTTTTATGTCGAAAAGAATCCCAAGTATCCCAGAATTGAGCTTGTGTTGGTTTTAAACTAGTTTTGAACCAGTTTTTGATTGTGTCTAATGTTTGTGTGGCCATGTTTTTTTAAAATTATCTAGTTAAATTGTATATTTTGATAAATTCATAATACAATTAGTTTTCATAGTTGGAATCAAAGTGAATATTAAATATTTCTTTTTTCATAGTTGATTTAATTACGTTTTAAAATTACTCATGTATGGTGTTTTAGGTATTTCGCCTAATTTTTTTTGGTTTATAATAATGATTAGTTTATTGTTTAATTGTTAATATGATTATTAAAAATGATCGATAGTTGAGGTGCTGACTTTCTAAAAAAACTTTGAAAGCAGGAGGGTTTTTGGCCTATTTGGCAGACTAATATTCGGAATTAGAGTATGTAAAAATAAGGTGTAAGAAGCGAAAAAAAGAAAAATTTGACTTATGTTTTCTGTAGTTTCAGTAGAAATGAATTTGATGTTAAATGTTTGATTTGTATGTTTTTAAAACATTAAAAGTTGTTTGTTTTATTTGTGGAAATTTATTTTTTATTTATAATGATTAAGTTGAGGTTATCCTTGATTTTTTAAAATAAAATACACCAAAGTCTATAAAAGATTTAAACTCTCGGATAGACTTTGATGTATTGTTTAGTTGAAGATTTTTTTGATTTTCCTCCAGAGAATATAGTTTACTTAGCTACTCCAGTCTGATTAGCATCTTTGCTTGCAATTAAGCCTAAAGCAATGCAAACACTTGTTATTTGCCCGCCAACTTCTGTAGTGATGTAACCTAAAGCAACTGCTATAGCAACTCCTCCAACAATAATTCCTGTAACTGTTGTTTTCCAGTTTTTAGTCATGTTTTTCATTTTTTATAGTTTAATAATTTGTGGTTTAATATGTGATCATTAGTATTCCTGTAGTGGTACGATAAACATCACCAGCTACTAAGCCACCAGCTAAAGCGGTTGTATTATCTGCATAAACAGGAGTTGTGCCTATATTTAATGTTCCAATTAAAGATATCTTTGTTCCTCTTGCGGTGATTCTATTTCCTATATTAATGATTCCACTAGCTGTAGCATCACTTGCGACTCCTTCAGAACCTATATAAATGTTACTATTTCCTGTGGTTACGTATGTTCCTGCAAATTTCCCAATTCCAATATTAGCAGCACCTGTTGAGACAGCACCTAAAGAATAATTACCTAATGCATTATTTGAATTTCCAGAAGTATTTAGACCTAAAGCAGTATGGCCTACAGCTATATTGGAAAATCCTGTTGTATTGTAACGCAAAGCATAAGTGCCAATTGCAGCATTTTTATCTGTGCTGGTGGCATCAGACATACAGTATGCCCCAATAGCAGTAGATTGACCTAATCCCGAACCCATTTTCGATAGAGCTTTAGTACCAATAGCTACATTAAATGGTGATGTTACGTTTTCTGTTAAAGCGAATGTTCCCACGGCAGTATTACTACTTCCGGTTGTATTATTAAATAAAGAGGAGGTTCCTAAGCCGGTATTACTACTACCAATAGTATTCTTTACTAAAGCATCAGAACCGACTGCTGTATTGTTATTACCAGTGGTATTATATTGTAATGGACCTTCTACTTCTCCATCTCCATTACCTATAGCAACATTATATTGTCCTGTAGTAATAGAAGCTAATCCATTTCGGCCTATTGTTAAATTATTTTCATAATTAGCATTTCCTTTACCAATCCTAATACCATTTATGGTTTTATCTGTTCCTCCTAATTCTTGTAAAGAAGTATTATCTACTAATCCTGTAACAGTTGCTGAAGCTGATGATAGATTAATTTCAATGTCACCTGATCCTAAAAGTGATTCTCCATTGATTGTTTTAAAATCAGATTTTAAAGCAACTTCCTTATCATATAGTATGATATTTCCGTTTTCATCTAATGTCAATAAATGTGTTACTTCTTGAGGTGTAATTTTTATAAGATTATAGGAAGCACTGTTGCTAATGTAAACTATTCCCGATTTGGTTACTGTCATATATCTAGGAGAATTACCAGCAGAACCGAAAAGGCTAACCTGGCCTGTTGGAGAAATTTTATAAACTAAACCATTATCGTAATCATTATTATGAACATATAAAAATCCATTTTCTGAGATATAAGGTTCGAATGACTTATAAATCAATGAGGTAAACACAATAGCAGTAGTTCCAAGGCTATCTACCCAATAAATGTTTTTATCATCATAGTCATATGATATGATATAGAGAGATCCATCAGGTTTTACACATCCAGTTGCGATTTCAAAATTGAGAGTTGCAAAGTTCGATACTATTCCAGTTGGATCTAATTTGTAAATTAAATTACGAGCTTCATAATCAAAGAAATAACCATTTGATTCCATATCAAATCCTAAAATGCCTAGTGACAAATCGCCAGTGTAGTATTCGATATCGTTTGATGTAACAGTGTTTATTCTCAGTATTTTTTGTGAAACTTGCTCTTGTACATAGATGTTGTCATTTTTATCAATATCTAAATAATTATAACTTAGAATGGAGGATTTTAAGACAGATAAAACACCACTTTGATCAATTTTTACTAGATTATAGGAAGAAACTCCATCAAAATATATTAAAAATAAATCTCCATTGTTTGGACTTGCTATTATTTTGCTTTTTATAAGGCATCCTTCAGGAAATGAATAATAATCGGTAACAGATTTATCTAAGTTTACTTTTTTAACAATATTTCCCCAAGGAAAATAAGCTGTTTCATCAATTCCTGCTGTTGGAATAACATCTTGAGGAAATACAATTTCACTAAGTGTCTTAGATTCGTTTTTTAATTTACTGAATTTTAAACCACTTTGTCCTTCAACTTGACTATCAATTTCTGTAGTAGAATTAATGGTTATTTTATCTCCTGTATCAGTGATATTAGATTCTGTTAAATTTAATCCATTTGCAGAATTACCGTCTATTTTGGTTAATTTGTTTGGATTTCCATTTATATTTGGTATTCCTTCAACATCACTTGCCGGAATTTTTTCATTTTTGTGTCGAAAAGAATCCCAAGTATCCCAGAATTGAGCTTGTGTTGGTTTTAAACTAGTTTTGAACCAGTTTTTGATTGTGTCTAATGTTTGT
>NZ_WMID02000013.1 GCF_009711165.2 Flavobacterium sp. MC2016-06 | reverse complement strand
CAACAGGTTCAGGACTCTTGACTTTTACAGCAACAGCAGGAACGGGACCTTATACTATTGTTTATAAAGAAAACGGTGGAGCAGACCGTACTGCCTCGGGAGTTGTAAGCGGTACTTCTTTTGCGCCTTTTACATCCACAGTTACAGGTTCAACAACATATACTTTAGTTTCAGTTACAGGATCAGATACATGTTCCCGCACAACAGGTTTTACTGCAGGTTCAGCTGCAATAACAGTTAATTCTTTGCCACAGGGAAGTTTGACTGCCAACGGTCCGTTTTGCGCAACAGGTTCAGGACTCTTGACTTTTACAGCAACAGCAGGAACGGGACCTTATACTATTGTTTATAAAGAAAACGGTGGAGCAGACCGTACTGCCTCGGGAGTTGTAAGCGGTACTTCTTTTGCGCCTTTTACATCCACAGTTACAGGTTCAACAACGTATACTTTGGTTTCGGTTACGGGATCTGGATGCGTTCGTACTACTTCTTTCACTGGCGGTTCAGCCACGATAACGGTTAATCCTTTACCGCAGGGAAGCTTGACTGCCAACGGTCCGTTTTGCGCAACAGGTTCTGGACAATTGACTTTTACAGCCACAGTAGGAACGGGACCTTATACAATTGTGTATAAAGAAAACGGCGGAGCAGACCGCACAGCAAGCGGAGTTGTAAGCGGTACTTCTTTTGCACCTTTTACAGCTACGGTAACAGGTTCAACAACATATACCTTAGTTTCAGTTACGGGATCAGATACATGTTCCCGCACAACAGGTTTTACCGCAGGTTCAGCCACAATAACAGTTAACCCTTTACCGCAGGGAAGTCTGACTGCCAATGGTCCATTTTGTGCAACAGGTTCAGGTCTCTTGACTTTTACAGCAACAGCCGGAACGGGACCTTATACTATTGTCTATAAAGAAAACAGCGGAGCCAATCAGACAGCTACAGGAGTTGTAAGCGGCACTTCTTTTACTCCTTTTACAGCTACGGTTACAGGTTCAACAACTTATACCTTAGTTTCAGTCACAGGATCAGATACATGTTCCCGCACAACAGGTTTTACCGGAGGTTCAGCCGTAATAACAGTTAACCCTTTACCGCAGGGAAGTCTGACCGCCAATGGTCCATTTTGTGCAACAGGTTCAGGACAATTGACCTTTACAGCCACAGCCGGAACAGGACCTTATACTATTGTCTATAAAGAAAACGGCGGAGCCAATCAGACAGCTACAGGAGTTGTAAGCGGAACTTCTTTTACTCCTTTTACAGCTGCGGTTACAGGTTCAACAACTTATACCTTAGTTTCAGTTACAGGATCAGATACATGTTCCCGCACAACAGGTTTTACCGGAGGTTCAGCCGTAATAACAGTTAATCCTTTACCGCAGGGAAGTTTGACCGCTAACGGTCCGTTTTGTGCAACAGGTTCAGGACTCTTGACTTTTACAGCAACAGCCGGAACGGGACCTTATACAATTGTTTATAAAGAAAACGGCGGAGCCAATCAGACAGCTACAGGAGTTATAAGTGGAACTTCTTTTACTCCTTTTACAGCTGCGGTTACAGGTTCAACAACTTATACGTTGGTTTCAGTTACAGGATCAGATACCTGTTCCCGCACAACAGGTTTTACCGGAGGTACAGCCGTAATAACAGTTAATCCTTTACCGCAGGGAAGTTTGACTGCCAATGGTCCATTTTGTGCAACAGGTTCAGGACAATTGACCTTTACATCCACAGCCGGAACAGGACCTTATACTATTGTCTATAAAGAAAACGGCGGAGCAGACCGTACGGCTACCGGAATTGTGAGCGGAACTTCTTTTGCACCTTTTACATCTACAGTTACAGGTTCAACAACGTATACCTTGGTTTCAGTTACGGGATCAGACAGCTGTTCCCGCACAACAGGTTTTACAGGGGGTTCAGCCGTAATAACAGTTAACCCTTTACCGCAGGGAAGTTTGACCGCCAATGGTCCATTTTGTGCAACAGGTTCAGGACTCTTGACCTTTACATCCACAGCCGGAACGGGACCTTATACTATTGTCTATAAAGAAAACGGCGGAGCAGACCGTACGGCTAGCGGAGTTGTGAGCGGTACTTCTTTTACACCTTTTACAGCTACGGTTACAGGTTCAACAACTTATACCTTAGTTTCGGTTACGGGATTAGACAGCTGTTCCCGCACAACAGGTTTTACCGGAGGTTCAGCCGTAATAACAGTTAATCCTTTACCGCAGGGAAGTTTGACCGCCAATGGTCCATTTTGTGCAACAGGTTCAGGACAATTGACCTTTACATCCACAGCCGGAACAGGACCTTATACTATTGTCTATAAAGAAAACGGCGGAGCAGACCGTACGGCTACCGGAATTGTGAGCGGTACTTCTTTTGCACCTTTTACAGCTACAGTTACAGGTTCGACAACTTATACCTTAGTTTCAGTTACGGGATCAGATACATGTTCCCGCACAACAGGTTTTACCGGAGGTTCAGCCGTAATAACAGTTAATCCTTTACCGCAGGGAAGTTTGACCGCCAATGGTCCATTTTGTGCAACAGGTTCAGGACAATTGACCTTTACATCCACAGCCGGAACAGGACCTTATACTATTGTCTATAAAGAAAACGGCGGAGCAGACCGCACAGCAAGCGGAGTTGTAAGCGCCACTTCTTTTGCACCTTTTACAGCCACGGTCACAAGTTCAACAACGTATACCTTAGTTTCAGTTACGGGATCAGACAGCTGTTCCCGCACAACAGGTTTTACTGGAGGTTCAGCTACTATAACAGTCAACTCAACTCCATCAATACCAATACAGGGTACAATAACACAACCCAATTGCGTTACTCCTACAGGAAGTATTTCTTTAAGTGGCTTAGTTGCATCAGGTACTTGGACTATTACGCAAGGAGGTACATCTACAAATTCTTATTCGAGTTCAGGTACAAGTTATTTAATTTCTAATCTAGCACCAGGTACTTATACTTTTTCAATAGGAAATGCTTTGGGTTGTACTTCATCAGCAACAGCGAGTATTGTGATTAATTCTCCAGTTACCAATACTTGGAATGGATCAGTCTGGTCAACAGGAAGTCCGCCAGTAGCTACAGAGGCTGCTTTGTTTACGGGTAATTATCAAACTACAGGTAATTTAAGTGCTTGCTCATGTACTGTTAATGCTGGTGCAACAGTAATAGTAAATTCTGGTCATACACTAACTATTGCAAATTTTGTAAATAATAATGGAGGAACATTAACTTTTGAAAATAATTCAAGTTTATTGCAGACTTCAGATGCTGTTAATACAGGGAATATTATTTATAAAAGAATTACTCCTGGGATAAGACGATTTGATCTTACGTATTGGTCATCTCCAGTTGTTCGTACACCAGCTTTTACCTTAAAAGATTTATCCCCAAATACTTTGAGAGATAAATATTATTATTGGAATACAACAACTGGCTGGACGGTAATTCTTGATGGAACACAAGAAATGGGAAAAGGAATTGGGTATAGTATTAGAGCACCGCAGCCTTACGACACTACTATTCCAGCAACGTACACTGCGGTATTTACAGGAGTTCCTAATAACGGACCAGTTTCTGTTTCTGTTGGACCAGCAGATAAGTGGAACTTAATTGGTAATCCATATCCTTCAGCAATATATGCAGATCAATTTATAGTAGATAATCAAGCTAATATATATGGTACTTTATATTTTTGGACACATAATTCGTTACCAAGTGCAGCACCGGGAAGTAATTTAGCTACTTATAATAATGATGATTTTGCGATCTATAACTTAACAGGAAATGCAACAGTTGGTGGCTTAGTAGGTACAGGTGCATCGACGCCGGGAAATCAAAATCCTCCTTTGGGGTATATTGCGGCAGGACAAGCTTTTTTTGCAAAATCAAAAACGGGACTTAATGCGGTTTTTACAAATTCTATGCGTGTAGTTGGCAGTAACACTCAGTTTTATAAAACATCGAATGCTGACAAAGCCGATGTTACTATTGAAAAACATCGAGTATGGCTTAATTTAACTAACACACAAGGAGCTTTCAAGCAAATATTAATTGGGTATGTTACTGGTGCAACAAATCTTTGGGATAATAATTATGATGGACTAACTATAGACGCCAATAAGTATGTTGATTTTTATAGTATTAATGAAGATAGAAAACTTGTCATTCAAGGACGTGCATTGCCATTTAGTGATTTAGATACCGTTCCTTTAGGATATAGATCAGAACTCGCAGGTGTTTTTTCTATTGCAATAGATCATGCAGATGGAGATTTAAGTACACATTCAATTTATCTTGAAGATAAAGTAACAGGTCTTATGCAAGATTTACAAATTAGTAATTATACTTTTACTACAGCAATAGGAACTTTTACCGATCGTTTTGTATTGCGTTATAAAAATAGTGCAGTATTAGGAACTGATGATTTAGAAAATGAAAAAAATAGAGTTATCGTTTCTGTTAAAAATAAGATTATCAAGTTATCATCAAATTCAAATACAGAGAATCTTAATGAAGTAGTTATTTTTGATGTTTCAGGAAAAGTACTTTATGACAAGAAGCAAATAGGATCTAATCAATTAGAAATATCAAATCTTAAATCTGGCGAGCAGGTTTTAATAGTAAAAACAATTTTAGATAACGGATATACCACAACAAACAAAATTATTTTTTAATTTTAAAAAAAGGTAAGAAAGCCGATGTAATTTAAAATTACATCGGCTTTCTTATTTATAATTGTATTTCAAAAAGTCTTTTGCAAGTTTTGATGTGTATTTTGAATTGCTTTTTCATTTTTATAATCAATCCATTTTTGACCTTTAAATTTTCGCATCATAATATCAAAGTAGCGCATAATAAAAACATTATAGGCGGCTTTTGACAGATTGGTAATGTTCTTAGGAAAAGAGCGCAGACTCATCGAAAATCCAGGAGTCAAATATTTCATATAATGCCAGTATCCTTCAGGCATATAGAGCATCTCACCATGTTTTAAATTTGTAATATATCCTTCGGCATTTTTAAGTGCTGGAAATTTTTCATAATCAGGATAATCAAAATCAATATCTTCTCTCGAAATTAAAGCATGTGGTACTTTATACATAAACTTTGATTGA
Organism: Flavobacterium sp. MC2016-06; assembly: GCF_009711165.2. GTDB lineage: Bacteria > Bacteroidota > Bacteroidia > Flavobacteriales > Flavobacteriaceae > Flavobacterium. The sequence continues at coordinate 150,575 of NZ_WMID02000013.1, read as the reverse complement.
TCTGGAGCAAAAAGCATACATTGTTTTTCTCCATGAAAATGAAAATGTAGAATATTCGAGTAATCAATATCATAATGCATAAATACTCTAGAGTTTTCTCCTCCAAAAAATACCATAGGCATTTGCTTGACTAATTTTAGACCAATATCAGGCCATAAGAAGTCATTTTTTAGTGTAGGAACCTCTTTAATCAAGTTATAAAGAAAAATGCGGTAATTGGTAGGTTTTTGTTCTAAAAGAGTAATGTAATCGCTCATCTTCATAGTAGTATGAGCTTCATTAAAGCCTTCCTCATGATTTACGGGCCTGTTATCGTACAAAGGCACAATTGTATCACCCGCGATTTCTTTGATATAGGATAACTTCCATTTGTGATATGCCGACCAATCTTCGGTTAGCTCTTCAACAACAACTGGAATTTGATTTTTTACATACTGGGATATAAAATCAGTTTTAGAGATTTTTTTTACCCTTTCGATTTGTTTTAACTTCATCTCTTTAAATAAAAAAATTGCTTATAATTTTGGTTATAAGCAATTTAAAGTTATTCGTTGAGATTTTTTAACTCTATTAATTAAATTTTTGATTTAATCGAATGCTCAAGATTTTTCTCAATCGTATGTCCTGGTCTTGACCATTTTGGTTTTTCGCCTAATGCTGCAAATTGAGAATCTTCTGCTTCTACAGTTTTTGGCTGTGAAACTTTTATAAATGGTTTTTGTGGATTCAATCCTAATAACTCAAACATTTTCATGTCTTCATGTACATCAGGGTTTGGAGTTGTAAGCAGTTTATCACCAGCAAAAATAGAATTTGCACCAGCAAAAAAGCACATTGCCTGTCCTTCACGGCTCATATTTGTTCTTCCGGCAGACAAACGAACTTGAGTATCTGGCATTATAATTCTAGTAGTTGCAACCATACGAATCATTTCCCAGATTTCAACTGGTTTTTCATCTTCCATTGGAGTTCCTTCTACAGCAACCAAAGCATTAATTGGCACTGATTCGGGTTGTGGATTTAATGTAGAAAGTGCAACAAGCATTCCAGCTCGATCTTCAATACTTTCTCCCATTCCAATAATTCCTCCGCTGCAAACCGTAACATTCGTTTTACGAACATTTTCGATCGTTTCCAAACGGTCTTCAAAACCGCGGGTAGAAATTACATCTTTATAATATTCTTCAGAAGTATCTAAATTGTGATTGTAAGCATATAAACCTGCTTCTGCCAAACGATGCGCTTGGTTTTCGGTAATCATACCCAAAGTACAGCAAACTTCCATGTCTAGTTTGTTGATGGTACGAACCATTTCTAAAACTTGGTCAAATTCTTCACCATCTTTTACGTTTCTCCAAGCTGCTCCCATACAAACACGAGAAGATCCGTTTGACTTTGCACGCAAAGCTTGAGCTTTTACTTGGCTTACACTCATTAAATCATTTCCTTCAACCCCAGTATTGTAACGTGCAGCTTGTGGACAATAACCACAATCTTCTGGACAACCTCCAGTTTTAATAGATAGTAATGTAGAAACCTGAACTACGTTAGGATCGTGTTTTTGTCTGTGAATTGTTGCTGCTTCATACAGCAAGTCCATCATAGGTTTATTATATATGGCGATTATTTCGTCTTTTGTCCAGTTGTGTTTGGTAATGCTCATTGGTACATTGTTTTTGAAGCTTCAAAAGTAATTAAATTGTCTTAATCAACAACGCTGATTGCTGTAAATGAATATTTGTTGGGTATTTTAAAAAAACAAACACTCTAAAATCATAGAATTATATTTTTATGATTTTAGAGTGCAAAAATGTTTATTTTATTTTGAAATATTAATCGGCAGCATATTTATTATTCCAATACAGCATCATCATCAAAGTAACAATTACAGATGATGCAACTCCTTCAAATAATAAACAGATGCAATAAGTTGGCACCGAAGGATTTCCTCCAAACATAAAAGTTTCAGAAAGTGTTCTTACATAAGCATCTCCACCTCTTGCATAACTATAAACTAACAATCCAAAAACGCTCATCGAAACACCAACAACAGATGTTGCCATTGCAGAAACTGCGTTTGATACAAAATTAGTTTCTCCCTCTTGAAGGTTCATCTGCATGGTTCTATTTACGCCAAAGAAGATAAAAAATGCATTCAGAGTACGTAAATAAAATAAATCTGCAAGACCTAATACATTCATCAGTAAAAAATAAATGCCAATTCCGAGGAAAATCAAAAAACCGTTGGTAATTTCTTTAGGTAGTTTCATAGTGGTTATTTTTAAAGAAGTTAATAGTAAATATTTGGAAAACAGAGTCCTATATCAAATTTACTAAAAAAATAACTACGATGATTTAAAAAACGCTAAAAAGAATAGATGTGATTTATGTTAAAGCTGCCTTAATAAACCTAAAGCATTTATTTTGTCTTGATTTAATTGTTCAATCAATAAATCAAGCGAGCCAAATTTTTGTTCTTCACGAAGATAATGTAATAATGAAACCGCTATTTTTTGACCATAAATATCGGCATCAAAATCAAAAAGATGTACCTCTATTGTTTGTTTTTCACCATTTACAGTTGGGTTAAAACCAATATTCATCATTCCAAAAACTTCTTTTTGTTCGATAATTGCTTTAACCGCATAAACACCATTTTTAGGAATTAATTTATAATCTTCATCAATTTGAATGTTAGCAGTTGGAAAACCAATCGTTCTGCCTAATTGTTTTCCTTTTACAACTTCACCGCTCAAAAAATAATTATATCCTAAATATTCATTGGCCAAAGTCATGTTTCCTTCGTTTAAAGCTTTTCTAATTTTAGTTGAACTTACCGAAACATCTTGAATTTCCTTTGCCGAAATTTGCTCTACTTCAAAACCATATTCAGCTCCAAAAGCAATTAAATCATCAATATTTGCAGTTCTATTTCTTCCAAAACGATGATCGTGTCCGATAATTATTTTTTGAATTTTAAATTTATCCACTAAAATAGAATGTACAAATTCTTCTGCGGTCAATCTAGAAAAATTTTCGTCAAACGGATGAATAATAAGGTTTTCAATGCCAGTTTCTTCTAAAAGTCTAGTCTTTTCAGATATAGTATTTAAAAGTTTTATTTCAGATTTTTCTTGAAGAACCATTCTTGGATGCGGGAAAAATGTGAGTACTAAACTCTCATATTTTCCGTTTTCAGTGTTCTGAGTAATTCGTTCCAGAATTTTTTTATGACCAATATGTACACCGTCAAAGGTACCAAGAGTTAAAATTGTTTTCTTGGTTGACTGAAAATCGTTTATAGAATGAAAGAGCTTCAAAACAAATAATTTAAGATGCTGCAAATTTATACTATTCTATTTTAAATTTAATGCTAACCCGAATTGATTTTTGATGTTCTTCGGCCTCTTTTTGTAAAAATAAGCGTACTCGTCGATGAAAAAGTATTAATTGTCGTAAATATGTAAGAATTTAATTTAATTACTTTAATTTTGAACTTCAATTCACTAAATATGAAAAAATATTTACTTTTTATTCTTTTTATTTTTTGCAACATTACTGTTCATGCCCAAAGTGATGATTTGTGGCAAAAAGTGAGTTCAGTTTCTGCTCTCAAAAAAAGTATAAATACAGCTGATTCAAATCAAAAATATTATAAATTAAATTCAGATTTTCTTATATCAAAGCTTAGCGCCACTATAAGCACTACAGCAAAAAGCAGTTTTGTAGAAATTACAATTCCAAATACAGACGGCGTTTTAGAACGATTTTCTGTTTGGGAATCTTCAAATTTTGATCCAGAATTGCAAGCCAAATATCCAGAAATAAGAGCTTATGAAGGAAGTGGATTAGATGATAAAACGGCTAAAATTTATTTTAGCGTTGCACCAATCGGAATGGAGACCATGGTATTTCGCGCCAATAAACCTGCAGAATATATAGAACAAAATCCTGATGATAAATCAGAATATGTATTATTTGCTTCCAAAGATAATGGCACTTCAAAAATGCGTTTAGATTGTAAAACAGCCAATTTAGTTTTGGAGAGTAATAATTCAAAAACTGCAAAAACAGCTTCGAGTGCAAAAACGTTAAAAACACTTCGTCTTGCATTATCGTGTACAGGAGAGTATACTACTTATTTTGGAGGAACAAAAGCAGGTGCTTTAGCAGGTATGAATGCTTCTTTAACTAGAGTAAATGGAGTTTTTGATAGAGACCTTTCTGTTAAGTTGGTTTTGATTGCCAATAATGACGCCGTAATTTATACAGATTCAACAACAGATCCTTATTCAAATGCCAGCAAAGGAACATCTACAGATACAGATGACAATGATTTTTGGAGTAAAGAAGTTCAAAGCACATTAACGAGTGTAATAGGAGAAGGAAATTATGATATAGGTCATTTATTTGGTGCTTCTGGCGGCGGCGGTAATGCTGGTTGTATAGGTTGCGTATGCGTTAGTCCGACTTCAACAAACGTAATAGGAAAAGGCAGTGCATATACGTCACCATCTAATTCAAAACCTGAGGGAGATACTTTTGATATAGATTTTGTTGCTCACGAATTTGGACATCAATTAGGAGGTTTTCATACTTTCTCGTATGCAAGTGAAGGAAACGGAAGTGCTGTTGAACCAGGAAGCGGTTCTACAATTATGGCTTACGCTGGAGTTACAGGTACTTATGATATTCAAACTAATTCAGATGATTATTTTGCGTATATCAGTATTATGCAGATTCAGAATAATCTTGCCACAAAATCGTGTCCCGTAAATACGGCAATAACAAACAATCCGCCAGTAATCAATGCAGGTTTAGATTATACAATTCCTATAAGTACACCTTTTGTTTTAACGGGAACTGGTTCAGATTCCGAAGGAGATTCAATTACCTATACTTGGGAACAATTTGATAATGCAACATCAACTTTTGCAGCAAATAGTATAGCATATGCAACAAAACCAAACGGACCGATGTTTAGATCTATAACACCTACAACATCTCCGGTTAGGTATATGCCGGCTTTAAGCAGTGTGATCCAAAATCAGTTAACCACAACCTGGGAATCTGTTTCGTCTATTGCTAAAACAATGAATTTTACTTTAACAGGAAGAGACAATGCTGCTTTAGGAACAGCTCAAACCAATACAGATGGTATGATTGTAAATGTTGTTTCTACAGCCGGACCTTTTGTTGTGACATCTCATAACGGCAATGATGTAAGCTGGTGGCAAGGATTAACAGAAACGGTTACTTGGAGTGTTAGTAATACCAATAATTTGCAGGGTTCGTCTACAGTAAACATTAAATTGTCTACAGATGGAGGTTTGACATTTCCAATAACTTTAGCAGCAAATACTCCAAACGATGGCTCAGAAGTAATAACACTTCCTACCAGCGTGCCATCTTCTAAAAATTGCAGAATTTTAATAGAACCTACTGCAAATATTTATTATGCAGTAAACACTACACCTTTTGCTGTTGGCTACACTGTTGTTGCAAGCTGTGATACTTATAGTTTCGGCAGTGCTTTTAGTATTCCTTTTTCTTCAACTTTTACATCAAAAACTGTTTCAGTTCCAGCTTCAACAGGTACTGTATCAGATGTAAATGTTGCTGTAAATATTACTCATGCAAGATTTTCAGATGTCGAAATTCAGATTGTAAGTCCGCAAGGAACCGTAGTTCGTTTGTTTAATAAAGGTTGCACCAATACAAATTCTACTATGTCACTTCAGTTTGATGATTCAGGAACGGCTATAGACTGCAGTAGTACTACCGATCAAATTGTTATACCAGTTGATTTGTTAAGTGCTTTCAACGGTGAAAATCCAGAAGGAACTTGGACTTTTAGAGTTCGTGATGCTGTTACTGGGAATTTTGGAACCATAAATTCGGCCTCCGTAAATATTTGCAACAAAACTTATACTTTGGAAAGTCCTGATGATGTTGAGAATATAGATTTTACGCTTTATCCAAATCCAAATAAAGGAAACTTTACCATTCAATTTACAAGTGAATCTGAAACTGGAGCAAAAGTTTTAGTTCACAACATTTTGGGTAAAAAAGTCTACGATAAAACTTTCGAAAGCACAGCAGATTTTAATCAAACGATCCAATTATCAAATGTTTCTGCTGGAATTTATCTTGTAACTGTTATTGATGGAAACAGAAGAACGGTCAAAAAAATTATTGTAAATTAATAAAAAATCAATTAGCGATTGCCATACAGACCACACTAATTTTGGCTCCGGGAATTTTTAATAATGCTCGAGAACAAGCTTCAATCGTTGCGCCTGTAGTAAGAACATCATCAACAATTAAAAAATGTTTTTGATGATGTTCTGCTGTAAAATCTACATCAAAGAGATCTTCTATATTTTCAGATCTTCCTAGGAGATTCTTTTTTGATTGTGTTTTAGAATATTTTTTTCGATATAAAATGCTCTCATCATAAGGAATATTTAAACTTTCAGACAAAGATTTTCCAAAAGTAGCAACCTGATTATAACCTCGTTCCTTAAATTTTCTTTTATGAAGTGGAACAGGAATTATAGTGTCAAAAGGTGTTTTTAAAATTAATTCTTTCAAATCTTCGGCATACCAATTTCCTAAAAAGGTCCCAATTTCTTCATGACCCTTATATTTTAAATTGTGAATCATTTCTTGAACAATTCCTTTTTTATTGAAATAAAGAAAAGCAGAAGCATGTTCGATATCAATTCTTCCATAAAACTTTTTTACAGCTTGATTATCGCAATCTAAGTGATATTGAGTAAGAGGCATTTCGTGACGGCAACTGGTACAGAAAACAGTTTCATTAGTCATTAAAATAGTCTGGCATCCTGAGCAGACTTTAGGGAAAAACAGGTTAATAAGGTAATTAAACACAAATAGAAAGAATTTAGTTACAAAAATAACGAAATCAATGCTTCAAACTTTATTATTTTTCTTTTTTTTAAACGTACTTTTTATATTTTTGCATCATTATGGCAAAACAAGAAGATATATTTAAGAATGTGGTTTCGCACGCAAAAGAGTACGGATTTATTTTTCCGTCAAGCGAAGTTTACGACGGATTGAGTGCTGTCTATGATTATGCACAAAATGGTGTCGAATTAAAAAAGAATATCCGTGAATATTGGTGGAAATCAATGGTTCAAATGAATGATAATATTGTCGGCCTTGACGCTGCAATATTGATGCACCCAACGACTTGGAAAGCTTCAGGCCACGTTGACGCCTTCAATGATCCATTAATTGATAATAAAGATTCGAAAAAAAGATATAGAGCAGATGTTTTGGTTGAAGATTATGCTGAAAAGTTAAATCTAAAAGCTAAAAAAGAAATTGAAAAAGCAAAAGCTCGTTTTGGAGACGCTTTTAATGAGCAGGAATTTATTACGACAAACGCACGTGTAGTTGAATATTTAGCTAAAGAAAGAGAAATCTTGGCAAGACTTGCAAAAGGTATGAGCGAAGATCTTCAAGATGTAAAAGCATTAATTGATGAACTTGAAATCGCTGATCCTGAAACAGGCTCTAGAAACTGGACAGATGTAAAACAGTTTAACTTAATGTTCGGAACTAAACTTGGAGCTTCTGCAGATTCTGCAATGGATTTATATTTACGTCCGGAAACAGCTCAGGGTATTTTTGTGAATTTCTTAAACGTTCAGAAATCAGGTCGTATGAAAATTCCTTTTGGAATTGCTCAAACTGGTAAAGCATTTAGAAACGAAATTGTTGCAAGACAATTTATTTTCCGTATGCGCGAATTCGAACAAATGGAAATGCAATTTTTTGTTCGTCCGGGTGAAGAAATGAAATGGTACCACCACTGGAAAGAAGCACGTTTAAATTGGCATTTATCTTTAGGATTAGGAAAAGAGAATTACCGTTTTCATGATCACGAAAAATTAGCACATTACGCAAATGCAGCAGCAGATATTGAGTTTAATTTTCCTTTTGGTTTCAAAGAATTAGAAGGTATTCACTCGCGTACAGATTTCGATTTAAAAGCACATGAAGAATATTCAGGTAGAAAATTACAATATTTTGATCCTGAATTAAACGAAAACTATGTGCCTTATGTAGTTGAAACGTCTGTAGGTCTTGATCGTATGTTTTTGGCAGTTTTTGCAACATCGTTGCAAGAAGAAACTTTAGAAGATGGTTCGACAAGAACTGTGTTGAAATTACCAGCAGTTTTAGCACCAACAAAAGTGGCAGTTTTACCATTAATTAAAAGAGACGGTTTACCAGAAGTTTCTAAAAAAATCATCGAAGATTTAAAATGGGACTTCAATGTAGCTTATGATGAAAAAGATGCTGTAGGTCGTCGTTACAGAAGACAAGATGCATTAGGAACGCCATTCTGTGTTACTGTAGATCATCAAACTCTAGAAGACGAAACAGTAACAATTCGTCATAGAGATACAATGAAACAAGATCGTGTAAAAATTTCTGAATTAAGAGCGATTATTGAAAACGAAGTTTCGATGAAAAACTGGTTGATGAAAATGTAATTTTATTATATAAAATCATATAAATCCCAAATTCCTTGATAGGAGTTTGGGATTTTTTTTAATTTAGAGCATGCATTTTGTCGAACATTTGCATGTTTTATTTTTATATGTTAACATTTTGAAGTAATGTATTAACAATTAAATATATAGAAAATCAAAATTTGTAATTTTAATTAAGGATAAAATGCTAAAAACGAATTTTTCCATTAGAATTGATAAAGTAGTATTATCTTTCTCATGACATAGAAGAATAGTTTTTGAGTATTAATGAAAAATCAACAAAATGTAACATTGAAAAAGTATTCGTATATTATAATTGACGATGACGCAGAGAGTATTTTGAAAACTAAAACTATTGCAGAAGGTTTTTCAGAATTGACTTTTACGGCTTCGGCTGCGAATTACCAAGATGGTTTGTATTTGGTTTTAGAACATCAGCCTTCTCTGGTATTTATAGAAATTGATCCAAAAGATTTATCGAGTAAATTATCACTTCTCTTTATAAGCGAATTACATAGATTTTTGTCTATACTACCCAAGATCATCATTACTACATCTAAAAAAGATTTGGCTTTTGATGCCATACAATATGGTGTTTTTGATTATCTGTTAAAGCCTTTAGTGCATTTTGATTTTCTCAAGATGGTTTTAAAAGCCAAGAACACATTCTTAGAAACTGAATTCAGTGATTCTAATGCAGAAATTCTTTCAGTAAAACCTTCTGTTGCAAATACGCACCAGACTGCAGAGAAACCGCTCATTATTTGTATTAAATCCTATGGAGATTATAGGTACATAAATGCGGCTGATATTTGTTATTTTCAGGCCGATAATAACTCTACAGATATTTATTTAAATACTGGCGAAATGATTACTGCTTTTAAAACTCTAAAGCATTTTGAGAGTCTTTTGTCGTATCCATTTTTTAGAATTCACAATAGTTATGTTATTAATCGAAATTATATTTCGAGGATTCATAACGGAAGCTCAGTTTGTTACATAAAAAACTCCTCAAAAAAGATCCCTTTTTCAAAGACTTATAAATCAAATGTAGATCTAATTATTGCCGATTTTACAACAGGTAATTATTTAGAAGCCTAAAAATTAGGCGATTACATTAATTTGATGCTCATTGACTAACAATTGGGTATGATCTACCATAAACCCATTTTTTCATATAACTTTTCTTCGATTACGGTATTAGTTTTACACCATGATTCAGAACAAAATGAATCATAGCCCCAATTTTAAATCAAAAATCTAATACCTCCTAAATCATGAAAAAAGCAGCTTTAACATTCGGATTATTTTCTTTAGTAATGGTAGCAACATCATTTGCAAATCCAGTACAAACAAACAATACTATAACTATAGTACCCTTAGGTACAGATGGTACAGGAGGTCAGCAAGGACCACTTGGTCCTGGTAAGAAAAAAGTAGACGATTTTACCGGCACAAACCAATCAGTTTTAAAATTAAATCAATCAAGTTCTTTCGGAACAGATAGCCAATCTAGCAGTAGAGCAATTAAGTTAGATTAAAAGGAATAAAATATAAAAAAAAGGCTGCCAATTTTTTGGCAGCCTTTTTTTTGTGTCTATAGTTTTAGTATTTTTGATGAAACTCAAAAACGCTGTTGAAAAATAATTTCTTAATATTATTACTGCTTTCTCTTGCTTTTTTTGGGTGTACTCAAAAAAAGGCTGAAGATCGAACACTAAAATCATCTGAAGACAGTCTTGTTATCTATTTATCTTTAGCAAATGATATTGATCTTCCGTTTAAATACAAGCAGGATTACAACAAAAAAGCATTTGATATTATTATAAATCAAAAAGACGATTCAATCAATAAAGTAAATCTGTTTAAAGTGGCCAATCGCTACTATAATATGGATGATTTGAATTCTTATAAGAAAATTTCAGTTCTTATTTTAGAAAGGTCAAAAAAAAGTAAAGACTCAGTCAATCTAGCAAAAGCCTATACCTATTTGGGGGATTATTACAATGGAAAAGCAGTCTCTGATAGTGCTTTTATAAATTATTTCGCGGCAGAAAAAATATATCTTCGAATTAATGACGAAGGAAATCTTGCTAAAACATTTATTAGCAGAGCTGATCTACAATTTAAAGAAGGGGATTTATTTCAGAGTGAAATTACAATATTTAAGGCGCTTAGAGTTTTAAAACACCAAAAAGATGTTGATAATCAAATTTATGAATGTTATAATCTTTTGGGAATATTATATAATGAACGTGAAGAATATGAAAAAGCCTTAGATTTTCATAATAAAGCATTAGAGATTCTCAAACTAAAAACAATTCCAGATGCACTTCTATCAGAAGCTACTTCTTTAAATAATATTGGTTTTGTTTATTTGAATATGCACAATTACAAAAAAGCAAAAATCAATTTTGAAAAAGGATTAGAACAGAAAGACCTATTTAGAGGGAATAAAGCCTTATATGCTATGCTGTTAGATAATTCTGCTTATTCTAAATTCAAATTAGAAGAACTAAATGGATTACCTGGAGAATTTTATCGAGCGTTAAAAATTAGAGACAGTTTAGGTTTGACATCTGGTGTAATATTAAATAAAATACATTTGTCTGAATATTATACGTATAAAAAAGACACTATAAATGCTTTTCGGTTTTCTAAACAAGCTTTGACTTTGTCTCGTAATACTAATTCGCTGCGAAGTACATTAGAATCACTCAAACAAATGGCAGTAGTTGACCCTAAAAATGCTTCTAGATATTCTGAAGAATACATTAGAATTAATGAAAAATTACAAAAGGCAGAACGCAATATGGGAGAGAAGTTCTCTAGAATTGAATATGAGACTAACGAAATAAAAGACGAAAATTCGATTTTGCAGGAAAAAAATAAAACCTTAGTTTATGTTTTTAGTATTTGTACTTTGTTAGGGTTGTTTTTTTATGTTTACAAAACGCAGCAAGCAAAAAATAGAGAATTACTTTTTAAGCAGCAACAACAGATTGCAAATGAAGATATTTATAATCTGATGATTTCGCAACAGAATGAAATTGAGCTAACGCGTATAAAAGAAAAGAAAAAGGTAGCTCAAGAATTGCATGACGGAGTTTTGGGAAGAATGTTTGGTGTAAGAATTAGTTTGGATAGTTTAGATAAAATTGATGAAGTTGAGGTTATAGCTAAAAGAAAAAAATATCTTGCTGAACTTAAAAACATAGAGCAGGATATACGCGAAATTTCTCACGATTTAAATAGAGAAAAATCCGAATTAATTAATAATTTTGTAGCGATTTTAAATAAATTATTTGAGAACCAAAGAAATACATTTAGTTCCAAATTAATTGTTTCATTCGATCCTTATATTAAGTGGGAATTGGTGAGTAATATGGTTAAGATTAATTTATATCGAATTGTTCAGGAAGCACTTCAAAATTGTAACAAATATGCTGAAGCCGACATTATTAGAGTTGAATTTAAAAGTGAAATGGATCATTTGATTCTGTCTGTTTCTGATGATGGAATTGGGTTTGATACAAAGAGAACTAAAAACGGAATAGGATTGCACAATATTCAATATAGAGTATTAGAATGTAAGGGTACAGTTACTATTAAATCTGCCAAACGAGAAGGAACACATCTTGTAATTAAAGTCCCAATAGATCAAAAAATTAACCTGCAAGCACATGACAGCTGACTTAACAACCCAAATTTCGCAATTGATTAAGCGGAATATTTTAATAGTTGATGATCATCCTTTTATTATAGAAGGATATAAGAATGCTATAACGCGGTATAATCCCAAAGAATATAATTTTCTGATTTCACAGGCTCATGATTGCAGATCTGCTTATGATTTAATTGTAGATAATGAAAAACCAGATTTTGATGTTGCTTTTTTAGATATTAGTATGCCGGCTTATGAAGAAAAAGATCTTTTTTCGGGAGAAGACCTAGCAAAATTAATCTTGAAAAAAATGCCCAATTGCAAGATCATACTTCTTACAATGTATACAGAGCTTCTTAAGATTAAAACAATCATTAGAACAATACAGCCAAATGGTTTGATTATTAAAAACGATCTAACTTTTGATGAACTTCTTTCTGCCTTTGACAAAGTAATTAAAAGTGAAAAATATTATAGTCAGTCTGTTGTAAAAATGCTCAATCAAACGCCTCATAATTCAATAGAAATAGATCAGTACGATAAACAGATTTTATTTCATTTGGCTAATGGAATTGAGCCTCACTCTATGCCAGAATATATTCCCATTTCGTTTACAGCCATAGAAAAACGTAAAATCAACCTCAAAGAATTACTCAAAATAAAGTCAGGTTCTGACGAAGATTTAGTAAAAGAAGCAAAGAGTAAAGGACTTTTTTAAAAATAAAACTCCAAATAAAAAATTCCAAATTCCAAAAATGTTCTTATTTCATTGGAATTTGGAATTTTTTATTTGGAGTTTTTAAAAATTACTCGCTTAAGGAATCCCAGCCACGTGCTTTTAAAGCAATTTTTGTGTTTGCACGAGTTACAAGATGTATTCCTTCATTTTCTTCTGCCATATGTCCTATAATAGAGAAATTCGGATTTCCTTTTATTTTATCAAAATCATTAATGTCAATTGTAAATAAAAGCTCGTAATCTTCACCGCCATTAATAGCAACCGTAGTACTATCAATATTAAATTCTTCGCAGGCAGAGATAAATTGCGGATCTAATGGTAATTTGTCTTCATATAAATTACAACCCACTTTAGATTGTTTGCATAAGTGAATAATCTCTGAAGATAATCCGTCTGAAATGTCAATCATAGAAGTTGGTTTGATTTCAAGTGCATGCAATAAAGTGCGAACGTCTTTTCGAGCTTCAGGTTTTAACTGACGTTCTATCAAATAAGTGTAAGCATCTAAATCCGGCTGGTTATTTGGGTTTACCTGAAAAACTTGTTTTTCTCTTTCTAAAACCTGCAATCCCATATAAGCGGCACCGATATCACCCGTTACAACAAGTAAATCGGTTTGTTTCGCACCATTTCTATACACAATCTCTTCTTCGTCAGCTTCACCAATAGCCGTAATGCTTATGATTAACCCTTTTTGAGATGAGGTTGTGTCACCGCCAATAACATCAACTTTGTATTCTTTTGCGGCGTGTGTAATTCCTTCAAACAATTCTTCTAAAGCCTCTAGCGGAAAACGATTAGAAACGGCAACAGAAACCGTAATTTGTGTTGGCCTTGCATTCATCGCGCAAATGTCTGACACATTTACAACGACTGCTTTGTATCCTAAATGTTTCAACGGCATATAAGCCAAGTCAAAATGTACGCCTTCTATTAGTAAATCGGTAGAAACGACTACTTTTTTATCTTTAAAATCTAAAACTGCAGCATCATCACCAATACTTTTTAAAGTAGATTCTTGTGTTACATCAAAATTTTTGGTCAAGTGTTCAATTAAGCCAAACTCGCCCAATTGAGCAATACTAGTTCGTTGCGGATTTTTATCTTCGATCATTTTTTTAAGTTCCAAAGTTTGTAAGCTGCAAAGGTACAAAGGTTTTATCTATTTTTAATTTAATGATTTCTGCGAACACCTGAATTCTCAATAGAAAATAAATAATTTGAGTAAAAAATGAATTTAATTTTTCCTGCTGACAAACTGTTGTCACCAGCCCATTTTACTTTTGAAGTATTAAAATATAAAACTTTAAAATTATGAAAACATTAGCTGCACAAGTAATTACTCCAGAAGATTTGTTGAAACACTGGCAAGGACACCGCGCCCTTACAAGACGCGTTATTGAGCTTTTTCCTGAGAAAGATTTTTTCGAATTTTCGATAGGAGGAATGAGACCGTTTGCAAAATTAGCTGACGAACTTTTAGAAATTGGCGTTCCAGCTTTAAAAGGAATTGTAAATAAAACTACAGAACCTTACACAGAAGCATCTGAAAAATTGATTTTTAAAGGGCAATACCTTGAAAAATGGGATGAAGCCACTGCAGAAATCAATAAATATTGGGAGAAGTTATCAATTGAAGATTTCAACGAAACATTCAATTTATTCGGACAATATGAATTTACTGTAATTCAGAATATTTTATATTTTATTGATAACGAAATCCATCATCGTGGTCAAGGATATGTGTATTTAAGAGCTTTAAATATTGAGCCGCCGTTTTTCTGGGAAAGATAAAATTTCAGAGTTTTCAAAAAAATGCCTCAAATTTTGAGGCATTTTTTTATAAAAGTCTTTCTCTGTTGATTTCGAGTAATTTCAAGACATTTTCTTTTAGCATTTCTGGTTCTAGGATTTTTGCATAATCTCCAAACATCAAAAACCAACGCGGAAATCCATTTACGATATCACGTGACATAAAAGTCATTTCTATTTGATCGTCCTCAACTTCTTTTTGAGAAACATAACCGTGGTATTTTTGTTCGTAACGCAGATAACCACAGATTTTCTTCGGAACCAAGATTCGAACTTTTGTCGTTTGTATAGGATGTTCTGTTTTAGCCAAATAAGTTTCCAGAGAATCATGTTCAATAGTAAACTTAAGATCCGTTTTTTTAATTCCCTGTATTCTATCTGTTCTAAACTGACGATAGTCTTGTCGCAAATGACAATATCCTAAAAAATACCAATTGTTATGTTCATGAAAAACACCAACAGGCTCTATGTTTCTGTGGCTAACTTCAACAGATTCTATCGTTTTGTATGAAAGAAGGATTTGTTTTTTTTCTGCAATACTTTCAAACAAAAGAGCTAATGTATTGGGAGAACTGTCGTTGAACATTGGTTCTGAAGTCTGCATTAAAATTTTTGATTCGATATTCGAAAGCCAATCTTTATCAGTACTTCTCATAACCGATTTGAGTTTATACATTGCCGATGCATGATGATTTCCCAGGGATGGATCAGTAAATTTCTGCATTAGTTTTTCGGCAGCAATAAAACTGCTCACTTCCTCGCGTGTAAACATTACAGGAGGTAATCTGTAGCCGTCCATTAAAGCATAGCCAACTCCAGCTTCACTGTAAATAGGCACTCCAGAAGCTTCAAGAGTTCTAATATCTCTATAAATAGTTCTTAAACTGCATTCAAAACGATCGGCCAATTCTTGTGCTTTTACAATTTTTTTAGATTGTAATTGAATCAGAATGGCAACAATACGGTCAAATCGTTTTGGGGTTTCGTCGAGCATTTTTTTCTTTTAAAGTTGCTGAGGTTTTATAAAGATTCAAAGATACAAAGGGAATGTCTAAAGAGAATAAAAAAAGCTGTTCCAAAATAGAACAGCTTTTTATGATGAATTTAAAAAACAATCTAAAATTTATAAAGCAGTCCAAATTTTGGCTGGTCAAAAATGTTTTCAAATAAATTAATATTCAATTGAAAAGTATTTGACGAAGGTCCGTTTTCTGGAGAAACACTGTTGTAAGATAATATATTGGCGAGTGTAAAAGTAACAGCAATGTTTTTAGTTAGGAAATAGTTTAAACCAACATTAATATTAGCGGTAAGACTATTACTGTCATCAGAGCCTAGTGGAGTCTCTACTTTATTTCTTCCATAACCTAAACCAACTTCTCCGTAGGCTTTAAAGCGTTTTTTATCTAATTCTAATACATAATATCTAGCAAAACCGCCTATTCCAAAAACATTTGTCTTTGTACCTGTAGATTCATATTTGTTGCTAGAGAAGTTTAATTGTCCTCCAACAGCAAATTTGTCGTTTAATAAATAACCGAATTTTGGGTTAAACGCGTAATAATCCTGATCACCGCCGGTAGTAATTTGGATTGAACCTTCAATAAACATGTCTCCATGTTGAAAAGTAATGCCCTTTGCTGATTTCATTTCCGAGTCAACTTGATCCTCTTGTTGAGCATTTGCAAAATAAAAAGTAAATAGCGCTAAAAAAAGTGTGATTCTTGTTTTCATGATATAAATTTTTTTAATTACCGGATTAAAAGTAGCTTTTTTCTTCTAATATTTTATTTGAAACCAATTAAACAAACCCTGATAATCAGATTTTTAACATTTTTAAATACATTTTATAAGTTTTTTCGTATAACATTTTTGCTAAAAAGAAAAACATAAATCTGTAATTTATTTCTTATTGATTAACAGATGTTTACTAGTAAAAACAAAAAACCCGACAACTTTCGTTATCAGGTTTTATATTCCAAAAAGTGTTAAATAGTTTTTTGGATATTTTATATGAAATCTAGAATTTGTAAAGTAATCCAAATTGTGGCTGAGCAAAAATATTTTCAAACAAGTTAAGGTTTAGCTCAAATGTGTTTGAAGAGCTTCCATCTTCTGGAGAAACGCTATTGTATGATAAAACATTAGCTAAAGTAAAAGTAGCAGCGATATTTTTTGTAATAAAGTAATTTAGGCCTACTGCAATATTAGCAGTTATACTATTGTTAGTTTCATCTATTGTTGGAGATTTTTTGGTATTACGTCCAAATCCTAATCCAGCTTCAGTATAAGCTTTAAAACGTTTTGAGTCTAAATGTAAAAAATAATATCTAGCAAAACCACCAGCTCCAAACACAGTAGATTTTACATCTTTTCCTGCTTCTGCTCCTTTATCTTTTTCGTTTCCAAAATTCAAATTTGCTCCTATTGCAAACTTGTCATTTAGTAAATATCCAAATTTTGGCGTAAAAGCAAAATAATCAGTGTTGCTTGCAGTGCTTATTTTAAGAGAACCTTCAATAAACATATCACCTTTTTGAAATTGTACTCCTTTTGCAGAGTTTAATTCTTGATCAACTATTTGTTGCTGCGCAGAGGCAATGCAAAATGTAAAAAATGCGGCAAGAGCCATTAATTTTGTTTTCATAATAATTCTTTAATTACTTATATTTTTAAAATATAAAAGTAAATAAAAACTTACAATATTTATTATAAAAAGAAAGATTTATTTTGTTAAAATTAATTATAAAAAGATTTGCCTAAATAATTAGAACTCTTTTTAAATAAAAAGCGATAGCAGCACTAGTAATCAGAATTTAAAATAAAAAACCCTGATAACGAAGGTTATCAGGGTCAATTTATATTCTATTCTCTGTTTTCTTTATTCTAAAAACTAATCATTCAATTTAAGTACTGCCATAAAAGCTTCTTGAGGAATCTCAACGTTTCCTACTTGTCTCATACGTTTTTTACCTTTTTTCTGTTTTTCCAGCAATTTACGCTTACGCGAAATATCTCCACCATAACATTTTGCGGTAACGTCTTTACGAAGTGCTTTAATCGTTTCACGAGCAATAATTTTTGCTCCAATTGCGGCTTGAATCGGAATATCAAATTGTTGTCTTGGGATTAACTCACGTAATTTTTCGGTCATTTTTTTACCAATGTTGTATGCGTTGTCTTCGTGAATCAAAGCAGAAAGTGCATCAACCGTTTGAGCGTTCAAAAGAACGTCAAGTTTTACCAATTTTGAAGTTCTCATTCCAATAGGAGAGTAATCAAAAGAAGCATAACCTTTAGAAACCGTTTTTAAACGATCATAAAAATCGAATACAATCTCAGCCAAAGGCATATCAAAGTTCAATTCAACACGTTCAGTTGTCAAATACGTTTGATTGGTAATTTGCCCACGTTTTTCAATACATAAACTCATTACGTTTCCAACAAAGTCAGATTTAGTAATAATAGTTGCTTTAATATAAGGTTCTTCAACTCTATCCAAACGAGATGGTTCAGGTAAGTCAGAAGGATTATTTACAACAAACGGAGTATCTGGTTCTTTTTTACTGTAAGCCAAATACGAAACGTTAGGAACTGTAGTGATTACAGTCATATCAAACTCACGCTCTAAACGTTCTTGAATAATTTCCATGTGAAGCATTCCTAAGAATCCACAACGGAAACCAAAACCTAAAGCAGCAGAACTTTCTGGAGTAAATACCAAAGAAGCATCATTCAATTGCAATTTCTCCATAGAAGAACGCAAATCTTCATAATCTTCAGTATCAACAGGATAAATTCCGGCAAATACCATTGGTTTTACATCCTCAAAACCAGTAATCATATTAGTAGTAGGCGTTTTGGCATCAGTCAAAGTATCTCCAACTTTTACCTCTTTAGCTTCTTTAATTCCAGAAATTAAATAACCAACATCACCTGTAGAAATCACATTTTTTGGAACTTGATTTAGTTTTAAAGTTCCAACTTCATCAGCAAAATATTCATTGCCAGTCGCCATGAATTTAATTTTCTGCCCTTTTCTAATTTCACCATTAACAACTCTAAAAATTACTTCGATTCCACGAAACGGATTATAATGTGAATCAAAAATCAAAGCTTGCAACGGTTCATCTACATTTCCTTTTGGAGCTGGAATTTTTTCGATAATTGCTGCTAAAATATTTTCAACACCAAAACCAGTTTTTCCAGAAGCATGAATAATATCTTCCAATTTACATCCAAGTAAATCAATAATATCATCACTAACTTCTTCTGGATTAGCGCTTGGTAAATCTACTTTATTTAAAACCGGAATAATTTCCAAGTCATTCTCTAAAGCTAAATATAAGTTTGAAATCGTTTGTGCTTGTATACTTTGTGCAGCATCTACAATTAAAAGCGCACCTTCGCAGGCAGCAATAGAACGGGAAACCTCGTATGAAAAGTCAACGTGACCAGGAGTGTCAATTAAATTTAAAATATATTCTTCACCCTTATAAGTATATTCCATCTGAATGGCATGACTCTTAATAGTAATACCACGCTCACGTTCCAGGTCCATGTTGTCAAGCAATTGTGCTTTTTCTTCACGAGCTGTTACAGTTTGTGTGGCACCAAGTAATCTATCAGCTAGAGTACTTTTACCGTGGTCAATGTGTGCAATGATGCAAAAGTTACGTATCTTCTTCATTTTAATATATCAATTCTCTAAACGAGTTTAAGTAATTTTTGGGTAATAATAAGCCTAGATCAATTGTCTTAAAGGATGTTATTAATGCGCAAAGATAGCGCAAAGTTTTGGATTCTGGAATCGAAGACGTTTGATAGTTGAATTATGAAATTTAAAAAGTGTATTAAAACTCAAAATTAAATCCTTTTTCGGTCAGTTTCTTGTAAATTTCATCATCAAATTTGTAGAGTTTTGCTGCTCTGTGCGAAACATCTTGTTGCTTTTCGTCAAGAGCAACAAGTAATTTCATGTGCAGAATTTTTCTGCGGAAATTAGATTTGTCCAATTCGATTCCGAGAATTTCCTCATATAGATGCATTAATTGCAGTAAGGTAAATTTTTCTGGAAGAAGATTAAAACCAATAGGAGCCTGACGGACTCTGTTTTGCAATTGCATTAAACTGAAATTAAAAATTTCAGAATGGTCAAAAATTAAATTCGGAACATCATTAATTTTATACCATTTTGCTTCTCTTACCGTTAAACTCGCTTTGATGTTGTAATCTTCGCGGTTTACCAAAGTATAATAACCAATTGTAACAACCCTTCTTTCCAAAACACGTTTAGGATCTGTAAAAGCCTTTAGCTGCTCTAGATAAATGTTTTCAAGACCCGTAAGTTCTTTTAAAATTCGCTGTGCGGCATCATCAGCACTCTCTTCTTTTTTTAACCAACCTCCTAAAAGTCCCCATTGACCAATACTTTCGCCTTGCGCATGTTGTACCAAAAGGACTTCAAGACTCTCCTTGTTAAATCCAAATATAACACAGTCAATAGTAATTCCTTCTATGGCTGGTTTGTTGATGTCTGTAGTTGCTGCTGTCAATTTTTGAAAGTATTTCTGGGTATAAAAATGGTTTTATTGTTTTTAAAATTCAAAATTGAATCCTTTTTCGGTGAGTTTCTGATAAATTTCTGGATCAAATTTGTAAAGCTTTGCAGCTCTATGCGAAACATCTTGTTGTTTTTCGTCTAAAACCACTAATAGTTTCATGTGCAGAATTTTTCGTCTAAAATTAGATTTGTCCATTTCAATACCTAAAACCTCTTCGTATAAATGCATCAATTGTAACAAAGTAAATTTTTCGGGTAAAAGATTAAATCCAATGGGTGCCTGACGAACTCTATTGCGGAGATGTTGTAAACTGTAGGACAGGATTTCGTTATGATCATAAATTAAATCTGGAATACTGTTTATTTTATACCATTTTGCATCAGAAGCAGTAAAACCTGCTTTAATATTATAATCTTCTCGTTTTACCAAAGCATAATATCCAATAGTTATAACACGTCGGAGGGGGAAACGATCAGGATCACCAAAAGCTTTCAATTGCTCTAAGTAAATATTATCAAGACCTGTAAGCTCATTTAATAAGCGATGAGCAGCATTATCAGTACTTTCTTTTTTATATATCCATCCTCCTGGAAGCGCCCATTTTCCTTTACTGATACCTTCTCCGTGCTGCACTAAAAGTACTTCCAGACTTCCTTTGTCGAAACCAAATATAACGCAGTCAATCGTGATTGCATTCATTGCACTTTGTTCACTTTTTGCAGTGGACACTTCATCTTCATTTCCGATCATATTTGATATAAATTTTGACAAATTAAATAAATTAAATGAATAGTTGCCTTTATAAAAGCTTTATATTTTTTTTAACGAATCAATTTTTTGATAATCAACAGTTTGGATTTTGTTTAAAAAACCTGGTTTTTAAAATATATTCTTAAACAGCTGATTGTCAAATTCATAATTCGTTATTTTTTTGATATTTTTTATTTCAATTTCAACTCAGATTTTGCAGTATTAATAATAATGATTATTTAAATATCAGAATTGAAAAAAATTAACCCTAATATTTTGTTAATATAGAAAAAATGTTTTACACTTGTAGTCAAATTAACCATAAGATAAGTTCAATTTGACTATAAGTTTTAAGAGGACAAAATTACAACTAACTTAATATACTGCAAATGTTTTTTTTAGGAATTGAATTAATAAGCTCTTTAATAAAATTTTCTGCTGACGAAAATAATCTGGCAGTGCTTAAAAGAAGTGAACCGAAACCTCTTAAAGGCAGATCGATACCATTCGAATAATTTATTTTCAATTTTACTCAATCGATTGAAAAAATACTAACAATAAATTTAACCAACTCTTAATTATTATGAAAAGCAAATATTGTATTAAAACAACAATGCTTCCATTTTGTATGGCGCTGTTGCTTAGCGTATTTATGATGCAGTCTAGTTTTGCCCAGGAGCAGTCTAGAGCTGTAAGCGGAAACGTAACGTCGGCAGACGATAACATGGGTGTTCCCGGAGCTACAGTTCTTGTAGAAGGAACAAAAACAAGTACAGCAACAGATTTTGATGGACTATACAAAATTGAAGCAAAAACTGGTGATGTACTTGTGTTCAGCTTTATGGGCTATAAAACACAAAAAATCACCGTAGGAACTCAAAAAACAATAAACGTTACATTGCAGGCAGAAACTGCCGAACTTAAAGAAATTGTAGTTATCGGTTACGGTACACAAAAGAAAAAGGTCAATACAGCTGCAACTTCATTAGTTTCAGGAAAAGATATTCAGCAAGTTGCGTCTCTAGATGTTGTAAATGCTTTACAAGGTCAGGCGTCTGGAGTAAATGTTACTTCAACTTCTGGACAGCCTGGTGCTGGAATGGCAGTAAACATTCGTGGAGTTGGTACAGCTGGAAACAGTACACCGCTTTATGTTGTTGATGGTGTTGTTGTTGATAACGGAATTGGATATCTTGATCCTTCTTCTATTGAAAGAATTGACGTTTTAAAAGATGCTTCTGCAGGATCTATCTACGGAGCTAGAGCGGCAAATGGAGTTATCTTGGTAACGACTAAAAAAGGAAAAGATGGAAAAATGAATGTGTCATTAAATAGTTATACAGGTTTTCAGCAATTAGCTAAAAAACTAGATTTATTGAACACTCAAGAATATACTACTATCATGAATGAAGCTCGTGTAAACTCTGGTTTTACACCATTGTATACACAAGCACAAATCGCTGCATTTCCAAACCATGACTGGCAGGATGATTTGTTTAAAGATGGTGCAGTAAAACAAAATCACTCGCTTATGATTACTGGCGGTGATAAAAAATCTACAATTGCTACTGGATTGTCTTATTATGGACAAGAAGGTATGATTGGCGGTGCAACAGGACAATCACAATACGACCGTGTTACATTCAATGTAAATTCAACTTCAGAGGTTATAGAAAATCATTTGAAAATTGGAGAAAATTTTACATTCGCAAATGTTAAAAGTTCGGGAGTTGCAGATCAAGGAATTTACAGCAATGCTATTAGAAGCTTCTTAAATGCTGCGCCAATTGATCCTACTTATGATGCTAATGGAGGTTTTGCTCACTCTGCTATTTCGGCAGATATCAGCAATCCAGTTGGATCATTATACTATAATAACTTCAATGAAACTAAATCTAACCGTTATGTAGGAAACATTTTTGCTGAATTAAAGTTCTTCAAAAATTTTACGTACAGAACAAGTTTTGGTGTTGATATGACAGACGGAAATTACCGTTCTTTCAAACCAGTTTATTCATTGTCTTCAAACGATAATAACACTGTTTCTAGCGTTACACAAAATTCAACTAAATCTTTAGGATGGATTTTTGAAAACACATTACAATACAAAGCGACTATAAACGGATCTCATAATTTTGATGTTTTATTAGGTACTTCTGCCAAAAAGAATACTTCAGACTATATGGAAGCTACAGGTAAAAATCTAACATTTGATGATTTTGCTCATGCTTACTTAAGCAATGCTACAGATCAAACATCAAACACAGTAAAAGGAAACCGTGCAGATTACGGTATTCAATCTTACTTCGGTCGTTTATTGTATGACTTTAACAACAAATATTTATTTACAGCTACTTTAAGAAGAGACGGTTCATCAAACTTCGCTTCTGCAAACAGATACGGTTATTTTCCATCAGTTTCTGCAGGTTGGAATGTTGATAAAGAAGGTTTCTTTAAAGAAAATAAAGTTTTAAATAGTTTGAAATTAAGAGCAAGCTGGGGACAAAATGGTAACGACCAAATTCCTGCATTCTCTTATATGTCAACCATTAGTTCATACAACAAAAACTACCATTTTGGAACAGGAACAGAAACGCTTCAAACAGGTGCAAGTCCAGACCAGCTTTCTAACCCAGATTTAAAATGGGAAACATCAGAACAATTAGATTTTGGTTTTGATGCTACTTTGTTCACCAACTTTTCAGTAACATTTGATTACTACGATAAAAAGACAAAAGACTGGTTAGTTTTAGCTTCTATTCCAGTTTATGCAGGAGCAACAGCACCTTACATTAACGGAGGAGACATTCAAAACAAAGGAGTTGAATTTGCTGTAGCTTATCATACTAAATTCGGAAAAGATTGGAATTTTTCTGTAAACGCAAACGTTTCACATAACGAAAACAAAGTATTAAGAGTTGCCAACAGTGAAGGTATTATTCACGGAGATCCTAATTTATTATTTCAAGGATCAGATGAGTTAAACCGTGTTGAAGTAGGAAAACCGATTGGTTATTTCTACGGATTAAAAACAGCAGGTATTTTTCAAAATGCATCAGAAGTAGCAGCAGGTGTACAGCCTAGTGCAGTGCCAGGAGATGTACGTTTTGTAGATTTAAATGGAGACGGAAAAATTGATGCAAATGATAAAACTAAAATTGGAGATCCAAATCCTGATTTTACTTATGGTTTAAATTTCGATTTATCATACAAAGCGTTTGACTTAACAGTTAATACTTATGGAGTTGCAGGAAGCCAGAATGTTTTTGCAGTTCATGATCCAACTCGTGGTTATACGAATAATACTACAGATGTTTTGAACAGATGGACAACAGAAGGAAGTTCTAACAGTGTTCCAAGAGTTACTTACGGAACAGATACAAATGGAAACTACACGAAATTCTCTGATTTATATGTTCAAAATGCAGATTTCTACAGAATTAAGAATGCTACTTTGGGTTGTGATTTAGTAAAACTAACTGATAAGTTGAATTTCTTCAGCAAATTCAGATTGTATGTTGCGGCTAATAACTTATTCACTTTTACAAAATACCAAGGTATGGACCCTGAAGTTGGTTTCGGAAACGTAAATCAAACTTGGGCTAAAGGAATTGATGTTGGATATTATCCACAGCCAAGAACGTACATGATGGGGCTTAATGTTAACTTTTAAATTTTGAAAACGATGAAAACTTATATAAAATTATTTGCTCTTTCAAGCTTGTTTGTTTTAGGAGCATGTTCAAATGATTTTCTAGATACAGAACCTTCAACTACTAAGGTTGAAGAGAATTTTTATAAAACACCAGCCGATGCTTATTCAGGATTAGTTGCTGTTTATGATGTATTGCAGCGCGAAGCTTACGGAGGACCTTTGTTAATTAGTGAGCAGGCTTCTGATGATTGTTTTGGAGGATACGGTATTGCCGATGCGCAGACAGATATTGAATGGGACAGATTTTTATTTGTTTCGAATAAAGAAATGAATGCTGATGTATGGAAATATGCATACTTAGGAATTTACAGAGCCAACATTTTATTAGAACATTTAGATCAAGTAAACTGGGGAACTGATACAGCACTAAAAACTAGATATGAAGCAGAAGCTCGTTTTTTAAGAGCACATTTTCATTTTATGGCTGCTAAAATGTTTGGAGATATCGTGCCTTTAGATCATACAATTTCTGCAAGCGAATTTCAACTGCCAAGACAATCTGCTGAGGTAACGTATGCTTTAATCGCTAATGATTTAAAATTTGCTTCAGATAATTTAAGCAATGATAATTACTCTCAAACCGGAAATGCAAATTACGGACGTATCACAAAATGGGCTGCAGAAGCTTATTTAGCAAGAACCTTTTTGTTTTATACCGATTATTACAAAAAGACAGATATGGCTGGTGTAGTAACTAAAGCTCAGGCGACTGCTTACATAAATGATGTAGTAACGAATAGCGGACACGGATTGGTTGCTGATTTTGCTAATCTTTGGCTTGCAGCTTCTTTCGATAAATTTGCTGGAGAAGACAATACAGAAATGGTTTGGGCAGTTCGTTTTAACGGTTCAGGAAAAGGTGATTGGAATTTAAATGAAGGAAATCGTTTTCAAGTAGATATTGCACCTCGTGGTGGCGCAATTGGACCTTATGCAACAGGATGGGGCGGCGCAACAGTTAACCCTAAATTATACCAAGCGTATGATCCAGGAGATACACGTAGAGATGCAACTATTATCGATTTGAAAAATGAGACTTACAAAGGCCAGCCTTTAAATTTTGATGCAGAAGCAAGAGAGCAGCGTCAATACACAGGATATTCTTGGAAAAAATTCTGTCCGATAAACAATGATGCAGGAACAAGTATTGTAGAAGCAAACGGAGGAAATTTCCAAATCGATAACTACCAAGATTACGCCGTTATTCGTTATGCAGATGTATTACTAATGGCTGCCGAATTGAATTTAGACAGCAACCCTGGTTTAGCATTAGCAGATATCAATCAAGTTCGTGATAGAGCATTTAAAGATGCAAATCACAGACTTACAACAGCTAATTTTAATAAAGTAGCAATCATGAAAGAGCGTCAATTAGAATTAGCTCTTGAAGGATTACGTTATTTCGATTTAATCAGACAAGGTATGGCTGAAACGAAAGCTCAAATTGACAATACCAATACAGATTCTCAGTTTAATGTGACTTTTAGAACAGAAACTTTAGGCTGGTTCCCATTACCGCAATCTCAAATAGTGCTTTCAAATGGTACTATTTCACAAAATCCAGGTTGGTAATTAACTTAAAACAAACGATTATGAAACGTATATTATATATTTTAATAGCAGCAATATCCATAGGCTCACTATTATTCTCATGCGATGCAGTAGAAGATCGCGAGAGTTTGCCAGCTGTAACTTTGACACCGTCAACACTTAAGTTTTCGGTAACACAGAACACTACCAATAAAAACATAGTGATTCTAAAAAATGAAGATCCAACCGTAATTCCGTATTGGAGATATGTAGATGGAAATGGTAATGAATTAGGACATTCTAATAAAGGAGATGATCAAGTTACTTTTCCTTTCGCCGGAAAATACACAGTTTATTTCACAGCTTATACAAGAGGAGGTTCTGTAGATGCGGCTCCTGTAACAGTAGATGTAGCAGAAAATGATGAAACGTATTTCAGCGATCCAAAATGGCAGATGCTTACCAATGGAGTAACAGGTAAAACATGGGTTTTAGATTTTATAGATCCTATTGGCTGGGCAGGTTTAGATTATCCTTATAATCCAACAGGTTCAGATTATTGGAACTGGTTTCCAGACTATGCAAGTAATTCATGGGTTATGCCAAGCAAAGATTGGGGCGAAATGCATTTTGATTTAAATGGAGGTTATAATACTTCTGTAAAACAAACTGCAATTTCTAGTACTGCACAAACTAGCAAAACTGGAACATACGGTTTTGATATTGCCAATAATAAGTTAGCGTTTAATGGCGGAGTAGAAATGCTTTATGGAGGCGATTATTATGCAGATTGTGCCGTTTGGAATAGTGTAAAAGTGGTTGAACTTACTGCTACTTCATTACGTTTAGCAGTTATTCGTAACCAAAGTAGAACAGGAGAAGGAGTTTGCTTAATTGTTTTTCATTACAAGCCAAAACCATAAATAGCAAGCTGTAAAAGAATAAAATCTGAAGAGCTTATTATAAAATTTAAACTACCGATAAGTGATATATAATCATTTATCGGTATGTTTATAATAGGATTAAAAACTGAAAATCAGCAGCAACATGAAGAATAAGAGAAAATATTTAAGTAAAACAGTATCATTATTAATGCTAACTGCAGGCATTTTATTAAGTTCTTGCAGTAAAAAAGAAGATGTTTTTGTCAATCGAAAAGTTTCTTTTAATTCAGATTGGAGTTTTCACTTAAATGATAGTATTGCAGATAAAGATACTATTGGAACCACAACAAAATGGAGAACTTTAAATGTACCGCACGACTGGAGCATTGAAGGAAAGTTTGACGAAAAAAGCCCTGCCGGTTACGGAGGCGGATCGCTTAACGGAGGTTTAGGCTGGTATAAAAAAACATTTAAAGTTAATGCAGCAGACAGTACAAAAGTCACTTCAATAACTTTTGATGGAGTTTACAAAAACAGCGAAGTCTGGGTTAACGGTCATTATTTAGGAAAACGTCCAAACGGATATATTGGTTTTCAATACGAAATATCTTCATACTTAAATTACGGAGAAAAAGACAACGAAATTATTGTAAAGGTTGACAATTCAAAACAACCAAACTCACGCTGGTATTCGGGTTCAGGAATTTTTAGAAATGTCTGGATCGAAACTACCGATAAACTTCACGTAGCACAATGGGGAACTTATATTACAACTCCAAAAGTTACGGCAGAAAAAGCTTCTATTCACTTAGAAACTACGATTAAAAATCAATATCCAGCTTCAAAGAAAGCAACGATTACCACAACTATTTTTAAAGAAGATACCAAAGTAACCTCTGTTACTCAAGATATAACAATTGGTACAAATGCAGATCAAACCATTAAGCAGGAAATGCAAGTTGATGCGCCAATTTTATGGTCTGTAGAAAAACCAGAACTGTACACAGCCGTTACAGAAATTTCACTTGACGATAAAATAATAGATCAATACAAAACCAATTTCGGAATCAGAAATTTTAAATTTGATCTTAACAAAGGTTTTATTTTGAATGGAAAACAAGTGAAAATAAAAGGCGTTTGTTTACATCATGATTTAGGCGCTTTAGGTTCGGCAATCAATACGCGTGCTATCGAACGTCAATTAGAGATTTTGAAAGGAATGGGCGTAAACGGAATCAGAACTTCGCACAATCCGCCAGCATCAGAACTTTTAGAACTTTGCGATAAAATGGGTTTCATTGTCATGGATGAAGCTTTCGACATGTGGAAAGTATCAAAGACAAAATACGATTATAGCAACGATTGGGACAAATGGCACAAGAAAGATCTAATAGATCAATTGCTGCGAGACCGTAATCATCCGAGTATTTTTATTTGGAGTATTGGTAACGAAATTCCACAACAATGGGACGAAAGCGGTGTAACAATTGCCAAAGAATTAGCGGCAATAACACGCCAATACGATAAAACCAGACCAATTACAGCGGCAATGAATCCGCCAGTAAATATGGACATGAAAGTAAGTATGCAATTTGAAAAAGCTAAAGTTCAGTATAATGCCATTGCAGCTTCGGGAGCTTTAGATATTATTGGATACAATTATGCGCATCAAACGTATGAGTATCACCAAAAAAACTTTCCAAACACACCTTTCATCGCGACCGAAACCACTTCGGCATTAGAAACGCGAGGTTATTATGATGCCGTTTCAGACAGTATTAAAAATTGGCCGGTAAGATGGGATATTAAATTTACGCAAGGAAATCCAGGAAATACTGTTTCGGCTTACGATCAAGTACAGGCACCTTGGGGTTCTACACACGAAGCAACTTGGAAAGTCATTAAAAAATACGATTTCCTTTCTGGAATGTTTATCTGGACAGGTTTCGATTACATCGGAGAACCAACTCCTTACGAATGGCCGTCTGTAAGTTCCTATTTCGGAGTTGTAGATTTAGCCGGTTTCCCAAAAGATGTGTATTATATGTACCAAAGTGAATGGACAAACAAAACGGTTTTACATCTTTTCCCGCATTGGAATTGGAAAGCAGGACAGACTGTAGACGTTTGGGCTTATTATAATAATGCAGATGAGGTTGAACTTTTCCTTAACGGAAAATCAGTTGGAGTTCGCAGTAAAAAAGGAGACGATTTACACGTCATGTGGAAAGTGCCTTTTGAAGCTGGAACATTAAAAGCAATTTCTCGTAAAAACGGAAAAACAGTTTTAGAAAGTGAAATAAAAACTGCTGGAAATCCTTCAAACTTAAAACTAACAGCAGACAGAAGCACAATTAAAGCCGATGGAAATGACTTGTCTTTTGTAACGGTTGATATTTTAGACGCAAAAGGAACTTTAGCTCCAAATGCTAATAACGAAATCAATTTTTCATTAAAAGGAGACGGAAAAATAGTAGGAGTTTGCAGCGGAGATCCAGTAAGTCACGAATCATACAAAGGTTCTAAACATACAGCTCTTAACGGAAAATGTTTAGTAATCATACAATCCAGCACTAAAACGGGAAGATTAGAATTGACCGCAAAAGCAAACGGATTAAAAGAAGCTGCAATTGTAATAACCGCAGAATAATCTAATGTGATTCCTGCAAGGTTTCTAAAACCTTGTAGGTATTTATAAGATTTAGAATAAGCAGATCAATTTTTAAATTAAAGTCAATAAAATAAACCTACAAGGTTTTGGAAACCTTGAAGGAGCCGAAAAGGTTCAAAAAGACCTTGCAGGAAAAAATAATAATAGAAATTACACCAATGAAAAACAGACAACTAACCACATTGTTTTCAATCTTCGTGTTTGGATTTCTTGCCATGCCAAAAGCATCGGCACAAATCCAGAATGCAGAAGTGTTAAATGCGCCGATAGACATCAGTAAAGACTTTCAGAATTATTTGAATACTTTTTATTTTGCTGATGAACTTGCTTCTTTTGATCCTGCGACAGGAAAAGGAACTGTAAAATATCTAAGATACAATTATAAAACACGTCAGGCATTCAACAATATGATGATGAAACCTGATACCGTTGCAGCAAACGAATTTCCAACCACAGAATACGCGGCTTCACCTGTTTTACCATTCGAAATTCAGTTTGTTTCAGATCGTACAATCCGTATCAAAACCACTTCTGGACCACAATTTCATCCTCAAAAAGAATCTCTAATGCTGGTTGACGGCGTTGCACCAAATCACCCAGAATTATGGAAATATTCTAAAATCGAAGGTGGTCATAAATACACCAGCAAACACGGTTCAGTTGAAATTTTGGTAAAACCTTGGCACGTAAAAATCTACGACGAAAAAGGAAAATTGCTGACAAGTACACTTCACGATACCGATTTTAAAAATACCTATACACCAACACTTCCGTTCTCGTTCGTTCGTAGAAACAGCGATTATTCTAGAAGTATGGGAGCGGCTTTCAGCTTAGAGCCAGACGAAAAAATATTTGGATGTGGAGAATCCTTCACTCAATTCAATAAACGCGGACAAAAAGTAGTTCTATGGGCAGATGATGCTAACGGAATTCAAAACGAAACGATGTATAAACCAATTCCGTTTTACATGAGTAGTCGTGGTTACGGAGTTTTCATGCACCATTCTACACCAATTACAGTAGATTTTGGAAGATACTTTGGAAGTGCTAACGAAATGTACATTGGAGATGACGAAGCCGATTTGTTTTTCTTCATCGGAGAACCAAAAGAAGTTTTAGACGCTTACACCGATTTGACAGGAAAAGCAGCAATGCCGCCACTTTGGTCATTTGGATTCTGGATGAGTCGTATTACTTATTTCACAGAAAAAGAAGGTCGAGAAGTAGCAAAAGATTTACGTAAATATAAAATCCCAACAGACGTTATTCACTTTGATACCGGTTGGTTTGATGTAGATTGGAGAAACAATTACGAGTTTTCAAAAGACCGTTTCCCAGATGCACAAAAAATGATGTCTGATTTAAAAGATGACGGATTCCACGTATGTTTATGGCAATTACCTTATTTCAGTCCAAAAAATACTTTATTCAATGAAATAATGGACAAAAATTTGGCTGTAAGAGACCGCAAAGGAAATCTTCCATACGAAGATGCTGTTTTAGATTTCTCAAACCCAGAAACAGTTGCTTGGTACCAAGCAAAATTGAAACATCTATTTGATGAAGGAGTTTCAGTTTTCAAAGTAGATTTTGGAGAAGCTGCACCGCCAGACGGAATTTATCATTCAGGTCGTACCGGTTTTTACGAACACAATTTATACCCGTTACGTTACAATAAAGCAGTTGCAGAAATTACACAAAAAGAAAAAGGATATACGTTAATCTGGGCAAGAAGTACTTGGGCAGGATCTCAAAGATATCCATTGCATTGGGGTGGAGATGCTGAAACTTCAAACGGCGCAATGTCGGCAGAATTACGTGGCGGACTTTCATTAGGATTAAGCGGATTTAGTTTTTGGAGTCACGATGTTGGAGGATTTGCAACAAAATCACCAGAGAATTTATACAGAAGATGGGCGCCATTCGGAATGTTTACATCTCACGTAAGAAGTCACGGAGAGCCTCCGCGCGAACCTTGGTTGTACAGCAAAGATTTCCTAGAAGGATTTAGAAAAGCAGATAATATGCGTTATGAATTAATGCCATATATCTACGCTCAAGCGAAAGAAAGTTCACAAAAAGGTTTACCAATGATGCGTGCCTTATTTGTAGAATATCCAAATGATCCAGGAGCTTGGTTAGTGGATAATGAATATTTATTTGGATCAAGTATTTTGGTAGCACCTCTTTTTGAAGAAGTGACAGAAAGAGACGTTTATCTTCCAGAAGGAACTTGGATCGATTACCAAACTAAAAAAGTATACCAATCTGGATGGCATAAAATTGCAGCAGGCGAAGTGCCAATTGTAGTTTTAGTAAAAGACGGAACGGTATTGCCTCATATAGGTTTAGCACAATCGACCAAAGACATGGATTGGAGTAAATTAACCTTAAAAGTATACGCCAGCGACAAAACAACTTCGGCTTCAGCCAAAGTGTATTTACCAAACGGCGATGCAGTACAAGACATCGTAGTTACTAAAAAAGGAAACAATTTTGAAGTAACCTCAAACCCATTAAACGGAAAAACCACTTTTAAAACCGAGTGGGTAAAATAAAAAAAGTTATGCCACGAATTACACTAATTTCCACGAATTGAATTCGAGATAATTCGTGCAATTCGTGGCAAAAAACAACCACAGATTAGAAAATAAATAAGAAATCATTAATCTGTGGCAAAAAAAATATAAGCCACAGATTAAAAAGATTCTCACAGATTAAAAAAAAATCAGCTGAATCAGCCAAATCTGCGTGAAAAATTAAAGACACAGTACAATAATCATTTTGAATCCTTTAATCTGTGGCAAAAAAAATTGGTGTGTTTAATTTTTTAACACATAGAAACATAGTTCATTGATTTTGCAAAAGAGTATAAAAGGAAACTCATTTCTTCACATAGTAAGCTATGAGAATTTAGACAAGTGAAACGCCTTTTTAAGCTTTTTAATCTATGTCCCTACTGTGTTAAAAAATTTAGCACAATGATTGAAAATAAGTTTTTATTGAATTTAAATCGGGCGAAGTGTACGCGACGCCCGGTTTATTATAATGCATTAAGTAAAATATCATGAAAAAATATCTAGTTCTTCCCGCTGTATTACTTTCCATTACGATTGGATACAGTCAGAAAAATAAAAATGCTTACGAATTGGCTTCCCCGAATGGGCAGAATAAAATAAAATTCGAATTAGTAAAAAATGCTCCAAAATATGCTGTTTCACACGGAAAAACCGAAGTGATTACACCATCTGACATGGGTTTTTTATTGAAAGGAAATGAAGATTTAAGCACTAATTTCGAAATCAAAAACGTAAAAAACACTTCGTTTGATGAAACTTGGGAACAAGTTTGGGGAGAAAAGAAAAAGATTAGAAATCACTACAATCAGTTATCAGTAGAACTACAACAAAAGGGAGGAAACAAACGTAAATTGGAAATTCAGTTTCGTGCCTTTGATGACGGAGTAGCTTTCAGATACGTTTATCCAAAACAAGATATAAAAGTAAAAGACAGTATTTTTATTATGGATGAAAAAACCACTTTCAATCTTAAAGAAGATGGAGCTGCTTGGTGGATTCCTGCTTATAAAGAAAATCGTTACGAATATTTATATACAAAATCGCCTGTAAGTACTTTAGATACTGTTCATACGCCGTTAACAATTGAAAGTAAAAGCGGATTGAAATTGAGTTTTCACGAAGCAAACCTAATAGATTTTGCAAGTACAACTTTGGTGAACACTCAAGGAACACAACTAAAAACAGATTTAGTGCCTTGGGCAGATGGCGTAAAAGTTCGTGTAAAAGACACTTTTACTTCTTCTTGGAGAACGCTTCAAATTGCTGAAAATGCTGGAGATTTAATTGATTCATATTTGATTTTAAATCTAAACGAACCAAATAAATTAGGTAATCCATCTTATGTGAAATCGTATAAATATTTCGGAATTTGGTGGGCAATGCACATCGGGAAATATACTTTTTGGGAAGGTGAAAAACAAGGAGCAACTACAGTTCACGCTAAAGATTATATCGATTTTACAGCAAAAGAAGGTTTACATCATTTATTGATTGAAGGTTGGAACAAAGGCTGGACACCAGCTTGGTATGAGAATAAAATGCACATGTTTAGTTTTACGCAAAGTGCAGACAATTTCGACTTGGAAAAAGTCGTGGAATATGGAAAAGAAAAAGGAGTTGAATTAATCGGATATCACGAAACAGGTTCAAACCTAATTAACTACATGAAACAAATTGATGCAGGTTTTGCTTTGTATCAAAAATTAGGAATCCATACCGTGAAAATTGGTCACGTAGGTTCGAAATTAAATATGAAAGAATGGCACCATGGTCAATTTGGTGTAAATTATTTTAGATATGTTTTAGAAAAAGCAGCACAATATGATTTAGCTGTTTTCTATCACGAGCCAATAAAAGATACTGGAGAAAGAAGAACATATCCAAATATGCTGGCAAGAGAAGCAGCACGCGGACAAGAATACAACGCTTGGAGCGAAGGAAATCCGCCAAACCACGTTGTTATTTTACCATTTACAAGAATGCTTTCTGGACCAATGGAATATACGCCTGGAGTTTTGGACGTAGAAATCAAACAAGGTTATCCAGGAAAAAGAGTACACGGAACAACAGCACAGCAATTGGCAATGTATGTGTGTTTTTACTCGCCAATTCAAATGTTGGCTGATTTACCAGAAAATTACAATGTTCCTGCAGCACAATTCTTATTAGATGTTCCAACAGATTGGAAAGACACAAAAGTATTGAATGCAGAAATTGGAGAATATTTAACAACAGTTCGTAAAGACGAAAACAGTGAAGATTGGTATTTAGGAAGTATGACCAATGAAAAAAGCAGAGATTTGACGGTTTCATTATCATTTTTAGATCCAAATGCTACTTACGAAGCTCAGATTTATGCGGACGCAGATGGAACAGATGAAACGCATAATCCAGAAGCAGTAGCTATTACGAAGCAAACAGTAAAAGCATCAGATTCTCTAAAATTACATTTAGGAGGAGCAGGCGGAACAGCAATTCGATTCAAAAAAAATTAGGTTAAGTTAGTAGTTAGTCAAACCCGATAGGTTTTCAAAAAAACTGTCGGGTTTACTTAAATGAAATTAAAAAATTATAATCAAAATATCCTAAAAGGTTTCCAAAATCTGTTAGGTATCTATTATCAATTATCAAGAATATTTCCAGATGAAACATAATACAGTAATACTATATATATCATTACTTCTATTCAATAGTTTTTTGTTTGGACAAAATAACAATGTTGAAAATAGAATTATAAAAGTAGATTATAATAAAACTGCAGGGAATTTCAACACCATGTTTAAAGAATGTGTTGGAGCAGGAAGAGCCAATGAAGGTCTGCGAGCCGATTGGCAGCAACAATTGGCGATAACCAAAAAAGAATGTGATTTTAAATACATTAGAATGCACGGTTTATTGTCTGATGACATGGCTGTTTACAGAGAAGACTCAAAAGGAAATCCAGAATACAATTACCAATACATAGACGCCTTGTATGATTTTCTTATCAGTATAAAAATGAAACCTTTTGTAGAATTAGGATTTATGCCGTCAGCACTTGCCAGCGGTAATCAAACTATTTTTTGGTGGAAAGGAAATGTTACGCCCCCAAAAGACTATAAAAAATGGGAAGACTTAATTCGCAATTTAACGGCACATTTTACAGAACGTTACGGAGCAGAAGAAGTTAAAACATGGTATTTTGAAGTGTGGAACGAACCTAATCTTACACCCGGTTTTTGGACAGGTACGCAGGCAGACTATTTTAAATTATATGAATATGCGGCGCGCGGCATTAAAAGTGTAAACCCAGCGTATAAAGTTGGCGGACCCGCAACTGCAGGTGCAGGCTGGGTTCCTGAAACAATTGAATTTTGCAGTAAAAACAATATTCCATTAGATTTTATTTCAACACATACTTACGGAGTAAATCAAGGATATTTAGATGAATTCGGGACTTCAGGAACAGTTCTAAGCAAAGACGAATCAAGTATTAGCGGCGATGTTATCAATTCGCGTAAGCAGATTACAAATTCGGCTATGCCAAAACTAGAATTGCATTATACAGAATGGAGTTCGTCGTATACACCTTCAGATCCAATTCACGACAGTTATCATTCAGCAGCATATATTCTTCAAAAATTAAAACAAACAGGAAATGCAGCAAACTCAATGTCATATTGGGTTTTTACAGACATATTTGAAGAAGCAGGACCAAGATTTACACCTTTTCACGGAGGTTTTGGATTGCTGAATACGCAGGGAATTAAAAAGCCAGCTTATTTTTCTTATTCATTATTGAATAAATTAGGAGCAACAGAACTTCAAAACAAAGACACTTCTTCATGGGCTTGCAAGAACTCACAAGGAGATGTTCAATTATTATTTTGGGATTTTACCAATACACATCCGGGCGATAAAGTATGGAATCAAACCTATTATATTCAGGATTTACCATCAAAAGAAAAAGGAAAAGTGAAAATTGAAGTAGACGGATTACAAAAAGGAAAATATGTGCTGGAAATATACAAAGTAGGCTATAAAGTAAATGACGCTTACGCCGATTATCTGGCTTTTAATAAACCAAGTCAGTTAACAAAGCAACAAGTCGATTCAATTAAAACAAAAAACAGCGGCGCTCCAATTGCAGTAGAAAAAATTACAGTGGATACCAAAGGAACGTTTAGCAGAGAAATTAAAATAAACGAGAATGATGTTGTAATGCTCAATTTTGTGAAGCAATAACATTTAGAAATAAATAAAAACGATAAAATAAATATTAATAAAAGAATAAAAGGTTTCTGTGAGGATATTAATCTGGAGTTCTAAAAATCTAACTATCTAACCATGAAAAACAAAATGACATACCTTTCGGCAGCTGTAGCATTTGCGTTTTTTGCATCTTGTAAAAACGACGCACAAAGTTCAAGCACCGAATCGGCTCAGACAGAAGAGTATCAAGGAAAAGAAATCGGAACAGAACACGATGCAGAAATAGACAAACTGATTGCCGAAATGACAATTGAGGAAAAAATCGGAATGCTGCACGGAAACAGTATGTTTAGTAACGGCGGTGTAAAACGTTTGGGAATTCCAGAATTAAAAATGGCCGATGGACCATTAGGAGTTCGTGAAGAAATTTCTCGCGACAATTGGGCACCAGCAGGATTAACTAACGATTTTGCAACTTATTATCCTGCAGGAGGCGGTCTAGCCGCTACTTGGAACACAGAAATGGCACATACATTCGGAAACAGTTTAGGAGAAGAATTGCGCGCAAGAGATAAAGACATGCTGCTTTCGCCAGCTATTAATATGGTAAGAACACCACTTGGCGGAAGAACCTATGAATACATGTCTGAAGATCCGTTTTTGAATAAAAAAATAGCAGTGCCTTTAATTGTTGGTTTACAAGAAAAAGACGTAATGGCCTGCGTAAAACATTTCGCAGCCAATAACCAAGAAACCAATCGTGATTTTGTCGATGTACAAATTGACGAGCGTACCCTTCGTGAAATTTACCTGCCAGCATTTGAAGCAGCCATAAAAGAAGCAAAATCGTATGCTATAATGGGCGCTTACAATAAATTTAG
The DNA here is from genome assembly GCF_009711165.2 of Flavobacterium sp. MC2016-06. Classification (GTDB taxonomy): domain Bacteria; phylum Bacteroidota; class Bacteroidia; order Flavobacteriales; family Flavobacteriaceae; genus Flavobacterium. The sequence continues at coordinate 113,064 of NZ_WMID02000013.1, read as the reverse complement.
AGGCGAATATTTATGTGAAAATGATTATATGCTGAATAAAATCCTTCGTGACGAATGGGGATTTAAAGGTGTAGTAGTATCAGATTGGGCAGCAGTGCATTCAACAGCAAAAACTTTAAAAAATGGTTTAGATATTGAAATGGGAACTCCAAAACCATTCAACGAATTTTTCTTAGCCGATAAATTAATTGCAGCCGTAAAATCTGGAGAAGTATCAGAAACTGAAATCAACTTACATGTAAAAAGAATTTTACGCATGTTGTTTCAAGTAAAAGCAATGGGAAGCGAAAGTAAAGATCGTGCAAAAGGAAGCATTGCTACAGAAGCACATTACCAAGACGCTTATAAAATTGCAGCAGAAGATATCGTTTTATTGAAAAATGAGAACAACGCATTACCATTAAAACTAGACGGCGTAAAATCTATTGCCGTAATTGGTAACAATGCAGTAAAACAAAATGCATTACGCGGTTTTGGAGCAGGAGTAAAAACCAAAAGAGAAATTACACCATTAGAAGGTTTAAAAAATAGACTTCCAGCATCCATCAAAATCAATTATGCCGAAGGATATTTAGAGCGTTACGACGAGAAAAATAAAGGAAACTTAGGAAACATTACGTCAAACGGTCCAGTTACAATAGATCAGTTAGATCCAGCAAAAGTTCAAGAAGCAGTAGAAGCAGCTAAAAAATCGGATGTAGCGATTATTTTTGCAGGATCAAATCGTGATTACGAAACTGAATCTTCAGACCGTAGAGATTTACACTTACCATTCGGACAAGAAGAATTAATCAAAAAAGTATTAGAAGCAAATCCAAAAACCATTGTAGTAATGATTGCTGGAGCTCCTTTTGATATTAATGCCGTAAGCCAAAAAACTTCAGCACTAGTTTGGAGTTGGTTTAATGGTTCAGAAGGCGGAAACGCTTTAGCAGATGTATTATTAGGAAAAGTAAATCCATCAGGAAAATTACCTTGGACAATGCCTAAAAACATTATGGATTCTCCAGCACATGCAACAAACAGTTTCCCAGGCGGAAAAACCGTAAACTATGCTGAAGGAATTTTAATAGGATACCGTTGGTTTGACACTAAAAATATCGCGCCGTTATATCCATTTGGATTCGGATTATCGTATACCACTTTTGCTTTTGATAATGCAAAAAGCGATAAAACGTCTTATGCCTTAACAGATGTTATAGAAGTTTCGGTTGACGTTAAAAACACAGGAAAAGTAGACGGAAAAGAAGTAGTACAATTATATGCTTCAAAATCTGATTCTAAAATCACACGTGCAGCGCAAGAACTAAAAGGATTCCAAAAAACAGCTGTTAAAGCAGGAAGTTTAAACACAGTAACCATCAAAGTTCCAGTAAAAGAATTGGCGTATTATGATGTAGCTGCCAAAAAATGGACTGTTGAGCCAGGAAAATACACCTTGAAATTAGGAAACTCTTCAAGAGACATCAAAAAAGAAATCGTTGTTACCATAAAATAAAAGAACGCGTTGGGGGCGTTTTTGGACCATATAAGTAATATAAGTTCATTTAAAATTTTCATTCTTTAAGCTTTGCGTTTTCGCACCTTTGCGAGTAAAGGAGTTTAAATTTAGCATAAATAGACTTACATCACTTATATGGTTATTTTTTAGAGGTATTACTATAGCGCCCTTTGCGATTAAAAAAACAATAATAATGGAAAGATCAATAAAAGATTACCTAATTACAGCTGTATTTTTTATCTTTTTTGGAGGCGTTTTTGCCTGTAGTTCAGACAAAGACACAGCCGAAAAAACCGTTGCAAAAACACTGACTGTAAATACAAGCAAAATAGATTTTGAGAGTAAAGAAAGTGCTGCAGACGTTACTATAAAAACAAACGTTACCGCTTGGACATTGAGCAGTTCAGATGCAAGCTGGGCAAAAATCAGCCAAGCTGCAGGAACTTCGGGAGAAATAATTGTCAAAGTAACAGCCTCAGCCAACACTACAACGCAAGCTAGAACAGCCGTTATAACATTATCTTCAAATGAAACCGCATCTGTACAAATTGCAGTTTCTCAAGTTGGAATTACAGAAACAGTCGGTTTATTTCCAAGTTACAATACCAATCCACTTGCAGCAGACGCTACCGGAATGGGAAGTACAGCTGTGCAATTAGCAGCGAAAATAAAATTAGGCTGGAATATCGGAAACACATTAGAAGCAACAGGTGGAGAAAGCGCTTGGGGAAATCCAAAAGTTACAAAAGCATTAATAGACGCTGTAAAAGCAAATGGATTCAATGCTATTAGAATTCCATGTTCTTGGAATCAATATTTGGCTAATACAACAACTGCTCAAATCAAAACCGAATGGTTAGATAGAGTAAAAGAAGTGGTACAATATTGTGTAGACAATGATATGTATGTTGTAGTAAACATTCACTGGGATGGCGGATGGCTGGAAAACAACATCACCGAAGCAAAAAAGGCTGAAAACAATGCCAAACAAAAAGCTTTTTGGGAACAAATCGCAACACACTTACGTGGATTTGACGAACATTTACTTTTTGCCAGCGCCAACGAGCCAAATGTAGATGATGCTACACAAATGGCAGTTTTAACTTCTTATCACCAAACCTTTATAGATGCTGTTCGTTCAACAGGAGGAAAAAATGCTTATCGTATATTAGTTGTTCAAGGACCGGCTACAGACATCGAAAAAACAAATAAATTGATGCTGACTTTACCAACTGATAAAGCAGCAAGCCGAATGATGGTAGAAGTTCACTATTACGCACCTTGGAATTTTGCAGGTTTAACCAAAGACGAAACTTGGGGAAAAATGTTCTATTATTGGGGAACAGGATTTCATTCAACAACAGATCCAGATCGTAATGCAACTTGGGGAGAAGAATCGGATCTAGAAAAGAACTTCAAATTAATGAAAACTCAGTTTGTAGACAAAGGAATTCCAGTTTTGTTAGGAGAATTTGGAGCAATCCGCAGGACAACATTAACTGGTGATGCTTTAACTTTACACTTAAATTCAAGAGCATATTATTTAAAGACAGTTGTAAAACAAGCCAAAGCAAATGGATTATTACCTTTTTATTGGGACGAAGGAAGCCTTGGAGATAATGGTTTCGGAATCTTTAAAAGAAGTGATAATTCAGTTTTCGATACACAAGCTTTAAATGCTTTAATAGAAGGATTACAATAAAAAAACAGATATAAACCACATAAGTGATATAAGGGAATTTAAGTTTTAAATTAAAAAATACTTAATTTTACTTATATCACTTATATGGTTTAAAAAATTTAAATCAAGAAAAAATGAAAAAATATTCAATCTTTATTTTGCTGCTATTTACAGTAATAACAAGCGCTAACGTAAGAATGCCTTTGATATTTTCTGACGGAATGGTGCTGCAAAGAAACAAGCCAATTCCAGTTTGGGGCTGGGCAGACGCAAATGAAAAAGTAGAAATTCATTTTAACAAACAAATCAAAAAAATTCAAGCCGATAAAAACGGAAAATGGACGGTAAATTTAGATGCAGAAAAAGCAGGCGGTCCTTTTGAACTTTCCATTTCAGGAAAAAACAAAATCGTTATAAAAAATGTTTTAGTTGGAGAAGTCTGGATTTGCAGTGGACAATCTAATATGGAATTTCAAGTTTTCAAAACCAAAAATGCTGAGAACGAAATAAACGATTCTAATTATCCTATGATTCGTCATTTTGGAGTAGCGCAAGATTTAAGCGGTTTGCCAAAAGACGATTTAAAAGCAGGAAAATGGGAAGTAAGTAGCAAAGAAACCGTTGGTAATTTTACCGCAGTCGGCTATTATTTTGCTAAAAAATTATATGCCGAATTAAAAGTTCCAATCGGAATCATTAATACTTCTTGGGGCGGTACTAATGTAGAAACTTGGACAAGCCGTGAAGCCTTCCAAAAAAGCGATGAATTCAAAAGCATGATTGCCGATGTTCCCGTAATGAATATGGATTCGATCTCAAAATTGTACGCCAAACGAATGAAAGAAAGAGTTGAAAAAATTCAAGGAACAGAAGTTTCAACCGCAAACGAAGACACCTTCAAAGAACCAGCTTTTGATGATAAATCTTGGGGAGAATTAAAAACGCCAAGTTTATGGGAAAATCAACCTTTAGGCGATTTAGATGGAATAGTCTGGATGCGTAAAACCATTACTCTTACAGCCGAAGACATTAAAAACAAAGCAGTTTTAAGCCTTGCTAAAATCGACGACGAAGACATTACTTATGTAAACGGAATTGAAGTAGGTAGAAACACCGTTTACGATGCCAGAAGAATTTATAATGTTCCAGCTAATGCTTTAAAAGAAGGAACAAACGTAATTGCCGTAAGAATTGTAGACAACAGCGGTGGCGGCGGAATTTACGGAGAAGTAGAAGATTTAAAACTAACAATAGGTTCGAAAATTATGCCGCTTGACGGAAATTGGAAATTCAAAGTAATCGTCGTAAAAACATCATTATCACCAAACAGTTATCCATCATTATTATACAATGCAATGGTAAATCCGTTGGTTCCGTATGCGTTCGAAGGCGTTTTATGGTATCAAGGCGAAGCCAATGTTTGGAGAGCCAATCAATACAAAAAAGCATTTCCACTTATGATTTCAGATTGGAGAACAAAATTCAAACAAGGCAATTTTCCTTTCTACTTTGTACAATTAGCAACTTTCGATGAGTTTGGCGGCAACAGTAAAAAAGGAAGCCGTTGGGCTGAACTTCGCGAAGCACAAACCGAAACCCTAAAAGTGCCAAACACCGGAATGGCAGTTACGACCGACATCGGAAACGCAAAAGACATTCACCCAACCAACAAACAAGACGTAGGTTTGCGTTTAGCAGCAATTGCTTTAAACAATGTGTACGGTAAAAAACAAGTTTACAGCGGGCCAACCTATAAATCTCAAGAAATAAAAGGAAACGAAATCATCCTGACTTTCGATAATATAGGCAGTGGGTTATTATCGCCAAATAGCGATGAGTTAAAAGGATTTGAAATTGCAGGTGCAGACAAAGTATTTCATGCAGCAAAAGCAACAATCAAAAACAATAAAATTATAGTTTCAAGTTCAGAAGTTCCAAGTCCAGTTGCTGTACATTACGGCTGGGCAGACGACGATACTGAAATCAATCTTTACAACAAAGAAAAATTTCCAGCATCACAATTCAGAACCGATAATTGGGAAATGACAACAGCAAACGAAAAATATAAAGTGAGTAAATAGTTAGTTTCTATCCTAACAGGTTTTCAAAACCTGTTAGGTATAATTTGTTGATTGTATTGAAATGGAATTTTGGCGTGTATAATAACCTAACAGGTTTTAAAAACCTGTTAGGATACGTATAATTAATATTGTAATCAAAAATTGGGGTATTAAAATAATCAGGGCGTGACCGTATTTGCAAAAGGCGCAACATAGCAAACCGCTTATGTGCGCCTTTCGCAAATACGGTCGGGCTATCCGCACTACTTCGGTAGTTTGCTCCTATCCCTCACGCGAGCATAAACGTTATCCTAACAGGTTTCCAAAACCTGTTAGGTATTTATGATCCACTCCAATTATTATAAATTTAGCAACAATGTAAAAAATTATACCTACCAGGTTTCCAAAACCTGGTAGGATAAACCAAAATAATCCTTAAAAGAAACTCACAAATTCTGTATTATTTAACTAAAAATCACAGTGATCATATAGTTTGTCATTCACAGAAACCAATTATATTTACAAACACAGTTTATGTATAAAGTTTGTCAAAAAATGACAAAAATGAGAATTCGTTCGATCTATAAACCTGTGTGCAAATACATACAAAGTCTGCCCTTAAAAAGAAAACAAAAAATACCAGATATTATGCAGTCAAATTTTCAAACTAAACTTCTTGTAATTTTCATCTTCACTCTGTTTTGCGGAAAAGCCACAGCACAATCCAATCATGTTTTGTGGTACAATCAGCCAGCCGAATTTTTTGAAGAAAGTTTAGTTTTAGGAAATGGTAGAATAGGAGCAACTGTTTTTGGAGGAGCAAATGCAGACAAAATCTACCTGAACGATGCGACACTTTGGTCGGGAGAACCCGTAAATGCAAATATGAATCCCGAAGCATACAAAAACCTTCCAGCAATTCGAGAAGCATTAAAAAACGAAAACTACAAACTGGCTGATGAATTAAATAAAAAACTTCAAGGAAAAAATTCTGAATCGTACGCGCCATTAGGAACATTAGAAATTAATAATTCCGAAAAAGGAAAAGCAGTCAATTATTATAGAGAACTGGATATTTCGAATGCTGTGTCAAAAGTAAGTTACGAAATGAACGGGATAAAATTTACCCGCGAATATTTTGTTTCAGCTCCAGATCATATTATGATCATTAAATTGACAAGCAGTGAAAAAGGAGCTTTAAATTTTGATATTAATACAAGAAGTTTATTAAAGTCAAATGTAGAAATTAGAAATAATATTATAAAAATGAGTGGCGTTGCACCCATTCACGAAAATGCAGGATACACTGATTTACCAAAATACAAAGAGGTAAAAGAAAGAGGAACAAGATTTACCACTTTAGTTCAAATCAAAAAAACAGACGGAATAATTACAAGTTCCAGAGAAACTTTAAGTTTAAGAGAGGGAACCGAAGCTGTTATTTTTGTCTCCATTGCAACAAGTTTTAATGGCTTTGACATGAATCCTGCAAGCGAAGGTTTAGATGATGTAACAATTGCTTTAGAGCGTTTGAATAACGCATATGCAAAACCATTTGCAGAATTAAAAGAAAACCACATTGCCGATTATCAGAAATTTTACAACAGAGTAAGTTTAGATTTAGGGAAAACAACTGCACCAAATCTGCCAACAGACGAACGTTTATTACGCTACGCTGACGGAAAAGAAGATAAAAATTTAGAAGTTCTGTATTTTCAATACGGACGTTATTTATTAATTAGCAGTTCCCGTACAATGGGCGTTCCTGCCAATTTACAAGGAATTTGGAATCCGTATTTAAATCCGCCTTGGAGTAGTAATTATACCATGAACATCAATCTGGAAGAAAATTACTGGCTTGCCGAGAATACCAATCTTTCAGAAATGCATTTGCCATTATTAAGTTTCATCAAAAACCTTTCGGTAACCGGAAAAGTAACGGCTAAAACTTTTTATGGAGTTGAAAAAGGCTGGGCATCGGCACATAATTCTGATATCTGGGCAATGACAAATCCGGTTGGACAATTCGGAAAAGAAGATCCGAGCTGGGCTTGCTGGCCATTGTCGGGCGCTTGGTTAAGCACGCATATTTGGGAACATTATATTTTTACACAAGACAAAGATTACTTGAAAAAAGAAGGTTATCCGATTATGAAAGGAGCGGCAGAATTCTTTTTAGGCTGGATGATTACCGATAAAAACGGTAATTTAATTACATCACCTTCAACATCACCAGAAAATAAATACATTGCACCAGATGGTTTTATTGGTGCAACAATGTATGGAGGAACAGCAGATTTAGCCATGATTCGCGAATGTTTTGATAAAACAATAAAAGCTTCAAAAGTTTTAAATACGGATTCTGATTTTAGAGCGAAATTAGAAGCGGCAATTTCAAAAATGTATCCGTATCAAATTGGGAAAAAAGGAAATCTGCAGGAATGGTATTTTGATTGGAATGATGAAGACCCAAAACACCGTCACCAATCGCACTTATTCGGACTTTTTCCCGGCGATAATATTACGCCTTTAAAAACACCAGATTTAGCCAATGCAGCGCGAAAAACACTCGAAATAAAAGGAGACGAAACTACAGGCTGGTCTAAAGGATGGCGTATTAATCTTTGGGCAAGACTTTGGGATGGAAATCACGCGTATAAAATGTATCGCGAATTGTTAAGATATGTTGATCCAGACGGAAAGAAAACCGATAAACCAAGAAGAGGAGGAGGAACGTATCCAAATTTATTCGATGCACATCCGCCATTTCAAATTGATGGAAATTTTGGAGGCGCTGCTGCCGTAGCAGAAATGTTATTACAATCTAATGAAAATGAAATTAGATTACTGCCAGCTTTGCCAGACGCTTGGGAAAGTGGCTCTGTAAATGGAATCTGCGCTCGAGGCGGTTTTGAAATCGCAATGGAATGGAGCAATAAAACATTAAATAAAGTTACGGTGTTTTCTAAAAAAGGAGGAAAAACAGTTGTAATCTATGGAGATAAAAAACAAGAGATTAATCTTAAAAAAGGAGAAAAAACAGAGGTAAAGTTCTAGTTTTTTTGAAAATTAATGTCATCCAGAGCGAAGTCGAAGGCTTGCTTTCAAGAAAAGGGCTTCGACTTCGCTCAGCCTGACAAAATATATAAAAACCCTATAGCTTTTAAAAAGCTGTAGGGTTTGTTTTTTCTAACACTTGTTTTACTTTACGGTTCCTAAAAATAAACCCGACAGGTTTTAAAAAACCTGTCGGGTTCATAACTCATAACTCATAACTCATAACTCATAACTCATAACTCATAACTCATAACTCATAACTTCTCACTCTTCTGGGTTTCTTTAAAACTATCGTACCATTTTTCGATAGAAGGATAAACAAAAGCAGCCACTTTTTTAATCGGATTGTAGAAAATAGATTTATCTAAAGTTTCTTTTTTGGCGAAAGTATTGTCGAAGTTTACTTTTTCAAAAAGAGCAATGACAATACTCAAGATCAGGATAGTTTTTAAAACCCTGAAAAAACCGCCACCTAATTTATTAGCCCAGCCAAGCATTGCAAGATCAGCAATTCCGGTTAGCATTTTTGCCAATAAATACACAGCAATAACGACTAAGATAAAAGTTAGAATAAAAGCCGTAATCTGAATATTAGTTGGATTCCAGCTTACATGTTTTGCAATTAGATCTCTCATAAAAGAAGAAAATTTGATCGCTAAATAAATTCCTAACAATAAAGAAATAAAAGAAGCAATTTCTACAAAAAGACCATTTTTAATGCCTTTGTATAAGCTGAAACATAAAAGCGCTCCTAAAATAATATCTAAAAAACTCATGTTTGTGTCTGTGTTTATTGAAAGCGCAAATATAGAGGAATTATAAAGTCATTGTACAGGATAAATTTCAAGAAACATTTTGTCTCCTAAAAACTAACTTTTTTTGATATAAATGTTTTCTATGTGTCTATAAGGTTAATTTTTTAGCACGTTTGCATTTCTAGTCACTATCTTTGCATTTCTAATTTTAGAGTTCAGATCGTAGATTTTAGATTTAAATCTGCAGAAAATCTAAAATCTAAAATCTAAAATCACAAATACATGTCTAGAGATACACAATTAAAAGAGCGCTGGGAAAAGCTCGTCGATATACTTTCAAATCAATTTTCACAAGGAGAAGATCTTGATTTAGATGCGATTATTTACTTAATCGGAGTTCAGGAATTAGGAAAAGTACACCGTGAGTTTAAAAAAGATGAAAAGCTAAACTTAATGCATATTGCGATATGCAGATTATTAGAACCATATGGTTTTTATGAATTCGATTTTTTTGACGCAGACGGCTGGCCACATTACAAAGTAAAAGAAGAATTACCCGCTTTAAAAGCTGGAGAACAATCTGTTTTGATGAAAGAAGCAATTGTAAATTATTTTTTAGAACGAAAACTTATAGAATAAAGTTTAGATGTAAGAGTGCAGATTTTAGAATTTGTGTTAAAAATGCAAAAGAAGTTTCAAAATACTTCTTACTTCTGACATCTAACGTCTCACTTTTTTCCTTAAATTTGTTCTCTCAATTATAGAATGGAAATGATAGATAAGATAAAAGACTATATTGGCGAAGCACAAGCCTTTTCTACAGAAAACGCTGCAGAGCTAGAAGCATTCCGTATTAAATTCTTAGGAAAAAAAGGAGTTTTAAACGATTTCTTTGCTGAATTTAAAAACGTACCAAACGACCAGAAAAAAGAATTCGGACAAGTAATAAACGCTTTAAAAACAGCTGCCGAAGATAAAGTAAAAGCAATTGTTGAAGCTTTAGAAAGTAAAGAAGAAGCAAAAGGAATTTTTGGGGATTTAACACGTGCAGCAGAACCGGTAATTATTGGTTCTCGTCATCCTATTTCGATCGTTAAAAATCAGATTATAGATATTTTTGCTAATATTGGTTTCAACGTTTCAGAAGGTCCAGAAATCGAAGACGATTGGCATAATTTTACTGCCTTAAACTTGCCAGAATACCATCCGGCTCGTGATATGCAGGATACCTTTTTCATTCAGACCAATCCAGATGTGTTGTTGCGTACGCATACATCATCTGTTCAGGTGCGTTATATGGAAAATCACAAACCGCCAATTCGTACTATTTCTCCAGGACGTGTTTTCCGTAACGAAGCAATTTCGTCACGTTCACACTGTATATTCCACCAAGTAGAAGGATTGTATATTGACAAAGACGTTTCATTTGCAGACTTAAAACAAACATTGCTTTATTTTACAAAAGAAATGTTCGGAAAGTCTAAAATCCGTTTACGTCCATCGTATTTCCCATTTACAGAACCAAGTGCCGAAATTGATATCTATTGGGGTTTAAAAACCGAAACTGATTATCGTATCACAAAAGGAACAGGCTGGTTAGAAATTGGAGGATGCGGCATGGTAGATCCAAACGTTCTTAAAAACTGCGACATCAATCCTGATGAATACAATGGTTTTGCTTTCGGAATGGGAGTAGAACGTATTGCAATGCTTTTATACCAAATTGGAGATATTCGTATGTTTTACGAAAATGATGTTCGCTTCTTAGAGCAATTCAAATCAAATATTTAAAAATAAAGTTATTAGTAAATAGTGATTAGTTAGTAGTTTACTTCTATCTAATCACTTTTCACTTTTTACTATTCACTAAAATATGAAAATAGATATTACAATCCCAGAAGTAGAAAACGTATTTCTAGCTGCCGTTCAAGAATGGAGCGATGATTTTATGGAGAAAGTCTGGTACGCTTATTTAATAAACGACAGCGACTTTAATTTAGACGGTGTTATGGTTGTTTCTAAAGCATTTGGAACAATAGACGGCGAAATGAAAAAAACATCTGTGTTACGACATGCTTTTGTTGAAGTTCCAGCAGTTTCGGTTGTAAAAATAGAAATGGTAGAAAAAAGCCTTTTGGTTTTAAACAACGAATTTATGGTAACTTTCTTCATCGGTAAAACTTTATACGATAAGAAGTTTATCTTCAAATCTAATTTAATCAACGAAAAGAATACGGAAGAAGTGCCGATTTTATTTGTTGAAGGAGTTATGGTAAAATAGTATACACCATTCCTGCAAGGTTTCCAAAACCTTGTAGGTTTGCTCTTGAGATAGAAATACCTACAAGGTTTTGGAAACCTTGTAGGAAAAAGAAAAGTCCCTTTCTAAAATTTTAGAGAGGGACTTTTCATAAGTATTCTATTCAATATTACAATTATTGCGGTAAATCTGGTGGTCTCATTTTATAAGCTCCAGTAGATAAACTGCTAATAAACGCTTCCAAAGCATCTAATTCGGATTGATTTAGTTTTAGCTTTTGTATCAGTTTAGAAGTTGTTGGAAACAACGTATCATTTTGTTGATTTTCTTTTCGTTTAGGCTGCGGCATTCCTGCATTATACATGTTTAATACGCCTCGTATATTAGGAAATAAACCATTGTGCATATAAGGTGCATTCTGCGAAACACCTCTTAAAGACTGCGTTTTAAATTCGCCTACATTTGCTGCCTTTCCAGTAACATTGTATCTGCCTAAATCTTCATATTCTCTTCCATAATACGTCAATCCTATATTGTGGAATTTATTATCGGAGAAATTGGCTGTGTTATGACAATTGATACAACGTGCTTTTGTTCGAAACAAATGTAAACCTTCAACTTGTTTATCGCTTAATTGAGTGGAATCGCCGGCAACAAATTTGTCAAATTTACTTTTCGGACTAACTAAGGTTCTTTCAAAAGTAGCAATCGCTTTTAATATTTCTTCCTGTGTGAGCTTTTCTTTGTCGAAAGCTTTTTTAAAATATGGTTTGTAACCTTTTATTTTGTTCAAACGTTTTGTTGCTAAATCAATATGAAAATTCATTTCTTTAGTGTCTTTTATGGGAAAACTTGCTTGATTTTCTAATGTCGCAGCTCGTCCATCCCAAAAGAATATTTTTGAATAGGCAATATTCAGTAAACTAGGTGAATTTCTAATTCCTTGCAGTCTTCCTTCGCCATAAGAAACTCTTCTGGCATCGCCCCAATTTAATTCAGGATCATGACAATTGGCACAAGAAATCTGCCCAGACTTTGATAATCTTGGATCAAAGAAGAGTACTTTACCCAATGCAGCTTTTTCCTCTGTATAAGGGTTGTCTTCAGGAAACTCGGGTTTGCCTAAAGTGCCTATATCTTCAAAGCCTTGAGCATAAACAATAGAATCAACTTCGGGTTTTGGCCATTTTGTATAATCACCGCTGCTGTATAATTGTTTTAGTTCTGAAATAGAAAAATTTGGTTCAATCTTAGCATAAGAAAGTATGAGGAGTGAAAATACCATTGCTCCAATAGCAATTAACTTCGTTTTCATTTTTTAATAATTTAATTGTACACCCATTTGAACCCAATAGGTGGTATTGGTATTAATACTGAGAGGATAATCAGTTTGTTTTTTGAGGGCAATTTTCTCTTTTAAATTAGTAAAGAAAACTACTGTTTTGTTGTTCTTTGTTGGATAACTATATTGTAAATGCAATGCCGGAGCAAAATAATTGGTTGTGTTAACTGCATAATCGTAAATAATTACTTCGTCAAAAAAACGGGTATTTGTGCCACCAGAAGTGTCGTAATAGTCTAGTTTTGATGGAAGCGGAAAATACATATTGAAACTAAGAGTTGTATTTAATTTACTTTGATTAAAAGCAAAATCTTTGCTCGTATAAATTCCGGTGTTTAGAGAATTTAATTCTATGTGAGTTGTTGCTAATATGTCGTTGTATTCATTTTGCTGGTAAAGCAAATTCATACCAAACAAGTAATCGATTTTAGAATCAGTCTTTTTTGAGATTGAGCTTATCCAATTTATTTTATTCAATGAATTGGTATAATTGTAACCATTGCTTTTGACGTCAAAATTGCGCGATTCGCTTTGATCGAGTTGTAAAGTAGACTGAATTTCTTTTTTATTCCATTTATACATAGCAAATATTTCGGCATGATTTGCAGTAGTTTTAAGTTTTAACCGCTCATTTTCTTTTAGAGCATATGAACTAGGATAAAAAATATTGTTTGAATTTTGTTTGTAATACAAAGCCGTTAGGATTGTTTTTTTATTTGAAAAAGTATATCCTAAACCTATTTTATTGATAAGATCTTGATACATATAACTGGAGGTTTGTTCATTAGATTTGAAATAATTTAAAATTCTTCCGTAACCCGCATTAAAGCGAAGATAAGTTTCGGGATAAGCTTCAAAGTTTAAAGTGGTATTGTTATAAGTATAAGTGAAATCTTTTTGGTTTTCGGCATAACTGCCTAATACAAATGCTTTGTGATTTTCTAAAATTTGATAACCAATTTGCATTTCTCCTCCCAATTTTCTGTTCGTGATTTGAGATCGTGGATCTAAAATTCTGCTGTATTTTTCTGCACCGTAATTGGCTTTAACCGCAATAGATAAATGATTGGTAATGTCTTTAGAAAAACCACCGCTCAAAGCATAGACTTGGTTGTCCCAATTGGCTTTTCTGGGAACATAAAAATAATGAGGTGTAATAACTTCCTGCTCTTCCGCACGATCATCAGAAAGTACCCATCCGAGATTTTTTTCAAGTATTTTTTTGATGGACAAATCACCAAATAGCTTCCATTTAGAAGCAGTTGTAAAATGTCCTTGCGCTAAAAATTGATACGTATTGATTTCGTTAGCAATTTGTTTTCGGGCAAACTCATTTTGCTTATTTTCATACGAGACTTCTGTAAAAGTAAAATCTTTAATGTTTGAATTTGTATAATAAATTGGATATTTAAAGATTTGATTTTTGATCTGATTGTCAACAATATGATTTTGCACTTTTATAGTGTCTTGTGCATTAGTTTGAGAAACGAAAAACAACAACAAAAGAAGCAATGTCCAGTATTTTTGGACATTACTTTTAATGTTATTTGTTTGAATGGTATTGATTTTCATTAAAGAAAATTTTAGTTAAATCCTCTAGGATTTGCAGTTACTTCTACAAAATCACTTGTAGAGTTATTAGTGTCCTGAAGAACAATTCTTCCGGCAATTGTAGTTTTAGTTTTTCTCATTACTGATTTTGAAGAATAGGCTCCAGAAGGTAAATAGGTATTTCCTCCATCAATTTGAGAGGGTAATTTTTTAGGAACTAAATTTGAACCTAAATCTCTCGTAGTGTCAACGCCGTCGATAAGAATAGTAACTGGAATTTGAAGAGACAAGCTAGCATCTCCTTTAGGGTTTTTATATTTTTTCAACGCAGAAAACTCTTCAGCAGTCATTTTAAAAATGGTATAAGCCTGTCTTCCCAGCGAATCAAATATCATGTCATTGTTACTATTTCCCCAATAAGCAATATCGACATCTGGAACAGCAGGGTTTTGGATGTCATATTGATAAAGATCGCCTGAATATGTCCCTAAAAAAGATTCGAAATCTGCGGTACTTAAATCTACGGTTAAGTCAGGACTTAAAATACTAACTGCTTTACCATTATTATCAATATAGTTGGCTTTATGGTTAATTCCATTTTGTGCAATAACAATGCTTGCACCTGGTTGTACAGGATATTGAGTACCACTGCCAGGAATTTTAATGATGTTAATTCCATAGACGTAATCTGTATTGGCAGCACTACCTATAGTCATACCTTCAGATTTGCTCCAGTCAAATTGTCCATTCGCCAAAGAGTAAGAAGCTACTGTTGATGTAGTAGATCCAGTAAGCTGCGCCATATATAAACCATCTGCGTACTGAACCGTATTAGAGTTATTATAAATTTCTATAAACTGATCTCTAAATACAGCTCCTTTTTTAGTATCAGATCCGCCATAGTAAATTTGTTTAATTACAAAATCGCCTACTTTAGAAGTTTTCATTTCTATGTTGATTCCAGTAGCTGCAGCATTTACTATAACACTGCTTTCAGCACCATTAAAATTAATTTCAGCTTCTGTTGGAGTATATCCAAAAGTCTCCGTAAACTCAGCAGCCTGTATCACTTTGGTTGCAGAAATGGAATAAGTTCCGGGTAAAATCTGAGTGAAATTTGCAACACCACTTTCATCAGATTCTACGGTGTATTTATTGGCAGTTTCGGTATTAACAATAGTTACACTTGCTTTCTTAACATTTAGGCTGTTAAAAGTTGCATCATACTTAAGCGAAACGCTGAATGCAACAGGTTTTAATGCCTCACTTTCATTATCATCATTGCTGCAGGACTGAACGATTAAGCCCAATAGTATTATAAAAATAGAGAGTGTTTTTTTCATAGTATATATATTTAAAATTGATAATTAAGTTTAGTACCAAACGAGAAGTTTGCTATGTCAGACAAGTACCGTTCATTGTTATTATAGTAATAAGGCTTGAGATTTAAAAAATTGGTAGCGTAAAATGAAACACTAAATCCATTTAAGAAATCTTTAGAAAGACGCAAATGAAAATTATGAAGCATGTTGTCAAGCTTATATTGTGTTGTGCTTTTTGTCTGAATAAGATGTCCATACTTTTGGATATCTGTGCGGTCTTCTTCTGGAATTTCGTGGTAAACCAATTCAGTATCTAAATAACCATTCGGATAATTAGCTGTAGGAGTATTTGAAGTTCGCAATATAATATGCTCACTTCTTAATGACAGTAATAAACCTACTTTAGGAATGTGATAACTAAAATTAAAACTTGCCGTAAAATTTTCGTTTGTCATAGGTGTTGAAGGAAACACGCCATATCTTTCAGCAGATAAAAGACTGGTGGAAGGTATATAAGTAATACTTTCACTGTAATCTTTAGATCTAACATAAGAAGCATTCATGCTCACATCAAGATTAAGCGCTTTGATTTTGCGAAAATTTAGTATCGTTTCAATACCCAAATCTTCAGAATTAGTGTTGTTTTGAATGCTGTTGGTTAAATAATAAAGCTTTTCTGTTCCGTTAACCTCATAAGTTGGAAGTTCCGTTCCGTTTGTAATTACGGTTACTTTGGGTATTTCTTTATAAACAGGAATCTGCTGGCTTGTAAAACCATCAAAAAGCCTGTTGTAATAGCCCGTTACATTTATATTGGCAAAAGGAAGATTTATATCTATTCCGCCTTCCGTTCGATATGATTTGGAAGGCTTTAGATTTAAGTTATCTCCAGGTGTTACCACAGTCATAATCCATGCTTTTTGATAAACGCCAGGATAGGTATAAATTCCGTTGCCTAATAATCGGTCTAAGTATCGGTCTCCAGTATATAATTGATTAAGCGAAGGAGCTTTGGAAGACAATCCAAATCCGCCTCGAAATCTAAAGGTTTTGCTGATGGAATATGAAGAATTGATACGCGGTTGAAATGACATATTCCCCGACTGATTTTCATATCGTAATCCGTAATCAATATTTAGGATTTTATTTTCTTCAAATTTTTTATAAAGCCTGTCTTCCAGATAAGCAGAAAATTGGTTTTCTGTTTTGGTTCTGTTAAAATCATAATCCCTATAACCTAGTTTACTGTCGCCTCCTTCAGCAAGAACATAAAAATTGATTAAGCCGGTTACACTGCTTTTTCTTCCTTCCCCTTTGTTCGAACTTGATCGTCCAGATAGTCCAAATACTAAGCTGTGAACCCAATTGGCTTTATTGGTAATTGTTTTTGAGGTTTCAAGATTAACAAAAGTCGAAATTGGAATACCTTCTACCGTACTTATACTGGTATATTGTGATGGAAGAATAAAAGCCTCGTGAATTCCTTCTTCGTTACTATCAGTTGCTGCGGTTGAAGCTCTGTTTGTCCATTTCTCTTTTTTAGAAAGTTGTCTGTCGTACGAGAAACCACTATTTACATTGATACCGTCTAACCATACATTTGAAGGTTTCCACATGAAATTATTAGAGATAGAAAACCCTTGCTTTTTATTTTTAACCACTGAAGCTGTTATATCATCAGGATCATATTTTGCATCATCAAGATTGGATTTAAAAGATAGATTTAAGGTGTTTTTTATTTTAGAGAATTTATCAGTAGTTTTCCATGCCAAACTTCCACTAATACGTTGATAATTCAATAAGTTATTTCGAGGATCTGCCTTCGAATCCAAAAAATTGAATCCGAAATTCATAGAATTATTAGAATTTAACTTAACCCCTTTTGTTAAATTTAGCTCACTTGTAGCATCTCTTATTGAAGCAGAAACTCTATACGGACTATTACCAACTTTAGTTGTGATAAGAACAAGTCCTGAAGTTAAATCACCATATTTTGCAGAAGGAATCCCTTGAATTATTTTTATCTCTTCGATATTATTAGTTGAAATTTCCCTAAGATCGACACCCAAGTTTGGATTAGTGAAAACTTTTTGATCAATACCATAATCACTTCCTGCTGTAGTCGGTACATTCGGATTTAAAGCTTGCATGTTTTCATTATTGGAAATTGGAATATCATTCATCATAAAGGAAGTTCCAAATGCTTTGGCACCTGAAAGAGATGATGCTGTTCTAAAAACAATATTTTTATAAGAATTTAAATTAAAATCTTTAGTGCTCTGTCCCGGAAGTTGTTCTAATACATCGTCAAGTGAAAAAGCCTGAACATTATTTACAGCATTAGTTCCTAATGTTAATTCCGAGTATTTACGCTCTTTATTTGCTGTAACCATTACTTCTTTGAGATGAAGCGTGTTATCTTCCAAGTAAACAGTAATAAAGTTCTGGTCGTTTTTTAAAATTTGATTGATCTCCTTTTTTCCAAGTATAGAAAAGTTCAATTCAATATCTTGAAAATAGGACAGTGTCATGCTGAAATTTCCATCTTTATCAGAAATACTCCAATTTTCGGTTTTTGTATCCTTTATAAAAACACCAGCCAAAGGAATAGCATTTTCTTTATCAATCACTTTACCTGAAATAGTTTTTTGTGAAAAAGCAAAGTTTGAAATAAGGATGAAGAGAAATATAAAACGCATTGTTCTTAATTAGAATAAATAAAAATAATAATGCGAAATTATCATTTATACGATTAGAAGCAATGAATATTTTAATTTTTTGTTAAAAGAGAAAGTAATGATGAGTTGTGATGATATTTTTTTTTGAAAGAGAAATAAGACTCTTCGTTTTTATTTAAAAAGATATCTTGTTGAAATTCAAATAGATATTTTTTCTAAAAAGGAAAAATTTAAAGATAAAATTTCAAATTGTAGTTTTTTGTTTCAAATCGTACTTCAATAAAATAATTCCTATTAATGCTTGTCAGTTAGTGGCTTTTTATAATTAAAAAACCATCAAAAAAGCAATAAACGATTCCTGCAAGGTTTCCAAAACCTTGTAGGTTTGCTCTTGATGTCCGCAAATACCTACAAGGTTTTGGAAACCTTGTAGGAAAAAGAAAAGTCCCTTTCTAAAATTTAGAAAGGGACTTTTTATGATTAAACTTTTAGAATTAATCCAAAGATTCAGTTAGTTTTTTGAAAACCGATTTAGCATCTTTTCCTTCATACAAAATACTATAAACAGCATCAATAATAGGAGTTTTAGCGCCGTAAGCTTGATTTAGTTTGTAAGCACTTTTGGTAGCATAATAACCTTCGGCAACCATGCTCATTTCCATCATGGCACTTTTTACTGTATAGCCTTTTCCAATCATGTTTCCGAACATTCTATTTCTTGAGAAAACAGAATATCCTGTAACCAATAAATCGCCCAAATAAGCCGAATCATTAATGTTACGTTTCATTTTATGTACTTTTCTAATAAATTTCTTCATTTCACGGATTCCGTTACTCATCATAACCGATTGAAAGTTGTCTCCATAACCTAATCCATGAGCAATTCCGGCAGCGATTGCATAAATGTTTTTAAGCATTGCAGCATATTCAGTACCAATAATATCATCAGAGATTTTGGCTTTAATATAATTTCCAGAAAGAGATTTAGCAACAATACTAGCTTTATCTGGATCACCGCATGCAATTGTTAAGTAAGAAAGTCTTTCTAACGCAACTTCTTCTGCGTGGCAAGGACCTGTAATTACACCAATATTGTAATATGGAATGTCGTATTGAATGTGGAAATGTTCACCAACAATTAAACTCGTTTCTGGAACAATACCTTTAATAGCAGAAAAGATAATTTTATCGGCTAAAGAAACCGTAAGATTTTTAAGTTCAGCATCTAAGAAAGCAGAAGGAATAGCAAAAATTACATAATCTGCATATTCGATTGCATCATTTATATTGTTGGTCAATTTAAGTTTATTGGTGTCAAATTCTACCGAACTTAAATAATTTGGATTGTGTTTGTATTTTTGAATGTGCTCGATAGCAGCTTCATTACGCATGTACCAAGAAATTTCGGAAAGATTTACGCATAACATTTTTGCAATTGCCGTAGCCCAGCTTCCTCCTCCAATTACTGCAAATTTTAAATTTTCACTCATTATTTTAATAATTTAAAACAAAAGTACTTAATTATGTAGTAATAACACAAAATCTGATTTAAGAAATTTTTTAAAAGCCTTTAATTTCAATGGTTTTCGGCAGGTTTTAAAAAAAATAAAAAATATTTTTCAATTTATACAATAAAACATTTGGTCGTACGTTATAACTCTTTGTAAATTAGAAATTTAAATGAATTTAACAAAAATTGAGTTAGTTAGTTTTGTTTTAGTATTTTGAAAAGGCGTTCCTAAATAAATTTAAGAACGCCTTTTTTTATGAAAATTCCAATTTTAAAAATTCCAAATCCCAAAGGATTACTATTAAAGAAATTTAGATTTCCAAAATTGTTGGAATTTGGAATTTTTTAAATTTTGGAATTTAGATCTTAATAGCTCATTTCTACAATAGATTTTACTTTATCTAAAGTTACCAATTGATTTTCGCCCAAACCTTTCCATCCTCTTTCTTCAAAACGATTTACAATAAAATCTGCTGTTTTGCTGTAATCATCTGTGTATTGCGAAAGTTTAGTATCCATTCCCATAGTATGGAAAAATTCTACCGTTTTATTAATAGCCTCTTTTGCCACTTCATCATCAGAACCACTCAAGTTAAAAATGCGTCTTCCGTATTGTGCTAATTTTTCTTTTTTGGTTTCAAACATGATATGGTATAAACTTGGACCTATAATTGCCAAAGTTCTAGCGTGATCAATACCATAAAGAGCAGTTAATTCGTGGCCAATCATATGAGTTGCCCAATCTGAAGGAACTCCTTTTTGAATCAAACCATTTAAAGCCATAGTACAACTCCACATAAAGTTAGAAGCCAAAGCATAATCTGCAGGATCTTCAACCACTTTTGGACCAACTTCTATCAGAGTCTGCAAAATTCCTTCAGCAATTCTATCTTGTAAATAACCTTCGTGAGGATACGTTAAGTATTGTTCCATAACGTGTGTATAAGCATCTACAACACCATTTTGTATTTGTCTTTTTGGTAAAGAAGTAATAACGGTTGGATCACAAATTGAAAATTTTGGAAACAAAGCGCTGCCGCCAAAAGCAAGTTTTTCCTGCGTAGCTTTAATAGTAACGACAGAACCAGAGTTCATTTCGCTTCCCGTTGCAGGTAAAGTCAAAACAGTTCCAAAAGGCACCGCATTCTCTTTAATTAAAATACGCTTTTGCAAAATATCAATCGGATTTCCGTCAAAATTTACGGCAGCAGAAATAAATTTTACACCATCAATAACAGAACCTCCACCAACGGCAAGAATAAAATCTATTTTTTCGGCTTTAATTACTTCTACTGCTTTCATTAAAGTTTCAAAATGCGGATTTGGCTCAATTCCTCCAAATTCTACAATATCAAAACCTTTTAAGTTTTTGATTACTTGTTCGTGTACTCCGTTCTTAAAAATACTTCCTCCTCCATAAGCTAAAAGGATTTTAGCATCTTTTGGAACTAAAGTCGAAAGTTTCTCTATTTGTCCTTTTCCGAAAATTAAATTCGTCGGATTGTATAATTCAAAGTTTAACATCTAATTATTTTTTAGCGTTTAATTGTTGTAATAATTTTCCAGCCACCAGTTTAGACGATGCTGGGTTTTGACCTGTAATCAAAAGTCCATCTTCAACTGAATAAGGCTGCCAATTTGGTCCTTTAGAAAAAACACCTCCATTTTGAGTCAATGCATCTTCTAATAAAAACGGAACCACTTTGGTTAAACCAACTGCTTCTTCTTCTTCATTTGTAAAACCAGTTACTTTTTTACCTTTTACTAAATAATCTCCTTTTACTTTTACATTTTTTAAAACTGCTGGTGCGTGACAAACAAAAGCAACAGGTTTATTGTGCGTATAAAAAGATTCAATTAAAGCAATTGAGTTTTTATCTTCTACTAAATCCCATAATGGCCCGTGTCCTCCAGGATAAAAAACAGCATCATAATCTGCTTGGTTTATAGTAGAAAGTTTGTGCGTATGTTTTAATTTTTCTTGTAAAGTTTTATCTGCATCAAATCTTTTTGTGTCTTCGGTTGCCGAAGCTGGATCTGCACTTTTTGGATCAATTGGCGGCTGCCCTCCAAGCGGTGTTGCAATGGTAATTTCTATACCTTGATCTAATAATTCATAATAAGGTGCAGCAAATTCTTCTGACCAAAATCCTGTTTTTTCTCCTGTATTGCCCAGTTTATCATTACTGGTTACAACGAATAGTACTTTTTTCATACTTTTTTTATTTGTTTTTTGAGCAGTAGCCAAAATGGTACTTGCCGTGAATGCTATAATTGCGAATAATGCTATTCTTTTCATGATTTGTAATTTTACACAAATTTACAGTTTTGGTGATATTAGTAAAAATAAAATAAACTATATTTGATATCAATAAATTTATATCATGGTAAACTTAGAATGGTACAGAACTTTTAAATCTGTTTATAAAAACGGCAGTTTTTCGGTTGCCGCAAAAGAGTTGTTTATGAGTCAGCCAGCTGTCAGCCAGCAGATGTCTATGTTAGAAGCGCATGTAGGAAATAAATTGTTCAACCGAAAATCGAAAGGAGTCGAGCCAACCGAATACGCTAAGTTACTCAATAATTTAATTATTGATGCGCTCGATAGACTTGAAAATGTTGAAACAACTTTTAGAGCCAAAGCAGAAGATTCTAAAAGATTAATTTCTGTTGGTGTTTCAAAAGATTTATTCAGCAGCTGTGGCAGTGTATTAATTTCAAAATTTGATTTTATCGATTTTACCTTCGCAGAAAACGATGCTCTTTTTGCGCTGGTAGATGCCAAAAAACTTGATTTTGCGATCGTAAACAAGCGATATGATACTTTTGATACTGTTCAAGAAGCCGTTGGAAAAATTAAATTGGTCATGGTTGCGCCAACAAGTTTAGATATTACAGAATTCCGTCAGAAAATAAAGTCAGATAATTTTACCGAAGCTGAACAATGGCTAAACGACCAAAAATGGTATTGTCATGATGCTCGAATACCTCATATAAAATTATTTTGGTTGCATGCTTTAAATAAAAAAAGGCCTTCTGTTGTTCCTAATTATATCATTCCGTCAGAACATGAAATGCTCGAAATGCTGTATAAAAATTCTGGTATAGCGATTACTTGGAATTGTAATGCGAGAAGATATATAAAAGAGAACAAACTGCAATTAGTATGGAATAGTTTTCATGTACCTGAGGAATATGTGTATTTGCTGACTGCTAAGAATAATAATTTAAGTTCTTTTTCTAAAATCATTGTCAATGAATTGCAATTGGCTTTGAGAGTGTAATTTTTTGAAAAATCTCTTAGTACCGATATTTCAATGTCATTAAGTTAAGGATTGTAAAAAAAAGTCTCACGCAGATTTCGCAGATTTTAGCAGAAAAGAACAAAAAAATCTGCCAAATCTGCGTGAAAAAATCTCTTAGTAGCGATAGTTCAATGTCATTAAGTTAAGGATTGTAAAAAAAAGGTTCACGCAGATTTCGCAGATTTTAGCAGAAAAGAACAAAAAAATCTGCCAAATCTGCGTGAAAAACTCTCTTAACGTATATGAGCAGAGTAACAAAGTTTCCCCCTTTGTTTTAATACTCTATTTGAAATCAATTTTAGTTGTTTAAAAAAATAATTCCGTAAACCAGCCAAAGCAAATTGTATATATTTGTGTAAATCTTACGCATTTTATTATGTCTGAAAATCAAAATATAAGAGTTGCTGTAGACGCAATTGTTTTTGGCTATCAAAACAATCAATTGTATGTGCTTTTAATTCAGCAGAAATTTGGATCAAGCGAATCGTATTGGGCATTTCCCGGCGGTTTGGTAAAGAACGATGAATCGCTGCAAGACGCTGTAAAAAGAGAATTGAAAGAAGAAACCAATGTTTCTGTCAATTACTTTGAGCAGTTATTTACGTTTGGTGACGACGTTTCTCGTGATCCAAGAAACCGTGTAATTTCGGTGTCTTATTTTGCTTTGGTTGATCCATCAAAATTAATAATCAAGGCTGATTCTGATGCCGAAAATGTACAATGGTGCAAAGTAGAAGAAATTCCTGTATTAGCCTTTGATCATAACTTGATTCTTAAAAAAGCAATTGAAAGATTAAAATCAAAATTGACTTACGAGCCAATTGGTTTTGACTTATTGTCAAAAGAATTTCTGTTTTCTGAACTTGAGAATCTATATTGTACTATTTTAGAAAAAGAAATTGATCGCCGAAACTTCAGAAAAAAGATTTTGAGTTACGGAATTATTGAAGAAACCGATAATTTTTCTCCATCAAAAACGGGAAGACCCGCAAAATTATTTAGTTTTAACGATAAGAAATACAATGATTTGCTAAAAGAAGGGTTTCACTTCGAAATAAAATTTGCTTAAACTAGTCCCCAATGATTAAACCATTCCCATTTCACTCTGATTTAAGAGATTATTTTAAGAAACAAGATAAAACCTGGTCTTGGTTTTCTGAAGAAAAAGTAAAAATTGAACAGCAAGAAGCCTACAAGACCGATTTATTAAAAAACTCCTATCGGATTGATCCTGAAACGGAATCGAAAGTCTACGAAATTTTAAATGCCGCAAAAGATAAATTAGGAATTATTATTCCGATTACCATTTATCAATCGCAGTCTATGGACGGAAATAATGCTGGCGTTGTTTTTTTTGAAAACGAAGCACATATTATTTTGTCGGGCACGATTTTAAAATTGTTAAACGACAACGAATTACTTGTTTTATTTGGACATGAATTGTCTCATATTTTACTGTTTAATTTAGAAAGAGGTGATTTTGAAATCACAAACAGAATCATCAATACAATTGCAAGTGATCCTAACAGTGAATTGTTTTATTACGAAACAGCTCGATTGTACCAGCTTTACACCGAATTGTTTTGTGATCTTGGCGCTTTAAAAGTCAGTGGAAGTTTAGAAACGACAATCGAAACTTTAGTTAAATTGAATACGGGATTAGAAAAAGTTTCGGCAGAAAGTTATTTAAAACAAGCCAACGAAATTTTAGAAAGGATTGATAAAGGTTCTGATGGAGAAACGCATCCCGAAAATTTTATTCGTGCTAAATCTTTAGAAATTTTTCAAAATGACAATGCTAATTTCCATAGCAGAATAGAAAAAATCGTTTCAGGAAAAATTGATCTGCACCAATTGAACTTGTTTACTAAAAAACTGGTTTTTGACATTACAAAAGATTTAATCTCCATTACGCTGAAACCAAAATGGACGCAATCTGAATATTGCAGGGCTCTTTACAAACAATATTTTGCTAATGCAGATAAAAAAATAGATGGTTTTATTGACGATGCTTTCAAATTAAAAATTGAAAACAGCAAGAAAAACCTAAAAGAGTATTACAGTTATGTATTACTCGATTTTGCTTTATGCGATCCTGATTTAAAAGAAGCTTTTATCGGGCATATTTTGGATATTTCGGAACAATTAAGTCTTGAAGAAGAGATGAAAACGATCTTGAAGAAAGAATTGAATCTTACCGAAAAGAACTATAAAGAATTTGCCCAAAACTGCACGACGACTTTAAATACTATTCTACAATCCGATCTAGAAAATACTTATTAAGATGATTACACCCATTAAGGAATCGGCATTTTATCAATTTATTACCGAAAATTTTCAAAAAGGAAGCTTTACAAACGATGACATTACGGCCATAATTTTACCGCTGTTAAAAACAGTTTCCATTATTCATAATCAAGGTAAAGTAGCATCATTAGAAGATATTTCGACGATTTATATCGAAAACGGACATTTTCATATTACTGATGATGCATTCGAAATAAAACAAAATCTGCGACCGATTGAGGCTTTATTTAAAAATAAAAGCAAAGCATTTGAAATTTCGGGAGAACAGTATACTAAAACTGAAATTGGAGAAGAAATCAGTAGAGAATACGGCGATAAAACTGTTTCTGAAAGTGAAGAAGAAAATAAAAAAGCAATCTATGTAAAGGATTACGGGTGTTTTGAACTCGAATTTGAACATCATGATCCGGTAACGGATATTTTTATTTTGGGAATGATTCTGGCAAGTATTGCTTTGAAATTTGATTTTACAGATATTGAAGAGGTCAAGAAGTTTGTAGAATACCGAAAGAAAATGTACTTCTTAAACAGCAAAATTAATCCTGCGATTGCGAATATTATTCTTGGAATGACAGAATTGAACCGCGAAAAACGATGGAAAGATTTAAATGAAATAGTCGAGAAACTTAAAAATTACAGAGACTACGATCCCGAAAATGAATACGATTTATCAAATCTGATCGATGCTAAAGTTCAAAATAAAAATCAGTTTATTCACGAGAAACTTCGAAACCGATTATTTGATAATAGCAAACGCAACAGACTTTTGTATTTTCAGCCCAATTTAAAATTCTTAAATCTTACAGTTTCTTCTGTACCGCAAGCTTTGAATTATGAAAATATAGATCCGAATTCTCTTTTTTACTGGAATGAAGAAATCTCCAAAAAGATCAGTAATAACAGTACTATTTCTCTCAATAAATATTTAGAAATAGGAGACAACTCTTATATCGTTCCCACTTTAGATAAAATTCGTTTAGAATCAAATAAAGATATTAACGAATATGGTTTCAGCCAATTAAAGTTGGTTTTATGCAACTTAAATTGGTTCAATACCAAAGAAAATAGTTCAGAGAAAATAGTATCACCATTGCTTTTAGCATCCGTATCTTTAAATAAGAAAAAAGGAGTAAAAGACCAATATTCATTAGAATTTCTAGATTCTGAAGTCGAAATAAATCCTGTTTTGGCCAATATGCTCAAGGAATTATACGACATAAGATTACCAGAAAGAATTCAGCTTTCTGAAACTAAAATCGAAGACTTTTATGAATTGCTGCGACAACAGGTTGAAAAAAGTAATTCGGGAATTGTTTTAGATTACCTCAATAAACCCAAAATAAAACTCATCTATTCGCAGGCAAAACAAATCTTGACGCAGTTTAATAAACGTTCCAAAAAAAGACTGGCGATTCAAGATCAGCGAAGTTTAAATTATTCGTATAAACAAGAAAACTTTCAGCCTTACGGTTTAGAATTGTTTAGAAATTACGTGTACACGCAGGCTTCATCTTTAGAATATTTAAT
The DNA here is from genome assembly GCF_009711165.2 of Flavobacterium sp. MC2016-06. Lineage (GTDB taxonomy): Bacteria > Bacteroidota > Bacteroidia > Flavobacteriales > Flavobacteriaceae > Flavobacterium. Next base: position 86,208 of record NZ_WMID02000013.1, on the reverse strand, counting down.
TAACAGCGACATTAAAAGAAACACGCAGTTTTTTAATGAAAATAAAACCATCGAAAGAGAATTTTATCAGCTTGATGAAGGAGATACAAATCCGTTTCGCTGGGAATTTGACACTTGTAATTTAATCTTAGGCAATTTTAATTATAAAAAAATGTCACTCGTTCGCGATTACAATCAAGTAATTGAGAATGATGTAGAGAGCAATGTTTTTCAAAACTTATTTAATGCATTGGCACAAAAAGATTTTAAAAACGAATTAGAATCAAGCAATAGTTTTACCAAAACCTTTAATGTTGTGGCGAGCGACCCAACACAAAACAATGCCGTAAAATATTCTGAAACCGGAGAAAGTTACATTATACAAGGACCGCCGGGAACAGGAAAATCCCAGACGATTGCCAATCTAATTGCCAATTATGTGGCAAACGGAAAAAAAGTATTGTTTGTCTGCGAAAAACGTGCCGCTTTAGACGTTGTTTTTTATCGTTTAAAAAATCAAGGATTAGACGATTTATGCTGTTTAATTCACGATTCGCAAGCCGATAAAAAAGAGTTTATTTTTGACTTAAAAAAGACTTTTTACGATTTTACTGCAGCCAAAAACAATTTTGAATCAATAGCAAAAAGCCGAGATAAACTGGTTCAAAAAATTGACATTGAAATTAATAAAGTAGCTGAATTTCATGATTTCATGAATGCCAAAATCGATGCCGGAACAAACCTTACTATAAAATCACTTTTTGATGTTTTAGTGTCCAATTCGCACAAAGCCTTATTAGACAATTTAAATACGCTTGACGATTATGCAGGTTTGCAGGACTGGAATAAATACCACGAATCGTTTGCAAAATTAGAAGCCATAAATAAAGAAACCAATCAATCTGAGTTTTTCTCCGTGCATCCGTTTCGCTTTCTAAAAGTAGACGCGTTTAGTAAATATCCAAACGTATCCGAATTTAAAAGAGAGTTAGAAAACAATCAAGATATATTAGAAAATATTTCAGAAAGATTAGATTTTATTTCGCTTCCAATCGAAGTAAATACCTTTTTTACGATTCAGAAGTTTTTGCGACAAGCGATTACAACATTTCCTTATTTCGAGAAAAATGTTCCCGACTTACTGCGTTCCAATAGCATACTTTCTAATTCGCTTGATAAAGACATTCAGTCCTTATCAAAATTAAAAAGCGAGATTGAAAAACTGCATAAACAATATCCGTATTGGACCCAAAAAATATCCGAAACAGATGCTAAACTAGCTTTGAAGCTTATTAGTGATAACGAAAAAACCTTTTTTAATTTCTTAAGTTCAGATTATAAAAAGGCAAAAAATGAAATTTTATCCGTTTATGATATTTCCAAACATACTGTAAAACCAAACCTGTCAGACGTTTTAGAAAATTATTGCGCTCAATTTCAGATTGAAGATCAATACAATGATTTAAAAAATGACTTCGAAATAAAATACGGTCTTGGCGATTTATTTGTTTTAAAGAGTAATTCTGAAACACTTAAAAAAGAATTAGATGAAACAATCTTAAACTTTGCTTCACTTCTAAACGAATCAGAAAGAAAAGAAGTCACTGCAATTAGAGATTTGTTTCTAAAAGTTGGCGGTTCGTTATCTGTCAGCATTGAAAATTATGAAAATTTAAATCTTTCACAAATTGAAAATGCCATTACACAAATCAATAACAAGAAACCTTTTTTCGATTTGTACGCTTCCTTTTTTGAAGAAATTAAAGGATTAAATCCGTCCATTCTTCAATTATTAAAGACAAAAAAAGTGCCGTTGGATCATTTGAAAATCACTTTGGCCGAAAGATCATTAGAAAAATATTATGCCATAAATTATTCGCATAGAAGATTCAATATGGATTTGCTGCATTCTTCTATTGAAAAAGTAAAAAGAATGTATGCCGATTTATTAGAATTAAACGGAAAATATATCATTGCAAAACAAGTCAGTAATCTTAAAGAATTGATTCTAACGTCAGAAATGTCAGTTTCAGGAATGACTGCGGAACAAAAAGAATTAAAAAAATCAATTACCGAAGGAAGAAAGATTTTAGAAAATGAGTTCAGTAAAAGCATTCGATTTAAGTCAATCCGCGAATTAGCGTCTTCAGATTCTGGCCCAATTATCCGTGAGATAAAACCAGTTTGGTTAATGAGTCCGTTAAGCGTTTCGGATGCTTTGCCCGTTGATGAAAATTATTTTGATGTTGTAATTTTTGATGAAGCCAGCCAGATTACACTAGAAGAAGGTTTAGTACCGATATACAGAGCCAAACAAACCATTATTGTGGGCGATGAAATGCAGATGCCTCCAAGTAATTTCTTCGGAAGTTCTTCTGGAAATCAAGACGATTTGTGGACAGACGCAACAGAAGAAGACAACGATTATTTTTCGTTAGATGCTGATAGTTTCCTTACACAAGGCGCACGTAAATTTCCGTCGATTATGCTCGGCTGGCATTATAGAAGTAAACATGAAGCTTTGATTGGTTTCTCAAACGCTTCTTTTTACGATAGTAAACTGCTTACGATTCCAGATTTAAAAGACCACAGCAAAACTGCCGAACCTATAATTGTAGAGAAAGTTACAGAAGCAAAAGCCAATCTGAATCATTTAATGGCAAAACCTATCTCGTATCATTATATTAAAAATGGCGTTTATAATGCCCGTTCTAATGTTTTGGAAGCGCGGTATATTGCCAATATGGTTCGCGAGCTTTTAATTCAAAATAAAGAACAAAGTATTGGAATTGTTGCTTTCTCAATGGAACAGCAAAACGAAATTGAAACCGCAATTGAAAATCTTTGTATTGAAGATAAAGCTTTTGAAAACTTACTTGAAGAAGAATACAAACGCATAGAAAACAATCAATTTGTCGGGCTTTTTGTAAAAAATCTAGAAAATGTTCAAGGTGACGAACGTGATATTATTATTATGAGTACTTGTTTTGGTTATAATCCGAACGGGAAAATGCTGATGAACTTTGGCCCAATTAATAAACGCGGCGGAGAAAAACGTTTGAATGTAATTTTTTCGAGAGCCAAGAAAAGCATGTGTGTCGTGAGCTCTATTAAATATTTTGACATTAAAAACGAATATAACGAAGGAGCTAATTATTTTAGAAAATACCTTCAATATGCAGAATTGGTTAGTTTAGGCGATTTGGAAGCTGCAAATAATGTTTTGAATTCGATCAATAATAAAAACAGCGTTGGAACATCTAGTTTAATCGCCGATCAAATTCAGGCTGAAATTGCTAAAATGGGCTATTTTGTGACTAAAAATATTGGGCAGAGTAAATTTAAATGTCATTTAGGAATCAAGAAAGCCGCCGACGACGAAGAATTCATTCTAGGAATTATGATTGATGATGATGTGCATTATGCCAATAATGATATTTTGGAACAATATCTTTTAAGACCAGAAATCCTGAAAAGCAACGGCTGGACAGTCTGCCAGATTTATTCGAAAGATTGGATTGAAAACAAACCAAGAGTTTTGAAAATGATTGGCGCAGCACTGCAAAATGAGCTTTTCTTTGATGATGTTGAATTTGAAAGTGTAGTTATCGAAGAACCGGCAAACACAAATAACAGTACAAATCAAGAATCTGAAGACAATTCTAATTTTGAAAAATACATTAACACTTCAAACGGAAGTAATAAGTTCTGGGAAATCTGTCAAGAAAATAACACCATAATTGTTCAGTACGGAAGAGTTGGTACAAAAGGACAACGAATGGTAAAAGCTTTTGATAGTGAGAATGATGCTCTAAAAGAAAAGAGAAAATTGATCGCCCAGAAGCTTGCCAAAGAATATTTTAAACAATAAAAAAACAACTTTGCGTAATTTTTACACAAAATAATTTGCACGATGAATTATTAAATGTATATTTGCGTATAATTAACGCAAACTAAAAAACTATGATACTTAATTTAGACCCAAATTTCAGACCTATTACTAGTCAAAAAGAAATCGAATTTAAAAATTTTACTTTTTCTGGCGGTGAACCACATATTAAAATTAATCCTGATTTTGATGTTAATCAAGCAGTCACAATTACACATCGTTTAAATTCATTTAATGATTTAGGATTATTGTGTTTAACTGTTGATGCTTTGCGAAGAATGGATGTAAAAATCATCAGCCTTTTTATTCCTTATTTCCCGGCAGCACGTCAAGACCGAGTAATGATTAAAGGCGAGCCATTGTCTGTAAAAGTATATGCGGATATTATAAACGGAATGAACTTAGAGAAAGTTTTTGTTTTTGATGCCCATTCTGAAGTTACACCAGCATTGGTTAACAATTGCGAAGTGATTCCGAATCATACTTTTATTCAAACGGTTATAAAAAATATTGGTAACGATGTAAAATTGATTTCTCCAGACGGCGGGGCTTTAAAGAAAATTTACAAAGTTTCTGAATTCCTTGGTGGAGTTGAGGTGGTAGAATGCAGCAAAAGCCGTGATGTAAAAACTGGAAAATTGTCTGGTTTTAAAGTTTACAACGACGATTTACAAGGAACCGACTGTTTAATTGTTGATGATATCTGCGACGGCGGCGGAACATTTGTAGGTCTTGCCGAAGAATTAAAAAACAAAAATGCCGGAAAATTATACTTAGCTGTAAGCCACGGAATTTTTAATAAAGGTTTTGAAGTTTTAGACTGCTTCGAAAAAATATATACAACCAATTCTTTCAAAAATTTTGATGATGAAAGAGTTGAGGTTGTAAAATTAGAATTATGAATAAAAATTACAGAGTAGAAATAGCAAATAAAACCTTAGAAATCATAAAGAATGGTTTTTATGAATACAAAGGAAAAAAGATTTCTGTAGAAAAAGAACTCAAAGAATCCATAGAAAATACGTTTACAATTGCACCAAAAGATTGGGATGCAATCTTGAAAACTCCAATTGAAAATAAGTTTGAAACAGAAATTGTTACTAAAAATTGTTCTACAATTGAAGCAATTACTGAAGAGAAAAAGGGCAAAATCTGCGTACTGAATTTCGCTTCTGCGAAAAATCCAGGAGGTGGATTTTTAGGAGGTGCTTCGGCTCAGGAAGAAAGTTTAGCAAGATCTTCAAGCCTTTATGAAACGCAGATCAAAGAAAAAGCGATGTATAATTTTAATAAAAATCAATCTTCGTTTTTATATTCAGATTACATGATTTACAGCCCAAATGTTTTGTTTTGGAATGATGATAGTGGAAATTATTTTGAAAAACCATTAGATGCAGATGTAATTACAGCAACAGCACCAAACAAAGGCGCGATGATGCAGCATAATAGGAAAGAAGAAATTACTGCAATAGAAAAGAGTTTAAAAGAAAGAATGGATAAAGTATTGGCAATTGCCTTAAAGCAAAAAAGCAATACCATAATTTTGGGAGCTTGGGGATGCGGCGTTTTTAGAAATGAACCCAAAGATGTAGCACAGTTATTTAAAGAAATTATTGCAGAAAAATATGCAGGTGCTTTTAAAAAAATAGTTTTTGCAGTATTTGACAATTCTGAAAAGAAATCAAATTTTAAGTATTTTGAAGACGCATTTAGAGAATAAATACGGAATCAATTTGGATGAGTAAGTAGAAGATGTGAATTTAAATTAATTGATATGAAAGTAATTTACCCAACAAATGCAATTGAAACGCAGGGAATAAAAATATTTCTGGCAGGAACAATTGATATGGGGAATTCGATAGACTGGCAGCAAAAAGTCATTGATGATTTTCAAGATTTTAAGACAGCAAAAGAAATAATAATCCTAAATCCAAGACGAAAAGACTGGGATTCCAGCTGGACACAAACCATAGAAAACGAACAGTTTAATGGTCAGGTAAATTGGGAATTGGACGCTCTAGAAAAATCGGATTTTATAATCATGTTTTTAGATAAAAATTCTAAATCACCAATTTCAATGTTAGAACTTGGATTATTTGCCGATTCTAAAAAAATATTGGTTTGCTGTGAAGAAGGTTTTTGGCGAAAAGGAAACATTGACATTGTCTGTAAACGAAAAGAAATTCCAGCTTTTAAAACATTGGAAGATTTAATCACGGCATTAAAAAGTAAAATCAATTCAAATGAAATATAATATAGATAAATTGATAACAGAAAAACAGGAAAATAAATACTTGTTTTTCTGGGGACATCAGCCCAATAAAGACGGAAGTATTTCTAAAACCTGTTTCAGTCAGTGGTGGTTAAGTTCTTTTGAGGTTGAAAATGTAAGCTACAAAACGGCCGAACATTGGATGATGGCGAAGAAAGCCGAGTTGTTTAATGACAACGAAACTTTAGAAAAAATAATCAAAGCCAATTCTCCAGCCGAAGCCAAAAAACTAGGAAGAGAAGTTAAAAATTATGTAGATACCGTTTGGTTAGAAAATAGATATGAAATTGTTCGAGAAGGAAACTTTCATAAATTCAATCAGAACAAAGAATTAAAAGATTTTCTAATCAATACCAAAGAAAGAATTTTGGTAGAAGCTAGCCCCGTTGACCCAATTTGGGGAATTGGAATGGCGACAGATCATAAAGATGTTAATAATCCTGAGAAATGGAGAGGGTTAAACCTTTTAGGTTTTGCCTTGATGGAAGTTAGGGATGAATTGAAATAATTGTCATGAACAAGGAAATTAAATCAGGTTTGTTTGGAGTTGCTGTTGGTGATGCTTTAGGAGTTCCGGTAGAATTTAAAAAAAGAGACGCTCTAAGGGAAAATCCGGTTCAAGATATGATGGGTTTTATGTGTTGGAATCAGCCTCCTGGAACTTGGAGTGATGATAGTTCGCTAACCTTTTGTACGGCCGAAAGTTTAAATAATGGTTATGACATAGAAGAAATGGCTCTTGTTTTTGTTAAATGGATGCAGGAAGGATATTGGGGAGCACATCATAAAGTGTTTGATATTGGTGGCTCAACTAGATATTCTTTGGCAAGAGTGGTACAAGGAGAATCTGCAAAACATTCTGGTAATTTCTTCGAAGAAGATAACGGAAATGGTTCTCTGATGAGGATTTTGCCCTTGGTGTTTTATCTTCAAAAAGAAAATGATATTGAAGTTATTTATCAGAAAGTGAAAGAAGTGTCGTCAATAACGCATGCACATTTCAGATCTGGATTTGCCTGTTTTATTTATATGGTTTATGCTTTGGAAATTTTAAAAGGAAAAGATAAAGTAGCTTCTTATAAAGAAATGCAAAAGAAGCTTTCTCATTTCTTAAAAGATAAAAAGTTTAATCCTGTTGAAATTCAGTTATTCGATAGGATTTTAAAAAACAATATAGCTGAATATCCTGAAAATGAAATTTTTTCTTCAGGTTATGTTCTTCATAGTTTAGAAGCTAGTTTATGGTGTTTTTTAAATTCAGATTCTTACGAAGAAACAGTTTTAAAAGCAGTGAATTTAGGCGGAGATACTGATACAACAGGAGCAATTGCAGGCGGTTTGGCTGGTATTTATTACGGAATTGAAAACATTCCAGAAAAATGGATCAATGTTTTAGCAAGAAAAAATGATATTGATGATTTGTGCGAGAGACTTTCTGCAAAATTAAAAGAGTAATAATTTATTTGAAATAATTAAATTAATAAAGATTATGATATTAGAAGCAGCAATAGGCGATGCATACGGCGCAGGTTTTGAATTTCAAGAGTTAGATTATATTATAAAAAACAATGATTTAACAAAATATCACAAACATGGTATGTATACAGAAATCTACAAAAGATATACTGATGATACACAAATGGCAATTGCTATTACCGAATTATTGTTAGAAGAGGAAAATTGGAACGAAATAAAAGTAGCCGATAAGTTTGTAGAAGTTTTTCACAGAGATAAAAGAAGAGGATATTCAGATCGAGTTTATAATGCATTAGACGCCAGTACTAACGGAGCAGCTTTCTTAAAAAACATTAACAACGGCAGTAACGGTAACGGATCTGCGATGCGTGCCTATTCTATCGGACTTATTAAAGACGTAAACCAATTGCTGGAGTTTTGCGAGATTCAAGCCAAAACATCTCACAATACAGCAGAAGGTATTAGTTGTGCCAAAAGAATAGCTTTGGCAGTTCATTTCTATAAATACAAATTAGGAGATCAAACTTCATTAATAGAATTTATAAACGAAACGCTAAAAGAAAAAGAGATTTACAAAGTAACGTCACCAATAGACATGCACGGCTATTTTACAACTCAAGCGGTTATTAAGATTGTATCGGAAGCAAATTCAATGCAGGACTGTCTGAAAATAGGAATTGATTACGGCGGAGATACAGACACCGTTGCTGCTTTGTGTATGGCAATTTTAAGTCAGAAAGAAAGCTGTGAAAAAATATTACCTCAATTTTTATATGATGATCTTGAAAATGGTACTTATGGTAAAGATTTTTTGATTGGTTTAGATCATAAATTGGCGGCTAAGTTTCAATAAAAAGATTATTCGTAATAATAAAAGAACAAAAAAATGGACGAAAAAATTATAAAAGGAACAAGCAAGTTTCTGAGTTTTGTTCTCAGACATTCGCCAGAAACCATTCACTTAAAATTAGATGAAAACGGCTGGGCAGATGTCGACGAATTAATTATTCAAAGTAATAAACACAACGTGCCTTTAGATTTTGATTTATTGAAAATTGTAGTTGAAACCAATGATAAAAAACGTTTTGCATTCAATGAAGACCAGACTAAAATACGTGCCAGCCAAGGACATTCTATTGAAGTAGAATTAAATCTTGATGCCGTAGAGCCATTAGATTATTTGTATCACGGAACTGTTGCGACAAGTATAGAAAGTATTAAAGAAAAAGGACTGCAGAAAATCAGCCGTCAGCACGTGCATCTTAGTAAAGACAAAGAAACGGCGATTAAAGTAGGAAGCAGAAGAGGTAAACCGATTATTTTAATTGTAGATGCTAAAAGTATGTATCAAGAAGGATTTAAGTTTTATCTTTCTGATAATGGTGTTTGGCTTACAGATGAAGTGCCTGCAAAATATATTGAATTTAAGAATTAAAAAATAGAAAATTATAATCCAAATAGAAACCTATTAAAAATAAGATCCCCATGAACCCACTATTACTAACAGATGGTTACAAAGTAGACCACAGAAGACAATATCCAACAGGAACAACCTTAGTTTATTCTAACTGGACACCAAGAAAATCAAGAATTGAAGGCGTTGAAGAAGTTGTATTTTTCGGATTACAGTATTTCATTAAAAAATATATTATTCAAGATTTTGAACACTATTTTTTCAAACAGCCAAAAGAAGAAGTGGTAAAAAAATACGCTAGAAGAATCAATAATTATTTAGGTGAAAACCTAGTTGGAACCAAACATATTGAAGATTTGCATGATTTAGGATATATTCCGATGGTTTTTAAAGCCTTGCCAGAAGGAACAAGTGTGCCAATAAAAGTGCCAATGTTTACGATGTACAATACACTTCCAGAATTTTTCTGGCTGACAAACTACTTCGAAACCTTACTTTCTGCGGTAGTTTGGTTACCATGTAATTCTGCTACAATTGCGAAAGAATATAGAAAAGTGTTAGATAAATATGCGCAGGAAACATCATCAGTTCCAGAGTTTGTAGACTGGCAGGCGCACGATTTCTCTATGAGAGGAATGGGCGGTATCGAAGCTTCATTAATTTCTTCTGCAGGACATTTATTGAGTTTTACAGGTTCTGATACAATTCCTGTGATTGATTTTATGGAAGAATATTACAATGCCAATTCAGATACAGAATTAATTGCAGGATCAGTTGCAGCTACAGAACATTCTGTAATGTGTATGGGGACTACAGAAGGCGAGTATGAAACTTTTAAAAGATTGATTACTGAAGTTTATCCAAAAGGAATTGTTTCTATCGTTTCTGATACTTGGGATTTATGGAAAGTATTAACGGATTATCTACCTCGCTTAAAAGAAGAAATTGTTTCAAGAGAAGGTAAAGTAGTAATTCGTCCTGACAGCGGTGATCCAGTAGATATTATCTGCGGAAATCCGAATGGTAAAACAGAACAAGAAAAGAAAGGTGTTATCGAATTACTTTGGGATGTTTTTGGAGGAACAACTAATGCAAAAGGATTTAAAGAATTAGTACCACAGATTGGTGCTATTTACGGAGATAGTATTACTGTTCCTAGAGCAACTCAGATCTGCGAAAGATTAAAAGCCAAAGGATTTGCTTCTACAAATGTTGTTTTAGGAATTGGTTCTTTTACGTATCAATACAATACCAGAGATACATTTGGATTTGCAATGAAAGCAACTTACGGTGAAGTAAACGGAGAAGGAAGAGCAATTTTTAAAGATCCAATTACAGACGACGGAACTAAAAAATCTGCTAAAGGATTAATGAAAATTGATTTAGTAGACGGAGTTTATCATCTTACCGATAATGTTTCCTGGGAAGAGGAACAAAAAGGAGAACTTAAAGAAGTTTTTAGAGACGGAAAACTGCTAATAGATCATTCTCTAACCGAAATTAGAAATAACGTCAAAAAAGAGCTGATAACAGCATAAAACAGAAAAACCTAAATGTAATTTGCATTTAGGTTTTTTTTATTTGATTAGCAGCAATATTTTGCTCTCATTTCTTTTGCTTCTTTATCTGAATCGTACCCAATTAAAAGAAGGCCTTCAGTACATTCAATTCTTTTTTCTTTAATTAATTTTGCAATAAATAATTCAAAAAGCATAAACGAACGATGTTCTTTGTTAATTAAATTGAGATAGTTTCTTTGATAAGGGATTTTTTCAGTTATAATGATATGAAGCAGCGCTGCTTGTAACTTGTCTATATGGCTTTCTGAGTTTAATTGAAAATTAAGTTCAATTTTAGCTTCTTTGCAAGTAAAGGAAATTAAATTTGCTATACCATTAGTATACGCTGGACCATATCGCCCATTTGTGGTTCTTTCTCCATAAAAAGAATTTCCATAGATTACTAAATTTTCTAAATCAGCGTATTTGTATTGTAGATCATTAATAGTCAAGAAGTCTTCATCCAATGAAATTTTTCCTTCATAATAACCATTTAGATTTTCAAATTCAGTTAATCTGAGAAATGAACTTAGGAAATAACAAATAAAAGCCAAGACAGCTGGATAGTAGATATATTGTGGTAATTTGTAACTTAAATTCTTTTCAATAAGAATCATTAGTAATGGATAAGCAATTATTACAAATAGGGAATACCAAGATAGTTTTTCTGATCGAGTTAAGTTAAAACGTTTAGGCTTTTCGGGAATAAAAATAGAAGCAGAAAATGACATTTACTTCTTATAAAAATTATTATGATCAATATATTCCCAAACCTTTGGTGGTAAAAGAGGCTGAATGTTTTTTCCTTCTTTAATTTTGTTTCTAATAAAAGTAGAAGAGATTTCTACAATCGGAGCATCAATAATATGTACTCTTGGATGAGATTTTAAATCGAAGTTTTCTTCTTCTGTAATTGCTTCATTATTTACAACTTTGGTTTCCAATCGAGGATAAACATAGATGTCATAATTATCTAACAGTACTTCATAGTTTTTCCATTTGTGAAGCGTCTTCAAATTGTCTTCACCCATAATCAGCGAAAATTCATTATCGGGATACTTTTCATGTAAATGAATCAAAGTATTTACGGTATAATTGGGCTGAGAAAGCTTAAACTCAATATCAGAAGGTTTTATTTTCGGAAAATCTTCTGTAGCCAAATAAACCATTTGAAGACGTTGTTGATCGTCAAGTAAAGTTGACTTTTTCTTTAGCGGATTATGAGGCGTAACCACCATCCAAATCTGATCTAAATCAGCAAATTCTGCCATGTGATTGGCAATTATCAAATGTCCAACATGAATTGGGTTATAAGTACCGAAATAAAGACCTATTTTCATAGTTTTAGTGACTAGTTATTAGTGAAAAGTAATTAGTTCTTTAACTTCTTGGAAAAAGAATTAATCATTTTAGCTTCTTCTTCAATTTGACTTAAAATTTCTTTATATAGATCTTCATTCTTTATAAAACCAAGTTCATGAGCAATTAGTAATTGTGTTTCAATTTCAAATAAAGAACCTCTAGAAATATCTAAAAAATGACTAAATGATTTACTAGTATTTCTGCCATAGCCTTCGGCAATATTTGATGGGATTGAAACAGAAGCTCTTTTTAACTGACTTGTTAGAGCGTATAATTCTTCTTGAGGAAATGTTTTTACCAACTGGTAAACTAAAGCAACAATTTTAATTCCTTTTTGCCAAATCAATAAATCTTTGTACGATTTTATTTCGCTCATTTTCGCTAATTACTAATTACTATTTACTAATGACTATTTCGAAATAAAGTCCTTAACCAATTGATGTGCTTCTTCCAAAGCCACTGGTAAATCATAGTTTTTAATAATCACGTCAAATTGCGGAGCAGTAGCCAATTCTACAGAAGCTTTTGCAATACGCATGTTTATTTTATCGTCACTTTCGGTAGAGCGCTCTTTTAATCTGCGTTTTAATTCATCAACGCTTGGAGGTTTTACAAAAACGGCTAAAGTCTGCTCTGGGAATTTATGTTTAATACGCAAGCCGCCCGCAACATCAATGTCAAAAATCACATTTTTTCCTAAAGCCCAGATACGTTCGATTTCAGATTTCAGCGTTCCGTAAAAATTATCACGATACACTTCTTCCCATTCCAAGAAATCTTCTGCTTTAATGTGTTTTTTGAATTGCTCAATATCAATAAAATAATAATCTTTTCCGTGTACTTCTTCTCCACGAGGATCACGCGAAGCTGCCGAGATCGAAAATTCTAAATTTAAATCCTCTTGCCCAAGTAAGTGTCTTACTATAGTTGTTTTTCCTGATCCCGAAGGTGCCGAGAAAACAATTAATTTTCCTTTGTTCATTATTGTATGCTTTAATTTAAGCTTTAAGCACTAAGCTTTAGGCTCTTTTGTAGTTGTGTTTTTTTGCAAAAAGCTTAAGGCAATATGCTTTAAGCTTTTCGTAGAATATATATTATTTTTTTGCCTAGAGCTTACAGCTTAAAGCGTATTGCAATTACAAAACATTCAAAACCTGTTCTTTAATCTTCTCCAATTCATCTTTCATCATCACGACCAATTTTTGCATCTGTGCATGATTCGACTTAGAACCCATAGTGTTTATTTCACGACCCATTTCTTGAGTAATAAACCCTAATTTTCTACCATTAGCTTCAGTTCCTTTTATAGTCTCTAAAAAATAGTCTAAATGATTTGTCAAACGAACTTTCTCTTCCGTAATATCAAGTTTCTCTAAATAATAAATCAATTCCTGCTCAAAACGGTTTTCGTCTACATTAACCTGCAATTCAGCAATAGCAGTTTGCAAACGATCTTTTATCGCCTGAACGCGTTCTGGATCAAGAGCCAAAGCATCATTCATGTATTGACGGATATTTCCAATTCTTAGGTTAAACTCTTTTTCAAGAGATTCGCCTTCGTCTTTTCTAAAAGTTAAGATATTTTGTAAAGCCTCTTCAATGATAACCTGAATTTGCTCCCAGTCATTTTCATCGATTTCCTCACGCTCTGTTTTTAATGTATCCGGCATTCTTACGGCCATTTTCATCAATTCAGTTACGTCAGCATCAGGATAAACTTCTTTAAGCTGTGCAATGTAGTTTTTTACAACAGGAACATTTACTTTCGTCGAAGTCTGTTCAGAAGTACTTTCAATGTAAATTCCGAAATCAATTTTACCTCTTTCCAGTTTAGTCGAAATCTGAGTTCGTAAACCTAATTCCATTTCGCGGTAAAGCGACGGCATTCTTACGTTCAAATCCAAACCTTTACTGTTTAAAGATTTTACTTCTACGGTAATTTTTTTTGTAGGCAATTGCAAAGAAGCTTTGCCAAACCCTGTCATAGATTGTATCATATAATTGAGTATAAAGGCGCAAAGATACTAAAAAACTTCACAGTGCGAGTTTCTAGTTTTTTAGAGCCAAAGTTTTCAAAAAGAGTTAGGGCGTTCCCTTCGGTCGGGCTATCCGTTTCAATCTTTTTTTGAGCAGAAAAAGCTCAAAAAAAGGATTTCCACTGCTATCCCTAACGCAAATCCGAGTCCTTTAGAAATTTATGTAAACTATTGCCCTAAAGCCTTCATCATCGCAAGAATATTTGGCTGTGTATTGCCAATAAAAATTTTACCATCAATAATAAAAACCGGACGGCTGATAAAAGTATAATGCTCTAGTATATATTTTTTATAATCAGCTTCAGTCAAAGATTTGTTTTTCAAATCCATCGATTTGTACAATTGCGCTTTCTTACTGAATAACGCTTCATAACTTCCAGCAAGCTGATACATTTCTTCTAATTCAGCTTCCGTTATCGGATTTTGTTTGATATCGTGGAAAACCAAATTATTGTCTTTTGGTAAATTCTTAATGATTTTTCTGCAAGTGTCGCAAGAAGCTAAGTAATATATTTTGTTCATGATTGCTAATTTAATTGACTACAAAGAAAATCCATTTCAAACTTAAAAATGTCTAATTTTATAAAAAAAATAAAATTATGAACTCAGTTTTTGAAGTGCACAAAACCGTAAGAAGTATTCTTTTGAAAGTTTTAGATAGTCATTCGTTAGAACAATTAAATGAAATCCCTAACGGATTTAATAATAATTTGATTTGGAATATTGCGCATTGCGTGTCTACGCAGCAGGTTTTGGTGTATAAATTATCAGGTTTGCCAACTATGGTTTCTGAAGATTTTATTGCAAAATATAAAAAAGGAACAAAGCCAGAAGGTGATGTTTTACAGGAAGAAGTAGATGAGGTTAGAACTTTACTGCTTAAAACCTTTGAACAAGCAGAATTAGATTATAAGAACGGTTTGTTTAACGAATATAATGAATATACAACGAGTATGGGTTTTGTGCTTCATAATGCAGAAGATGCCTTGAGTTTTAATAATTATCACGAAGGTATCCATACCGGAATTATAATGAGCATTAGAAAGTTTGTTTAAAAAGAAAATCCCGCATCAGCGGGATTTTTTATTCTACTATAGTTTCAATTGTAACGTTCATAGCACCTGCACCTTTATTTTTGGTGATTTCCATAAAAGCTCTTTTAGATAAATCTATTTCGCGAGTTTTTACAAATGGACCACGATCGGTGATTTTTACAATTACAAATTTGCCATTGGCTTCATTGGTAACTTTCACTCTTGTTCCAAAAGGAAGTTTTTTGTGTGCAGCAGTATATTTACTGTTGTTGAATCTGCTTCCGTTTGCTGTTTTCTTTCCATTAAAACGGTCAGCGTAGTAAGAAGCATGAGCATTTTTTTTGTATGGTCTAAGCTTTAAACCTTTGTCTGTAAATACAGAATCGGTTGGAATTGCTATTATGTTTGGTCTGCCATTTTTTACAGTATCTTGAACAATTTTTGGTTCTGTAGTTGGTTTAGTTTGGCTTATAACGTAGGTAAAGCAACTTAAAAAAGTTATTGCAATTGTAGCAAGGATGATGTTTTTTTTAATTCTCATAGGTTATTTTTTTCAGACTTGGGGAGTTTGTACAAATAATATGCCGAAATAAAAAAAGTCCTACAAATTTTAGGACTTTAATTGATTTTCTTAGAACCAAAGGTTCCACGGAATTCTACTAAGTATAAGTAATAAACCTAAACCGTAGAAAATAGCAAATGTTTTAAATTTTGCTTCGCTGTTGATTAGTTTTTTATGTTTAGACCATCCAATTGTGATTAAAGCGATGGCGATGATGTTAATTAGCGGGTGCTCTAACGAAGTTAGTCTAAGTTCTGCATTAGACATTTCTCCAAAAGCAGCTTTTCCTAACGGAGATACAAAATACAGAATTAAGCCAATCAATAATTGAATGTGTGCTCCAATTAGACCGAATAACGCGATTTTACGATCTTTAGCAGTAAATTCTTTTCTTGACGTTAATCCGATGATAGAATTTACAACTGCAATTAATAAAAGTAATAATGCTAAATAGGCCCAGCCAGAGTGGAATTTTTGTAGAAAATTGTACATAAATTATAATTTTTATTAAAACAAATATAACAAAAAAGGCATAAAAAAAACGGCATTAGACTAAAAGTCAACGCCGTTTTTGGTATTTATTTAGATTCTAAATATTAGAAATCGTAACGTAAACTAAAGTTCCAAGTTCTTCCGTATCCGAAGTAAACTCTGTTTGCAGTTGCAACTCCATTATATAGAGCTCCAGCTTGTGCATAAGTTACAGCAGGAGTTGTTCCTGTTGCAGCAGTTTTAATATCATCAGCAAAAATATTTGTAAACGATTCGTTCATAAAGATTTTATCAAAAACGTTGTTTACATTTAATCTGAAGTTTAAAGCTCCTAATTTTTGACCAAGATTCCATTTGTATGATACACCAGCATCTGTAGTAGCAAAACCAGGTAATTCCATAGCTCCTTTGTTAGTTGCGCTAGCAAAACTTGTAGGAGAAATGTTTCCAAATAACTTTTCAGAATAGTTAAGGTTTGCATCAACATTAAGACCGTTTAAGATTTCGTAAGCAGCTCCAAGTGCCATAGTAGTTTGAGCATTGTTTCCAACTTTTACTCCATCTAAGTATAAAGTTTGAGCAGTTCCTCCAGGAAATGGATTGTTAGAAGCATCAAAACGGTTACTTGTAGCATTTCCGTTATATTTCCAATCACCAACAGAGATCATTCCGTTTAGTTTCAATTTAGTCAATACTTTAGCAGTAACATCTAACTCAAGACCTTTATGCATTTCGTTAACACCAGAGAAAGTATAGAAACCTCCTGGATTTTCTGCTTGATTAGCTTCAGTTCCAGTTGTAAATCTGTCATCCCAAGTTGTATAATAAGCATTTAAATTTGCATTAAAAATTCCTGAACGGAAACCATAACCTAATTCAATTGCTTTTACTTTTTCATTTGTTACATTGTCATTAACAACAGAAAGGTTGTTAGTGTATACAGCTGTAAAGAAAGGTTGTTTAGAGTAGAACCCTCCATTTACAAAAACATTATGATGTTCGTTAATGTTATAGTTTAATCCAGCTTTTACGTCTCCACCTGTAAGGTATTTGAAGTCTGTATTAGATAAAGGATTAGTTGTAGCATAGTTAAAGTGATCTTGTCTTTTGTATCCTTGTTGAGAAACAGCTCCTTGAAGAAATGCAGATAGGTCACCTACAGTATATTCTAATTGAGTGAAAGCACCATAATAGTTAACTTTACTATCGTAAGAATAACCTAATCTTTCTTGGTAATCTGTGCTCACAAATGGATTTCCACTTGGTTTTGCTGCATAAGTAGTTGATAAAACTGTTTGAATTGGAGTAACTCCATCACCACTTTTATTTGTTACATCAAGGTAATTAGTAGCACCAAATAAATCAGTAAGGTTTTGGTAATGTACAGCATTGTATGTTCTTCCTTCAATACCAAAATTCAATTCAAAATTATCAGATAATTTTTTGTTAAGATCAAGTACAGTTCCATACCAGTTATGAGAGTTTACAGAAGCATATTGCGTAATACCTGTTCCTAAAGCTGTTGCACTACCAGTAGCAGTACTGTTTTGGTAAGCACCACTTGCGTTTGGAGTTCTAGTTCCTATAGCAGTAGCTTGTCCTGAGTTCCATGCTTGAATTAAATCAAAATTAATTAATCCGTCAGCAGTTCTTAAATCATTAGCTCTTGTAGCTGTTGGTACAGTATAAGGATTTTGACCTTTGATACCTCCATTAGAACTAGTTCCTCCACCACGTCCCCAAGAACCGTAAACAACAGCTGAGAATTTTGTAGTTTCGTTGATATCGTAATCATAGTTAAAAGACATAACTGGTTTGTGGTAATAATTTGTCTTTAAACTCGCTTCTTCACCATTTCTTAATCCCCAGTCAGAGTTGTATTTGATGTTTGGTGTAGAACCGTTGCTTCCAAATTTTAAGAAGTCAGTTAAATAAGGAGAAGTAGATCTTTGGTTGTGCCATTGAGGTGCTCCTGTGAAAGTAAACTGAATATTGTGTTTGTCATTTATTTTATAACCAAAAGCCATAAAGTAGTTGTATCCTTCAAATTTAGTTCCGTCAACATATCCGTCTCCAGCAGTTCTACTGAATAAAACAGATGCAGAAAGACCATTTTTCATAACTCCAGTATTGTAAGAAGCTTGAGTTTTAAGATAGCTGTCGTTACCAAAACTAGATGAAACTGATCCGCCTTCTTTCATGTCAGACGTTTTTGTAACAACGTTTATCGTACCTCCTACAGAAGAAATAGCTAATTTAGAAGCTCCTAATCCTCTTTGTACCTGCATTGCAGAAGTTACATCAGATAAACCTGCCCAGTTACTCCAGTATACAGAACTATTTTCCATATCGTTAACAGGTACTCCGTTGATCATAACCGCAATATTTTTTTGGTCAAATCCACGAATCGCGATTCTTGAATCTCCAAATCCACCACCTGCTTTAGAAGCATAAACTGAAGGTGTACTTTTTAAGATCTCAGGAAATTCTTGAGAACCTAATTTTTCTCTAATTTCAGCGGCTTTAATTGTAGAAACAGCTACAGGAGTTTTTCTGTCTTTGGCGATGTCAATAACACCACTCTTAACAACAATTTCTTCTAATTGATTAGAATTTGATTCTAAAAGGATCATTCCTAAATCAGTTGTAGCTCCGCCTGAAACTGAGAATTTTACAGTTTGTGTGTTGTAGCCTAAATACGTGATAACTAATTCTCCAGTACCACTTTGAGATTCTAATGTGAATTTTCCATCAAAATCTGTAGTAGCTGCAGCAGACGATCCTTTGATCGAAACATTTGCTCCTGGCAATGAATTTGTTCCGTCGGTAATAGTACCAGTAACTTTACCTTGAGAAAATACGGTTGAAACTATCATGAATAATAGTCCAGTAAGTAACCAATTTTTCATTTTCTTCATTTCTTATTTTTGTTATTTGTTTTTGGCAAAATTATAACAAATTAATCGGATAATGTTATCGTAATGTTAAGAAAAATTGGTTTTGTCTAAATGGTTGCGCATTAAAATGATTTTTTCTTTTTTCATTAAACAAAATCGCGTTTTCTTAAATTTAGGGACTTTGTTTTTGTTAAAATGATAATAAATTGAACAGTATTGTAGTGTAAAACGTGCAAATACATGTCGTTTTTGACTTCTCAGGTATTTTTTTATACGAAAAAACCCCTTAATTTTTGTTGAATTAAGGGGTTTCAATTGGTTGTAAATGCTTTTTACAAGTTCTTATTTGTTCTTCAAAAAGTGATTTAGTAAAAATGAAGTAGAACTATCATGATTTTTTACTACTTTAGTGTTAATTTCTTCTAAAATAGAATTAGCCAATTGTTTTCCTAATTCTACTCCCCATTGGTCAAAACTAAAAATGTTCCAGATAACTCCTTGAACAAAGATTTTATGTTCGTACAATGCAATTAGTGAACCTAAACTTCTCGGAGTCAATTTCTGAATTAGAATTGTATTCGTTGGTTTGTTTCCTGTGAAAACTTTAAAAGGTGATAAATAAGATGCTTTTTCTGCAGCAAGTCCCTGCTTCTCAAATTCTCCTTGAACTTGTGCGGCAGTTTTTCCATTCATCAAAGCCTCAGTCTGTGCAAAAAAGTTAGACATCAATTTATCATGGTGATCTTCATTTCCATATAAAGGTTTTACAAATCCGATAAAATCAGTTGGGATTAATTTTGTTCCTTGGTGAATCAATTGAAAAAAGGCATGTTGTGAGTTTGTTCCTGGTTCACCCCAAATAATAGTTCCGGTTTGGTAGTTAACTGGTTTTCCGTCACGACCAACGCTTTTTCCGTTGCTTTCCATAAATGCTTGCTGCAAGTAAGGTGCTAATTTGTGTAAATATTGAGTGTACGGAATCAAGGCTTCACTTTCGGCTCCAAAGAAATTATTATACCAAACACTTAGTAAAGCTAGAATTACCGGAATATTTTCGTCAAATTCTGTCGATTTAAAATGTTCGTCCATTTCATTGGCACCTTTCAATAAATCATTGTAATTATCAAAACCAACTGCCAACGCAATACTCAAACCAACCGCGCTCCACAAAGAGAATCTTCCTCCAACCCAATCCCACATCGGGAAAACATTGTCAGGATTAATTCCAAATTCTGTTACATTTTTAATATTTGTAGAAACAGCAACGAAGTGTTTTGCAATATCTTCTTGTTTTGCCGATTTCAAAAACCATTCTTTAATTGTTTCAGAATTGGTTAATGTTTCTTGAGTTGTAAAAGTTTTAGAAACAATTACAAAAAGTGTTGTTTCTGGATCTAATTTTTTAATTATTTCGTTTACGTGATCACCATCAACATTCGAAACAAAATGCGTGTTTAAATGATTTTTGTAAAATTGTAATGCTTCAACAGCCATAACCGGCCCAAGGTCAGAACCTCCAATACCAATATTTACAATATCAGTAAAAGTTTTTCCTGTAAAACCCTTTCTTTGTCCAGAGATTACTTCGTGAGTGAAGTTTTTAATTTTATTTTTTACCTCGTAAACTTCTGGAATTACGTTTTCGCCGTCTACTTTTATAACAGCAGATTCTGGAGCACGCAAAGCTGTGTGTAAAACGGCTCTGTTTTCTGTTTGGTTAATGATGTCTCCACCAAAATATTGAGAGATAGCGTCTTTTAATCCAATAGTATTTGCTAATTCTAATAAAAGCGAAATAGTTTCCTGACTGATGTTGTTTTTAGAGTAATCTACTAAAAAGTCATTCCATTGTAAATTGAATTTTTCAACACGAGCATTATCTTGTTGAAATAATTCCTGTATCGTAGTTTCGTGAATTGCGTTGTAGTGGTTTTGCAGATTTTTCCACGCTTCAGTCCCAGTTGGGTTTGTTGTGTTTAAAGCCATTTTGTTGTTTAATTGAGAAAGTGGTTATAAAAAGCAAAAATACTGAAATTAGTTTTAATAGTCTGCCGCTTCACAATTATATAACAATTAGTTGCGAAAACGTTTTTTGTAAATAATGCCAGAAGTTTATGCTTTGTTTTACAACTTTTTCCAGATAACGACAGCTGTTACAGATTTCCCGCCTTGCGTTGTATTAGCAACAACATACTTTAATTCGTCATTATTATAAGTATACGATCTTTTTTGCTCCGTGTTTTCCCAATTCGGAAATGAAGCAGTTTTGATTTTGAATGTAATTGTTTTAGTAGTTTCGTCAATCTCATATTGGCCAAAATGAGAATTGCTTCCTTGTACAATTGAAGCATTTTCTTCTGGTGTACAATTGTTTTTATCGCCAGAAATTATTTTAGTTCTTTCTTTTTTATAAATCTGAATGGCATAATTTTCATTCCCATCAAAAAACAAAATACCTTTCGGATCCGTTCCGTATGGGAATGTTTTAGTACCGTCGGCATTTATGTTTTCAACAGAAATTAATTTCCACGAACCTAAAAGTGCAGTTTGTTTCATCTTTTGCGCAACAGCAGTTTGTATCATTATTAGTACAACTAAGAAAGTTAAAGTCTTTTTCATGTTATGAGTTTAATAGTTTATTCTAATGATTTCTCCATTTGAAGTACCTTCAATACTTTTTAAATAACCACTTATAAGATCGGCAGTTGGAATGTCTGAGACTTTTCCTGGGCTTACGGCATTTATTCTAATTCCCTTTTCAAGTTCAAGAGCAGCAGCAAGTACAAAACTGTGAATGCCGCCATTCACGATCGCTTTACTGCTATTGTTTTTTACTGGTTTGTCTGCCATTTTCCCAGAAGTCAATGTAAATGATCCGTTTTCGTTCAGATAATTCTGCCCTATCAAAACAAGATTAATTTGTCCAAGTAATTTGTTTTTAATGCCAATGTTTAATTTTTCTTCGTCAAGCGAAAGTAAATCTCCCGTATAACAATCTCCCGCGGCGCATACGCATGCATCAATATTTTTGACTTCTTCGAATAATTTTCGAATTGAATCTGTATTTGAAATGTCAACTCTAAAATCGCCAGAATTTCTTCCAGCTGTAATAATTTCATGATTTTTAGTAAATTCCGGCATTACTATTTTGCCAATTGCACCGCTTGCTCCAATTAAAAGTATTTTCATTTTGTAGTTTTTTAAATTATTAACTCCCACAAAATTAGAAGGCACAACAGTATTTAAAATTGTACGGATTTGTGTTAAAACTGTATTTTTGTAGTATGACAAATCAAAACTTATATATTCCTTTTGAAGTTGATTTTAAAGAATTGGAAAGTTTTCCGAAACATACTCGAAAGATTAATTTCTTTGAATTGATTTATATTGTTGACGGAACCGGAATTCAGATTATCAACAGCAATAAATTTCCGTATCAAAAAGGGAATCTGTTTTTAATTACGCCGCAAGATTTGCATTCGTTTGAAATTATAAATCCAACAAAATTCTTTTTTCTTCGATTCAATGAATATTTCATTAAATCGACTTCGCAAAATGCAATGCAGGAAACGGTACAGCGTATGGAGTACATTCTTCAAAATGCAAGTCATCGACCTGGATGTATCTTGAAAAATAAAATAGATAAACCGTTAATTGAAATACTTGTAGATAGTATAATTAAGGAACAGCATAATCAGCAGATTTATCATCAGAAGATAACAGAGCAGATTGTAAATGCAATTATTACAATTGTAGCAAGAAATATTGCTTTAAAATTACCGAAGAATATTAAAGAGTCTACTGGCGAAATGGTTCTTGAAATTTTGCATTATATTCAGGAGAATATTTTTATTTCAAAAGAATTAAAGTCGAAAAAAATAAGTGATCATTTCGGAATTTCACTCAATTATCTGAGCAGTTATTTTAAAAAACAAACAGGCGAAACTTTACAAGAATATATTTCGAATTATAAATTAAGGTTAATCGAAGCCAGACTTTTAAATACGGATATGCGTATTAATGAAATAGCTGACGAACTTAATTTTTCAGACGAAAGCCATCTTAATAAAGTTTTCAGAAAACATAAAGGAATTAATCCGTCAGAATTTAGAAAGAAGTTCTCTAAATAATTATTTAATTGTTATGCTCTTCCATGAAGCTATTAATTCTCCTTTTATATTTATATCTGAAATTTCAAAATACTTGAGATGATTTTTTGATGTTTTTCGGAATAATCTTTTAAAATCTTTTTCGATAAAATATTTCTCGTTTAGTACAAACGAGAATGATTTTATTTCTTTCCAGCCATCATTTTTTAAACTGTAGATTGTAATTGCTTTATATCTGCTTGCACAAGAGGAATAATATTCGGCAATTTCACTTTTTCCATCTTCATCAATATCACCAATTTTAATGATGCTTGAAGGATGGCAGCAATTAGAATCCGTTAAAATTCTTGGGATTTTGTTGTTTGTAAAATAATAAGAATCGCCCTCTTCGCAATAATTTAAAGCTGTTAAAACAAAGACAGAATCATCTTTTCCATCTCCATCTAAATCACCTAAATTATTAAATCCTTCATTGTAAAATTCATCAAATATTTTTTTTGAAAGCCTAGTTGGCAAGCATGAATTTTTTTTAGCTTCAATTTCATATTTAGAAATATCCAATTTAAATTTTCCTTTCAGAATGGAATCGTTTATGAATTGAATATCGTTGGATAAAATTGAATCTTTAGAGGTGCTATCTTTTAATATTTTTAATTTCTGCTCAAAAGAAAGTTTTTTTCCAATGTCAGATTTAGATTGTATTTTTTTGGGAATTGGTTGTGTTTGCTGGACTTCTTTTTTGCAAGACAGAAAACAAAAAATGGTGATGAAAAGAATTAACTTTTTCATTGATTTATGATTTTTTCGGTGTTCTGATATTATCAAAAAAGTTTTTGATATTTTTCTTGAAAATAATTATTTACAAATTCCCAATACTATCCAGCTCTCTTTTCAAAGGCTCAATTTGTTTCATAAAACGCGTTCTGTCGTTACCCGTCAAAGATTCTCCAGTTGGCAAGTTAAGTCGAAGTGCGTCTACCTGAACGCCATTTTTCCAGAAACGATAACAAACGTGTGGGCCAGTTGCCAATCCAGTACTTCCAACTAAACCAATAGTTTGACCTTGTGTAACACGCTGTCCACGGCGAACCAAAATTTTAGACATGTGTAAATATTGAGTAGAGTAGGTGCCGTTGTGTTTTACTTTTACAAAATTTCCGTTTCCTGCCGTATATCCTGTTGCTTCCACAACACCAGAAGCCGTTGTAGAAATTGGAGTTCCAGTTGGTGCAGCATAATCTGTTCCTTTGTGTGCTTTCCAAGTGTGCTGCACAGGGTGGAATCTATTCATCGTAAAATGCGATGTGATTTTGCTGAATTTAATTGGAGTTTTTAAGAAAAAGTTTTTCAACGTTTTTCCTTCGTCATCATAATATTCTATTTTTCCAGAAAGAGTGTCTTTTTCAAAAGGAAAAGCATAAACGATTTTTCCTTTGTATTCAAAAAAAGCAGCTTCTAAATCTTCTACACCGTCGTATGTTTTTCCGTTAATGAAACGCTCTGTAAAAATTAATCCGTAGCGATCTCCTTTTTTAAGTTTAAAAAAGTCAATGGACCACGAGAAAACTTTTGTGATTCTGCTGGCAAGCGCCGTTTCTACACTTTCGTCTCCTAAAGTTTCAGAAAGAGAACTTTTTAAAACACCGCCAATTATTTTTCTTTTTAAGGTTACCGGCTTTATTTTTTTGTACGCTTTGGCAATGCTGTCTCTAAAATCTACAACATAATACGTTAATGCATCGGGCTGATAAATAAAAACCTGAAGTTTGTTGGTTTTGTTTTTTGATCGAAGTAAAGTGTACGGTTTGTTGTAGCGAATGGATGTTACATTAAAAGAATCTTTTACCTGCTCAACAATATCGTATACTTTTTTGTCGCCAATATTTTGACCTTGAAAAATTGATCCAAAAGAATCTCCTTTTTGGATGGTGTCATGAATAACATTATAATCAGCATAATTAAAGCCAAACTCTACTTTTTTGGTTTTTGGTTTGGTAATTTTGATTTCGACTTTTTCTTCTTTTTTTTGACATGAAAATACCGAAAACAATACTATTATAATTACAACTACTTTTTTCAAACTTGTGGATTTTATGCTGGGAAATTAATTTTTAGTTTCGTTTCCCCAATTGGACAATTCTTCTTCGGTCCACAATTTAGGAAAAAAGATGCGTCTTTGAAATTTTGGATGCATATATTTTTGCCAATCGCTGCCACCAGTCGCTTCTCCGTTGCCTTTTCCGCTTTCTAAAATGTATTTTATCGCAGTATTTAAGTGCTGCATTACCCAAGTAATGTTGACAGTATGGTCGTAATGACGCATTGCTTGGATTAATTCGGTATTCTGCTGATCGTTTTCTGGAAGCTGTGTAAATTTCTGCCAGATGTTTTTAGTTTTAAAAGAAGACATTTGTCTTAAAAACTGCTCTTTGTATTTGTTTTCAAACTCTTGAAGTAAGTATGATTTTTTTCCTGTGTGGTAATCTTTTCCCGCAGCCTGCCAATACAAATGCTCAAAACTAGTTTCTAAATCTGTGTTTTCGTCAAAATTTGCTTTGTATCTGCGGTCTGTTAAATTGATAACATCTGTCGATGCAAATTCAATCATTCTATATTGTGCACTCTGAAAACCACTTGCAGGAGTAAGTGTATTTCTAAATTTCATATATTGATCTACTTCCATTCCGTTTTCCATAATGCTGAACGAATTGGTAAGCATGTCAAAATAACGAGTGATTCTCGATAATCTTTCGCTGAAAAATTCAACCTGAATATTTTCGGTTTCAGCAATCTGATCAATTTCCCAAAGAATCATTTTAAAAATCAATTCATTTACCTGATGATACATTATAAAAACCATTTCGTCAGGAAGAGTAGTGCGTTGTATTTGTAAATTCAACAAAGCATCAGTCTGAATATAATCCCAATACGTAATAGGTTTAGACCAAAGAAGTCCTTCTAATTGCGTTTCGGTTTTTTGATTTATAGCTTGAAATTTAAGATCGATTTCTTTTAAAATTGATTCAGAATTATCTGTGGAGTTCATTATTTTTTTGCTTTAAATGGATTTTTTAATCCTTTATATTCATCGAGATCTGCTTTGATAGATCCTACGGCAAGATCGGCTTTTATTCTAATCGGAACTTTGTTGTCGTCATCTGTAATCCAGAGTGTTAAGCTTTCTTCTTCTTTAAAAACTCTTCCCTTTTGTACCGAAGGTTTGAAGACCATCGTAGAAACCGTCCCAAATTTAGTCGTAATATCTTGAAGGCCTACATATTTTAACTTAAATTTTGTGATTTCATCATCAAAAAACATATCGATTACAATAGATTCGCCTGATTTAAGTTTGTCTATATTGGGGTGATTTCGCAAGTAGTAAAATGAAGAAACAATATCTTGCACATTATCAGTAGTTACAAGTGTTTTTTCTGTTTTACGTTTATAATCTTTTACTAAAATTCTATTTTCGGCTTGATTAAAAAAACCTTCTTGATTTTTGGTGTAACCGCCTTCATCAATTTTTCGGATATAGCGATACGGACTTCCATTTTCTTTATCAAAGTAACTTTCGTAAATGTCTTCTACTTTGAAGAATAATTTTGACATTCCGGTTGTGTAACCTCTGCCAACTGCATGAAAGACTTTTTTGTTGTTAATAGTAGCATCTTTAATTTCTAGAGTAGCATATCCTGCGTTTATAATTCCGTAATGAATTCGGAACTTAAAGTATTCACCAACATCGAATGCATCTTCTTTAAAAGTGTCAAAACTAAAGGTAGTGAGAATTAATATGGCGAGGATGAATTTTTTCATAGTATAATATTTACATTCTATCATAAAGATAATTAAATGCAAATTCTATTCCAAATGTACCTAAACAAAAAAACTCAGTCAAGTAATGACTGAGTTTTTATGCTATTAACTAACCAAAAAACTATAAATTATGAAATTTATATCAATTCAGAAGGAAACCACCCCTTCCTCATTTGCGAGTGCAAAGATAGATAGAAAGTTTAAAAAATAAATAGCAAAAGGCAAGTTTAACATAACATTTGCATAAAAAGCATTGCTTTTTAGAGAATTATGCTGTTTTGTATATAAAATTTAACAGTTTATAGCGTTCCTCTCAATTCTTGCTCTCTTTCAATAGACTCAAAAAGGGCTTTAAAGTTACCTGCACCGAATCCTTTTGCACCCATTCTTTGTATGATTTCGAAGAAAAGCGTCGGACGGTCTTGAACTGGCTTCGTAAAAATTTGTAATAAGTATCCATCTTCATCTGCATCGACCATGATGGCTAATTTTTCAATTTCGTTTAAATCTTCTTTCATCATATCCATATGTACTCCCAATCTTTCTGGAATTGCTTGGTAATAGGTATGAGGTGGAGCTGACAAAAATTCTACACCACGAGATTTTAAGTCCGAAACAGTTTTGATAATATCATCTGTCGCAATAGCGATATGCTGAATTCCAGGTCCGCCGTAGAAATCTAAATACTCTTCAATTTGAGATTTTTTCTTTCCTTCGGCTGGTTCATTAATTGGGAATTTAATTCTTCCGTTTCCGTTTGACATTACTTTACTCATCAAAGCCGAATATTCTGTATTGATTTGTTTGTCATCGAAAGATAGGAAATTCACGAATCCCATAACGTCTTCGTAAAATTTTACCCAAGTATTCATTTCATTCCAGCCTACATTTCCAACCATGTGATCAATATATTTTAATCCTGTTGGTGCTGGATTGTAATCTGATTTCCATTCTTTGTAACCTGGTAAGAAAACTCCGTTGTAGTTTTTTCTTTCTACAAAAATGTGAACGGTTTCTCCGTAAGTGTAAATTCCAGAACGAACAACTTCTCCAAATTCATCTTTTTCAACTGTTGGTTCCATAAAAGAACGTGCGCCACGTTTCATGGTTTCTTCGTAAGCACTTCTTGCATCTTCAACCCAAAGAGCGGCAACTTTTACACCATCTCCATGTTTTTGAAGATGTGCATGAATTGGTGAATCTTGTGTTAATGGAGTCGTCAAAACAATTCTGATTTTGTCTTGTTTCAAAACATAAGATGCTTTGTCTCTTACTCCAGTTTCTAATCCTGCGTAAGCCAATGACTGGTATCCGAAAGCTGTTTTATAATAATGTGCAGATTGTTTTGCATTTCCTACGTAGAATTCTACATAATCTGTTCCTAATAATGGAAGGAAATCCTGTGCTCCTTCAAATATTTTCTCTAATCCGTATTCTACTGATTTTACTTGTTTCATAATTAGATAATTTGATAATGAGAAAATGAGATAATTTTTAAAATGCGTTAATTTGAACAATTTTCTAATTGACACATTTTCTAATTTTCTAATTCCTCTTAGACGTTGATATTATTTTATTTAAAATTTTTAAAATTTCTGATAAGTCATTTAATAGACTTTTGCAATTTGGATAATCTCTATGAGCGTCACATAAAAACAACCAATATTCAGTTTCGTCAGCTTCTTTGATTGCAATTTTTAATTTATGAATGAAATCGGCTTTGCTTTCTGCATTTTGTGATTCTTTCGAATTTGCTCCAATTGATGTTCCGCTTTTTAATAACTGATTTGCGATTACAAATTTTTTCAATTCTTGCAATTCATTCGTATAGTCAATAATTTTTAATGCGAAATTGAACGTTTTTATTAAAAGAGCGTTGTCTTTATACTTTTCGTTAAAGGTCATTTTTTTTCAATTAGTTAATGTGTCAATTTGATAGTTTTAATTGTAAGTTTAAATTTACAAATTAAATCATTCTATTTTTAAATTACCTCATTTTCTAATTGACAAATTAAAAGAATTATCTAATTATCAAATTGACACATTAACTAATTATTCACACCAAGATTTATAATATTTACCATCATCAAGTCCCATAGCTTCTTCCGTAACCATAAGTGGACGGAAAGTATCAACCATAACGGCTAATTCTTGGGTTTCTTTATGACCAATACTGCGTTCCATCGCGCCTGGTGCTGGACCATGTGGAATTCCTTTTGGGTGTAAAGTGATATGACCTTGCTCGATATTATTACGGCTCATAAAATCTCCATCAACATAATACAGAACTTCGTCTGAATCTATATTGCTGTGATTATATGGTGCCGGAACTGCTTTTGGATGATAATCGTAAAGTCTCGGGCAGAATGAACAAACGACAAAAGTTGCCGTTTCAAAAGTCTGATGTACTGGTGGCGGTTGGTGAACACGCCCAGTTATAGGTTCGAAATTATGAATCGAGAATCCGTATGGAAAGTTATAACCGTCCCAACCTACAACATCAAAAGGATGTGTGGCGTAAACTACTTCGTGAATCATTCCTTCTTTTTTGATTTTAATTAAAAAATCACCTTTTTCGTCATGCGTTTCCAATTCGTTAGGCAAAATAAAATCGCGCTCGCAAAATGGCGAATGTTCTAAATGTTGCCCAGATTGGTTTTTATAACGTTTTGGAGTGTAAAAAGGAGAATAAGATTCGACATAAAATAGTCGGTTTTCTTCGGTCTCAAATTCTATTTGATAAATAATACCACGCGGAATAATTAGATAATCTCCATATTCAAAAGGAATATTACCCAACATGGTGCGTAGTTTTCCTTTTCCTTTATGGATGAAAAGCATTTCATCGGCATCGGCATTTTTGTAGAAATAATTTCTAAGCGATTCTTTAGGCGCTGCCAAACCAATAATACAGTCTTTATTGACCAACATGGCTTTGCGACTGTCTAAAAAGTCGTTTTCAGGTTTTAATTCAAAACCTTTAAATAATAAGGATTTTATGTTTTTTCCGATTGCAATTTTTGGTTCAACCGAATACGATTTTATAATTTCCTTAACCTGCGTTGGTCTGTGAACATGATAAGACAATGATGAATGTCCGTGAAAACCTTCAGTTCCAAATAATTGCTCGTAGTAAAAACCTCCGTTGGGTTTTTCGAATTGGGTGTGTCTTTTTTGAGGAAAATCTCCAAGTTTATGATATAATGGCATGGCTTTTCAATTAGATAATTAATAAATTAGATAATTAGAAAATGTAAATTGTGAACAGATAATTAGCTCATTTTCTAAGTTGGCTAATTATTCAATTCGATAGCATTACTCCGGGTTTCTCTTAATGAGAAATTGAAGATACTCCAATAAACCTGTCCATTTTGTTTTCATTATAACAAATGTCGTAATTTTTATTGATTTAAATTACAAATTAAAATAAAAATCCGATACTAAACCACGTAAAACTTTTAGACATTTCTGGTGACCAGGAATGTTTAATTTCTATTGGGCCAATAATTGTTTCTAGTCCGTAACCTACGGCATATCCAGAGTATTTAGGCATTGAAACCCAATCTACAGTGGTGAAAATATCATTACCTAAGTTGGCAAAATTAGCCGAAAGATTGATGTGATTTTTTTTAAAAATTTCATAATCTGCGGTCAGAGTCGTTTTTATATAGCTGTTTCCGGCAATACTTAAAAAGTCATATCCGTAAAAATAATTAAAGTTGTTAATTTTATTATAACCGTAACCTCCTAATATATAATCGAAAAATGAAACACTGTCACTGCCAATATTAAATCCTGCTTCGGCACCAAATTTAATAGTTGCTTTTTTGAATACCGTTTCGGCAAAACCAATTTCTGTTTTTAAGGTAGAAAACGGCTGAAATTGTTTGGTGTAATTTGAGGATGCCAAATACGATTGAACGTCTGCTGAGAAAAATACTCCCGAACGCGGGAAGCTTTTATTGTCGTAAGAGTCGTATTTTAAATATGCAAAAAGACTTAAATAATCACTGTCTTCAATTACTGCATTTGCATTGGCAATTGTTGGCGAACTTATTTTTAAGTATTTGTATTCGAGACCACCGCCCATTAAGAATTTTTGAACAAATATGGTTTGAAAATAAGCTTGATTGGTAATGTCAAAAAAGTCTACGTTGAGTAAATTGATATTATTATTGGTTGAAGAAAGATTGGTAATACTATTGGCAACATTTCTATTAAACTGATTTAAACGTGAGCGAAATCCAAAGCTGATATTAAATCCGTTTTCAACATAATAGTTAAAATCGTATCTAAAATTATCCCCTAGAATAATATCCATAGAGGTAACATCATTTTTTAAGAAAGTCTTTTTGTGTGTAAGGTTTACTAAAATACCACTTTTGTAAAGTCCGTCGTAATGTAAGCCTAATTTTAAATAGGTTTGAGTTGGATTTTCTTTTAAAACCAAATCAAGATCATCTTGATTTCCGTCTGGTTGTAAACAATAAGAAATCGCACTAAAGTTTTGAGTCGCATTTAGATTGTTCATTCCTGTTTGTAAATCGTCATACGTTATCGTGCTTCCAGGTTTAAAACGAAGTTTACCGCGAATGTATTCTTTAGTATAATTGTCTAATTGATCACTGTTTATTTTTTTAATTTCGAGCGTATCAGAACTTACTTTTAGTTTTGGTTTTTTATAAAAGTTGTTTTCATCAACCAAAGACTTGATTTTTTCATAAACCGCAAAAGCAGCTTCTTCTCCTTTTCTGATAATTTCTTCTCCTTTATCAAAAGAGATAACGCCATAGTCACGAATGTCTGGTTTGATATAAACATCGGTGTCTTTGATTTTGTTTTTCATTTTATCAATCGACTGCAGATTGGTAATCTGAACCAAAATTCGGGTCGCATTTTTAAGACCTTTTCGATTGAGTAAATCATCCTGAACGTCAACACCAATAATAATATCAGCACCAAGATTACGAACTTCTTTTATCGGATAATTGTTTACAACACCACCGTCTACCAATAAATTTCCGTCTATTTCTACAGGAGTAAATAAGGAAGGAAATGCCGCACTGGCCATCATGGCCTGAACTAAATTTCCTTTGTTTAATAAAACCTCTTCGCCCGTTTCGATATTAGTTCCGATACATAAAAAAGGAGTTGGCAGTTTATTAAAATCTCGTACATGACGAACATTTCTAGTTAAACTGCTCAATAAATTATAATTGTACATTCCCTTAGAAAGAGCTTCTGGAATACCAATTCTAAAATTACTAAAAGGTAAAACAATCGAATATAATTCGTCGTTTTTTTTGCCGTAGAAATTTTTAGATGATCTTGGAATGTAGTCATTTATTAAATCGTCGAAATTGGTTTTTTTGAAAATAGAATCAATTTGAGACGCGTTGTAACCCGAAGCATAAAGACCGCCAATAACAGAACCCATACTTGTTCCTCCAATATAATCGATTTTTATTCCAGCTTCTTCCAAAACCTTAAGTACGCCGATATGTGCAAATCCTTTGGCACCGCCGCCACTTAAAACCAAACCAATTTTAGGTCTTTTTATGCTGTCTTGTTTTTTGTCTTGCGAGAAAGAGTTTTGTGAAAACAGAACCAGCAGTAAGAAAAGTACCGATGTTGCGCTCCAAATGGAAAACTGCGAGGGAGAGAAAAATCCTTTTGATCGAGTATTTAAAATGGACAGCTGAAAGAGGCTCATAGAAATAGCTGGTTTGTTTTGTAAAAGTCGTAAATATTATTGGACTTTATAGTTCTATTTTGTTTTAATAACATTATTTCTTTAATAATATTAAGTTTTTGTTCTTGTCAAATTTCCAAATATCAATATGCCAGCCTGCACCACCGCGACAGCTAGATTGCAGCGTTTTCTTTTTCGGGTTTATTTGTACATCGCAAAATTCGTCACATTCTGGATTACAGTTTACGGGTATTTGTAATGCTTTAAACTTTCCGTTTGTTGGGTTGTAAATAAATATTTGATAAATAGTATAAACTCCCATTCCGTCATCTAAACGATAAACCGAAAAATCTTTGTAACCATCAAAATTGTAATCTTCAATTGCAACATGCATTTCTTTATCTGTAATTGAAGTTTCGATGCTGTCTATAACTTGTATTTTGCTGTTTTTAGAAGTAGTGATTTCTAATTTTTCAAAATCATTTACAGCGTTTATTTTTATTTGTGTCTGGTCCTTTTGCTGCAATTGAAATTTCTTTTGGCTGTAACTTTGGTGCGAAAAGAATAGTATAATACTTAAAAGGATTACTCTCATTTGATTATGATGGATTACTAGTGTAAAAAGTGACAATTTTTTTTGCTTTCGATGGTCCTACAATAGCAGCAATTTCTGTTTCTGGAGCGAGTTTTAGTCTTTTTACACTTTTAAAATGTTGTATCAAAGTCAGCATCGTTTTCTCGCCAATGCCAGGAATGCTTTCAACAGAAGAATTTAGCGCAGCTTTACTGCGTTTGTCACGGTGAAAAGTAATTCCAAATCGGTGCGCTTCGTTTCGCAGCTGCTGAATTACTTTTAGCGTTTCTGATTTTTTATCTAAATACAACGGAATTGAATCTCCAGGATAAAAAAGTTCTTCGAGGCGTTTTGCAATTCCTATGATTGCAATTTTACCTCGTAATCCCAATTCATCAATACTTTTTAATGCAGCAGAAAGCTGTCCTTTTCCACCGTCAATAATAATTAACTGCGGTAAAGGTTCCTTTTCGTCTAATAATCTTTTGTAACGTCGGTATACAATTTCG
Source organism: Flavobacterium sp. MC2016-06 (assembly GCF_009711165.2). Classification (GTDB taxonomy): domain Bacteria; phylum Bacteroidota; class Bacteroidia; order Flavobacteriales; family Flavobacteriaceae; genus Flavobacterium. The sequence continues at coordinate 52,536 of NZ_WMID02000013.1, read as the reverse complement.
GTCATTGAAGCAAAATCGTCTGGACCTTCAACCGTTTTTACATTAAAATGGCGGTAATCTTTTTTGCTCGCTTTTCCATCTTTAAAAACAACACAAGCAGCAACAGGATTTGTTCCCTGAATATTCGAGTTATCAAAACATTCTATATGTCTTGGTTCAACAGACAAACGCAAATCTTTTTGCATCTGCGCCATAATACGATTGGTATGGCGGTCTGGATCTACAATTTGCAATTGCTTCAATTGTTCGATTCGGTAAAACTTAGCATTTCGAATCGATAAATCTAAAATCTGTTTTTTGTCTCCTAATTGTGGAACGGTGGTTTTGATACTTTCGCCTAAATCAATTTCAAACGGAACAATAATTTCTTTAGATAATAATTGAAAACGTTCGCGAAGTTCAATTATCGCAAGTTCCAATAATTCTTCGTCTGTTTCGTCCAGCTTTTTCTTCATTTCTAAAGTATGAGAACGAATAATAGACCCGTGCGAAATTTGTAAAAAGTTTACATACGCCGCACTTTCATCAGAAACAATAGAAAACACATCTATGTTAGTGATTTTCGGATTTACTATGGTTGATCTTGATTGATAATTTTCAAGAACTTCTATTTTTTCTTTGATTTTTTGCGCTTCTTCAAAACGTAAATCTTGCGCATATTCGATCATCAAACGTTTAAAATCTTTCATACTGTCTTTAAAATTCCCTTTCAGAATTTCGCGGATCGCATTGACTTGTCGTTGATAATCTTCTAAAGATTCTAAACCTTCGCACGGACCTTTGCAGTTGCCAATATGATATTCTAAGCAAACTTTAAATTTACCAGAATCAATGTTAGATTTACTCAAATCGTAATTGCAGGTTCTAAGCGGATATAATTCTTTGATTAAATCTAAAATAGTATGCACCGTTTTGAAACTGGTGTACGGACCAAAATATTCAGAACCGTCTTTTACCATTCTTCGAGTAGAAAATATTCTCGAGAAAGGTTCTTTTTTTATACAAAGCCAAGGATAACTTTTGTCGTCACGCAACAGTACATTATAGCGTGGCTGCAAGGTTTTAATTAAATTGTTTTCTAATAAAAGTGCATCGGTTTCGGTAGGAACTACGATGTGTTTTATAGTTACAATTTTTTTTACCAAGACATTTGTTTTGGCCGTATCGTGAATTTTATTGAAATAAGAAGAAACTCTTTTTTTTAAGTTTTTTGCTTTTCCAACATATAAAATTTTCCCGTCTTTATCGTAATATTGATACACGCCAGGATTGTCTGGCAAGGTTGTAATTTGAAGATCTAAGGACGGATTTTGCATTCTTTTTTATTTCTGAAGATACTCAAAAAGCTTTTTTCAAAACTATTTCGATTTGTTTTTGAAGCTTAATATTGATTTAGCTTCAAATTTACGAAATCCAAAGAATAATTTCTATATTTAGATTTTATAATTCTATATGAAAAATAGTAATCCCTTGGTTATTTTTGGCGAATCGATTTTGCCAGGAGAAAACAGAACCATAAACATTGAGATCGCAAGGCTGCACACTACAACGAAACTTAATATTCCTGTTGTTGTTCGTCGCTCCAAGATTGAAGGACCTGTTATTTTATTTTCGGCAGGAATTCATGGAGACGAAATAAATGGTGTTGAGATTGTGCGCCAAATCATTAGCAAGAAAATTAATCGGCCAATGATTGGAACTATTATTTGTATTCCGGTTATTAACATGTACGGTTTTGTAAATAAGTCGCGTGAGTTTCCCGACGGTCGTGATTTAAACCGCGTTTTTCCAGGAAGTAAAAAAGGATCACTGGCAAGTCGTTTTGCGTACAATATTGTAGAACATATTCTGCCGATTATAGATTATGCAGTCGATTTTCATGCTGGAGGTGCAAGCCGTTTTAATGCACCGCAGATTAGAATTACCGAAAAAAATCCCGAGTTAAAAGTTTTAGCCGATGTTTTTAATGCGCCGTTTACCCTATATTCTAAAAATATCACTGGTTCGTTTAGAAATACTTCTGAAAAAGCCAATGTAAAAATGCTTTTGTTTGAAGGCGGAAAATCATTAGATATTAATAATGATGTTGCCAATGAAGGTGTGATGGGAGTAAAGCGTTTACTGCATTATCTCAACATGCTCGATCCAAAACAAATTGTAGAAGAAGCCGAAGATCCGTCTATTTATATTAAACACTCTGTTTGGCTTCGTGCAAAATGTTCGGGTTTACTGCATGATTTTAATCAGATCGGGAGATTTGTAACCAAAGGAACTATTCTGGCGATTATTACAGATCCGTTTGGTAAATTTGAACAAAAAGTAAAAGCACCTCACGACGGATTTATCATCAATGCTAATCATTCTCCGATTGTGTATGAAGGTGATGCGATCTATCATATGTCTAAAAATTATCCTGATCATGTCGATGAATAAAAAAGAATTAAGATTACATTATAAAAATCTTCGTGCACCCTTTGTGATTTATGATATTGAAGTAAAGAGCCTGGCTATAGCCAATAATTTGATTCAAATGCCCATTTGGGATAAAACGTATTTTCATGTTTTTCTTCCTATCGAAGAACAGAAGGAAGTTGATACAGAATATATTTTGCATCTTCTTGCTGGAAAAGATAAAGAAGTTGTGCTTTCTAAAAGTGATTTTGAAACCCGCACTATGTCTCATTTTTTATTGACAGATAATACTAAAATCGATAGAAACGAATATAATATTCCAGAACCTGTAAGCGGTCTCCCTGTTCCAACAGAAATGATAGAGGTGGTTTTTGTACCGCTTTTGGCTTTTGATGTTTTAGGAAATCGAGTAGGTTATGGAAAAGGTTTTTATGATAAATTTTTATCGGAATGTAAACCAGAAACAATCAAAATTGGACTTTCTTTTTTTAAGGCTGAAAATGAAATTGAAGATATTTTTGAGTTGGATGTAAAATTAGATTTCTGCGTGACGCCTTTAAAAGTGTATACTTTTTAAATTTTATGCCACAGATTAAAAAGATTAGCACAGATTTTAAAAATTCATTTTAATTCTTTTAATCTGTGGCTAGCTTTTTTTGATAAAGTATAAATTTATCTATCATAGGGCAAAATTTTATGCCACAGATTAAAAAAAAATCATTTTAATTCTTTTAATCTGTGGCTAACTTTTTTGACCAATTTTTAATCATTGGGCACAAATACAATCATCATACATATCTTAAGGTTGAAATCTTGGACAATAATTAATTCACAGATTTTTTTTGTGATCCTGTTTCTATGTGTTGAAAAGCGGCACTCAACGTGTTGTTAAAAATATATTTTCTGTACATCGAAAATTTGTAGGATTGTTGGCATCAAATTTGAATTGAGCGAATTGGCAAATAATTTTAACTAGTACATCCGGAATGCTAGTCTTTATTTGGTAGAAAACATATAATCACCAATTTTAAAATTTGACCTAATGAAAAACACATCTTTTTATTTGATGGCATTCCTATTAGTTGCTTTATGCAGCTGTAAAAAACAAGACGCTGCTTCTGCTGATGAAGTTTACAATGAAGCAATTCAGGTAAATGCTTCAGCTCCTGTTCAAGAAGAACCAAATTATGAACCTTCTGATCCTAATACAGAAAGTTACGCAGAAGTTGAAGAAAACCCTTTTGAGTCTCCCAAAAAAGAACCGCTTTCTACTTTTTCTATAGATGTAGATAATGCTTCATATACCAATATTAGACGTTTTATAAACGATGGACAAAAAGTACCTAAAGACGCTGTGCGTGTAGAAGAAATGATGAATTTCTTTAAATACAAATATCCACAGCCAGAAGGAGAAAGCCCATTTTCTATTAATACGGAATACAGCGATTGTCCTTGGAACAAAAACAGCCGATTGCTTAAAATTGGATTGCAGGGAAAAAATATTCCGATGACCAATTTACCTGCTTCAAATTTAGTTTTTTTAATTGATGTTTCAGGTTCGATGGATGAAGCGAATAAACTGCCATTATTAAAAGAATCGATGAAAATTTTGGTAAAAGAACTTCGTCCTAAAGATAAAGTTTCGATTGTAGTTTATGCTGGTTCTGCTGGAGTGGTTTTAGAACCAACTTCTGGAGATGATAAGGATGAAATTATGGATGCTTTTGATAATCTGCAAGCGGGTGGGAGCACAGCTGGAGGTGAAGGAATTGAACTGGCTTATAAATTAGCACAGCAAAATTTTATTAAAGAAGGTAATAATAGAGTTGTTATTGCTACAGACGGCGATTTTAATGTTGGCGCTTCTTCTGATAAGGACATGGAAAAACTAATTGAAGAGAAAAGAAAGTCTGGTGTTTTCTTGACTGTTTTAGGTTTTGGAATGGGTAATTATAAGGATAGTAAAATGGAAGTTTTGGCGGATAAAGGAAATGGAAATTATTCTTATATCGATAATATTCAAGAAGCCAATCGTTTTTTAGGAAAAGAGTTTAAAGGATCTATGTTTGCCATTGCAAAAGATGTAAAAATTCAAATAGAATTCAACCCAAAACATGTTCAAGCTTATCGATTAATTGGTTATGAAAACCGAAAATTAAAAGCTGAAGATTTTAAAAATGATGCTGTTGATGCGGGAGAATTAGGAAGTGGACATACAGTTACGGCTTTGTATGAAGTTATTCCAACTGGAGTAAACAGTGATTATGTTCCTTCTGATCTTAAATATACAAAAGTAAAAACCGATGATTCTAATTATAGTGATGAATTGGCAACCATTAAGTTTAGATATAAAAAACCTGACGGTGATAAAAGTATCGAAATCGTAAAGACAATTAATGATAAAAACATTTCGTTAGACAAAACTTCATCTGATTTTAAATTTGCCGGAGCCGTCGCTTGGTTCGGATTAAAACTAAGAGAGTCAAAATATATCAGTAATACATCTAATGATGAAATAAAAAGACTGGCAAAATCAGGATTAGCAAATGATGATGAAGGTTACAGAGCCGAGTTTGTACGTCTTGTAGATGCGACGAATTAAGGAAATTCCAATAAAAAAAATTCCAAATTCCAACAATTAAGATTAAATATTGTAAAATAAAGTACAAATAAAAAATCCCAAATTCCAACTGTAAAATTGGAATTTGGGATTTTTTTTATTGGAATTTCCTTTTAATTGTTGGAATTTGGAATTTCTTTATTGGAATTTTAGAAATTTTTTATTTCTTTAATTGTAGAAGCATCAAGCCAGCCTTCGGTTCCGTCAGTTAATTCAATTTTTTTCCAGCTTCCTACCGTTTCCATGACGTAAACTTTTGCACCTTCATGCAGTAAAATAATTGCATTACCTGCTTTTTGAGGTTCGCTGCGAACTTCACTTAATTCAGAAAAAACAATAGCAGGACGATCGTTATCAAAATGACTTTTTTCAGACATTCCAGCCGAAACACTTAGAGTTAAAGCAACCAAAAGAATAAACATTCCGATGAAATAAATTCTTTTTGAAAGTGTAAGCGTTGAAAAATAATAGCCAATGAAACTTAATAAAAAGGCAAAGGCAATTCCAACCGAAATTTTAGCCCAAGTATTATAATCAAAAATTCCTGTAAAGTTCTGGATCAGTTTTGCAAAACCCACTTTTGGAACTTCCTTAATTTCGTCAATTGTTAGTTTTTTGGCAAATTTTAAATTGTTTAAAAACGCAGCATCTTCTGGTTTTAAAAGCAAAGCCTTTTCATAATTATAAATAGAAGGCGCTGCTTTGTTGAGTTTATAATAACTATTCCCCAAGTTAAAATAAAGTTCTGCAGACTGTTGTTTGTCTTCTTTTATAATGTTTTCATAAACGTCAATCGCTTCTTGATATTTTCCGTTTTGATACAAAGCATTCCCTTTTTCAAAGCTGCTTTGAGCAAAGAAAACCTGAGAGATTAATAAAAAGACGTATAGTATATTTTTCATTTTCTTTATATTTTTCATTTTGTCAAGTTGAGCGGAGTCAAAACTCATTATTAAATCTCGACTCCGCTCGATTTGACAAACGATAATAATTATTTATAACTAAACAATTTGTTTTTCTAATTCAGAAATAATCAAAACAGCTTTGTCATAATCCTGCTGAATCGAAGCGCTTGAAGCTGGAGCATAACGTGCAAACTCGCAGTTTTCTGTTAAGTTGATAAAACTTTGCACCGTTTCTGGATTTGAATTTCTAGACAATAATAATTCTTGGATATTGTCTTTACTCATTTCTGAGGTTTCAATATGCAGTTTAGCTTTCAAGAAATTGTGCATTGCTTTTTCTAATGCAATATAAAATGGCTCTTTGTTGTTAAGCTGTTTTTTAGCTTCAGACAAATATTTCTTAGCCAGTTTATTATTCATTCTAATTCTGTTACCAGTAACATCTCCGTCTATGGCCTCTTTTCTCTTTTTAGCGAGAATAATAATCGGCAGAATGATAAATGGTGCCCATAATAATCCATAATACAAATCTGAGCCGTAAAAATCGTTTTTAGCAATTGCGGTCAAAGTCGTTTTAGTCTTAATGTATGTAAATTGATCTGATTTTGAAATTACATTTTTAGAAGCGTTTGCTGTAGCATTTGCTTCTGCCTGCATTGGTCCGTCTAAAACATCAATCATTATTTCGTCTGAAGTTATCGTTCTATAAGAACCAGAACTCAAATCAAAATAAGAAAACTGCATTGGCTTAATGGCATATTTTCCTTTGTATTGCGGTACAATAGTATACTTATCTGAAATTCTTCCAGACATTCCAGACAATGACGTTGTTACACTTTCGTCATGAACAGGATCGTACATTTCTAATGCATTTGGCACAACAGGTTTTGGAAGTGTGAATAACTTCATGTTTCCAGTTCCTGTAGCGCTAACCACTAAATCTAAACCTTCTCCATTTTTCAATGTAGTTTTTGATGGCGCTACTGTAAAGTTAAATTTACCCACAGCACCTGTAAAACCTTCCGGTTTAGTAGACTCAGGAAGAGGTCTTACATTAATAGTTTTTGCACCGGCCGAAACCACTTTGTTGTCATCAGTAATAATCATTTGCCCAAACATATCGCGGCGATTTGTTGGCAATTGTACACCTATGTCTAATGAAAGCGGTTCGATTGTTAAGTTTCCAGATTTTTGCGGATATAAAATGGTTTTTTTCAAAACAACATAATAACATCTTTGCCCTTGATAACTTCCTTCTTGTACAGAAAGTTGTTTGATGTCTATATTTTGATTCCAGAAATCATTGTATTTTGGTTTAGCCAATTCTTTAAAACCGGTAACACCAATATTCATAAAGTATAATTTGTAAACTGCTGTAATAGGCTCGTTTACATACGGATTTGTTTTTGAAATCTCGGCAACAAGATTTATCATTTCACTTCCAGAGCCTTGCGGTCTGTCATTAGGATCTCTTTCTTGAGCAACGGCATTTGTTACTACAACTTTTATAGGCAGCGTTTTGTAAGTCTGTCCATTATATTCAATCGTGGCTTGTTTGATAACAACTGTTCCTTTTTGATTAGGTTGTAGAATATAAGAATATATTTTCTGAAAAGAGCTTCTTCCGTTAATCCAAGACTGGCTTACCTGCTGGCTTGGTCCTGCTGTAACTTTAAAACCGTCAAATGAAGGCTGATCAAAGTTGTCTCCGTCAACATTCATGATAAAATCAATACGAAGTCTTTCGTTGAGTCCAAGCGTGTTTTTGCTTACTCTGGCTTCAAATTGAACTTGAGCCATAAGCCCTTGAAAACTTATTAGTAATAGAATTAAAAATCTTTTCATTAATTGTGCAATCAATTTGTTTAGTTGTTTGTCTTTTTAACTGTTTAATCGCTGATTCGTTTAAGTGAATAAACAAATCAACGATTAAATGATTAACTAAATCCTACCAGTCTTTTTCTGGTTTTTTAGGATTTCCTTTTACTTTTTGAGCGTTTACTTTATCTTGAACTTTCTTTTCCTCGTTATTTACGGCGTCTAATAAATTCTGAACACGTTCTTTTGAAATTCCGCCAGGCATAGGTTTTGGTTCTCCTTTATTGTCTGATTTATCATCTTTCTTCGGATCACTTTTACCGTCTTTTTTATCCTTGTCTTTATCTCCTTTATCGTCTTTCTTATCTTTATCCTTGTCCTTATCTTTATTTTTATCTTTGTCCTTATTCTTATCTTTGTTTTTGTCTTTATCCTTGTCCTTATCTTTATTCTTGTCCTTGTTTTTATCGTTTTTCGGCGGATTTTCTTTTAGTTTTTGTTTCGCGTAAGCATAATTATAACGCGTTTCATCATCAGTAGGATCATTACGCAAAGCTTGTTTGTATGCTTCAACTGCCTGCGTATAATCTTTCTCTTTCATAAAAACGTTTCCAAGATTATGATACGCTTTATGTTTCTCAGGTCTTGTTTTAGCATTTTTTAAGGCTTTCGCGTAAGCAAATTTAGCCTCAGAAACTTGATTTTGTCTGTAAATTGTATTTCCTAAATTATAAGGAGCCGTTGCACGTTTTGGAAATTTTGATTCTGAAATTCTATAATTAGCTTCAGCATCAACAAATTTATTCTGCTTATATTCTTCATTCGCATCAGGCAATGTCTTGTCTTTCTCTTGAGCAGAAACTGCTAGAGAGAACGTGAGTAAAATATAAAGAAGTAAATTTTTCATTCTATGTTTTTTATTTTTTTTTATTTCGCCACGAATGGCACTAATTATCACTAATTAGATTATTTTTTCATATACAAATTTCACTAAACAACGTAATTAAAACAGTTTCTTTTTCGTGTAAATTTGTGTAATTAGCGGCTAATTTTTATTATTTCTTTTCGTTAAATAAATTCAACTCTTTAATCCAATTTGTTTTTCTTTCCAAAAGGAAAATGTCGATAAACAACAATAAAAAGGCAAAACCAATAAACCACTGAAACTGCGATTGAAAATCGGCCATCTGAGTTGCTTCAAATTCGGTTTTTTGAATATTGTTTAAAGCATTTTTTACATATTCTAAAACCTCTTTGGTATTACCGCCGTAAACATAACCGCCTTTTGTCGCTTTTGCAATCGTTTTTAATCCTTCTTGATTAAGCTTTGTAATAACGATTTGATTACTGTTGTCTCTTTGGTAGCTTTTTACAACACCATTTACTTTTAGCGGAATTGTTCCTCCTTTTTCTGTACCAACACCAATAGTAATGATTTTCATACCTATTTTATTGGCTTCTTCCGCAGCAGCAGAAGCACCTTCCGTATGATCTTCACCGTCTGAAATTAGAATCAATAATTTGCTTGTTTTGCTTTTTTCATCAAAATAAGTTTCCGATAATCTAATGGCTTCGTCAAGAGAAGTTCCTTGAGAAGAAACCATATCTGGAGTCATGCTTTGCAAAAACATTTTAGCAACGCTGTAATCAGAAGTAATTGGTAAAACAGGGAAAGCACTTCCAGCGTAAGCTACGATTCCTATTCTGTCACTTCCCAATTGATTGATGATTTGTGAAACCAATTGTTTACTTTTTTCTAAACGGCTTGGTGCCACATCTTCGGCAAGCATACTTTTAGAAACGTCAACAGCAAACACAATATCAATTCCTTCACGTTTTACCGTTTCCATTTTAGTTCCAATCTTCGGATTCACTAATCCGATAATCAAACAAGCAAGAGCCAAAAGTAATATTGATAATTTTAATACAGGTTTAAAAACAGAGCGTTCTGGGCTCAGTCTTTTTACCATTTCTAAATCACCAAATTCGCGTTGTTTTTTTCTCTTCCAATACATATTGAAAAGGAAAATACACACCAAAATTGGCAGTAATAGTAAAAGGTATAAATATTTTTTTTCGTCTAATTCCATAAATATTTTTAAATTCCAATGAAGAAATTCCAAATTCCAAATCTTTGGTTTATTTCAAATTCTTGTCTTTGTTTGTGTCAATCTTCAAATTCTCACGTTTAAATTTCAATTGGAATTTAAAACTTGGAATTTTTTAATTTTTCAAAATTAAATGAAGCTTCTGTAAACTGTATTACGTAATCCTACTTCTAATAAAAGCAAAAACGCTGCGAGTAAAGCAAAACTTCTGTATTTTTCGTCGTAATCGTAGAATTTTAATTCTTGGATTTCGGTTGTTTCTAGTTTATTAATCGAATTGTATATTTCGGCCAATTTATCATTACTAGTTGCTCTAAAATAAGTACCATCGGTTTTACGAGCAATACTTTTCATCAATTGTTCATCAATTTCTACTTTCTGCATTTTAAATAAAAAGCCTCCATTTGGTCCATACGCGTATGGTGATTCAGCCATACCATTACTACCAAGTCCAATTGTGTACACTTTTATTCCGTATTGTTTAGCAATATCAGATGCTGTTTCTGGTTCAATAAAACCAGCGTTGTTTACACCATCGGTAAGTAAAATAATAACACGGCTTTTTGCTTTACTGTCTTTAAGTCGGTTTACAGCAGTTGCTAAACCCATTCCAATACCAGTTCCGTCTTGTAAAGTCGTATCGTATTTAATTCCTTTTATTGCTTCAAGAATAATAGGTTTATCACTTGTAACTGGAGTTTTGGTATACGCTTCTGATGCATATAAAACCAATCCGATTCTGTCATTTGGTCTTTCTTCAACAAAATCTGCAGCAACTCTTTTTAAAGCTTCCATACGGTTTGGCTTTAAATCTTTTGCCAGCATACTTCCAGAAACGTCGATTGCCATTACAATATCAATTCCTTTAGTTGTTTTTGTCTGATTGCTAATGTCTACTGTTCTTGGTCTAGCCAAAGCAATAATTAAAGAGCTTAATGCTATAACTCTAAAAACATACAAACAGGGTTTTAATTTTGTCAACAACGATTCGCTGTTTTTAAAACCTTCTGTTGAACTCATTTTTAAAGTAGCCGACTGCTGGTTACGTTTCCAGAAAAACCAACCTATTGCGATTGGTATTAACAGAAACAACCAAAAAAATTCTGGATTTAAAAAAGTTATCTTACTCATTAGTTGTTTGCTTTTTTAAGTTCAACAGAATTTAAAATTCGTGTTGTAAGATCATTAGCATAAGTATCACCTTCTTCGTGAATAATTAAGATTTGTTGTAAACCTTGTTCTTGTTTAAAAAGTAAAACTTCATAATATGCTTTTGTACTCGTTTTATCAGTAGGATTTAAAATGGTCATTGTTCCGTAACCTTTAATTCCTTGTATACCTTGATTGGTCTGGAAATCTTCTTGTTTTACAATTATATTCTGTGCACCTTGAGCTTCCATTACTTTTAAAGAACCTTCTAAAGTTTTTGCCAAATCAATATCAACAGGGTTTTTAAATTTGCTGGTAGAAACGGTAATTAAGAAATTGTCAATCATGCTTCCATAACTAAAAAGCTGCATTTCCTTAATCAATGCCATTGCCTCTTTAGGTAATACTTTTAGAGGATCCATTCGTTTTAAAACTTTTGGAGTTTCAATGAGAATACCAGGATTTCCGTATTCACTTTTTACCCATTCACCTTCCAATAATTCTTTAGTCGGGTGTCCGATGATATTATCTTTTACATAAGTAAAACCTTTTGTTACTATAAAATAAGTTGTAGTAGCCGTTAATAAAAAGACAACAGCAGCAATAGACATTCCGATACGCTGATTGCGTTTTTTTCTCAATTGAAGCTTAATTTGTTTCTGTCTTTGCGCTTCATTTAATAATTGGTCTTCTTCTTCAGCTGGAACTTCTGTTGGAATTGCGTTATCTAGCGTTAAAATTACTTTCTGAATTTTATTTCGATCTTCAGTAATTTCAAAATCAAGCGGTTTAGATTTTGCAAATTTCACCAAATCGGCCTGACGTAAAACACGTTCCAGATTCTCAACAGTTTCTGGAGTTAAAGTCATTTTCTTTTTGGTAGAAGCGGTTCTAATTCCTGCAATTAATTCAGAAGTAGTGCTTTCCATTGCTGGAATATGAATTGCTTCTTCGATATAATTACGAGCAATATCGGTCAATTCACTATAATATTCTTTAATTTCACCTTTTTGAACAAGTTCTTTTTGTTCCAAATTGTTTAGCAGACTTGTCGCTTTTTCAATAGGAGTTTTATAAACTTCTTCTTCAATTTTTTTCTTTTGGTATTTTTTCATGTACCAGTACACAAAAGCACCAATTGCCAAAATGATTACTAAGATTAAAACATAAATCCACCAATTGCCAATTCCATTGTCAACAGTTGAAATGTCTTTGATGTCATACATTTTTTGTTGTAATGTATCCACCTTTACATTGGCAACTTCAACTTTAATAGAATCACTATAAAAAGGTTTTTTATCGATTAAAATTTGAACTGGCGCAATTGTATATCTTCCAGAATCAAATTGCGTTAAACCATATTTTTTGATTAATTCGTAAGTGTCATTTTTCTTAACAGTATCAATTGGATAAGATTGAATAACTTCTAAAGATCCAATAGTTTTTAGTTTAGGAAAAATAACTTTAGATTTTGAGCTTACCACCGTTTTTAGCGTTAACTTAAATTCGGCTCCAATTTTATTTTTTGTAGTATCTATACTAGTTTCAATCTGTTTGCTCTGAGCGAAAACAGCTGAACTTAGTAAGAATAAAAATATGTAAAGTTTAAATTTCATTTGTTTTTTCAGATTTTAGTCTAAAATGAATGCTTAAAAATGGAACACTGATGACACAGATTTAAACGGATTTTTATTTGTGTAATGCAGAATCTTAAATTATTAGATTTTTTTAAATCTAAACTCTAAAATCTGCAATCTAAAATTATATTTATCTCGATTTGAAATAGCCTAATAATTTAGTAACGTAATTTTCGTCAACTCTAGTATTTACAACACCAGCGCCAGATTTGCTAAACGTTTCTTTAAAATAACTTACTCGGTTTTGATAATGTTTTTCGTAATTCAAACGTACCGTTTTTGATCCTGTATCTACCAATTGCGTCTTACCAGTTTCGGCATCAAGCATTGTTACCATTCCAAGATTTGGTATTTTTTCTTCGCGAATATCGTACACTCGAACACCTGTAATATCATGTTTTTTAGAAGCAATTTTTAAAGTATGCTCATAAGATTCAGACATAAAATCGGAAATCATAAAAACGATTGCCTTCTTTTTTTGTGTTCCTGATAAGAATTTTAAAGCTTGTGCAATATCGGTTTTCTGACTTTTTGGTTCAAATTCGATTAATTCTCTAATGATACGCAAAACATGTGAACGCCCTTTTTTTGGCGGAATATACAATTCGATATTATCAGAAAATAAGATTAAACCAATCTTGTCGTTATTTTGTGTAGCCGAAAAAGCCATTGTTGCAGCAATTTCTGTTACAATGTCTTTTTTAAACTGGCTTTTAGAACCAAATGCTTCAGAACCCGAAATGTCAACCATAAGAACCATGGTTAATTCGCGTTCTTCTTCAAAAACTTTTACGTGAGCTTCGTTGTAGCGTGCGGTCACGTTCCAATCGATGTTACGAATATCATCGCCGTACTGGTATTGACGTACCTCGCTAAACGTCATTCCTCGTCCTTTGAAAGAAGAGTGGTATTCTCCCGAAAAGATATGATTACTCAATCTTTTGGTTTTGATCTCTATTTTTCGTACTTTTTTTAAAAGCTCTTTTGTATCCATTTTATTTGTTTAAAGTTTAAAGTTTAAAAGTTTCAAGTTCGTTTTGCAACAACTTGAAACTTGAAACTTGAAACAAATTTTTAAGGTACTTCAATCTCGTTTACGATTTTATTGATAATGTCTACAGAAGTAATGTTTTCGGCTTCAGCCTCATACGTTATCCCAACTCTATGACGTAAAACATCGTGTACAACTGCGCGAACATCTTCTGGAATTACATAACCACGACGTTTAATGAATGCGTAACATTTTGCGGCATTGGCTAAATTGATACTTCCACGTGGTGATGCTCCAAAACTAATAAGTGGTTTTAGATCGGCTAATTTGTATTTTTCTGGGTAACGAGTAGCAAAGATGATATCTAAGATATATTTTTCGATTTTTTCGTCCATGTAAACTTCACGTACTGCTTCTTGCGCACGCAAGATCTGCTCTACAGAAACCACTGGATTTACTTTTTCGTAACTTCCTTTTAAGTTTTGGCGAATTACAAAACGCTCTTCGTCAATTTTTGGGTAATCAATTACAGTTTTCAACATAAAACGGTCAACTTGCGCTTCAGGAAGCTGGTATGTTCCTTCTTGCTCCACTGGGTTTTGTGTTGCAAGTACTAAAAACGGACGGTCTAGTTTAAAAGTAGTGTCGCCAATAGTAACTTGTTTTTCCTGCATCGCCTCTAAAAGTGCCGATTGTACTTTTGCCGGAGCACGGTTAATCTCATCTGCAAGTACGAAATTAGCAAAAACGGGTCCTTTTTTAATTGAGAATTCGTTTGCTTTGATGTTGTAAATCATTGTACCAACAACATCGGCAGGCAATAAGTCAGGAGTAAACTGAATACGGCTGAAAGAACCTTGAACTGCTTGAGACAAGGTGTTAATCGCTAAAGTTTTGGCTAATCCCGGAACACCTTCAAGTAAAATATGTCCTTGTCCTAAAAGCCCAATTAATAAACGCTCGACCATGTGTTTCTGGCCCACAATAACTTTGTTCATTTCCATTGTAAGAAGGTCTATAAAAGCACTTTCTCTTTCAATTTTTTCATTTATAGCTCTAATGTCTAAAGTCGTTGTATTTTCTTCCATATGAATGTTTTTAAAACCTTGATTTTTATGCCTTACTTTTGAGAGTGCAAATTGAATATTTTTTGAGAAGTAAGATGTTAAAGAATGGTTAAAACTTCGACCAAAGACCTAATTTTAAGGACTAATTGTGAATCTATTTTTATATTTTTAAGAACTTTGATGATTATGCTTTATAAAAGCATTTTTATTACCAAAAATAACGCAATACAATCATGAGTAAAACAACCTTATCGCCTATTATTTCGGGCACTATGAATTGGGGAGTTTGGGATAAAAACCTTACACCAAAAGAAATGGAAAACATGATACAGATTTGTATCGAAAACAAAATTACTACTTTTGATCACGCCGATATCTACGGATCGTATACTACAGAAGCTGCTTTTGGAAAAGCGTTTCACGCCAGTAAAATTTCACGCGAAAAATTACAATTAATTACCAAATGCGGTATTCAGATGATCGCTGAAAACCGTCCAGAGAACAAAATTAAACATTACGAATATTCTAAAGAATATATTATTTGGTCTGTTGAAGAATCATTAAAAAAATTAAAAACAGATTATGTAGATGTTTTTTTATTGCACAGACCAAGTCCGCTGATGCAGGCTGATGAAATTGCCGAGGCTGTTGAGAAATTAAAAGGAGAAGGGAAAATTATAGATTTTGGACTTTCAAATTTTACAAGCTCCCAAACCGAGTTAATCCGTGCAAAAACAGAGATTAGCTACAATCAGGTGCAATTTTCGGCAACACATTTTGAGGCAATGACCGACGGAAGTTTAGATTATATGCAAACGCACGGAATTAGACCTTTATCATGGAATCCGCTTGGAACTGTTTTTAGAGAGGACACTAAAAAAACACGTCGTTTGAAAAAACTGCTTTCGGCTTTAGTTGAAAAATATCATTTTGGCTCAGACACACTTTTGCTTTCTTGGATTTTAAAACATCCCGCTAAAGTTATTCCAATTGCTGGAACAGTAAATGTGGCTAGAATTCAATCGTTGATGAAAGCAGTTGAGTTGGATATGGATAAAGAAGATTGGTTTGCTATCTGGACTGAAAGTATGGGCGACGATGTGCTTTAAAAGTTGATTTTAAATGATACGATTAGAAAAATTCGATAATTTTTTTTATTCTGAATTAATAGACAGTATTGAAAATGCTCGTGAATTATTGCAATTTGCAGGACCAGAATTTATCTTTCCTTTGACTGAAGAACAAATAGAAAAATCAATTTCTGATAAAAATAGAATTGCATTTAGAGTTGTAAATCGTTTTAATGATTCGACTTTAGGACATTGTGAGATTTATTTTAAAGAGAATTTTGCAAATCTTGGAAGAATTTTAATTTTTGATAAAACATTTAGAGGTAAAGGAATTGGAAAAAAAATAGTGATATTACTTTTAGCATTTATTCTTGAAAATAGTGAGCAAAGGAATATTGAACTTAATGTTTTTGATTTTAATATCAGCGCCATAAAATGCTATGAAAGCATTGGTTTTGTAATTAATCCAGATAAAAAATTTGTTCGGGAAATTGATAACGAAATATGGACTGCCCTTAATATGAATTTGAATTTAGATAATTGGATTAATAAATATTGAAAATATACTACAGATTAAAAAATCATTTTAATTATTTTAATCTGTGGCAAAACTAAAAAAAAATGAAAAAAACAGCTTTAATAACCGGCGCAACAAGCGGAATCGGTAAAGCCACAGCAGAAATATTAGCTAAAAACAATTATAAAGTAATTATTTGCGGCAGACGTATAGATCGTTTAATGGAGCTTGAGAAAGAACTCTCGGCTTTTACAGAAGTACATTCTTTATCATTTGATGTTAGAGATAAAAATGCAGCTCTTGACAGCATTCATAATTTGCCAACTGAATTTGCCGAAATTGATGTTTTAATTAATAATGCCGGAAATGCACATGGTTTAGATCCTATTCAAAACGGAAATTTAGACGATTGGGATGCTATGATTGATATTAATGTTAAGGGGCTTTTGTACGTTTCTAAAGCAGTTATGCCAAAAATGATTGAAAGACAATCTGGACATATTATTAATATTGGATCAACAGCGGCAAAAGAAGTTTACCCAAACGGAAATGTATATTGCGGTTCTAAACATGCAGTAGATGCTATTACACAAGGAATGCGAATCGACTTAAATCCATACGGAATTAGAGTAGGAGGTATTCATCCAGGAATGGTGGCTACAGAATTTAGTGAAGTCCGTTTTAAAGGCGATGTTGAAAGAGCTTCAAATGTGTACAAAGGTTTTGATCCTTTGCAGGCAGAAGATATTGCAGATATTATTCATTTTGTGGTTTCAAGACCATATCATGTAAATATTGCCGATTTAGTTGTAATGAGTACAGCGCAAGCCTCATCTACAATAGTCAAAAGAAATTAAGATTATAAATAGCTCGCAAAGTTTCAAAGTATTTTGCGAGTTTTTTTTTGAGTTTAAAAATTTGTGTAATTCGTGGCAGAGAAAAAACTAAACTATGATCAATAAGCGCCTTTTAATAAAGAATCTCCTCGCTCATAATGACGAGAGCAGTTTTTATGATAAAAAAAGGCAGTTGAATCTGCATTCTCGGGAGGGAAAAGGAAAGTTCTTGAAACATATTTGTGCATTATCTAATTCAAACCCAACCAATAATTCTTATATCGTTGTTGGAGTTGAAGATCATGATAACGAAATTGTAGGCGACGATTTCTTTGATGACAGCCGAATTCAGAATCTGGTAAATGCTTTTTTAGAAAATCCACCTAAAATTCAGTACGAAAATGTACCATTTCCAAATCTTCCAAAAGATCGAGTAATTGGTTTGGTTACTATTAAACCCAAAAATAAAATTTCGTACTTCAAAAAAGGAATTCACACTATAGTAGCTAACAGTATTTTTGTGAGGCGCGGCAGTAATTCTATTCCGTTAGACATTGGAGATGAAGTCGAGAAAAATTATCAGAACACAGAAACGGTAATTGGTATTGAAAATAGTTCGCGAAACAGTATTCAATATACTTTAGACGGTGTAATCGATTTTATGAATTTTAGGCATAAAGATATGGCGCCTAAATATCGTGTGTTCAAAGAATTATTTGTGATTTGTTGGGCGGGAGTCCCTAAAAAATCTCGTGATAAAACTTTTTTATCTCGTGTAGATATTGAGCTGATTAACGAGCAGATTAAACTTTTTTATTCGGCACAAGACGTTGTAACTATTGTTTACGATGATGATAGTTTTACAATTACCGAATATGTTCCGCTAGGCTTAAACGACAAAACCAGTTATTATCCGCTAGAAGAACAAACGATTCATTTTTTTGATAATGGTTATTATAAAATTGATCGCAAAATACTTTTTCAGCCTCCTGAATTCAATAAACGAATGTTGTTTCATATTTACAACTCGAATATTGCACTACTTCAAAAATTACAAAAAGGATTTTCATTATCGGAACGTGAATTAAAAGATTTAGAAAGTCTTCCGTCGACTTTTATGATTTGTTATTTGAATGGTTTTGATGACGCTAAACAAAAACTAATTGATGCTAAATTGCTTTTGAAGCCTTTTGGAAATATTTATTTGTCTTTTAAAGAAGCTTTGAGAATTTTACGTAAGATGAAATATGATGTGCAAGGTGAAAAATTATAGCTGCTGAGAAGTTGAGTTTTCTTTTATTGAAATGCTAAATATTTGCTGACTTTATCATAAGGAAACAAAAGTTCTTTTGGTCCATCTGCATAAGAAGCGGCTTCATATGCGTTATAATATAAAAGTAAACCTTGATCTGTAAAGAAAATATTTTGTGGCAGCTGAAACGTATCATTTTCAAACATTAAACCTGTTGCATTAATATTGGATTGTGTGGGAATATGATATTTTGCTCTAAATTCTTTTTCGGCGAAAGCCTTAAACTGCTTTTCATTTTTAAATAATTGATCGTTAAAAATTGTTTTTCCAGTTTTAGGATCAAATAATAGAGAACGAAAACCTTGGTAACCGTGTGCACCGCCTGTAAAAGTATAATGATCGATTTTGATATTTAAAATCTGATTGGATTCAAATTCTACATTTCCTTTTATCTTTCCTTCCCAGCCAATAGTTTCATCTGGAAATTTTTTATGCATTTCTTCATAAGAAGCAATAAAAGATGTTACTAAAGATTTATAATCATTCATTTTTATAGAATCTTCTCCAAAATAAACGATTTCTTTTATTACCAAAAAGATTTTTTTATTAATGCTGTCTGCTGCAATTTTTTTATTTTTTGCGATAGGAACTTCAATAGAAATTTCAGGGCAATCGCTTTCGCAGGGAATGTTAGATTTCTTTTCAAATGTTTCATTTTCAAATGAAAACTCTTTGTTACAGCTTGTAAATATCAATAACAAAAAGACCAAAAAAGGATACTGTTTCATGTCAAAAAGTGTTAATTATATTAAAAGGTAAAGAGTAACATCAGATTTCAAATAAATTAAACGGTAAATTTGTATTCTAAAATTACGTTTTTTAAAACAAAAATCATATGAAATTTAATACTAAAGTGATTCACGGTGGTCAGCATCACGATCCAAGTACAGGCGCAGTAATGCCTCCAGTGTATCAAACATCAACTTATATACAAACAAGTCCAGGAAAGCCTTTGGCAGATTATGAATATAGCAGAGCATCAAATCCTACTCGTACGGCTTTAGAAAATGCATTAGCTAGTATTGAAAATGGTACTCGAGGATTGGCTTTTTCTTCGGGTTTAGCAGCGACAGACTGTATTTTGAGATCGTTTAAAGCTGGTGATGAAATCATTGCTATGGACGATTTATATGGTGGAACTTATAGAATGTTTTCTAGAATTTATAAAGATTCGGGAATTAAATTTCATTTTGTAGATATGACGAATATCGAAAAATTGAAAGCATTAATTAATGAAAACACAAAATTGATTTGGGTGGAAACGCCAACAAATCCGTTAATGAAATTAGCAGATATTCAGGAAATTGCAAAAATCACGAAAGAGCATAAAATTTTATTTGCTGTAGATAACACTTTTGCAACACCATATTTACAAAAACCGCTTGATTTAGGCGCAGATATTGTAATGCATTCGGCAACAAAATATTTAGGCGGACATTCTGATGTTATTGCTGGAGCTTTAATTGTAAAAGATGAAGCTTTGGGGGAACAATTGCATTTTCAGCAATTTGCAACTGGTGCTACACTTGGACCGATGGATAGTTTTTTGGTGCTTAGAGGAATTAAAACACTTTCTTTAAGAGTGCAGAGACATTGTGAAAATGGAGAAAAAGTGGTTGAATTTTTGAGTAATCATCCAAAAATTAAAACAGTATTTTATCCTGGTTTGCCAAGTCATCCGTTTCATGAAATTGCTAAAAAACAAATGAAAGCTTTTGGAGGTATGGTTTCGTTTGATTTTGTATCGGGTAAAAAAGAAGATTCTATTGCATTTTTAGAGAAACTTAAAGTTTTTACTTTGGCAGAATCACTTGGTGGTGTTGAATCTTTGGCCAATCACCCAGCTTTGATGACACATGCTTCTATTCCAGCTGATAAAAGAGCAGAAGTTGGTATCACAGACGATTTAGTTCGATTGAGTGTTGGTATTGAAGATGCAGAAGATTTAATTGCCGACTTAGAACAGGCATTAGCATAAAAGAAGAAATTTTAAAATAAAAAAAATCCCAAATTCCAATCTTATTTATATGGAATTTGGGATTTTTTATTTGAGATTTTTTTAAAATCAATATTCTAGATAAATAATATATCCGAAGTTAAACCAAACCTGCCAGTCATTTGATTTGTTTTCTTTGTAAAGATCTTTATTAGGGTTTAATCCGTCTATCCAGTCTGAGTTGTACATTTGAAAACGAGTTTCAAACATTAAATCACTCATAGTTGTTAACTTGTAATGTACTCCAACACCTGCTGTTGCAGCCAAAACGATACCAGATTCACTAGAAAAACCATGGGCACGTCCGTCAGATGGAGTTAAATATTTTCCTGGAGTAACATTAGGAAGAGAAATGTCTCCTAAACGAGAACCAATTTTTGTTGAATAATAACTTACTTGAAGTCCAGCACTTACATAAGGACTGAAGCTGCCAATTGTATTTTCAAAATCATGTATTTTTATTGGAGAAAACTCTAATTGAGATCCAAGCCCGACTAAAGTAGAACTTGCGTGCATTCCTCTAAGTTGAGTAGCAAATAGTCCATCGGGTTTTCTTTCAACCCATTTTCCAAAGTGGTTTAATTGTGTTGTGCTAAAAGACAAGTCTGATCTAACTTTAAAATGTTCTGTAAAGAAACTTTCTCTATTGTTATTGGCAGAAAAGTTGATCCAGTGAACGAGTCCGATTCCGAAACCTGTGTTTCCAGAATTGGTGTCAAAATTGTTTCTTTCACCAAAATCAGATTGAAGAGTTATAGGTCCTGCTATTATTCCTACCTCTTGGGCGAGGTCTGATTGAGCTTTTGCCACGGTTGATATACCAAATAAGGCAAGTAATGTGATAAATAGGTGCTTAGGCATGTTTTTGGGCTTTCAAATCTAGGCAAATATATAAAAAACCTTGTCTAAACAAAATATTAAAACTACTCTATTAAAAAATAACTAGCAAAATACTTAATTTACTAACTTTTACAAGGCTATTTGCACGTAAATACTTAGTTGTAAAATGCATTTTTTTCGAATGTTTAAAAAATACACAAATCTGCTCAAATATCAAAAAAATATAACATTGAATCCATTATTTGATATATCTTTGTTTGTTAAAACGAAAACGTTTTCTTAAGCGTAATTTCTTGTTTATTAAAGTAAGAATTAATAAAATTATCTGAATAATTTATTTCAAAATGGAACAAAAAATAAATGAATTTATGACTCTAATTGAGTCAAAAAATCCAAACGAGCCAGAATTTCTTCAGGCTGTTAGAGAGTTTGCAGAAACAGTGATTCCGTTTATTGCAGAGCGCAAAAAATACGACGGAAAAAACCTACTTCTTAGAATTGCAGAGCCGGAAAGATCTATAATATTTAGAGTTCCTTGGGTAGATGACAATGGAGAAATTATTGTGAATAGAGGTTTTAGAATTCAGATGAACTCAGCAATTGGACCTTATAAAGGAGGAATTAGATTTCACCATTCTGTAAATCTATCTGTTTTGAAATTCTTAGCTTTCGAGCAGGTATTTAAAAATAGTTTAACGACGCTGCCAATGGGTGGTGGAAAAGGTGGTTCTGATTTTGATCCAGAAGGAAAATCTGATGGCGAAATTATGCGTTTCTGTCAATCATTTATGACGGAATTATGCCGTCATATTGGTCCAGATTTAGATGTACCTGCTGGAGATATTGGTGTTGGAGCAAGAGAAATTGGATATTTGTTTGGACAATATAAGAGAATTAGAAATGAATTTACAGGAGTTTTAACTGGAAAAGGTTTGGCTTACGGAGGTTCATTAATTAGACCAGAAGCTACTGGATACGGAGTTGTGTATTTTACAGATCAAATGTTACGCACAATTGGTCATGATATTAAAGGCAAAAGAGTTGCTATTTCTGGTTTTGGAAATGTAGCTTGGGGTGTTGCTTTAAAAATCAATGAACTTGGTGGAAAAGTGGTTACAATTTCTGGGCCTGATGGCTATATTTATGACGAAGAAGGAATTTTTGGTGATAAAATTGAACACATGGTTGAAATGAGAGCAACTGGAGATAATAGAGCTGAAAGATACTTAGACAAATATCCAAATGCTATTTTCCATAAAGGAAAAAGCCCATGGGAAGTAAAAGTTGATATTGCTATTCCATGTGCTACTCAAAACGAATTAAATGGAGACGATGCTCAAAAGCTAATTGATAATGGTGTTTTATGTGTTACAGAAGCAGCAAATATGCCTTCTACATTAGATGCTATTAAACTTTTCTTAGATAAAAAAGTATTGTTTGCTCCAGGAAAAGCGGCTAATGCTGGTGGAGTTGCAGCATCTGGATTAGAAATGACACAAAATTCAATTCGTCTAAACTGGACTAGTGAAGAAGTAGATTTGAGATTGAAAGATATTATGACAGGAATTCATAATCAATGTAAAAAATACGGTGCAGAAGAAGACGGATATGTAAACTACGTAAAAGGAGCTAACATTGCTGGATTTGTGAAAGTTGCCGATGCTATGCTTGCACAAGGTGTAGTGTAAACTTTAAATTAGAATGCAAAAAGCCTTCATTTCTCTTTTTTAAAAGAAGAATTGAAGGCATTTTTTTTATTTATAAAAGAACAAAAATTAAATCTTTTCGTTTGTAGTATATTTGTCTATCCGAATACATAAAATGATGAAAAGAAACTTTCTGTATATTTTGTTTTTACTGTTATTTCAATTTAGTTTCTCTCAGAATAAATTGTCTTGGCAGGGTTATTTTTCATTCAATGAAGTAAAAGATATTTCAGAATCTTCTGCAACCGTTTTTGCAGCTTCAGAAAATGCGTTGTTTTCTAAAAATGCAGCATCAAATACTGTTAAAACTACAACAACAATTGATGGACTTTCTGGTCAAACCATTTCGGCAGTTTATCATAGTGAATCATTCAAAAAAACAATTGTTGGTTATGAGAATGGTATGATGATTTTGATAAGTGATACTGATGGGAGTATGCTGAAAGTTGTTGATATTATCAATAAACAGCTTCCGGCAGCACTAAAAAAAATCAATCATTTTATGGAGCATAACGGTTTGGTTTATGTTTCTTGCGATTTTGGAATTGTACAGTTTAATTTAACAACGTCTCAATTTGGCGACACTTATTTCATTGGAGATAATGGCGCTGAAATTAGTATAAAACAAACGGCTTATTTTGACGGATTTATTTATGCAGCAACCTCTAGCGGTATTAGAAAAGCAAATAGCACAAATGCAAATCTGATTGATTTTAACCAATGGAGTGTGGTCAATTCTGGAGATTGGTCAAGTGTAGAAACATTAGACACAGAACTTATAGCAATTAACGCTTCGGGATACATTTATAAATATAATTCAAATACATTTGTTGGCTTTTTACAATTGCCAGAACCTTCTACAGATATGCGTGCTGTAAATCACAATCTTTTTGTGACAACATCAAGTGCCGTTTACGTATATAATAATCAAATGATTCAGAATCGAAAGATTACTAATTCTCAGGTTTTAGATAACACCTTAAACTTAACTTGTACAACAGCTGTAGGTGATTTAATATATATAGGAACAAAAGAAAAAGGATTGTTCTCGTCTACATTTTCTAGTGTGGCAGTTTTTACAAATATAACGCCAAGCGGACCGACTCGAAATAATATTTTTTCTTTAGATGTTACTCCAAATGTACTTTGGACAGTTTACGGCGATTATGATACTTATTATAATCCATATCCTTTGGATAGTTATGGCGTTAGTAAATACAATACATCAGGCTGGTTAAATATTCCGTACAGTGAAGTTTATGACGCAAAGTCAATTACCAAAATTATTATTAATCCAACAAATGAAAAGCAGGTTTACGCAAGTTCTTTTTTCTCGGGATTATTAAAGATAGAAGACGATGTGCCTAATTTTTTGTACAATGAAAAAAACAGTGGATTAGAAACTCTGACCACCGAAGGGCCAACTTACATTGATGTTCGTATCAACGGAACTGCTTTTGATAAAACAGGAAATCTTTGGGTTACCAATAGCCGAATTAAAAATGGTTTGAAGGTTTTGAGTACAAACGGACAATGGAAGAGTTATGCAACAAGTAGGATTCTTGATAATGCAGAGACTACTAACTACGGCAATATTGTTATTGATCAAAATAACACCAAATGGATTGCAACTAGTAATGGCGGCGTAATTGCTTTTAACGAAAGTAATGATACTTTTAAGAAAATGACTTTTGGGACCGATGTTGGAAATCTGCCAACTGCGGATGTTAGAACAGTAGCGCTCGATACAAAAAATCAGCTTTGGATTGGTACAGGTAAAGGATTGAGGGTATTGTCGAACATAGGAAGTTTTAAAACAGACAGTCAGTTAAAGGCAAATTCGATTATTATTACAGAAGACGGTTTGGCTCAGGAATTATTATACGAGCAATTTATTACATCGATTGTGGTTGATGGTGCCAATAATAAATGGATTGGTACTGCAGATTCTGGAGTTTTTATGGTGTCGCCAAATGGTCAGGAAACAAAATATCATTTTACAATAAGCAATTCACCTTTGCCGAGTAATGTGATCAATGATATTAAAATCAACAGTAAAACAGGAGAAGTTTTTATAGCTACAACAAAAGGAATGATTTCTTTTAAAGGAGTTTCAACAGATGCAAGTGATGATTTGAATAATGTCTACGTTTATCCAAATCCTGTTCGTCCAACATTTACAGGAACAGTAAAAGTGGCAGGCTTAATAGATAAAGCCAATGTTAAAATTACAGATATAACAGGAAATTTAGTTTACGAAATCACATCAACAGGAGGAACAATAGAGTGGGACACAACTGCTTTTGGAAGCTACAAAGTTGCTTCTGGAGTTTATATGATCTTTATCTCTGCACAAGATGGCAGCGAAACTAAGGTTAAAAAAGTAATGATAATTCGATAAAAAAAATAAAGTAGCTAACTAGAAAACAATTAAATTAAACACAAAATCATAAATATAAAAAATGCTTTTTAATTCCCTAAATTTTGCAATTTTTCTACCAATTGTATTTATTCTTTACTGGTTTGTCACCAATAAATCACTAAAATTTCAAAATATTTTACTACTTGCCTCAAGTTATTTTTTTTATGCTTGTTGGGATTGGAGGTTTTTATTTTTATTGATTTTTTCAACTGTATTAGATTATTTTTCTGGAATAAAGATAGCAGAATCTAAAAATCAGACTACCAAAAACTTTTGGTTTTGGTTAAGTATATCAGTAAACCTTGGTTTTCTAGGTATTTTTAAATATTATAACTTTTTTATTCAATCTTTTACAGATACTGTCTCTAATTTTGGTTTGCATATAAATCCTTTTACGCTAAATTTAATTTTACCTATAGGGATTTCATTTTATACTTTTCATGGTTTATCGTATGTGATTGATATTTACAAAGGCAGGATAACAGCAGAAAAGAATATTGTTGATTATTCTGTATTTGTTAGTTTTTTTCCGTTGCTAGTTGCGGGGCCTATTGAACGAGCGACACATCTCTTACCGCAAATTCAGAAAAAGAGAATTTTTGACTATGATAAGGCTGTAGATGGATTAAGACAAATTTTGTGGGGACTATTTAAAAAAATTGTAATAGCAGATCAATGTGCCCAATATGCGAATACTATTTTTAATCATTCTGCTGAATATTCTGGAAGTACACTTGTGTTAGGTGCAATATTTTTTACATTTCAGATTTATGGAGACTTTTCAGGTTATTCAGATATTGCAATTGGAACGGCGCGACTTTTCGGTATCGACTTATTAAGAAATTTTGCGTTTCCTTATTTTTCAAGGGATATTGCAGAATTTTGGAGAAGGTGGCATATTTCTCTTTCAACATGGTTTAGAGATTATTTGTACATTCCATTAGGTGGAAGTAAAGGAGGAACTTGGATGAAAGTTAGAAATACCTTCATTATCTTCTTAGTAAGTGGGTTTTGGCATGGAGCGAATTGGACTTTTGTTGTTTGGGGCTTTTTAAATGCATTATATATCATGCCTTCTATTATTTTTAACACAAATCGTGATAATTTGGATATTGTAGCTCAGGGGAGGTATTTGCCAAGCATCAAAGAAGTTTTTCAAATAGGTTTAACTTTTAGTTTAACCGTTTTTGCATGGATATTTTTTAGAGCAAATAATATAGAACATGCGATTAGTTACATTTCAAAAATATTTTCCAGTTCATTATTTACAATCCCTAAATATGATGGCGATGATTATAAAAGGCAATTATTTATCCTGTTATTTGTTTTTATAGTTATTGAGTGGCTGGGAAGAGAAAATCAATTTGCTATTGCAAAAATTAAGCGCAGAATACCAAAGCTATTAAGGTGGGGAATTTATTACTTAATTATTTTTGCGATTTTTAAATTTGTAGGAAAAGAACAACAATTTATTTATTTTCAGTTTTAATGTATGAAAAAATTTATTATAAAAACATCCATCTTTGTAATTCCCTTTTTGTCTCTTTTTATAATTACGATATTGTTTTACAGTAGATCTGAATCGCCCGATTTATTACGTTTGGGATATTTTCCGAATTTTATTAGAGAAAACAGAAGTGTATTCAATAATGAATTTAAGCGTAATATTTATTTTTATAAAGTTTCGAGAATAAAAAATAAAAAAGCAAAAATTCTCACTATTGGCGACTCATTTTCTGAGCAAGGTAATTTTGGATATAAAAATTATTTAGCTGAAAATTATGAAGTTTTACATGTGGATAGATTTATTTCTGAAAATCAAATAGAAACTTTATATGGATTGTTGAATGGTGATTTTTTTGAGAAGAATAATGTTGAATATGTGTTACTGGAAAATGTAGAAAGAAATTTTGTTTATAATGTGCAGGATATTAATATATCAAAAAAAATAATGATTTCTCAATTAGATAATTTAATCAACGATCATAAAAGATTACCAATAAAAGAAAACCAGAAAGATAAATTCTTTTCATCAAAAACAATCAACTTTCCTTTGTCTATGTTTAGGTATTATTATGAGAATAACTATTTGTCTAATGAAATTGTTTACAATGTAACTCTTAAAACAAATAAATTATTCAGTAATAATTCTAATAAATTGCTTTTTTTTCATGAGGATTTAGAATGTCTAAAATTTAATAATGATTTTATAGCAGTTCAAAAATTAAATGATGTCTTAAATGATTTATCAAATAAATTAAAGCATAAAAAAATGAAATTGATTGTGTTACCTGCACCAGATAAATATGATCTTTATTATGACTATATCGCTGATAAAAAACATTTTTCAGAACCATTATTTTTTAAATACTTAGCTCCTCTTAAAAAAGATTATATATATATCGATTCAAAAAAAAATTTGTCAGCTCAATTAAAAAATAAAAGAGATGTTTATTTTTTTGACGATACACATTGGTCGCCAGTTGCATCTAAAATTATATCTGAAGAAATTAAAAAGGTTATCACTGATAAGTAAATATAAGTTCACAACATTGGCAGCCGTCATTTTTACTTTATATTAGATAAAAAGATTAAATTCTAAAGGGATACCAATTAAAGTAATTTCATTAGAGAAAATTAGAAGGTAATACGATGCAAGTCAAAACAAAAGCAATAGTAATTTCATCATTAAAATTTCAAGAAAAAAGTTTGATTGTAAAATGTTTTACACTTTCAAACGGATTGAAATCGTATTTCGTGCGCGATGCTTTTTCGAATAGAAAAGCGAGTCAGAAAATTGCTTATTTTCAGCCATTATCGATTTTAGAAATAGAAGCAGTTCATAAGAACAAAGGAACTTTAGAAAATTTCAAAGAAATAAAAACGGCAGTTCCGTTTCAAAGCATTCATACTGATATAGTAAAAAGTACGATGGTAATGTTTTTGTCTGAAATGCTGCATTATTCTATTCAAGAGGAAGAAAAAAATGAATCACTTTTTATTTTTTTAGAAACCGCTTTGACTTGGCTGGATCATCACGACGACATTTCTAATTTTCATTTGATTTTACTTTTAGAGACTACAAAATATTTAGGTTTTTATCCCGATACTTCAGAAATTGATTTGCCTTTTTTTGAAATGAACGAAGGTGTTTTTACGCTTTTTCATGGCCTGAGCGCACTTACAGAACACGAAACAAATCTTCTTAAAAAACTAATCGATTTAAAATTTGACAACAGTCAAAAAGTCTTTCATGTAATTGAAAGGCAGATCTTGCTTAAGATTTTGATCGATTATTACAGCTTTCATTTGGATGGATTTAAAAAACCAAAATCACTCGATGTTTTGAAAGAAATATTTTCTTAAAATCAGAACTCAATTTTCATATATTTGGCCTACCAAAACAAATCTATATGAAAAGAATAATTACTCTTTTATTGCTTTTAGCGGCAACATCTGTTTTTTCTCAATCAACTGATTTAGATCCTTACAGTTTTAACTTGTCGTATGTAACACTTCCTCCAAAACCAGTTTTAGATCGAGCAAACAGGACTTATAAAATCACTGTAAATGCATATAGAGCCGAAGAGGCAAAGGCAGCGCAAGAGTATATCAATGAAAATTCGGGTATAGATGGATTTAAAAAAGTTTCATCAAATGGTTATCTTGAAATTGTATTCAATTTAGAGAATTCAATGGCTAATCTGCAAGAAGTAAGGAAAGATATACTGGTAACAAAAGACTCAAAGGGAAATGAAAAAAGGGAAACTGTTTATGTAAATGTTTTCAAATGTAGAGACTTTGGAAGTTATAGTGTTGTTTGTACTGCGGATCCTTCTCTTAATAAAAAATACAGCTTGGCTCGCGATTATACGGTAGAAAATTCTTTTCCGACTCAAGGGCAAGCTAATAGTATGGGGATTATGTCGCCTGCATCTCTTAAAAATAGTTATTGGTCTAATATTATTTCTAATATGGAGAGTAGATTAATTCCAGATTACGGTTATATAGTCGAACAGACAACAGATTATGTGTGGATTTTAGATTCTAAAAAACATCCTGAAAATGAAAATAGTTTAAAAGCACTTGCTAATATTCGAGCTGTATTTAATAAAATGCACTACGATGAAGATATTGAGCCTTTAAAAGTAGAGCTACAACCTACAATAAAATATTTTGAAGGTCTCGATAAAAAATATACGGAAGACGAAAAAGGGCATAGAAAATTGAGGTATGAAGCTTATTATGCTTTGGCTGTAATTTATCATAATTTAGATATGCCGGACGAATCTGACATTTGGTGTGATAAATTAATAGCTAATAAATATGATGATTTAGATGGTAAAGGAATCAAGTTTAGAAATGAATCTTTAAAGGAATTACTTACTGTAAATCAAGTGAAATCAAGGCACATGGATGTTGAGCTAAGATCTAATGGAATAGAAGATGCGGTTGTAGATGTGGCAAATATGGATCCGAATTATTTCTTGAAAAATGATCCAAAATATGGTTTGGTATCACTTATTTTAACTTCAAACGATACTATATCTGGATATGCGAAATGGAAAGATATTGATAATTTAGACAAAAAAATCTCAGTGAGTATTCCTGATGAAAACGGAAATCATAATCATATATTTAAGACTTATTTTGCAGATCAAGTTTCAAAATTAATTATTAAAGAAAATGATTTTTATTCTACCGTTTCTTTTAAAGAAGGAACAAAAGCGGCAAAAGGAAAACCGGCATTTAGATTTGTGAGAGAAATTTTAAACGGAAAGACAGTTTCAATGTATCAATCTCTTTCGGGAGAAATCATTCTAAAAAAACGTATTGATGCTTTGGGTTATTCAACCAGTTCTGTTGGATGGCAAATGAATACAAGAACTAAGTTTATCGAATTAGCATCAGCTTGTCCAGTATTGGCTGCGAGAGCAAATAAGAATGAATTTAATACAAGTTATGAATCGTTATGGACATTTGTTCAAGCCTTAGATGTTTGTAAATAAAGAGCATTAAAAATGTTATTATGTATAAAACTACAGTTCTTTTGAATTGTAGTTTTTTTTTATTTAATAGATTCGAAAAAAACAAATTTTGTGGATTTTAAAAGAGCTTTTCATCTGTAATTGCTCAAATGAGTAATTTTTTTTGCGGAATATACTCGAAATTGCTTGAGATCGTTCTTTTTTCTGTCAACTTTTATCTATTTTCCTCAAAATTCCTTACTTTCGCACCTCGTTTAAGAAAAGGATAAAATGAGCACAAAATTTACTGAATACAAAGGACTTGACTTACCAACAGTAGCGTCAGAAGTTCTTGATTTTTGGAAGAAAGAGAATATATTTGAAAAGAGTGTAACAACGCGTGAAGGTGCAGAGCCTTATGTGTTTTTTGAAGGTCCGCCTTCAGCAAACGGATTACCAGGAATTCACCACGTGATGGCACGTGCGATTAAAGATATTTTTTGCAGATATAAAACTCAAAAAGGTTTTCAAGTTAAAAGAAAAGCCGGTTGGGATACACACGGATTACCTGTAGAATTAGGTACCGAAAAAGAATTAGGAATTACAAAAGAAGATATTGGTAAAACAATTTCTATCGAAGAATATAACGAAGCGTGTAAAAAAACCGTAATGCGTTATACTGACGTATGGAATGATTTGACCGAAAAAATGGGATATTGGGTAGATATGGAAGATCCATATGTTACTTATAAACCCAAATATATGGAATCTGTTTGGTGGCTTTTGAAGCAAATCTACGATAAAGGTTTGTTGTACAAAGGTTATACAATTCAACCATATTCTCCAAAAGCAGGAACAGGATTATCTTCTCACGAAGTAAATCAACCTGGTGCTTATCGTGATGTTACAGATACTACCATTGTAGCTCAATTCAAGACATTGCCAGAAACATTACCTTCATTTTTACAAGGTTTTGGCGATATTCACATTTTAGCTTGGACGACAACTCCTTGGACATTGCCATCAAATACAGCTTTAACAGTTGGGCCAAAAATTGATTACGTTTTAGTAAAAACCTTCAATCAATATACTTTTGAACCGGTAAATGTCGTTTTAGCTAAGAATTTAGTTGGAAAACAATTCGGAAAAGGATTTTTTGCAAGTACAGATGAAGCTGATTTCTCAAATTTCAAATCTGGAGACAAAAATATTCCGTATATAATACTAGCAGAAGCAAAAGGTGCTGATTTAGTTGAAATTAGATACGAACAATTATTACAATATACATTGCCATATCAAAATGCTGAAAATGCATTTAGAGTAATTGCTGGTGATTTCGTAACTACAGAAGATGGAACGGGAATTGTACATACCGCTCCAACTTTTGGTGCAGATGATGCTAAAGTTGCTAAAGAAGCAACTCCAGAAGTCCCACCAATGTTAGTTTTAGATGAAAACGGAACAGCTGTTCCATTAGTAGATCTACAAGGAAAGTTTACATCACATTTAGGTGATTTAGCTGGGAAATATGTAAAAAACGAATATTATGATGCAGGACAGGCGCCAGAGCGTTCTGTTGATGTTGAAATAGCAATTCGTTTAAAAGAAGAAAATAAAGCATTCAAAGTAGAGAAATACGTCCATAGTTATCCACACAGCTGGAGAACAGATGAGCCCCTTTTGTATTATCCTCTAGATTCATGGTTCATTAAAGTAACTGATGTAAAAGATAGAATGTTCGATCTGAACGAAACTATCAACTGGAAACCAAAATCTACTGGTGAGGGACGTTTTGGGAATTGGTTAAAAAATGCCAACGACTGGAATTTATCTCGTTCTAGATATTGGGGAATTCCACTGCCAATTTGGAGAACTGAAGACAAAAAGGAAGAAATTCTTATTGGTTCAGTCGAAGAACTTTACAACGCAATTGAAAAATCTATTGAAGCTGGTTTTCAAACTGAAAATCCATTCAAAGGTTTTGAAATCGGAAACATGTCTGAATCAAATTATGATTTAATCGATTTACATAAAAATGTAGTTGATGGAATTACTTTGGTTTCGGCTTCAGGACAACCAATGAAACGTGAAAGCGATTTAATTGATGTTTGGTTTGATTCTGGTTCAATGCCTTATGCACAATGGCATTATCCTTTTGAAAATAAAGATAAAATCGATGACAATAAAGATTTTCCTGCAGATTTTATTGCAGAAGGTGTAGATCAAACGCGCGGATGGTTTTATACGTTACACGCTATCGGAACTTTAGTTTTTGATAAAGTGGCTTACAAAAATGTAGTTTCAAATGGTTTGGTTTTAGATAAAGATGGAATTAAAATGTCTAAGAGTAAAGGAAATACTATAGACCCATTTAAAACCATTGCAGAATACGGTCCAGATGCAACGCGTTGGTATATGATTATGAATGCAAATCCTTGGGATAACTTAAAGTTTGACCTTGAAGGAATAGCTGAGGTTCGTCGTAAATTCTTTGGAACTTTATATAATACATACTCGTTCTTTAGTTTATACGCTAACATTGATGGTTTTAAATACGCTGAAGCGGAAATTCCGTTAAACGAAAGACCAGAGATCGATCAATGGATCATGTCTGAATTACACACGTTAATAAAATTTGTTGACGAATGCTATGCAGATTATGAGCCTACAAAAGCAGCAAGAGCTATTTCTGAATTTGTTCAGGAAAATTTAAGTAACTGGTACGTTCGTTTATGTCGTCGTCGTTTTTGGAAAGGCGAATATGCTCACGACAAAATCGCAGCTTATCAAACGCTTTATACTTGTTTACTTACAATAAGTAAATTGAGTGCTCCAATCGCTCCTTTTTTCATGGATAAATTGTACCGAGATTTAACTGCTTCAACAGGAACTGAGAATTTTGCCAGTGTTCACTTGGCTGAGTTCCCAAAATTTGTCGAAAACTTTGTTAATAAAACGTTAGAAAGCAAAATGCAGAAAGCGCAAACTATCTCTTCACTAGTTTTATCGCTGCGTAAAAAGGAAATGATTAAAGTGCGTCAACCTTTGCAAAAGGTAATGATTCCGGTGCTTGACGATAATCAGCGTGCTGAAATTGAAGCTATTTCTGAGCTTGTAAAAGCCGAAGTAAACGTTAAAGAAATCACACTTTTAGATGATGCTTCGGGTATTTTAGTGAAGCAGATTAAGCCTAATTTTAAAGCGTTAGGTCCACGTTTCGGAAAAGATATGGGTCTGATTTCTAAAGAGATACAGGGTTTTTCTGCGGATCAAATCAATCAATTAGATAAGCAGGGAACGCTAGATATTGTTATTGCTGGAAATAATGTAACTTTATCATTAGAAGACGTCGAAATAACATCGCAGGATATTGAAGGTTGGCTGGTTGCAAACTCAAACGGAATAACAGTTGCGCTTGATATAACAATCACCGAAGAATTAAAAAACGAAGGTATTGCGCGAGAATTGGTAAACAGAATTCAAAATATTCGTAAAGACTCTGGATTTGAAGTAACCGATAAAATTAAAGTGCAAATAAAAAGAAGTGGTCTTCTTGAAGAAGCAATTCTAAAAAATGAAGATTACATCAAATCAGAAACATTAACAGAGAGTTTGGTTTTTGTAGACGCTTTAGAAAACGGCACAGAAATTGAGTTTGATGATATTAAAACAATGATATTAATTTCAAAATAATATAAATACCATGGTAGATGAAATTACAAGATACTCTGACGCTGATTTAGCGGAGTTCAAAGAAATAATCCAAAATAAAATACAAAAAGCACAAGCCGATCTGGATTTAATAAAAAGTGCTTACATGAATGATTTGAATAACGGGACAGATGATACATCTCCTACTTTCAAAGCTTTTGAAGAAGGAAGCGAAACGATGTCAAAAGAAGCAAACTCACAGTTAGCTATCAGACAAGAAAAGTTTATTCGCGATCTAAAAAACGCGTTATTCCGTGTAGAAAATAAAACATATGGTATTTGTAAAGTAACAGGTAAATTGATTAGCAAAGAAAGGCTTAAAATTGTTCCTCACGCTACAATGAGTATTGAAGCTAAAAATCTGCAAAGATAATTTTACAAGACTAAATAAAAATAAGCGCTCCTTTTAAGGGGCGTTTTTTTTGTTTAATGTTTAAGACACGAGTGTTTAACGTGGAGAATTAAATTTTGAAAGAAATTAATTATATTTATTAGCTGGATATTTACGCAATGCGTAAATTATTTGTAAGAATTCTAAATAAAAGAAGAGGTTTTGTTTGGAAGGAAAAATTAATTAGAACCACTTTGATTAAAGTGGTTCTAATTAACTGAAAAATGAATTAAGCTAAATTCTTTTCTAGCTCTGATTTATGTTTTCTCAAAATAGCCCTAGTCATTCCTAAATTTGCTTTAGCAGAATCAGCAGCCAGATAAATCATAAATTTTTTATTTGGTGAAATGTCGATAATGTGAATTTGATTGGAAAGAGTAATCAAAATGTCTTCTATATCTTGGTTTAGATTCAAAGCTTTCACGGCATTTAATTTTGCTTTTACAACTTCTAGGTTGTAAGCAGCGGCTAATTCAGGATCAAATCCTGGGTCGATGGTTAAGTTTCCAAAACTTAAGCCTGATTCGATTTCGGTAACTGCTACAGCTATAAAGCCGTTTACGTTGGTTTTCATTTCATTTAAAAACACGTTTAAAAAATCATTACTCATAGTTTGTTAGGTTTGTTGTTAATAGATATGTTATTTTAATAGGGAATTTTTACTTAATTCAACAGAAATTTCTTCTGTAGAGCGCAAGAGTAAGGCGAGGTTACTGCCTTCCCTTGAAAATGCGACAATGAAATTTGAACCGCTGATTTTATTGCCAATTACAACTCCTTCAGAACTTTTAAGATAAAGTTGTTTTAGAGTGCCTTTTTCTAAGTCAGCCAAGAACTTTTCACTCATTGATAAAATTGCAGCGCTCATGGCAGCAATGCTGTCTCCATAGTCTATGTGAAGGGATGTGATTAGTTTTCCTTTTCCATTTAAAATTAATGCTGCGGTAGATTTTGTGTCTATTAGAAAATCGTTGAGAATAGTTGTGATTTCGTTCATGATTTGTAAGATTTTTGGGAAATTGTTAAAATTGGTTCATTTCGGAGTTTGGTTTTAGAAATTTATGACTTTTCGTCTAAACAACTGTTAATTTTCTTTAACAAATATAAATTAAATTATGTATCATTGTAGTACCAAATCAGTAATTATTTTAATTATTTACTATAAAACACTTACAAAATGGCTAAAGTATTGAAATTCAAAGAAGTAAACTCTGATGTTGAGCATAGAATGAAAGAGTTTGAGAAGGTGCGTCTAAAGTTTAAAGCTGATCTTAAAAAAGGTGAAGCTAAGAAAGCAGCGGCTGGAAAAGAAGGAAAAGGAATCTTTAAATCTATTTCTGATTTTTTTACTGATAGTCCAAAAACTCCTGCGGCACCAGTAGTCAAAAAATAAGCTTTACAGCTCGATAGAATCATAAACAGAGACTATTTAGATTTATTAGAAAAGAATTAACGCTCCTTAAGGAGCGTTTTTTTTGATTTAATTGTTATTTTTGCGCATCAAAAAATCACAAAATGTCATTACGAAAAGCGTATTTCCTTATATTTCTAGTTTTAATTGTTGACCAGCTATCAAAAATCTATGTAAAGACAAACTTTATGTTAGGTGATGAATTTCCAGTTTTCAATTGGTTTAAAATTCATTTTATTGAAAATGAAGGAATGGCTTGGGGAACAAAAATTCCTGGCGAATATGGAAAGTTGATTTTGACAGTTTTTAGAATCTTCGCCGTTTTTGGAATTGGTTATTGGTTGTCAGACTCTGTAAAAAAGCGTCAGTCTTCTTATTTAATCGTTGCAATTGCTTTAATTTTTGCTGGAGCAGCAGGAAATATAATTGATTCTGTATTTTACGGAGTTATTTTTGATGGAAGCGAACATAATCTTGCTACTATTTTTTCACCGGCTCCCTACGGAACATGGTTTCATGGTTTAGTTGTCGATATGTTTTATTTCCCTATTTGGGAAGGTAATCTTCCTACTTGGCTTCCGTTTTTTGGAGGAAAACATTTTATGTTCTTCAATGCTATTTTTAATGTAGCAGATATGGCTATTTCTACAGGAGTTGGAATCTTACTTGTTTTTAATAAAAGAGTATTCCCTAAGCACTAAACTTCCTTTGTTTATTAGAATTTTTTGGTTTTGTAATTAATAGTGTTTTAGAAATACTATTTTTACCATACGAAAAACCTAACCTATGCAAAGTCCGTCTTTTTCCATTTATGATGCTTCCGCAGGTTCAGGAAAGACGTATACTTTGGTTAAAGAATATCTTAAAATTATTCTATCATCACCAAAAAATGATGCCTATCGTAATATTTTAGCGATAACCTTTACCAATAAAGCGGTTCATGAAATGAAAAGCCGTATTGTAGGGAGTTTGTCTGAATTTACAAAAGATGCACCTTCTGCAAAAGCATCTGATTTAATGGAGGATTTGTCTCGAGAAACAGGACTTTCGATCATTAAAATTAAAACAAAATCTCAAAATATTATAAAGCATCTTATTCATAATTATGCGGCTTTTGATATTTCTACTATCGATAAGTTTACACATAAAGTGATTCGTGCCTTTGCGCATGATTTAAATTTACCGATGACTTTTGAAGTCACTTTAGATACCGAAAATTTATTGGTAGAAGCCGTAGATGCAATTATTGCACAAGCAGGTCAAGATGAAACGCTGACAAAATTGTTGATAGATTTTACGATGGAAAAAACCGACGATGATAAAAGTTGGGATGTTTCGCGTGAGATTCTCGAAACGGGAAGGTTAGTTTTAAATGAAAACAATAGAAATGAGATTTCGCATTTTCAAGATAAATCTATCGAAGAATTTGTTGCGATAAAAAAGAAAATGCAAGTGCTTTGTAAAGAGCTCGAAGCAGCAAATGAAGAGTTATCTTCGGAAGCACTTTCTTTAATTGATAAAAATGGAATTGATTTAAAATCATTTTCAAGAGGAACTTTTCCAAATCATTTAGAAAGCATTCGTGATGGAAAATTTAATCCAAGAAATAAAACTTTTCATGAGTTTGATGATATTGCGATTAATAAGACAGCTAAAGATCGTGCTTTAATCGAAAATATAATTCCTGAATTGCTTCAGATATTAGATAAGATTTATAAAAACTTTGAGAAAAGAGATTTCTATAAAGCTTTCCTGAAAAATATAACACCGCTTTCACTTCTAAATACAGTAAGTAATGAATTGGCAAAAATCCAGTCAGAACAAAATGTATTATCTATTTCTGAATTTAATGCAATTATTCATCGTGAAATTCAAAATCAACCCGCGCCATTTATTTATGAGCGTTTAGGAGAGCATTACCGTCATTTTTTTATCGATGAGTTTCAGGATACTTCAGAAATGCAATGGCAGAATCTGATTCCTCTGATTCATAATTCTCTTTCTGGACAAGATGATTTTGGAAATAAAGGAACTTTGATGATTGTGGGTGATCCAAAACAATCCATTTATCGATGGAGAGGAGGAAAAGCTGAGCAATTTATTGAATTAGGAAAGGAAGAGAATTCTTTTTTCAATCATAAAAAAAATGTTGAACATTTAGATACAAATTATAGAAGTTACAGCGAAGTAATTGATTTTAATAATGCTTTTTTTAAATTGATTTCGACCGAATTTACAAACGAAGATTATAAGGATTTATATGAAAATCATAGTTTTCAAAAAGCAAATTCAAAAAAAGGCGGTTATGTCAATATTTCTTTTCTTCCAATAATTGAAAAAAATGATTTTGCAGATGAAGAAGAAGTAGTAGAAAAATCTGATTTGTATGTTTTGGCTACACTAAATACAATTCAAAAGGTGATTCGAGAAGGTTTTCAATATCGTGATATTGTAATTTTAACTCGAAAAAGAGATCAGGGAATTGCAGTTGCTAATTATTTGACAGAACAGAGTATTCCTCTGTTGTCATCAGAAACATTGATGATTCAGAATGCAACAGAAGTTCGCTTGATTGTTCATTTGCTTAAATACTTAAATAATAATGCCGATTTAGAATCAAAAGCTAATTTCTTGCATTTTTTGGCCGTCAATAAAGAAGTCGAAATGCCAATTCATGATTTTATTGCGCAAGGAATGGCGCAAAAAAAAGAAAATGATTTTGAAAAATGGCTTTTGAGTTTTGATGTCTCTCTCTCGTTTGAAAATGTTCGTAAAAAATCGTTGTATGAAGCAGTAGAAATTATAATCTCAAAATTTGTTCTCCCTTCAGAAGGAAATGCCTACGTTCAGTTTTTTCTAGATATAGTTTTAGAACGAGACATTAGAAATCAAGCAGGAGTTGCAGATTTTTTAATCTTCTGGGATAAGAATTCAGAAAAATTCAGTATTCCATCACCAGAAGGAAATAATGCAGTGAGGATTATGACAATTCATAAATCTAAAGGTTTAGAATTTCCTGTAGTTATTATGCCTTTTGCAGAAGAAGATTATAATAGAAAGCCAAAAGACAAATTATGGCTTGATACTGAAGAGGCAGA
Organism: Flavobacterium sp. MC2016-06; assembly: GCF_009711165.2. Classification (GTDB taxonomy): domain Bacteria; phylum Bacteroidota; class Bacteroidia; order Flavobacteriales; family Flavobacteriaceae; genus Flavobacterium. The sequence goes on along the minus strand of NZ_WMID02000013.1, from coordinate 13,552 downwards.
TTTAGATGTTCCTAAAGCTTTAATTGATAATAGTAGTGCTGTTGAAGGTTTTGGAGAAAGTGCATTGGCGGTTTTTAATTTAAAAAAACAAGAAGAGCTTCTAGATAATATTAATGTTTTGTATGTAGCGTTAACTCGTGCAGAAGAACAGTTATATATTATTTCTCAATCATTGAAAGAGAGGAAAGATGGCGAGTTGCCTAATAACATGGCTTCTTTCTTTATTAAATACCTGATTCAGAAAGGAATTTATGATTCTGAAAAACTAGAATATGAATTTGGGAATAAAGTTCGTCTTTCTATGCTGGTAGAAAAATTGGATTTAGTAAAAACAATTCCAATTGTTTCTGAAGTATTAAATCCTAAAAATATAAAAATTGCTCAACGAGAAGCTTTAATGTGGGGAACGCATCAACAAGAGGCAATTTCTTATGGTAATGTTGTTCATGAAATTCTGGCTTTCATAAAAGATAAATCAGATGTTGATTTGGCTGTTACAAAAGCGCTGGAAAATGGTTTAATTACATTTGATCAAGTTGAAATAGTTTTAAAAACACTGCGTGAAATTGTAAATCATCCTGAATTAGAAATTTGTTTTAATGGAAATTATACTATTTTAAACGAACAGACTATTATTCAAAAAGAAGGTAAAATTATAAAGCCAGACCGACTTGTATTGGCTCAAAATAAAGAAGCCTATCTTTTAGATTATAAAACGGGTGCAATAAATCCAAAATACAAACAGCAAATTCAAGAATACCAAGATGCTATTGAAGATTTGGGATACAAAGTGTTAAAAAAAGCTTTGGTGTATATAGGAACAGATATTGAAGTGGTAAATTTGTGATGAAATTAATCAGATGTTAAAAGGTTAACGGTGGTTAAACTGTTAATATTTAACTTTTTAAATATATAAAAATGTACGGAAAAATTAAAGAACATCTGCAAAGTGAGCTGCAGACGATTGAAGAAAATGGAATTTTCAAAAAAGAACGTATTATAACTTCTGCGCAAGGTGCTGAGATTACAATTTCAACTGGCGAAACAGTTTTAAACTTCTGTGCGAATAATTATTTAGGACTTTCTTCGCATCCTGAGGTAGTTCAGGCGGCAAAAGATGCTATGGATACGCATGGTTTCGGAATGTCATCAGTGCGTTTTATCTGTGGTACGCAAGATATTCACAAAACATTAGAGAAAAAAATTGCTGATTTTTATGGTACTGAAGATACAATTCTTTACGCAGCAGCTTTTGATGCAAATGGAGGTGTTTTTGAGCCCTTATTAGGAGAAAATGATGCTATTATTTCAGATAGTTTAAATCATGCTTCTATTATAGATGGAGTTCGTTTATGTAAAGCAGCTCGTTACCGTTATGAAAATAGTAATATGGAGGATTTAGAGCAACAGCTAATTAAAGCAACAGAAGCAGGAACTCGTTTTAAACTAATTGTTACCGATGGAGTTTTCTCTATGGATGGTCTTGTGGCTCCTTTAGATAAGATTTGTGACTTAGCAGATAAATACGATGCAATGGTGATGGTAGATGAGTGTCATGCTGCTGGATTTATTGGTGCAACTGGTAAGGGTACACTTGAAGCAAAAGGTGTAATGGGAAGAGTTGATATTATAACAGGTACTTTAGGAAAAGCCTTGGGTGGAGCTATGGGAGGTTATACAACCGCAAAAAAGGAAATTATCGAGTTGCTGCGTCAGCGTTCAAGACCCTATTTGTTTTCAAACTCACTTGCGCCTGCAATTGTTGGTGCTTCTATTAAAGTTTTTGAATTATTAGAAAAAGATACTACCCTAAGAGATCAATTAGAATGGAATACTAATTATTTTAAACAAGGGATGAAGAAAGCAGGTTTTGATATCATAGATGGAGATTCTGCAATTGTGCCGGTTATGCTGTATGATGCAAAATTATCTCAAAATATGGCAAACGAACTTTTGAAACATGGAATTTATGTAATTGGGTTCTTTTTTCCGGTTGTTCCGAAAGAAAAAGCAAGAATTAGAGTACAACTTTCAGCAGCCCATACTAAAGAGCACTTGGACAGAGCGATAGCCGCTTTTGAAGTTGTCGGAGAATTGTTAAAAGTTATATAATTACCACTTTAGCTAAATTTTTGTAGGTTTTTTTTAACATTTAGTTTTGTATTTAAAAAATTTGGTGTTACTTTTGCTTGTAATTAACTAAATTGTAATTAAAAAAATTAAGTATGAAACATCTTAACAAACTTTTAGTTGCTGTGATGATGGTGATGGGTTTAACTTCTCATGCACAAGACAGTAACAATCCATGGGCTATCTCTTTTGGAGTTAATGCCGTTGATACTAGAACTAGTTCTGGTTCAGGAAGTGGTTTCTTTGATCAACACTTTTCACAGCCATTCGCTGTAAAAGACAATTGGAACATTCTTCCGTCTTTATCTTACATTGGTGTATCTAAATATGTAGGAAGTGGTTTCTCAGTTGGTTTACAAGGTTCTGTAAACAAAATTGATAAATTAGTAACTTTTGATCCAACTGCTCCAGGTCATGATAGCAGAGGGAATGTTGTAACTAATCCTGGTGATTTAATGTATTACGGAATTGATGCTGTTATTAAATATAGCTTCAAAGATTTAATCAAATCTAAAGTAATTGATCCTTCGTTAACAGTTGGAGGAGGTTATACTTTCTTCGGTGACGAGAGTTTCGGTACAGTTAATCCAGGTGCAGGTATAACTTTTTGGTTTACTGATGCTATTGGTTTAGAATTAGCTACTAAATACAAATGGGCTGTTGCTGATGGAGCTGGAGATCGTTCAGTATTCCAACACACTGCTGGTCTTGTTTTCAAATTTGGAGGTAAAGATACTGACGGTGATGGAATCTATGACAAAGATGATGCTTGTCCAGATGTTGCTGGTTTAAAACAATTCAATGGATGTCCTGATACTGACGGAGACGGAATCGTTGACGCTAGTGATGCTTGTCCAGATGTTTTTGGTTTAGCTGCATTAAACGGATGTCCTGATACAGACGGAGACGGAATTGCTGATAAAGATGATGCTTGTCCAGATGTTGCTGGTTTAGCTGCTTTAAAAGGATGTCCTGATACAGACGGAGACGGTATTGCTGATAAAGATGACAAATGTCCTACAGTTGCTGGTCCTAGAGAAAATGGTGGTTGTCCTTTCTTAGACGCTGATAAAGATGGTGTTGCAGATAAAGATGATGATTGTCCTACAGTTTACGGTCCTGCTAGTAATAGAGGTTGTCCAGAAGTAACTTCTGAGGCTTTAGAAGATCTTAAAGTTCAAGCAAGAGCAGTTTACTTTAACTCAGGAAAAGCTACTTTCAAAACAGGAGACAAAGAAACTCCAGCTAGATTAGATGCTATCAAAGAAATCCTTAAAAACTATCCAAACGCGAAATTCTCTATTGAAGGACACACAGATAGTACAGGTTCTGATAAAATCAATCAAAAACTTTCTGAAGAAAGAGCTGCTGCTGTAATGAATGCTTTAATTGAAAGAGGTGTTAATCCAGAAAACTTAGAGTCTAAAGGATTTGGAGCTTCTCAACCAGTTGCAAGTAATAAAACTGCTGCAGGTAAAGCACAAAACAGAAGAACAGAAATTAGACACATTGGTTCTAAATACCAAGGTAAAATCTAATTTACTTTCTAAATAAAATCTAAAAGCCATTCTTAATTGAATGGCTTTTTTTATTTTTACCATATGGTAAATCATTCTTTTCTTGAAAAAATTGCAACTCTAGTTATCCAAGATTATTCTTCAAATCTTGCAGAGATTACTATTGTTTTACCGAATAAAAGAGCTAAAGTTTTTTTAATTGAAGCTTTAAAAAATGAAACCAAAAGTACTATCCTCAGCCCTGAAATAATTAGTATTGAAGATTTTGTACAAGATGTCGCATCAATAAGGTCTGTAGATTCAATAGAACTTTTGTTTGAGTTTTATGAAGTTTATTTGTCGATAACAGAAAAACAAAACCAACAATCATTTGAATTGTTTGCTAATTGGGCAAAAACACTTTTACAGGATTTTAATGAAATTGATCGCTACTTATTAGAGCCATCGCATGTTTTATCTTATTTAAAAGATATAGAAGACATCAAGAAATGGGGAATTGAGGTTGAGAACAAAACTCAACTGCTAGAAAACTATATTGATTTTTGGAAGCTTTTGCCTCTGTATTATGATTCCTTATACAACCACTTGCTGAATAAATCTATTGGATATCAAGGTCTAATTTATAGAGAAGCAGTAAATAATTTAAACCATTTTTCTAACACTATCTTAAAGAGGACTTTTGTCTTTGCTGGATTTAATGCTCTAAATGCCGCTGAAGAAAAAATTGTGCAGCATCTTTTGGCTCTAGATCAAGCTAAAATTTATTGGGATGTCGATCAGACTTTTTTAAATGACCCTTATCACGATGCCGGACTTTTTGTTCGTCGTTTTAAAGAGAGTTGGAAACATTACAAATCAAATCCTTTTGAGTGGATTGTTGATGATTTTTCACAATCTAAAAACATTCAGGTAATTGGAACTCCTAAAACAATTGGGCAGGCAAAATTAGCGGGGAGTATTATTGAAAATATCATTAATGAGAATCCTGCAGCATCGCTTGACAAAGTTGCCATTGTGCTTGGTGAAGAAAACCTATTGGTGCCAATTTTATATGCCCTTCCATCTACAGTTGGAGCATTAAACATTACTATGGGATATTCTGGAAAAAATAACCCATCTCAGATATTGATTGCGAAATTGTTTAAAATGCATACCAATGCTCTTTCTCGTAAAGGAGGCAGTTATGTTTTTTATTATAAAGATGTGCTTGATGTTTTGACTCATCCTTTAATTGAGCCTTATGCAGGCACACGTAATCTAGTTAGGATTATTAAAGAGAACAATTATACTTTTATAACACATAATAAAATTGTTGAGCTTGGTTCAAATCAATCAAATTTATTTAATCTTCTATTCCAAAAATGGGAGAATGGTTCTTTGGCTGTTTTAGAAAGTATTTCAGCATTATTACTTTTAGTTAAAGAAAATTTCAGCAATGATAATGAAGAGGAAAAAATTGCTAAAACATTCGTTTTCTCGGTCTTTAAAGTAATTAATAAGTTGATCAATTATTATTCGCAGCACAAACACATAGACAATATTGACACATTGTATGCGATATATAAACAGGTTATAGATGTAGCAGAAGTTTCGTTTGAAGGAGAACCTTTGCGGGGATTGCAGATTATGGGAGTTTTAGAAAGTCGTGTTCTGGATTTTGATACTGTAATTGTTACTTCTATGAATGAAGGAAAATTTCCTGCAGGAAAATCTCAGAACTCTTTTATTCCGTACGATGTGAAGAAAGAGCTTGGATTGCCAACTTTTAAAGAAAAAGATGCCATTTATACCTATCACTTTTATCATTTACTCCAAAGAGCCAAAAATATTTATTTGATTTATAATACAGAAAATGATGGTTTGGATGCTGGCGAACGCAGTCGTTTTATTACGCAGTTAGAGGTTGAGAAGAAGCCTAATCACAATCTTACTTTTGATATATATAATCCGGTTTTACCATCAACAGCTTATCAGCCTATGGTAATTCCGAAATCTGAAGCCGTAATGGAGCGTTTGAAAGAAATTGCGGAAACAGGTTTTTCACCATCGGCCTTGACAAGTTATATTCGAAATCCGATTGAGTTTTATTTTCAAAAAATACTTCGAATTCGAGAAGTAGAAGAGGTTGAAGAAAATATTGCTTTAAATACCTTGGGAACGATAATTCACGAAACTTTAAAAGCTTTATATCTGCCTTTCATAGATAAGTTTATTTCAGAGGACAATATTTCAAATTGCTTTAAATTACTGGATGACGAAGTTCTAAAACAGTTTAAATTAGTTTATAAAGAAGGCGAAATAAAAAAAGGCCGTAATCTTTTGGCTTTTGAAGTCGCTAAACGAAATGTCTCCAATTTCTTGAGAATAGAATTGGATGCTGTAAAAAATGGAGATGCGATTAAAATTATTGCATTAGAGCAAACATTTAAGCGAGAACTGCATCATCCAAGTTTGCCATTTCCAGTTTTAATAAAAGGAAATGTTGATAGAATAGAACTTAGAAACGGTAAAATACGAATTATCGATTATAAGACAGGAAAAGTTGAAAAAGCAAGTATGGTTCTCAAATCATGGAATGGATTGACACAGGAGCTTAAAAACGATAAAATCATTCAGGTTTTAGCCTACGTCTTTATGTTTCAAAATGAAGCAAAGGAAATTCCGATAGAAGCAGGGATTATTTCGTTCAAAAACTTAAAGGCTGGTTTCCTGCCTTTTGGATTCAAAGAAGACAAAGAGCTAGATAGTATAGTTACATCAGAAATCTTAAACAGTTATTTAAATGAGATGGTTTTGCTGTTAAATGAAATCTTTGATATCAATATTCCGTTTGAGGAAAAAATATAAAAGAGATAATCAGGAAGTTTTTAAATAGATTTGAGTTTTTTACCAGTACCTTAATCGTTAATTTGGTAGTTTTTTTATTTTGGTTTTGCTGGGTAGTTTTGATTATTTTTTTATCATGCTTTTAAGTTTTGGCTTTTTGGCCAGTGTGGGCTTTAAAGAAATATATCGTAAAAACGATTATCTGTTTTACCGAAATAACGGAATCTCAAAAATCCAACTTTTAGTTTTTAGTTACATCTTGACTTTTGTACTGCGATTCTAATAGTTTTAATGATGGTTTTATTCAACAAAATATTTTGAAAAAGCATATTTTAGAACTCGACGGAATTCAGAAAAAATTCAATCAAAAAACCTTGCTTTCAGATGTTTATCTGAAATGCGAAACGGGAGAAATTATTGGTTTACTAGGACGAAATGGTTCTGGTAGGATCAGCCTTATTAAAATTATTTTTGGGATAGAAAGTGCTCCAGATAAATGTATTCGTGTTGATTCCCTGACAAAAAAATAATTCGAGTATATCGTTAAATGAAATTAGTTATCTACATCAAGATCAATTTATTCCAAATTATTTGTCGGTTAGCAAAACAATTAAATTATCTATCGCTAAACAAAATAGAGGTTTTTTTTGTAAAGATGAATTTATTCAAGTTTTACTAAAGAAAAAAAATGAGGACTTATCTAGCGGCGAATTGTGTTATCTCGAAATCAAAATTATACTTTTTAATTCCTCAAAATTTGTTTTACTAGATGAATCTTATAACGGATTATCGCCGAAAATGGTCGATATTGTTGGGGAAATGATAAAAGTAAATTCGTACAAGAAGGGAATTGTCATTACAGACCACAATTATCAGAATGTGATCAAGATTTCAACGCGTTTACTTTTAATAAAAGAAGGTAAAGTGTTAAATATCAATGATAAAGCTGAATTTATTGAAAAGGGTTATCTAACAAATTCAGCTTTTTTATAAGTGCTTTTTAGCTAAATATTTTTTTGAAGAATCCTTTCTTAGAAGTTTCTTCCGAGATAGCATTATTTATGCTTCCGTTTTCAATACGAAATCTTCTAAACTTCATCAGTTTTACATTTAAGTCAAAGCGTAATTCGTCAACAGTTTTCATTTGGATAATTTTTTTTGCAAAGGTAGATAAAAACTTCTGTTATTGAGGTTTTGTTTAATCCCTTGTGCTTAGAAATGAGGTATATGGAACGAAATGTTAAGTTTTTGTATAAATCTGTTTTTTCTGTTAATTTTTTTTGAACATCTTATTCTAAAAAATGCTAATAATTATGCTATAAATAAAAGTGAGCGAGAGAATTGTTCAGGGCTTTTTTTTAACAAGTGTTTATCGGACAATTGTTTTTATTAAAATAACTTTGACTCTTGATAAAATGATAATATAGCGATATGATTGATTTAAATACACTAGTACAAGAGACTGGAGCCGAATCTGGATTAAGTTTTAACATAGACGGAATTCTTATAGAATCGGTAAATTTAGAATATGACGGTAATGTGGCTGCAATGATTGGGATGATATTGAAAATGTGTTTAGAAATGTCTGAAGACGTAAACAATGGAGATCTTAAACAAGTTATGATTAAAAATAATGATGGTATTGTGGTCGCAAACAAAGATCCTTACGATAATTGTATTGCTTTGCTTTCTAAAGATATTAGTAAAATGGGACTTTTGCTTCGCAAAATGGATACGATCTTCAATAACTAATTTAAATATTAAACAAAAAACATGTCAGATTTTTTGCAAAATTTTCAAAATGATTTAAAAGAAAATATTAACGGATTTATCGCAGTTTCAGTAACTGAGGTTGAGACAGGAATGTCTTACTGTTCGCTTTCTGTAAATCCTGATTTTGATCCAGAATTAGCATCTGCTTATAACTTAGAAGTTGTAAAAGCAAAACTAAGCGCTATTAAAGCTTTAGGATTAAACCAAAAAATCAACGATATCTTGATTACACTAACAGATCAAATACATATTTTAGATGTATCTGAAGATGGTAATTACTTTATTTATTTAGCAGTTGATTCTAGAAAAGCCAATCTTGGCTTAACAAGAGCTACGTTGTCTAAATTTAAAAAAGACATTATTACAAGACTTTAATTTTTGCCCCCAAAAATGAGAAAAAGGCTGTTTCAATTTGTTTTGAACAGCCTTTTTTGATTCTATAATTGTTGGTTTTTATTTAAAGAAATCTAATAAAACAACTTTTAATTCTTCCTTGTTTTCAATTTGGCTCATGTGCCCATCTTCAAAAGAAACAAGTTCTGCAGTTGTATCTTCTATCTGAGAAATACTTTCTTCATAATTTAAAACAGGATCTTTTTTTCCTAAAATTAATAAAACAGGAAATAGATTTTCACGCAACAAAAATTCTCTGTCTTTTCTAATTTTCATTCCTTCCAGAGAAGCAACAATTCCTTGTAAAGGAGTTTTTAAAGCTTGATCTTTTACTTTCTCAATTTCATCTGTTAATCGAGTTCTATTATTTTCGCTGAATAAATTGCCAATTGCCAGACTTACAAAGTTTACATAATTCTGTTTTACAGTTTTAATGGCGCGCGTTCTATTTAATTTTTTCTCAGCCGTATCCTCCCTTGAAGTAGAATTTAGTAAAACCAATTTTTGAATATTTTCTGGATACAATTCGGCGAAAGCCAAACCAACATAACCGCCCATAGAATGTCCAACAACGATTGCTTTCTCAATATTTAAATATTCTAAAACTTCATGTACAGCATTTGCATTATCTTCCATTGCATGAACATAGCCCAAACAATCAGATTCTCCGTGTCCTAATAAATCAATTGTTATAATGCGGTATTCATTAGAAAAAAAAGAAACATAATCTTTCCACATTTTTTTGTTTTCAAGAAAACCATGAAGAAATACAATTGCGGTTCCTTTGCCAGAATCAGTAAAAGATATTTTTGTGTTTTTGTATAGAATATTTTTCAAAATATTGAGCATGTAAATGATTTACAAAATTAGAGTTTTATCTACGTCCTTCAAAAGTTATTCTGTTTCATTTTTGTTAATCTGGTTTTTGAAAATTATTTGCGATGTTTATTATATTGTTATAGCAGTTTAGATAGCAAAAAAGATTGCAATTTGTTAATTCTAACTCAAAAACAGGGTTTTGTTATTTTAAATTAGTCTTAATTACGTTTTAAATTCATTTAATTTATATAAATTTGTGGCCTATTAATTTTATAAGAATGGCAGAATTTAGTGATTTGACTAGCAAAATATTATTTGAAACCGAAAAAGGATACAGTTATCAATGTGATTTGACCAATAGTATTATTATCAATTTTGTAGATACGGTATCGAGTTATAAAATTCAAGATTTTTTGATTTTTCAAAGAAAAGTGAATAGCGTTGATATTCTAAATATGCTTTATGATTTGTCTGATCACTCAGATGCGCAGTTAATAGAAACTACCAAAAGAAATTTCTCCAGAAATCTTACCATTTGCGAAATAGTGCAACTTAGAGAATTATTAAATGGAACCAAATTTACGCTAAATCTACATTCTATGCTTTGCAGCGTTTTGGCAGCTGATTTGATTTAACGTTTACTTAGAATAAATCCAAATTTATTGGGGTTCAGCGATGTTGGTTTTAATTTTTGTAATTTTACACGTATAAAAATTAGATACCATGAAAGATTTATTAAGAACAAGTTCTTCATTAGTTGAAGGAGTAGAGACAATACTAAACTTACAGTCAAAAATAGAGAGTGATGCTTCCAATAAATATTTAGCTATGGCGGCATGGTTAGATAGAAATGGTTTTGATAAAACAGCAACTTATATGTATAAGCAAGCTGAGGAAGAAAGAGAACACTTTCTTAAAGTTTTCAAATACATTACAGATATGGGCGGAATAGCAATTACACCATCTGTTGCTGAAGTTCAGCAAGAATTTGCCTCTTTTAAAGATGTGTTTGAAATTGCTTTACAAAACGAAATCGCAGTTACTCAAGCAGTAAATAAAGTAATTGCAAAATGTAGAGCCGAAAATGATTATGCTACAGAAAATTTTATGATGTGGTATGTTGTAGAACAAAGAGAAGAAGAGAAAAATGCAAGAAGAGCTTTAGAGCTTTTTGAGTTAATCAATGAAAATGAAGCAACAGGCAAATTTGAATTGGATTTGCAGATTTCAAAAATTGGATAAACTTCAAATTATAAATAAAAAGCCCTTAATGATGTAAAATCTCATTAAGGGCTTTTTTGTTTAACACATAGAAGCATAGGCTTTTTATTTAGTAAAAGAAGACAAAAGGAAATACATTTCTTCACGCAGATTCTGAGGATTTGGCAGATTTTTTTATTTCCATTCTGCTAAAATCTGCGAAATCTGCGTGAGCCTTTTTTAAATAATTCCTTAACTTAATGACATTGGGTAAAGTCCTTAATTGGTTTAATTTATATTGAAAAATTTATAAACAAAAACGGCTCTCATTTCTGAAAGCCGTTTGTTTTTTTATGATTTTAAAAAAGAATTAATATCCGAGAAATACTTTTCTCTCGCATCAAGCCATCCATAATGTCTGGAATGTTCTAATAAAATTAGTTTTGAATTCGGAATTGCTTTATGCGCAATTTCACCAATTTCATTACTAATTACGTCTTCTTTTCCCTGAATAATTAAAACAGGATTCTTAAAACTTTTCAATTTAGGTTTACAGTCAAAATTCATTTTCTGCATATCGCTCCACAATAATCCATTTATAGTCATATTGCCCTGCGTTAATCTTTCTGCAATAACAGGAACATATTTTTGGTCGTAAACATAAGCTGGCGCCATTGCTCTTCCGCGTCCAATTTTAGCCGTGTAAGTAGTGTCGCCTTTTTCGATTTTATCATTCCAATAATTCAGAGAATCTTTTTGAGCTTGGTTTAATCCAGCTTCAATAAGATTTGGCGTTTTCAATAAAGTCAAATCAACACCGCCAGACGAAGACAAAATCAATTTATTAATTCTGTTTGGATAAACCGTTGGATAATAAGAAGCTAGCATTCCACCGAAAGAATGTCCAAGAATGTTCCATTTCTCAATTTTAAGATGCTTTCTCAAAGATTCAATATCATCAGTCATTAATTTCATCGAAACGGTCTTAGAATCCAATTTTGTCAATTTCGATTTCCCCGTTCCTCTTTGGTCGTAAATAATTGTTTCCTGTGTTTCAGCCAAAACTTTAGCCATATCAGCAAAACCATTACTGTTCATTCCCGGACCGCCATTGATAATCAAAAGCGGTTCGCCTTTTCCGAATGTTTTATAATAGGTTAAACTCGCATCATTGTTTTTAGCATAACCTTCGGTTTGAGCGAAAGTTTTTCCAACAAAAATTAAAAAAGCAAATAGAAAAATCTTCTTCATCTTTACGATTATGAATTCATTAAACTTTCAATTTCATCAACTTCAACAGGAATATTGCGCATCAAGTTAAAAGGTTCTCCTTTTTCCTGAACCACAACATTATCTTCCAAACGAATTCCGAAACCTTCTGCCGGAATATAAATTCCAGGTTCAACCGTAAAAACCATATTCGCTTTCATAGGTTCGTGAAGTAAACCATAATCGTGCGTGTCAAGTCCCATGTGGTGAGAAGTTCCGTGCATGAAATATTTTTTGTAAGCTGGCCATTCCGGATTTTCGTTCTGAACATCGGCTTTGTCTAGTAAACCTAAACCAAGCAATTCTGAAGTCATAACTTTTCCAACTTCAGTATGATATTGTTTCCAAAGCGTTCCTGGAGCCAGCATTTTTGTAGCCTCATTTTTGACTCTCAAAACAGCGTTGTAAACCGCTTTTTGTCTCTCTGTATATTTTCCAGAAACCGGAATTGTTCTTGTCATATCGCTAGAATAATTTGCATATTCTGCAGCAACATCCAATAAAATCAAATCGCCCCCTTTACATTGTTGATTGTTTTCGATATAATGCAAAACATTCGCATTATTTCCCGAAGCAATAATTGGCGTGTAAGCAAAACCTTTAGAACGGTTACGGATAAATTCGTGAACCAATTCAGCCTCGATTTCGTATTCCGTAACATTTGGTTTTACAAACGAAAGCAATCTACGGAAACCAAGTTCTGTAATATCACAAGCTTGCTGAATCAAATCAATTTCTTCGCTTTCTTTTATAGAACGAATGCGTTGCAAAATCGGATTGCTTTTTGCAACTTGGTGCGCTGGATATCTTTCTTTCCACCATTTTACAAAACGCGCCTCGCGAGTTTCAGTCTCAACAGTAGCTCGGTAATGTTCATTTGTATTAATGTACATCGTATCTGCGTAAGTCATCATTTCGTTCAAGACTTTATGAAAATCCTGTAACCAATAAACAGTTCTAATTCCAGAAACCTGAAAAGCGCGTTCTTTAGTTAGTTTTTCACCTTCCCAAATCGCAATGTGTTCGCTGGTTTCTTTAAGGAAAAGTATTTCCTTTTGGTTTTCATAAGGAGCATCTGGAAACAAAAGCAAAATACTTTCTTCCTGATCAACACCGCTCAGATAAAAAATATCTCTGTGCTGTGTAAAAGGCAATGTACTATCGGCACTAATAGGGTAAATGTCGTTTGAGTTAAAAACGGCAACACTGTTAGGTTTCATTTCTGCCGTAAATTTTCTGCGGTTTTTTACAAAAAGGGCGCTGTTTATTTGATGATATTTCATAATAATATTATTTTTTGTACTTCGAATTTCAAAATTACTACTTTTTGAACATCTATGTAAAATTGATTTCTTAAAGTTTTATTATTTGTTTTGGTTCTATTTGCCACAAAGACATCAAGGCGCAAAGATTTTTTTAATTCTCTCGTAGATTCACACAATCTTGTCATTCTGAGGAACGAAGAATCTTCACGAGAAATTCCGCAATCAAAGTTTTTTTATTTTTCTAACTGATTCGCACAATCTTGTCATTCTTGTAAAGGTTACTTATTTCGGTAACAAAATTTAACTTTAATAAATTTTGTTACGATGAGAAATAATAGCAAGGATTCGACATTAGAGAGA
>NZ_WMID02000012.1 GCF_009711165.2 Flavobacterium sp. MC2016-06 | reverse complement strand
CTCTGTTAAAACGGCTGTCAATTCAATATGTCTACGAACGTGTCTTACTATTTTGTTTCGCTTGTTTCTCAAAGCGGGTGCAAAACTACATCTTTATTTTTAACCGGCAAGAAAATTTTGAAGTTTTTTTGAGAAAATTTTACTTTTCATTTTTTCTTCTTTTCCTAACCAATCTCTCAATGAACTTGCGTGTTTTGCGGGGTGCAAAGATAAGCAGCGTTTTCAAATCTCACAAGCTTTTTTTGAATTATTTTTTAATTTGTTTTCTCAAACATTTTAAAACCTTAATTCGTTTTTCCTGCCAGTCTTTCTGTGAACGTCTGCGTTGTTGCGGGTGCAAAAGTAGTCAACAATTCCAGTTACGCAAGCTTTTATAATAACTATTTTTAATCTTTTTTTACTTCTTTCCTTAACTTACTGATAACAGCTTTTTTACAAATTAAAAAATATTGCTCTTTTTAAGATTTTTCTTAATTACAATGCCGATCTGGTAATTTCGATTTTCATTCAATCCCCGGTTTTGCTGGGTTTTTTATTTTTTTAAGGGTTTCTTGAGAATACTTTAATCTTTCCTTTTCTGCCTTTTTAAGCTTTTGAGACTGTTTTAGCTGGTTCTCGCAAAGACGCGAAGGCATAAAGCCTCTCTTCTTCTTCTGAAAAGGAGATTTAAGCCTGTGAAAAGAATGTTTATTATGGAAACAACTCTCCTAGCCCCGATGGAAGTGGAAATCCTTTTGTGCCGGTCCCGATAGCTATCGGGAGGCACAAAAGATTGGAACGAACAGCGGGATTAAGCTCCTTATTATACCTAAACTTATATATTATGTACAAATCTATTCCTTATATATGTATAAAAAAACCTAACAGGTTTTGAAAACCTGTTAGGTTGTGTACAAAACTATATACCTATTATATAATGGAGTAAAATTGTACTTATATATTATAGTATCTGATTTAATGAGTCGATAACTTCTTTGGTAATTTGTATGCTTTTTAGTTTTGCTTGATGATCGTATATTGGACTTGTTACCATTAACTCATCAATTTTAGCATAATCTATAAATTTCTTTAGATCTACTGCTAGTTGTTTTGGGTTTCCTGCAAAGGTACAAGCGGTCATTTGATTGACATGGAAACGCTCTTCTTCGCTCATAATATCATCTAGTGACGGAACTGGCGGTTGTAAACCTTTACGATCACCACGAATTAGATTCAGAAACATTTGATATAAGCTGGTTGACAGTAATTCTGCTTCTTCGTCTGTATCTGCTGCGATGATATTTACACATGCCATTGTTTTAGGCTTGCTTAAAGCTGCCGATGGTTGAAAGTTCTCTCTATAAAACTCAAAGGCTTGAATCATTTGGCGCGGTGCAAAATGTCCGGCGAATGCATAAGGTAATCCGTAAGCAGCAGCCAGAGCGGCACTTTCTGTACTTGAACCTAAAATCCAGATTGGAACATTGGTTCCTTCTGCTGGAAATGCGCGTACTTTTGCAACAACATTTTCTCCAGAGAAATAATCCTGAAGCTTGCTTACGTTTTGTGGAAATCGTTGCGCTTGCTCAAAAAAATCTTTTCGGATTGCTTCGGCGGTTGGCTGATCTGTTCCCGGCGCTCTTCCTAAACCTAAATCAATTCGGTTTGGATAAAGTGTTTCTAAAGTTCCGAACTGTTCGGCAACTATTAGAGGGGAATGATTAGGGAGCATGATTCCTCCCGAACCTACACGTATATCTTGCGTTTGACTTGCGATGTATCCGATTAAAACAACAGTTGCTGAACTTGCAACGTGTGCCATATTATGGTGTTCGGCAAGCCAAAATCGTTTGTAACCTAAACCATCTGCAAGCTGTGCTATGTCTTTTGTTTTTTCAAATGTTTCTGAGGCGTTGCTATCTTGGGTAATAATAGCGAGTTCTAATATAGAGACTGAAATTGGGTTTTTCATGTAAATAATTGCTTTTATACAAAATTACTTCATTTAGCACAAAAGCTAAATTCTTTGGTGTTAAGAGAATTATAATGTTTCTACCTCAACTGAATTGTTATTTGTTTATGCATTTTCTTTCCATCATCTAAAATTGTAAAATCTTGAGGATTTGATTCTATTTCGAATTTTGAAATAGTATTAACTGATAATGAAATTGCTCGATGTCTAAAAGTTTCTGGAATTTCTGGAAGTTCAATTGTTACGATACCTTCTTTATTATTTTGAGTATAATTGATTTTGATTCTGTCGCGAAGCCAAATGTATTCGTAAACTTCTTGCCACGGTGCCATCCAGATAGTATCATTTCCTTTTACACCATATTTATCTGCAATTGCTGTCATGAAATATTTAAAATCTGGAAAACGCATACTTAAATTCCAAAGATTTCCATTTCCTACTCCATGTGTAAATGCATTGTGCCAAATTGGGTTTGGCAATTTTGCAACAGAATCGAAAGTAGCCAAATAACGATCCATTGTTTTAAAGCCAATTGTATCTTTTGAACTTTGAACAAAAACTCTAGCATAAATCATTTTATCAAGATTTACTTTGTCTTTTACATTTATAATTGGTCCTGAACCTACATAAGAAGCTACCGAAAAAGATCCATTTGCAAGTGCGTCTTTTTCGTATTCTAAATGATATCCAGGATCGGCTTCTCCTCCAGGAACTACAAATTGCGACATTGTAAAACCTAAATTTTGTTGTATTGAAGTTGTATTTTCTGTTACTTCTGTCAAGAAATTTGTTCCGTGTTTTGTTGCGTGATGAAGACCATGATTCAGAATATCCCAACCTGCGTTGTACATTTCTTTTGTTTCTGTCCAAGAAAGGTGTCCTCTATTTGCTCGGTCATTTAGCGCAGCGCCATTAATTGCTAATCCTAATTTGAACGGAATTTTATTTCCTAATCCATCCGAATAATAAAGACCTTTTGAATTTGTTCCGTCTCCACCTTGATCGTTTTTCCATTCGTTTATCGTTTTTCCACTTATATTTCCTCCATTTAATAGTGGAAAAGCAGTTAAATAAGCGGAACGATATCCGTCATCGAGCGTAAAACTATAGGCTAAATGTTTGTTGAATTTTAAAGATGCGGGTATTATTGTAACTTTTTCATTCGATTTAAGTTTTATTTTGAATGAAATAGTTTTAGTTTTTAAAGTGTCTTTTTGAGCATTTGATGGATTTCCAAAACAAAAAGTAGAAACTACTAGAGTTAAAAGTGATGTGAATACAAACTGTTTTATTCGGTTTTGTGGTATTTTCATTTGAGGCGTTAGATTTATAGCTCATAAAGATACATCACTTTAAGAAAATCAATCCAAAAAGATGGGATTTAAATAACCTGAAAATACTTTTTTCAAAATTTGCAATGATTTCAAAAGTCAAATGATTTAAAACCTAAATTTGTATTTCGAAATAACCATTCGGTTTTACTAATATCCTCAAATGACACATAAAATTTTAATTATAGACGACGAAGAAAAACTCAGAAGTCTATTGGCTCGCATTGTAAAATCGGAAGGTTTTGAAGTTTTTGAAGCCAAAGATTTGAAATCTGGTTTTAAGAAACTCGAGCAAACTGATATTGATGTTGTTTTATGTGATGTAAAATTGCCCGACGGAAATGGCGTCGATTTTCTTCAGAATATAAAAGGAAGTTTTCCTTTAACGGAAGTTATTCTGTTAACCGCTTTCGGAAATATTGCAGATGGTGTGCAAGCGATGAAAAATGGTGCTTTTGATTATATTGTAAAAGGCGATGATAATGATAAAATTATTCCGCTTCTTTATAAAGCTGTCGAAAAAGTACAATTGCAGAAAAAGGTGCAGCAACTTGAAAAACGCATTGGCGATAAATATTCTTTTGATACTATTATAGGTAAATCAAAAGGAATTGAACAGGTTATTGATCTTGCTAAGAAAGTAGCTAAAACTGATTCTACTGTTTTATTAACTGGCGAAACTGGAACTGGGAAAGAGGTTTTTGCGCAAGCGATTCACGAAAACAGTAATCGTGTAGGAAAATCTTTTGTGGCACTAAACTGCAGTACTTTTAGCAAGGAGATTTTAGAAAGCGAACTTTTTGGTCATAAACAAGGTGCTTTTACAGGCGCTCTAAAAGATAAAAAAGGTTTTATTGAAGAGGCCAATGGCGGCACTTTATTTTTGGATGAAATTGGAGAAATGCCAATTGAACTTCAAGCTAAATTATTGCGCGTTTTAGAAACCAGCGAATATATTCCGGTTGGTGATACGACTTCAAAAAAATCAAATTTTAGATTGATTGCAGCAACAAACCGTGATTTAAAAACAGAAAGTGACGAACATCGCTTTCGTTCTGATTTATATTTCAGATTGAATATTTTCGAAATCAAACTTCCACCTTTAAGAGAACGAATTAAAGATATTGCTGTGCTGACACTTAATTTTGCCAAACAATTTTCTGAGAAAACGAATAAAAAGACTCTTGAAATCTCAGATGATTTTCTTCAGAAATTAGAGCATTATTCTTGGCCGGGAAATATTCGTGAACTCAAAAATATTATTGAACGTTCGGTTATTTTGAGCGACACTATTTTGACTTCTGATGTTCTGCCTTATGAGATGCAGCATCAAAGTGAAAAAACAAATAAAACGATGTCGGCTTTCTCTATGCAGAGTATTGAAAAACTACATATTCAGAAGGTTTTGAATTATACTAAAGGTAATAAGGCTGAAACTGCAAGATTATTGGAAATTGGAATTGCGACTTTATACCGAAAACTTGAAGAGTATAATATACAATAACGCTTATTATTTGAACACATAGAAACATAGATTTTTATTTTTAGTTGAAGGTGTTTTTTAGAAAACTAGTTTTTCCACATAGCTCTGAGTTTTATTATTAATGAAATGACTTATTTACATTTTTGAACTATGTCTCTATGTGTTAAAAATAATTTCAACACAATTCAATAACCTATCATTTTAATAAAAGCTTATCATTTTGATAGGCTTTTTTTCTGTCTAATTTTTGGCACAAAACAATAAGTCTTTTATTGACAAGACTTTAACCTCTTCTGCTCTTTTTCGGAACATATTTTGGCATACGTGGAAAGAACATTAAAATTCTTTCTAATGAAAAATCAAGTCAATTCTATTTACAAACAAGCAGAACGGTTTGCTGAGATTACTAAAAAATCTATTATTTCTGGTAATATCGTCCGAGCAAAAAAATGTCTGGCACTTGCTGAACGTTTGTTTATTTCTGGAAGTATCGAAACAAAAAATGCCATTTCTAATGTGTATGTTTTCTCGGTTTCTTCTTTTATGGAAATGCGTCACTGCAACATTTCTCACCTTTTTCCTCAAACGCTTAAAGCGGAATATATCAAACAAGTTAATACTTCTGGAGTATGATGACACTTATACTAATCACTGCCGGACTGATACTTTTTGCTGGCTTCTTTAAAATGATTTCCATTTTCGAAAAAATCTAAATTATGACACTATTATTTATCATCGCCATCGCCGTTTTTATTTACATCGGTTATGTTTTAATCAAACCTGAAAAATTTTAATTAGAAAATTTAGGATTATAAAACAATTGAAGTTTTTGCCACAGATTACACAGATTCTCACAGATTTAAAATCATTTTAATCCTTTTAATCTGTGGCAAAAAATAAAAATTATTTAATCTAAAATCAGAAAGTTTACTCTTAAATTATGAATACAGAAATATTAGGAATTATCGTTATGTATGGATTAGTTATGCTTTTAGCTATTCCATTAGGTCGTTACATCGGCAAGATTTTTAGTTATGAAACTACTTGGCTTGATAAAATTTTCGACCCTCTTGACAAATTATTTTATAAAGCTGGAGGAATAAATCCAAACATCGAAATGACTTGGAAACAGCATTTAGGTGCGCTGTTGTCTATAAACTTTATTTGGTTTATCATTTCGATGCTGGTTTTAACCAACATGGAATGGCTTCCTCTAAATCCAGATGGGAACCCATCTATGTCTGGTGATTTGGCTTTTAATACTACAATTAGTTTTATTACCAATACCAATTTACAGCATTACTCTGGCGAAACTGGTTTGTCTTATTTAGGACAATTGTCTCTAATGCTTTGGCAGTTTATCAGCGCGGGATGCGGAATGGCTATTTGTGCTATGGTTTTTGTTGCCATGAAAGAAAAAACAACGACACAACTGGGGAACTTCTACAGCTTCTTCGTTCGATCTTGTACCAGAGTTTTATTGCCTTTATCTATTATAGTTGCTTCGATTTTAGTTTTTAACGGAACTCCAATGACTTTTGAAGGGAAGGATAAAATCACAACTCTTGAAGGTAAGGAACAAAATGTGAGCCGTGGCCCTGTTGCTGCTTTTGTAGCTATTAAACAATTAGGAACAAACGGTGGCGGATTTTACGGTCCGAACTCTGCAAACCCAATGGAGAACCCTAATTACTTAACAAATATTGTTGAGAATGTTTCGATTTTTTTAATTCCGATTGCGATGATTTTTGCTCTTGGATTTGTATTGAAACGCAAGAAATTATCTTGGACTATTTATAGTGTGATGACTTTAGGTTTCTTGTTTTTATTGATTCCGACAGTCGTTGCTGAAATGAACGGAAATCCTGCTATTTCTCACATGGGAATTACTCAAAATATGGGAAGTATGGAAGGAAAAGAAGTTCGCTTTGGTTCTGCAGCTTCGGCCAATTGGGCCACTTATACTACTTGTACGAGTAATGGTTCTGTAAATGCTATGCACGATAGCATGACGCCAATTGCAGGAATGACAACCCTTTTGGGAATGATGATTAACTGTTTTTATGGCGGTATTGGTGTTGGGTTTTTAAATTTCTACATCTTTATTATTCTTGCGGTTTTCATCAGCGGCTTAATGGTCGGCAGAACTCCAGAATTCCTTGGAAAGAAAATCGAAGCGAAAGAAATGAAAATCGCTATGATTATTGCTTTACTTCACCCCTTTTTAATTTTGGTTGGAACAGCTTTGGCAAGTAATTTATATGCAGGAAATCCTGAGGCTTTATCGGGATGGCTGGCAAATCCGGGTTATCACGGTTTCTCTGAAATGTTATACGAGTTTACCTCATCGTCTGCTAATAACGGAAGTGGTTTTGAAGGTTTAGGTGATAATACGCCTTTCTGGAATATCTCTACGGGAATTGTAATGTTACTGGCTCGTTATTTACCAATTATCGGACCTGTTGCGATTGCAGGAATTCTGGCTTCTAAAAAATACATTCCTGAAAGCAACGGAACTTTAAAAACAGATACTTCAACTTTTGGTTTATTAGTTTTTGCGGTAATTTTTATCGTAGCCGCTTTATCATTCTTCCCAGCTTTAACGTTAGGTCCAATTGCTGAATATTTTTCTGTGAAATAAATGAAAACTAAAAACTTGAAAGTCATTTTTTAACACATAGAAACATAGATTTTTTTTCTGATGAAAGTTGCTCTGAGAAAACTATAGTTTCTTCACATAGCTATGCGATTTTAGGAAAAGTGAAACGCCTTTTTTAAGTTTCTAAAACTATGTTCCTATGTGTTAAAATAAAGAATAATCTAAATATTAAAATACCATGAGTGCATCTCAAAATAATTTATTTCAAAAAGAGTTGGTTAACGAGGCATTAAAACAGTCTTTCGTGAAACTAAACCCTAAAATAATGTTCCGTAATCCTGTAATGTTTACAGTTGAAATTGGAACTTTCGTTATGTTTTTTGTTTGTCTTTGGATATTAGCCGGAGAACATTCACAAGGAAGTTTTGCTTACAATTTTACCATCTTTTTGATTTTGTTAGCGACTTTACTTTTTGCCAATTTTGCCGAAGCTATTGCCGAAGCTAGAGGAAAAGCTCAAGCTGACAGTTTAAGAAAAACCCGAGAAGAAACGCCTGCAAAACTAGAGAACGGACAGACTATTTCGTCTGCTCAACTTAAAAAAGGAGATGTTTTTGTCTGCGAAGCTGGTGATATTATCGCTACCGATGGTGAAATCATCGAAGGCTTGGCAACGATTGACGAAAGTGCTATTACAGGTGAAAGTGCACCTGTAATTAGAGAATCTGGCGGAGACAAATCGTCTGTAACCGGTGGAACAAAGGTTTTATCGGATAAAATTAAAGTACAAGTTACTTCTGAACCTGGCGAAAGTTTCTTGGATAAAATGATTGCTTTGGTTGAAGGTGCAAGCCGTCAAAAAACGCCAAACGAAATTGCTTTGACAATTTTATTAGCCGGTTTTACTTTAGTGTTTATCATTGTTACGGTTACATTAAAACCTTTTGCAGATTATGCCAATACACCAATCACAATTGCTGCTTTTATTTCGCTTTTTGTGTGCTTGATTCCAACTACAATTGGAGGTTTATTATCTGCGATTGGTATTGCAGGAATGGATAGAGCTTTGCGTGCTAACGTAATTACAAAATCTGGAAAAGCGGTTGAAACTGCTGGAGATATTGATGTTTTGCTTTTGGATAAAACCGGAACAATCACAATTGGAAACAGAAAAGCAACTAGTTTTTACCCAACAAAAGGTGTTTCGCAGGAAGAATTTATTCAATCTGCTGTTTTGAGTTCTTTGGCAGATGATACTCCCGAAGGAAAAAGTATTGTAGAATTAGCTGGTACTGATGTTTCTAATAAATTGTCTATTGATGGAGCTACTTTAATCAAATTTACTGCTGAAACCAGAACTTCGGGTGTGGTTTTAAAAGATGGAACTAACATTAGAAAAGGTGCGCAGGATGCTGCAAAGAATATTGCACAACAAGCTGGAAATGTTTTCCCAGAAGATACTGCCCAACAGGTAATCACAATTTCTTCAAACGGAGGAACTCCATTAGTGGTTATTAAAAATAATGAGGTTCAAGGTGTAATCGAATTGCAGGATATTATTAAAACTGGAATGAAAGAACGTTTTGAGCGTTTGCGCAAAATGGGAATCAAAACGGTAATGGTTACGGGTGATAATCCACTGACTGCGAAATTTATTGCCGAAGCTGCGGGTGTTGATGATTTTATTGCCGAAGCGAAACCTGAGGATAAAATGAACTACATTAAAAAAGAACAGGCTGCAGGAAGATTGGTTGCTATGATGGGCGACGGAACAAATGATGCCCCGGCTTTGGCTCAAGCGAATGTTGGCGTTGCAATGAACAGCGGAACTCAGGCTGCGAAAGAAGCTGGAAACATGGTCGATTTAGACAACGACCCTACGAAATTAATTGAGATTGTAGAAATTGGAAAACAGCTTTTGATGACTCGCGGTACTTTAACTACATTCTCGATTGCGAATGACGTTGCGAAGTATTTTGCCATTATTCCAGCTTTATTTATTACTGCGATTCCGGCTTTGCAAGGATTGAATATAATGGGATTACACAGTCCGGAAAGTGCGATTTTATCGGCTGTGATTTTTAATGCGATTATTATTCCATTTTTGATTCCTCTGGCACTTCGCGGCGTTGCTTATAAACCAATTGGAGCTTCGGCATTGTTGCGTAGAAACTTATTTATCTACGGTCTTGGCGGTGTTTTGGTTCCGTTTATTGGAATTAAATTAATTGATATTGTGGTTACTCTTTTTATATAAGCTTCAAAGAGTAAAGAGTAAAGAAAATAGATTAAAAAATCTCGCAAAGTCGCAGAGTCGCAAAGAAAAATTAAAAAAGAAACTTCGTGCCTTTGTGCCTTCGCGGCAAAAAAATGAAAAAATGAAAACAAATAGTATCCCCGCTCTAAGATTAACGCTTTTTTGTGCTGTGTTTTTCGCTGGAGTTTACACAATGAGTATTCTCGGAATTGCACAATTTGCACCTAATCACGGAAAAGGTGAAGTGGTGACTTTTAAAGGAAAATCATACCATATAAATGTAGCTCAGAAATTTACTGAGGATAAATATTTCTGGTCACGTCCGTCGGCAGTTGACTATAATGCGGCTGGTTCTGGCGGAAGTAATAAAGGAACTAATAATCCTGATTATTTAGCGGAAGTAAAAACTCGAATCGATACTTTTTTATTAAAAAACCCAACTGTAAAACGCAGTGAAGTTCCGTCTGAATTGGTAACGGCTTCTGGAAGTGGTTTGGATCCGAATATTTCTGTTGAAGGTGCAAATGTACAAGTTGACCGTATTGCTAAAACTAGAAATATTGACAAGGAAAAAATATTAGCAGTTATTCAGAAAACAAAACAGGAACCGCTTTTGGGACTTTTGGGAACGGAGAAAATAAATGTTCTGGCTTTGAATATTGCTTTGGATCAGCTACGCTGATCTGAGGTTCTGAGATACTGAGGTTCTAAGATGCTAAGGTTTCTCTTATTTGTCATTCTGAGGAACGAATAAATAATAACCAACAATTAAAATACCTAACAGGTTTTGGAAACCTGTTAGGAAACTAGACGCCTTTTTGCCTCGAATAGCCTAGCCCCGATAGTAGTGGAAATCCTTTTGTGCCGGGGTTCGGCACAAAAGATTGAAACGGATAGCGGGAAATAGCTCCTAAAAAAAATGTTCAAATTGTCTGGTTCTATACTTTGTCGAGCTACTTACGAAGATTCTTCGTTCCTCAGAATGACAAACTTGAACGAATTACAAAATGGATACAAATACTAATAAAAAATCAAAATGAAAAAAATTATACTTATCGCTTTAATCGCTTTTGGTTTTAGCAATTTACATGCACAAGAAGAGTCTAAAAGTCCGTTTACGTTTTCGGGTTATGTTGATGTTTACTACAGTTATGATTTTGGGAAACCGGAGAATCATACGCGCCCGGGATTTTTTTATAGTTATAACAGAAGTAATGAATTGAACCTAAACTTAGGTTTGGCAAAAGTGAATTATTCGAAAGAAAATGTTCGTGCCAATTTTGCTTTGATGGCGGGAACTTATGCGCAATATAATATGTCGGCTGAGCAGGATTTATTGAAGAATATTTATGAAGCTAATGTTGGTGTGAAGATTTCGAAAAGCCATAATTTGTGGATTGATGCCGGAATTATGCCTTCGCATATTGGTTTTGAAAGTGCGATTGGAAAAGACTGCCAAACTTTAACAAGAAGTATTTTGGCTGAAAACTCGCCGTATTATGAAGCGGGTGTAAAAATTGGTTATACTTCTGAGTCTGGAAAATGGTATTTGGCGGGAATGTATTTGAATGGCTGGCAAAGAATTCAGAAAATCGATGGGAATCAAACGCCGGCTTTTGGAACGCAAATTACGTATAAACCGTCGGACAGAACGACTTTGAATTGGAGTACTTATGTTGGAAATGAACAGCCTGATATTGACAAAAAATGGCGTTATTTCAACAACTTTTACGGACAGTTTAAAGTAACGGATAAAACAAATGTTACGGCTGGTTTTGATGTTGGTTCACAACAATCGGCTAAAAATAGTAGTAAATATCATAGTTGGTTTTCGCCTGTTTTAATTCTGCAATATAAACCAGTTGATAAAATTCAGTTAGCTGTAAGAGGCGAATATTACAGCGATGAAAAAGGAGTTATTATCGCGACTGAAACACCAAATGGTTTTAAAACTTATGGTTTTTCGGCTAACTTTGATTACTTAGTTTCTGATAATGTAATGTTTAGAATTGAAGCGAGAAATCTTTCAAGTAAGGATGAAATTTTCACAAAAAATAATCTGCCAACAGATACGAATACGTTTGTAACGACATCGTTGGCAGTTAGTTTCTAGAAAATATTAGGCCACAGATTTGATTAATTTAAAAAATTTTGTTTCACGCAGATTCTACAGATTCTACAGATTTTAGCAGATTTAATCGATTTTTAATTAAATAATCTGCGAATATCTGCTTAAATTTTATAAAAATCTGCGTGAAATAAAAACTTAGTGCCTTAGCGCCTTAGTGGTAAATAACATGGAAAACGAAAAAGAAAATAATGCACAGCACTTTCTCGATTTAATTCAGAAATCACGAAAAGGGAAGTTCAAAGTCTATATTGGGATGAGCGCCGGTGTGGGCAAAACGTATCGCATGCTTCAGGAAGCGCATTCGTTATTGAAGAATGGGATTGATGTAAAAATTGGTTACATCGAAACGCATCTTCGAAAAGAAACGCATGAATTATTGTTTGGTTTGCCTTTGATTCCGAGACGGACAATTTTTTATAAAGGAAAAGAATTAGAAGAACTCGATGTTCAGGCAATTATCAACCTGAGGCCAGAAGTGGTAATTGTGGATGAATTGGCACACACTAATGTTGAAGGAAGCAAAAACGAGAAACGCTGGCAGGATGTTTTAGAAATTCTGGAAGCTGGAATCAATGTGATTTCGGCAGTAAATATTCAGCATATTGAGAGTTTAAACGAAGACGTAAAACGCATTACAGGAATTGATGTTCAGGAACGAATTCCGGATAATGTTTTGCGAATTGCTGATGAAGTGGTGAATATCGACTTGACTTCGGAAGATTTGATTGCGCGTTTAAAAGAAGGGAAAATTTATACGGCTGATAAAATTCAGCAGGCTTTGACTAACTTTTTTAAATCGGATCAGATTCTTCAACTGCGAGAATTGGCTTTAAAGGAAGTCGCAAGCCAAGTGGTTCGGAAAGTAGAAAATGAAGTGCCGCAAATCAATGCTTTAAAACATGAGAAGCTTTTGGCATGCATAAGCAGTAACGATAAAACAGCTAAAATTGTAATTAGAAAAGCGGCGCGTTTGGCGAGTTATTACAACGGAAGCTGGTATGTAATGTATGTGGAAACACCTGAAGAAAGCAGTATAAAAATTGCGCTGGATAAACAAAGACATTTGATCAATAATTTTAAATTGGCAGCGCAATTGGGCGCAGAAGTCATTAAAATTGAACATAAAAATATTGCAGATGCAATTTTGATGATGGTTGAAGAAAAACATATCACAACTGTCTGCATTGGAAAACCGCATTTGAATTTATTTAAAGTAATTTTGTCTACAACAATTTTCAGACGTTTATTAAATAAGCTGTCTTTATCAAATGTTGACCTTGTTATTCTGTCATAAAAAAAAAATTAAACCATATAAGTTATATAAGTTCATTTAAAAAGGAATACGTGAAAAATTTAACCGCATATTTTTTCTTTTACACAAACTCTTAAATTATCTTACATCACTTATATGGTTCAAAAAAACTAAATGTTTTAAAAAATGAGAATTAAAACCAAATTGAATCTGGGCGTTGGATTGTTATTTTTAATGATCATTATACTTACGTTAGTAAGTGCCTATTATATTTTTTCTATCAAAAAAGACACAGAAAATATTCTGAAAGCCAATTATAATACGCTGGAATATTCTAGAAATATGATTTTGTCTTTGGATGAGCCTTCAATGGATGGTGCTGAAACGATTCGTAATTTTAAGGAAAATCTTGAAAAGCAAACGCTAAATATAACGGAACCCGGAGAAAAAGAAGCTACTGATAATCTTAAAAAGAATTTTGCTCTTTTAGAAAAAAATAGTTCTAATGAAGTTATCAAAAAACAAATCAGACAAGACATTTTCATGATTATGAAATTGAATCTGAATTCGATTAAACAAAAAAGTGACATCGCCAAACATACTGCTGAAACTGCTAATTTATGGATTGCGATTGTGGGAACTTTATGTTTTTTAATTGCTTTTAATTTACTGATTAACTTGCCAAATAATATTGCAAATCCGATTAAGGAATTAACACTGAGTATTAAGGAAATTGCGAATAAAAATTATTCGGAACGTGTGCATTTTACCAGTCATAACGAATATGGAGATTTGGCCAAATCGTTTAATACGATGGCGCAAAAACTTCAGGAATATAATGACAGTAATTTGTACAAGCTTTTCTTTGAGAAAAAACGACTGGAAACGCTTATCAATAATATGCACGATCCAATTATTGGTTTGGATAATGAAGGAATTATTTTATTTGCCAATGATGAAGCGCTGAAAATTATCGGAATGAAATCTGAAAATGTTATTGGTAAATCGGCTTCAAGCTTGGCTTTATCGAATGATTTAATGCGTTCGCTGATTTTGAAAGAACTTGCAGTAGATTCGCAGAAAAAACAGCCGATGAAGATTTTCGCCAATGGAAAGGAAAGTTATTTTGATAAAGAAACAATCAATATTACGATAACTCCAACTGGTGAAGAAAAAGAAATTAATATTGGTGATGTTATTATTCTGCGAAATATTACGCTTTTTAAGGAACTTGATTTTGCTAAAACCAATTTTATTGCAACGGTTTCGCACGAACTAAAAACACCAATTGCTTCTATAAAACTGAGTTTACAATTGCTTCAAAACGAAAAAACCGGTGCAATGAATGAAGACCAAAATCAATTGGTTGAAAGCATTAAAGATGACAGCCAGCGATTGCTAAAAATCACTGGAGAGTTACTCAATTTATCACAATTGGAAACAGGAAATATTCAATTGAATATCGAAAAAAGTGATCCGTATAAGATTGTAAATTATGCAACAGAAGCTGTAAAAGTTCAAGCAGAACAAAAGCAGATAAAATTGATAATTGATGCTGATGAAAATTTAGACGATGTAAAAGCTGACAGCGAAAAAACGGGCTGGGTTTTGATTAATTATTTATCGAATGCGATTACCTATTCGTCTGAAAAAAGTACGATTGTCATCAAACTAAAAAAAGAAAACAACCAAATTGTATTTCAGGTTATAGATACCGGAAAAGGAATTGATGCAAGGTACAAAGACAAGGTTTTCGATAAATATTTTCAGATTCCAGGAAGTCAGAAATCAGGAACTGGATTGGGCTTGGCGATTAGTAAAGAATTTATTGAAGCGCAAAACGGAATGATTGGTGTTGAAAGTAATTTAGGGTTGGGAAGTACATTTTGGTTTTCGTTAAATGTTTAATTCATAAAATCAAAGCTCCAGCGGAGCATTATATTTATAGCCCTTTATAGATTCTCGAAAAGAAGCTCCAGCGGAGCGATATTTAGTTATCTATAATATAACACCCCGATGGGGTTCACTAAAACACGATAAAAAAATACTATAAATATAACGTCCCAATGGGACTTATTTGTAATTATTGTCAATCTAAACTATAGAATAATTTAACCAATCTTAATACAACTATCTCATTTATAGCCAATGCATTAAAATTGACTTAAGGTTGGATTAAGAGAGAAATAGTTTACTAAATCACTCCTTACATTTGTACTACATAAAGAGAAACAGCTATGTTTTACAAAACAATTTCCCTAGTATTTCTATTCGGCATTTTTTCTGCAGCTGCACAAAAAACCGATTCTATTGCTGCAATTGACAGCGCTGCAACACACAATTTAAAATTCAACTACAAGCAATTAATTATTCCAGGTGTATTAATTGGCTACGGCGTAATTGGTTTGAATAGTGATCAGCTTTTGAGTTTTAATTCGCAGATTAAAAATGAAGTTACTGAGGATATTGATAACAAAATCACTATTGATGATTTCTCGCAATATGCGCCTGCTGCTTCTGTTTATGCTTTGAATGCTTTTGGCGTAAAAGGGAAAAATAATATGCGCGACCGATCTGTAATTTTTGTGACTTCGTACGTTATTATGGCCTCAACTGTTTTGGGTTTAAAATCGCTTGTACATGAAGAAAGACCTGACGGAAGTTCTAATAATTCTTTTCCGTCTGGACATACGGCAACTGCTTTTGCCGGTGCCGAATTTTTATGGCAGGAATACAAAGACAAATCGATTTGGTACGGAATTGCGGGTTATGCTGTTGCAACAGGAACTGGATTATTTAGAATTTACAACAATCGCCATTGGTTAACCGATGTTGCTGCGGGAGCCGGAATCGGGATTATGAGTACTAAAATAGCATATTGGATGAATCCTTATATTACCAAAAAACTATTCGGAAAATCAGCTTCCGAAGGTAATTCTACTTCTATGATTGCTCCTTTTTATAATGGTCAGCAATATGGATTAAGTTTTGTGAAAGTGTTTTAAACCTTTTTTGCCCCTCCTGATAGCTATCGGGATAAATGATTCTTACTTAACCTGTTTTTTTTAAGATTGTCAATCTGAGCGAAGTCAAAGACCTTTTTGTTATAGCATCCTTGGACTTCGCTCAGGCTGACAATTTTATTTTTAAAGACTCATTTCCATAATTGGCATAAATCTATTTTTAATTGAAGTTTCAAATTCACCAACTTTCTGAAATCCTAATTTCTGATAAAATTGTTCTGCATTAGGTTCTGAATCCAAAATGATTTTTTTGCATTTTTCATTCCGCATTCTTTCTATGAAATCATCCATTAAATATTTACCAAATCCTTTTCCTATGTATTCTGGCAAAATAAATAAGTTGTCCAATTTCACCTGATTTTTTTCTTCTTTGAGATAAGAATAATAACCGATGATTTTGTTTTCATCAACTAAATTAAAAACATCATTTTCTTCAATATAAATTTTAGAAATCGTTAGGTTATCATTCCATTTTAAAATTTGCTCTTCAGAATATCCCCAATATGCTTTTGACTTTTTTGTGATTTCCGTTAAACGGATATGATCTTCTGGTTTGGCTTTTTTGATTTTCATTTAGATTATTTTTATTTATTAATCCAATTTGGATTGGCATACAAAATAATAAGAGTTGCAATTAAAAAATGAAGAATTGAAATTATAATCCAAGTTCTTTTTTTATCATTTGCTTTGTCAATCAATAATCCATAAACAGGAAATTGAATAAGTGCTAATATTAAATTTAGAAAGCCGAGTTCAGACATCCAAATGCACGTAAAAGTTGCAAACGGAAATAAAGCAAAAATGGGCTGAACGAATCCATGGCCACCACCTGCAATAAACATAGAAAACAATAAAAAAAACGGTGTTAAAATTAAAAATCTTTTAGTCCATTTGTACTTTTCAGAATTCATATTTTGTTTTATTTTTTTCTCTTAAAGTTATTTAATCCAATTGAATGGATCATATAAGGCCACATTTCAGTTCCTTTTGCGCCTTTATAAGTACCCATATTTGACGTTTTTTCATACTCTCCATCTTCTTTTCTTTGAATATCCGAATCGAAATTCATAGAATATTTAGAATTATTTTTAAAAATCAACAATACTTTCATATTCTTTTTCTTTTCATCTTCTGTTTTACCCTCTGTACCTAAACAGAAATAAAAATCAATTGTATTGTCTTTTCCTTTTTCAGCAAACAATTTATCATTTTCCCATGTATCAATTGTTTCAGTAAATTGTTCATATTTAATAATCGAATAATTAAAACTTACAGAATCAATAGGAATTAATTTAATCGTAAACTTAGATCCAATTGGAAAAGCATACCCACTCGCTGGTTCTGTGGGCAAATCTTGAGCAAATACACTAAAAGTTATAAATGTAAATATTGTAAGTAAATAATGTTTCATAGTTTGTTTTCTAAATAATTATTTAAGCTAATATAAAACTATTTCTATTACCGAAAATCAAATCATTTATAATCAAATTAAAACCATCAACAGAAAAAAACAGTTAAAATATTTGCGTAACTCAAAAGTTACACATAAATTTACGTAACCTTAAAGTTACTTAACTATGAAAACAGATATCAAACACAAATGGTTTTATTACCAATCTCCCGAAGAAATCTGGCTTTATCTAACTGATGCCGATTTGATTGCGCAATGGATTATGCCAAATGATTTTAAACTTCTTTTAGGACACGAATTTACATTTCGCACCAATCCAATTCCGAGTTTAGATCTTGACGGAATTATGCATTGCACAATATTAGAAATTGTACCATTTAAGAAACTTGTTTACACTTGGAAAGCCGGGCCAGGAAATAAGGTAATCACACTTGATACTCTTGTAGAATGGACGTTGGAAGAGAAAGACAATGGCACTGAATTACATCTTCTTCATACTGGATTTAAAGCAGAAAATATCTCTATCTTAACTGGAATGACTGATGGATGGCTTAAAATTATGGAAAAACTGGTTAACGCCTTAAATACTAAATAATGTCAATACCAAATCTTGATGCTTTACAGGTAATTGCAGATCCGAGTCGCAGACAGATTCTGCAATTGCTTACTAAGGAGACTTATAATATAAATGCTTTGGCTGAAAATTTTGATATGAGCCGTCCTGCGGTTTCAAAACATATTAAAATATTAGAGAAGGCTGGCTTTATTTCTATACAGGAAATTGGGCGGGAACGTCAATGTTCTTTAAATCAAAAGGGGTTTGATGAAGTGAAAGCTTTAATAAGTCATTTTGATCAATTCTGGGAAAATAATCTCAGCAAACTAGATGTTATTTTAAATAAAAAGAAAGATTAATTTAAATATTAAAATCATGCAAAAAGAAATTTTATTAGGTCTTTTAGATCAAAACAAAAAGAATTGCTATTCTACTTTTAAAAATATAACTCCAGAAAACAGTCTTTTAAAATTGAATCAAAAAACAGCTTCAATTGGATTTATTTACAGACATATTGGTGAAACTGCTAATATTTTAGCAGATTTTCTAGGCGTTAAAACGAATGTTGAAAACACAACTATAGGTCAATCAGATACAGGGCAACATTACGATCTTGAAACAAGTCGTGCGCTTATCGAACAAAGCTACAAAGTGCTTGAAGACATTATAAAAAATACTCCTGATGCTGATTGGCTCGAAGAAATAGAAACTTCTTTTTTGGGAACTCTTCCAAGAATTAGAGTATTCTCTATTATTCTTTTTCATAACTCGCATCATTGCGGTCAAATCGCATCGGCTATTGTAAAAGGTGATCTTTATGGAATATCATAAAAAGGTGATTTAACTCCCGCTTAGATTATTATTTTTAATCTCCATAACTTCGCGTTTTACTTCTAGAAGTAATTCTTTCATGCTTTGCGTTTCGGTCAATTCATGGCGTTTATCACTGCGTCCGATATTACATTCGTATTCCCAAATCTCCAAAATATCAGACGCTTTGACTTCATAATTCGGATAAAAACGATTGTCTGATTCTAGAACCAAAGCGTTTTTTTTATTCTTATTGAGACGTTTATACACCATTCCTTCATTTTTAGTAATAAGGATATAGGTTTTTCCATCCATCACTTGACCCAAACTTTCAACATAACGTCCAATAATAATGGAGCCGTCTTCGTGTGGCGGCATCGAATCGCCTTCTACAGGAAAACCTCTGTGTTTGCCAGAACCTAAAAAAGGAAGAGATACCTGCTGTAAACTTTCAATATATTCTGGATCTGCATAACCGTTTAAGTAACCTGCTTTTGCTTTTTGGCTTACAATTTCGATATAATTCTCTCCAAATCGATCTACTTGAATAGGCAGAATAAGTCGGTTACCTTCTAGTTTTATTAAATTTTCAATGTTTATTTTTCGTATATCGACAGACAATAGTAAGTCAATACTGGTATGAAAATATAAGGCAATCTGCTTTAAAATATCATACGGAGCTTCAGAAGTTCCGTCTTCATACTTTACATACCTTCCTCTTGTGATAGAAAGGTTCTCAGCAAGTTTTTCCTGCGAAATTTTATGCTTTACCCGTAGGGCTCTGATATTATCTGAAAATAAAGACATAATTAATTTGTTATAATTTGGAACAACAAATATAATCATTTTTGTTACAGACTGTGCTAATTTTGTATTATTCAAAAAAATAAACTTTTGAATGATTATGAAATTGAGCGATCTAAATATCACAAATGCAATAGAATTATATGTTCCTGATTACAGTTCAACCATAGAAGTTCCTTTTTTTGATGTAGGCATAAGTGCGGGTTTTCCTTCGCCTGCCGATGATTTTATCGAATTAACAATTGATCTTAACAAGGAATTCATCAAAAATAAAGACACTACTTATTTTGCCAAAGTAAAAGGGCATTCTATGAAAAATGTTGGTATTAATGATGGTGATTTATTAATTATTGATAAAAGTCTGGAACCTCAAAATAACAAAATTGCTGTTTGCCAGATTGATGGAGAATTTACAGTAAAACGCATTAAAATAGAAAAAAATAGTATTTGGCTTATCGCAGAAAATGAAGATTATAAACCCATAAAGGTAACGCCCGAAAATAATTTTATGATTTGGGGAATTGTAATTCACAGTATTAAATCTTTTTAGGTTTATTGTCAGTCTGAGCGAAGTCGAAGACCTTTATAAGATGGATCCCTTCAACTTCGCTCAGGGTGACAAATTAGAAATAAATAATAGTTTTAGAGATGTTTGCTTTAGTCGATTGTAATAATTTTTACGCTTCTTGCCAAAGGGTATTTGAACCGCATTTGAGAGGAAAACCTATCGTGATTCTCTCTAATAATGACGGCTGTATTATTTCACGCTCTGACGAAGCTAAAGCTTTAGGGGTTCCTATGGGTGTTCCTACTTTTAAGTATGAAGCTGTTTTTAAAGAGAAAAATATTTTTGTCTACTCTTCAAATTATCCGCTTTATGGCGATATGAGTAATCGGGTGATGAATTTACTTCGAAATTATACTTCTGAAATTGAAATTTACAGTATTGATGAAGCTTTCTTGAAGTTCTCTGGCTACGATTTATTTGACTTGAATGAACTTGGTTTAAGAATGCGAAAAGAAGTGACACAAGGAACTGGAATCCCTGTTAGTGTTGGCATTGCTCCTACCAAAGCTTTAGCGAAAGCGGCCAATAAAATTGCTCGAAAATTTGCCGATCGTACACAAGGCGTTTACTGTATTGACTCGGAAGAAAAAAGAATCAAAGCTTTAAAATGGACTAAAATTGAGGATGTTTGGGGCATTGGAAGAAAACATGCCAAACGTTTAAAACTAAAAAACATTACTACTGCTTATCAATTTACTGAGCTTCCAGATGCTTGGGTACGAAAAGAAATGGCTGTTGTAGGACTTCGTTTAAAACATGATCTGGAAGGAAAACCAACTTTAGATTTGGAAGAAGCTAAAGAACGAAAAATGATTGCAACCACACGATCATTTGAAAAACGATATACTTCTTTTGAACAGATTTCAGAACGTATCAGCACTTTTACAGCTTCCTGCGCCGAGAAATTACGCCGACAGGATTGTCATTGCAATATGGTTACGGTTTTTATTCAGACTGATTTTATAGGAGGTAAAGAATCTCAATATTCTAGAAGTATCACCATTAATACTGATTTTCCAACCAACTCTACAATAGAACTTAATCAGGCTGCGCAAAAAGGTTTCAAGGCTATTTTTAAAGATGGATATCGTTATAAAAAAGCTGGCGTGATTGTGATGGGTTTAACTCCGAATAATGAAACACAACTTAACTTATTCGAGACATCAAACCCTAAACATCAGCCTTTAATGAGTGTTATAGATAAAATGAATCTCTGTTATGGCGACAATAAAATTAAATTCGGCGTGCAGTCTTTGGGTCGGCAATGGAAAATGAGGCAAAATAGATTGTCTCCAAAATTTTCTACTTCGCTTAAAGATGTAATTACGATTAAGGTTTAGAGATTCTTAGATAAAAGATAAATCTGCTGCAGATTTTAAATTTTAATATAATAACAGAAGAACAAGAATAGATTTTAGGTAATATACAGATGAAAAAGCAGGAATATGCCATAGTCGATATCGAAACCACAGGCGGTAATGCCAGTGGCAGCCGCATTACAGAAATTGCTATTATTATTCATGATGGGAAAAATATGCTTGACCGCTATGAAACGCTTGTAAATCCAGAAAAGGAAATACCAGATGCCATTTTTGGATTGACGGGCATTAATAACAAAATGGTAGCCAATGCACCCATTTTCGATGATATCTCAGAGAAAGTATTGGAAATGCTTACCGATCGTGTTTTTGTTGCTCATAATGTAAACTTTGATTATTCGTTTGTACATCATCAACTCGAACAAGCGGGATTTAAGTGGTCTGCAAGAAAACTTTGTACCGTTCGCGCCGCAAGAAAAATCAAACCAGGATTGGGTTCATACAGTTTAGGAAACCTTTGCAATTCTTTAAATATTGGTTTAGAAAATAGACACCGCGCTGGCGGAGATGCAGATGCTACAGCTGAGTTATTTTCGCTTTTGCTGGAATGGGACGAAGCGGGGGAAATTGAAAAAATGATCAAAAAAACGGCGCAAGATCAACGTTTACCGCCTAATCTTCCGCCTGATGATTTTAATAATTTACCCGAGAAACCAGGCGTATATTATTTTTATAATCAGGCAAAAAAAGTGATTTATGTTGGAAAAGCCATCAACTTAAAAAAACGTGTTGCCTCTCATTTCAGCGGTAATAATATCAATCCGCAAAGACAAAATTTCCTGCGTGATATTTATAGCATTTCCTTTGAAATTTGTGCTACCGAATTAATAGCACTTTTATTAGAATGCACAGAAATCAAAAAATTATGGCCAACATACAATCGAGCTTTAAAACGTTTTGAAGCAAAATTTGGACTTTATCAATATGAAGCGCGAAGTGGTTATAAATATTTGGCAATTGGAAAAGTAAATAAATTTCAGACTTGTATTCATGAATTCAACAGCCAGTATGATGGAATAAATTTACTCCGCAGTTTGGCAGAAAAATTTGAGATTGACCATAACTTTTGCAAATATTCAAGACCTGAAGAAGGAGAGATTTTACAAAACAATGAGGCTAAAAATCTTCCTGATGTTTTACTGCATAACGAACAAGTTGACAATGCAATTGATTTTTTATTAAACAACAGACCCAGTTTTGCTATTATAGACAAGGGAAGATCTACAGACGAACGCAGCTGTATTTGGATTGAAAATGGTCATTTTTATGGTATGGGTTATATTCCGTCAGATGTTTCGATAACTGAACCATCAGACGTAAAAGATTATGTTACACCATACAAAAGCAATCAATACATGGTGCACTTAATTTTTGCTTACGCAGAAAAATATCCTGGTAAAATCTTCTTTAACAAACAATTCTTAAAATAAGCTATAGCCTAAAAATTTGAATTATGCTGACATTATTTAATGATACCGAACTTTTTACATCTGGTCTTCGCGGAAAAACCGTTTTTGATCTGCCTGATTGTGAATTAATTTTGATTGATAATTTCTTCAGTAAAGAAGAATCTGATCATTATTATGAAAAACTGCTTCATCAAACTAAATGGAAGGAATATGAAATGGAAATCTTTGACAAAACGGTTACGGCACCAAGAATGATTGCTTGGTATGAAGACAAGGATAATCCTGGAGCTAATCAAAATGGTCCTGACTGGAATTACGAATTGCTGACTATTAGAAGCCGAGTAGAAAAAGAAACGCAATGTGACTTTAATAGTCTGCTGCTTAATTTGTACAGAAATGGTAAAGACAGTGTTGCCTGGCATAGCGATAAAGAACATAATACGGGCATAAATCCTATTATCGCATCAGTTACTTTTGGTGAAACCAGAATGTTTAGATTACGCCATAAAACCAGAAAAGACATTCCTCAAGTCGAGATTCCGCTGCACCACGGATCGTTTCTTCTGATGACTGGAACAACCAATAGTTTTTGGCAGCACCAAGTTCCTAAAACTGCCAAAAAAGTACTGCCAAGAATCAATTTAACCTTTAGAATAACCAATAGAAAAGTATAATTCATGCGCTATTCCTTTAAATTTCAGCGATTAACAGTCTTTATTTTGTCCTGCAATTATAGTAGACTTTTTCTCCCCTAAAAAGTTAAAATAATCGATACCGGAACCTTTTATTAGGCAGAACCTATATTTTTAAGTACTTTTGCAACCCTTTTTTAAAAATTTATTTCCAAAATGTCATACTCAAACAATGATTTAATGCGTTTTTTAGATGCGCAAAACAAACTTTATCTTACTGCTCTTTCTGAAATTAATAAAGGAAAAAAAGAAACACACTGGATGTGGTTTATTTTTCCACAAATTAAAGGATTGGGTACAAGTGATACTGCAAATTATTATGCCATTAACGATCTAAAAGAAGCTGCCGAATTTTTAGAGCATCCTATATTAGGGAAACATCTTATCGAAATTTCTGAGCTTTTATTAACCTTCAGTAAAAAATCGGCCGAAGCTATTTTAGGAGACTTAGATGCTCGCAAATTACGCTCTTGTATGACTCTTTTTTTCTTGGTAGAGAATACTAATCCTATATTTCAAAATGTATTGGATGCCTTTTTCTCTGGCGAATTAGATCCGCTTACTATGTCTATTATTAATTCAACAATAAAATCTTCTGTTGAGCATGAAGTAGTTTAGATTACTTGTATTTCAATTGATTATTTAATTTAAACGACATTGCTTTATTTGTAAAGTAATGTCGTTTTTTTATGCTTAAATTCTTGTACACGGATTAAACGGATTCAACAGATTCTCACAGGTTTCTTTTATAATCAATTATGTGTAATTTTTATCACAAAAAAAGCGCCTTGTAACAAGGCGCTCTATAACATGTTTTTTTATAGTTTTGAAATTAAAAAGTTTGTCAACTTGAAACCTGAAACTTGAAACAAAAAACCTCAGAATATCAACAACTTTTTAAGACTCCTTCGGTTTCGTTAAATAATAAACTGGAATTCCAGCCAGCATGATTAAAACTCCCCAGCCGCAAGTTGAAAATTTTGTAAACAATAAAGAGATACAAACTGCAGAAGCAATTATGATATACAACATTGGTAAAAAAGGATATCCAAAAGCTTTATAAGGTCTTTCGGCATCTGGCATTTTTTTACGCAGAATAAAAATTCCGTAGATCGTTAAAATGTAAAAAATCAAAACAATGATAATTACAAAGTCCAATAAATCACCGTATTTTCCAGTAAGACATAAAGCCGAAGCCCAAATACATTGTGCCCAAAGTGCCCAAGCAGGAACACTGGATTCGTTTAAAACAGCTGCTTTTTTAAAGAACAAACCATCAGTTGCCATTGTATAATATACTCTTGCACCAGCCATAATTAATCCGTTATTGCAGGCAAAAGTCGAAATCATAATCATGATCGCAATAATCAATGTACCAATATCACCAAAAATATACTGAGAAGCCACAACGGCTACACGATCTGATTTTGCCGTTGCAATTTCATTAAGCGGAACTACAGCCAAGTACATTAAATTAGTCAATACATAAATAATCGTCACAATAAAAGTTCCTAGAAACAAACTGAATCCAACATTACGTTTTGGGTTTTTAATTTCTCCTGCAATAAAAGTAACTCCGTTCCAAGCATCGCTCGAGAATAAAGATCCCACCATTGCAGCCGATATTCCAGTAATCAAAGCTGTTCCGCTAATTGGCAGCCAAGAAGAGGTTTCAGCATTATAAGAACGTGTAGTCCAAGCATCAGTCCAGTTTGCATCCCAAACCGAAGCTTTTGCCGCTAGCGTTAATCCAAAAACGATTAATCCAAGCAATGATAAAATTTTGATTATGGTAAGAACCGTCTGCAGAATTTTTCCGTTTTTCACACCACGGCTGTTAATATATGTTAGCAGAACAATTGTAAAAATCGAAACAATCTGAGCCGCATTAAGTTTAAAAGCGCCCATCGTAAACAAAATATTCTCGTCACTCAACGGCTCATAAAGATAAGCAGCAAACTTTGAGAAAGCCACACCAACGGCAGCAATAGTTCCGGTCTGGATTACTGCAAAAAAACTCCAGCCGTACAAAAAAGCAATCAATTTATTGTAAGCCTCTTTTAGGTACACGTACTGCCCTCCTGCTTTAGGAAACATTGCACTCAATTCGCCATAACTTACAGCAGCAATAATAGTAATCAAACCCGATATAAGCCAAATCAGTGTCAGCCATCCAGCAGAACCAACTTGTCTCGCAATATCAGCACTTACGATAAATATTCCAGAACCAATCATAGACCCTACAACCAGCATCGTTCCGTCTAATAATCCTAATTCTCTTTTAAAATGTTCATGGTTATTTTCTTCCATTATTTTGTTTTTTGAGTTGGCTAAAGATATACTTTTTTCTGAAAATTTAGAATCAAGTTATGAAATTCCAAATATTAAAATTCCAAATTCCAAACATCCTAAATCTCCTTTCTAAAAAGAAAAATAGGAGTCCTTTTAAATACTTCTGCAATTAAAAAGAAGTTTAATAATGAGAATATTTTGGGCGTGTCCCTCTGGGCCGGGCTATCGGCTTTATCTTTTGTTCCGTTTCGCTTTACAAAAGGATACCGCCTCTACCCCAATGTCATTAAGTTAAAGCTTATTTAAAAAAAGTCTCACGCAGATTTAGCAGATTTTAGCGGAAAAAGAATAAAAAAATCTGCCGAATCTGCGTGAAATAAAACCTTAACTTAATAACATTGGCCTCTATCCCTCACGCAAATCGTTTTCATAAGGTACTCATTTATAGATTTTTCATAAATAAAAAGAGCTTTTACGACTTACCGTAAAATTATAAATTCACAACTATTTATATTTGAAAATCAAAAAATAAGATTTTTTATTAAAAACCCAAAAACAACCAAATTTTAAGTAACTAACCAAAATTGACCACTATGGAAACAACCGTCATCGAATCTCAAGAATTAATTAATCAGCATTACAATTTTGCTGCAAACCTTATTTTAAATCAAAATAAATCTGGTTACGAAGCCAAAAACGCATTAATAGAGCAAGGAGTAAGCACCGAAATAGCATCAATGCTTATAGAAAAATTAGAAACTCAAATACAAGATGCGCAACAAGAAGCTGTACACGAACAAGCAAAAAAAGATATGCTTTACGGTGCATTATGGTGCATTGGCGGAACTGCTTTGACACTGTCTCATATAGGTTTTATATTCTGGGGAGCTATTGTATTTGGCGGTATTCAATTTTTTAGAGGTTTAATTAATCTTAACTCTTAGTCTAAAGAAATTCCGTAAATTAGAGATAGATTAAAAAACAATCTAAATCAACATTATT
The DNA here is from genome assembly GCF_009711165.2 of Flavobacterium sp. MC2016-06. Classification (GTDB taxonomy): domain Bacteria; phylum Bacteroidota; class Bacteroidia; order Flavobacteriales; family Flavobacteriaceae; genus Flavobacterium. Next base: position 129,166 of record NZ_WMID02000012.1, on the reverse strand, counting down.
ATGACTTGGGATCCAAAAAAATACAACGAATTTAAAGAGGACCGTTTTAAGCCTTTTGGAGATCTTACTTCTCATATAATTAACAAGCCCAATCTTAAAATTATTGACTTAGGCTGCGGTACTGGCGAGCTGACTAAAAAACTATATGATTTATTTACGAATTCGACTGTGCTTGGGGTAGATTCTTCTGCAGAGATGCTGGCGAAAGCACCGAGTCAGGCAAATCTTGAATTTAGAAAATTGTCTATTACTGACTTATTGAAAGAAGAAACTAAGTGGGATTTAATTTTTTCTAATGCTGCATTGCAATGGATTGATGATCACTATGAGCTTTTTCCTAAGATAATTTCTCGTATTAATTCTGGGGGACAATTGGCTGTACAAATGCCGCAACAAAACGAAAATGTTCTTAATAAAATACTATTGAATTTAGTTCAAGAAGAGCCTTTTGCTTCTTATTTAAAGAACTGGACGCGTCCTTCTCCTGTTCTGACTTTAGATGAATATGCTAAGATTCTTTTTGAGAATGGCGGAAAGAATTTGGTTTTATATGAAAAAGTGTATCCGCTTATTTCTAATGAAAAAGATGATTTTTTTGACTTTATTTCTGGTTCTGCGCTTACTGTTTATCAAGAACGTCTAAATACAGTTGAATTTGAAGAATTGACTACTGAATTTAAAAGAAGAATTGATAAATACTTCCCAACTGTTCCGTCGATTTATGCTTTCAAACGATTGATTTTGTATGCTTCTTTTTAAGCATTTAGAGAAATAAATATAATGCTATATTTCGGCATTAATCATATTTTTAAAATGTTAAACAAAAAAGTTGATTTTTATTCCAATTTAGATTTACAATTATATTTTTTATATGATTTTTTCATTTTTTATAGATCTTAAAAACCAAGTTTGTATAAATGAATCAAAAAAAACAAAAACCAACAATAAATTACAAAATGCTAAAAATCAAAGTTTTATATTTAAAAAACAGAAGCTTTAAATATTTTTTTAATAATTTATTTTTTTCAATTCTATAAGATAAATTTTATTATATTTGGTTAAATCAATTTTGCATCATTCTATTTTTGAAAAAATATTTTAACAATTGTTTAATTAAAGACTGTAAATAATCTTTCCCCAAAGCATTATTTATACATCACTAAAAATCGACAAACGAATCGCACTTCATTATTAACCTACTAATCTGAGAAGTTATGTCTAAAGGCACATTTTTAAAAAAATTGCGACTCCCTAATGTCTTTGTTCTTTTACTTATTGTTTTTATTTCCTGTGCTTTATTAATCTGTATTAATTTTTTTACGATCAAAATTTTGTCTGCTACTAGAGCTTATATAAATGGTGAATCACATTATTCAAAAGGACAAAAAGATGCTTCTAGATATCTTATTACTTATCTCTATACTCAGGACCAAAAGAAATGGAAATCATATATTGAGGAATTAAAAGTACCGCAGGGCGATGGTCTTGCGCGCGAAACACTTATAAAAGTTGGCGATAATGAAGCCGCTAGAAAAGGTTTTCTAATAGGACGAAATGATAAAGATGATCTCGATGATCTTGTCTGGCTGTTTGTAAATTTTAAAAACATGCCTTTTTTCGCAAAAGCTATTCATGAATGGAATCAAGGCGATACTTTAATCAATGAATTATTTATTATAGGAACGCAAATTGATGCCAAAATCAAACACAATATATTAACAGAAAATGATCAAAAAAAATTCCTAAAACAAATTACTTATATAAGTGATAAGCTTACTATTAACGAACTTAATTTTTTGAATACTCTGGGTAAAGGAACACGAGAAATTAAGAGTATGTTAATCATTATGAATATTGTTTTTATACTAATTATTATCTGCAGTGTAAGCTGTTACTATTCTATAATGGTAAAAAGACTTTTAACATCTAAAAAAGAGATTGAAGCAAAGAATGAAAATCTTTCATTAGTCAATCACGAACTTGATCGTTTTGTTTATAGTGCTTCACATGATTTAAGATCTCCTATAACTTCTTTACAAGGATTAATTGAAATTACGAAGTTAGAAAATGATGTTGACCAGATTAGAGATTATCTGAATTTAATGAGTAAAAGCTTGGTAAAGCAAGATCAATTTATAAATGACATTATTGATTATTCTAAAAATAAAAGAAAACAAATTATAATAGAGCCTGTGAGTCTTAAAGAGCTTTTTGACGAAGCTATCTCGCAAATGATGTATATAGAAAATGCAAGTAAAATTACAATAACCAAAGATTTATTGATAGACGAAATTCAAAGTGACAGCCTTCGATTAAAAATTATTATAAACAATCTAATGTCAAATGCAATAAAATATGCTGATGTAAGCAAACAAGAAATGATGATCTCTATTAAAACTTATTTTAAAGAGGGTTTTCATAATATCGAAATTTCAGACAATGGCATTGGGATTAAAGATGAATTTAGAGATCGTATTTTTGAAATGTATTTTGGCACAAACAAAAACAAAGGTTCTGGATTGGGGCTTTATATTGTAAAAGAGGCTGTAGAAAACATAAAAGGCAGTATTGCTGTTTCATCTGAAAATAATATTGGCAGCAAATTTATTGTTACAATACCAAATGTTTATGGAATATAAACCAAAATTTTTACTTATCGAAGATAATTTGATTGACCAGCTCGTAACTACAGAGCTGCTAAAAAAAGTGCTTGATATTAAAGATGTTGCAATTACTAATAATGGCAAAGAAGGAATGCAATGGATTACAAATCATTTAAATCTAGGACAATCACTTATCATTCTTTTAGACATACAAATGCCTATTATGGATGGTTTTGAGTTTTTGGATGAATATGATAAATTAAACGACGAGTTTAAAAAGGAAGTTCAAATTTATGTACTTTCTTCTACTTTAGATCCAGAAGAAATAAATAAAATTGAGCGTAATAATTATGTAAAAGACTTGCTTTGCAAACCTTTTCCTATCGAAGAATTTAAGAAACGGATCTGTTTAGATACTTAATCGTCTTTAAAAAGCTATTCTAAAAAACGCGGTTTACTTGAGAAAAAGCTCTTTCGTAATACGATTCTCTTGTTGAAGAAATCATAACTCCTCCATGAATTGAAGAATGGACAAATTTAATTTCTCCATCAACTACGTCAACTACCATCCCAACATGGTTAATTTGGCGCCTTCCGTTTGTCCTAAAAAAAATCAAATCTCCTTTTTGAGCTTCTTGACTGTTAACTACAGTCCCAATTCGAGATTGTTCTATTGAGCTCCGCGGTAATTTTATAGAAAAACTGCCAAAAGTAGAAATCATTAATCCAGAACAATCAAAACCAGCTTTAGTAGTTCCGCCTGATCTATATCTAGTTCCTATGTTTTGAGTAGCATTTTCAATAAGCCCATCGATTAAGTCAGAATGACTACCGTTGTAGACATAAGTTGAATCTCTTTTTATTTCAGGATTATTTTGAGCAATTTGTCCTGAATAAACTGTCGTTGTATCTTTTACTACCTGACCTGCTTTTGCTGCTTCTATTGCATCGGCTCTTTCTTTTGGTATTTTAATTTTTAAAAGATAACCTGCTGGAGTTTTTCCTTTAATAGCAGGATTTTGTCGTTCTAATTCAGCAACAGTAATTCCGTATTCTTTAGAAATTCCGTATTTTGTTTCTTTTGGCAAAACCTCTCTAAAAACCTCAACATCAGTCGTAATTACAGGTTTTTCAACTGGTTTTTCTAGAGTTTTTTCTATAGATTTATCAGCTGATGCAACTATATTTGAAGTATTAGACTCTGATGGGATATTAATTTGTTGTCCTATTTTTAAACCTTCTGTCTCTAAAAGCGGGTTTGCTTTTTTTAGATCATCTACAGAGACATTATATTTTTTTGATATTCCCCAAAGTGTTTCTTTTGGCAAAACTTCATGAGAACCTGGAGTATTAGTATTGACAGCCTTTTCTGCTGGCTTTGTCTCCACTACTTGATTTTTATTAGGAATCAACAAAACCGAATTCAGTTTTAAAACCTTAGGCGCATTGGGATTTGCTTCTTGAATGTCTTTTGCTTTTATACCGTATTTTTTAGCTATTGCAGTTAAATTATCACCTTTTGAGACCGTATGCTTTATGTACTTTTCTTGAGAAAAAATACTTAAACTAAAAAAGAATAATATAACTGTTAACCTAAAAATCATTATTTGAGGGATTTTTTTTACTAATTTTATGTTTTGCAAATAAACATAATTTCTATTGCCGATTAAGCGAATTTAACTTTTTAAAGTAAAAAAAGCACGTTTTTTAACAACTCTTTAGGTTCAAATTAACAAATTCGGCATAGAAATTGAGCAACTATCTCGAAACCAATTTTTTACATAAAAATATTTTTTCTGTATTAAAAACTAACCTTAAACAAAAAATCTATGCTGAAATCCTTTATTATTTTAGCCTTTTTACCACTGTTTTCGCTTGCTCAAAACACTAAAGGTATTATAGTTTCTCAAAAAGATAATTCTCCAATTGATGATGTTAATGTTTATGCACTTCATAATAAAACAGGAACTTTGACTAACGAGAAGGGGGAATTTTCACTAAATCTTACGGCAAAAGAAAACGACACCATTCAGCTTTCTCATATTGGATACATTACTACAAAAATTGCTGTAAACGACTTAAAGAGTTTAAATTTTATTATTTCTCTTCCTGAAGATGTTGAGAATTTAAGCGGATTAACGATTCAAATTGATCCTAAGAAAAAGCTGAAATCTAAACTTCATTTTGAGAAATCGGCATCGTTAAAATATGGTATTTACTCTTTTGGGTCTGTTTTAAAGGATGATAAAATTTATGTTCTTGGCGGTGATGCTAGTTATTCTGTAAATGCTTGGGATAAAATTAGAATGGAAAAACCTGATTTTACCATGGCAGATTACCTCAGAGAACTCCAATTTCAAGTTGGAGGTCAATTTTACAAAGATAAATTACTGATTTACAACATTAAAACTGATACTTGGGAAACTTCAGAATTAAAATTCAAAAAAAGGGCTTATCAAAATCTGAATTATTACAACAATACAATTTATGCGATAGGCGGAAAAAGATCTTCTACTAATGGAGTATTTGAATATCTTGAGGATCAGATTGAGGTTTTTGATCTTAACAAGCAAACAATTGCGATTGACAAAACAAATCCGCATCAAGCCATTAATGCCGCTTCTTTTACTTATAAAGACAATATTATTGTCATGGGAGGTTCTACAAAACTGAATGCAAAAGGGATCAAACAATATTCTAATAAAGTACATCTTTACAACATTAGTTCTGGATATTGGTATGAACTTGCAGATATGCCAACGGCCGAAGAGGCAAATGGTGTTTTAATTGATAATAAAATCTATCTGATTGGCGGCGATAATGGTAAGCCATTGTCTGAAATTCAAACTTTTGATTTAGCTACAGAAAAATGGGAAACGGAGGGCAAATTACTTTCTGGATTAGAAAGACCCGCTGTTGCGTACTCTGATAATACTATTTACTTTTTTGAAAATAGAAAAATATACCTGTATAATACAAAATCTAAACAACTGAAAGAATATACTGTTGAGTTGGGATTAAAAAATGCTGCAATGTATTATTATGATAACAAACTTTATATTATTGGCGGTTATATTGAAAATTACTATTCTCAAAATCCTTCTTCAAATGTTTACAATATTACTATTAAGGAATTTGAGACTACACAGCCTAATAGTGTTAGAGTTTTATAAATTCTTTGAATACTAAATTTCTAATGAAAACGAATGTCCTAGCCCTGATGGGAGCGGTATCCTTTTGTTTTTTTCTTTAAAAAACAAAAGATATTAGACCCGATAGCTACCGGGACAGGAAATAGCTCCTAATAAAAAACGCCCTGTTTTCACAGAGCGTTTTTAGTATAATTACATCTTACTGATTAAGCTTTTCCAGCAGCAATTAAATTTAATGCTGAACCTGCAACGAACCAACCAATTTGTCCTTCGTTGTAAGTATGGTTTGCCAAGATAATATCTTTTGTACCATCTGCGTGAACAAATTCTAATGATAATGGTTTTGCTGGAGCAAAATCAACTAAATCAATGAAGTTAATGGTATCGTTCTCTTGAATTTTATCATAATCTGCTTCGTTAGCAAATGTTAATCCCAAAAGACCTTGTTTTTTAAGGTTTGTTTCGTGGATACGAGCAAATGATTTTACCAATACTGCTTTTACACCCAAGAAACGAGGTTCCATTGCAGCGTGCTCACGAGAAGAACCTTCTCCATAATTGTGATCTCCCACAACAATAGATGGAACTCCAGCTGCTTTATAAGCACGAGCTACCGCAGGAACTGCATCATAAGCTCCAGTTAATTGATTTTTAACTGAGTTTGTTTTTTGGTTGAATGCATTTACGGCACCAATCAACATATTGTTAGAAATATTATCTAGGTGTCCACGGAAACGTAACCATGGTCCCGCCATAGAAATATGATCTGTTGTACATTTTCCAAATGCTTTGATTAACAATTTAGCACCTGTGATGTTTTTACCATCCCAAGCATCAAACGGAGCTAATAATTGTAAACGCTCTGATGTTGGACTTACAGCAACCTGAACTCCTGAACCGTCTGCGGCTGGAGCTTGAAATCCTGGATCTTCGGCATAGAAACCTTTTGCAGGAAGTTCATCTCCTGTTGGAGCCTCAAGCATTACTTCTTCACCATCTTCGTTGATTAAGGTATCTGTTAATGGATTGAAACCTAAATCTCCTGCAATAGCCATAGCTGTTACTAATTCTGGAGAACCAACAAAAGCTAGTGTATTTGGATTACCATCTGCACGTTTAGAGAAGTTACGGTTGAAAGAGTGAACGATTGTATTTCTTTCTTCTTTTTCTGCTCCATCTCTGTCCCACATACCAATACATGGTCCGCAGGCATTAGCAAAAACGGTTGCACCAATTTTATGGAAAGTTTCAATAAATCCGTCTCTTTCGATTGTAGAACGAACTACTTCTGAACCTGGAGTGATTGTAAACTCAGATTTAACTTTTAAATTTTTAGCAGAAACTTGTCTTGCTAAAGAAGCCGCACGAGAAATATCTTCGTAAGAAGAGTTTGTACATGAACCTATTAAACCTACTTGAATTTGTAATGGCCAGTTATTTTTGATTGCTTCTTCTTTCATTTTAGAGATTGGAGTCGCTAAATCTGGTGTAAATGGACCGTTTAAGTGTGGCTCTAATTCAGATAAGTTGATCTCGATAACTTGATCAAAATATTGTTCTGGGTTAGCATATACTTCTGGATCTCCAGTTAAATAAGGTGCTACTTTATCTGCAGCATCAGCAACATCTGCTCTGTTTGTAGAACGCAGGTAACGACTCATAGAATCATCATAACCAAAAGTTGAAGTTGTAGCCCCAATTTCTGCACCCATATTACAAATAGTACCTTTTCCTGTACAAGACATAGAAGTTGCACCTTCTCCAAAATATTCAACAATTGCACCAGTACCACCTTTTACAGTAAGAATACCAGCAACTTTAAGAATAACATCTTTAGGAGCTGTCCAACCAGATAATTTACCTGTAAGTTTTACTCCAATTAGTTTAGGAAATTTTAACTCCCAAGCCATACCAGACATTACGTCTACCGCATCTGCTCCTCCAACACCAATAGCCACCATTCCTAAACCACCTGCATTTACAGTATGAGAATCAGTACCAATCATCATTCCACCAGGGAAAGCATAATTTTCAAGTACTACTTGGTGAATAATTCCAGCTCCTGGTTTCCAGAAACCAATTCCGTACTTATTTGAAACTGACGATAAGAAATCGAAAACTTCGTTACTTTGTGTTTTTGCTCTAGCCAAATCGGTTACAGCATCTACTTTTGCCTGAATCAAGTGATCACAGTGTACTGTTGTAGGAACTGCTACTTTAGATTTACCAGCGTGCATAAATTGTAATAATGCCATCTGTGCAGTTGCATCTTGACATGCAACACGATCTGGTGCAAAATCAACATAATCAACTCCTCTTCCAAACGCCTTCGACGGATTTCCATCCCAAAGGTGGTTGTATAAAATTTTCTCCGTTAAAGTAAGTGGACGACCAACAATCTCGCGTGCTTTATCAACACGACTTGGCATGTTGTCATACACTTTTTTAATCATTTCAATATCAAAAGCCATAAGTTTTATAATTATTTTTGTTTGTTTTTTTATTTCATTTTGAACATCACAAGTTACAAAAAATAGAGGAGCTGTAAAAGAAAAAGCCCGAGTTTATACTCGGGCTTTTGAATTATTATAAAGAATCATTCGATTATTTTACCAACAGTTTGTGAGAAGGTGCAAACTTAGTTAGATTAATACCTTCTACTGCAGTTACATATTCGTTGATTGTTGGAGTTCTACCAAGAATTGTAGACAATACTACAACTGGTGTAGATGAAAGTAAAGATTCTCCTTTTTTACCTTCTGAATCTTCTACGACTCTTCCTTGGAAAAGACGAGTAGATGTTGCCATTACAGTATCTCCTTTTGCAGCTTTTTCTTGGTTACCCATACAAAGGTTACATCCTGGACGTTCTAGATACAACATGTTTTCGTATTCTGTACGTGCTGCACCTTTAGGAGCATCATCGTTAAATTCGAAACCTGAGTATTTTTGTAACACTTCCCAGTCACCTTCCGCTTTAAGTTCGTCTACAATATTATAAGTAGGCGGTGCTACTACAAGCGGTGCCAAGAACTCAACTTTACCTTTTTGTTCTTCAATGTTTTTTAGCATTTGAGCAAGAATTTTCATATCGCCTTTGTGAACCATACAAGAACCAATAAATCCAAGATCTACTTTTTTCACTCCTCCGTAAAAAGATAAAGGTCTAATTGTATCGTGAGTATATCGTTTAGAAACATCAATATTATTAACGTCTGGATCTGCAATCATTGGCTCAGCAATTTGATCTAAATCAACAACAACTTCAGCATAATATTTAGCATTTGCATCTGGAGTTAAAGCTGGCACTTCTCCTGTTTTAACTTCTACAATTCTCTTATCTGCTTTATTAATTAATCCTTGAAGAACGTGTCTGTCATTATCCATTCCTTTGTCGATCATGATCTGGATTCTGCCTTTAGCAATTTCCAATGATTCGATTAAAGTATCATCTTCAGAAATACAGATAGAAGCTTTTGCTTTCATCTCTGCAGTCCAATCTGTAAATGTAAAGGCTTGATCTGCATTTAGAGTCCCAATGTGAACCTCAATGATTCTTCCTTGGAATACATTCTCTCCTCCAAATTGGTGAAGCATTTGAGCTTGTGTAGCATGAACAACATCACGGAAGTCCATATATCCTTTCATTTCTCCTTTGAATGTTACTTTTACTGATTCAGGGATTGGCATTGAAGCTTCACCTGTAGCCAGTGCAAGAGCAACTGTTCCTGAATCTGCTCCAAAAGCAACACCTTTAGACATTCTTGTATGAGAGTCACCACCAATAATGATCGCCCATTCGTCTATCGTAATATCATTCAATACTTTGTGAATTACGTCAGTCATTGCATGATAAGAACCTTTCGGGTCACGAGCTGTGATCAAACCGAAATCGTTCATAAATTTCATCAATTTTGGAATGTTTGCCTGCGCTTTTTTATCCCAAACTGAAGCAGTGTGACAACCTGATTGGTATGCACCGTCAACGATTGGCGAAATTACTGTAGCAGCCATAGATTCTAATTCTTGAGCAGTCATAAGACCAGTCGTATCTTGAGAACCTACAATGTTTACTTCTACACGAACATCTGAACCTGCGTGTAATACTTTACCTGAAATTGTACCAACAGCATTTCTGTTGAAGATTTTTTCAACTGCTGTAAGACCTTGTCCTTCAATAGAAATCTCTTTTGAAGGAGCGTAAACAAGTGGAAATTCAACACCTAAAGTTTTAGCAGCAAAAGTTTGCAATTTTTTACCAAATACAATAGCGTAAGAACCACCAGCTTTAATAAATTCCATTTTCTGAGGCGTAAACGCTTTAGAAATGTCAATTAACTCTTGGTCACCTTTATATAATTTTTTCTCTTTAATATTGATTGTAAGAACAGTTCCTGTTTCAACAGAATAGGTTTGCTCTAAAATTGGTTCATCGTTTTCATTACGAAGAACATTACCTTCTGCATCAACCTTTTTTACCCAGTTTTTAAGGTCAAGACCAATACCACCAGTAACATCTACTGTTGTTAAGAAAATTGGAGAAATACCGTTTGTTCCTCCAACAATTGGAGCAATATTCACGAATGGAATATATGGGCTTGCTTGTTTTCCTGTCCAAAGTGCCACGTTGTTTACACCTGACATTCTAGAAGAACCTACTCCCATTGTACCTTTCTCTGCAATTAACATCACACTTTTGTCTGGATGTTGTACTTGAAGCGCTTGAATTTCCTTTTGTGCTTCAGGAGTAATCATACATTGACCATGAAGTTCACGATCTGATCTTGAGTGCGCTTGATTACCTGGAGAAAGTAAATCTGTAGAGATATCTCCTTCACCAGCAATAAAAGTAACGATTTCAACTTTTTCAGCTACAGCAGGAAGTTTTGTAAAAAACTCAGCTTGCACGTAGCTTTCAAGAAGATCTTTAACAATTTCACTGCCATTTTTGTATGCTTCTACCAAACGATCTGTATCTGCTTCGTAAAGGAAAACTTGTGTTTTAAGAACTTTTGCAGCTTCTTTTGCAATAGCTGTGTCATTACCTAAAGCTAAATCAAGTAAAACTTCGATAGAAGGTCCACCTTTCATGTGTGATAATAATTCAAAAGCAAAAGCAGGAGTAATTTCTTTTACTACAGATTCTCCAAGGATAATTTCTTTTAAAAACTTAGCTTTTTCACCAGCAGCACTTGTAGTTCCCGGCAGCGTATTGTAAATGAAAAATTTAAGAGAATCTTCTCGATTTGAATTGTCTAAATCTTTAATTTGAGCGATGATTTCGCTCAATAATTCAGCACCATCAATTGGCTTTGGATGAAGTCCTTGACCTTTTCTTTCTTCGATCTCTTTGATGTAATCGTTATAAGTATTCATAATATTTAGAAGTCTTTTATTTTTTTGTACGCAAATTTAAAGATTAAAGCTGACAATTAAAAAGAATATAATCGAACTCCTGTTTTCAAAAATTATTATTGCTAAAAAACGATTTTGACTGCACATTTTTGCTGAAATTTTAATTTTGTATTAAAAAAATGAATTATTAGTATTTTAAAATCTTTTCTTTAACAAAGTCGAAATTCTTTGTTATAAACAAAGGCTGATTTAAGGCTGTTTTTAGCAAAGAACTTTTCTAAATAAGCAATTATAACGTTATAGTAAGTATTTTTTCTTCTGAAATAAGACTTTTTTCAACCAAAAATCATGACTGATTTTTAAAGAAATCTTTAATTTAAAATAAATGTAATAAAAAGATTGAATTTGAAATATTATTTTAACTTTGCAATTCAAAGTTCTTTTAATTAAAAAATACTTTCCATGAAAACAACCGAAATAAATACCTTTTTAAACGACAAAATTGGAGCCAAAATCAGTCTTTTTGTAACCCTCTTCAGCACCGCGATGCTTATTCTATTATTAATAGGAAGCAAGTTTGATTATGAACGTTTTGAAATGCTTTCTGCTGTTAATATTATCATTCAGCTTCCTTATGGAGCTATCCTTACTTTTAACGTATTAAGGAACAGAGAAAAATACCAGCATCTAATACCGTTTTTGTTCCTTAACTGGTTTATTGGATGTTTTTCGGCAAATATCTTGATTAACATTTTCGAAAACTTACCTATTTGGGTTTACTGTACTACATTCTTATTTTGTTTTTCAAATTTTGTAATCTACAACAATGCAAAAAACAATTCTTTAAACATTCTCTCTTACTTTATAAATGGCTGTTCTATTTTATTAATTGTGTATTATGCTATATTCTTAATCCCTATAAGTTTCTTCTCCGTAATTGGTATTCTGGCTTTAGGTTTAGGGTTTTACGGTTTAGTTCCTGCAATTGTACTTGTGGTACATACTGCAATACTTTCTAAAACACTTTTTGAACAGAAAAATACTGTTTATGCCTTTTTCTCTGGAATAGGATTGGTTTTAGCTGGTCTAACTTTTTTTACTATTTTATTGAATGCTGAAAGCCAGAAAATAAATAAGTACGGAATTACCAAAACATTTGAACAGGATGGCGATTTACCGGCTTACATAAAAGTCTCTCAAAATTTAAGACCTAACTTCTTGAATGAAATTCTGCTAAAAAAAGATATTGTATATATCGCAACAGATGATTTTTTTAGTTTAAAAGGTTTTGGAAGTTTTGGAAACAATACACAATACAATGAAAGGAAATCTCATAATCCCTTTTTAAACATTGCTTATCATTTTGCAGAAGAAATAAATTTAAGTGATGATGACAAAATCAACATCTTGAAATCTAATTTTGATAAAAGATTAGAGACTGAAGAGCAATTATGGAGCGGCAAAGATCTTATTACAAAAAACATTAAGGAAGATGTAAAAATTTATCCTAATGATAGATTGGCTTATACCGAAATTACAATGGATGTTGCCTGCAACGAAAAAAGCTGGGGACAGAAAGAAGCTATTTATTCTTTTCAGCTTCCTGAAGGTTCTGTCGCAACATCATTATCATTGTGGGTAAATGGTATTGAGAGAAAAGGTGTTTTAACAACCAAAGAAAAAGCAAAAGCTGCCTACAACCAAATTGTTGGCGTTGAATATCGAGATCCTTCTTTAATGCAATGGAAAGAAGGCAACAGAGTAACAGTTCGTATTTTCCCGATTACAAACGAATCTCCACGAACTTTTAAGTGTGGTTTTACAACACCGCTAAAAGTAGTCGGCTCTAAAATGGCTTATCAAAGTCTCGATATAAAAGGACCAAATATTAATACTGCTGCGACAATTTCGAGAATTCAGGTAAGCGGCAACACCGAATTTGAAGCTACAAAAGATTTTGACTTTGTAAACAATTACCACATCAACAATTCTAAAGGTTTAGATAAATGGGAAGCTTCATTTCCTTTAAGTAAAAAACCTTTAAGCAGCGCATTTACATGGAAGAATAAAAGTTATGAAGTAAAACCAATCATCAAAGAAAGAATTGCTTTTGTGCCAAGCGAAATTATTTTAGACCTTAACAACAGCTGGAAAATAGAAGAACTTGAAGCAATACTAAATCTTCCGAATAAAAAATATTTTGTTTTTATTAATAATGAAAAACAAGAAATCAACTCTAAAAATCATGAAAGTATATGGAGACAATTTGAGGAATTGAATTATTCTTTACTGCCTTTATTCGATTTAAAGAAAAACAGTTTGATTGTAACAAAATGTGGTACATTTTCTACCAATTTTGAAGAGTTAGAATCTTCTAATTATTTAAAAAAGATAAAAACGGGAGCCAAAAACAAAACCCTAAAAGTCATTAATATTTCAGACGAAGTAAATCCTTTTTGGCAGACTGTAAAAGAGCAGAAATATGTAACTTATATTCAAACGAATATTAACACCTGCACAGATCTTATTAGTAAAAACAATTTTATCAAATTTAAAACAGACGACAGCAATGTAAATCTAGAAACTGCCGGCATCTCAATTCAGGAAAATCCAATAATTCAGAAAACAACAAACAAAGGTTCTAATCATTTGTACAGAATGTTTTGTTTTGGAAAGGTTTTAAACGATCAAGTCGAAATACAAGCTGACTCATTAAAACAAAACAAATATGTTGATTTAGCAAAAGATGCTAATATCGTCACTCCTATTTCATCTTTAATTGTTCTAGAAACGGATGAAGATTACAAAAAAAATGGAATCGAAAAAAATGTTGACACTTTAGGGAATGCTTCAATCAATAATGACGGCTCTGTTCCGGAACCACACGAATGGGCAATGCTTATTATAGGTCTGTCTCTGATTTTGTTCTATTATAGAAAACAAAAACTAACCAATTAATGAAGGATTTAATTCTTAAGAATAAATCAATACTTGCTGTTTTTGCAATGCTAATTGTTTTTGCAATTAACAGCAAGATATTGCTTTTAAACCTAAATAATGATTTTCTTGGAATTCTTGGTTCGCTTTTTCTTTTTGTAATTGGCAGTAGAAAGACTGATTTCAAAATCAATTATTTCCTTATTGTAATACTCTTATTATTAGAATTTATCAGCTATCGGCTAAATACAAAATCGGTTCATTTTCTAGCTGTAATTTTATTGCTGTGCTTGGTCTATTATTATTTTACAGGAAAATTTTCTTTTATTGCTTTTATTTGCTTGATTTTATTTTCTACTCTTTTTAGTGCTTTTTTTGCGCATTTAACTTCAGAAATAAAACAAGGTCTTTGCTACATAGTTTACTTAACATTGAAGAATTTTATAGTAATAGACAAAATAGAAGGTGTCAATTTTTATATTAATAATGCCAAAATAACAATCGATACTGCTTGTATGGGATTGTCAATGTTTAAAACAGGATTATTGTCTGGCGCTATATTGATGACTTTAGAAGAACGAAAACAGAAGCTTCATTATGGCGTTTTTCAAATATTAATTTTCTGTATATTAATTATTGTTCTCAATATTGTATCCAATTATTTCAGGATTATAACATTAGTCATTCTCAATTGTACTCAAGAAAACACTTTACATCACACTATTGGTTTAATCTGTTTTACACTTTACCAAATTATTCCAATGCTGGTAATTATTAAATACATAAAACCAAGACTTATAGACCATAACTTAAGTGAGATTAAACCGAAAGCAATCATTGCATTAGTATCATTCTTAGTCGTTTTAGTAACCAGCATAAAAATCAAAAATGAGAATGTTCATAATTTTCGTCAAGATTTTAATTCAAAGTACGATGCAAAAAAAGGAGTTTGGGTAAACAATGAAGTTTTTAAAATGGAAAAAGACAACCAAAATTACAACTCTTATTGGTGGTATGAATGTGATCACAAAAAATACACTTCGATTGTTGAGATCCTGTTTATAAAACTAATCTACAACCAGCCGATTTTTTTAGTAAACGAAATTCAAAAATCAAACTAAACCAAAAAACCCAAACCAGAAATAACTGATTTGGGTTTTTATTATTTTTATCAAAGAGAATTACATTAATTTCTGAATAATGATTTCTTCTGTAATTCCTTCTGCATCGGCTTTGTAATTTTTGATAATTCTGTGTCTCAAAATTCCTGTTGCAACTGCTTTTACATCTTCGATATCTGGTGAAAATTTACCATTAAATGCTGCATGTGCTTTTGCTGCCAAAATTAAGTTTTGAGAGGCTCTTGGTCCTGCTCCCCAATCTAGGTAATTCTTAACAAAATCATTAGATAAAGGATTGTCTGGTCTTGTTTTGCTAACCAAAGTTACAGCATACTCAATAACATTGTCTGCTACTGGAATTCTGCGGATTAAATGCTGGAAATCTATAATTTCCTGTGCAGTAAACAAAGGGTTTATTGTTGTTTTAGCATCAGAAGTAGTGCGTTTTACAACTTGTACTTCTTCTTCAAAAGTTGGATATTCTAATTTTACAGCAAACATAAAACGGTCTAACTGTGCTTCTGGTAACGGATACGTTCCTTCTTGCTCAATTGGGTTTTGAGTTGCTAATACAAAATAAGGTAAATCTAATTTATAATTTTGTCCTGAAATGGTTACAGAACGCTCCTGCATTGCTTCAAGTAAAGCTGCCTGTGTTTTAGGCGGTGTTCTGTTAATCTCGTCGGCCAAAATGATATTGGAGAAAATAGGTCCTTTTATAAATTTGAATTGTCTATTTTCGTCCAAAATTTCACTTCCTAAAATATCAGAAGGCATTAAATCTGGCGTAAACTGAATTCTTTTAAAATCTAAACCTAGCGCTTGAGACAATGTATTTATCATTAAGGTTTTTGCCAAACCAGGAACACCAATCAAAAGAGCGTGCCCTCCAGAAAATATACAAAGCAAAATTTGATCTACAACGGCATCCTGCCCTACTATGATTTTTGCTATCTCGGTTTTTAATTCGTTTCGCTTTTGAACTAAATTATGAATTGCTGTTACGTCAGACATTTATGAATGTATTTTAAATTAAAAAGAGTTAGTTGTATGAAATCATAAAACTAACTCTTTTCTTTATTTAATAAAAATTATTTTTTCAACCAGTTATTAGCAAAAGTACAATCTCTGTATTCACCAATAATTTTGATGTAAGTATCTTTAATTTTAGTATCAAACCATTTTGCAATTGCATTGATTTGTTTTTCTTTTAATGCTAATTCTTTAATCTTAGTATAGTCTTTAGCGTAATCTGCAGTATGCTCGTCAATTCTGTTTGTAACAGTAATCAATTTGTATGTTTTTTTACCTTTATCATCTGTATTTAAAAGAGGCTGAGAAACTTCATCATCTTTTAAGTTAGAAACTTGGCTGTATAAAGTTGGGTCCATTTTAGTCAACTCAAAACGTGTATCTTGAGTATTTGGGTTTACCAAAGTTCCTCCGTTTGCTCTTGTTTCTTTTTCGTCAGATTCTGTTCTTGCCGCTTCAGCAAAAGTTATTTCTTTACTTACTATTTTATTTCTAACATTAGTAATTCTTTCTTTAGCTTCTTTTAAAGCATCATCAGAAACTGTTGGCGATATTAAGATATGACGTAATTCTACTTCTTGTCCTTTTATTTTATCAACCATAATAATATGGTAACCAAAAGTCGTTTCAAAAGGAGCTGAAATTTCTCCTTCTTGTAAACTAAAAGCAACATCTTTAAATTCTTTAACAAAAGGCGTTTTTCTAGTCATTTTATAATAACCTCCATTAGGCGCCGATCCTGGATCTTGAGAATACAAAACCGCTTTTGTAGCAAAACTAGAGCCTTCTAAAACATCTTTTCTAATAGCATTTAATCTATCAATTACTTTGTCTTTATCTGCTTTTGAAACTTTAGGCTCTACAACAATCTGTGCTACTTCCATTTCTGCACCAAAAGTTGGTAAATCGTCTTTAGGGATTTTTTTAAAGAAATTTCTAACTTCTTCTGGTGTAATCTCAACATCTTTAACAATTTTATCTCTCATTTCTGAGGCTAATTTTTGTTCTTTTAAGATATCAGAAAAATACGTTTTAAATTCTTCTACAGAACTCTTTTTGTAGTATTCAACTACTTTATCAATAGTTCCAACTTGTTGAACCATATAATTCAATCGGTCTTCCATCATGCTTCTTACTTCAGCATCACTTACAATAATACTATCCTGAATCGCTTGATGTGCGTATAATTTATCTTCTAAAAGTTTACCAAGCATTTGGCATCTTGTAATATCTTTTACAGAACCTCCTTGGCTTTGAATCTCTAAATATCCTTTATCAATATCAGAATCTAAAACAATATAATCTCCAACAGTAGCAATAATACCATCAATTTTCTGTCTCTGACCAGTAGTTTTTGGAGCTTCAACAGGTTTCTCTGCTACAGCATCTTTGATAACTTCCTGAGCCGAAATAATTGAGTTGAAAAAAAGTAAAAAACATATTGTTAAGACTAGCTTATAATCAACTGTTTTTAGCTGTAATTTTTTTAATAACATTATTTTAAATTTAATTTGAATGTAAAGATCTTGCTTTAGAATTTCCTCTTAAACTAAAATTAATTGAATCTATATTTTTAGAAACTGCTCCAAAAACACTAAATAATTAAGTTCTAGTTCATTTTAACTTATAACGAACAAAAATAACAATTCAATTACATAATACAACTATCAGCTATACTATTAACAAAAAATTATATGATGCCACTTAAATCCAGTAATTAAAGATTGGTTTTTTAATACAGAACTAATCCTTTAATCTGAATTCTATCCTCATAAAGTCCTAAAAAACAATTATTAAAAAATTTCATCACATCAACAAATCATCTCAAATAAGATGTTAAATAAAAAAAGTTCTTAACACTACAACGTTTTCGTTGTATAACTATTTTCTTATAAAAACGCAGCCATTCAAAAAACACATACTTTAGATGAATAATTAATAATTTATAGGTGTTAAAATTACGAATAATTAGTTTTTTAAACCCGATAAACACATAATTAAAAACTTATTTATCTAACCTAAACCAAATCTTTATTATGAAAAAATCTAATCTACAGATTTATCTAATGACTGCGGTCACAGCATTTTTTTATTCGTGCTCTCAAAACGAAACAACCGAGATTAACTCAAGATCTGAAAGCCAGCAATTTAAAATCATTAATGTAACTCATGATGGCAAACCTTTTAGTACAGGAACTGAAAAAACGTCTTCTACAGGAAAATATGTAGACAATCCAGGTGGAGGTGTTATGATGCAGGCTTTTTATTGGGATGTTCCCGCTGGCGGAACTTGGTGGGATACCGTAAATGGTAAAGTAACCGCTTGGTCTAACGCAGGAATTGGTTCCATATGGCTGCCTCCTGCTTCTAAAGCACAAAACGGAGCTTTCTCGATGGGATATGATCCTACTGATTATTTTGATTTTGGAGATTACAATCAAAATGGATCTATAGAAACTCGATTTGGTTCTAAAACTGAACTGGTGAGTTTGATTACTAAAGCACATACTGAAAACATGAAAGTGTATGCTGATATTGTTATTAACCACAATAGTGGCGGGCAATCTGAAGCAAATCCGTTTACAGGAACTAATACTTGGACGAATTTTACTGGAATAGCTTCAGGAAAATTCCCTCGTACTTACAATGACTTTTATAAAAATAGTTATGGCAATAATGATGAAGGTGCTTTTGGTGGCTTTCCGGATTTATGCCACGCAGCTCCAAATGTTCAAAATTGGTTGTGGCTTAGAACTGATGGTGTTGGTAAATACTATAAAAATACCATGAAATTTGACGGCTGGAGATTTGATTATGTAAAAGGTTTTGCTCCTTGGGTTGTACACGATTGGAATGCAAACGTTGGCGGATTTTCTGTTGGTGAATATTGGGATGCTAATGCAAACACTTTAGAATGGTGGGCAAACAATGCAAATAGTTCCGTATTTGATTTTGCTTGTTATTATAAAATGAATGATGCTTTTGATGGCAATAATCTTGCACTATTAAACGACGATATGATGTGGAAAAGAAATCCATACAAAGCAGTAACTTTTGTAACGAATCATGATACTGATGAGATTTCGAACAAATTATTAGCCTATTCTTATATCTTGACGCATGAAGGATATCCAACTATTTTCTACAGAGATTATGAAGAATGGCTGGATAAAAACAAATTAAACAATCTTATCTGGATTCATAACAACAAAGCTACCGGAACCACTTCTATTTTATATTCTGATAATGATGAATATGTT
The DNA here is from genome assembly GCF_009711165.2 of Flavobacterium sp. MC2016-06. Classification (GTDB taxonomy): domain Bacteria; phylum Bacteroidota; class Bacteroidia; order Flavobacteriales; family Flavobacteriaceae; genus Flavobacterium. The sequence goes on along the minus strand of NZ_WMID02000012.1, from coordinate 109,706 downwards.
GCAAGAAGAAACGGTTACAACGGAAATCCTGGATTGGTAGTTTATATAAACAACTCAGATGTTTGGCAAGAAAGATGGATTGAAACCAATTGGGCAAATACTCAAATTAAAGATTTCACAGGAAACTCTACTTGGTATCCAACTACACAAGGAGACAAATGGGTAAAAATACAATGTCCTCCAAAAGGATATTCAGTTTGGTCAATTAATCAGTAATTTAAAAAATGACCTTTTAAGGCTGTTCTTCTAGAGCAGCCTTATTTATTTTTATACTATAAAGACTTCTAATTTAAGAACTGAATATTTTTATTAAGCCGTAAATTAATAGTACTTTTGCAACCTATTTATACGAAATATGAGCTTTTTAAAAGAAATACAACGCAGAAGAACATTTGGAATTATATCGCATCCCGATGCTGGTAAAACAACTTTAACAGAAAAATTATTGTTGTTTGGAGGAGCTATTCAGGAAGCTGGTGCTGTAAAAAACAATAAAATTAAAAAAGGAGCAACGAGTGATTTCATGGAAATCGAACGCCAAAGAGGTATTTCGGTTTCAACCTCTGTACTTGCTTTTAATTATAAGGACAAAAAAATCAACATTCTTGATACTCCCGGACACAAGGATTTTGCCGAAGATACTTTTAGGACTTTAACTGCTGTAGACAGTGTTATTGTAGTTATTGACGTTGCTAAAGGGGTTGAGGAACAAACTGAAAAATTAGTTGCAGTTTGTAGAATGAGAAACATTCCAATGATTGTTTTCATCAACAAGTTAGACCGTGAAGGTAAGGATGCTTTTGACTTAATGGACGAAGTAGAACAAAAGCTTGGTCTGAAAGTTACGCCTTTAAGTTTTCCTATCGGAATGGGTTATGATTTTCAAGGAATTTATAATTTATGGGAAGGAAACATCAATCTTTTCAGTGGAGACAGCCGTAAAAATATTGAAGAAACTATCGCTTTCTCTGATGTTCAAAATAATCCAGAATTGGATAAAATTGTTGGTCAAAAAGCTGCTGAAAGACTTCGTGAAGAATTAGAATTAATTGATGAAGTTTATCCTAAATTTGAGCGTCAAGATTATTTAGACGGAAAAATCCAGCCTGTATTTTTTGGTTCTGCTTTGAATAATTTTGGAGTTCGCGAACTTTTAGATTGTTTCGTTGCAATCGCGCCATCTCCAAGAGCAAAAGATTCTGAAACTCGTTTGGTTGATCCAACTGAAGAAAAAATGTCAGGTTTTGTTTTTAAAATCCACGCCAATATGGATCCAAAACACCGTGACCGTTTAGCGTTTATCAAAATTGTTTCTGGAACTTTTGAAAGAAACAAACCGTATTATCACGTTCGCCAGAAGAAAAATTTAAAATTTTCTAGTCCAAATGCATTCTTTGCTGAGAAAAAAGAAATTGTAGATATTTCTTATCCTGGAGATATTGTTGGTTTACACGATACCGGAAACTTTAAAATTGGTGATACTTTAACTGAAGGTGAAATAATGAGTTTCAAAGGAATTCCGAGTTTCTCTCCTGAACATTTTAGATACATTAATAATGCAGACCCGATGAAAGCTAAGCAATTAGACAAAGGTGTTGATCAATTAATGGATGAAGGTGTTGCACAGTTATTTACTCTAGAAATGAACAATCGTAAAGTAATTGGAACTGTTGGAGCTCTTCAATATGAGGTAATTCAGTATCGTTTAGAGCACGAATACGGTGCAAAATGTACTTACGAAAACTTCCCTGTTCATAAAGCGTGCTGGGTAAAACCGGATGATGCAAAAAATGACGAATTCAAAGAATTTAAAAGAATCAAACAAAAATTCCTGGCTCATGATAAATACGGACAATTGGTATTTTTAGCTGATTCTGATTTTACAATTCAAATGACACAAAATAAATATCCAAGTGTAAAATTATTCTTCACTTCGGAATTTGATTAATACCTAATTTAATTAGGAAAAACATAAAAAAGGCAGTTTAATAGATCTATTAAACTGCCTTTTTACTTGATAAAACTTCAAAATTGATTGTCACAGATATTTTTTAGTTATCTTTTTTCAGAATAATTAATCCCGAGTCCTCCAGCGATATAAACTTTAGTAAATTCATCTGAAGCAATAATTATATTTTGCAACAACACATTGTTCTTAACAGATTTAAAATCGAAGGATATTGTTTTTGAAAGATAGTAATCACCTCCATTAATAATAATCACAAGGGCTTTATCTTCTTTTAAAACCTGCATCGGAACAGAAAATGCTCCTGTTTTTGGATTAACTTTTATTTCACTTTCAAAACCATTAATGCTAAGCTTTAGATCTGGATATTTTTCACTACTAAATGGTTTGTTTGTTCCTGCTTCTAATAATTTTCCTTTTATTACTATTGAAACTTCTTTTTCAACAGTTTGATTAAAAGCCACTTTACCAATTATATCATCATTTAGCTTTGGTGAATTGATTTCGGTTTTAACTGGTATCTTTTCTTGTCCAACAATATTTGAAGACAGTAAAACTGATGCTGCAATTGCTGCTGCATATTTAAAATTGTTGATTTTAGAAATTTCATTGTTTTCAAATTCTTCTTCTAATTGAGTTACTTTCAATCGTGCACAAATATTTTGATCTTTATTTTCTGCAATGAATTTAGCCACTTCAGAATTTGTTTTTTTACTCAAGTCAATTACATTTTTCATACAAGAATTACAAAATGAACCGCTTGAAGTTGGAATCATTTTATCAAAATTTTCAGAACAAGGGCTTGCTATTTCTAAGGTGAATTTCTTTTTCATACTATATTTTTTTTAATTAAAATCCTTCAAAATGATTCTTACTTATATAGAGCATGATTTTCAGCAAAAGGTTGGGATGAAGATGATTTTTTTCAAAAATTATTTTTGCATAAAAAAAGCGCTAATTTTCATTAGCGCTTTTTTTTAATTTGAATTAACCAACCTTCTTACTAAGTTATTATATTTCAAAAATTAAATCTTTTTCATAATTGCAACGCCAAAGTAGACAAATAGCATTGACAAAAGAAATATAGTCGACGAAAGTGAAACAAAATCAGATTAACTACACTTTAACCAAATTATACAAATAGTTTAATTAAGAAAAATTATTTGATGAAAGGAATAAAAACACTTTAAAAAGTTTTTTGTTTTTTACCGACATTGTATCCTTTCATTTTAATGACATAATCTTTAAATTCTTTCAACAAACTACTTTCCGGATAAAGTACAAGACCTCTATCTACAATTTTACTTAATTTATCAATGTCATAATAAGATCTAGCTAAAGATTCAACATAAAAAGAATACGATACTTCGTCATTTCTATACATACAATAACGCTTAAACATTTTGTTAATTTCAGTTGTATCTTTAGATAATCGACCCAGATAAGTTGCTGTTCTATAGTAATAAAAATGCCTTGGTTTAGTGTAAAAAGCTTTTTTAGCATAAACATAGGCACTATCATTTTTGCCCATCACAGAATATAAATTACATTTTAAAGAATAATCGTATCCTAAATTGGGACTAAGATTATGTACACTATCCAAAACCTTAAATGCTTCACCATAACGCTTTTCCTTCCCTAAATATTTTGCCAGTTTAAGCCCTATGGGTTCAGAATTTTCAGCAATATTAGGATACGCAGGAAACATAGCCTTAACCTGATCGTATTTGTAATTCGGTAACGCATCTGGCTTACCATCGACACTATTAAGATCATTATCTACGATAAATTGTGCTTTCATCGATTGAAGGACAGTATAATGAATATAAACAGTGCAAGAGCTTATTAAAATAATTAAAATTGGAATCGATAATTTTAGCTTTGAAGTTTTTTCATTTTCTAAAGAGCCATTTTCGTCATCAATAAAACTTAAAACCAAAATAGCAACAACAAAAACAAACAACAATTGCATATGAGGCCTTTCTAATGGAAAATTAAAAAATGCATCTATGAAATAACCACTTAAACCAATAAAAGCAAACATTGAAATATATTTTCTGTCTGTACTTCTATTCGAGAATAGAATTCTAATTGTCATAACAAATGCTGCAACAAAAATTAAAAAGTAAATAAAACTATTGAAAATTCCCGTTTCAGCAGCTATCTCCAAAAAATCGTTGTGTGGATGTTTAGAAAAAACATTTTCATCCAAATAAGGATACATATATTTAGTCGAATACAATTTCCAATTTCCATATCCTAGACCAGTAATAGGCTTATCCTTAATAGCCTTACTTATTGCCTGCCAATACTCCAATCTAATATTTGTAGAAGCATCCGATGTGTCTGTTATAGTACTTAACCGATTTTCAAATGTTCCATAAATACTAACTGGGTCTTGCTGGGTTGCTTTTTTCAAACTTTTTTGGGAAGCAAAAAAAGCAACGAAGAAAACTAATAAAATAAGGCCTAAATATTTATAGCTGTTTTTTAGGCTTTTATTTTTTAAATGAATAAAAAATACGCCAATTACCAATAAAATTAATTCTAATAATAATCCTAAATAAGAAGCTCTAGCATTTATAATAACGATTGTAAATATGCCAAATCCTAAAGAAACAATACATAAATATTTGAACAGTTTTTTATGTATGAATATTCCATAAATGATAAATGGAATTTGAACAACCAAAGTGGCGGCAAAAATATTTTTATTACCCTCAGAATTTTGCAAGCTGTTTAACAATTCATTTAAATTAACTTTTCCAAGTCCGCTATAAAACTGTGCTATTGCTGAATAAGATTTTATAAGCAACAAAATAGCAATTACGATTACAAAATTTTTTAATAGATATAATCGTCTGTTTAATAATAAGACAATCGAACTAAAACTCATTACAGTAGTTAACAATCTATTATAAATTACAAATCCTTCCGTTTTATTAATTGCGACAAACAATGAAAGTCCAGCCAGAATAAAAAAGACTGCATATAAAACGGTAATCGGACTTTTAAAAATAGATTTGATGGGTAGACTTAATATTTCTTTATTCTCTTTGAGAATAAAAATCCCTGAAAGTAAATTTAGCAGAGATAACAAAATCCAATGAAGTCCCATTTGATCTTGAATATGCATTGAAGGAGCATTGCTAATTAAAAAATAACCTGTTAATATTATAAACACTATAACATCAATTGAAGATAATTTCTTTTGCATGATTTCTTAATTTAGAGGGCAAAGGTATGCCCTTCATCAAAAATCACTTCCCTTATTAAATTAAAAAAATATCAAAATAGGGTCAAAGAATACTTTTAAATCATAAAAAAAGCCCCATTCCTGGGGCTTTTAAAATTTATGCTTGTCCTGCTGGACCAAAATTAAGCGGTATTGGCGCTTGTTCCGTCTCTTTGATCTCGCCGTGGGCTGCTTCAAAGCGATGAATATTTTCACCAATTGCTTTAAATAATCTTTTAGCATGTTGTGGTGTCAAGACAATTCTTGACTTTACCTTGGCTTTAGGAATCCCCGGCATAATGCTCACAAAATCTAAAACAAACTCTGATGATGAGTGATTAATAATCGCAAGATTAGAATAAATTCCTTCTGCAATAGTTTCATCTAACTCAATATTGATTTGCTCTTGTTGTTGTTTCGGATTACTCATAGTTTCCTAATTAATAAATATATTCTTCTTTATTAGCCATCATTTCATTGTAATCATCTTTAGAACCTACAATTGTATGATCGTATTCTCTCATACCTGTTCCTGCAGGAATTCTATGTCCAACAATTACATTTTCTTTTAATCCTTCTAAATCATCTACTTTACCAGCTACAGCAGCTTCGTTAAGTACTTTTGTTGTTTCTTGGAAAGAAGCAGCAGAGATGAATGATTTAGTTTGTAGCGAAGCTCTTGTAATACCTTGTAAAACTGGCGTTGCAGTTGCAGTAATTACATCTCTAGCTACAACTAGATTTTTATCATTTCGTTTAAGCAATGAGTTTTCATCACGTAATTCACGAGGTGTAATAATCTGACCTGGTTTTAAAGCAGCAGAATCTCCCGAATCTTCAACAACTTTCATACCATATAATTTATCATTTTGAACGATAAAGTCTTTAGTGTGAATTAATTGATCTTCTAGGAATAATGTATCTCCTGGATCTTGAACTCTTACTTTACGCATCATTTGACGGATAACTACCTCAAAGTGCTTGTCATTAATTTTTACCCCTTGTAAACGGTATACCTCTTGAATTTCATTTACCAAGTACTGTTGAACAGCTGCTGGTCCTTGAATTCTTAAGATGTCGTCTGGTGTAATTGCACCGTCAGACAATGGTACTCCTGCTCTTACGAAGTCATTTTCTTGTACTAAGATTTGGCTAGAAAGTTTAACTAAATACTTTTTAATCTCACCAAATTTAGATTCGATAACAATTTCACGGTTACCTCTTTTGATTTTTCCAAAAGAAACAACACCGTCAATTTCAGAAACAACTGCTGGGTTTGAAGGGTTACGAGCCTCAAGCAACTCAGTAATTCTTGGTAAACCTCCCGTGATATCGCCCGCTTTAGAAGAACGACGTGGGATTTTTACTAATACTTTACCTGCTTTAATTTTCTCACCGTTCTCAACCATTAAGTGTGCACCTACTGGTAAGTTATACGAACGAATCAATTCACCTTCTTTACCATAAACTAATAAAGTTGGAATTAATTTTTTATTTCTAGCTTCAGAAATTACTTTTTCCTGGAAACCTGTCTGCTCATCAATTTCAACCATGAACGATTGTCCTTGCTCTAAATCTTCGTAAGCAATCTTACCAGTAAATTCAGAAACAATTACACCATTATATGGATCCCACTTACAGATAGTTGTTCCTTTAGTAACTACTTCACCATCCTTAACAAAGATACTAGATCCGTAAGGAATATTGTGTGTATTTAAAACGATTCCAGTTTTTTCGTCAACTAATTTTAATTCAGTTGAACGTGATACTACGATATCAGTCGCATTACCTTCACTGTCTTCACCTTTTACAGTTTTTAAATCTTCAATCTCAAGTCTACCGTTAAATCTTGTAACAATACTAGATTCTTCAGAAATACCTCCAGCAACCCCTCCAACGTGGAACGTACGAAGTGTTAACTGTGTACCTGGTTCTCCAATAGATTGAGCTGCAATAACTCCAACTGCTTCACCTCTTTGTGTCATTTTTCCAGTAGCTAAATTTCTACCGTAACATTTAGCACAAATACCTTTTAAAGCTTCACAAGTTAATGGAGATCTAACTTCTACTTTTTCAATTGGAGAAGCTTCAATAGCTCTCATAATTGCTTCCGTAATTTGTTGACCTGATTGCGCCATTACTTCATTAGTAAGAGGATTTATAACATCTTGCAATGCAACACGTCCTAAAATTCTTTCTCCTAAAGATTCAACGATTTCCTCATTTTTCTTCAACGCAGAAACTTCAACACCTCTTAAAGTTCCACAATCTTCGATGTTTACAATAACATCTTGAGAAACGTCATGAAGTCTTCTTGTCAAGTAACCAGCATCGGCAGTTTTAAGAGCCGTATCCGCAAGACCTTTACGAGCACCGTGAGTAGAAATGAAGTACTCAAGGATCGAAAGACCTTCCTTAAAGTTAGAAAGAATCGGGTTTTCAATAATCTCACCACCACCGGCAGTAGATTTTTTAGGCTTAGCCATCAAACCACGCATACCAGTTAACTGACGAATCTGCTCCTTAGAACCCCTCGCCCCAGAATCAAGCATCATATATACAGAGTTGAAACCTTGTTGGTCTTCTCTAATATTTTTCATTGCTAATTCTGTCAACTGAGCATTCGCAGAAGTCCATACGTCAATAACTTGGTTGTAACGCTCGTTATTAGTAATAAGACCCATGTTATAATTTACAGAAATACCTTCAACTTGTTCTCTGGCATCTGCAATTAATTTAGTTTTTTGTTCTGGAATTCTAATATCACCAAGAGAGAATGATAAACCTCCTCTAAATGCGAATTTATACCCCATATCTTTCATATTGTCCAAGAAAGCAGCCGTAGTAGGTACATCAGTCACACTTAAAATGTGTCCGATAATATCTCTAAGGTTTTTCTTAGTCAATACATCATTGATATATCCAGCTGCTTCAGGTACTACTTCATTAAATAATACACGTCCTGCAGTTGTTTGAATAATTTTAAACACTAATTCTCCAGCGTCATTAAAATCTTTTGCTCTAATTTTCACACGAGCATTCAATTCTAATCTTCCTTCGTTTAATGCAATATTTACTTCTTCAGCAGAATAAAAAATTAAGTCTTGCCCTAAAATTATGTGTTCTGGTGTCGAGATACGTTCTTTGGTCATATAATATAGACCCAAGACCATATCCTGAGAAGGTACAGTAATTGGAGCACCATTTGCAGGGTTCAAGATATTGTGAGAAGCCAACATTAATAATTGTGCCTCTAAAATAGCCTCTGGTCCTAATGGCAAGTGAACTGCCATCTGATCCCCATCAAAATCGGCGTTGAAAGCCGTACATACTAATGGGTGCAATTGGATCGCTTTTCCTTCAATTAATTTTGGTTGGAAAGCTTGAATACCAAGTCTGTGTAACGTAGGAGCACGGTTAAGTAATACTGGGTGACCTTTAATTACATTTTCAAGGATATCCCAAACTACAGGCTCTTTTTTATCTATAATTTTCTTAGCAGATTTTACTGTTTTAACAATACCTCTTTCAATCAATTTACGGATAACGAAAGGTTTGTATAACTCAGATGCCATATCTTTTGGCAATCCGCATTCGAATAATTTTAATTCTGGACCAACAACAATTACCGAACGAGCAGAATAATCCACACGTTTTCCAAGTAAGTTTTGACGGAAACGTCCTTGCTTACCTTTTAATGAATCTGATAATGATTTTAATGGTCTGTTAGATTCTGTTTTAACAGCAGAAGCTTTACGAGTGTTATCAAATAATGAATCTACAGATTCTTGCAACATACGTTTTTCGTTTCTTAAGATAACTTCTGGAGCTTTGATCTCCATTAATCTTTTCAAACGATTGTTACGGATAATTACACGACGGTATAAATCATTTAAATCTGAAGTTGCAAAACGACCTCCATCAAGTGGCACAAGCGGACGTAATTCTGGTGGAATAACTGGTACCACTTTCATTATCATCCATTCTGGACGGTTTTCGCGGTTTAAGTTAGACTCACGGAAAGACTCAACAACTTGTAATCTTTTTAAAGCTTCAGTTTTACGTTGTTTAGAAGTTTCGTTATTAGCGCTGTGTCTTAATTGGTAAGATAACTCATCTAAGTCAATACGAGCTAATAAATCCATAATACATTCTGCTCCCATTTTGGCAACAAATTTATTAGGATCAAAATCATCTAAATATTGATTTTCTTGTGGAAGAGTATCTAAAATATTCAAATATTCTTCTTCAGTCAAGAAATCTAATCTTTGTAATGATTCTCCATCTGCATTTTTAGCAATACCAGCTTGGATTACTACGTATCTTTCGTAGTAAATGATCATATCTAATTTCTTAGATGGAAGACCAAGGATATAACCAATTTTGTTTGGAAGAGAACGGAAATACCAGATATGAGCAATAGGCACAACAAGGTTGATGTGTCCTACTCTATCACGACGTACTTTTTTCTCTGTAACTTCAACACCACAACGGTCACAGATGATACCTTTGTAACGAATTCTTTTATATTTACCACAAGCACACTCAAAATCCTTAACAGGTCCGAAGATTCTTTCGCAGAAAAGTCCGTCACGTTCTGGTTTGTGCGTTCTGTAGTTGATAGTTTCTGGCTTTAAAACCTCTCCTCTTGATTCTTTCAAGATAGATTCAGGTGAAGCTAATCCAATAGAGATTTTGTTAAATCTTTTTACTGGATTCTTATCTTTATTGTTATTTCTATTATTCATCATAGTTTTTACTATTGATTTATTTGCAATTAAAAATTGATTCTTGTTTAAGTCGAATTTGATCTTCGACTGTCAACACTACCTCGGGTTACTTCTCTAAACTTCAACTTGAAGCGCTAGTTATAAAACGTATTAGGTTTATATAAAAAATCGGAACGGGTTACGGGTATAAATCCTAAAAACTTTTATAAATGAGTAATCAGTCCCATTAAAAAATGAGACTGATTACAATACTTTTTGTTATTCTTCTAAACGAATATCTAATCCTAGACCTTTCAATTCGTGCATCAATACGTTGAATGATTCTGGTAAACCTGGTTCTGGCATAGACTCTCCCTTAACGATAGCTTCGTAAGTTTTAGCTCTACCAATAACGTCATCCGATTTAACAGTTAAGATTTCTCTAAGAGTACTTGATGCTCCATAAGCTTCAAGTGCCCAAACCTCCATCTCTCCAAAACGCTGACCTCCAAATTGCGCTTTACCTCCAAGAGGCTGTTGCGTAATCAATGAGTATGGTCCGATAGAACGTGCGTGCATCTTATCATCAACCATGTGTCCTAATTTAAGCATGTAAATTACACCCACAGTCGCTGCTTGATGGAAACGCTCTCCAGTACCACCATCATAAAGGTGAGTATGTCCGAAACGTGGTACTCCAGCTTCATCAGTTAATTCATTAATCTGATCTAAAGAAGCACCGTCAAAAATTGGAGTAGCAAATTTTCTACCCAAGTTCATACCAGCCCAACCAAGAACAGTTTCATAAATCTGACCAATGTTCATACGTGAAGGTACCCCAAGTGGATTCAATACGATATCTACTGGTGTTCCGTCCTCTAAGAAAGGCATATCTTCATGACGAACGATTCTTGCAACAATACCTTTGTTACCGTGACGTCCTGCCATTTTATCCCCAACTTTCAATTTACGTTTTTTAGCAATGTAAATCTTAGCTAATTTCAAGATTCCAGATGGTAATTCATCTCCAACTGTAATAGTGAATTTTTCTCTTCTTAAAGATCCTTGTAAGTCATTCAGCTTAATTTTATAGTTATGAATTAAATCATTAACCATTTTATTAGTAGCATCATCAGCAACCCATTGACCTTTGCTTAAGTGAGCAAAATCTTCTACTGCGTAAAGCATTTTTTGAGTATATTTTTTACCTTTTGGTAAAACCTCTTCACCCAAATCATTCATTACACCTTGAGATGTTTTTCCGTTAACGATCAAGAATAATTTCTCAACCAATCTGTCTTTTAATTCAACAAATTTAGTTTCAAACTCCATTTCTAAAGCGCCTAAAGCATCTTTATCCTGAGTACGTTTACGTTTATCTTTTACGGCTCTTGCAAATAATTTTTTGTCAAGAACTACACCATGTAAAGATGGAGAAGCTTTTAATGAAGCATCTTTTACATCACCAGCTTTATCCCCGAAGATTGCACGAAGCAATTTCTCTTCTGGAGTTGGATCTGATTCTCCTTTTGGTGTAATTTTTCCGATCAAAATGTCGCCAGGTTTAACCTCTGCTCCAATTCTAATCATACCGTTTTCATCTAAATCTTTAGTAGCTTCTTCAGAAACGTTAGGAATATCGTTTGTTAACTCTTCATTTCCTAACTTAGTATCTCTAACCTCTAATGAATAATCATCAACGTGGATAGAAGTAAAAATATCATCACGAACTACTTTCTCAGAAATTACAATCGCATCCTCAAAGTTGTACCCTTTCCATGGCATGAACGCAACTTTTAAGTTTCTACCTAAAGCTAATTCACCATTTTGAGTAGCATATCCTTCTGATAATACTTGACCAAGACTAACTCTATCCCCTTTTCTTACGATTGGTTTCAAGTTAATACTTGTACCTTGATTGGTTTTTCTAAATTTAATTAAGTTGTACGTTTTCTCATCAGCATCAAAACTAACCATTCTTTCATCTTCAGTACGGTCGTATTTAATAGTAATAATATTAGCATCAACATATTCTACAGTTCCATCTCCTTCAGCATTAATCAATACTCTAGAATCTGAAGCTACTTGACGCTCTAAACCTGTACCAACAATTGGTGCTTCTGGACGGATCAAAGGAACCGCCTGACGCATCATGTTAGATCCCATCAAGGCTCTATTCGCATCATCATGTTCCAAGAAAGGAATTAATGAAGCCGAAATCGAAGCAATCTGGTTAGGAGCAACGTCTGTATAATGTACTACTGATGGCTCAACAACTGGGAAGTCACCTTCTTCTCTAGCAATAACATTGCTAGCCGTAATTTTACCTGAAGCGTCCATTTCAATGTTTGCCTGAGCAATCATTTTTCCTTCTTCTTCTTCAGCACTTAAATAGATTGGAGTACTTACTAAATCAACTACACCATCTGTAACTTTACGGTAAGGAGTTTCGATGAAACCCATTCCGTTAACTTTTGCATAAACACCAAGAGATGAAATCAAACCAATGTTTGGTCCCTCTGGAGTTTCAATCGGACATAAACGACCATAGTGTGTGTAGTGAACGTCACGAACCTCAAAACCAGCTCTCTCTCTCGAAAGTCCACCAGGTCCAAGTGCAGATAATCTTCTCTTGTGTGTAATCTCAGCTAATGGATTCGTTTGATCCATAAATTGAGATAACTGATTAGTTCCAAAGAAAGAGTTGATAACTGATGATAATGTTTTAGCATTAATCAAATCAATTGGTGTAAACACCTCGTTATCTCTAACGTTCATACGCTCTCTAATAGTTCTAGCCATACGTGCTAAACCTACACCGAATTGTTGAGACAATTGTTCTCCAACTGTTCTAACACGACGGTTTGATAAGTGATCAATATCATCAATCTCTGCTTTAGAGTTAATTAATTCGATCAAATATTTTACAATGGTAATGATATCTTCTTTGGTAAGCACTTGCTTTTCCATAGGAATATCTAAACCAAGTTTTTTGTTCATTCTGTAACGACCTACTTCACCTAAGTTGTAACGTTGGTCAGAGAAGAACAATTTATCTATAATACCACGAGCAGTTTCTTCATCAGGCGGTTCTGCGTTACGCAATTGTCTGTAAATATGCTCAACAGCTTCTTTTTCAGAGTTTGTTGGATCTTTTTGTAATGTATTGTGGATAATAGCATAATCTGCTTGATTATTATCCTCTTTGTGTAACAAAATAGATTTAACGTTAGAATCAATGATTTCTTCAACATTATCTTTGTCGATAATAGTATCTCTATCAAGGATGATTTCGTTACGTTCGATAGAAACTACTTCACCAGTATCTTCATCCACAAAATCCTCGTGCCATGTATTCAATACACGTGCAGCAAGTCTTCTTCCAATATATTTCTTAATACCTGTTTTAGAAACTTTAATTTCTTCTGCAAGGTCAAAAATTTCAAGGATATCCTTGTCTCTTTCGAATCCAATTGCACGGAATAAAGTTGTTACTGGTAATTTTTTCTTTCTATCGATATAAGCATACATTACGCTGTTAATATCTGTAGAAAATTCTATCCAAGATCCTTTAAAAGGAATTACTCTGGCAGAATAAAGTTTAGTTCCATTTGCGTGGAATGATTGACCAAAGAAAACCCCAGGAGAACGGTGTAATTGAGATACTACTACACGCTCAGCACCGTTGATAACAAAAGTACCACTTGGAGTCATATAAGGAATTGTACCTAAATAAACATCTTGTACAATAGTTTCAAAATCTTCGTGTTCTGGATCTGTACAATATAGTTTCAACCTAGCTTTTAAAGGTACACTATAAGTAAGACCTCTCTCTATACATTCTTGAATTGTATAACGTGGTGGATCTACAAAATAATCTAGGAATTCCAATACAAAGTTGTTTCTTGTATCTGTAATTGGAAAGTTTTCCATGAAGGTGTTGTATAACCCTTCGTTGCCTCTCTCGTCTGATTTAGTTTCTAATTGAAAAAAATCTTTAAAGGATTTAACCTGTACATCTAGAAAATCTGGATAGTCAGGAATATTTTTTGTAGAGGCAAAATTCAATCTTTCAGTCTGATTTGTTATCATCAATGAACAAAATTTTGATTAAAAAAAAGTAATTTTTTGTGTAAAAACACTGTTTAATCTATACTTTCTTATTATAATCAATACATCTTTAAAAATAAACCAAAAATAAGGTTCAATTTTTTTTCTTCGTATTGATCAAAAACTTTTTCGTATTTTAAACTATTTGATAATAAAACATGCTATATTTTATTATACGAAAAATGGTTTAGACTCTTGGATGATTCCATCCAAGGTCTAAACCTAGTTCTAAACTGTGTTTTGTTATTTTAACTCAACAACAGCTCCAGCTTCTTCTAATGATTTTTTAAGACCTTCAGCCTCTTCTTTAGAAACACCTTCTTTAACGTTACTTGGAGCACCGTCAACTACATCTTTAGCTTCTTTAAGACCTAAACCTGTAAGTTCTTTAACTAATTTTACAACTGCTAATTTAGAAGCACCAGCTTCTTTTAATACAACTGTAAATTCAGTTTGTGCTTCTTCTTGAGCACCTTCTCCACCACCAGCAGCAACTACTACAGCTGCAGCAGCAGGCTCGATACCATACTCATCTTTTAATATTGTTGCTAATTCGTTAACTTCTTTAACTGTTAGGTTAACTAATTGTTCTGCGAATTGTTTCAAATCTGCCATTTTTTCTATCGTTTAAAATGATTTGTAAAATTATAATTTATTTGTGTGTGCGAATTTAATAACACAAAAGACATACTGCCTTTTGTATTATGCTTCTTCAGTTTCTGCTGATTCTTCTTGTCCAGCAAATTTGTTTTGAAGAGCAGAGATAATTCTTTGAGCTGGTGATTGTAACAATCCGATAAGCTCTCCAAGAAGTTCTTCTTTAGATTTAATAGTTGCTAATGCATCTAATTGATCATCTCCAATATAAATTTCAGAATTAATGTAAGCTCCTTTTAATAAAGGTTTAGCTGATTTTTTTCTGAAATCTTTAATTATTTTTCCAGGTGCATTTGCAACATCTGAAATAAATATAGCGCTGTTACCAGTCAATACTGAAGGTAAATCACCATAGTCATTAGCAGAAGCTTCCATTGCTTTTGCAAGCAAAGTATTTTTTACAACCTCTAATTTAATACCTGCTTTAAAACAAGCTCTTCTTAAGTTTGAAGTTGTTTCTGCATTTAATCCAGAAATATCAGATACATAAATAATATTTGTACCAGCTAACTGTGCAGTTAAATCTTCAATCGCGATTGATTTTTCTTCTCTAGTCATACTAAAAATTATTAACTACCAATTATACTGCTTTAGGGTCCAATGCAATTGCAGGACTCATAGTGCTTGTAAGGTGAATACCTTTAATATAGGTACCTTTAGCAGCAGTTGGTTTAAGTTTGATTAATGTTTGAATAATTTCGTGTGCATTGTCATAAATTTGCTCAGCTCCAAAAGAAACTTTACCAATTCCTGCATGTACGATACCAGTTTTATCAACTTTAAAGTCAATTTTACCAGCTTTAACCTCTGCAACAGCTTTTGCAACATCCATAGTTACAGTACCTGTTTTAGGGTTTGGCATTAAACCTCTAGGTCCTAAAATACGACCTAATGGACCTAATTTACCCATAACAGCTGGCATAGTGATGATAACATCAACATCTGTCCAACCATCTTTGATTTTTTGTAAATAATCATCAAGACCTACGTAATCAGCACCAGCTTCTTTAGCTTCAGCTTCTTTGTCTGGAGTAACTAATGCTAATACTTTAACATCTTTACCAGTTCCGTGAGGTAATGTAACTACACCTCTAACCATTTGATTCGCTTTTCTTGGATCAACACCCAAACGAACTGCGATATCAACAGACTCATCAAATTTTGCAGAAGCTATAACTTTGATTAATGCAGCAGCATCTTTCAAAGAGTATAGTTTGTTCTTTTCAATTTTTGAAGCAGCCTCTTTTTGCTTTTTTGTTAATTTTGCCATTTCTTTCTCTTAATTAAAAAGGAGCATCTCCTGATACAGTTATACCCATAGATCTAGCAGTTCCAGCGATCATGCTCATTGCAGATTCGATTGTGAATGCATTTAAATCTACCATTTTATCTTCAGCAATTGCTTTGATAACGTCCCAAGTAACACTAGCTACTTTTTTACGATTTGGTTCACCTGATCCAGACTTTAGCTTTGCAGCTTCCAATAATTGGACAGCAGCTGGAGGAGTTTTTACAACAAAATCAAATGATTTGTCTTTATACACAGTAATTTGTACTGGGCATATTTTGCCAGGTTTATCTTGTGTTCTAGCATTAAACTGCTTACAGAACTCCATGATATTAACCCCAGCAGCTCCTAAAGCAGGTCCAACCGGTGGCGACGGATTCGCTGCACCTCCCTTAACTTGTAGTTTAACTACCTTACTAATTTCTTTAGCCATTTTTTAAAAAATTTAACACCATAATCATTGGAAGCGATTATAGTGGTTATTATAGATGTAACAAAAATTATACTTTTTCAACTTGCATAAAACTCAATTCTAATGGTGTTTTTCTTCCGAAAATCTTAACCATTACTTCAAGTTTACGCTTTTCTTCGTTTATTTTTTCAACTGTACCGTTAAAACCATTAAAAGGACCATCGATCACTTTTACTGTTTCTCCTAAGTTGAATGGAATTGCACGGGTATCTGTATTTACAGCTAACTCATCTACTTTTCCTAACATACGATTTACTTCAGAAAGCCTCAATGGAACAGGCTCGCCCCCTTTGATTTCTCCTAAGAAACCAATTACACTTGTAATAGACTTGATAATATGAGGTATCTCACCAATCAAATTGGCTTCGATCATAACATATCCAGGGAAATAAACTTTATCCTTAGACATTTTCTTTCCTTCTTTTACAGTAACTACTTTTTCTGTAGGCACTAAAACTTGGGAAACATAATCACCCATACCTAATCTGGCAATCTCAGTTTCGATGTAAGCTTTGACTTTATTTTCTTGTCCGCTTACAGCTCTAACTACATACCATTTTTTTACATTATTATCTGCCATCACAAAAAATTTATCCTTTTAACCAGTTAAAAAATCCAGCCAAAGCTTTTGCAAAAAATTCGTCTACTCCCCAAGTTGCCAAAGCAAATAGAACCGAAAATACAGCTACAACAATTGTCAATTTTTGTACTTCAGCCCAAGCCGGCCAAGTAACATTTGACTTTAACTCTTCGAAAGCCTCCGATAAATAATTAGTAACTTTTGTCATTTGATATATTTTATATTGCACGGGCGGAGGGATTCGAACCCCCATCAACGGTTTTGGAGACCGCTATTCTACCCTTGAACTACGCCCGTAATTAAAGCCAGTGATTTCAATTAAGAAAATCAACTGGCTTTTATAATTTTGTAAGATTATCCTACGATTTCAGTCACCTGACCTGCTCCTACTGTTCTACCACCTTCACGGATAGCGAAACGTAAACCTACGCTCATTGCGATTGGGCTTAATAAAGAAACATTGATTGTCAAGTTGTCTCCTGGCATTACCATCTCTACTCCTTCTGGTAAAGTAATAACTCCTGTTACGTCAGTTGTACGTACGTAGAACTGTGGACGGTAGTTATTATGGAATGGAGTATGACGTCCACCTTCTTCTTTTTTCAAGATATAAACCTCTGCTTTGAAAGTAGCGTGTGGTTTTACTGATCCTGGCTTAATGATAACCATTCCTCTTTTGATAGATTCTTTATCAACACCTCTTAACAATAAACCTACGTTATCTCCAGCTTCACCTCTATCAAGGATTTTACGGAACATCTCAACTCCTGTAATAGTAGAAGTTAATTTATCAGCTCCCATACCAATGATTTCAACAGCATCTCCTGTATTAGCAATTCCAGTTTCGATACGACCTGTAGCAACAGTTCCACGACCAGTAATTGTAAATACATCCTCAACTGGCATTAAGAAAGGTTTTGCAGTATCACGGATTGGTTCTTCAATCCAAGCATCTACAGCCTCCATTAATTCAATGATTTTAGGAACCCAAGCAGGATCATTATTCAATCCTCCTAAAGCAGAACCTTGAACAACAGGACCATTATCTCCATCATATTCGTAGAAAGATAATAAATCTCTAATTTCCATTTCAACAAGCTCTAACAATTCAGCATCGTCAACCATATCCACTTTGTTCATGAATACAACCATTCTTGGAATACCAACCTGACGACCTAAAAGGATGTGCTCACGAGTTTGTGGCATTGGACCATCTGTAGCAGCAACTACTAAGATAGCTCCGTCCATTTGAGCAGCACCAGTAACCATGTTCTTTACGTAATCCGCGTGACCTGGACAGTCAACGTGAGCGTAGTGACGGTTAGCTGTTTCATACTCTACGTGTGATGTATTAATAGTAATACCTCTTTCTTTCTCCTCTGGAGCGTTATCGATTTGATCAAACGATTTTGCTTGACAGTAACCAGCATCAGACAATACTTTTGTAATTGCTGCAGTTAATGTAGTTTTTCCGTGATCCACGTGTCCAATTGTACCTATGTTTAAGTGCGGTTTGGAACGATTAAAATTCTCCTTTGCCATTTTACTTAATTTTTAATCTTAGTTATATATTAATTTTCAATTTCCTACTTACTTGAGCCAACTACGGGAATTGAACCCGTGACCTCTTCCTTACCAAGGAAGCACTCTACCCCTGAGCTAAGTCGGCAGAGCTTCAATTTTAGATTTCATATTTCCGATTTTAGATTAAAAAACAGAATTAGATTCTAATCTTGATTTTATAAATCTAAATTCTGAAATCATAAATCTGAAATCAAAATTTGTGGGGAGAGCAGGATTCGAACCTGCGAAGTTCACACAGCAGATTTACAGTCTGCCCTCGTTGGCCGCTTGAGTATCTCCCCAAATAATTCATGATTTAAGATGTATAATTTTAGATTAAAACCCAAAACTCTTCTTCATCACATAATATATTTTTCAACAATTTAAATGAACCTGTTTCAAATCGCATTTGAAACCTTTTTTTGAGCCGGCGGAGGGACTCGAACCCACGACCTGCTGATTACAAATCAGCTGCTCTAGCCAACTGAGCTACGCTGGCAATAACATTAAAAAAGTCCGCTATTTCTAACGGACTGCAAATGTAGCTATTTTATCTTTGAATCAAAACATTTTTTTAAAAAAATTTCAATTATATGTGTGCTCTTATTTTTTCTTTCCTTTTTACCAACAAACGTTCTAAAGATTCTGCCGAAAGCTCGATTGCTTCTTCAAATGTTTTACATTGCTTTTTAACCAAAAACTCATCTCCCGGAACATTAATCCTTATCTCTACTGCCTTATTCTCCTTATCACTCGTTCTTTCTGCCTTTAAAAAAACATCTGCCGAAACTACTCGATCGTAGTATTTTTCTAATTTATCCATTCTTACCTGAATAAAATCTACCAACTTTCTGTCAACAGTAAAGTTAACTGCATGAACATCTACCTTCATAATATAAATTTTAGGGTTAAACATTTAAGAACTACTATTTATTTCTCGGATGCGCGTTAACATACACCTTTTTCAGCTCCGCTAAACTATTATGAGTATAAACTTGCGTTGACGCCAAACTAGAATGTCCTAATAATTCTTTAACTGAATTTAAATCTGCTCCGTTATTCAATAAATGAGTCGCAAAAGTATGCCTAAGGACATGAGGACTTTTTTTTATCTTTTCAGAGACTCCACTAAAGTATGAATTTATTAATCGATACACAAAAGATTCGCTCAATTTTAACCCTTTTTTCGAAATAAAAAAATAATCCTCATCTATAATATTACCAACAGAAGCTCTTTCCTTTAAATACAAATCAAACTGCTCCAAAACCAAAGGAAGCACCGGAATTATTCGCTCCTTATTCCTTTTACCTAAAACCTTAACAACACCAGAAGAAAAATCAACATTATAGATCATTAAATTTATTAATTCTGCTCGACGCATTCCTGTCGCATAAAACATATCAACAATAAGTTTATCTCTGATTTCTTCAAAACCAACCGGATAACCCACTTCCCGCATTAAATCTGTTAATTCTTTTTCAGAAAATGGAATTTGAATGATTTTAGGAGTTTTCAATGCTTTATGCTTCAGCATTGGATTCACTTCTATCTGTTTTGTTTTTAGAAGGAATTTATAAAAAGCTTTTAAGGAAGCCATTTTTCTATTTACCGAAACATTAGAAATATCTTGATCCACTAAAGAAACAATCCAACTTCTAATTTGACTATAATTTACCCGATCTATACTTTCCTGCTCAAAATTAACCTTATTAAATTCTTCAAAAAATTCAACATCTTTCAAATAGGCATTAACAGTATGGATAGAATATTTTTTTTCCAACTGAAGATAATTACGAAATGCATCTTTATTTGACTCCATAAAACACAATTTCAATTTCATTTAATAAATTACACTAAAATATATAGAACACTGAAATTAAAAAATTTCAGAATTAAGCATAAAAAAAACCGTTAGCATCAAAGTTATAATTTTTTGATGACTAACGGTAATTATTTTACAAAGCGTAATACTAACTTTCTAAACCATCTCTCATGTTTTGAATGTAAGCAGCTTTTTGAATTTGAGCTCTTTTGATAACAGAAGGCTTAATAAAAGCAGTACGTGCTCTTAATTGACGAACAGTTCCTGTTTTATCAAATTTTCTCTTATAGCGCTTTAATGCTCTATCGATATTTTCTCCGTCTTTAATTGGTATAATTAACATAATATTGACACCTCCTCTCGTTAAGGGTGCAAAAGTAATTATTATTTTTAATTAGGAGTTATAAATTATAAATTATTTTTCTTTAATTCATCAAAACAGAAAAAACCTTTTACTCTTTTAATAAATTTCTAGAAATAACCAACTTTTGAATTTCTGTAGTTCCTTCTCCTATAGTACATAACTTAGAATCTCTATAAAACTTCTCTACAGGAAAATCTTTGGTATATCCGTAACCTCCGTGAATCTGAACTGCTTCGTTTGCAACTTTTACACAAACTTCAGATGCATACATTTTTGCCATGGCACCACTAGTAGTAACAGGCTTATGCTTTTGCTTTAAGAAAGCTGCTTTATGAAGTAATAACTCCGAAGCTTCAATTTCAGTAGCCATATCAGCCAATTTAAAAGAGATTCCTTGAAAATTACTAATTGGCTGTCCAAACTGATGCCTTTCTTTAGAATACTTTAATGCTGCTTCGTAAGCTCCTTTTGAAATCCCTAATGATAATGCACCAATTGAGATACGACCTCCGTCTAAGATTTTCATTGCTTGCACAAAACCTTTTCCAACTTCTCCTAATCTATTAGCATCTGGCACGCGACAATTATCAAAAACCAATTCTGCTGTTTCGCTTGCTCGCATTCCAAGTTTATTTTCTTTTTTCCCTGAAGAAAATCCTGGCATTCCTTTTTCAAAGACAAAAGCTGTCATTCCTTTAGAATCACCTTTTTCTCCTGTACGCACAATTACAACTGCAATATCTCCAGAAATAGCATGTGTAATAAAGTTCTTAGCTCCATTTACTATCCAGAAATCACCGTCTTTAACTGCTGTTGTATTCATTCCACCTGCATCAGAACCAGTATTATGCTCTGTTAACCCCCAAGCACCAATATGTTCTGCAGTTGCTAATTTAGGAAGCCATTTTTTCTTTTGTTCCTCATTTCCAAAAGTTAAAATATGATTGGTACATAAAGAATTATGAGCCGCAACTGACAAACCAATTGAAGGATCTACTTTTGAAATCTCTTCAATTACTGTAATATATTCATGATATCCCAATCCTGACCCGCCATATTCTTCGGGAACTAAAACCCCCATAAAACCCATTTGTCCCAATTCTCTAAACAAAGGAATTGGAAAAATCTGCGCTTCGTCCCATTCCATTATATAAGGTCTAATATTTTTTTCTGCAAAGTCTTTTATAGATTGAGCAATCATAGACTGCGTTTCATTGTAATCAAAATTCATGTGTGCTTTTTTTTAGAACTCCAAATATAAACTAATTATTTTTGCTTTTTCAACAGGAAAACCTTTAATTTTTGCCAAATCCTCAATATTTTTAAAATCCCCGTTCATACTTCTATCTGTTATGATTTGTTTTGCTAAGACATACTTAAAATATGGAAACTGTGATAACTCTTTTAAAGACGCATCATTTATTGCAATTTTCTTAAATTTTGGAAATTCGTAAATCTTGAAATGTGTATTTAATTCATAAATAACTTCTGGAGAAAGTCCCCAGACTTCAGTTAATTGTTCCATTGAAACAAATCCTCCTAAAATTTCTTTTTGTTTTAATATTCGTGATGATAGAGCTTCCCCAATTCCATAAATCTTAACTAGATCTTCTTGTGTTGCCACGTTGATATCAACTAAAGCAATTTTCTCCTTTTTAATAAGAGATTCTTTTTCATACTTTTTATATTCTTTTCTCTCTTCTGAATATTGTTTCTTGTTATTAACCCAATCTGGAAATTTAAACAATGGTGAAATCTCTTTTAATAGAGAATCTGAAATTTTTGTTACCTGCTGAAACTCTTCGGCAGAATTTACATATTTATTTTCTTTACGAAAAACTAAAAGACGATCGATTTCCTGAACAGACATTCCCAGCTTATATCCTTTATAATCTGAAATAAAATTTGGATTAAAAGTATACTCTTTATGTTTCTCATTGTTTTTGATCGATTTTGCTGCATCTATTTCAGACTGCAAAGCCATCCATTCTGATTTTTCAGAAAATATTTTTTCGGGCTGGTTAAAATCGACCAAGAAATAAATCGACTGCAATACAATTATGATCATAAACAGTACAAAAATCCCTATACGCTGTTGTTTAGTAAACTTGAAATATAATGGTAACATTTTGAAATTTATCATTTATAAAATTTTATATTCTATTTGAAGGTGTAAATTAAAGAAAAACATGTAACTTTAACAGGAATTTTATTAAAAATAATATCCGAGAAAAATATCGCTAAGTTTATTTAAAACGAGAATTAATCACTGTATTAGAGTGATTAATGCGTATTCTCCGATGTTTTTCAAGAAAATTTAAACATTTTATAACTTTATGCTATATAATTGTTTTTATTATTTATAAAAAACGATACATTTGGAACTTAATAACATTAAACCGCTATATCAGTATGTCAATTATGAGAGTTAAACCTATATCTGCCTTTGAAGCAGATATGAAAAAAAGTGATTTAAAAAGGGTATTAGGAAAATGGAGTCTTACTGCCATTGGAGTTGGAGCCATTATTGGTGGAGGAATTTTTGTTCTTACTGGTACAGGAGCATATTATCATGCTGGTCCTGCATTAGCACTTTCTTTCATTATTGCAGGTATTGCCTGCGTTTTTGCAGCTCTTTGTTATTCTGAGTTTGCCTCTATTTTACCTGTTGAAGGATCTGCTTATGCATATGCTTATGGTACAATTGGAGAAATATTTGCTTGGATTATTGGCTGGGGGCTTATTCTTGAATATGCCATGGGATCAATGACGGTAGCAGTTTCTTGGTCTGGATATTTTAATAAATTACTTAAACTATTCGGAATTCATCTCCCTGAATGGCTGACAACAGATCCTGCTAGTTACTCTGGCGAAGGCTTTTCTATGAATCTTCCTGCTTTTTGTATCGTTCTTTTAGTTATCTCTTTACTTATTAAGGGAACAAAAAGCGCTGCAAAAGCAAACAATTTTATTGTTATTTTAAAAGTTTCTGCTGTAATATTTGTAATTGTTGCAGGTCTTTTCTTTATCAATACTGCTAACTGGCATCCATTTATTCCAGATGCTACTCAAATCGTTGAAAAAGAAACAACTCATAATGCTTATGGATATGCTGGGATCGTATCTGGAGCTGCTGCAATTTTCTTTGCTTATGTAGGTTTTGATGCCGTTTCTACTCAAGCTGGAGAAGCAATTAATCCTAAAAAAGATGTTCCTTTTGCAATTATTGCTTCTTTATTAATTTGTACTACATTATATATCCTTGTTTCTTTAGTGCTAACAGGAATGATGAATTATAAAGATTTTAATCCACTAGGGAAATATCCTGAAGCTATAAAAGCGCCTGTTGCTTATGCATTTGATATTGCTGGACAAGGTTGGGCTGGTTTCATTATTACTATTGCGGCTACTATTGGTTTAGTATCTGTATTAATGGTAATGATAATGGGACAATCAAGAATTTTCTTGGGTATGTCTAAAGATGGATTAATTCCTCCTGTTTTTTCTAAAGTAAATCCTGTTTCAGGAACACCAAAAACTAACTTAATGATTTTAGGCGGTATTATTGCTGTAGTTGCAGCTTTTACTCCAATCAATAAATTAGCAGATATGACAAGTTTCGGAACTTTATTTGCTTTTACAATGGTTTGTATTGCGGTTTGGATCTTAAGAGTAAAACAACCACAATTGACTCGTACTTTTAAAGTTCCTGCACTGCCGGTAATTGCTATTTGCGGTATTGCTATCAACACTTATCTAATGATCAATTTGAGTTTAGATGCTCAATTACTTTCACTTGGATGGTTATTTGTTGGTATTATCGTTTATTTTGGATATAGTAAAAAGAGATCAAAATTAAACCAAACTACAACTGAAGAATAGTTATTAGTATATCATAAAAAAAACTCCAAATTTACATTTGGAGTTTTTTATTATAAGTCAAAAACAGAAGTTCGTTTAGCGCGAATTAAATCTTTTAGGCGAATCCAAAAGGCTAGAGTCAAATAAACTCCAAATCCTAAACCAGCGGTTACAAACGAAATATAAATAAAAAATAATCGTACGCTGGTAACACGCATTCCGAGTTTATCTGCTAATCGCGATGAAACATGAAATCCGTATTTCTCAAAGAAAAATTTAAGTCTTAGAATGGCTGACATTTTTAATTTTAGATTTTAGACAAAACTACAAAATTATCTAATAACCTCATTTTCTAATTGGCTAATTATCTAATTCTCTCATTATTTAATTATCTTTTAGCAACTCCATTCCAACAGCGCATTTTAAGCAGGCATTATGATTGCAATATTCATTTTTCAGCTGTAATAATGTTTGTGTCTCAAAAGCATTTTTTGAAGAAACTTTAAAAGACTGAAACTTATCAATGATTGAGTTTTTCTCTGGTGCAACTTCATTCATAAAAACTATTAAATCTTCAAAAATAGATTCTCCCATTCTTTCGGAATACGCAAATTGTATTGGAATAATTGTATTTAAAATTACTAAATCTATAAAGCCTTTTGATAATATTTTTGCTTTTTTAGGACTTTCTTTATCAAACTGATAATGATTCTGCCAATATAAACTTGCCGTGACAGTAAGCAATTCATAGACATCTTTTACAGATTTTAACTTGATTATTTTAGAAAATAAATTTTGATGCTTTTTGTATAAACTTGCCAATTGTGAGAGTCGTATGGTTGGAAAATTATCTGGTCTGTGCTTGAAAAACTGCACAGGTTCTACAACTGCTTTTTCTAATTGGTATTTATGCAGCAAATAAAAATATCTAATTTTTAAATCTGTAAAATAAACATCTTCTTTGTCTAAATTTAGTAACCCGGCATTTCCAAAAAGTAAAGCTTCTAGATTTTCTACTTCAAAACTTTCTTTTCTTATAATTGAAAAAGGTATGGATTTAGCAATTTGCAGAAAAGAATTTCCATTTGTATTTAAACCAAAATTCTTCGCTAACAAACAAAATAAAACCGCTTCCCAATCAGAATTTGTTTCTTCTAATAAATCGTAAATAAATTTGGATTTACGTTCTAATCGTTCAAAAAATAATCTTTCCTGCCAATTCTTAAAAACAAATTCATCAATTTGAGCAATTTCTTTTTCGCAGAAAATCCAAGATTTTGGAGCTGTTAATGAATTGTAATTTGATAATGTATCTGGCGAAACGTAATCTTTTAAAACCAAAACAGGAATTTCGGTATTATTTTCTCTAAAAACATCGGTATCATGCTGCCATACTACATGTAGAATTACGTTTTCGTATGCTTTATCTTTTTCGTGATGATGCAGATACCAATCGGAAGATTTTAAATGAATTTCAACATTTCCAGCCCATTTTTGTTCTCCAATAATAATCTGAGCATTAAAAAAATCTGGACCAGCCAGTTCTAAATAATCACCTGTTTTAATAATTGTAATCTGTTCATTTTGGATAGTTTGCAAATTTAGTGTTTCAAACTTCTTGAATTTCCAGAGATAATGAAGAAAGTCTTCTTTCATTTTTAGATTTTTATAATGATTTACAAAAACCTAAATTAATAAAATTTAGTACTAATCTTACAAAATTAATCAATTATTAACGCAACATATATAATTTAGCACAAGCGCGAGCATCTGAAAGTGCTTCGTGATGGTTCAATTTAATATTCATTTCGCGGCAGCAGTCGCTTAATTTAGTAGGTTTTAAACCTTTTGCCTTATAAATTTTAACTGTACATTCCCATTTTGGAGCAATATTTAAATCTTCATAATGTAAACCATAAAGTGCCATTGATTTAATTAAAACATTACGATCAAAACTCTCATTATGAGCCACAACTACTCTATTTCTCAAGCGTTTTTCTATCTCTGGATAAACCTGTAAGAATGTTTTTGCGTTTACTGTATCACGAGGATATATACCATGAACACGTATCGTGAAAGGATTGTACTCATTATTGGGTGGTTTTATTAGCGTAACAAACTCATCTACTATTAATCCGTTTTCTACGGTAACAATCCCAACAGCACAAGGATGGTAAGCTGTTGCGGTTTCAAAATCTATGGCGGTAAAATTCATGTTCTGTATATTTCAAAGCTAAAAATCCATAAATCTAATTTCTTAAAATCAGATTTATGGATTATAAAGTAAGTAATTGTGATTTTATTTTATTGATCCAATAATATCATATTTAGTTATAATGTGGTGATTCCCATTTTCTAAATCAACTAAAACGGCATCATTTTCTTTGGTAAACAATTTGGAGACTTCTTCTATAGGTGTCCCTAATTTTACAATTGGGAATGGTTTACCCATTACATCTTTAATTGGTTTTTCGGCAACATTTTTATCTTCAACATAACTTCTAAACAAATCGGTTTCATCTACAGAACCAACAAATCCGTTGATGTCTACAACTGGAATCTGCGAAATTTTATATTTACGCATACGTTCGATAGCGTGCGAAACTAATTCTTCTGTACGAACTACAATTAATTGTTTGTCAATATGATCTTTGATTACATCTTCTGCTTTTGTGATGTTTTCGTCTAAAAAACCACGCTCACGCATCCAATCGTCATTAAACATTTTACCTACATAACGGCTTCCTGAATCGTGAAATAAAACGACTACTACATCATCTGGCTTAAAGTGTTCTTTTAACTGTAATAATCCTTTTATACACGCTCCAGCAGAATTTCCAACAAAAATAGCTTCTTCAAGAGCAATCTTTCTAGTGTAAACTGCAGCGTCTTTATCCGTTACTTTTGTAAAACCATCAATTAAAGAAAAGTCAACATTTTTAGGTAGAATATCTTCTCCAATTCCTTCGGTGATATACGAATAGATTTCGTTTTCATCAAAAATTCCAGTTTCATGGTATTTTTTAAAAACAGAACCATATGTATCAATTCCCCAAATTTTAATGTTTGGATTTTTTTCTTTCAAATATCTTCCAACTCCAGAAATAGTTCCTCCTGTTCCTACTCCAACTACAAAATGAGTAATTTTTCCATCAGTTTGTTTCCAAATTTCTGGACCGGTTTGTTCGTAATGCGCCAAAGAATTTGACATATTATCGTACTGATTTACATACCAAGAATTAGGAGTTTCTTCGGCTAAACGCTTTGAAACTGAATAATAAGAACGTGGATCTGTTGGTTCGACATCTGTCGGACAAACGACTACTTTGGCACCAACGGCACGCAAAATATCCATTTTTTCTTTTGATTGTTTATCCGATATTACACAAATTAATTTATATCCTTTAATAATTGCAACAAGCGCTAATCCCATTCCGGTATTTCCAGAAGTTCCTTCAATAATAGTTCCTCCAGGTTTTAGTCTTCCATCAGCCTCTGCGTCTTCAATCATTTTTACGGCCATTCTGTCTTTTACAGAATTTCCTGGATTAAATGTTTCGACTTTTGCCAATACTAACGCATCGATTTCAGCAACAATTTTGTTGAGCTTTACTAATGGTGTATTACCTATTGTTTCTAAAATATTCTTTGAAAAGTCCATTTTTATTTAAATTTTAATATTTGGTTTTAAAATAAAGTCGACCCTAATTTTATTGGAAGAAATTCCAAACTAAACCAAATCGGATAACAAAATCACGATAGGGATTATTAGGTGCTGAATAATAGTCACTTTTAGAAAAAGCAGCGTTAAGATGCTCTGCTTTTAAATAAAATCTTGTTTGGCGGATTCTTGCATTTACAAAAAAATCAAATGTTGCATAATTACCAATTTTTACCGCATTTGCAGGATTTTGAACATAAAACTCTCCAATAACTGGATTATACCCATTACCATAATAATCTGTAAAATAATTAAATGTTATACCACTCTGCAGAAACAAGGCTTTCTTAAAAAAATTACTTGTATAATAAAACGTATTTCTTGCTACAAAATCTGGCACATTTAATATTAGATCAGATTGATCTACTTTTTGATATAAAAAGGTATTATCTAGAGCAAATTTTCCAAATTTAAATTCTTTGTTTGCTTTTATCTCTAAGTAATTGATGACATTGCCATACTGCATCGGCTTCATTATTTGAATATCCGCTGCAGTTTGTAAATCTGACGAATTATCATAAAAATACAAATGATCTTTTAAAACTGTATATTGAACTTGTGCATTCAACCAAGGCGTCGAAACATCAGCGCTAAGAGAGTTGATTTTTTCGTTTTTAAAATTATTTGACCAGTTATAAGCTACCCAGCTGCTTTGGTATAAATTGTAATTATAATTTGGTAATTTATTGATGTTTCTGTATCTAAAATCAAATTTGATTTTATCATTGTAATCGTATCGTAATTTTGCATCTAAATCAGAAAGCGACTGATTGGTAATTGATCTTGAATATAAAAAACGTCCATTCCATTTGTTTTTTTGATATTCGTATTGTCCACCTGCATTATTAATCTGCTGGTAAAGGTAAGACGGGATTGTTGTACCGTCTGCTTTAAGAATATTACGATTGTATTCGTAATTGGATCGATAATCATCTATAAAGAAATTAAACTTTCCTAAAAGAGAATTTTCGTAGGCAAGCCCAACTTTATTGTACAGCTTTTCAAATTTTGTTTCGTCACTTATATTACTTGTCACATAAGATTCTCCAAATCGCTGTATTTCGCTGCCATCTATTGTTGAAATAACTGTTGGCTGTTTGTATTGATATGTTTTATTTTCGTAATTTAACTGGTGTGTAAGATATAAATTGTTATTACCGGCTTTTGGGTTTATTCTAAAGGCATGATCAAAAAACAAACGTCTTCCTTTTAAAAGAGATTCTGCATCTGTTAGATAAACCTGTAATCTCTGACGGTTTTTATAATCTGGATTATCACTTTCAAAATCTGCAGGAGTTGTTATCCCTCCGTTTTCTTCATTTAAATTATCTTGATAGGTATAGTGAGCATTTAATGCATATCTCTTCTCGGTTGTAGCATAACTTGTTGTAAATCTAAAACTTCCTGAGCTTACTAATTGATTAATGTAATCTCCTTCTGAGCGTAAACCTCTATAAGCGATAGAAAAATTAAGATTTTTTGAAGTATTTAATGTAATAAATGAGTCTACATTTTGCCCTTTATTTATGGTTGTATTAAAAAACAGTTCTGTAAAAGGAGTTGCCGCAGAATAGTACTTAATTTGATCAGCTTCTATATAATTAAAATGCATTCCTGTAAAACCAATTTCTGGATAAGGAGAGAAACTTGTTAAACTGTATTGCAAGGTATTGTAAGGCTGTCCGATATTAGAAAAAGGCAAAAGTCCGAATTCATCTCTTCTAATATGGTTTTGTTTATAGGCACTTTTTAATGTTAATGAAGTATCTACATAAGTTGTATCATGCTCTAGGGTAATAATCTGATACTGATCTATAGTAGCAATTTTTGGCTTTTTCTTTTTTAATGTATCTGTAATACTTGAATACTTTGTATTCATATCTAAATTACTTTTAGAGGCAGGTTTTTTATCTTGAGAAAACAATATTGCGGGTACGACTAATAGATATAGAAAAAAGAGTATTCTCATTTGCAAAGGTATATATAGATAATTGTTTCGATAATATTAATAAAGCAAAGGTAAATTATAAAAACGTATAAATAAAAAAACAAATCGTTAGTCTTTAAGTTTTTTCAATGAAGCATGATTTAGCAAAAAAGCCCCCAATCAAAAAATGATTGAGGGCTTTAAAAAAATCAAAATATTTATTTTTTTACCATCCAGTATTTTGCTCAATACCTAAGTTCGTATTCATCTCTAATTGTGGTATTGGCCACAAGAATTTAAAGTTAGAACCAGGAACAGCAGCTACAGGAGTAGTAATTGTATATGTGTTTCCTAAAACAAATGCAGTGGTAGCTGGAGTAGCATTAGCTACTTTTGCAGGAATCCCGTCAATTGGAGCTAAATCATCACCTTGTAATCTGTGAATATCAGTCCATCTACGTCCTTCTTGTAAAAACTCAATTCTTCTTTCTTTAAGAATAGCTTTAACCATTGCGGCTTGCGTAGTAAACGAAGCAGCAGTGTAAGCCTGAGTTGTAGGAGCAGCCAAAGATCTATTTCTTACAGAGTTTAACAACGTTAAAGCAGTTGGTAAGTTTGCTGCAGATAAACGTGCCTGAGCTTCTGCCATATTTAATACAACCTCAGCATATCTGATAATCGGAGCTGGATCAGTCAAATTTGTAATATCTGTATACTTGTTAGTATATTTAATACCAGAAGCAGTGTAAATGAACTTTCCATCTTCTCTACGTTTATCATCTGCCAACCACTCTGGATCTCTCCAAATAATTGGACTAATACAAACTAAAGCTCTATTTTTCAAAATACTTGCTAAAGCAGCATTAACCTGAGGATTCAGTGTTGATGTATGAAGAATAGAGAAAATAGACTCAGAATTAGATGTATTTGTACCAGTTGCGAAAGGAGCATATGGATCTGTAGTTAATGTATAAGTTCCAGTTAATTTTGTTCCTTCAGTAATTACATTAGCCCAGTCTCTCTTTTGAAGATAAACTCTAGTTTTAAAAGCAATTGCAGCAGATTTTGTAGCTCTTCCAACTACTCTTCCACCTGTAACACCATTTGATGCGATCAATTTTTCAGCATCATCTAAATCTGCCAAAACTTTAGTATAACATTCTGCAACAGTATTTCTTGGTTTATTATCTTCTGAAGATAATTCTTGAGCTGTATTAATACCAACTTCTCTGTAAATAACTCCAGGATGTGTAGCCCCAGCTGTAAAATTGTAAGGTCTTGCAAAATAAGTAAGCAACTCAAAATGAGTAATCGCTCTTAAAAATTTAGCCTGTCCAATATAATCATCTGCAACAGCTTGCGTAATAATACCTTTTGCAACAGCACCAGTTGCACCTTCAATCATAAGATTACATCTATTGATTAATCTATAACCATCAATCCAGTAATAAACATTATTGGCTGTAGTTGCATCATAAGTTGCAGTATATGTCAGTTGATAAAAAGTTGCCATGTTAACAACATCTTCACCTCTAGTCTCGCCTTGTTCAACAAAAGCAGCTCCCCAAACATAACCTCTACCGCCATTCGCGCTGGTAGAATTATATTGACCAATAGCAGCAGCATTGTAAACACCAATCATAGACGCTTGTATCAATGAAGGAGTTGAAAAGGCTTGTGAATCAGCAATATTATTTATTGGGTTCAAATCCAATATTTTTTCTTCTGTACATGAGCTCATCCCGAGTACTACTACAGAAAGTAGAATTTTTTTAAATATATTTTTCATATGTTTTTATTATAAACTTACATTTAATCCTAATGAGATCACTTTAGAACGTGGAGTACCGTTAATATCTACTCCAGACGTTTCCATTTCAGGGTTAATTCCTTTATATTTTGAAATTAACCAGATGTTTTGTGCCTGAGCAAAAATTCTAAAGTTATCCACTCCAATTTTAGTCATTATCATTTTAGGTAATGTATAACCAATACTTACATTGTCAAGTGAGATAAAATCTCCATCTTCAACAAAACGCGTACTTGCACTTCCCGAAAGGTTTGTAAATGTATTTGAACTAGCGTATAATCTTGGTGTCCATCCGTCTCCAGGATTATCAACACTTTGCCATCTTCCTAAAATCTCTGTTCCATTATTGTTAAAGTTTTGATTCATTAACTCTCTTCTTGTAGAGTTGAAAATTTTATTTCCTCCACTAAATCTAAACATAAAACCAAAATCAACGTTTTTATATTTCATGTTAGATGAGAACGATCCATAATAAGTAGGCAATGTGTTTCCTAAAATAGTTTTATCAGCAGTTACTAAAGAAGATGCCGTTGTAGTATTCATAGGACCAGTAGGATTGTTAGGATCATACACAAAATAAGTTTGTGTATTAAGATTTCCTTGTACTAAACTACCATCAGCTTTATAATAAACCGGGTTACCATTTGATTTGTTAACACCGTAGTATCTAAAACCATATAAAGAGTTGATTGACTCACCTTGTCTAATAATAATGTTAGGCGCAATATTTGTATCTGTAGAAGAACCACCCACAATATCTTGTCCAGCAACTAAACCAGTAACAACGTTTTTAGTAAGAGTTACGTTAGTAGAAAGATCCCAACTGAAATTTGCAGTATTAATTGCTTTAAAACTAACAGCAAATTCATAACCTTGGTTATACATTTTACCAACGTTCGAGTTAACTACGTTTCCAGGAATACCCATAGAAGGATCAACTGGAGCTGCTAAAACGATTCCATCAATGTTGTTTTTATAATAATCAAATTGTAAAGTCAAACGATTATCTAAGAAACCTAAATCAGCACCAAAGTCAACTTTATGACTCGTTTCCCATTGTAATAAATTATTACCATATTGAGAATATCCAATACCATTTAAGCCACCATTAGGAGAACCAACAGTAAGTCCTTTAGAAGGATATGCAATTCCGCCTAATACATCAACGTTACCTACTTCAGAATAAGAACCTCTAAATTTCAAATCAGAAACAACTTTACTAATTCCTTCCATAAAGTTTTCTTTAGACACTGTCCAACCAGCAGAAACTCCAGGGAAGTTATGATATCTTACATCCTTCTCAAATTGAGAAATTCCGTCACGTCTAAGAGACCCTTGAACAAAATATTTTTCTTTATAGTTGTAAGTAGCACGACCTAAGTAAGAAATAATTCCCTTTTCTGTAACACCACCACCAGTATCTTTAGTGTTAAAAGTATTAGTTACTAAGTTTTGATTGAAGAAATCACTTAACATATCACTTCCTTGACCCCAGAAATTTTGACTTCTAGTTTTTTGATATTCAGCAACACCCGTTAATCCAACATTGTGATCTTCAGCAAAAGTATGCTTGTAGTTCAAGATATTTTGCCAGTTCCATCTCATAAGATTTGTATTATCTTGATACAAAATTCCGTTTGCACCACGTCCATCACCATGAATTGGATTCCAGTATTGAAGACCATCTGTACTTGCATTATCTGCACTTACTTGTAATTTATAACTTAAATCAGAAGTGATTTTTGCATTAGCAAAAGCACTAAATATAATTCTTGTAGTATTAGATTTATATTTATTGTGATCCAAAACATAAATAATGTTTGTAATATTATCTCCTACAGGAGCTAAGTTATCCCATTGTCCAACAGTTGCATTATTAGCAGAAAGGTTGTAACCTGTTGGATCTGCTGCATCATAAATCGGCGTGTTTGGTAATTGTCTTGTTGTATTAAAAATATTTCCTGACAATCCACTAGCATTACTGTTTAATCCATTAATCTCAGTTCTACTTAAGTTTAAGTTTGTACCAATACTTAACCATTTGTTGATTTCTTGATCTATATTAGTTCTAATAGTATATCTTTTCATATCATTAGCCAAGTTGATACCATCTAAAGCTGAATAACCTAAAGACAAATAGTATTTTGTTTTATCAGAACCTCCACTAAAGTTAAGATTATGAGTACTTTGAGGAGCATTTCTTAAAACTGCTGACTGCCAGTCTGTGTTAAATGTGCTTCCTACAGCCCATGGAGTTTGTCCTGCGTTTGTTCTTTTTTCGTTAGAGATAACTAAAAAGTCAGGAGTTTCTAATAAATTATATTTTTTAGCTGCACTAGCAACACCTAAAACAGTTGAGTAATTAACTTTTAAAGTGCCTTTTTTACCGCTTTTAGTAGTAATTAAAATTACACCATTAGCTGCTCTAGAACCATAAATAGCCGTTGCAGCACCATCTTTTAATACATCAAAAGATTCGATATCTTCTGGGTTAATATCTGCTAAACCATTAGTAGGAGAAGAACCTCCTATATCACCAGAAAAAATTGGCATACCATCCACAACAATTAATGGCTCAGTAATACCAGAAATAGTAGAAATACCTCTAATTCTAATTTTTGGAGCAGCACCAATAAGACCTGTGTTAGTTGAAACCTGAACCCCTGTTGCTCTACCTGCAAGAACTCCCTCGAAACTTGGTGTAACCAAGTTAGCAATGTCTTTTCCAGCTATTTTAGAAATAGAACCAGTTACTTCCTTTCTTTTTTGTACACCGTAACCAACAACAACAACCTCATTCATTAATTGAGCCTCAGACTCTAAAGTAACGTTTACAGTATTTGAGGCTCCAACAGTGATTTGTTTGTTACTCATACCAACGTATGAGAAAACTAAAACATCTCCTGTTTTTGCTTTTACCGAATAGCTCCCGTCAAAATCAGTGTAAGTAGTAGCCTTACTTCCTTTAACAGCAACATTTACTCCTGGAATAACGCCTGTTTGGTCAGACACCTTACCAGATACAGTTCGCTCTTGAGCAAAAGAAAACTGCATAGATAACGCTAATAATAGCGTACAAATCCATTGTAATTTTAATTTCATTTTAATTTATTTTGAATTAGTATGTCGCAAACATCTTAATTATTTCTTAAAATAACAAACAATTTTAACTTAATTTTTTCAGAATTTTTAGCAATCCATTAACATATATCCTAAAATAGAATATTTTTGTCGCTTTTAACAATGTAATTCCTTAAATATTGACATTCTTTCATTTTAATAAACCAGAATATATTAACATAATTTTAACAATTTTAAACTTCATTCAATTAAAAGCACAAAAAAGCATCTAAACTTTTAGCAACATCGTTAAAATTAACATCTTTTTTAAGGTTTTGATAAAACCTAACATTTTTTAGAAAAAAAAGCATAAAAATCTTTTAAAAAATTTTACAATATTTGTCATTTAATAAAAAATGTAAAAAAATGCTTGAAAAAAATTTCTCTGGATTTGTGTTAGAAACTGGTACTGATGAAGCTGGACGTGGGTGTTTGGCAGGGCCTGTAACTGCCGCAGCCGTAATTTTACCGCCTGATTTTAACAATGAAGTTTTAAACGACAGTAAACAGTTATCGGAGAAAGTTAGAGAAAGGCTAAAACCAATTATAGAAGAATATGCAGTGTGTTTTTCTGTAACTCATTTACATGCAAATGAAATTGACGAAATAAACATCCTGAATGCTTCTATGAAAGGCATGCAGGAATGCATTTTAAAATTAAATCAAACCCCAGAATTTATTATTGTAGATGGAAACCGTGCATTAAATGCAAAATTGGGTTTAAAGAATAGTTTTGGAAAACAATTTTCTAAAACAGAAATAGAATTGTTAAAATCAATTCCGAATCAAAGTATTATAAAAGGAGATTCTAAATTTTTAAGTATTGCTGCCGCATCTGTTTTGGCAAAAACATATCGCGATGAGTATATGGACAAAATTCACGAAGAGTTTCCAATGTACAATTGGAAAAAAAACAAAGGCTACCCAACCAAAGAACATCGTGAGGCCATAAAAAAATATGGCCCTACAAAATATCACCGAATGAGTTTTAGACTTTTACCTGAACAATTGAGCTTAGATCTTTAAACAAATTCGGCTTCAAATAAATGAGCCATATGTTTTAAAATCTTAGCTTTTACTTCTTCTTCATCTACTTTTTCTACACCTAATTCTACTTGTAAAGAGGTAACACCTTTACCACGAATGCCACATGGAATTATATTATCAAAATAGCCTAAATCTACATTTACATTTAAAGCTAATCCATGCATAGTTACCCAGCGTGAAGCACGTACACCAAGCGCACAAATTTTTCGTGCAAACGGAGTTCCAGCACCAAGCCAAACACCTGTTTCACCTTCACTTCTACCACATTCTAAACCATATTCAGCCAATGTTAGAATAATAGATTCTTCTAGAAAACGCAGGTATTTATGAATATCTGTAAAGAAATTTTCTAAATCTAAAATCGGATAACCTACAATCTGCCCGGGTCCGTGATACGTAATATCGCCGCCACGATTAATTTTATAAAACGTAGCTCCTTTAGCTTCGAGCTGTTTTTCATTTAAAAGTAAATTCTCAAAATCACCACTTTTTCCTAAAGTATAAACATGCGGATGCTCTACAAAAATCAGATAATTTGGAGTTGGCAAATCCAGTTCCTCTCTTCTATTTTTTATTTTTAAATCAACTATATCTTTAAAAAGTTCTTCTTGATATTCCCAAGTGGCTTTATAATCTTTTTGACCTAAATCCTGAAGTTGAATTTTTTTGTTCATTTTTATTATTTTTCAAACTCTACTTCAAAGTTAAGTTTGTCTGGATTCTCCATGTAATCCTTAAAGGGGTATTGAATTGTAATTGTTTTTCTGTCTTCACTAAATAAAGCATTCGGATTTGATATCTTTTTTACTTTTTTAGGAAAATGATACTTTAAAATATAATTAGACGAAGCAAAAATCATTTTAGACATATCTGCAGCAGAATCATTCTTTTTTTCAGCCAGTTTTTGTTGGTCTATTACAGCTTTACGAGTAAACTTCTTTCCGTCGTAAGTATAACTTAATTTGCTGTTGTTATTTCCAAAATTACCACCAAGTGGTGTCGCAGCGCTTCCGCCTTGTTCTAATTTCTGAAAAGTACTCAGTGTTTGTAATATATCCTGCAGATCGTTTACACTTTTAAAATCAGTAGAAAATGTCATTAAAAACTCTTTCTTTTCACTGCTCATTTTAGTGTGAACTACAAAATTTTCCAGCTTTTTAAGTTCTTTCTGAGACTCTGGAGAAAGTTTTGCAATACTGTCTTTTTTATCTGCAAACAATTGTTTAAAGGTAAAACTAGAATCGATTTCTTTTTTAGCATTGGCTCCCATTTGGCTCCCAATTTGATCGCCGGCCATTGCCATTAAGGAAGAACCATCCATATCTACAGAAAAATTTCCGGTTCCGTTATCATTTATATTAATATTTTCAGTGAAAGTACAACTTGCAAGAGTTGCTAATAAAAAAGAAAAACTAAGTAATTTATATAATTTCATCGTGGATTAATTTTTATCAAAGATACGAAGTCTATTTCTAAAATGTTTAATCGTTGATTTCTTTAATTTTCTCTATAATATTCCCTTAGATAGATATCTTATTCTAAAATCACTTCCAGATTTGTACTTTCAGGATTTAAAAGACAATCTGTTATTTGAAATTCTATTGTCAATGCTTTTTTATCTGGACTTAGAATTGCTTTTTCGTTTGAAACGGATTTTATCTTTCGCGGAAAATGATATTTTAAAGTATAAAGCTGTGTCAATTTTAATGATGCATATTTAGGATCTCTATTTTTAAAATCCTCTTTTGTTTTTTGTAATTGAGCTTCATTTGTAACTACGACCAAACGCTTAAAAACTGTTCCGTCAAAAGTATATCCTATTTTATAATAATGTCTTTCGGCAGTTAATGCATAATTGTATTTAATATCGTCTGCATAATTTTCTGTCTTAAACAAATCAGGAACATCTGAAATTTTAGTAAAGTCCAGCGTAAATACATCTCTAAATTCTTTTTCGAAGGAACTTTTTTTGAGATGTACTTTTACATTCGAATATTTTAGAAATAGTTTTTGTTCTTCTAGCGTGTATTTTAAAAATGTCTCGTTGTATTTTTTAATGTATTCCTGAAAAACATAAGTTGTATCTTGAAATTTTTCTTCTTTCGAATAATTTTCACCGGCCAATTGCATATAACTGTTTTCGTCACGAAGATTAATCACTTCAATATTGCCGCTTCCATCTGCATTTAAATGGATAGTTTCTGTTATTTGACAGCTAATTAAGATCGTAAAGAATAAAAAGGCTAATAGTTTTTTCATTTGGTTTCTTAAAGATTCTGAGCTAATGAATTGCTAAGATACTGATATTTGAAATTAATTTCTTACGCTTTTATTAATGCTGTTTTGAGTATTTCTATTTTGTTTTTTTCCATTTATGACAAAAAAATATACAGCAACAAACTAAACGCTCCCACTAAAAGGTCATTTGAAAACTAAATTTCTGGCTTAGCCCCGATAGAAACGGCATCCTTTTTTGCTTTTTCTGCAAAAAAGATATAGTGAATAGCGGGACAATTGTTGATGAATAACAGCTTTTCTCTGCTCCTGAAAAAACTAAAATTATTTTCAAATTTTGAAATTGTCACTTTTTCAAAATTAACTATCTTTGCACACTTAAAAAACAGTATATAATGGCCTTATCTGAACAAGAAATCATCCGAAGAGAAAAACTTCAAAACTTACGCAACTTAGGAATCAATCCTTATCCTGCTAATCTTTTTCCTGTAAATCATACTTCTAAGCAAATAAAGGAGTCGTTTGAAGAAGGTAAGAAGGTGATCGTTGCGGGTCGTTTGATGAGTGTGAGAGATCAAGGTAAAGTTTGTTTTTCTGAATTACAAGATAGCGAAGGACGTGTACAATTGTACGTGAACCGCGATAATTTGTGTGAAGGTGAAGACAAAACTTTGTACAATACGGTTTTTAAAAAATTGACCGATTTGGGAGATTTTATTGGTATTGAAGGAGAATTGTTTACAACTAAAGTTGGCGAACAATGTATTCGTGTTAGCGGTTTTACTTTTTTGAGTAAAACTTTGCGTCCGCTTCCGTTACCAAAAGTAGACGAAGACGGAAAAGTACATGATCCTTTTAGCGATCCTGAATTGCGTTACAGAATGCGTTATGTAGATTTAACGGTAAACCAAAACGTAAAAGATACTTTTGTAAAACGTACCAAATTGTTTAACGCAATGCGTGACTTTTTTAACGGTGCAGGTTACCTTGAGGTTGAAACTCCGGTTTTACAGCCAATTCCTGGTGGAGCTGCAGCGCGTCCGTTTACTACACACCATAACTCGCTTGACATTCCGTTGTATATGCGTATTGCGAATGAGTTATACTTAAAAAGATTAATTGTTGGTGGTTTTGATGGTGTTTATGAGTTTTCTAAAAACTTCCGTAACGAAGGAATGGACAGAACGCATAACCCAGAATTTACCGCTATGGAAATATATGTAGCCTACAAAGACTACAACTGGATGATGAACTTTGCCGAGGATCTTTTGGAGCACTGTGCTGTTGCTGTAAATGGTTCTTCTGATGTGATTTTTGGAGAACATACAATCAACTTTAAAGCGCCTTACGCTCGTGTTACAATGACAGATTCTATCAAACATTTTACTGGTTTTGATATTTCTGGAAAAAGCGAAGAAGAGCTTTACGAAGCCGCTAAAGGCATGGGAATTGACGTTGATAAAACAATGGGGAAAGGAAAATTGATTGATGAAATTTTTGGCGCTAAATGCGAAGGAAATTATATTCAGCC
Source organism: Flavobacterium sp. MC2016-06 (assembly GCF_009711165.2). Lineage (GTDB taxonomy): Bacteria > Bacteroidota > Bacteroidia > Flavobacteriales > Flavobacteriaceae > Flavobacterium. The sequence continues at coordinate 69,687 of NZ_WMID02000012.1, read as the reverse complement.
AACTTTTATTACAGATTATCCAAAAGAAATGTCTCCGTTGTGTAAAGAACACCGTGACAATCCTGAATTGACTGAACGTTTTGAATTAATGATTTGTGGTAAAGAAGTAGCAAATGCTTATTCTGAATTAAACGACCCAATTGATCAAAGAGAGCGTTTTGAAGATCAAATGCGTTTGTCTGAAAAAGGTGATGATGAAGCGACTGGAATTATCGATGAAGATTTCTTAAGAGCACTTGAATACGGTATGCCTCCTACTTCTGGAATGGGAATTGGAATGGACCGTTTGATGATGTATTTGACTAATAATGTTTCTATTCAGGAAGTTTTATTGTTCCCGCAGATGCGTCCGGAGAAAAAACAAATCGCTGTTGAATTGACTGATGAAGAAAAATTTATCATCGATCTTTTGAAAGCGAACGAAAATAAAATTGAATTAACGCAGCTAAAAATAAAAGCGAATCTAAGCGGTAAAAAATGGGATTCTGCAATGAAAGGCTTATCGAAACACGGTTTGACTAAAGTTGCCGTTGAAGGTGAATTTAAAATGGTTGAATTGGTAGAATAGTTTTTTAAATTCCAAATTAAAAAATTCCAAATTCCAATTAGATTTTATAATATTCAAACCCGACAGGTTTTTCAACCTGTCGGGTTTTATTTTGATATAAAATTCCTAAAACGAATACTTTTTATCTTTTCCATTATAAAAATCTAAAATCTTGACGCTTTCTTCTGGAATATTTCCTTTCCAAACTTCTTGAACAGAAGGATTTGATGGATATTTATTGTTTTTCATTTTCAATAAATGAAATTTTCCATTGCTTTTAAAGAAAAGATCCTGAAATTTTCCTGAAAATGTTGCTGCTGAAAAAATAGGAAAATCGGTTACGGTGAAAGCATTTATTACGCTTCCGTCATTATTCAGAATATAACCAGAACAACCACCACTTCCGCAGAAATAAGAAGTATTGAAACCAACAAAATATTCGTCTTTCTTATCATTATTTAAATCAAAAGCATCGTAGTAAAAGAATCTATCGTCTTTTGTCATTGCTGGAAGATCTTTTTTTAAGAGTATTAAAAGCTGTTTTTTAATCATTTCAACCACTTTGTCTTCTTTAGAAGAAACATCACCCACAGTTGCTTCACCTGCAGCAGTTTTTGTTAAGGTATCTTCTATAATGGCTTTGATAATATTTTTCTTTATTGGTTTTTCTTTATTCTGACAAGAACAAATTGCTAGAATTGCAACCGCAATTAAAATTACTTTTCTCATAATCTCTATCTTTAAATTAAGTATTAAACCAACAACGCTGCTTTATTTTCAATATCATTTTCAAGCAATAATGACTTGATATTATTATAAGTAACCATAGCAATCTGCGTTAACGCTTCGTTTGTAAAAAATGCCTGATGCGCCGTAACCAGAACATTTGGAAAACTCATTAAACGCTGAATATTATCATCTTGAATAATATCCGCAGAAAGATCTCTGAAAAACAGTTTTTCTTCCTGCTCATAAACGTCAATTCCTAAATAACCTATTTTGCCTTCTTTTAAGCCTTCAATCACGCAGGCAGTTTCTATTAATCCTCCTCTACTTGTATTGATAATCATAACGCTCTCTTTCATCAAAGCAATAGAGTCTTTATTGATTATATGCTTTGTCTGATCGTTTAACGGACAATGGAGTGAAATGATATCACTCTCTCTAAAAACGGTGTTTAAATCGGCGAAAATAACACCGTCTTTTTCCATTTCGAGATTGGTGACAATATCGTAAGCCAAAACTTTACATCCGAATCCTAAAGCTATTTTAGCGAAAGCTTTGCCAATATTTCCAGTGCCTATAATTCCGATTGTTTTGCCGAATAAATCGAAACCTAATAATCCGTTTAAGGAAAAGTTTTGTTCTCTAACTCTGTTGTAAGCTTTATGCGTTTTTCGGTTTAAAGTTAAAATCATTGCCATTGCGTGTTCTGCAACTGCTTGCGGCGAATAGGCAGGAACACGGCAGACTTTAAGATTGTATTTTTTTGCAGCTTCTAGATCGACATTATTAAAACCTGCACAACGCAAAGCAATAATTTTTACGTTCTTTTCTGCCAATTGTTTAATAACAGCTTCATTGACAATATCATTTACAAAAACACAGACAATGCTACAATTCTGAATTAAAGTTACAGTCTGTGGATTAAGCTGGGTTTCGAAAAAATCTAATTCGAAAGCAAACTCATTATATTGATTAAAAAATGTTTTATCGTAAGGCTGCGTCGAAAAAAAAGCTATTTTATTTTCGCCCAAAGAAGATAATAAACTCATATACAATTCGTTATTTATTTGTACTTATAATTTTATTAAATTTAATGATTAATTCTGAATCTTTAAAAAAAGAAAAAAAACAGTTAGCACTGCAATTAACAAACTTCAATTTGTTAAATTATTCACAAACAATCTCATAAGATTAAACCTAATTAATTTTATAAAGTCTAATCAACATAAACTTAAAAAAACAAATCATGAAAAAATTAATTATCGCAGCTATGTTATTCGTTGGAATAGCAAGTTTTGCTCAAGATGCTACAGGATCTGATGCCAAACCACAAAGAGAGAGAATGACTCCTGAACAAAGAAATGACAAACAATTAAAAAAACTAACATCTGAACTGAATCTTGATGCTAATCAACAAGCACAGGTAAAACAACTTTTGGCTGATAGAAGCGCTAAAGCAGAACAATTTAAAGAAGCGCGTATGGCTAAAAAAGACAGCAATACAAAACCAACTGCTGAAGAAAAAGCTGCTTTTAAAAAACAAATGACTGATGAAGTTGCTGCAAATGATGCTAAAATGAAATCTATCTTAAACGCTGACCAATACACTAAATGGAAAGCAATACAGGAAGAAAACAAAGATAAGTTTAAAGAAAAAATGAAAGAAAGAAGAGAAAATCAATAACAAGAAAGAGGCTTAAGGGCCTCTTTTTTTTTATTCTATACAGGCTTTATATTTTCATTAATAGTTTTTGTTAAATAAAAGATAAATCTGACAATCTCATTAAACCTAATAAAGTCTATTGTGTCTAATGGATATAAACCTTTCAATAAAACTAATTATGAAAAAATTATTTATCGCTGCTTTATTATTCGTTGGAATAGTAAGTTTTGCACAAAACATCGATCAAAAGACTGCAAAAGATCAAAAAGAAAAATTAACTCCTGAACAACGTAATGAAAAGCATTTACAAAAATTAACTTCTGAATTGAATTTAGATAAAAAACAACAAGATCAGGTTAAACAGCTTTTGGCTGAGAGAAGCGCTAAAGCAGCAAAATTTAAAGATGCTCGAAAAGACAGTAAAACAAAGCCAACTGCTGAAGAAAAAGCGGCTTTTGAAAAACAAATGACTGCTGAAAAGGAAGCTAATGATGCTAAAATGAAAGCAATTTTAAACACTGACCAATATACAAAATGGACTGCGCTTAAAAAAGATCATAAAGGTCATAAAGGAAAAGGCGGTCACAAAGATGACTTTAAATCACCGCAAGAACGCGATCAAGCGCATTTGCAAAAATTAACGACTGATTTAAATTTAAATGCCGATCAGCAAAAGAAAGTTGGAGAACTTTTATCTGACAGAAGTACAAAAATGGCAATGCTTAAAAAAAGTAGAAAAGATTCTGACGCGAAACCTACTGAGGCAGATAAAGCAGCCATGAAAAAACAAATGGAAGAAGATCATAAAGCAACGGATGCTAAAATGAAATCCATCTTAAATGCAGATCAATATAAAAAATGGACTTCAATTCAAAAAGAGCATGAAGATAAAATGAAAGAACACAAAAAGGATAAAAAATAAAAATTCAAAAAGCTTCAGATTGATTTCTGAAGCTTTTTTTTTTGCTTAATTTTTTTGTATTATTTTATTTGCAAAAAAATATGATATATTTGAAATAATTAACCACTTAACCACAAATAAATCATAATGCGAAAAAACATCTTAATTGCATTTCTTTTTCTTCTATCCCAAATAGGTTTTGCAAATTCTACATTAACCGAAAATCAAAAACTTGCTGCAACCTGTAAAATATGGGGATTTTTAAAATATTATCATCCAAATGTCGCCAGTGGAAAATTTGACTGGGACAAACAGCTTTTTGAAATTTTACCTAAAGTAGAAGAAGCAAAAACAGACACAGAATTCTCAAATGTTATAGAAACCTGGGTTACTTCTTTGGGTGAGATTAAAGCCTATAAAGCTGCAATTCCAACTGAAAAAATTAATTATTTTGACAAAAATTTAAACCTCTCTTGGATACAAAAAACAAAGTTTTTTTCTAAAAGTCTTTCGGCAAAACTTAAATTTATTGAAAACAATAAAATTCAGGGAAAGCAATTTTATATCGATTATGGTGATGAAAATCATCCAGCACCAATTCAATTTACAAATGAAGTTCAATACACCAAATTTGATGCAAAAGATAAAAACCTGCGCCTTTTAGCTCTATTTCGTTATTGGAATTATGTTGAATATTTCTTTCCTTATAAATATCAAATGGATCAAAATTGGGATTTGACTCTAAGCGAATTCTTGCCTAGATCAATCAATCCAGATTCTGAACTTGATTTTTACTTATCGCTAAAAGAATTTAGTGCCAAATTAAATGATACTCATGCTTCTTTTGGTGCTAATAAAATGTTTGAAAAATTTGGAGATAAATTTATTCCTTTTGATGTAAAATTTATTGATAATAAAGCAATTGTTACAGGTTTTAAAAACGATTCTTTATCTAAAATAAACGATATAAAAGTAGGTGACGTTATCACTAAACTTCAAGGAAAATCAATAGAAGAACTTATAAAAGAGAATCAAAAATATATTGAAGGATCAAATTATTCGGCAATCTTAAACAATATATACTGGGCAATTTTTAATGGAAATACAAATACTGCTGAAATTGAATTTGTGAGAGAAGACAAAACAGCCGTAAAAACAATAAACCGATATATTTATAAAGATTTAAAAATTAATTATGAAGACAAGAAGGATAAATACAAATGGTTGGAAAACAATATTGGATATGTTGATTTAGGTATACTAAATGAAGAAGATGTTCAGGCTATGATGGAACAATTTAAAAATGCTAAAGCCATTATTTTTGATATTCGAAATTATCCCCGAGATACTAATTTTGCAATAGCCGAATATTTAAACCCCGAACCAAAAGAATTTGTAAAATCTCTAGATGCTGATCTGAATTCTCCTGGACGCTTTATTTGGAGAAACAAGGAAAATCCTTGCGGAAAAATTAATCCTGATTATTATAAAGGAAATGTTATCCTTTTAGTGAATGAAAAATCTATAAGTCATTCTGAATTTACGGCAATGACTTTACAAGCTGCTCCAAAAGCTACTGTAATTGGAAATCAGACCGCGGGTGCTGACGGTGCAAATTATAGATTTCAAATTATTAAAGGTATGGTTGGCTCTTTTACTTGTTATGGAGTCTTTTATCCAAACAAAAAAGAAGTGCAGCGCATTGGTATTGTTCCTGATATTGAAGTAAACCAAACTATTTTAGGCATTCAGCAAGGAAAAGATGAAATCTTAGACAGGGCAGTTCTTTTTGCAAACACATCAAAATAATAAATTAAGGAGTATATAAAAAAGAGGCTTTAATAGCTGCCGTGTGAACATAAATAGTATCATTCAATGTTGAACACGAATTTCACAAATTTGCACAAATTTTAATAGTATAACCTATGTTTGTGAAATAAATTTCACAAACGAATTGGTGGCAATTCGTGAAATTTGTGTTGTTTTTTATACTTGTGTCCACATGGCAACTTTTAAAGCCTCTTTTTTATTGATTAAATCTCTTATTTCGGATTCAATATCAAATCTATTCTTTTGATACAATCTTCATAATGATATTTTGTTTCTGTATTTACTCCCAATGCTTTTGCTGCGGCAAGTGATTTTCTTAAAGCAGTTAACTCGCCACGCACTAAAGCTCTAAGATCAGACTGCGATACATTATAATATATTGTTGATCTATCATTTGGCTTGATTTCTTCGGTCATCAAAAAGCCCATTCTTTCAAGATAAGCACGTTGTAAATTTCTTCTGTAAATCGTTACATTCACTGGCGTATTGGCTTCTTTCCAAATTCCTTTACGAGTATCTTTAAACATATCCAAAGCAGTATAAGTATCACCACCAAGAATTTCGTTATCCATTAATCTGCCTATACGCCCTAAGCTTAATAAACTGTTTAATTGTCTTACTTGTATGTTTCTAAATCTTTCTGTGTAACCCGCAAAATCGGTATTTTTTAAAGTATTTACATTTACAATCCAAGTTGGAGAAGCAAAAGCATTCGTTTGCAGCCAATTCATAGCTTCTATTTGTTTTGCTTTTGGAACAACCTCATAAACATTTCCTGCTTGATTTGGGTTTTTAGTATTCTCATAAACACCACCAACATTGGTAACAACATGCCCAACGTAACGGCTCCAAACGTCTAATAATTCTTTGTATAATTCATCTAAATCTTCATAATTATTAGTCACATTGCTTGTCCATTCATTTAAATGAGCCGCAACATATTCTAAATTTTTCATTCCATAAGAACTAGCTTTCATCGAATTATTACCAATATCTTCTGTCTGTGATGTCGGATCAAAAGCACTGCTTTGTTTTCCGAATTTATAAATTGGATTTCCAGCTTTCTCTAAAATCCATTTGTCTAATGTTGGTAATTCGTCTTTTGGAGATTTTACATTTGGAATCACTCTATACCCCCAATTTACTGCATAACTATCATAAGGTCCCATTTTACGGATAAAACGAATGTTTTTATCTCCTGGCTGTGCAATATAATTATAACGTGCATAATCCATTACACTTGCCGAAATACCATTTTGCTGTGTAAAATCTCCGTTTCTATAGCTTTCTGTATCATAAGAAGAGCTTGCGCCCATATTATGTGGAAATCCTAATGCATGCCCGACTTCATGCGCAATAACCATTCGCATCATATCACCCATTTCTTGATCACTTGTTTCCAAAGTTCTCGCTGACGGATTTGCTGCTCCGGTTTCTAACAAATATCGGTTTCTGTACGAACGCAAATGATTGTGGTACCAGATTACATCACTTTCTATAATTTCTCCTGTTCTAGGGTCTGAAACGCTTGGTCCAACAGCATTTCTTGTCGTACTCGCCACATAACGTATTACAGAATAGCGAATATCTTCTGGGCTAAAATCTGGATCTTCTTCTTTTGTTGGAGCATCTTTTGCAATAATTGCATTTTTAAATCCAGCAGCTTCAAAAGGTTTCTGCCAAGATTCAATTCCTTCTTTAATATATTTTCTAAGTTTTACAGGCGTTGCAGGATCTAAATAATATACAATTGGTTTAATTGGTTCAACCAATTCTCCCCTTGCATACGCTTCTGGATCTTTAGGTTCTAATCTCCAGCGGCGAATGTAAGTTTTAAGATCAGATTTTAATTCATTGCTTCCGTAATCGTATTGACTTATTGTAAACCAGCCCACTCTTGGGTCTGCCAATCTTGGTTTCATCGGAACTTCTGGCAATAAAATCATCGATTGATTCATTTGAATACTGATCGATTCTGTATCTTCCAGCATTGATGGTTTTGAAGCATTATAAGTCATATCCTGAATAACCTCGATATTCATCGGAAAACTCTTCATGGCATTAATAAAAGTTCTAGATTCGTCTAAACCTTTTACTTTATAAGTTTCACGCATTTCTGGAGAAATTCCGCTGATTGCTTTTACATCTGTGCTGTAAAACTTCGTTACATCGATAACCGTATTAGCAGAATCTTTACTAAAAGCAACGATATCAAAAGCAAATAATGTAGGTTCGTAATTATTTGCTTTTACCGAAATGCTAATAGGTAAACTATCGTTTGCAACAGCATTAAAAGATTTTGATTTAATAAGAATCTTGTCTTGAAAACGCTGCCAAACAATTAATTGTTCGTTAGTTTCAGAGCCCGCATTTACATATCCTCCACCTAAATTTGATGGAAGTTTAGACAATCTGCTTACCAAAAGCATGTCTTTATTTAGATATTTATTCGGAATCTCGAAATAGTATTTTTTATCGACTTTATGTACGGTAAAAAGTCCCGAATCAGAAACAGCGTCTTTAGTAATCACTTTGCTGTATTCTTTTATTGCAGATTCTGTTTTTTTTTCCGGAGGAGCGACAGTGGTTTCGCCTTTTTTAGACTTGTCTTTTTTAGATTGTGCAAATTGGCTTGCAGGTAACAGCAAAAAAGCCGTTGTTGCAGCAAAAATGTAAAATTTCTTCATTTATAGCAGGATTAATAGTGATTTGTTAAACAAAAATAAATTTTGATTGCAATTTTAGATATAATTAAAATTGGTTTAACTTATTATTAACAAATAAAAATTAAGTGCAAAGTATAAAAAAAGGTTCAACTTTAATGAAAAAGTTGAACCTTGTAAAATATTTTGAAGTGTTTTAAAGCTTAAAAAGTCTTTGAAACCTTATCAATTGCGTTAATTGTAAAATCTAAATCCTCATACGTTAAAGCATCTGTAATAAACCAAGTTTCGTAAGCAGATGGCGCGATATAAATACCTTCCTGCAATAATCCGTGGAAGAATTTCTTGAACGTTTCGTTATCCCCTTTTGCAGCAGTTTGAAAATCTGTCACAGGATTTGCATCAAAATGTACAGAAATCATAGAACCAACTCTATTGATTGTAAATACAACATTATTTGCTTTTAAAACCCTGTCAATTCCTGCTTCTAAATAAGCCGTTTTTTCATCCAAACGAGTAAAAACAGCACGATCATTATCTAATGATTGTAACATTGCCAAACCTGCAGCCATTGCCAAAGGATTTCCTGATAATGTTCCTGCTTGGTAAACTGGACCAAGCGGCGCCAAATAATTCATAATTTCTTCGCGAGCAGCAAAAGCACCAACCGGAAGTCCGCCGCCAATTACTTTTCCAAAAGTCACAATATCAGCATTGATATTATATAATTCCTGAACACCTCCGCGAGCCAAACGAAAACCCGTCATAACCTCATCAAAAATCAATAAAATTCCGTTAGCCGTACATAAATCTCTTAAACCCTGCAAGAAACCTTCTTTTGGCGGAATACAACCCATATTTCCAGCAACCGGCTCGATAATAATCGCTGCAATTTCGTTTTTATTAGCTTCGATTAACGTTTTTACATTCTCTAAATCATTGTATTTTGCTAACAAAGTATCTTTTGCCGTTCCTTCTGTAACACCAGGACTATTTGGAGATCCAAAAGTTACAGCACCACTTCCAGCCTGAATCAAAAACGAATCAGAATGTCCGTGGTAACAACCTGCAAATTTTATAATTTTATCTCTCTTTGTAAAACCACGAGCCAGACGAATTGCGCTCATACAAGCTTCTGTTCCTGAATTTACAAAACGAATTTTATCGATATTTGGAACCATAGAAACCGCCAAAGCTGCAATTTCTGTTTCCAATTCTGTAGGCATTCCGAATGAAGTTCCCAATTTTGCTTTTTCGATTACAGCATCAACAACAGGCTGATATGCGTGACCCAAAACCATTGGTCCCCAAGAATTGATATAATCAATTAATTTATTTCCGTCTTCATCTAATAAATAAGCACCTTTGGCACTTTTTACAAAAATCGGAGTTCCTCCAACGGCTTTAAAAGCTCGAACTGGCGAATTTACTCCTCCCGGAATTACTTTTTCTGCTGCAGCAAAAAGCTGACTACTTCTTTTATAAATCATTAATCTTTATTTTAGATTTTAGAGTTCAGATTTTAGAATTAAGCTATCTGCTTAAACCTTGATCTCTTACAAACTCATTAAAATATTTTTGTTCTATTTGTTCATCTCCCGGAAGTTCTTCTATTCCCGTATCCGACATTCCTAAAGGAGAATAAAATTCCCATTTCCAAACTGGTCGATGTTTTATGAAAAAATGTGTTTCTCCAAATTCATCGTGAATATAAACACCGCAAAAAAGTCTTATCGTTAAAATGAATGCAAAAGTAAAAACTGCAATTAAAATCTTCTTCTTCATAAACAATTTTTAATTTTTAATTATCATTTTTTTAATTGTCTTCTATTTCACTTTTAACTTCTGCCCTATCGAAAGCGCATTATCCGTTAGATTATTTTTCTGCTTTAAATCATCAACCATTAAGTTGAATTTTTTAGATATCGAATACAAAGTATCTCCTTTTTGAACTTCGTATAAAGAAGGATCATTTGAATTGGAACTTATATTTGTGTTTGTATTTGAAGATGAAGCTCTCGCAGGAGCTGTTTTATTAATCGGCGTATAATTTTTCCCCGTAACCTGACAATCGTATTGATGCAGATTATAACGCTCAATATAACTAATCAATTTATCTGGATAATTAGGATCTGTTGCGTAACCTGCAGCTCGTAATCCTTTTGCCCAAGATTTATAATCGTCTTTTTCATAAGTAAACAAAGTCGCATATCTTTTTTTGCCTACTAAAAATAAAGCATGATCTCGGTATGATTCTGATGCTTCTGTATATTTTCTAAAACATTCTTGTGACGAATCATCGTCATGACGAACGCTTTCTCCCAACCAATCGTTGTGGCATTTTATTCCGAAATGATTATTAGCATCTACTGCTAAATCTCCTCTTCCTGCGCCCGATTCTAAAATTCCCTGCGCCAAAATAATACTTGCAGGAATGCCGTATTTTTGCATATTTCCCATTGCAATATCTTTAAACTGCAACACATAATTATTGATTAAATCGCTGGTAACGACTGTTTTTGACGTAGATTGAATTACTTCTGTTGTATTATTTGTAGTAGGGTATTTTGCAATAGGTTTAGAAGAAGCTGTTTTTTTAGCCGAAGCCGTTCTAGTCTGCACTGCTGCTTGTTTTTTGGTCGTTGCAATAGCAGGTTTACTAGAAGAACAGCTTGCTAACGCTGCGATTATGGAGAGTATTATTATTTTTTTAAACATTCTTTTTTAGTATTGGTAATTTTTTCTGCTTCAACTTTAAATTCATTCCATCAATTCCCTGTAAGCCGCCGGTGTGAATGAGTAAAATTTTTGAATGCGCAGGAAAATAGTTTTTATGAATTAAATCTATAACGCCAAAAACCATCTTTCCTGTATAAACGGGATCTAAAGGCACTTTATTTTCTTCAAAAAAAGCATTGATAAATTCAATTAATTCTAAATTTATCTTGCCATATCCTCCAAAATGATAATCAGAAATCAAATTCCAGTTATCTCTTTTGGCAAAAATACGAATTTCATCCTTTAAAAAGTCACCTTTTAACGCCGGAAATCCTAAAATTTTCTGATCTGAAAAAGCACTATTTATCAATCCAGAAATCGTGCCGCCGGTTCCTACCGCGCAGCAAACATAATTAAAAACAGCATCTTCGGCAGTCAAAATCTCTTCGCATCCTTTTACAGCCAATTCATTTGTTCCTCCTTCCGGCACTAAATAAAAGTCTCCAAATTGCTGTTTTAAATGCTCTAAAAAAGAACTTTCGCTTTTAAGCCGATATTCTTCTCTCGAAACAAATTCAAACTGCATTCCATTTTCCTGAGCAAATTTTAAAGTTGGGTTTTCTTCAATTTTATCAAAAAGCTCTTCACCACGAATAACTCCAATAGTTTTAAAACCCTGCTCTTTTCCAGCAAAAGCTACTGCTGCAATATGATTTGAAAATGCACCGCCAAAAGTCAACAAAGTCTTTTGATTTTCGGCTTTCGCCTGAAGTAAATTGTACTTTAGTTTTCTAAATTTATTCCCAGAAACAAACGGATGAATCAAATCTTCGCGTTTAATAGTCAAAGAAATAGCGTTAGGAAAATCGATATGAATTTCTTGGTTCAAAATCTATTTTTGTTTTAATGTTAAGTAGTTCCAAGATTGAAAAAGTGAACGATTTTTTAGATAATTAAAATCTGTTTCTTTCGCGTAAGCTTCTCTTTCAAAACTTATATTCTGATAAGCCAATGCTGTATTTTTGTATTGAATTAAACGCACTAAATATTCCAAAATATAACAGATAAAAAAAGGAAGAACCAGCATTTCTAGTTGTTGACGCAAATGTATTTTTTCATGATTTATAAAAACAGCATTTACTTTATCTTTATAATATTTAACTAAAACAAAAGGAAAAATTGTCATGCCGCGATAACCTTTCGGAATTAAATATTTAGCAACAATCAGAAACATTAGCTGTAAAATTTATAAATTTGTAGAGCCAAAATTATTTGTTTTCATTAAAACCACAATCAAAATTATTGATTTGATTTTTAAAACAAACAAATATCGCCCCTAAAAAGAATTATGAAAGAGCAAAGTAATGAAAATAAATTAACCGAAGGTGAAGATTTTTACTATACTCCCGAAGGTTATAAATGCTTTACCGAAAAACACCATTTAAAACGCGGTTATTGCTGTAAAAGCGGTTGTCGTCATTGTCCGTATGGATTTGATAAACGAACAGGCAGGATTAAGAAATAATTTAATTAGAAAATGTGCCAATTTGATAATTAGATAATTATTGAAAGTGAATTTTAAATTAAGCTAACCCATTAAAGATAGATATGATTTCCAGCTTCAAAAAAATCTAAGAAGTCTAACAATCTAACATCTAAAAATCTAAACAAAATGAACGTTTTCATCAATAAAAACATACCAGAAGCTGGCATTCTTCTACTTCAAGAAAAAGGTATCAACCTTACCATAAATCCAACAGAGAAAATCTTGTCAAGAAATGAGTTTATAGCAATTTGTAAAAAAAACGATGCTCTTCTTAATGTTGGAACTAATAATTTTGATGAAGATTTTTTTGAGCAATGTCCTAATTTAAAAGGGATAGCTTTGTTTTCGGTTGGATTTGATTATGTAAATATTCCATCAGCAAACAGCAGAAAAATTCCTATTGGAAATACTCCTGATGTTTTGAGCCGCGCCACGTCTGATATTGCTTTTTTATTGATACAGAGTGTTGCCAGAAAGTCATTTTTTAATCATAAAAGGATTTTAGATGGGAAATGGGGTTCTTTTGATGCCTTAGCAAATTTAGGACAAGAACTTTACGGAAAAACACTGGGAATATTTGGGTTAGGAAGAATTGGTTTTGAAATGGCTAAAAAATGTAAAGCTGCTTTTGGAATGAATATCATTTACCACAATCGTTCTCGTAATGAAAATGCCGAAAAAGAACTGAACGCCAAATTTGTTGATTTTGAAACTTTACTCGCAGAAAGTGATATTTTGAGCATTCATTCGAATTATAGTGCAGAAAACAACGAACTTTTTAATAAAAATACTTTTGCAAAAATGAAATCTAATTCCATTTTTATCAATACAGCAAGAGGAAAATTTCATAACGAAGAAGACCTTTTTTATGCATTAACAAATAATATAATCTGGGGCGCCGGACTTGATGTTACCAATCCAGAACCAATGTTGCAAAATAATCCATTATTATCTTTACCAAATTGTTGTATTTTACCTCATATTGGTTCGGCAACATACGAAGCCCGAAATGCAATGGCCGTTTGTGCCGCACAAAATATAATAGCGCTTTTTGAAAATAAAAAAATGCCATTTTGCGTAAATGAAGAGGTTTATAATTAATTAGAAAATGTGGCAATTTGAAAATTAGATAATTCAATATAAAATTAAGATAATATGTTAATTAGAAAATTTAATAATTCAACAATCTAAAATCAACAATCTAAAATACTTATATGGATATCCGTTCAAGAAAATTTAGGATTAAGATTCACAAATCTTATCACAGGTCGGATATTCGTTATCCCTAGTTTTTTTTAATTTGAAAATGTGGCAATTTGAAAATGAGATGATTATTTGAAAAATCAATTTTTCATAGACAAACATTTCGCTCCTATGGAGCTTTTTATCGCATACGTTTTATTAATCTATAAATATAACGCCTTTCCAAGGCTAAAAATAAATATGTTAGAATTCCATTTTGATAGAAATAGAATATAATTATAACACCTTTTTTAATGCTAAATACAACTCCTTTAGGAGTGTAATATTTATAGTTTTATTAATCTGTAAATATAACGCCTTTCCAAGGCTAAAAATAAATATGTTAGAATTCCATTTTGATAGAAATAGAATGTAATTATAACACCTTTTTAATGCTAAATACAACTCCTTTAGGAGTGTAATATTTATAGTTTAATCTGTAAATATAACGCCTTTCCAAGGCTAAAAATAAATATGTTAGAATTCCATTTTGATGGAAATAGAATATAATTAGAACACCTTTCCAAGGCTTTGAACAACTCCTTTAGGAGTGTAATATTTATAGAAATAAAATGAGCGTTTCGATTTTAGCCCCAGCGGGGCGACATATTTTAACCAACAAAAGACATTTGATAACTAGACAATGAAAAAAATCTAAAATCAACAGTCTAAAATCTAAAATTAAAAAATGACTTTCAAAGAACAAATACAACAAGGAATACCTTCAATATTACCTCCAAAAAAACAATACGATTTAGCGATTAATCATGCGCCAAAACGAAAAGATATTCTTTCTGCTGAGGAAAAAAAACTGGCTTTAAAAAACGCTTTACGTTATTTTGAGCCAAAACATCACGCCGAATTAATTCCTGAATTTGCAGCAGAATTAGAAACTTACGGTCGTATTTATATGTATCGTCTTCGCCCTGATTACAGAATGTACGCAAGACCAATTGACGAATATCCCGGGAAATCAGTGCAGGCAAAAGCAATTATGCACATGATTCAGAATAATCTGGATTATGCCGTGGCGCAGCATCCGCATGAGTTAATTACTTATGGTGGAAATGGTGCTGTTTTTCAGAATTGGGCGCAATATTTATTGACCATGCAATATTTGTCTGAAATGACAAATGAACAGACTTTGACCATGTATTCAGGACATCCGATGGGATTATTTCCTTCGCATTCTGAAGCGCCAAGAGTTGTGGTTACAAACGGAATGGTAATTCCGAATTATTCTAAACCTGACGATTGGGAAAAAATGAATGCTTTAGGTGTTTCGCAATACGGACAAATGACGGCCGGAAGTTATATGTACATTGGCCCACAAGGAATTGTACACGGAACAACTATTACGGTTTTGAATGGTTTTAGAAAAATAAAACAAAATCCTGAAGGAAGCTTATTTGTAACTTCTGGATTGGGCGGCATGTCTGGCGCGCAGCCAAAAGCGGGAAATATTGCAGGTTGCGTTACGGTTTGTGCGGAAGTAAATCCGAAAATTACTAAAATTCGTCACGAACAAGGATGGATTAATGAAATTGTAACTTCGACGGAAGAATTAGTAAAGCGAGTAACTTCGGCGAAAGCCAATAAAGAAGTTGTTTCAATAGCTTATTTAGGAAATGTAGTTGACGTTTGGGAATGTTTTGACAAAGAAAACATCAAAATTGATTTAGGTTCCGACCAAACTTCGCTTCATAATCCTTGGGCTGGCGGTTATTATCCTGTTGGAATTTCTTTTGAAGAGGCTAACGAAATGATGGCCAACAATCCTGTATTATTTAAAGAAAAAGTGCAGGAAACTTTACGCCGACATGCCGATGCGATTAATAAACACACCGCAAAAGGAACTTACTTTTTTGATTACGGAAATGCCTTTTTACTTGAAGCTTCACGTGCTGGTGCAAATGTTATGGCAAAAAACAATATCGATTTTAAATATCCGAGTTACGTTCAGGACATTATGGGCCCAATGTGTTTTGATTATGGTTTTGGGCCTTTTAGATGGGTTTGTACTTCTGGAAAACCCGAAGATTTGCAAAAGACAGATACTATTGCTTCTCAAGTTTTAGAAGAAATGGCTAAAACGGCTCCAAATGAAATTCAGCAGCAAATGCAGGATAATATCAAATGGATTAAAGGTGCGCAGGAAAACAAATTGGTTGTGGGTTCTCAGGCTCGTATTTTATACGCTGATGCGGAAGGAAGAATTAAAATTGCAGAAGCTTTTAACCAAGCGATTGCTAAAGGCGAAATTGGAACTGTTGTTTTAGGACGCGATCATCATGATGTTTCTGGAACTGATTCACCTTATAGAGAAACTTCTAATATCTACGATGGCTCTCGTTTTACTGCCGATATGGCGATTCAAAACGTAATTGGAGATAGTTTTAGGGGTGCAACTTGGGTTTCTATTCATAATGGCGGCGGCGTGGGCTGGGGAGAGGTTATAAACGGCGGATTTGGTATGGTTCTTGATGGTTCTAAGGAGGCTTCAAAGCGTTTAGCATCAATGCTTTTTTGGGATGTTAACAACGGAATTTCAAGAAGAAGCTGGGCTCGAAATGACGAAGCTGTTTTTGCTATAAAAAGAGCTATGGAGGTACAGCCGTTATTAAAAGTTACTTTACCTAATATTGTTGACGAAAGTCTGCTTTAATCTAGAGTTTCTTGTTTTAAAATGTGAACATTAAATTTCCATAAATATGAAAACATTCAAATTAGTTCCGATTTTTTTGCTTTTGATACTAACTTCGTGCAGTACCGTTAGTGTTTATTCTGACTACGATAAAACCGTAGATTTTACGCCTTATAAGACTTATGCTTTTTTTAAGCCCGGAATTGATAAGGTAGAAATTTCTGATTTGGATAAAAGACGTATTCTGCGCGCTATAGACGAGCAAATGCAGGCTAAAGGTTTTACAAAAAGTGAAAACCCAGATGTATTAGTAAACATTTTTACAAAATCAAGAGAACAAGTAAACGTAAATCAATTTAGTGCTGGCTGGGGTTACGGCTGGGGCTGGGGTTGGAATCCTTACATGATGTACGGCGGACAAACTACTGTTTCTACTTCTACAGAAGGAACTTTATACATCGATTTGATCGATGCTAAAAAGAAAGAAATGATCTGGCAAGGTGAAGGTATTGGAAACTTAACTAAAAACGTGGATAAAAAAGACGAAAAAGTTAATGAGTTTGTAACTAAAATTTTAGCGCAATATCCGCCAGTAAAAAAATAATTAATACATTTGTTTTTCAAACAAGAAAAAATGACGAATTTAAATAACATTATTATTATCGCTATTATTAACAGTATTGCAATCGAGCAATAATGGCGAGGTGTTGTATAAATAAGTAAACAAATACAATTTATAAACCTCCCACATCGGGAGGTTTTTTTATTTAATGAATAATTTAAAACTGCCACGAATTGCACAAATTTTCACTAATTTCTTTATCATTTATGGAAGAAAATCAATTCGTGAAAATTGGTGTAATTCGTGGCAAATAATAAAACCAACCATCATGAATTTATTTAACGAAGTACTTGCCGCCAAAATGCAGCTTGGAGATGTAGTTGCTGCTACTCCACTGACTCAAAATTTAAATCTTTCAGACGAATTTAAATCGACTATTTTATTAAAAAGAGAAGATTTACAAATTGTCCGGTCGTATAAAATTAGAGGCGCTTATAACAAAATTTCTTCGTTAACTGAAAATGAAAAAGCTACAGGAATTGTTTGTGCCAGTGCTGGAAATCATGCGCAAGGCGTTGCGTATTCTTGTAATCTGCTGCATATAAAAGGCAAAATCTACATGCCAAAAACTACTCCGAAGCAAAAAGTAAAACAGGTACAATTGTTTGGAAAATCGTTTGTTGAAATTGTACTTACAGGTGATACTTTTGATGATGCTTATGCCTCAGCAACTGCAGATGCCATAAAAAACCATAAAATTTTTATTCATCCCTTTGATGATATAAAAGTTATGGCAGGCCAAGGAACTGTTGGTTTAGAGATTTTAGACACTTACAAAGAACCTATCGATTATGTTTTTGTTCCCATCGGCGGAGGCGGATTGGCTTCTGGTTTATCTGAAGTTTTTAAGCATTTAAGTCCGCATACTAAAATTATTGGTGTAGAACCTAAAGGTGCTCCATCGATGAAAACTTCTATTCAAGAGAATAAAAATACAGCATTAAAAACCATTGATAAATTTGTAGACGGTGCGGCCGTAAAACAAGTTGGTGATATGACTTTTGAGATCTGTAAAGAAAATCTAGAAGATGTAGTTCTGGTTCCCGAAGGAAAAGTCTGCACGACTATTTTGAGATTATACAATGAAGAAGCCATGGTTGTAGAACCTGCTGGCGCTTTGACGATTGCTGCTTTAGATTTTTATAAAGATAAAATAAAAGGTAAAACTGTTGTCTGTATTGTGAGCGGAAGCAATAATGATATTGAAAGAACGGCCGAAATAAAAGAGCGTTCTTTACTTTATGAAGGATTAATGCATTATTTTATGATTCAGTTTCCGCAACGTCCTGGAGCTTTAAAAGAATTTGTAAATAATATTTTAGGTCCTGATGATGACATTACTTATTTTCAATTTGCGAAGAAAAACAGCCGCGAAGTTGGTTCTGTTGTAGTTGGTTTAGAATTAAAAAACAAAAAAGATATTCTTGCCATTAAAATGAATATGACTCAAAATGGTTTTGAATTTCAATATTTAAATGATAAACATGATTTGTTTACACAGTTGATTGGCTAAAACAAAAGGCTGTCTGATACCAGAATCAGACAGCCTTTTAAAAATTACTAAATTAATTATCGTGATGTATTTATTATTTCACTATTTTTTTAGAATGCACTTCTTTTCCGTCATTCACTTTAACGACATAAACGCCTTTTGATAATCTCGAAATTTCTACTTGAGATTCGCTTCCTTCCACAAAATCAACGGCTTTCTTTATTACTAATTGACCTGTTATCGAATAAACTTCAATTTCTCCAGAACCAGAATTCTTGTTGTTAACTTTCAAATAGTCATGAGAAGCATCTACATAAATTAAAGCTTCACTTAGAGCTGTTTTTACTTCCTCTATTGGTGTTTTTTTACCTGTAGAAGATTCCACCTGTACAAACTGCCATTGCTGATTAAGCCCTCCTGTATAGGTCCAAACCTGAATATTTGCTCCATTTGCAGTAGAAACGCTTTCAACATCAAGCGATTTTCCGCTATTAAGATTAATAATTTTATAATAACCTCCACCAAGATTTGTAACCGTCCATTTAAATTCATTAGAAGATGCAAATGTTTTTTGCACCACTTTTACGCCATCTCCAGTTCCGTTATTTTCAGTTGCCAAATACATTTGAGTCGATTTTACTATAATGTAAAAATTACCGCTTCCGTCAGATAAAAACTTCCAGCGCTGGTTATTTCCTCCTCCGTTTGTAATATCATATTGCTGAATACGGCCTCCGCTTGTGGTAGAATTATCGGCAACATCTAAACCTTTGTTACTATTTCTAGAAATAATATTATAATATCCTGGATAAGTTGACGACGAAGCTGTAACCGTAATGGTGCTTGTTGCAGTTTTAGCACCGCTAACCGTAGTTACTGTAATGGTTGCCGAACCAGCTGAGATGCCAGTAACCAATCCTGATGCATTTACTGTTGCAACGGCTGTGTTACTAGAACTCCAAGTAACGCTGGTATTTGTTGCATTGCTTGGTGCAACTGCTACACTTAATTGTGTCGTTGATCCTGCTGCAATTGATGCTGAAGCTGGCGTTACACTTACTCCTGTAACCGGAACTGTACCACTTGCTGCCCAATTGAACGTTACTGCTGAAGATGCAGGAACGGCATAATCAAAAGCTGAAGATCCTGATACAACTCTAATAGTATTTGATGATCCGCCTGAATTATAAACCAAAAGTGCAATTGATCCGTCAGGATTTTTAAATCCAACCGAAAGAATAGTACCGCTTGTGCTCGAAGAACCAATTCTTACAGCACCTGCTTTTACAAATTTTGAAATTTGACCTATAATATAATAAGCTACATTTTTAGTATAACTCGTACTATTATTAACCGTAATTGCTCCTAAACAAGTATTACATCCTCCAGAAGTGTGCGGGCCTAAACTTGAATTATTAGCAGCATTCCATTCTAAAACTGTTTTTGCCCAGTTATTTGTACTTCCAACAACAACATTCTGAATGTGCCAGCCAAAATCACCGCTAAAACTGCCACCAGAACCTGTATATTGTTCTGTAAAATAGACATTTTTATTTGTTGCATTTCGTACTGTTGACATTGCCGAGATATTTCCTAAATACAAATGAAACGCAGCTCCATCAACATAACTGCTGTTATTTAAAACATCAATTGGATAAGCTGTGTTGTCGCAGTTATGATCAAAAGCGATAATTTTTATATTTCCATAACCTGCTGCAACCATTTGCGGACCAAGTTCTGTATTGATAAAATTCTTTTGTTCGGTAGAATTCATCAACATACTTGGTTCGTTGTTTGGGTTTTCAGGTTCGTTTTGAGGTGTGATTCCCCAAATAGAAATTCCCTGCGCCTGCATAGCTGCAAAATATTTGACAAAGTATCTTGCGTATGCAGCATAATACTGCGTTTGCAGCGCTCCGCCAAACCAAGAATTATTTGTTTTCATCCAACGTGGAGGCGACCACGGAGTTGCCAATATTTTTATATTTGGATTGATTAATAATATCTTTTTGATGATGGGAACTAGATACGTTAAATCTGGTCCGTTAAGACTGAAATTATTCATATTTACATCTCCAGAAGTTTCATTATAACTATAAGAAGAACTGCTTAAATCTGAAGCTCCAATACTAATTCTAACAACATTGGCATTTAAACCCGTTGTTGGATTGTACAAATCATTTAATAATTGATTTTGCTGTGTTGCTGCCATACCGCTAATTACTTCGCAGCTTCCTTCTGTAAGCGTATAACCAAACCCATCCATGGTTTGATAAGTAGTTGATGCATTAATTGTTACTGTCGAAGGATTACTTCCTGAATTTGCGCCAAAACTTACATTTGTCTGCTGCTGTAATAATTTAGATTGATCTCCAGATGTAATCCATGGCGTAACTGTCTGAGCATTCATTTTAGCAGTAAATGAAATCAACATAACAAATTGCATCATTACAGTAAATTTCATCCAGTTTTTGGTTTTTTGGGTAGTTTTGTTCATGTTTTTTTAAGTTTTTAATAATTTAATTTTTCTCTATTTTTAAGATTAATTTTTATTAATTACATTCAAAATTATGTTAAATTTAATCAATACAGCATTTTAGCAACCTTACAAATACACATCAAATCAACACAAAAACCTTACAAAAGCTTATCTAATTTTAATTCAAGATACTAATAATCAAGTAATTAGTTAATTAAAAATTCACATCAAAAAACACAAAACTTACAAGAGTAATACTTTCATCAAAATAAATTTAAAAAGACTACGGCTCTCAAAGTTTTATCCTGACAAATTAGTAAACAAAAAAATCGTTAAATGATAAATATCAGGGAATAGAGACTTGGTTATATTGTATTTTTGTAATTCATTTTACTACAGAAAACATGGAAACACTTAAAGATATTTCGACCATAGACGATATTAAACAAATGGTTGACACCTTTTATGACAATGTTAGAAAGGACGATCTTATTGGTCCTATTTTTAATGATAAATTACAAGGCCGCTGGGAACCTCATCTACAAAAAATGTACGGATTCTGGCAGACTATTCTATTTGATGTCCGCGCTTATTCTGGAACACCTTTTCCACCTCACAAACAACTTCCTGTAGATCAAACCCATTTTGATCGCTGGATTCAAATTTTTAATACCACAATTGATGCCCAATTTGCAGGACTAATTACCGAAGAGGCTAAAATGCGCGCTACAAATATGGCTTTTATGTTCAATCACAAAATTCAATATTTTAGGAATTTAGGAAACGAATAAAAAGTGAGCTGCAAAGCTTAAGAGAAAATCGATTAAAAATGCAACAAAGCATAGTTTTAAATAAAAATTTGTGATTAAAGTCACAAAAATCGATCTCTAAATTCGTAATTTTGCATTATAACCTATAACGTTTTCGAAATGAACCCAACTATTGAAACAAATCCGTTACTAGAGCGATTGCCTAAACATTTAAAGCAATTTATTAAACCTCAGGATTATAGCGATTATACTCCAATTAATCAGGCGGTTTGGCGTTATGTAATGCGCAAAAATGTGGATTATTTATCAAAAGTTGCACATCATTCGTATTTGGATGGTTTACGAAAAACAGGAATCGAAATTGACTCGATTCCGAGTATGTACGGTATGAACCGAATCCTAACTGAAATTGGCTGGGCTGCTGTTGCTGTTGATGGTTTTATTCCGCCAAATGCTTTTATGGAATTTCAGGCATACAACGTTTTGGTTATTGCATCAGATATTAGACAATTAGAACATATAGAATACACACCCGCACCGGATATTATTCACGAAGGTGCCGGCCACGCTCCTATTATTGCCAATCCAGAATATGCCGAATATTTACGTCGTTTTGGAGAAATTGGCTGTAAAGCAATTTCTTCTCATAAAGATTATCAGATGTATGAAGCAATTCGTCTTTTATCGATTTTGAAAGAAGCCGAAGATACACCTCAGGAAAAAATTGACGAAGCTGAAAAAGCGGTTGCCGATTTACAAAATAATATGGGCGAATTGTCTGAAATGGCTCAAATTAGAAACCTGCATTGGTGGACTGTTGAATACGGTTTAATTGGAACTGTTGAAAACCCTAAAATTTATGGTGCTGGATTGCTTTCTTCTATTGGAGAAAGTGCTTGGTGCATGACGGATAACGTAAAGAAAATCCCTTATGATATTTCGGCAGCGAATCAGAATTTTGATATTACTCAATTGCAACCTCAATTGTATGTAACGCCAAATTTCTCTTATTTAAGTTTGATCTTGGAGGAATTTGCTAATAAAATGGCTTTGCGAACTGGAGGTCTTTCTGGAATTAATAAACTGATTCATTCGAATGCTTTAGGTACAATTGAATTGAGTACTGGTTTACAAATCTCTGGTGTTTTTACTAAAGTTGTTGAAGAAGAAGGAAAACCTGTTTACATTCAATCAACTGGAAAAACAGCTTTATCTTACCGCGAAAAAGAATTAGTGGGTCACGGAACTTTGACACATCCTGATGGATTTGGAAGTCCGATTGGGAAACTAAAAGGCTTCAATTTAGCGATTGAAGACATGAGTCCGATGGATTTACAAGCGTATAGTATTGTTGAAAATGAAGCTGTAAAATTAGAGTTTGAAGGCAATATTATTGTGGAAGGTGAAATCATTACAGGTTCTAGAAACCTGCACGGAGAAATTATTCTTATCAGTTTTAGAAATTGTACCGTAACACATGGCGACGAAATATTATTTCGTCCAGAATGGGGAAATTACGATATGGCAATTGGTAAAAAAGTGGTTTCTGCTTTTTCTGGTCCTGCTGATGTAAATAGTTTTGATTTGATAAATAATGTTCCGAAAACGACCACTATAAAAGCAAAACATTCTGACGAACGTGATGATTTGGAAATTCTATATCAAACTGTTCGTTTGATTAGAGAAAATAAAGATTCTAAAGCCGAACTTAAATCTGTATTTGAAAAACTTAGAAACAATCATTCAAACGATTGGTTGCTTTCTGTTGAAATTGCAGAGCTTTTGAAAGATTCTGAAGAAACACAATTATTGCAAGAAGTATTAGCTCATTTGGATCAATTGAAAACAAGACGCCCAGAAGTAGCACATTTGATTTCTGGTGGTTTGGATTTGATTTTTGATAAGGAAGCTGTTTAAACTTCAACTTCGCTCAGTTTGACATACAGTTGTCATTTCGAGGAACGAGAAATCGCACTAGTTATTCCATCATTTTGGCTTAGCGAGTGCGATTTCTCGTTCCTCGAAATGACAAGATTGGGAGAATCACAAGATTGTAAAAAAACTCAAAAACTTAGCTTCTTAGAACCTTAGCACCTTAGATTAAAGCTTCAAATCTTGATCAAAATCTTTATCAGATTGAATCGTTTTTCCGTTGTATTGCAATTTCCATCCCATATTATTCGTCAAGATTAAAATCTTAGATAATTCGCTGATTAATCTGTTTTGGGCATTTGTTTTTAAAGAAGATTTTTCAATTTTCTTGGCCAGATTTGCCTTTACCGATTTGTTGATTTTATTGTAATCATCTCCCGTAAATTCATTCAATTTACTTTGTTCCACATCGTAAAACTGAATATCTGGATTGATGGTAATTTCTTCTTTAGGAATGCTTAAAATCGTAATGGTTTTATTTTTTTCGTCGATATCGTATTTCATTTTATGCAAATCATACGCCACCGTAACATTTGCATTTACCACAACAAGTGCTTTCTTTTCAAAAGAAACCATATCCATCAAATATTTCTGTTGATTTTTATAAGTTATAACTTCTGAAAAATGCCCTTCGGTAACGACTAATTTTCCAACATTTAAGATTTGCTGCTGAATTAGATTGGTGTTATAATCGATTGTAGAATCGTCGTCTTTTTTGAATTCGCAATATTTAAAAGCCAATATCACTACAACAACAATTACAGTAACAGCTAAAATTCTTTTAATTAAGTTTTCCATTCAAATAAATTATAAGACGAATTTACTTCTTTTTTTTGTGGCTTAATATTTTGAACGAAGTTTTCTGCCACGAATTACAGTTATTTCTAGCAATTCTGCTTTTACTTAGTGAAAAGTTTTTTGCCACGAATTACACTAATTTTCACAAATTATATTTTAGCTTTTATCGATTTTTCAAATTAAAAAATTCGTGGAAATTTGTGTAATTCGTGGCAAACAAACAAATCTCTTAAAAAGGATATCCAATAGCGATATTCAAGATCAAGTTGTCTTTTCGCCAAGGGCCGCTTCCAAAATTAATATCGTCAATTACCCATCTTTGACCTTCAGGCAAATATGGAATCCTTAGTGGGAAAGCCAAATCGGTTCTCAAAACCAAGAATGATAAATCAAAACGCAATCCTGCTCCGGCTCCAACTGCAATTTGTTTCATGAAATCTTTGCTAATTTCTGCACCAGGTCTACTTGGATCGGCATTTAAAAGCCAAATATTTCCTGCATCAATAAATAACGCACCTCTAACAATACTGAACAATTTCGCTCGATATTCGGTATTAAATTCTAATTTTAAATCGGCAGACTGATCTGGTACATAATCACTTGTAGTTTCTGTTGCTTGATAACTTCCCGGACCTAAAGATCTTGCTCTAAAAGCACGAATACTATTTGTTCCGCCCACAACAAATTGTTTAGATGTCGGCAATGAGTTTGAATTTCCGTAAGCATATCCAACACCAAGAATAAGTCGGCTCGCTAACTGACTTTCTTTACCTAATTTTAAATAATGTCTAAAATCTGTTTTTAGCTTAACATATTGGCTAAAAGGAACATCAAATATTTTTATGGTATCGTTTTTCTTGATATTTGCGCCTGTCACTAATCCCGTAATATTTCCCGCCAAATCAATTTCTCCATTAAAATAAAACGTATTTTTTTTACGCTTTTGCATTGTATTGGTGTAGGTGTAATTGTAAGTTGGTCCAAAAATCAATTGTTTTTCAATTACTTTTCCTAATGATGCATCTTGCTCAATATCTGCTAAATATTCGGGAGTTACATGATTTGGACTCACATAAGTAATATCTATTACATTCAATTGATGTTCTTTTCTGATGTTTTCTTTCCACAAATAACCAAATGAAGTCGTGAATGAATTTAGCGCATACAACTGCGTTCTCTTCTGATATTCGTATCGTAAAGTAGCTTTGGTTTTAGGAACAAATTCGCTGTTTCCTTCAATATGAAAAGGCGTTATAAATCGAGGCCAGGTCAAACTGGTTTCTGCTCCTAATTTGTAAATATTTTTTCCTTTGTTTGCTCCTCCAAGCTGAAAATCAGCACCGCCAAAAACAGAAACGGTAAACAATTCTGCACCGTGAAAAAGGTTTCTATTATTCCAATTTACATTTACTTCTGTTCCTGTATAACTGGCAGAATTGGTTTTACCAACAACTTCAAAACGAATAAATTTTTTAGGTAAAAGTGTTAGATAATAATACGAATCAAGCGTATTTGGTATACTATCAGATTCTTTAAATTCATTTTTTACAAAATTGAAAGTTCCTAGATTGACAAAACGGTTTAGGGTCAAATTATGATCTTTTCTGTTGTATAAATCACCCTTTTTAAAATAAATCGTTCTATCATAAACTCTTGGTTTAAAAGTATATCCTGTATCAATAATTGTAAAATCTTTGTACTGCTGTATATCTTTTTTGCGATACACAGCACTATCGTTTGAGAACGAATAATTTGGGTAAACAAATATATTTCCAATCTTATAAGCCGTTAATGCTTTTGCTGGTGCTTCATCTTTTATAACCAATCTAATTTTAACTTCGTGATCGCCTTTACTACTATCCACTTTAGCCAAAATATAATCTGGATTAAAGTAATAATATCCTTTTTCTTTTAATCGAGCGTCGATTCGTTCTCTCTCTGCTTTTACAAGATCCAAATCATATGGTTTCCCTACTTTCAACAAACTTCGACGGCTTGATCTGGCAATTATTTTTGACATCTTTAGAGAGTCGTCTGGAAAAGTAACGCTTTTTATAATGTATTGCTTTTTAGGAACAACTGTATATTCTGCCGTTGCTCTTTTGTTGCTCACGGTAGAATCTGCGCTTACTCTGGTTTTAAAATACCCACGGTTTTCTGTAAAATTTCGTAAAACTGATGCATTATAATCTAAATCAACTTTACTAAAAAGTACAGGCGGTTCTCCCACTTTTGTTCTTAACCAATATCTTATTCCTTTTTGCTTTTTAGGTTCGCCGGCAATATTGTAAATCCACAATTTTGGTTTTAATCCTAATATTTGTTTGTTGGGTTTTGGACGTAATAAAGCTTCGAGTTCGTTCTCCAGCGCTTTTCTATCCTTCTTTTTTATAATAGAATCTTTTACCGTTACAGAACCTCCTGTATATAATAATTCGCCTTCTGGCAGGTATTTTGTGTTACTGCATCCAAAAACAAAAAATAAGGACAGCAGTATAAAATACCTCGCAAAACGTGTTTCTATATTGCTATGTTTTTTGTTCATTTCCTTCAATTTCTGGTTGATTTTCTTGTTTTTCCTTCTCTTCTTTTTCTTTCTTTTTTAGTCTCTCTTTGCGAACTTTTTCTTCTTTTATCAATTGTTTTTCAGCTTCGGTACGATGAAAAAGTTCTCGAAATTTATTGTAACTCATCGTAATCACAAAAGCTACACCTGTTTCTACAACCTGTCCTTCAACAGCAACTTGATATTGATTTTTTCTGTACGCACGCACTATATAGCGTCCGTCTTTCGTAAGCTGATAATCTAAAGCAACGTCGCCTGCAATATTGGTAGTTTCTTCGTTGGCGCGTTCTTGACCTTCAACAGCAAAACTGCTTCCTACAGTAACTTTCAATCGATCATCAAGTAGTTTTTTAGAAACAGCAACATTTAAGTCTGTTCTGTTTTCCATTGTTCCAGTAGTGTAATCTTCTGTAGATTCTAAATCAAATTCTAGCTGCACTCCTGTTATCAATTCGCCAGCCAAATCGTTTAACTGCTGTGATAATATTTTGCTCACACTTTGTCTGGCTAAAGTTTCGGCACTTGTGCCGCCGCTTTCGCTCGCAAACGGATTTTCGCCTACAAATCTGTTTAATAATAACAGTGCAAAAACCTGTTTGTTTAATTCTGCAGGATCTTGCTGCAATTGTTTTAATTTTGCTTGCGTATCATCAACCACATTTGAAGAAACATCATAATTGCCTTCTGGCAGCACAATATCAAACGAAATTTCAGGTTTCAATAATTCTCCATTCATTTTTAATAAAGTCTGAAAAGGAAGCTTTTGTTTGTAGATGTTTTTCTCTGTCGCCGTTTTTCCCGACAATTGAGTACCAAGTAAATCTATTGGCGCTGCATTGGTTTTATAAATAGCCGTAATATTTAAAGTTGCCATAGTTGGTTCGCCGTTCCAGGTAATCGAACTTCCTTTCTGAATATTAAATTTTCTTCGAATGGCATTAAAATTCATTTCATAAGCACCATCCGAAAACTCGTATTTACCAGTTAGTGTCGTTTTTCCAGATTTGTCAATTCCTCCTACAAGTTGTGCTTCACCTTTTAGATTTAAATAATCACCATTTCCTTTATCAATTACCAAAGTCAATTCGGCTTCTTTGTCGATTGTAATCGCGACATTTACATCCATACCTTTCAACTCCGCTTGATTGAGTTTATTCTGCATTGCAACGGTTTGTTTCAAATACATATTATCCTCGTCAACAAACTCTACAATTCCTTCGCGATCTGCAATTGAAGGATCTGATTGTGGTAAAACAACCGTAAATTTGGTTTCATTCTTTATTTTAATTGTTCCATCGATAACCGGACTTTCCAGATTTCCTTTTACGTTTAATTTAGTATCCAAAAACAAATCTCCGTAAAACAAATCATTGTCTTTTTCTTTAGAATGAATGGCTCTAAAATCATCTGCTTGAACAACTAATGCAAAATTAAAATTTCTAAAATCTGCCGATTGAATGTTTCCATCTACAAATAATTCATTATCATTTTCATCAAAAAGAGAAAATTTATCAAATGAAATCGATTCGTTATTAAAAGTTATTTTCTCATTATTAGTTTTAAAATAAGAATTGAGCTGTGTAACTCTAAAACCTGCATCATTAAAATTCAATTCACCGTTTATTTTTGGTGCATCTGTATTTCCTGTAACTTTAAAATTGCCTGCTAAAAAGCCTGTTCCGTCTTTGATATTTCCCATACTAAAACCTTGAATGTTTTTTATGTACAGTTTATTTATGGCAACATCAAAATCAAAAGTTCCAGCATCTATTTTATAATCTCCAGTAAGATTTACGTCATTTCCTTCTCCCGTTAAAGTAACATTTGCGTTTAATGTATTATCGGTTTTATTGTCTACTTTTACAGCAATATCGCCAACAGGTTCTCCTTTAAAAGCAAACTTATCTATTTTTAAATCCGATGTAAACGTTGGTTTGGTCATTACGTTATCGGCCAAAACAGAACCGTTTATTAAACCTTGCATCAACAATTCGTCTTTTTTAACCATGTTTAAAATGGTTTCGATTTTGAAGTTTACAAATTCTAATTTTAAAGGCGCATTATCTTGATTTCCTTCTGATTGTATTTTGAGTTGATTTCCAGAATTTTCTAAGAAAAACTTATTTACGTACAATCTTTTAGCTCCAAATTCTATCGAATTATCAGCATCAATATTCCACTTATCATAATTCAAAATGAAGTTTTCTGCATCAAATTTTACAACATTTTTATCTTTATCATGAAGTAATTCTCCAGCAATAAAATACTGTTGTTTTTCTTTTGCATCTTTAACTTCTAAAGCATACGAAAGAATATTGTTTTCTACTTTACCGGTTACACTTGTAAACGGAATCTTTAAAGAACTACTTTCAACTGTTGCTACAGAAATTTGATATTCTAGCGCATTTTCTTTGGCTTCAATATTTATTTTTCCATCAGAAATGGTATTTCCAGCGTAGACAATTCTCGGAATCGTTCCTTTTATTTCTAAAGAATCGGCAACACTATTGTATTTTCCTGTAATTTTTATTGGCTCTAAACCTGTAAGATTTGGAACTAATTGAAACAAAATTGGATCGTTATCAACACTTAAACTAAAATTTACAATCTGCTCATCTGAAGTTGCTTTTGTTGTTGGTGTTTGTAAATCAATATATTTTGAAAGTGATTTTGTCAAACTATTCGAAAGCGTTGTCAGTTTGTATTTTCCATCAATTTCTGCTTTCAAAAATTGAGAAGAAACTTTAATATTATTATGATTTTGATCTGCAACAGCAATTATTCTAATAGAATCTAAAACAATTGGTTCTGCTTTCTGCAGGATTTGAATATTCGACAAGAACACTTTTCCGTTTAAAAAATCAGGATTACTATTAGCGATATCGGCATCAACATTGCCACGAAGTTTTAATGGGCCGGCATGAAGATTTAGTTTTTCGAGATCGGCAATATCTAAGTTTAATTTTATTTTTCCCGACGGATATTTCTCTTTTGTACTGCCGCTGGCAACCAATTCAAAATTCAAATTTGGATCTTTCATTCCCGATTTTACATCAAAAGCTCCATTTTTAATATTTCCATTTAAAGCTAAATCTTTGTAGGTATATTTATTGAATTCAGCTTTTTGAATAATTCCATCCAAATGTGCCTGCGCCGTTTTTGGGTCTAAACCTTTTCCTTTTACATTCGCTTTAAGCGTAATTTTTCCAATCGAATCATTTTTAATTAATCGGCCTAAATCAAAATTCAATAAATAAACCTGCGCATCGTATTTCTCTGATTTCTTAATTCTTTGATCAAACAAAGCATCAACCTTCGCATTTCCGAAACTGCTGTTTAAAGTAAGATTGGTTTTGAAATTCTGAATAGATCCTTTAAATTTTCCTTGAACATTAAATTGAGAAGGTAATTGAATGTTATTAGGAATTGTTCCTTTTGGTACAAAAGTCAAAACATCTTTAGCCGAACTTGACATCTTTTTGATATTCAAATCAAAATAAGATTTGTCGACATTTGGCATTCCTTTTATTTTTCCCGAAAGCGAAACTTTGGTTGTTCCGAGTCCGCTCATATCAAATTGCTGTATCGAAAGATCGTTTACTTTTCCGCTCAAGCGAGCATTCAAAAGTAAAATTGCATTTGGATTTTTCCTGAAAACTTCTTGTTTTTTCAAATCGGGAACAAACAATAAAATGTCTTTAAATCCAACTTTTGATTGATTTAAATTGGCATCTAAATTTAAGGTTTCAATATTCTTAGAAACTTTTGCAATTGACGGATATTGAACCTTTATTTTGTCTTTTAAAAGTGTTTGTGGCGTTCGTAAATACAAATTATTCAGATACGCATTTTTAGGTCCGTAAAAGAAATCAGTTTTAAAAGATTGAATTTGTAAACCACTTTTGTCATTTACCGTAAACGTTTTTATATTTCCCGAAATCGTATCGGTCGAATAATATAATTTCTCGGCATTAAGATTAAATTTATTCAAATCGAGATGGCTGTAATCAATTCCTTTTTGAGTTGGTTTTGACTGCATATCATCAAATTTGAAAGCTACATTTTGTATATCAACATTTTGAATTTTAGCCTTCCAGCCCGTTTGTGCAATTGCAGTTGTATCTAAATTTGGTGTTTTAATTTGTTTGTCTTTTGCCCCTAATCTTAAATTTCCTTTTAGATTTTTTAATTGAAAAGTATCAAAATCTAACATCTGATTTTTCATGTCGATTTTATTGACCTTCAAATCTAAATTTCCCAAAGCTAAACCTGAATTTAGTTTTGAATCTTTATTGTCATATAAAATATCGATTTTAGACAAACTGATTTTATTCAGTTTTAATTTAAAATCTGGTCGTTTCGAAATCGTGTCAACTGTCTTCACCGAAGCTTCAGCAATTTTCTCTACCAAATCCTGATTCAAAATAACTTTTAATCCGTTTAAATTGATATTTGGAATATCAAAATCCATTTTATCTAAATCAAATTTCTCAAATTTGGTATCAAAATTAGTCAGCTTAACGCGAATGTCATTCTTAGACAAATCGTCTTTAAAATTGAATTTAATATTATCCAAATCAATTTTTACTACTGATATTTTAAATGGTTTGGCATCTGGATCTGCAGGTTTTTCTTCTTTAGATTCGAATGCTTTTATGATATAATCGAAATTGAAAACGCCGTCTTTATTTCTAGAAATATTGGCGGTTGTATTTTTAAGCGCAATAGAATTTATTTCGAGTTCGCTGCTTATCAATTTAAATAAATCTACATCGAGTTCCAATTTTTCCCCACTCAATAAAGTATCCTTTTTTTGATCTTCAAAATAGAAACCTTCCAGAACTACTTCTTTGGGAAAATTGATAGCAATTCGGTCTAAAGAAACTTTGGTTTTGATCTTTTTATGCAGATACGTAATCGCTTTGTCTTTTGCATAATTTTGAATCGACGGAATTTGAATTAAAATGGTAAGAAGTAACAACAAGGCGACAACCGAAACTACGCACCAAAGCAGTACACGAAGTGTTTTTTTTAGAAAATGAATTGTTTTTTTATTCATGCGTCAATAAAACACGTTTAGAAGAATGCGTTGCTAAAATTGTTGTCTTATACAATTTACAAATTTGTAAAAAATATACCTCAACAATTTACACAATTACGCGCAATTATTCTAAAATTTTACTGATAAATGATGATTTAAAACTTAATATGAGACCATTTTTGCTCTAAAATAGTTCTTTTTTGATGTAGTTTCGACAAAAAAGCTTTATGCTGTTCTGATTCTGGATTAAAACTTCGGTGGGTTAATCCTTTCTGAATTTCGGCAACTTCTTTCATTGTTGAAATACTATTTTCTGTAATGAAATTTTCGCTGAAACATTTCCAAATGTAATCGATCGCAACTTGGTTTGGATGCAGCATATCTTCGTTGTAAAAACGATAATCACGAAGTTCGTCCATCATGATTTCGTACGATGGAAAATAGTTATGAGTTATGAGTTGTGAATTATGAGTTTTTAAAACTTGATGAAGTGCCGTAAATAAATGTGATTTACTTAATTGATTTTCTACAAAACCATCTTTGATATGGCGCACGGGCGAAACGGTAAAAATAAACTGTGCGTTTGGATTTATTGTTTGAATTAAATTGATTGTATTTTGAATGCTTTTCTCAATTACTTCAACCGATAATAATTCTTTTAAAAACTGCTTTTGAGGTACTTTATGGCAATTCGCGACAATTTCTTGGCTTTCGTTATTTCTGTAAATCCACGAAGTTCCGTAGGTAATAATTAAATGAGAAAATTTGATAATTTGATAATGAAATTCCTTTACCAATAAATTCAATTTATTGAGAAATTCTTCTTTATCTGAATGTGATAATTCTGAATGAACTTCATAACAATGCCATTGTTCATTATGAAAAAAAACATCTTTTTCTGTAAATAATTCCTGCTCAACCACTCTTTTAATTATTCGCTCAATCGAAACTGGATTAAAGATTATCCCAAACGGATTACAGCTATTATCAAATTTAAAATAATCGAGTTTCTCGGCCATATTTACTGCAAAACAAGAACCTAAAGAAACAATTTTAGAATTGTAATCTATTTGATTATTACTTGGCGAAATTGGGACTTGAGTTCTGAATTGCATTGTTTATGTTTTTGTGTAAATTTCGACTTTTTTTAGAAATAAAAAAACCGACAAGTGATTGTCAGTTTTTTCTAAAATAAATTTTGCTTATTAATATGTGTATTCAATTATCTCCGTTTCTCTTCCAGCATAATCATAAGTTGTTTTTCTAATTGGATAACCTTTACTATTATATACGTATTCTAAATTATCAGCATAGGGTTCCGAAGCAATTTCTGGTCCATGTTCCATCGCTACAACATGCCTTTTCATATTATTTGCTGAAGAAATATTTATTTCAGAGCCAAAATCTGCTTGATCTAATAATAAATTTAAGCCTAAAATATTTTTAAATACGTTATTGTTAGTGTCGTATTGATAAAAACTATTACTAATAAGATTTATGTAACCCCAATCATAAACTGATTTTGTTATATTGCCATTAATAAATGTAAAGATTTCATTTTTTGCACTTATAGACTCTTTTCCTGTATCATTATCAAAATCATATATTTCTTTCCTAATTGTGTTATCCTCAATATATTTATAGATATATTTAGTTTTCTTATAATTCACAAATGTCTCTACTATATATAATTTATTATCTAAATAATTATACGAAGTTTCTTTATGTTTAGTCTCCTTTTCTCCGTCTAGCTTATATTTTATTTGTTTAACTATTCTATTGTTTTCATAAATAAAATCAGTTCTTTCCTTTTTATCTTTAATACTAACAATTTTATTTCCATCGTAAGTAATTGCACTAATCAAACTTTCAGAAGGTTTCTCTATATTAATATATTTTATTGTCTTTGGTAAAATTAAATTCACTTTAGAATTTTCTTGAATATCATTAGAACAAGAACTTAAAATAAATAGGAAAGCAGATAAAAAACAAACAAACTCCTTTTTCATAATATTTGACTTACAAAATTAATTTGTAAAAAAACAATGTTCTAACAAATCACAATTGCCTTTATAAGACATTTTTACATCATTATAAGACATATTGCTAAATCAAATAAGAAAGAGAATCTTTTGTTGCGTAAATTGCAAGATGATTTATAAATGAATACTCTTGAAAAAATTAAGCCTTTTAATTGTTTTAATAATAATGTTATCATCCTGCGATCAGAAAGAAGATTTAATCGATTCTACTACTGAACAAATAGACATGTGCACATTTGATTTTATAAATGCATCCAGTAACCTTACTACAAAACCTGATGCAGCAATCATTGACTGGCCGAGATGGCAAACGGGTCAAACTATTAAAATAAAATTTTTAGATGGCGATACAGCTGCTCAAGAAAAAGTGAAACGATTTGCCAGCATATGGACCAATTACGCCAATCTTAAATTTGAATATGTATCTAAAGATGAATATGCCGATATAAGAATTGGTTTTAATGTTGGTAAACCCGGCGCTTGGTCAGAATTAGGAATGCTATCTGTTTACGGCGTATCAGATCATCAATCTATGCGTTTAGGTCCTTTGACTGGTGAGGAATCTTCTGTTAGTAGAAAAGTGCTTCATGAGTTTGGACATGCACTAGGATTATATCATGAAACCATAAATCCTGCATCAACTATTAAATGGAATTTACCTAAGGTTTACGCGTATTATGAGGATTTAATGGGATGGTCTAAAGAAGAAGTGGATGCTTATGTTATCGAAAAAAGTAATTCTAGCAATTACAGCCAATATGATCCTCTGTCGATAATGCATTATTATGTTCCTGCATCTCTTACAACTAATGGAGTTGGTGTAAATGAAATGAGTGTTTTGTCTACGATTGATATGAAGTCAATAAATATGTGGTATCCGTTTCCAATAAGATCAATTATAGCATCTGGAGAAAGAATTGATTTAATTCCCTGGACTCTTGCTATACGATCGCCTAATGGTAATTATCGATTACTTTTTGATAATGGTCTGCTATATATTTATGATGAAATCAATAATACAATAAAGTGGGAAGCTGGACAATTTGCCTATAGATACAAATCTAACTGTACCTTAGAATCAAACGGTAATTTTGTGCTTAAAGGAAGTCGATCCAGCGCTGCAGGCAGTATTGTAAACACAATTTGGAGTAGCAACACTGCCCAATATCCTGGAGCAAAACTACAACTGCAAGATGATGGAAATCTTGTACTTTTATATAATGAGGTCGTAAAATGGTCATCAGGAGATTGAAAATAACAGTTTAAAAATATCTTACAACCCCAAAAAAAAATCCCCAAAATCAATTATTGATTATTGGGGATTCTATTTTATTTTTTAAAAATTACTAGTAAGTAATCTCAATTTTTTCAGAGTTTTTAGTATCTCCAGCAAATGCCTCAGTAAGAAAACTATTTGCATTGTATTTATTTGTATTAGATTCAGTTACTGTTTGTATAACTTTTCCAGCATTATCATAACTTACAGTAGTGTTAGTCAATGTATTGTTTACTGAAGCAAAATCAAAGTTATTATCTAGATCTAACAAAAGTTTTACACCAGTTACATTAGTAAAAGGACTTTTCTTATCATCAAATGTACTTGTGATTTTATCTCTTTCTCCATTGATATATTCTGAAGAAACCATATTTCCATTCACGAAAGTGTAAAGAGTAGTTGTATCGTATTTAATTTCTTGTTTGTTGATGATTTCAGACTCATTTACATTAATTGTTCCGTTTGTATTATAAACAAAAGTCAATTTTTGCTGAGAAGTTGCATTAAAAGCTTTAGTCGTAATTCTAGAACTTACTTTTCCGTTTTCGTATGCATAAACATCTGTAGACTGCAAAACTCCTGAGTAGTATAATTCAACCTTAGTAATAACATCTCCAGTGTACGTATAAACAGATCTAGAAGCATCACTAAGTGAAATTTCTTTCAATTTATTTCCATCATAAGTTAAGGTATAAGTAGTACTTCCTGATTGTCCATTTTCAACAGATGTTTCAACAATTTTTTTTGGTAATAATGTTTCAGATGCAACATCTGGCGTATTATCATCACCAGAACAAGAAGACATTAGCACCAAAGTTAAGGCACTGAAAAGGCATAAAATTTTTTTCATTTGTGGTATTTAAAATTATAATTATTTGTAAATATATTACAAACCAAAATCAAAAACCCAATAAAAATTAACGTTTTTTAACAGTAAAAAACATCAAATACTCTAACACTAGTTGCTGTTTTACTTTTTTAACTTTTAACTTATTAAAAAACAAACCTGTAAGTAAATTATATTACTTATTTTAACTTCGAAAATCTTAAAATAAAGTTTTGTCTTACATAAAACAGCGGTAAAATTATTCTTACTTTTCAAAAAATCTTCATTACTTTATAGATTAATATTAGGATTTTTTTTACTTCCTTTTTAATAATAATCTTTTTTGTAAAATTTAAATTTTTAATAACTAAAATTAGATTTACCAAGTCTATCTATTCACTACTTTTGCATCTCTATAATTTTAAACTTAAATATGAAATTACTATATTCTTATATAATCAAACATAAAATGCTATTGCTTTTTGCGTTGATTATGGCTTCTATAAACATTTGTTTCAGCTTATCTGACTCCATTATTACGGGTAAATTAATGCAGGACTGCGGGGTTGGACTCCATAAATATGCGGGAAATCCAACTGGTTTTATAAAATCTTTATCGTTCTGGCTTGGACTTTCGCTTGGTGCTGCGATGATTTCCAGAATTACCAAAAACTTTCAAGATTATTTCACCAATATCGTTATTCAGCGCACAGGTGCGCAAATGTATACGGATGGTATTAAAAAATCACTCGATTTACCGTTTGCAGAATTTGAAGATCAGCGAAGCGGTGAAACTTTAAGTAAATTAACTAAAGTAAGATCTGATTCTGAAAAATTAATTACGCTTTCGATTTCTTTAATTTTTCAAACGATCATCGGATTCATATTTGTAATCCTCTATGTTTCTCGAATTGATTATCGCATTTCGCTTATATTTCTAGTTACAGCTCCTATTATTGCTTTGGTAAGTTCGTATTTGGGTAAAAAGATCAAAATTGTTTCTAAAAAAATCGTTAATCAAACCAATGCTCTGGCGGGTTCTACAACTGAAAGTTTAAGAAACATTGAACTTGTAAAAAGTCTTGGTTTAACGTATCAAGAAGAGAAACGTTTGAATTTAAATACTTTTAAAATTCTGCATCTTGAATTAGAAAAAATCCGCTTCATTAGAAGTTTAAGTTTTATTCAAGGTACAACAGTTCACTTTTTAAGAACTTGTGTGGTTTTCACTTTATATTATTTCTTGTTTGGAGGAAAAATTATTGTGGGTGATTTATTGACAATGGTATTCTTTACTTTTTTCATTTTTGGACCTTTACAAGAACTAGGTAATTTTATTATTGCTCTTAACGAAACAAAAGTTTCAATGGAAAATTTCAAAGTTTTATTAAGCGCTCCGAAAGAATTCCGTCCAAAAAATCCAAAACATGTTGGTGCAATTCAATCTTTGCTTTTTTCTAATGTTAGTTTCCAGCATAAAACAGCAAAATTTAAAGCAGTAGAAAATATTAATTTTGACATTAAACAAGGCGAAACCATTGCTTTTGTTGGTCCGTCTGGTTCTGGAAAAACAACCTTGGTAAAATTACTTGTCGGATTATATACTCCTGCCGAAGGTCATGTGCTTTATAACAACATTGATTCTACAGAAATTGATTTGCTCGATTTAAGAAAACAATTAGGTTTTGTGACACAGGATGCTCAATTATTTTCTGGAACAATTCGCGAGAATTTATTGTTTGTGAAACCAAATGCTACAGACGAAGAGATATATGACGCCCTAAAAAGAGCTAGTTGTGAAAAACTGCTAAAACGTGCCGAAGATGGATTAAACACTACAATTGGTGAAGGAGGTATTAAAGTTTCGGGTGGAGAAAAACAACGTTTGTCTATTGCAAGAGCTATTTTAAGAAATCCGAATTTATTGATTTTTGATGAAGCTACTTCTGCTCTGGATTCTATTACCGAAGAAGAAATTAATGCTACTATTAGAAATATCTCAGACAAAAACAGAATCACGGTTCTTATCGCTCACCGATTGTCTACTGTAATGCACGCTGATAAAATATTTGTTCTTGAACAAGGTAAAATTATCGAGCAAGGTAAACACGATGATTTAATTGCTGAGAAAGGTCTTTATTACGCTATGTGGCGCCAGCAAATCGGGGAGAGAAAATAATCATCTTTTTTTAATCTCGCAAAGACACAGAGTCGCAAAGTTTTTATTTTTAAGGCTTTGCGACTTTTTGTTTTTAAGGTTTTAAAGTCAATCGCATCATAGATTTGAGACTACTCTTTTAATTCCAAGCTTAATTATTGGAACATTAAAATTTATTAGCAGACCTAATTTCATTTTGGTAATTTTCAGGTAAGTCAAAACTTGTTTTGCATGTATATCTGTAAGTTGTTCAATTGATTTGATTTCTAAAATCACTTTATTTTCCACTATTAAATCGGCTCTAAAACCTATATCCAAATTTATTTGATCCCAAATAACTGGAAGTGGTTTTTGCCTTTCTACAAATAATCCTCTTTTTGTTAACTCATGATACAAAATAGCTTCATATACCGATTCTAGCAATCCAGGTCCCAATTTTACATGAATTTTATAACAGACATCAACCACGATAGCTGAAATTTCATTTTCAGTCATTCTTTTTTAATTAAAGAATAAACTTACAAATAATTAAAATAATAAAAACATAAAGAATAAAAAACTTTACGACTCTGCGTCTTTGCGAGATTAAAAACACATCAATAAGCAACTAATTTAAGAACAAAAAAAAGTCGCAAAGCTAAAAAAAACTTTGCGACTCTGCGTCTTTGCGAGATTAAAAAAATTTACTTCAAAAACTCAACTGCTTTAACCAAAGCCTCCGAAATTCCATTTGCATTTTTACCTTTTCCAGAAGCGAAGAAAGGCTGTCCTCCTCCATTTCCTTCAATATATTTTCCTAATTCTTTAATCACAGCATTTGCATTTAAGCCTTTGCTTGCTACTAATTCTTTAGCGATATAACAGTGAATGTTTGGTTGTCCATCTTCAATAGAAGCTAAAAACACAAAAGAATCTGCTTTTGAGCTTCCTAATGCCGAAGCCAAATCTTTTGTCGATGCCATGCTTAAATCTACTTGTTTTGCAAGGAAATTTACGCCGTTTACTTCTTGGAAATCTTTTTCAAGAGTAGCTTTTAGTGCACCAACTTTTTCTTTTAGTAATTGCTCAATTTGTTTTTTCAGTTTTGCATTATCTTCCTGTAAAGAAACTACTGCTTTAATAGTGTCTTGAGGATTTTTTAATGTTTCTTTTATTTCAGATAAAGTATTCTCTTGATTTTGATAGAAATCTTTTACTGCATCACCAGTAATCGCTTCAATACGACGAATTCCGGCAGCTACAGCTCCTTCAGAAATAATTTTGAAATGCCAGATTTCTGCTGTGTTTTTCACGTGAATTCCACCGCAAAGTTCTTTACTATCTCCAAATTCAATCATACGAACATTATCTCCATATTTCTCTCCAAATAAAGCCATTGCACCTTTATCTAATGCTTCTTTAATTGGAATGTTTCTATGTTCTACCAAATTTAATTGTGCTTCAATCTGTGCATTTACACTTGCTTCAACCTGACGTAATTCTTCCTCTGAAACTTTAGAAAAATGCGAAAAGTCAAAACGTAAATAATTTGGGTTTACCAATGACCCTTTTTGCTCAACGTGAGTTCCAAGAAGGTTTCTCAAAGCCAAATGCATTAAGTGCGTAGCAGAGTGATTTTTAGAAGTTGAACCTCTTAAATCGGTATTTACTTTTGCAACAAAACCAGCTTCAATATTTTCTGGTAATTGTTTTGCAAAATGCAGAATTAAGTTGTTTTCTTTTTTTGTATCGATGATTTCGATCGTTTCGTTTGCAGAAACCAACGTTCCTTTATCTCCTACTTGTCCTCCGCCTTCTGGATAAAATGGCGTGTTGTCTAAAACGATTTGGTACAAAATACCATCTTTTTTACTGTCAACTTTACGAATTCTAGTGATTTTCACCTCATTCTCAACTTTATCGTAACCTACAAATGTTTCAACATTTCCAGGAATTAAAACAGACCAATCTTCTGTCGAAACTTCAGATGCTGCACGAGAACGTGTTTTTTGTTCTTGTAATTTTTCTTCAAATTCTACTTCATTGAAAGACATCTTTTTTTCTTTCAAAATCAAAGCTGTCAAATCTTTAGGAAAACCAAAAGTATCGTATAATTCAAAAGCCTTTGCTCCTGAAACTTCATTGCCTTTGGTTTGTGCAATTACATTATCTAACAATTGTAAACCCTGATCTAAAGTTCTTAAAAAAGAAGTTTCTTCTTCGCGAATAACATTCGTTACAAATTGCTGCTGCGATTTAATTTCTGGGAAAAATTCTCCCATTTGATTTGCTAAAACTTCTACCAATTTATTGATAAAAGGTTCTTTTGTTCCCAAGAAAGTAAATCCGTAACGAATTGCACGACGCAAAATTCTACGTATTACATAACCTGCTCCAGTGTTTGATGGTAATTGTCCATCGGCAATTGCAAATGCAACCGCACGAACGTGATCTACAACAACACGAATTGCAATATTGGTTTTATTTTGTTCTTCGCTCTCTTCGACTCCGCTCAGAGTGACATCATTCGGTGTATATTTTAAACCTGTAATTTGTTCTACTTTCTCGATAAGCGGTGTAAAAACATCGGTATCATAATTTGATGTTTTTCCTTGTAAAGCCATACACAAACGCTCAAATCCCATTCCGGTATCAACGTGCTGCGCAGGAAGTTTTTCCAGAGATCCGTCAGCTTTACGGTTGAATTCCATGAATACATTATTCCAGATTTCAACTACTTGCGGATGATCGTTGTTTACTTCTTCTTTTCCAGACTTTAATGCTTTTTCAGCATCAGAACGTAAATCAACGTGAATTTCAGAACAAGGTCCACAAGGTCCTTGATCGCCCATTTCCCAGAAATTATCTTTTTTGTTTCCAAGAATAATTCGGTCTTCATCGATTAAGGTTTTCCAGATATCCCAAGCTTCTTGATCAAACGGAACATTGTCTTCTTTGCTTCCCTCAAAAACGGAAACATAAAGATTTTCTTTTGGAATTTTATACACTTCCGTCAAAAGCTGCCAAGCCCAATTGATTGCTTCTTTTTTGAAATAATCACCAAAAGACCAGTTACCAAGCATTTCGAACATTGTATGATGGTAAGTATCAAAACCTACATCTTCAAGATCATTATGTTTTCCTGAAACACGAAGACATTTTTGCGTATCGGCTATTCTTTTACTTTTTGGCGTACCGTTTCCTAAAAAATATTCTTTAAACTGGGCCATTCCCGAGTTGTTAAACATTAAAGTTGGATCGTCTTTAAGCACGATTGGAGCAGATGGAACAATTAAGTGTCCGTTGCTCTTAAAAAAGTCTAAAAATTGTTTACGTACGTCTTGTGATTTCATATTTTAATTAGAAAATGTGTCAATTTAATGTGTTAATTTGAAAATTAGACAATTAGATAATTGTTTCATTTGATAATTACGTTAAGTTTTTAAAAT
Source organism: Flavobacterium sp. MC2016-06 (assembly GCF_009711165.2). Taxonomy (GTDB): domain Bacteria; phylum Bacteroidota; class Bacteroidia; order Flavobacteriales; family Flavobacteriaceae; genus Flavobacterium. The sequence continues at coordinate 27,777 of NZ_WMID02000012.1, read as the reverse complement.
GAACCAAAAAAAACTTATATTATAAACAATAAATTGTCTACTTTGCGCATTATCTAATGATAAAATAGCCCCAATATCTAATCATTAATTCTTATAAAAAAAGCGTCGAACTTTTGAAACATTTTACAGTTTTATTCGTCTGACTTATTTTATAAGCTGCAAAAATAGCGTATTTTAAAATATGGCGAAAGTAAAATATTATTACGACTCAGAAAATCTGGCTTATACGAAAATAAAAACCAGAAAAAGGGCAAAATTAGTGTATGCACTACTGTTTTTGTTAGCCTCGGCACTTTTCGGTTTTTTAGTTTTTATTCTTTTAATTAACACTCCTTACTTTGAGACTCCAAAAGATCGTTTGCAAACACGTGAAATTGAGAATTTGAAATTGCAGTATTCTATTTTAAATAAAAAAATGGATGAAATTGATGATGTTGCCGAAGCATTAGAAGATCGAGATAATAATATATACAGGGTTTATTTTAATAAATCTGAAATTCCAGATTCTATACGAAAAGCAGGTTTTAAAGATCCCAAAAGATATAAAAACCTAGAAGGTTACAATAATTCTCAATTAGTATTAAATACGACTAAACGAATTGACAGAATCTCTAAAGAACTAGCCATTCAATCTAAATCATTGGATGAAATTTTGAAACTGGCAAGTACAAAAGAAAATCTATTATTGGCAATTCCGGCGATTCAGCCCGTTAGAAATGAAAATTTAAAACGTATGGCTTCTGGATTTGGGTACAGAACTGATCCTTTCACGAAAGTGCGAAAAATGCATAACGGAATGGATTTTACTGCCAATACGGGTACTCCTGTTTACGCTACTGGTGATGGCGTTGTTGACAGAGCAGATGCCGCTGCGTCAGGGTTTGGAAATCATGTTGTGATCAGGCATGGTTTTGGATACGAAAGTTTGTATGCGCATTTGAGCAAATACAACTGCAGACCCGGACAACATGTCAAAAGAGGTGACGTTATTGGTTATGTAGGAAGCACAGGAAGATCTGAAGGACCACATTGCCATTACGAAGTACATAAAGACGGAAAAGTCGTGAATCCGCTGAATTTTTATTACGGAAATATTTCGGCTGCAGAATATGTTGCTATATCGCATTTGGCAAACCAAGAAAACCAATCATTAGATTAATACTGCAAAAAGTATTATTTTTGAAGTAAAAATAGAATAAGAAAAACACAAAACATGCATATTGAGCTTTCAAAAGATAAAAGATATTACAGTATTGGCGAAGTTGCCAAAGCTTTTAATGTCAATGCATCATTGATTCGGTTTTGGGACAGCGAATTTGATATTCTAAAACCTAAAAAAAACGCCAAAGGCAACAGAATGTTTACTCCAGATGATATTACTAATTTACAATTAATTTATCACTTGGTTAAAGAAAGAGGTTTTACGCTGGACGGTGCCAAAACACATTTAAAAGAAGGTCAAAAGAAAACTTTAGATAAATTCGAAATAATACGTAAATTAGAGACCATAAAAACACAATTAAACGAAATTAAAAACGAATTATAGCATAATCTCAAAAATTAGAAACCAACTTAAATTTAAACAAATATGAAAAAATGGTTAATCCCCGTAGGAATTATTGTAGTACTAATTGCTATCATCGCTTTTTGGTCAATTGGAATTAAAAACAATGGATTAAAATACAATCAAGCTGTTAACAAAGAGTGGGGAAATGTACAAACTGCTTACCAAAGACGTAATGACCTTATTGGAAATTTAGTAAATACTGTAAAAGGTGCAGCCGATTTTGAAAAATCAACACTTACTGCTGTAATTGAGGCTCGTGCTAAAGCTACTTCTGTAACGATAGATCCTAGCAATGTAACACCAGAACAATTAGCTCAATTTAATCAAGCTCAAAGCGGTGTAACTTCATCTTTATCAAAATTATTAGTTTCTGTAGAACAATATCCTACATTGAAAGCAAACGAAAATTTCTTAAAATTACAAGATGAACTGGCTAGTACAGAAAATCAAATTTTGACTGCAAGAACTCGTTTCAACGAATCTGTTCAAGAATATAACGGATATATCTTAGCAATTCCAAATAATTGGTTCCTAGGTCAATACAAAGAAAAACCTTATTTTGAAGCATCAACAGGTGCAGATAAACCAGTTGAAGTAAAATTCTAAATTAGATTATCAGATTGTTAGACTTCTTAGCATCTAAGATTTAGTCTAAAATCTAATATCTAAAAATCTAATATCTAAAAATCTAATATCTAAAATAACTCCAATGTCAAAAGTAGAAGATTTTTTAACCAAAGAAGAAGAACAAGAAATTGTTGAAGCTATTCGTGTGGCTGAAGAAAACACTTCTGGCGAAATTAGAGTACATATAGAAAAAACAACTTCTAAAGTTCCTTTTGATAGGGCTTTAGAAGTTTTTTATGAATTAAAAATGAATGAAACCCAATTGCAAAATGGTGTTTTATTTTACTTTGCAGTAGCAGATAAAACTTTTGCTATTTGTGGTGATAAAGGTATTAATGATCTTGTTGCTTCTGATTTTTGGGATTCTACCAAAGATATTATGACAGCTCAATTTAGATCTGGAAACTTTAAACAAGGTATTGTTGACGGTATTTTAAGTGCTGGACAACAATTAAAAAAATATTTTCCGTGGTCGGCTGACGATACTAACGAATTATCAAACGAAATCTCAAAAGGATAAACAATGAAAATTTCCAAAAATAAAACATCAAATTCCAAAGGAATTTTTCAATTGACCTTCTTGTTACTAACGTTTTTTATCTGTAATAGTATTTTTGCTCAATATACAATTCCAGAAAAACCAAGTTTTCAAACTTCTGTTTACGATTATGCCAATGTATTAAGTGCTTCTGAAAAAACGCAGTTAGAAGAAAAACTAGTTCGTTATTCTGATTCTACTACAACTCAAATTGTAGTGATTACGGTAGAAAGTTTACAAAATGAAGATGTAAACATGCTTGCTACAAATTGGGGTCAGAAATGGGGAGTTGGAGGAACTGCAAAAGATGACAATGGTGTTATTATTTTACTTGCCAAAAAAGAAAGAAAGATTGCTATTAATCCAGGGTACGGTTTAGAAGATCGTTTAACTGCTGGTATTGGTGGCGAAATCATTAGAAATATTATAATTCCAGAATTTAAAGCTGGAAGTTATTACAACGGACTTGATAAAGGAACTGATGCTCTTTTTGATGTTTTTAAAGGAAAATATAAAGGCGAACGCAAACAAAATAAAGGAAAAGATTTTCCTATTTTCCCGTTTATTGTTATTGTGGTAATTGTATTAATTTTACTGTCTCGAAATAAAAGAGGCGGTGGAGGAAATTCTGGCAATAGTGGCGGCGGTCCAAGCCTGCTCGATGCTATTATTCTAAGTAATTTAGGACGTAGCAGCGGTGGTGGTTTTGGAGGCTTTGGCGGGTCTTCTGGCGGCGGATTTGGCGGAGGAGGCGGTGGCTTCGGAGGCGGATTTGGCGGTGGAGGTTTCTCTGGCGGTGGTTCTAGCGGAAGCTGGTAGAAATTTAATTTTAAAAACATTATAAATATTAAATAATGAAAATAAAAAAAATACATATTAAAGATTTTCATCAATTTAAAGATTTTACTTTAGATATTACTTACCCAAAAGGTCATACAAAAGAAGGCCAACCATTAGATAAAGTATGTTTTATAGGGCAAAGTGGTTCTGGAAAAACTACCTTATTGGAATTGATTCCAAAATTTTTATATGATTATGACACTAATTTAATTACAAAAAGCGGTATTAATTCTGTATCAGATGAAATTACAATGGAAGTTGTTTTTGGTTTACTTAATGAATATTCTATTGACATAGAAATTAAAAATGACGAACTATATTCTTGGGTATGGGCAAATCCAAAAATCAATAATCAAAAATGTGACCGAAAAGAAGTTTTAAATTATTACGATGAAAAATGGGAAAATAATTTATCATCTAAATTAATATATTTTCCTGCAAATTTAAATTATAATTTAGATATAGAAGTAGATAAAAATATTCACGATAAAGAAATAATTGATTTCAGCAAAGACAAAGTGTCTTCCGTTTGGAATTTAATACTCGAAAAAATTCAAAAATATCAAGAACAAGAAATTGCAATAAGACAAAATATTTCTAAAACAGTAGAGCAATCATCAAATGATTTAAATATAATTCAAAAAGCACTAAAAGAACTTGAAAATTGGAAAAAAAACGAATTCAATCCAATTGTTGATGTAGCTGATAATTGTTTAAATAAATTATTGGAAAATTTTAAGATTAGAATTAAAACCGAAATTGATTTTAAAACCAAAAACGATATTGGATTTATTAAAATTGAAGATTATAATCAAAATGAAATTCCACATGATTTATGGAGTACAGGAACAAAGCAAGTAATACTAAGCGCATTACCGTTATATCTTTTAGAACCTAAAAATACAATAATTTTATTCGACGAACCTGAAAGATCCCTTTACCCTGATTTACAACGAATTATAACTGATTATTATTATTCTTTAACGAAGAATTGTCAATTTTTTTATTCAACACATTCTCCAATAATAGCTTCAAATTTTGAACCTTGGGAAATAGTTGAATTGAAATTTAACAAAGATGGAAAAATCTTTAGAGAAGAATATTATGAAGGTGAGAACCACATTAATAATTATAAATTAAATCCAAAACTAATGCGATGGGATGACATTCTACAAAGAGTTTTCGATTTACAAGATGATGGTTCGATGGAAAGACGCTTAAAACTTAATGAATTAGCAACTTTAAATATTAAAATTCAAAAAATTCAAAAAAAAAATAATACAAAGGAAAAAAGTGAAGAAGAAATAGACATACTTAAAAAAATTGAAATTTTATCAAATGAACTTTCAAAATGGAATTAATAAATGCGGAAAATAAATAAAAACTCACCAAATATATTGTCTAAAAAATATAAGGATTGGGTAACAGATTTGGAAGCAAATAATATTAAACACCCATTGTCAAGAACTTATTACGACGACGTTGTTATGAATTTATATAAATGCCAAGAAGGCGTTTGTGCCTATACTGAAAAATATATTTGTGTTGAGGAATTATATGATTCAAAAAATTGGGTAAATGATAGGTATGTAATTGCTAATTTAAAAAATTGTAAAAGGACTGATCATTGTGGTGAATTAGAACATTTTGATCCTAATCAAAAAAAGGAAAAATATTGGTTATGGGAAAACTTTTTTATGATAGACTCAACTATAAATAGTCGAAAATGTAATAATGATATTGTACCTTATTTAAAACCAGATTTAGAAGAGTATACTCCTGAAAAATATTTTGACTATGATGAAATTACCCATCGCTTTGTACCTAATACGGATATAGAAGATGATAACCAAAAATTAGAAATTCAAAATATGATTGATTCAGTTTTGTTTCTTAATCATGGTGTTATTTTAAATGAACGTCGTAATTTCATTAACGATGTAAAATTAAAAATTAAAAATGGCTTTGAATATAAAATAGATAGGTATTACACATCCGTCAACTGGTGTTTAACAGAAACTATATAAATATTTTTAAATTGAATATATTAACAAAAATTAACATATGTTATCACATAAAGCAAAATACGCCCTTAAGGCCTTACTTTATTTAGCAGAACAAGACGAAAATCACATTTCTAGAACGATAGAAATTGCTGATGGCGCCAACATACCTAAAAAGTTTTTAGAACAGATTTTATTAGATCTAAAACGTGGACGTTTTGTGAGCAGTAAGCAGGGAAAATTTGGCGGTTATTATCTGATAAAATCCAAAAATGAGATTACTTTGGCCGAAATTCATCGTTTATTTGACGGTGCAATTGCACTTTTACCTTGTGCTTCCTTAAATTTTTACGAGCCTTGCTCCGATTGCAAAACCGAGTCTGAATGCAGTCTGCGTCACGGTTTAATGCTTATTAGAGACAAAACTTTAAAGGCAATGGAAGGCATCACAATCGCTTCATTAGTAAATAAATAAAAAAATATTTTATAATCCCTACTAAATCTATAGAATTTATGTGTATGTTTGCAAAAAAACTAACGAACATTTACAAAATTTTAACCCTTATGAAAGTACATTCAAGACAATCAGGTGTATCTAAGAATCTTTTGCAAAAAAATCAAAATAGTCAATTCACAACCGTGAGAAACAATTCATTTATGATGTGTATGTGTTGGTAAAAAAATTTAATTTAAATTCTACTAATTACATATACTTAATATAAAAATGAAAAATCTATATAAAATATCACTTACAAGTTTACTATTACTACTAGCCTTTACAAGTACTTACGCTCAAAATGTTGAAGGTACAGTTACAACAAGTACAAACATTCCGTTAGAAGCCGTTAATGTTGTTATAAAAGGAACAACTTCTAGCACAACTACAGATCAAAGCGGAAAATTTTCGATAGACACTAAAGGAAAACTTCCTCTAACCCTTTTGGTGCAGTACATAGGATATAAAACAGCAGAAATTGAAGTTACTACTTTACCTGCGCCTCCATTAACCATATTATTAAATGAAGAAAACGAACTTGTAGAAGTTGTGGTTTCTTCTAGACGACGAATTGAAAAAGTTCAGGATGTGCCAATTGCAGTTTCGGTAATTACTGGTAAACAAGCAGAGCAAACTGGAGCATTTAATGTAAATAGAATTAAAGAATTAGTTCCATCTGTACAACTATATTCTTCAAACCCAAGAAATACAGGTATCAACATTAGAAGTTTAGGTTCTCCTTTTGGTCTTACTAATGATGGTATTGATCCAGGTGTTGGTTTTTATGTTGATGGTGTTTATTACGCACGCCCGGCTGCTACAACTCTTGATTTTATTGACGTTGAGCAAATTGAAGTATTACGCGGCCCGCAAGGATCTTTGTTTGGTAAAAACACTACTTCTGGAGCTTTTAATATTACAACTCGTAAACCAAGTTTTACTTCTGGTGCAGACTTTGAAGTGAGTTACGGAAATTATTCTTTTCTACAAGCTAAGGCTTCGGTTACTGGAGCTTTGAGCAAAAAAATTGCAGGTCGTTTATCTTTTTCTGGTACATCTCGTGATGGATTAATTGATAATGTTGCAACAGGAAGAGCTACAAATACTTTAAACAATCAAGGAATTAGAGGACAATTGCTTTTTACTCCAACAGAAAATACAAATATTATATTGGCCGCAGATATTACAACACAGCGTCCTGACGGATATGCACAGGTTGTTGCTGGCGTTGCTCCTACTCAAAGAGCTGCTTACAGACAGTTTAACGCTATTATTGCCGATTTAAATTATCAACTACCAAGCTTAAATGCTTTTGACCGCAAAATTGATCAAGATACTCCTTGGCGTTCTAATCAAGATTTAGGTGGTGTTTCGCTTAATATTGACACAAAAATTGGTGGCGGTACACTTACTTCTACTACAGCTTGGCGTTTTTGGAATTGGGATCCATCAAATGATAGAGATTTTACAGGATTGCAAGTATTAGCAAAATCTCAAAATCCAACTAGACAAACACAAATTACACAAGAAGTACGTTATGCAGGTCAGCTTACCTCAAAATTGAGCGGTGTTGCGGGGGTATTTTTTATCGACCAAACTTCAAAAACAGATGGTACTGAAGAATCTGGTAATGCTCAATGGAGATTTTCTCAAAGTACAACAAGTAATTTATGGAAAACTCCAGGTCTTTTTGAAGGATACGGAATTAAAACAGATGCCAGCATAAGATCTTCGAGTGCTGCAGTATTTGGACAATTAGACTGGTCGATTACAGAACGTTTACATATTTTACCAGGTTTAAGATATAACTATGATAAGAAAGATGCAGATTATAACCGTACCACTTACGGAGGTCTTCAAACTACTGATCCTGCTTTACTTGCCTTAAAAAAATTAGTATATTCAAATCAAGCTTTTACATCAAATACTGATAATACAGACTTTTCTGGAAACATAACAGTATCGTATAAAGCTTCTGATAAAATCAATGCTTATGCTACGTATGCTAAAAGTTACAAACCAGTTGGTGTAAATGTAGCTGGACTTCCAACTGATGCTGCTGGTAATCCGTTATTAGATCTTGCGGTAATTAAACCAGAAAAAGTAAATCATTATGAAATTGGTGTAAAAACATCTCCTTTCAAAAACTCAATATTCAACTTGACTTTCTTTAATACCGATATTAAAGATTTTCAGACAAACGTTCAAGCTGCAGAATTGGGTGTAAACCGTGGCTACCTTGCTAATGCTGATAAAGTACGTGTAAGAGGTGCTGAACTAGATGCAAGTTTTGTATTTAGCGAACACTTAACAATTAATGGGGCTGCAACGTATACAGATGGTAAGTATGTGAAATTTACAAATGCACCGCTTCCATTAGAAGAAACTGGTGCTCCTGTATCTTTTAAAGATGTATCAGGAACTGCTTTACCGGGCGCATCTAGATGGGCTGGATCTTTGGGAGGTGAACTTTCTGATAGAGCAAAATTCTTTGGCAATGCTGGTAAAGTTTTCGTAGCAGTTGATTCTTATGCTCGTTCTGAATTCTCTTCTAGCCCTTCGGCTTCAAAATATTTAGTGGTACAAGGTTATGCTATTTTTAATGCGCGTTTAGGTTTCCGTGCTACTCAAGGTTTATCTGTACACTTCTGGGGACGTAACCTTTTAAATAAAGATTATTACGAACAATTACTTCCTGCTGGAGGAAATGCAGGACAATATGCTGGTGTATTGGGAGATCAGAGAACGTATGGCGTTACACTAAAATACTCTTTATAAGAACAAATTAGTTAATTTCAATTAAAAAAACCGAGATATGCTTTAAAAGTGTATCTCGGTTTTTTATATCGAAAGGGTATTCAAATCACAAAATATTTTTTAAAACAGAATTAAAATTCAACGACTAATCTATTAAACCAATATCATTTGCATAAATTCGCAGCCTGAATTTATAACTACTGAATGAAATATTATAGATTACTTTTTATTCTGATCTTTGTAACGATTACATCTGTACAGGCTCAAAAAAATATCGATCACCAGACTTTAACCTGGATTCGATACTATAATATTTTTCCTTTAACTGAAAAATGGGCGCTTCATTCTGAATTTGATAATCGAAGTTTCCTAAATCCTATTCATGAAAATTTATTTGTTGTACGCGTACAAGGGCGTTATAGAGCAACTAAAAATATAGAATTGGGCGGTGGTTTTGCTTATTTTAATGTCAATACTCAAAATCCTGATGTAGATCCAGAATTTACTGTTCCAGAATATCGCTCTCAACAGGATATTACTTTGATAAATGATATTGCTAAAATAACTTTTCACAATCGTTTTCAGCTCGAAGAACGTTTTATCGAGAAATTTACTAAAACAGAATTACTCGATGATTATTCTTTTGCCTTTAGATTTAGATACCGTTTACAATCGATGTTTACGCTTTGGGAAAAAGACAAACGGAGTATAAAAGGTACTATTTCTGATGAAGTTTTATTCAATTTTGGAAAAGACAATAAGAAAAACACCTTCGATCAGAACCGCTTTTATGTTGCTTTGCGTTATCATTTTAACCCAAATCTAGGTTTAGAAATGGGTTATCTTAAAAACTTTCAGCGTCGCGCCAGCGGTGTCGATTTTTACGATCGTGATATTATCCGTTTTACTGTTTATCATCGTATTAATAGAAAAACAAAAAAATAGCCTATTGTCTAATTGTTTTAGCACATAGGAACATACAACGTTTTAAAGTCTAATCTCTTTGTCTTCTCTTATTTCCTTTTTCGTTAGAAACAAAATTTCCAATTTTATACGATAACGAAAACATCACGTAACGTTTTAAAACAGTGTTTTCTTCATCTCTAATAGAAGTTGCCGAAATGGTTCTTGTAGCACTTTGATTTTGATTTAAGATGTCATATACTTTTACTTTAGCATAAATCTTTTTATCAAAAAAGCCATAAGACAAACTGGTATTCCATAAATAGAAATCTTTTTTGAAATCTCCAGAAATATTTGAATTATAATTGTACCCGAAGTCATTTCCAAAAATTAAATTTTCCGGCCAATACGTTGTAGTTTGCAAATTAATTTTGTGGACAACATTAGAGCTCGCGTCTCTAGAATAGTTTTCATATTTTGCCTCATTATAAGCCAAGCTATACGATGGCGAAATGACAAGCAATTGTCCGTATTCGTACGTTAAATATACTTTTGGTGTAAGTGTTGTTGTTTTTGCGTTGTAAATAACAGCATTTGTAAATCCTTTATCAAACGAATAACTTCCGTTTAATCCTAATCCATATCTTAAAACATGCGCATCTTTTTTGACAGATTGATTCCAGTTGACACCAGCAGAAGCAATATAAGTCCCAGATATATTAGCATAAGTCGTCGTTCTTTTTCCGCTGTCATCATAAATGGAAGTTGAAACAACATCATTATTATAATAATCTGCTTTAGCAAATAAACTATACCCAGAACGCGTACGGAAATCGAAGTTTTTAAAATCTAAAGCAACACTGTTTTTTTCAATAGGATTTAAGTCTGGATTACCAATCACGGTATTTAATGGATTTGTCAAATTTAAAACCGGCATTAACTGAACTGCAGACGGAAGCGCGTTTGAATAATCGTATTTAAAGGTCAGGTTTTTAGATCGACTAAACCTGTATCTAATTTGAGCATTTCCGTAAGGCAAAGCATATCTTTTATTTAAATCTGTAACATTGTTTAAATATAAAGAGTGATTATCATAATCGACAATAGCCGTTTTAGAATTAAGATTAATCGTAAACTTATTTTTTTGAAGTGTAATACCCACTTTTGGTGCAATCGAATTTTGTTTTGAAGACGTATAATTTGACAAAGACAAATTCAAATCTGAAAAAGAATCTGTAGCCGCATCATAATTAAATGTTTTCTGGTCATTTGATGAATTTGCCAAATCTATATCTGTCCCAAATCGTACTCTCAATGAGTCTGTTATTGGCTCTGTATATTCAAGATCAACAGAATAAGCATCAGAAACAGATTTACTTACACTATTTTGATTTCTCTCGTCGTTTGGTTTATTATCCTGATAAAAAATAGTTTCAGAAAGGTTAAATCCATTAGAATCACTTCTTGTATTATTGTTTGTAAAGACCAAACTAAAATTACGCGCTTTCCTTTCAAAAGCTTTATTAAAGTTAATGCTGTTGGAGAAATTAGTATTAGAACTTTCGCTAGAAGACTTCGCTGTACTTTCGTTTAAAGCCTGCCCGCTTTCATCTTCAGAAGCAGTAGATGACGTCGAATTACTATTAGATCGAGATTCACTCAATTTTGGCGCTACAACAAGGCGAGTTGTTGGGTTAATTTTATATTCTAATTCAAAATTTACATTGTTTCCTGTATTTTCACTTCTCGATTTAGAATCGGCCGAAGTCACGATATTTCCTGTAGGCAGAAAACTTAACTGATTTGATTTACTATCGTTATTATTAATTGAATTAGAAAAATTATAACTGCTCATAAATGCTAACTCTTTTGTCCAATCATCAGAATAATTAACTCCGGCAAGATTAGACTGTGTGATTCCTTTTCCGCCCGTACTCTGCGTATTTCCTTTGCTGTTTCTTCCTCCGCCCATATTATCAAAAACCTCATCTTGAGAAAATCCCGTTGAGTTGATATTATTAGACGAAGCCAAGACGCTGATTTTTTGTTTATTCTTGAAGAAATTCATAATAAGACTCGTTTCGTAACGGTCGTCGGAGCCATAACCTCCAATAACTTTACCAAAAAATCCTTTATTTTTCTTTTCGTCAATCGTGATATTTATACTCGAATAATCTGAAGTCGATTCTTGTTTAGAAAGTTCTTCTTTTTTTGTTTTAAAATCTGAAACCTGTATTTTTTTGATAATCTCGGCAGGTAAATTCTTCAAAGCAATTGCACCGTCTTTATCAAAAAAGGTTTTTCCGTTTACCAAAAACTGCGTCACCTCTCGACCGTTTACCGTAACTTTCCCCGAATTATCAACATCAAAACCTGGCAATTGTTTTAATAATGTTTCAACATTAGAGTCAGGCCTGACTTTATAAGAAGCTGCATTAAATTCCAGCGTATCTTTTTTAATCGTAATTGGTGGTGCTTCACTTTTTACAATTACTTCATTTAAGGCGTTTACATTCTCAAGTAAATATACTTTTCCAAAATCTTTGCTTTCTATAAGTGCTTTTTGTTCTTCATAATAAACTTGATATCCCATATGATTTACCTTCATAAAAACAGGTTTATCATATTTTCTCATATTAATTCTAAAATCACCGTTTTTATCGGTAGTAGCATATTCTATAATAGTAGAATCTTTAACAGTAGTAAAATATACCGTTGCCAATTCTAAAGGTAATTGCGTATTAATGTCGACAACAGTTCCTTTAACAACAATGTCGTTTTGGGCATTTGCCGTGAGAATAAAAAGCGAAAACAATAAAAAATAGTGAAACTTGGTCATAAATTCGGTTAGTTAGGATAGTAAGACTATAAAAAACGCAAAAGGTTTAATTGTGGTTTTTACATTTATTTTTTTAATTTCTTCAAAAAAAGTGCCACAACCTTTTTCCATCATTTTAAATTTAAAAAAAGATACAAAATTTAAATTTAAACTACTGACTTACAATAATTTAAATTTCACTTAAATAAATTTAAAAAAGGGTAAAATCACCCTCTAAAAAACAGTATTTAACCGAATCTTTTTCTCGTTAGAATACAAAATCTTTGTTATCTCGAAATCTAAAAACAAGGAGAACTCAGAAAATCCTAAAAAAGAGTATGACAGAGAAGCCGAAAACTGATTAAAGTAAGCAATTTTAAACAAATTTATCATGAGAAATATTTTTAAAGGTTCCTTAAGAGGACATGTATGTGAAGACTGTCTTGAGGCTATATCCAACGTTGAAGTTTTATTTTATCTCCCATACAGAAAAGAAATTCCTTCGACCAATGCAGTTTCAAACGTAAAAGAAACATTTCATCTGGTTTCAAAAGAAGAAGCTGGACAGAGAGAGAAACTGCGTATTGGCAGAGCAACAACTGATAAAAATGGAGATTTTGAATTTGAAGTTGAAAACCAATATATAGGGGCTGACATAGATGTTGATTTTATCTGTGGTACTGTTCCACCAAAACCTCCAATACCAAAAAGAGATGGAATACTGCAATTTCACCTTACCACTTTGTCAATGAAATATGAGCTAGAGCAGCAAGCACAAAACCCAAATTACGTATGGAAATACGACATAGTCTATAAATGGTGGTGTTACATAAGAGGTCACTTTTTTGATGCGTGGGTTATTTGCGGCCATTTGATGAACTGTAAAACAAATACTCCTATTGCCAATGCAAACGTTACTGCAATGGATGCCGATTTTCTTACCGATGATAATTTAGGGTCTGCAGTTACTGATGCAAACGGACATTTTAGAATTGATTATTCTTCAGCCGATTTTAAAAAGACTTTTTTGTCTCCGTGGATAAATGTAGAAACAGATCCCAATTTTCTCTCTTTTCAAAGTGGTCCAGATGTTTATTTTAAAGCAGAATTGGCTGGAACAAAATTAGTTGACGAGACTAAAGCAGATGCACGCAAAAATGTTGGCTATTGTTTGTGTGTCAATTTATGTTCTGAGGTAAATGTTACTCCAAATGGTACAGATTTTCCAAGTGCGTGGACAGGAATTGGAAACACTTTTAGTTCATCATTCGGAACTGATTCTGGTGATTTTGATGCTGAAGGTTATGCAGGTTCGGCAAAACATGTTTTATATTCAACCATACGTTTAACGGGACAAGCCGCTTTAAAATCTACAGCGGGGTACCCTATCGAATATCGCTTTTCTGTGAGTAATACCACATTTGCAAATGATGATGTCATTAATATTCATCCTGAAGGAAGTTTTACAAAAATTGTTGGATTGCATCCTAATTTGTTTGCTCCTGGTGTTGTTTCAAAACTGATTCGCAAAGTTTTTTCTTTAATCCATAATCAAATTACTGTGTACAGTGACCTAAGTGATTTTGATGGACAAGGCTGGTTTGATGTAAATCACGCCATAGAAAGAGCATTGATAAATGCAGGTTTAACAGCTGCTGATTTAGCTCTTTATAACATTATTGAAGAAGACACACTTATTAGTATGAATACTGCTGCACTAACCAGCGCAGCAAATATTCCTGATATTTTTGATCCTGGACAAGACATTCCTGAAGCAAATAAAATTGGAATCGAAAAATTCGCAATTCGTTTTGAAATCAGGGAAGTAAAAAACAAACCAGCCAATCAATTTGGATCTATATCAGGCGGAAAAATATTGAACTCGGTTATTATGAACAACAATCCTATATATAGAAAATTGTCTATAAAAGAATTAGAAGAAAGTACACTTTGTACTCCAATTAAAGGAACGATACATGCTAAATATACCTTGTATCATCCATATCTTTCTTCTTGTTCATTAACTATAAGAAAAAATAGTGATCCTATTGATTCTCAAAGATTTATTTCAGACGCTATAATTTCTACGACTGATGACGAAAGAATGAGTAACGGTTCGCAACTTAATAATCCGCCAGCTCTTGATCGTTGTACTTACATCGTAAAACTCTATTCATCTACCAGAAAACACGATGGAGATTATGGAGATCCTAATGGCGGTACACCATTGGAACAGCTTTTTTTCTACGATAAGATTGAAATATAGAAAACCATTTAAACTAAAAAAGCAACATTTCGAATTTTGAAATGTTGCTTTTTTTTATTCTAAAGATTCCTAAAAATCTATTTCTCTCTGATATAAATATCTATTGGCACTCCTGCGAAATCCCAATTTTCTCTAATTTTATTTTCAAGATATCTTTTATATGGTTCTTTAACGTATTGTGGCATATTAGCAAAAAACACAAACTGAGGCGTTAGCGTTGGTAATTGCATACAATATTTAATCTTCACATATTTTCCTTTTGTTGCCGGCGGTGGATAAGCCTCGATCACTTTCAACATAAATTCGTTGAATTTTGAAGTAGGGATTCTTTGTTTTCTATTTTCAAAAACCTGAACTGTAGCTTCCAATGCTTTCAACAAACGTTGTTTCGTTAAAGCCGAAACAAACAAAATTGGCACATCTGTAAAAGGCATTAATTCTTTTTTGATTTTCTCTTCGTAATCACGTGTAGACATAGTATCTTTTTCAACTAAATCCCATTTGTTTACCAAGATTACAACACCTTTACGGTTTTTCTCAGCCAGCCAGAAAATACTCTGATCCTGCCCTTCAAATCCGCGGGTTGCGTCGATAACCAATATACAAATATCTGCATGCTCAATTGCACGAACGGAACGCATTACAGAATAAAATTCTAAATCTTCTTTAACTTTTGCTTTACGACGAATTCCCGCTGTATCAACCAAGTTAAATTCAAAACCAAAACGGTCAAATTTTGTATCAATTGCATCACGAGTCGTACCTGCAATATCCGTTACCATAAAACGATCTTGACCAATTAATGCATTAATAAAGCTTGATTTTCCTGCATTTGGGCGACCAACTACTGCAAAACGAGGCAAAACAACTGCTTCTTGAACTGGTTCTGGTTTTACCGGAAAAGATTCGATTAAAGCATCTAATAAATCTCCTGTTCCACTACCTGAAATACTTGCAAATGTGAAATATTCACCTAAACCAAGGTTATAAAACTCAATTGCATCTTTCTCACGCATTGCGTTATCAACCTTGTTTACAGCCAATAAAACTGGTTTTGTTACTTTACGCAATAAGCGTGCAACAACATCATCCATTGGTGTAATACCTTCTTCAACATCAACTACAAATATAATAACATCGGCTTCGTCGATGGCTAATTCTACTTGTTTGCGGATTTCTCCTTCAAATACGTCATCACTTCCGCGAACATATCCTCCAGTATCAATTACAGAAAACTCTTTTCCGTTCCACTCGCTTTTACCATAGTTTCTATCACGGGTAACCCCAGATACAGAATCTACAATAGCTTCTCTTCTTTGTATCAGCCTATTAAAAAGGGTTGATTTCCCTACATTAGGTCTTCCTACTATCGCAACAATGTTATTCATTTTTTTGAATTTTAGATTTTAGATCATAGATTTCAGATTCTGTTTTAAACAAAACCCATTAATTTATAAGCTAAAATACTGTCCTTAAATTTTTTGCAAAGGTAGTTAAAAAAATGGCTTAGTCACCATCTAACTTATTTGCTGAGTTTTTTTGTTTTTTTGTTTCAAGTTTCAAGTTTCAAGTTTCAAGTTTCAAGTTTCAAGTTTCAAGTTTTGGAGCGTCGAAGTTGGAACCTGAAACTTGAAACTTGAAACAAATAAAAACTATTCATTTTTAGGAGCTATTTCCTGCTATCCGTTACAATCTTTTGCTCGCTAAAGAAGCTCACAAAAGGATTTCCACTTCTATCAGGGCTAGGCTTCAAGGTAACAAGAAAATTTTGTTTTAAGTTTCACGTTCCAAAACCTGAAACTTGAAACCTGAAACAAATAAAAACAAACCTTTCTTATTGATTATACCCAAAACGTTTCAACATATTCGCGTTACTTCTCCAGTTTTTATTCACTTTTACAACCAATTCAATATGAATTTGTTTTCCGAAGAATTTCTCTAAATCGGCACGAGCGTCTGTTCCAACTTTTTTCAAAGCCGCGCCTTTATGTCCAATAATAATTCCTTTTTGAGTTTCGCGTTCTACCATAATTATCGAACGAATTCTGATAATTTTTTCGTCTTCAAAAAACTCTTCAGTAACTATTTCAACCGCATACGGAATCTCTTTGCTGTAATTCAATAAGATTTTCTCACGGATAGTTTCGTTTACAAAGAAACGTTCCGGTTTGTCTGTCAATTGATCTTTTGGATAATAAGCTGGTGATTCTGGAAGTAAATCGATAATTCTCGTAAAAACTTCTGGAACGTTGAAATTCTGTAAAGCCGAGATTGGGAAAATTTCTGCGTTTGGCACTTTTGCTGTCCAAAACGCCACTTGCTCTTCTAATTGTTCTTGATTTGAATTGTCGATTTTATTCAACAACAACAAAACCGGAATTTTAGCGTGAATGATTTTATTAAAGAAAGCTTCGTCTTTTAAGTCCTGCTCCCCTATTTCGACCATATAAACTAAGATATCAGCATCTTCAAATGCCGATTTTACGAAGTTCATCATCGATTCCTGCATTTCATAAGCTGGTTTGATGATCCCGGGTGTATCCGAAAGTATAAGTTGAAAATCTTCGCCATTTACGATTCCAAGAATACGATGACGAGTTGTTTGTGCTTTTGATGTAATGATTGATAATCTTTCTCCAACAAAGGCGTTCATCAATGTTGATTTTCCAACGTTTGGATTCCCGATGATGTTTACAAAACCTGCTTTATGTGACATTTGCGTAATATTTATTTTGCAAAGGTAATCATATCAACTCAATACAGAAAATAAAACATTTTTTAAAGTTTTCGTTGTTTTTCTCAAAAATGGGCGTATCTTTGCACCCGAAACATCGCGGGATAGAGCAGTAGGCAGCTCGTCGGGCTCATAACCCGAAGGTCACAGGTTCGAGTCCTGTTCCCGCTACTAAGACAAAAGCTTCAGAGAAATCTGAGGCTTTTTTGTTTATATTTACTTTTGTAAATTTTCTTTGCGGGCACAGATTGCAAATCTGCGCTAACGATTATCAAGACATATCTGGGCGATCGGGCTTTGCGTTGGTGAGCTTTTGAAACCGAAAACTGTCTGTCAGCACCAATGTTTATTAATTGCTAAAATGTTTCTATTCGCACTGTCTGCCCACTAACACAAAGCCCGTGTTAGCAGCTTTTATTCTTTCTTATTCCAAGGTTCGTCTTTTATTTTTTCTACATATGCTTCTGGGTTAGAAAGAAATTCTCTCCAGGCAGATTGTTTAATTACTTCTGGAATTATCGTTAAGTTAGGCTGAAAAAAAAATCCTCCGTAGGTTTCTATTTTCCACCCATTTTTAATGCATAGTCCCAATATCTTTTCAAGGAAATAAGGTGATTCTGTCCTTAAATCAAATCTAAATCCAAGAGAAATTATTATTCCGGATTTAGGGTCAATACAAAGGTCAACGTCATTATCTTCTTTGTTCTCTGTATCCCCTTTCCAAGAAAAATAATCATTGGACTTTACCCAATGAGCTCTTGGAATGAAAGAGTCAATTTCCTCTACAAACTTCTTATGGTCAATACTAAGTTTTCTCCAAGCGTCTTCGTATTCAAAATGTAATTCCTTGTTTGGTTTAGGCAAAATCTCCGAAACTGCTGGAATTACAATCATTCCTTGTTGCCAAATCGCCATAATATTTCTTA
Organism: Flavobacterium sp. MC2016-06; assembly: GCF_009711165.2. Lineage (GTDB taxonomy): Bacteria > Bacteroidota > Bacteroidia > Flavobacteriales > Flavobacteriaceae > Flavobacterium. The sequence goes on along the minus strand of NZ_WMID02000012.1, from coordinate 9,302 downwards.
ATTGCTGCTAACTTATAGATATGTCTGATAAAAGTCAGGGTTTGTTTTTTCAAATATATAATTTTTCCATTACAAACTGTCAGAAGAACTTTAAATTTGATTGATACATTTTGGCACTTATATGAGTTTACATGCAAACAAAAAGTAGAGTAAAAATTAAGATGCGGATTTTAAAATATCATAATAATCCAAGATAATCTGGTTAGATATTTGAATGCTTCCCGCTACTATAAAAAACGAAAAGCCTGAGAATTTATATTCTCAGGCTTTTTTTATGGTTCGAAATTTATTTAGCAATTTATTTACTTTTTAGAAAGTTTGTATTTATAGCTAATATTGATTCGAGTCCCGTCAAGAATCTTCAATTTCTCAATTAGTAGGTTTTGTTTCAATAGACTTTATATAATTGAAAACATTCAGAACTTATTTTCATTAGTACTTATGCAATATTTTTTGCTCTTAAGTATATTTTAATTTAAAACAATTTAATAATTTAACTTAAGATAATAATTGTTAAATTTGTTTAAAGTGTACAGTAACGAATTCAACAACAACTCTTTACGTTACTAAATTCCCATAGGACTTGAGCTTGCATTTTATTTAAATTATTAATCAAATAATATTAACAATGAAATCACTTCTACATCGTTGCAATAAAAAATTATTAATTTTTATTTTATTTAGTTTTGGAACAGTTCAAGCACAAACAGATGGTAACAAACTACCATATGATGACCCTGCATTTACAGGTAAAATAGGAAAAACTTATAAAGATTCGGAGGCAGCTTGGCCTAAATTTCCGGAGCCGCCTAAAGGAGCTCCAAATATCGTGATTATTCTATTGGATGATGTTGGTTTTGGTATGACAAGTACTTTTGGAGGATCTATACCAACGCCCAACCTTACTAAGCTAGCTGATGAAGGACTTAAATATAATCGTTTTCATACTACAGCTATTTGTGGACCTTCAAGAGCTGCATTGCTGACAGGCAGAAATCACCACGTTTCAGGAAATGGATTTTTAGCAGAATGGGCAACAGGTTTTCCAAGTTACACCACTTTGATGAAAAAAAGTACCGGAACAATTGGTCAAGTCCTAAAATACAATGGTATAAATACATCATGGTTTGGTAAAAACCACAATACACCCGATTGGGAAACATCGGCAGCGGGTCCATTTGACCGCTGGCCAACAGGTTTAGGATTTGATTATTTCTACGGATTTAATGCAGGTGAAACGCATCAGTATTATCCTGTAATTTTTGAAAATACAGTTCCTGTTGAACCAAATAAAACTCCAGAACAAGGATACCATTTTATGACGGATATGACGGATCGTGCAATTAGTTGGATTCAACTTCAAAAAACTATGCAGCCGGACAAACCAGTATTTATGTATTTTGCTCCTGGAGCTGCGCATGCACCACATCATGCGCCAAAAGAATGGAGAGATAAATTTAAAGGAAAATTTGATTACGGTTGGGACAAAGAACGTGATATTACATTTGAACGTCAAAAGAAAATGGGAATTATTCCAGCTGATGCAAAATTATCACCAAGAAATCCAGAAGTTCCAACTTGGGATTCAAGAACAGATCAAGAAAAAAAATTCTATGCATTATTATATGAAAATTTTGCAGGTTATTTATCATTTACAGATCATGAAGTAGGTCGATTAATAGATGCAATTCATGAATTACCAGATGCAGATAACACCTTAATTATTTATATTGTAGGAGATAATGGAGCTAGTGCTGAAGGTGGATTGGAAGGAACCGTTAATGAAATAAAAGGTTTAAACGGTATTTCAAGTACTATTGAGGAAAATTTAAAGAAAGCTGATGAGATTGGGGGACCAACTACAGAACCTCATTTTCCTGTCGGCTGGGCATTTGCAGGAAACACTCCATTTCCATGGGTAAAACAAGTAGCCTCACATTTTGGAGGAAGCCGTAATCCAATGGTAATTTCTTGGCCAAAAGTAATTAAAGATAAAGGAGGAATGCGATCTCAATTCACACATTTAATTGATGTCATGCCAACTATCTTAGAAGCAGAAGGAATAAAAATGCCAGACTACATTAATGGAATTAAACAAGTGCCATTAGACGGAATATCCTTTATGAATACATTTACCGATAAAAATGCCCCTGAGTTCAGACATACACAATATTTTGAAGAATTCAGTAACAGAGCTATTTATCATGATGGTTGGGTAGCAGCTCATCAACATACTTTACCTTGGAAACAAGATGTTGCTCCTGGTTATGAAAATGAAAAATGGCAGCTTTATAATATAGATAAAGATTTTTCTGAAGCTGAAGATATTGCTGCTAAATACCCTGATAAACTAAAAGAACTTAAAGCATTGTTTGATAGCGAAGCGGAGAAAAATCATGTTTACCCTTTAGATGACAGAGGTTCGCAGCGTATATCAATTCCAAAACCATCACCAATTGCCGGACGAACAAAATTTACTTTTTACGAAGGAGCAACCCGTATTCCTGAAACAGCTGCACCAAACACCAAAAATTGTTCTTGGAATATGGAAGCAAAAGTAGAAACTTCTTCAAAAGGCAAAGATGGAGTTCTTAACGCTATAGGAGGTTTGGGAGCTGGATATGCACTTTATGTTAAAGACGGTTATCCAACATTTTTATACAATTTCTTCGAATCGGAAATAATTACTATAAAATCAACTAAAAAATTACCTGATGGTCAAGCATCAATAACAGTTGATTTTAAATATGATGGAGGAGGTTTAGGAAAAGGAGGTTTATTTACCCTTTATATGAATAATGAAAAAGTAGGAGAAGCCAGAATTAAAGGAACTGTTGCAGGTCGTTTTGGAATTGACACTTTTGGAATTGGAGAAGATGATGGTTCGCCAGTAACCGAAGATTATAAAGCTCCTTTTAAATTTGAAGGGCATATAAAATCTGTAGTTATTGAGGTAAAGCCTGAGAAGAAGGCTTAAAAAAATATATTGATTTTATTTCAACTTTTTATATGTGTGCTGAATGCAGTTTATTTTATATCTCACTTAAATTTTTCAGATCATCTGTAAAATGGTTCGAGAATTGTCCCGTTAGGGCTACTAAGACAAAGCTTCAGAGAAATCTGAGGCTTTTTTGTTTATGCTAACTTTCTGAAAATTTTATAGATGATTGTTGCGAGTGCGAAGTCGAGAGACATTCGCACAGCATTGTAGATTTTTAGAACACTTTGCAGAGTGAATAAACTATTCCATATTTGGATATAATATCTGACAAAAAGAATATTTACGGGATATTTTTTTATCTTTGAAATTCAGTCTTTTTAATCCGAATGGCTTTATCTTTGAGCCTTCGGAAAATCAAATTTATTTATGGAACAGAAAATACATCAGGGAAGAAACGTAAAACGTTTTAGAGAAATGCTTAACATAAAACAAGAAGCATTAGCTTATGATTTGGGAGAAGACTGGAACCAGAAGAAAATTTCTTTGCTCGAGCAAAAAGATGTAATCGAAGATAATCTGCTTAAACAAATCTCAGCAGTTTTGAAAATTCCTGTTGAAGCTTTTCAGAATTTTGATGAGGAACAGGCAATAAATATTATTTCTAATACTTTTCATGATACTCAAGGTTTAATAAATTACAACCCGACTTTCAATAACAATCCAATTGAAAAATTGATTCAGCTTCATGAAGAGAAAATAGCACTATACGAGCGTATGCTGAAAGAAAAAGATGAGATGATGCAGAGACTTGAAAAACTGCTCAACAAATAATTATACGTAAAAAAGCTTCGGATTTCTCTGAAGCTTTTTTGTTTTTAAATTTCCATTTATAAAGAAATATGTATTTAGATTTTATATCTCATACTAAAATTTAGAAAACCTCAAAACTGCACAATTTGTGACAGTAATGAGGCCCGCTAAAACTATATATTAGCCAATTCAAATTGTTTAAGATCTCTAGTGTTTTTTTGTACAGCAAGAGCAGAAAACAGCCCTAATACAAACGACATTCCAAAAAATCCCTTTTCACTAAGGAGCATATTGGCATTCCAAAGACCAATTATCAGCAATACTATAGAAGTAATGGTACTAAACCAGCTTATGCTGTAATATAAATCAGTTACAGGTATCCCTTCCAGTCTGTCACGCACACTTTTTTGCACTGATATTACGGAGAAAAGGCCAAAAAGGAGAATTGTAAAATAGTATCCTTTTTCATTGTAAGCCATAGCCGAATTATAAAGACCAATACAATAAGAGGTCATACCTATAATTAAAGTCATCCACGATGCCCCAACAAAAGCAGCACTAGGCTTTAAAGAATTATTTCCATTATTTAATTTTGCATTTTTTGATTCTAAATTACTGTTTAATTCATTTGATTTTAGCGGTTCCATAATTTTATGTTTTTATAATTATTGAGGCAAATTTCAGCATGAAATAGCAATTAATAAAATCAATTTATTTAAAAAACTGACGATATAAAAATAGATTTTTATATTTTTATACGAATAAAATCATACTTATGAATGCACTCCAAGAAATAGCCAATATGATGAATGAAGCTGAAAAAAAAGCATTTATAAGTTATCTATCAAAAAAAAATAAGCGTAAAGATACAGGTAATATAGAATTATTTAATTTTATAAAAACTGATGATATAAAGTATAAAAAAAATATTTTAGAAGATAAAAAAAACACCAATGCTTATCATGCTCTTAGAAAGAGACTTTATGATAACATGCTTAATTTTATGGCTAATCGAAGTTTTGAAAATGATACTTCACAAGAAAACACAGTACTTCGTCTTATTGTTGTCAGCCGTCTGTTTTTTGAGCATAAACTTACAAAAACAGCTTTTAAATGTCTTATAAAAGCCGAAGAGATTGCAATGAATATTGAGCATTTTAATCTTCTAAATGAAATTTATCTGACTCAGATTCAATATGCCCATTTCAATCTTTCACAACCAATAGAGAAAACAATACAGAAGTTTAAAGCAAATAAAAAACAGCTTGAATATGAGGAACAGCTTAATTTAGGTTATGCCGTTCTGCGTCGCGAACTTGCTGCTATTTATCATGAAGGCCGAATAGTAGATTTTCAGGCGCTTATAAAAAACACCATTGAAACACATGGAATATCATTAAGGCAGGGATTAACCTTTAAATCTTTATATCAAATATTGTTTATTGCCAATGAATATGCTTCTATAAATAACAATTATTCACTTATAGAACCTTTTGTTGTTAAAAGCTACCAGTTTATTAGTAAAAAAGCTGATCTTGCAGATAGACATTTATACTATCATATATACATCTTGTATTTTATAGCAAACTTCTATTTTCGTAATGGGCAGTTTACTGAGTCTTTAAATTATCTGAATTTGATGTTTACAGAACTTCAAAAACAATCTGGAAAATATTATCAGCGTTTCTGCCTTAGATATTTTTTACTGTTGGCTTTCAATGAAAATTACATTGGTCATCCTCAAAAAGCAATAGAAATTGCCAAAAAATCGCTTTCCATAAATAAAAAGGCCGATCCTAACGATAGTAACGACATTCGTCTTATGCTTATCGTTTTTTATCTACAACAAAATACTGGACACAATGCCATAAAGGAAATGGCAAAACTAAACCATACAGACAGCTGGTACGAAAAGAAAATGGGCATGGACTGGACAATAAAAAAATGCCTTGTCGAAATTTTACTTCATTCGCAGCAAGAAAACACAGAATTGGCAATATCCCGAATAAAAAGCTTTAAACGACGTTATAAAAAATATCTTTTAACGGTAAAAGAAGAACGTGTTGTACACTATCTTATGTATGTAGAACAATATGTAATGAAACCCGAAGTTATACAAACACAAAAATTTCAAAAAATAATAGAAGATTTTATAATTACAGCCCAGAATGGACCGAAGGACGTTTTAATTATGAGTTTTTTATCCTGGCTGATTGCAAAAGTGAGACGAAAAACAATCTATGAAACAACCTTAAATCTTCTAACAACGTATTCGACATAAAATATTCCCGATAGCGTAGACTTAATCTGTACCTGCAAAAATTGGCTTTAAAACAAATTGTAGAATTTTTTGTCAAGATTTCTCTGTTACGAAGACAAAGCTTCAAAGAAATCTGAGATTTTTTTGTTTTATATTTGCTTTTACGATTATCTCACAAAAGGATTCGTGCGGGAGCTGTGGAATTTTAAGAAAAACTACTAGTAACATCTGTTTAGCACAATGGCTTACTTTATCTTTCTCGCAAAAATACTCTGTTTTAAAAGAGTGCCTTTTATTCCATTTTTTCATCGACTTATGACTACTGGGCTAATATACGGAACATTAAACACAATTATATGGCGATTTGGCAAACACATTACAACGCAATTCCGAGGAGTGTTTACGAATACTCGAAAAGTAATCAAGTAAACCTTTACAAATACGAATGGTCAGATATTTTTTATCTTAATAAAGATTTCTTTTTCAACAAACTTGATAATTTTATTGAAAGATCATGGAGTATGAACCAATTTCAAAGTTGGGGTCCAAGTGATAAATGTGACATAGGTGTTACGTACAACTCAGACACAAATAAAATTGTTCATATTATGTTCCGACTAGATTTAAGAGAGAATATTAATGATTTCCTTATACCATTTCTAACTGTTTGCAAGGAATCAGATTTTTTAATTTTAGACCAAAATGAAAATATATTTGAGCCTCAAATAGATAATTTTAAGGAGAGTATCGAAAGCAGCAATGCTTTGAAATTTGTTACAAACCCAAGAAGGTTTATTGAAGATTTTTCAAATGGTAAAATCAAACCAGAAGATTAACCGCTACTAATATCCCGCTGTGCGAAGTCTCACAACTTCGTACCCACAAATTAAAACCAATTTAGTAAAAATCTTCAATAAACTGGTTAGATATTTGAATACCTTCCACTACTAGACAAAACCTTAAGCACAATCGTACTTAAGGCCTTTATTTTATTAGCCTATTTTAAAAGAATGTCCTACATACATTTAATTGTACCGCCATCTACTCTAATGGTAGCTCCACTAATGTAGTTAGCATAAGTGCTGCAAAGATATGCAACTGCCCCAGCAATTTCTTCAGGCTCTCCGAACCTTCCCGTATCATTTGGAATTAGCTGCTCAACAGCCTTAGATTTTATTTCTTCTAAATCAGTTCCCCAGTTAAACTTAGGTGCAGCATTTACAAGCCAATCTTCAACCATAGGATTTATAATAGCACCCGGAGACACTACATTTGAAGTTATTCCGGTTTGTTTCAATGTTCTTGCAAGTGAGATTGAAAGGTTATGTCTTGCAGCAAGCGTCGCATTGTAATGTGGCTGTTCTTTGATAGGCTGTATGCCAAGACCTCCTCCTATATGAATAACGCGCCCCCAACCTAAAGTTTTCATTTGTGGCACTATACGTTGAATCATTCTTACATATGAAACTACATTGTTATTATAAATTTCAGCCCAATCATTTGCTGTCGCTTCGCCCCATGATTTATGCGATGTTGCGCCTGCGTTATTAATTAAAATATCGATCTGACCATTTTTAAGCGCTGCAGAAGCAACCTCATCAGCTCCGTTATCCGTACTGAGATCACCTAAAGCTATTTCTGCTATCCCGCCATTGCTTATGATTTCTTGGCACACGACTTTGGCACGGTCTTCATTTCTACCATGAACTATAACACTCGCACCTTCATTTGCCAGCATTTTAACTATTGATTCTCCCAATCCCGAACTCGAACCAGTTACAAGCACTCTTTTTCCTTTTAATTTTAAATCCATTTTTATCTATAATTAATTATTCTTAATTTTTTGTAACGGAGACGTCCCAAATTCTTTTTTATACGCATAAGAAAAATGAGATATATTAGCAAAACCTATTTCTAAATAGACATCACTCGGACGCTGCTTACAATTTTCTATTAAATATTTTGCTTCATAAAGCCGTTTTTTAGTAAGCCATCTGCTTGGAGTAATCCTAAACAATGTAGCAAAATCTCTTTTGAAACCTGACAAACTGCGTCCTGTGAGAAAAGCAAATTTTTCCAATGGAACATTATACCTATAATGACCATTCATAAACCCTTCTAAATCCAGTTTTCCAGGAGCATTAAATTCAAATAACATTTGCTTAACTTCTGGATCAATATCTGCAAGTATTACTACTAATTCCTTAATTTTAATTCGTAAAATTTCACGATCAACATCGCTTCTTTGGGCATATTCACTTAATATCTCTACAGATTTCTTCAACTTATCATTAGCCCTTATAGTCTTAACACCCTCACCATAAAACCTTTCCGACTTGAAACCGTATTCTTTAGAAATCTCCATAAGAGTATTTTGGTCAAAATGAACAGCAATAGACTTGAATCCATTAGATTCAGTATGTTTAATAGATTTTGTTAATTGATTTCTTCTGAAGAAGCGATAATCGCCAGCAGTAAAACTATATTTCTTATATCCTATCCATACATCATGCCTTCCACTTATGATATAACTAAAGATGTGATCTGACACAAAGGCTTCGCCTTCAACATTATCTCCAAAATAGAGATTTTGTATTAGTTTAGACTCTGAAAGAGTTTGATCTTTTTTTGATTCCATTTTCCTCTTGTTTTTATCTGAGGCAAATTTCTCAAATATTTCAATTCACAAGTTTGTTCAAACGTCCAAATTTATTTGTTATCCCTAAAAAAAAACTATCGTAAAAATAATCTTCAATAAAATGGTTAGATAATTGAATGCTTTCCGCTACTAAGGGAAATCTGAGACTTTTTGTTTTATATTACTTTTGTAAAAACTCTATTCTCATTGTTGTGGGTGCGAAGTCGGGAGACATTCGCACAGCGTTGTAGATTTTTAGAACACTTTGGAGAGCGAATAAACTATTCCATATTTGGATATAATATCTGACAAAAAGAATATTTACGGGATATTTTTTTATCTTTGAAATTCAGTCTTTTTAATCCGAATGGCTTTATCTTTGAGCCTTCGGAAAATCAAATTCATTTATGGAACAGAAAATACATCAGGGAAGAAACGTAAAACGTTTTAGAGAAATGCTTAACATAAAACAAGAAGCATTAGCTTATGATTTGGGAGAAGACTGGAACCAGAAGAAAATTTCTTTGCTGGAGCAAAAAGATGTAATTGAAGATAATCTGCTTAAACAAATCTCAGCAGTTTTGAAAATTCCTGTTGAAGCTTTTCAGAATTTTGATGAGGAACAGGCAATAAATATTATTTCTAATACTTTT
>NZ_WMID02000011.1 GCF_009711165.2 Flavobacterium sp. MC2016-06 | reverse complement strand
CAAGCATTGGAATTTGGAATTTATTTATTGGAATTTAAAATTAGCTGGTCTAGATCTTTGTCAAAGTTCAAAACTTTGACAAAGTTTATCAGCACAATCTATTACAGTTTCAAGCATTGGAATTTGGAATTTATTTATTGGAATTTAATCCCTAAAATTTAGTTGTAAAAAAGAATAGTTTTGGTTTTGGAAAAATAAGGAATAACCGTATTTTTGCATCACAAAATAAAAAATTAGTAATGGGAAGAGCGTTCGAATTTAGAAAAGGAAGAAAAATGAAACGTTGGTCTGCAATGGCCAAAACATTTACCCGAATTGGTAAAGATATCGTTATGGCCGTTAAAGAAGGTGGTCCTAACCCTGATGCCAATTCTAGATTAAGAGCTGTTATACAAAATGCTAAAGCGGCCAACATGCCTAAGGACAATGTGGAGCGCGCTATAAAAAATGCAAGTAATAAAGATACTGCTAACTATAAAGAAATTTTGTTTGAAGGATATGCTCCTCACGGAATTGCAATTTTGATTGAAACAGCTTCTGACAATAATAATAGAACTGTAGCTAACATTAGAAGCTACTTTAACAAATGTAACGGTACAATGGGAACTCAAGGTTCTGTTGAGTTTATGTTTGACCACACTTGTAACTTTAGAATTGCAAAAGGCTCACTTGATGCTGAAGAACTAGAATTAGAATTGATTGATTTTGGTGCCGAAGAAGTTTTTGAAGATGAAGACGGAATTTTAATCTACGCTCCTTTTGGAAGCTTTGGAGCTTTGCAAAAAGAATTGGAAAACAGAGGCCTAGAAATTTTATCTTCTGGTTTTGAGCGTATTCCGCAAATCACTAAAGAACTTACCGAAGCTCAAATCGCTGACGTTGAAAAACTAATCGAAAAAATCGAAGAAGATGATGACGTTATGAACGTTTATCACACGATGAAAGAAGAGTAATCTTTTTAAAATATTAAATCTAAAAGCCTTCCGAATTAATCTTTCAGAAGGCTTTTTACATTTACCATATTACATATCTTCATTGTTTATATATACTCTAAATAGCCCTACAGACCTTGTAAATTCTTATTATACTTTACATTTGTAAATTCAAAAAAAAAAAATAAAATTTTATGAAAACATCTAAATTCACAAAAGTTGCCGTAATTATTGGTAATTTTATTTGTGGTCGTTAGCACTATAAGCTGTAGCACACATGTTAACAGTAGCAGTAGCAGTGTAAAATTGTCACTGCTGAAATTGGCGATATCAAGATAGCTTGTGATAGTTGCAATCCATTTTTAACGTATTTTGGAATTGAAGAAATTAAATTAAATTTAATAAATATGAATTTACCAAATAAACAAAATGAAATAAAAGAGATTCTAGAAAAGAGCGGTTGGCAAGAAAATCGAGATATATCAAACCAAATAAAAAATACCAGCTTATATAAATTGCTTCCGCAAGCAGTAACTAATTTTATTTCTAGTTTTGGAGGGCTAAAAATAAGCAAAGACCGTTTTGAGGAAATAAATATTATTGGAATAGATTTTTTTAATAGTCCTTTAATTTTGGAAAGTTTTGAAGAAAATATTTATGATCCATCAAAAGCGATAGATACAACTAATGAAGATGATGAATATTATTATTCAGCTCTTATAGGAAAACAAATTTATTTTGTCGCAGAATTGAAGGAAGGAAACAACCTAATGATGGATCAAGATGGTAGATTCTATGTACATACCTTCATTCCTGATTTTTTTTGGATTGCTAATAATCCCATGGAGGCATTTGAACAAATTTTATTTGGATATAAGGATGCTATAATATTAAATGAAAAAAGTTTGAAATGGACCCCTCCAATTGGACAGGAGCTATCTTATTATAAACCTCCTATAAACAATAAATTGATAAAAAATCCATGGGGTGAGTAACAAGGAATATTTCTTTGCTACAGTTTTTTTGTTGCTACCTTCTTTTACAGCTGGCGCCTTCTCTACTAAAGGAGCAACAATAGTTTTAACTTTTATAAGATTCCAAAACACCTGCTCTTCAAAGTGTTCGTATAAAAGCTGTGCAAATGTCTCCGACTTTGCGCTTTTTTATTCTTCAATTCAATTGTAAAATTTTTTAAGTAAATCCTGAAACTAAAATAAACCTATTATATTTGTCACTTTCAGACAATGAATTAATAATAATATTTTGTTTTTTTGAAATAATAAAAAGATGATAAAAGTGTCAGAAAAAGATTGGAAAATATTTGATGAAAATTATAGAATTAGTAGAGAAGAATTGTTTCTCATTTTCCCCTATAGAGCAAATTTTGAAGAATTAAAACAATTGCTATTAGAGTCAAAAACTGATTCTATATTTGATAGACGCTTTAGTAACATATTGTGGAGATTTCCGATTTCTATGTCGGATATTGATTTTATGAAACTATTGCATTTTTTTTTATTAGAGAATTGGCATCACGATCATGAATCTATGATTAGAAAGTTCCAAAATTATTTTAATGAAGATAAAAAAAACATAAAATATTTAATGCAACTACTTTCTTCACTTCCTGAATTTTATAAGTATGATGAAGATCTTAAATATCCTTTCATTCGAAAAATCATCTATGCCATCGGTGCACAGCCTGAGCCTTATAACATTGAAGCTTTAGAAACAATTTCACAATCAGAGGATGAGGAAATAAAAAAACTAGCACTACATCAAATTGAAAAAAGAAAACGACTTGGTCGATGGGAAGCTAATGATAATGAATAATTTTTCTTTACTAGTACAGCAATTTAATGATCTATTCCTTAATACTAAACTAATATGTCTCAAATAACAGCGCAACAAATAGAACACTTTCTTTTTAATAAAGATACTGGCTTTTTAATAAAATATCACATTAGGCATGGAATTGACCCTGTTTTATTGGATAAATTATATGAGATTTTAGAAGAATTAAAAACGGATTGGAAATATAAAGAAAATGTTCCAAAAGATATATTATACTACTTGATAACTATCGTACCTGGATTGTATCAAGATTTAGAATTATATAAAGATGATGAAGTAAAACATTATATTTATGAGGAATTGATTTATAATTTGAGTGTTGCAATAGAAATGTGCTTAAATCCTAATCCAGATGATCACCCGCATTTTAATACTCCTTTTAAAGAGTATGGGTTTTAAAAATTAAATCAATAATTATTTTCTATAAAGCTTTTAATAAGACTTGCATGAGAAAGGGGTTTTGTTACGTTTTTAAGATCTGTATTTGTCTCATAATAAAAAAATAACTATGATGAAAAATATATTATTAAAACAGGGTGAATCTAAGATTGGTTATGATTTATTTACATGGTCAGATAATAGAAAAGCAGCTGCTCCAAATTGTTGGGTCAGTATACTTATATCCAATGACATTTTATCAGAATTAAGCTCTTTAATTTGGAACAATAGTATTGAAATGCTCAGTATTGAACCAAGATATTTCATTGATTTTGAAGAACCTAATCCTTCTCATGAAAATACAATCTTAAATAATCCTTATCTCTTGAATGAATATTTTCAAAAAAGTCATTTATGGGCAGATTTCATAGTGGATAAGCTTTCGATTTTACAAAAATGGGATTTTAAAAACTATAACTATCATTTACTCAAATTCAAAGAAGTGATAGAGGAAAAAGGACAATTTTATTTAAGATTTTATGCTATAGAAATCGCATATTGTTAATTTTTTTATAGTTTACGTACAATTAATTTATAAGAAAAATTGTATTTTAGCTCTATCATACCGCTTTTAATCTGTTTTTTACATTTCACTTAATTTTCTATTCATAATTATTATCTTTGAACTATGAGCACACTAACAAAACCAAATCATATAGGGCGAAAAATCAGCCGTATTCGTGAACTTCGAGATATGAAACAAGAAGCATTGGCACAAGCTTTAGGCACAAGCCAACAAACGGTTTCGGCAATAGAGAATAGTGAAACTATAGACGATGAAAAACTAATTGAAGTAGCAAAAGCACTTGGTGTGACGGTTGAAGCAATTAAGAATTTTTCTGATGAAGCTGCGATTAATTATTTCAACAATATTTACGACAACGATATTAGCGGTATTATTAATACTCAACCAAGTCATTGTTCATTTAATCCTTTGGATAAAATGGTAGAACTTTTTGATGAAAACAAAAAGCTTTACGAACGTTTACTGCAAGCTGAAAAAGACAAAATTGAGTATTTAGAAAAATTACTCAAAGATAAATAGACTTTATAAACCAATCTATTAATACATAAACCATCAATAATGCAAATATCAAAATACACAAAATTTGCCGTAATCGCTTTGGTAATTTTATTTATAGTTCTTAGTGTAATAAACTAAAAACGATATCTAGTAAATAACACAAAGCCTTCTGAATTGTAATTTCAGAAGGCTCTTTTATTTTAAACTATTAGCAGCCTAAACTACCAAAGTTTTTATGTCTAATTTAAAATCATTTATTTTGATGAGGTATTTGTTATTTTCAACAAATACGTTCCTTCTGGCAAATCACCAATATTTGTGGCATTGCTTCCCATTACCTGTTTTCCTTGTGAAAAAATCTCTATTTTTTTAGTCCCTGTCCCTTTATTTGTCTCATTTGCAACTGGAGCAGTTTTTGCAACTACAGTTGACGCAGTTTTTTTTGCTGCATTTGAAGCTTGAGCCGTTTCGGTTACAGTTGTAGTCGTTGCTGCTTTCGAACTGGTGTAAGATTGTTTTACCTGTTCGTCTGTCATTGCAACGCTGTACAATTTAAGTTCGTCAATATCTGCATTGATACTAACTGTTGTATTTATTTTTCCCAAGTTTAAAATGTAACCTTTGGTTGAGCGCGAAATTCCATCTACAGATTTTAATAATTCACCATTACGGTAAATTTTAGAAGTATTGCCATCATAAGTAATCGTATATTGGTACCAAACTTCTTTTTCTAGCGGGACTGAAACAATAATATCATTTCCAGCTCCCCAGCCAGCCAAACTTAAATCAGAATTACCATTAGTTGAAACTTGCTGCAGCAACCCAAAATACTGTCCATTTGCTGCACTGCCATAACCCAAAATATCATTTGATGTAGTAATGGCATTAAATTTTATCCAAATAGATATTGATCTTGGTTTATTATCTTGTGGAAGATCGCCAACTACAGCTTGAAAAGCTTTATTGGTAAGCCTAAGAGCACCTCTGCCTACTCCCAATCTATCGTTGACAAAATTTGGAGTTCCTAAAAAAGAAATTGAATTATCCTTGTTATTTAAATTTCCATTGAAATTAAATTCTTGAATAGGACTTTGTGCATTCGCATTTAAAAAACTTACAAACATTAATAAAGTGAGTAATAATTTCTTCATATATATAAATTTTAGGAGTATATCTTTAAACAGTAATAAACTGTATTATAATGCATTCAAACAAAATATTATTTGGCAACAAACCAAAACAATTATACAATAATCAAAATTGATAATTCTAAACTCTTAATCGTATTTATTGATGCTTTTTGTAAATTTGTTAAAACTATAAATTTAATTCAATATCACCAAATAATTCCTACAAATAAATGCATTATTCTCACATAAATAGAGAAAACCAACACTTCTAAAGCATTAATATCGCGGTTTTTATAAAATATGCATTAAAAAAAACCGTTTTCGTACTCGCACAAACATTTTATCTCTTACATATCGATTAATCCTAACGTTGTTTTTTATTAATCTCTAAACTCCAAACAAAAACCCTCTGACAGTCCAAAATCAGAAGGTTTCTTCACTATTCCAAAAAAAAATTAATTGGTATTAAACAACATAAAAACTAACTATTTATTTTCTATCAATGGCTTGATTTTATTTTGAAGTTATTTTTTTTGAGGGCGCATTTGTTATTTTTAATAAATAAGTCCCCTCTGGAAGATCACTGATGTTTGTTCCGTTACTTCCCATTACTTTCTGCCCTTGCGAATAAACCTCAACATTTTTTGCTGTTCCATTTACATCACTTGTCGCGATAATTGCACTCGATGTTGTTGTTTTTGCAGTAGTTTTAGCTTTTCCTGCTACAGTATTTTTTCCTGTTGTTACTGCAGACTCAGCAATAGCCGCAACTACAGGTTTAGAATTATCGTAAAGTTCTGCCACTTGATCCTCTGTCAAAGCTGCGTCGTAGATCTTTAAATCATCAATATCTGCATTAATACCCACTGTTGTATTAATTTCCCCCAATCTAAAAATAGTACCTTTAGTAGAACGAGATATTCCGTCTACAAACTTTAATAATTTTCCGTCACGGTATATTTTAGACAGCTTTCCATCAAATGTTATGGTATAATTGTACCAAGTGTATTTTTCTAATGGTGTTGAAATAATAACATCGTTTGAAGCTCCCCATCCTGCCAAACTCAAATCTGATTTTGAAGAAACTGTTCCTTGCTGTAATAAACCGCAATATTGCGCATTATAAGCCGTACCATATCCCCAAATATAGTTTGCCGAAGCGATATCATTTAATCGAATCCAGATACTTACTGTTCTAGCACTGTTGCCTTGCGGAAGATCATCAATTACTGCTTCTAAAGCTTTATTAGTAAGTCGCTGTGCACTTTTTGCAACTCCCGACCTGTCATTAACGAAATTATCCGTCCCCATGAAAGAGGTTGTATTACTAGTATTGTTTAATGTGCCATTGAAATTGAATTCCTGAATCGGTGTTTGTGCATTAACATTCAAATAACTTACAAACATTAATGTGAGTAGTGATTTTTTCATAATAGTAGATTTTTAGGAAATTAAAAAACATTGTGTCATTTTAACACTGCTAAACTAAATCATTATGTTTTTCGACGGAAATATTCCCGATAACTAACCTAAATAATCGTTAAAATAACCAAAATCGATGACTTTAACCTCGTAATTGTATTTACTTATACTTTCATAAATATTATTAAAATAATAAACTTACTTCAATTAAAATCTAATATTCTTACGTATAAATACGGTATTTGTAATTATACCTCCAATATTAACATTTATAAAAACACAACTTATTTCCTCATAACCTTCTCTTTTTAAACTATTTCGTATAAAATAGACACACAAGTTGCTTTAAAGATTATCAATGAATTCAACAGTTGAATAATAATGTAGAATAACTATACATTTCCTAAGTTGATATCTTGGG
The DNA here is from genome assembly GCF_009711165.2 of Flavobacterium sp. MC2016-06. Classification (GTDB taxonomy): domain Bacteria; phylum Bacteroidota; class Bacteroidia; order Flavobacteriales; family Flavobacteriaceae; genus Flavobacterium. The sequence continues at coordinate 151,451 of NZ_WMID02000011.1, read as the reverse complement.
AAATAATTAATCACTAGCTTTTGTTGTTGATTTACTATTATTCAGGAAATAGAAATTAAAAAAAAACTCCATTCACTTCGTGAATGGAGTTTATATCTCAAAAAGTATTTTTATTACTTTACAAATTCAATTTTTTGAACTTCTTCTTCATTGATACTATCAAAGAATCCTTGTTCGTTCATCCAATCATCACTAAATACTTTACTCATATATCGAGAACCATGATCTGGGAAAATAGCAATAATATTACTATCTTTTGTAAACTCTCCTTCTTCTGCGTATTGCTTAATAGCCTGCATTACTGCTCCTGATGTATACCCTACAAATAAACCTTCTTTACGAGTGATTTCTCTAGCTGTGTGAGCACTTTCCTCATCGGTTACTTTCATGAATTTATCAATAATATCAAAATCTGTAGCCGATGGTATTAAGTTTTTACCTAGACCTTCTATACGGTATGGATAAATTTCTTTGTTATCAAACTCTTTTGTCTCGTGGTATTTTTTTAATACTGATCCAAAAGCATCAACTCCTAAAATTCTAATATTTGGATTTTGCTCTTTTAAGAATTTTGCAGTTCCTGAGATAGTTCCTCCAGTTCCGCTGCAAGCAACAAGGTGTGTGATTTGTCCTTTTGTCTGTTCCCAAATTTCAGGACCTGTAGAGTTATAATGTGCATCAATATTCAGTTGATTAAAATATTGATTAATGTAAACTGAACCTTTAGTTTCTTCGTGTAAACGTTTTGCTACATTATAATAGGATCTTTCATCGTCTGCAGATACGTGAGCTGGACAAACATAAACTTTTGCCCCTAAACTTCTCAACATATCAATCTTGTCTTTGGATGATTTTGAGCTTACTGCCAAAATACAGCTGTAACCTTTAATAATGCTTACCATTGCTAAACTAAATCCTGTATTACCAGATGTTGTTTCTATTATGGTATCTCCTGGAGAAAGTATTCCTCTTTTCTCGGCTTCTTCAATAATATATAACGCTATTCTATCTTTTGAGGAATGACCTGGATTAAAAGCTTCTACCTTTGCGTAGAAATTTCCTTCTAACTCTTCGGTGACTTTATTTAGCTTAATAAGCGGGGTGTTACCTATTAACTCTAAAACATTATTGTAAGCGTTTATTTCTTCTTTCATAAAAAAATAGTTAATCGAAGGCATTTTTAAGTTACCTTGATAGGTTGCAAATTTAACAAAAAATTTCTAATTAGCTTTTAATTTTTTCTAAATCTAATAAAAAACTAAATTCTTTTGCCAAGTCTTTTAAAGCTTCAAAACGTCCAGAAGCTCCTCCATGTCCTGCATCCATATTAGTATCTAAAAACAAAAGATTATTATTTGTTTTTAAATCTCTTAATTTGGCTACCCATTTAGCTGGCTCCCAATACTGTACCTGCGAATCATGCAATCCTGTAGACACATACATATTTGGATATTTTTGCGCTTTTACATTATCGTAAGGCGAATACGACAACATATAATCGTAATATTTTTTATTGTTTGGGTTTCCCCATTCATCATATTCTCCTGTTGTAAGCGGAATGCTGTCATCTAGCATCGTTGTAATAACATCTACAAAAGGAACTTGAGCAATAACACCGTTGTACAATTCTGGGGCTTCATTTATAATAACTCCCATCAATAATCCGCCGGCTGATCCTCCTTCTGCATATAAATGTTCAGGAGACGTAAAATTTTCGCCAATTACAAATTTAGAGCAATCAATGAAATCTGTAAAGGTATTTTTCTTTTTTAACAGTTTTCCATCTTCATACCATTGTCTTCCTAAGTCTTCTCCGCCTCTAATATGAGCAATTGCATACACAAAACCACGATCAAGCAAAGAAAGTCTAGTTGACGAGAAATAAGCATCCATAGTAATTCCGTATGAACCATAAGCGTAAAGCAATAATGGATTTTTACCATTTTTCTGCAGTCCTTTACGATAAATCATCGAAATTGGCACTTTTACTCCATCTCTGGCAGTAGCCCAAACGCGTTCTTCAACGTAATTTTCTTTATCAAATTTTCCTCCTAAAACCTGTTGCTCTTTTAAGATTTCTTTGGTTTTAGTCTTCATATTAAAATCAATAACAGAAGATGGCGTTCCCAGCGATTGATAGCTGTAACGCAAAACATCTGTATCAAAATCTATATTAGTCGTAGTGTAAGCATTGTAAGTTTCGCTTCCAAAAGGCAGATAATAATCTGGTTCATCGTTCCAAGGCATAATACGAATATGATTTAATCCGTTTGAGCGCTCTTCTACAACCAAATAATTTTTAAAAATTTCAATATCTTCCAGCAAAACATCTTCGCGATGTGCAATAACATCTACCCAGTTTTTCTTTGCCGTTTTATTCTCAGGCGTTTTCATCAACTTAAAGTTGGTCGCCTTATCTTTATTCGTTAAAATATAAAAGGAGTCTTCATAATGCGAAATACTATATTCTAAACCACGTACACGCGGCTGAAACACTTCAAATTCGCCATCTGGAGTATTAGAATTTAAAATTCTATATTCTGTCGTCAGTGTACTTCCAGAACCTATTACAATATACTTTCTTGATTTCTCTTTGCTTATCGAAACATTAAAAGTATCATCTGTTTCATTATAAACTAAAACATCGTCTTTTGAATCTGAATTTAATTTATGTCTAAAAACCTTATCGGCTCTTAATGTAACTTCGTCTTGTCTAACATAAAAAATCGTATTGTTATCATTTGCCCAAACGGATGCTCCGGTAACATTATCTATTTTATCTGCTAGAATTTCTCCTGTTTCTAAGTTTTTAACTTGAATGGTGTAGATTCTTCTTCCAACAATATCAACTCCAAAACTAGCAAATTTGTTATCTGTACTTATGCTTAAACCTCCAAGTTTAAAATAAGCATGTCCGACTGCCATTTCATTACAGTTAAATAAAATTTCTTCATCAGCCGTAAGGCTTCCTTTTTTTCTAGAAAATATTGGGTAATCCTGTCCAGTTTCAAAACGAGTGATATAAAAATATCCATTATAAAAATAAGGAACTGATGCATCATCTTCTTTAATTCTGCCTTTCATTTCTTCATACAAATTACCTTGAAGGTCTTTTGTATGTGCTGTCATACTCTCGTAATAAGCATTTTCTTGATTTAAATAATCTATTACTTCTGAGTTTTCGCGGTCGTTCAGCCAGAAATAATTATCGATTCGAGTTTCTTTATGTTTTTTTAATGTTTTAGGAATTACATTGGCCTTTGGGGCTTTTATATCGTTTTGCATTGATTGAGCATTGGTTTTTAATTACGAAGGTGCAAAAATAGCACAAACACAACAGAACAGAATTAATTTTTTCATAAAATATTCTATTGATATCACATAGCAATATACTAATTTTGTATGAAATAATTTAAAAATCAATAAAAAATGGATTTAATGGGAATGATGGGCAAACTTAAAGAAACCCAACAAAAAATTGAAGATACTAAAAAACGTCTGGATACAGTTTTAATTGACGAACAAAGCGCTGATGGATTATTAAAAGTAACACTTACTGCTAATAGAAAAGTTACTTCTATTTCTATCGATGATTCTTTATTGGAAGACAAAGAACAACTAGAAGATTACTTAATTGTAACCCTAAATAAAGCTATCGAAAAAGCAACAAACGTAAACGAAAGAGAACTTGATGCTGTTGCAAAAATGGATATGCCAATGATTCCTGGAATGGATAACTTATTTAAGTAAGAAAGTTTCAAGTTTCAAGTTTCAAGTTTTTACGTTGCGCATAACCTGAAACTTGAAACCTGAAACAAAATTTTAAACTTTTAAAACTTCGTAAGCGTCTCTAAAACGTATGTATGCATTACTTCTCTATAATCTAGATGCGTAACAATACGAAGCTTATTATGTCCCATTGAACTTATTGAAATATTCTTTTGTTTTAATTTTTCTATTAAAAGCTGATCGCTGTAACCTTCTGCAAGCGAAAAAATTAAAATATTAGTCTCTACAGGCTCTATTGTCTCAACCCAAGATTTTTGAATTAAAACAGCTGCGATTTCTTTAGCTCTTCTATGATCTTCTGCCAAACGCTCAATGTTATTGGCCAAAGCATACAATCCGGCAGCAGCCAAATATCCAACTTGACGCATTCCGCCGCCTAATATCTTTCTGATTCTCAACGCTCTATGAATATCAGATTTACTTCCAAGTAAGACAGATCCTATGGGAGCTCCTAATCCTTTTGATAAACAAACTGAAATTGTGTCGAAAATTGCTCCAAATTCTTTCGGGTTTTGTCTTTTTGCTACCAATGCATTCCAAATTCTTGCTCCATCCATATGGAACTTTAAATTGTTGGCATCGCAGACTTTTTTTATTTCTTTTAAATCATCTAATTCATAGCAAGCACCCCCGCCTTTGTTTGTTGTATTCTCTATACAAACCAAAGTTGTTAAAGGACTGTGATAATCTTCAGGATTATTTATTGCCGCTGCTACTTGTGCTGCAGTTATCATGCCGCGATTTCCATCTATTAAGCAGCAAGAAACACCGCTGTTAAAAGAAACGCCGCCACCTTCATAGTTGTAAACATGCGCATATTTATCGGCAATTAATTGCTCGCCTGGTTGTGTATGTAATTTAATTGCTGTTTGATTTGCCATAGTTCCTGAAGGAAAAAAAAGTCCAGCTTCCATTCCAAAAAATTCAGCGACTCTAGTCTCTAGTTCAATTACCGTAGGATCTTGTTTATATACGTCATCGCCAACGTGAGCGTTAAACATATATTGCAGCATTTCGTATGTAGGTTTGGTAATAGTATCGCTAATTAAATTTATTTCCATATTCTAAAAACTATGTCTTATTTTTGTACAACAAAATTACGTATTACTGATAGTTATTTGAGATAAGTTTTAATAAACTTTAACTTGTAAATATCCTTGAAGCAAATTAACGTAATAATTATAAAAAACATATAAAACTAGTATTAATTTATGACAACTACCGAACAAATAAAAGGTATTGTGGAGCGCCTTGGTGCGTTGAGGAGGTATCTTTGACGTTGATGCCAAACTAATTGAAATTGCTAACGAGGAAGAAAAAACCTTTGCACCCGACTTTTGGAACAATGCGAAAGAAGCTGAAGTTATTGTAAAGAACCTTCGAAACAAGAAAAAATGGATCGAAGATTACAATAAAGCCATCGAACTTACAGACGAGTTACAGCTTGCTTATGATTTTTATAAAGAAGGAGAACTTTCTTCAGAAGAACTTAGTGAGCATTATAACACTACTCAAGCGCATATCGAAAACATCGAATTTAAAAACATGCTTTCTGACGAAGGTGACAGCCTAAGCGCAGTTGTACAAATTACAGCCGGAGCGGGCGGAACTGAAAGTTGTGACTGGGCTGGTATGTTAATGCGTATGTACATGATGTGGGGAGAAAGTTATGGTTATAAAATTAAAGAACTTAACTTTCAGGAGGGCGAGGTTGCAGGTATTAAAACCGTAACTTTAGAGTTTGAGGGTGATTATTCTTTTGGGTATTTAAAAGGAGAAAACGGCGTACATCGTTTGGTGCGAATTTCACCTTTTGACAGTAATGCTAAACGTCATACTTCATTTGTATCTGTTTATGTTTATCCGTTGGTAGATGACAGTATCGAAATTGACATTAATCCTGCCGATATCGAAATTACAACTTCTCGCTCAAGTGGTGCTGGAGGGCAAAATGTGAACAAGGTTGAAACTAAAGTACAATTGGTACACAAGCCAACCGGAATTCAGATTCAATGTTCAGAAACACGTTCGCAACAAGATAATAGACAGCGTGCTATGCAGATGTTACGTTCTCAGTTGTACGAAATCGAATTGAAAAAACAACAGGCACAGCGTGCAGATATTGAAGCTGGAAAAATGAAAATCGAATGGGGTTCGCAAATACGTAATTACGTTATGCAGCCTTATAAATTAGTAAAAGACGTTCGTACAGGTTACGAAACCAGCGATGTTGACGGCGTTATGAACGGAAATATTGATCCTTTCCTAAAAGCATTTTTAATGATGATGGGACAAAAAGAGGAAGAATAAATTGTTTTTTTTTAACAATTAAGATATTAAGTTAGATTAAGAACGATTATTGTCCGAGTAAAAAAAAATCCTAGTAAATCTGCGTCTTCGCGATAGCGAATCAGTCTTATCTGTGTTCTAATACTGCATTTGAGTTGAGACACGGATAAAACAGATTTACTTCGTAAAGACGCTGATAAAAAACGGATTTTTTTAGAATAATTCCAAAACCTAGTCTAAATGGCAGTTAGCATGTTCTTAGAAAAGTTTTATCGGACATCAATGATTAAGAATAAAACTTAATTTTTCGTAATGCCTTAGAAGACGACTTCTAAAACAATTAAATAGTACTTTTTACCATTAAGATATTAAGTTAGATTAAGAGCAAAACTTAATTTTCCTTAATATCTTTATGGTGAATAAAAAATCTTCATATTAAAAAAACAATTATTATGATTAAATGGGCAGATGTAATTCATTTTACAAATAAAGGAAATCCAACTCCTGATAAAAGAGTGGAGAAAACGGAAGAAGAATGGAAACAACTTTTAACTCCTGAAGAATTTCAGGTAACCCGTTTAAAAGGCACTGAAAGATCTTTTAGTTCTGAATTGTGCAGTTTATTTGATCCTGGAATCTACGAATGTAAATGCTGCGGTACTTTACTTTTTGATGCAAGCGAAAAATTTGAATCTGGAACAGGATGGCCGTCATTTACGCAGCCGTTAAAAGAAAATGCGATCGCTTATCATGCCGACAAATCGCACGGAATGATTCGTGTTGAGGTGGTTTGCAATACTTGTGATGCGCATTTAGGACACATTTTTCCTGATGGACCAGAACCAAGTGGTTTACGTTACTGCATTAATGCTATTTCTCTTTCTAAAATAAAAGAGTAATTAGATTTTATATTATCTAAAAAGCGATTCCTTCTATAAAGTGAATCGCTTTTTTTATTCTTACTTGTTCAAAATTCCTTTTTCGACACTTTCATCAATCAGTTTTTCTGCATAATCCCAGATATGTTTTGACCCTTCTTTTATCACCGATTTTTTCTCGTACACCTTATCGTATTTCACATCAAACTCTTTCCAAGTTCCTCCGTTATTCGATGTGTTTTGCAAGAGTGGCTCCAGCCTGTCCATAGATTTGGCAAACTTTGCTTCATTCGTTTCTCCAGCTTCAAATTCTTCCCAGATTTTAATGAAATCTTGCGCTTGCTCTTCTGGAAGCAATCCAAAAATTCGATTAGCAGCCAAACGTTCTTCATCTGTATTATCATGACTTTTTTGAGTATCATAAATAAAGATATCTCCTGCATCAATTTCGACAATATCATGAATCAATACCATTTTTACCACCTTTAAAACGTCAATAGCTTCATTAGAATGTTCTGCCAAAACAATTGCCATTACAGCCAAATGCCAGCTGTGTTCGGCATCATTTTCATTTCTATCGCTGTTAAAAAGTTTCGTTTTTCTCTGAATGTATTTTATTTTATCAATCTCTTTAATAAAATCAATTTGTTTTAATAATTTTTCTGGGAACATTTTTACTCTTTTAATTCGTTATTTCAGTATACTGTAAAATTACAAAAAACAAATTGGTGTCTCTTAAAATTTAAATTCAAAATTATTGCCCCGATTATCATTCAAAAAAATTGAATTGAAAAATTTATTTTTTTAATAAGCAGATAGGCAAAACTTTACAATAAATAACATCCCCAAAATTTAGAGAAGAAATACCATTATTAAAAGTTCTCTTACTAATAATTATCCCAAAAAAAGGAAATCGAAAATTTTATCAAAAAAGATTTTTAATGCCAATATTTCTATTTTAATTTTTTACATAATGAACTCTAAAATTGTATTCAACAAAATTCATATCAAAATCAAATTATACAAAATCAAGTACTTTTTTATCTTACATTTTTAACCCAAAAAACAAGCAATTTATCACACTGAAGCCTTGTAATAAATCAATTTAAAAAAATACAGCTATATGGAAATCAACAAGGTAATATCTAAATTACAATCTATTTTACAGTAAATTAAATACTTACAAATACGCAAATTAAAAGAAATTCTAAAATTAATGTACTACACAAAAAATAGAAAAGAGTTAATAAATTAGTAGGTTTGCTGTTAAAATTGTAATATTTCGGCTATTATTTTAAACACTATTTAAAAAACTTAAAAATAAGATTAGGTAATTTAAATCTAATTGGTTTTATTTGGCGAAAATTAACCCCACAAACAATTTTACACATTGATGAAATCCTATTCAATTCAAGAAATTAACGAAGTTATACAAGGTGTTATTTATGGCACTACTTCTCAAAGTATTACTGCAACAGAACAATTGGAAAAAGCCACAACTTCCGAAATTTCGTTTATAGGAAACAAAAAATATGAAAAATACTGGGAATCTTCAAAAGCTTCTATTGCAGTAGTAAATGAAGACATCTCAATTGAGCCAGGAGATAATCGCGCTTTTATTAAAGTAAAAAACGCCGATTTAGCTATGTCTCAAATTCTAGCACTTTTTGCACCTCCTACTCCATTATTTCACAATGACATACATAGAACTGCTGTTATAGATGAAACTGCTGTTATTGGCGAAGGAGCTCGAATTGGCGCTGGTTGTTATATTGGTCCAAAAGTAGAAATTGGAGCACATGCAACTATTTATCCAAATGTGACTATTTTAGATGAATCTACTGTTGGTAAAAATACCATAATCTGGTCAGGAACTGTTGTTCGTGAACGTTGCCATATTGGTACAGATTGCATTATTCACCCAAATGCAACTATTGGTGCTGATGGATTTGGATTCCGCCCATGCTCTGAAAAAGGGTTGGTAAAAATTCCACAAATCGGAAATGTAATCATCGGAAACGGTGTAGAAATTGGAGCAAATACTTGCGTTGACCGTGGTAAATTTAGCTCAACTGTACTTGGAGATGGTTGTAAAATTGACAATCTTGTTCAAATCGGACACAATAGCAAATTAGGTAAGTTCTGTATTATGGCTGGAAACAGTGGTTTGGCAGGTTCTGTAACTTTAGGAAATGGTGTAATTATTGGCGGAAGCGCTTCTATAAAAGATCATACTACTATTGGTGACGGTGCTATTGTTGGAGCTGGATCTGGAGTTGTAGGCGATGTTCCTGCAGGAAAAACAATGTTAGGTTATCCAGCTGTTGAAGCTCGTGATGCTTTAAAACAATGGGCAATTCTAAAAAGAATGGTTTGCGATTCTAAAAAATAATTCAAACAATATATTATATACAAAAACAGAAGTTCGCTTCTGTTTTTTTTGCTCTATTCACAACTCAAAATATCACTACAAAGCTTCACATTCAAAACCTACAAGCTTCATTAAAATAACAATCTCGGTTATAATATTATGTTCCGTTTCAAATCGCAGAATATTATCGCAATCCTCCAAATCAAAGTTCCATTTTGTTTTTGGAAACAGCTTATTCAATTTTGGAGCAATCTTTTTTACTTTAGAAACTGTATTGACATTTGTTTTAAACACTAAAACCATTTATTAAGTTTTTTACAATTATATTTTAAACTATTAGGGTGCTATTTTTTTAACACATAGAAACATAGATTTTGTAAGTTCTAAAAAAGGCGTTTCACTTATTTGAAACACACATAGCAGACAATGTGAAAGAAATGTGTTTCTTTTTTATATTTCTTCATTATAAATAAAACCTATGTTTCTATGTGTTTAAAAAACAACACAAACAAAATCATATTATTCAATCTTTATTTTACTTAAAATTTTAGTATCAATATAAAAGGTACCAAACGGAATTATACACGCCAAAAGCACTTTCCAAGTAGTATCTTTAAATTTCCAGTTTTGCTCTACGCCCACGCTCAGTGCATTAAAAATAAAAAGCAGAAACAAAGTGCCATGTATTGTTCCGACAGGTCTGGTTAGAAAAGGCATTCCAAAAATATATTTTAAAGGAACCGCGATAAAAAATAATGTTATAAGTGAAGTTCCTTCTAAGAAACCAATGATTCGTAATCTTCCAATATTTGTCTGTAGTAAATTTTTCATAATGTTTATCTAATATAAGGTCTGTTTGCTAAGAATGAAAACGGCCACGGAATGGCAATAAAAATGATGATTAAGGCAATTGAAAACCAAAAAAGCATAGTCTTGAATTTATCACGATCTGCTGGTTTTCTTTTGGCTAAAGCCGATCCAATTGTGATTAAAACAATCGCAGTCAGCATCAATACAATATGAAGAACTCCAAAAAAAGCAGCATCTAAATTTTGAATGGCTTCTTTAAAATTTTTCCAAAAGTATCTTACTATCGGACTTTGTACATAAATTAAGATTCCAAAAATCAATTGAATATGCGCAATTGTAGCCGTCCAATGTCTGACTAGATTGTCTTTCTTGGTAAAAGGCAATTGCAATGAATAACCTTTGTAAGCGACATAAATGGAGTATAATAAACTTCCTAAAACAAACCATCGCAATAACGAATGGCAAAATAATAGCGTTGGGTACATTGTTTTTTGATTAAGACAATGCAAATATATTTAAAAAACATACTAGTTAGTATGTTTTAGAATTAAAATTTATTTTAAAGTATTTAAATAATTTCTAAACTCTTTCAAATAAACAACATAACACGAGTTATCATCTTGAAGCTTTCCAAAATTTCTAATTCCCCAATATCCAGACATTATAAAAAAAGCAACTTGCTGCCCATTAACGTCTTTTCTTATCAAACCAGAATCCTGTCCTTTTAAGATTGCTTTTTCAATCCTATTCATCCATTGGTTTACAAGTTCAGAAAGTGCTTGGCTGAATTTTGTGTTCCAAGGCGTCATTTCCTGCGTTAAATTTCCAACAGGACAACCGTACTTAACCTGCAAAAACGGATCTTCAAGCAGTAGATAAGAAATCATATTATAAAAATCTTCAATTGGGTTTGCAGTACTTTCTACAGGATTTATAAAACTTTCTATCATTGTAGGTCTCAGAATCTCTTCAATAATAGCAATTCCCATTTCATCTTTAGTTTTAAAATGATAATAAAAAGCTCCTTTTGTGACTTGAGTAGTCGCAATAATTTCATCAATACTTGTGGTTTGATATCCTTTTGTATAGATCAATTCAAAGGCTTTATGCAGAATTGTAAGTCGTGTGTTTGAAGCTTTAGACATAAAAAATACTAGTTAGTATGAAAAAACAAATTAAAGCAAAAAAATGGCGATGCACAAATACATAAGCTTTGTCAAAGTTCAAAACTTTGACAAAGCTGCTGCGAAATTCTCTTAACACATTTAGAAGAAACATAGATTTGTATTTTCTAAAAAATGACGTTGCACAAATACTTGAACTTTGTCAAAGTTTTGAACTTTGACAAAGCTGCTGCGATATCCAGCCGGTTTAGATTTTTTTATTTATAAAACAAGGATTCTTATTTATTTCAATTGATTTTGTAAATTAGCCAAGACTATTTTGTAAAAACATCAATTTCTTATGGATTTAAACTTCAATAAAAACGAAGATCACAATAAACTGTTACTTTCTGATTTAAAACAAAAATTTGCCAAAGTAAAATTGGGCGGCGGCGAAAAGCGTATCGCAAAACTTCATGCCGAAGGTAAAATGACGGCTCGCGAACGTATAGATTATTTATTAGATGAAAATGCTAAAAGCATAGAAATTGGTGCCTTTGTTGGCGAAGGTATGTATGCAGAACACGGCGGATGTCCATCTGGTGGTGTTGTTATAAAAATAGGTTATATAAAAGGGAAACAATGCATTGTGGTTGCCAATGATGCAACTGTAAAAGCAGGTGCTTGGTTTCCTATTACAGGAAAGAAAAACCTCCGCGCGCAAGAAATTGCTATGGAAAACAGATTACCAATTATATATCTGGTAGACAGCGCTGGTGTTTATTTACCACTGCAAGATGAAATTTTTCCTGATAAAGAACATTTCGGACGCATTTTTAGAAATAATGCTCAAATGAGCAGTATGGGAATTACACAAATTGCTGCTGTAATGGGCAGTTGTGTTGCCGGCGGCGCCTATTTACCTATTATGAGCGACGAGGCTTTGATTGTAGATAAAACAGGAAGCATTTTTCTTGCTGGAAGTTATTTGGTAAAAGCGGCTATTGGCGAAACTATTGACAATGAAACTTTGGGCGGTGCAACAACACACTGCGAAATTTCGGGCGTTACCGATTATAAGGCTAAAGACGATGCTGATGCATTAGACAAAATAAAAAATATTGTAGATAAAATAGGTGATTTTGATAAAGCGGGCTACAGCCGAATTAAGTCCGAAAAACCTGCTTTAGATCCAAAAGACATTTACGGAATTCTGCCAAAAGCGAGAAACGAACAATACGACATGATGGAAATCATTAATCGTTTAGTCGATAATTCAGAATTTGAAGCTTATAAGGAAGGTTACGGACAATCTTTGATTACAGGTTATGCAAGAATTGACGGCTGGGCAGTTGGTATTGTTGCCAATCAACGAAAAGTAGTTAAAACTAAAAAAGGCGAAATGCAGTTTGGAGGCGTTATTTATTCGGATAGTGCAGACAAAGCCACTCGTTTTATTGCCAATTGCAACCAGAAGAAAATTCCGTTGGTGTTTGTACAAGATGTAACTGGTTTTATGGTTGGATCAAAATCTGAACATGGCGGTATTATAAAAGATGGTGCCAAAATGGTAAATGCTGTGAGTAATTCTGTCGTACCAAAATTTACTGTAATTGTAGGTAATTCTTATGGTGCAGGAAACTACGCAATGTGTGGAAAGGCTTATGATCCGCGATTAATTTTTGCTTGGCCAAGTGCAGAACTTGCTGTAATGGGCGGCACACAGGCCGCAAAGGTTTTAGCACAAATTGAAGCTTCTTCACTTAAAGCGAAAGGGGAAATCATCGATGAAGCTAAAGAAACCGAATTATTCAATAAAATAAAAGCGCGTTACGACGAGCAGACTTCTCCTTATTATGCAGCATCGAGATTATGGACAGATGCTATTATTGATCCTTTAGATACTAGAACTTGGATTTCTATGGGAATTGAAGCTGCAAACCATGCTCCTATCACAAAACCATTTAATCTGGGCGTAATTCAGGTTTAAGTTTTACAAATTAACACAATACGTTAAATAAAAAGTAAAAAACTTATTTTCAAGCACTTATAAATAATTATATCATAAAAAATCAGTAACTTTATTATGAATAATTTTTTAATTAATGTAAGTATCATGGAAAATGTAAAAAGTTTGAATAAATGGGCGAATTCGCACACTTATTTACCAGTAGATTTGGTACGTATTGTTTTGGGTGTTTTTTTATTTATGAAAGGAATTTCATTTGTAACCAACGTTCAATACCTGCATGATTTAATTTCTCCAATCGATCAATATGGCGGTGGTATGTTTTTATTGCATTACATTGCGCCCGCACACATGATTGGAGGCATAATGATTGTTTTTGGGCTGCTGACCCGTTGGGCCATTGCAGCGCAGCTGCCAATACTATTTGGTGCAGTGCTCATCAATTTTATGGGACACATGCACTCACAAAACTTAGCTTTAGCAGTAGTGGTTTTATTACTCTGCATTTTCTTCTTATTTTATGGAGGCGGAAAACACTCGGCAGATTACTACTTTAAAATGCAGCAATAAAAAATTATCCTCAACTTTTTTTTTAAGGTTGAGGATAAAAATCAGCATTTTTTAGAATGTTAATTAATTCATTAAAATTTCTTTTTTTCTGTTTTATGACTTAAATTCGCCACCATGAATTGGATTCGTAAAGCCGTTATTTTTGTATCACTTCTGATCCTTACTTTTTTTGCTTCACAAGCAGGAGATACGGCTGTACAAATAGTTGAAAAACAAAAAACAGACACCAATTTCTCTAAAGACATTGCAGATTCTCAAGCTTTTATACAACCGCAGGCGGGGTATCAATTTGCAGCAAATATTAAAACAAACCATCCTAGTATTATAAAATGGTTTGATTCATTATTGCCTCTTGTACCACAGCATCAAGTTGTAAAATCTGTTTCAAACTTTGCCAATCAATTTTCTACTCAGAGTAAAAAAGTACTTCTCTTACTCTATGCATTCCATTTTTTCTGGTAAATAATAAATGAAATTTTAATCTGAAGAATTTATTTCTTCAACTGTAATTAAACCCTTTTCTATTCGAAAAAGGTTTACTATTTCATATTATTTATCACATTTTAAATCCTAAAAAATGGAAACAAGTATTGTAATAATCGGGCTTGTAATTGCACTAATAGTAGCTATTCCCGTATATTTTTCTGCACGTTCAAACAAAGCCAGTAAATCAAAAATTTTAGAACTAAAGAAGAGATTCAATCCAGCAAACCCTGAGAGTTTTGATTTAACAGAATCTCAAAGCAATAAAACGCTTACAATAGATCAGAAAAACAAAAAATTTATTCTGATGAATTTCAATCCAAATCAACAAGAATCAACCTTTGTAGATTTAAATACAATTGCTGGCTGTAAAGTGATTCCAACAACCGACGCACACTCTGACACAATAATAAAGATTGATTTTGAATTTCAAGAAAAAGAAACTTCAAAAAAAATCACAGTTCCATTCTATAATTTTGATGATGACCGCATTAAACAAATAAGCGCTTATCAAGATCATCAGTTTGCGAAAAAATGGCATAAAATCATCCAAGATTCTATTTCCCGTTAGTTATTTAATTCGAATCAAGAGGCTCATTATGAGTCTCTTTTTTTTTGCTCGATAATATGATATTTGTCATTTTATTCTTGAACCTCAAATTTTAATTTTGATGGAAACTAAATCCGTCATTATGAAAATTTCGTTAACTCAAAAATACAATGTTCCAGGGCCAAGATATACAAGCTACCCAACGGTTCCGTATTGGAATGAAGCTGCTTTTACAACAGAAAAATGGATCGAATCTTTTCAGAAATCTTTCTCAGAAAGTAATTCAGAAAACGGAATTAGTTTATACATTCATCTGCCGTTCTGCGAAAGCATGTGTACTTTTTGCGGCTGCAACAAACGTATTACCAAAAATCATTCGGTAGAAGAAACGTATATAAAAGCGCTTTTAAAAGAATGGAGTTTGTACTGCAGATTACTTCCTGAAAGACCTCTCATAAAAGAAATTCATTTAGGCGGCGGAACACCTACTTTTTTCTCTACCAATAATTTAGAACATCTTATTAATGGCATTTTCAGTTTTGCCAATAAAGCACCTAATTACGAATTTAGTTTTGAAGGGCATCCCAACAATACTACTTACGAACAGCTTCAAAAATTATATGATTTAGGCTTTCGCCGAGTGAGTTTCGGCGTTCAGGATTATGCCGAAAAAGTACAGAAAGCAATTCATAGAATTCAACCTTTTCATAATGTGGCAAAAGTAACTTTTTGGGCAAAAGAAATTGGTTATACTTCTATCGGACACGACATTATATTTGGTCTGCCACATCAGACTATTGAAAATATTGTAGATACGATAGAGAAAACAAATTCTCTAAAACCAGATCGATTGGCTTTTTACAGCTACGCTCATGTGCCTTGGATAAAAGGAAACGGACAACGTGGTTTTGATGAAGAGAACCTTCCAAAAGATGCCGAAAAAAGAAAGCTATACGAAATTGGAAAACAATTACTTTCTCAAAACGGTTATCACGAAATTGGTATGGATCATTTTGCCTTATCTTCAGACAGTTTATATAAAGCAGGTCAAAACAAAGATTTGCATCGCAATTTTATGGGCTACAGCGCTTCAAAAACACAGCTTATGATTGGTTTGGGTGTTTCGTCTATAAGCGACAGCTGGTACAGTTTTGCTCAAAACACAAAAAACTTAGAAGATTATTATCAATTGTTAGAATGGGATAAACTGCCTGTTGTAAAAGGGCATATTTTGGGTGAAGAAGATTTAATAATCAGAAAACATATTCTGAATTTAACTTGTCAGCTGGAGACTTCTTGGAGTAATAATTCGCTTTACTTTAAAGAGATTTTGACCGTTTTAGCTGATTTAAAAGAAATAGAAAAAGATGAATTAATTGTTATTGAAGAAGGCAAACTAAGAATTACAGAAGCTGGAAGACCTTTTGTTCGTAATATTTGTATGGCTTTTGATTTGCATCTAAAAAGAAAATCACCGGAAACTAATTTGTTTTCGATGACGGTTTAATATTTGTTTTTAATGACAATTTGGAGTTGTCTGAACAAATAAACTCATATTTGAAGGTGAGATGTACGGAATTCCTAATCCTAATCCTCGCAGAATAAATAATACGCCTATAATTACGGCCACGTACGGAATTGCTTTTTGAATTTTATTTCTAAATGGGAGTTTTATTAAGGAATGAATGTAAACTACAATTGTCATTAAAGGCACGGTTCCTAATCCGAATAAAAGCATGTATAAAACTCCAAAACTTGCACTCTGCATGGCTATTGCACCAAACAACGCGACATAAACCATTCCACAGGGCAAAAAACCATTTAATAAACCAATGGTAAAAATAGATTTATAGGTTCTCTTTTTAAATTGACTTCCTAAACTGGTTTTGATTTTAGAAATGAGTCTGTAAAGTGGTTTTGAAAAGTTGTATTGAGCGAATATTTTTTCTGGAATTAAAACTATGCTTATCATTGCCAAACCTATAAATATTGACATTTTCTGCTGTATTCCTGCAAGAAAAAAACCTCTGCCTAATAATCCAAAAATTAAACCAATTGTAGCATAAGCCGTTAAGCGACCTAAATGATAGGTTATAATTTGAGTTACTTTTTTAGCTTCATTTTTATGATCTACGGGTAACATCATAGCAATTGGCCCGCACATACCAATGCAGTGCAGACTACTAATAAGACCTAATATAAAAGCAGAATACAGCATTTTTTAGTTTACATAAATTACTTCTTTGGTCAAGTATTTTACTCCATTGTACTGCCATTCCATATTAACATCCCAACGTCCTTTTATTAATTTGTTTTGTGGAATAAGCAAAGATGAATTGGTTAAAGCAATTTGAGTATCAAAATCAAATTTTTTATTTGATGGACGATACAGCAGTACATTTCCTTTTATTTTATCACTTTCAAATGTTGCTGGAAAAGCAATTTTTACTCCTTGAGCATTGGTATAAGTAATAGAAGGTTTATGCTGTAAATCGTGCGCATTTTGTATACGCGCCATTTCTTCTTGAAAATGCGAATCATGCTTGTAATATTCTTCTACAACCAAATCATTATCGTATTTACTATTCGACTGCACTTCAAAAACAAAATATAAAATAAAGCTCATAAAGAGTGCAAACGCAATGACAATTCCTGTTCCCCAATTTATTTTCATGGTATTATTTTTTTAATTAAAACTTCGTGGTCCTAAAAAATTTGTAGTAGTAGTTTCAATCAGTTCTCTGCCGTTGTAAATTCCAATTTTCACTTTGGTTTTATCACTTTCCAACAATGCCTGATCTATTTCTATAAATAATGTTCCTTGTGAGATTCCTTCTTTAAGAACTTTAAAATGAAGCTTCCCAACGTTTTTAATACTTCCTTTTTGATCAATTAATTCAAAATGAATATCTTGATAATCTTTCATGGTTTTATTGACAATTTTATACGTGTACACATTACTGATTTTATCTCCTTTGTGCTGAAAAAGTTGTCCTGGTAATCGTAAAACAATGGCCTGAACATCGTTTCTTAAAAATAACATTCCAACAAAAACACTCATTAAAATAAATAAAACGGCTGTGTAACCTTTCATTCTTGCTGTAAACTTAAACGGTGCTTTTTTCTCTATTTCATCTTCAGAAGCATAACGTATAAGTCCTTTTGGTAAACCAACAGTTTCCATTATTGTATCACATTCATCAATACAAGCAGTACAATTGGTACATTCTAATTGAGTTCCGTTTCTAATGTCAATTCCCATTGGGCAGACATGCACACATTGATGACAATCGATACAGTCACCTTTTCCAGTGGTTTCTCTATCTTCTTTTTTATTAAATTTTGCACGTCCAACTTCTTTTTCTCCCCGCACAAAATCGTAAGCAACATTAATAGATTTATTGTCTAAAAGTACACCTTGCAAGCGACCATACGGACAGGCAATGATACAAACCTGTTCACGAAACCATACAAAAACAAAATAAAAAACACCTGTAAAAATCAATAAAGCAGTAAAGTTGCTAAGCTGAGCAACTGGACCTTGCTCTATCATTAAAAACAAGCTGTCGCTTCCTACCAAATAGGCTAAAAAAACATTGGCAATACCAAAGGAAATTAGAAAAAAAATAAGCCATTTTAAACCTCTTTTTCTAATTTTTTCTGCATTCCATTCTTGTCTTGACAAACGCAGCTGAGAACCGCGATCACCGTCTATCCAATATTCTATTCGACGGAAAACCATCTCTAAAAATATGGTCTGGGGACAAATCCATCCACAAAAAATTCTTCCAAAAACAACCGTGAATAAAATGACAAAAATAACGCCTACAAGCATTGATATCACAAAAAGGTAAAAGTCTTGCGGCCAAAAAGGAAATCCAAAAATATTAAAACGACGTTCCATTACATTGAACATCATAAATTGGTTTCCATTTACTTTTATAAATGGATTCGCAACCAAAATAGCTAATAAAACATAGCTTACTATTTTGCGATAATCATAAAACTTACCAGACGGTTTCTTTGGGAAAATAAATTTCCGATTACCACCTTCGTCAATAGTTCCGATGGTATCTCTAAATGCTTCGTCTGGTAAATTTGACATGATCTTGTATTATTTAACTTGTATACTATCCGCAGTTTTTTTGGCTGGTGCATCTTTTTTGGGAGCGCTTTCGTCAACCCAAATTTCACCGTCTGGTGCTTTTGGATCTTTTGGATTACTTCCTTGCAATGACAAAATATAACTTGCTACTTTCTGAATTTCTTTCGGTTTTAAACCGTTGTTTTTCCAAGAAATCATTCCTTTACCATCACGTCCGCCATTGGTTATCGTATGGAAAACATTTTTAATACCACCACCCAAAATCCAATGATCATCCGTTAAGTTTGGTCCAATCTGTCCTCCGGCATCTGCACGGTGACAAGCTGCGCAATTTGTTGTAAAAATTTCTTTACCTGCTGCCAAACTTGGCGCATCTGTCAATAAAACAACCGTTTTTTCATCCATTAAATCTGGAGCAGTTTTTAGGTATTCTTCCACATCAACTTTAGCCTGCGCCATTTCTATTTTTAACTCTGTTTCTTGATCATCACCTCCAAACAATTCGTAGCGTGCAAAATAAACCACTCCAAAAACAATACAGATATAGAACAAATAGACCCACCAAGGTGGTAAATTATTATCAAGCTCTTTGATTCCGTCATAATCATGATCCATCAACAAATCGCCTTCTCTTTCTATCGGCTGTGTTTTGGTCAAACGCTGCATTAAATTTTTGTACCAAGTGCTTTCAGTAAGTGTTAAGCTGCTTTCATACTCTTGTTTGGCTTTTTCTTCGGGTGTCATCAATTGATACATCACACGATTTACAGCACTTAACGTAATTTCTATTGCAATTAAAATGAATAAAAAAACAAACAAAAAAACAGAAAGCATTGGGTATTTTATAAAAGCTGGTCGATCTCCCGAATCAATAAAATATTCCATTAAACCAAAAACGATGAAGAAAATCACTGGGACTCTTACATATACTGGAAAAAACTTTTTCATTTTAATTATTTTTTGAAGTTATAATAAGTCCTTCATCTAAAGGAATTTCACTCATTTCTCTAATTTTATCTTTCTTATAAGAGAAGACCCAAAAGGCTAATCCCACAAAAAAGAAAAAGAATATCAGGAGGGAAAGTATCGGGTAAATTTCTATACCCGCAATCGTTTCCATGTTGTGTTTTATTTGTTCGAACATAGCATCTATTATTTAGCTGTTTCTTTTACTTTAATATCTGTACCCAATCTTTGGATGTAAGCAATTAAGGCTACAATTTCTCTTTGATTCATCGGAATGAATTCTTCTCCTTTTGCTGCTGCTTTTTTCTTGCTTTCCTCATAACTTTTTAGATAATCAGGATCATTTTCTAAGCTTTTCTCTATAGCTATTGCTTGTGTTCTTAATGCTTTTTGAGCATTTGCAACTTCTTCTTTAGAATAAGGAACGCCTAACGAAATCATGGCTTCCATTTTCTTCTGAGTTAGAGAAATATCCATTGGTTTATTATCAAACAACCATTTGTAACCTGGCATAATTGATCCTGCTGAAATACTCTGCGGACTCCAAAAGTGGTTAAAGTGCCAATTGTCATTGTATTTTCCTCCTACTCTTAACAAATCTGGACCTGTACGTTTTGATCCCCAAAGAAATGGATGATCGTATACAAATTCTCCTGCTTTAGATTGTGGACCATAACGCTCTACTTCACTTCTAAACGGACGAACGGATTGTGAGTGACATCCTACGCAACCTTCACGTATGTATAAATCACGGCCTTCAAGTTCTAAAGGTGTATAAGGTTTTACGCTGCTTATCGTTGGTATATTAGATTTTACCATAATGGTTGGCACAATCTGAATAACTCCACCTATTAAAATCGCAATTGTAGCTAAAATGGTTAACTGAATTGGTTTTCTTTCTAACCATGAATGGAATTTTTCGCCTCTTATTCTACTACTGCTTATTCTTTGTAAAGCTGGAGCTTGTGCTAATTCGTCTTCAATAGTTTCACCTGCTCTTACTGTCATGATGATATTATAAACTAATGTCAGCATTCCTATTAAGTATAAACTACCACCGATAGCTCTCATCCAATACATTGGCATAATCTGCGTAACCGTTTCAAGAAAGTTTCCGTAAGTTAAAGTCCCATCTGGATTAAACTGTTTCCACATTGAAGCTTGTAAAAAACCTGCAACATACATTGGTACTGTATATAATATGATTCCTAAAGTACCTATCCAGAAATGGAAGTTTGCCAGTTTTTTTGAAAACAAATTGCTTTTTGTCATTCTCGGGATCAACCAATAAATAATACCAAATGACATAAAACCATTCCATGCTAATGCACCAACGTGTACGTGAGCAATAATCCAGTCTGTATAGTGCGCAATAGCGTTTACATTTTTAAGTGATAACATTGGCCCTTCAAAAGTTGCCATTCCGTAACCTGTAATGGCTACTACAAAGAATTTTAAAACTGGTTCTTCACGCACTTTATCCCACGCACCTCTTAAAGTTAAAAGTCCGTTGATCATACCTCCCCAAGACGGAGCGATAAGCATTACAGAAAAAGCAACTCCTAAATTTTGTGCCCAGTTTGGTAATGCTGAATATAATAAATGATGAGGTCCTGCCCAGATGTAAATAAAGATTAAAGACCAAAAGTGTATGATTGATAAACGATAGGAATATACAGGTCTGTTGGCTACTTTTGGAATAAAGTAATACATTAATCCTAAAAATGGAGTTGTAAGGAAAAATGCAACAGCATTGTGTCCGTACCACCATTGTACTAAAGCATCTTGAACTCCTGCGTAAACAGAATAACTTTTTAATGCTGAAACTGGAATTTCGATATTATTAAAAATATGCAGTACGGCAACGGTAACAAATGTTGCTAAGTAAAACCAAATAGCTACATATAAATGACGTTCTCTACGACGCAGCATTGTACCAATCATGTTAATCCCCATTACAACCCAAATCAATGCAATTGCAATATCTATAGGCCATTCTAGTTCGGCATATTCTTTAGAAGAGGTATAACCTAAAGGCAAAGTTATCGCGGCGGCTACAATAATAAGCTGCCAACCCCAGAAATGAACGTTACTTAAAAAATCACTAAACATTCTAGCCTTTAGTAATCGCTGCATTGAGTAATACATACCCGCAAAAAAGGCGTTACCTACAAAGGCAAAAATAACGGCATTGGTGTGCAAAGGCCTTAATCGTCCGTAACTCAGCCATGAAATCCCATCTGTGATGTTGGGAAAAAGGTACATAACCGCTAAGGTCAGCCCTACTAACATACCCACAACTCCAAAAAGGATGGTGGCGTAAATGAACTTTTTTACAATTTTGTTGTCGTAATAAAACTGTTCCATTTCCATAATTATACTTGTTTTTCTTCTATTTTTGATTTGTTGTCTTGTGGGGTAATTTTAGTTTCATCGTCAAAAAGCATTCTGACCGAAGGCGTATAATCATCATCGTACTGTCCAGATTTGACAGCGACGATAAAAGCAATAAAGAAGCCTATTGCAACGAAAATACTTACTGTGATTAATAGATAAATGACACTCATACCTTAAATTTATGTTAACAAAATTATTAGGTTGAAGGCGAATAAAATATGATAATTATCATAATCGGAGAGGAATATTAAAAGTAGGAAAAAATCTTCAATAAATCACTTTTAATTATTATAAATTACTACTGCTGAAATAGTTAGACATTACAGTCACAAAACTCACAATCGTAATTGTACTTAAAGGCATAATAATCGCGGCTACCAAAGGAAGAAGATTTCCTGTAACAGCAAACGCCAATCCAACAACGTTGTAGAGCAATGATAAGGTAAAACTCATCTTGATAATAGAAATTGATTTATGAGAGAGTTTTAAGAAATAATACAGCCTCGAAAACTCACTGGCATCTAAAATAGCATCGCAGGCCGGAGAAAAAACATTGACATTCTCTGAAATAGAAATCCCCACATTACTTTGCGCCAAAGCTCCTGCATCGTTTAATCCATCGCCAACCATCATTACATTTTGCCCGCTTTCTTGTAGTTTTTTAATAAAGTCGAGTTTTTGTTCTGGTTTCTGATTGAATATTAGTTCGGTTTCTTTGGGAAGAATGGCTTCTAAATTGGCTCGCTCACCATCGTTATCTCCAGAAAGTACTTTTATTTGGTAATCTTTACTTAGTGTTGCAAAGAGTTTTTCTAGACCTTCTCTGTATTGATTTTCGAATACAAATTTCCCATAATAAATGGAATCTATTTTTATATGAAGTGCTGTTTTTTCAATTTCAGAAACCTCTAAAACTGGGCTTTCAACAAATTTTCCTGAGCCTATTTTGATTTCTTTATTTAATACCGAAGCTAAAATGCCACTTCCGGTTATTTCCTGAAAATTATCAATTTTAAATTTCTTTGTTTCGGGTAAAAAGTCATAGAGCATTCGGCTTAATGGATGGTTTGAAGCGCGAAGTACATTTTTAATCAATATAAAATTTTCCTCAGAAATTGGATTTCCTTCATACGCAATATTCGATTTTTTATTGGTCGTAATCGTTCCAGTTTTATCAAAAACAATCGTATCAACTTTTGCCAATTGCTCAATTACTAAAGCATTTTTGAGATATAATTTCTGTTTTCCTAAAATCCTCAAAATATTGCCAAATGTAAAAGGTGCTGTTAGGGCAAGTGCGCACGGACAAGCTACAATTAATACTGCCGTAAACACATTAAAAGCTGTATTGGCATCAATAAATATCCAATATCCAAAACCTGCAAACGCAATTAAAAGTAAAATAGGCGTAAAATAGCGGCTGATGGCATCGGTAATCGTTTTATGTTTCTGATCTACATTTTTCTGAAAAATCTCATTGCTCCATAATTGTGTCAGGTAACTTTGAGAAACAGAATGCAGTACTTCCATTTCGATCACTTTTCCGATTTGTTTACCGCCTGCAAATATTTTATCTCCTGATTTTTTTGTAATCGGCACTGCTTCTCCTGTTACAAAACTATAATCGATTTCGGCACTTTCACTGATCAGAATTCCATCAACAGGAATTAATTCTTGATTTCTAATTAATAATCTATTTCCTTTTTCGACATCATAAATTGGAAGGTTTTCTTCTGATGAATCCAAATTTATTCGAGTAACAGCAATTGGGAAATAGGATTTAAAATCACGCTCAAAACTTAAGAAACTATAGGTTTTTATTTGAAACATTTTCCCCAATAACATAAAGAAAACGAGACTCGCCAGACTATCAAAAAAACCTGAACCATAATTCATTACAATATCATATGTACTGCGCACAAACATTACAATAAGTCCTAAAGCGATTGGAATGTCAATATTTAACATTCCTGACTTTATACTTTTATACGCCGAAACATAATAACCGCTGGCCGAATATAAAAAGCTTGGTAATGCCAAAACAAAAATCAATCCTCTAAAAAAGGGTTTATAATTGTCTAACCAAAATTCTTTTATTTCAAAATATTCAGGAAACGACAATAACATAATATTACCGAAGCAAAAAAAGGCAACTCCAAGTTTGTAGGTCAAACTTCTGTCTACGTTATTTTTACCTGTTTCGTAATTTTCTAAACTTATATAAGGTTCATAACCTATTGAACTAAGTGTATAAACAATATCTTTTAAGGAAACACGTTCTAAATTGTAAGTTATGCGTACTCTTTTTTCTGGAAAATTAACCTGAGACATGCTGATTCCAGATTGAATTCGGCTAAGATTTTCGAGAATCCAAATACAAGAACTGCAATGTATATGCGGAATATTTAAGGATACAATAGCGGTGTTTCCTTCTTTAAATTCTAGTATTTTTGAAAGTATGGATTCGTTTTCTAAAAAATCATATTTGCCTTTTATGTCTTGCGGCGTGGCGCCCGGCGATTTTTCGAAATCGTAATAAGAGGTTAAATCGTGGATGCTGAAAATTTCGTAAACTGTTTTACAGCCATTACAGCAAAATAGTTTTTCATCAAAATGGATTTCTTCATTTTTATCAATGTCTAGACCGCAATGAAAGCAATTTTGCGCACTCATAAATTTGTTTTTTTAAGCCACAAAGATCAAAACTACAAGTAATTATAAAGATGACATTTATCATATTATAATTAAATCGAATTCTAAATTAATAAAATAATACAGTCAATCGACAAGAATATATTTTTTATGACTTTTTTACCGAATTATAGTGCCTAAAACTCGTAATAATACTTAATTTTGCATCAAACAAACCTTCTCATGAATAAATGTGATCAATGTATTGTACGCCAGCTAAGCTCACTAAAAGCCCTTAACAAAGAAGAAGTTATACAATTAGCCAACAGTAAAACTACCTACAAAATAAAAAAAGGTGACGCTATTTTTGAAGAAGGAGAAGTTACAAATGGTGTTTTTTGTGTAAAAGACGGCGTTGGAAAACTCTCTAAACTTAGTGCTAACGGAAAAGACCAGATTGTAAAACTGGTAAAGTCTGGAGAACTTTTAGGACAGCGCTCTATGATTAGTAACGAGCCGGCAAACTTATCTGCCAAAGCAGTTGCTGATATGGAAGTTTGTTTTATTCCGAAAAGCGAAATCATCCATTTTTTCAACAATAACAATCAGTTTTCTTTAAATATGATGCAGTCTGTATGCGAAGATTTGAAAGAATCTGAAAATGACAAAATTGCCTTAGTTCAAAAAACAGTAAAGCAAAGATTGGCAGAAACTTTATTACAGCTGCATGATGATTTTGGCGAAAACGCAGACAAAACACTCAAAGTACAACTTACAAGAGAAGAATTGGCAGGTATAATAGGTACTGCAACCGAAAGCTGCATTCGATTATTATCTGACTTTAATAAACTTGAACTTATAGAATTGTCTGGTAAAAAAATTATCCTTAAAAATGTAAAGGCTTTAAAGAAATTAGCAGAGCAGTTATAGTTTTTTGGCTTCATTCCAGAAAACATCCATTTCTGCTAAAGTCATATCCATCAAAGGTTTCCCTAATTCGCCTGCTTTAGATTCTAAATATTGAAAACGCTTGATAAATTTTTTATTCGTGCGTTCTAAAGCGTCTTCTGGGTTTACATTTAAAAATCGAGCATAATTTATCATCGAAAATAAGACATCGCCAAATTCGGCTTCTATTTTATCTTGGTCTCCAGATTTTACTTCTACTTGAAGTTCTTCCAGCTCTTCTTGTACTTTATCCCAAACCTGATGCGGTTCTTCCCAATCAAAACCAACACCTTTTACTTTATCCTGGATTCGGCTTGCTTTTACTAATGCGGGTAAACTTCTTGGAACGCCTTCTAAAACCGATTTTTTTCCTTCTTTAAGTTTTAGTTTCTCCCAATTCTGTTTTACTTCTTCTTCGTCTTTTACAATTGTGTCGCTATAGATATGCGGATGACGGTGAATTAATTTGTCACAGATTTCATTACATACATCTGCAATATCAAAATCATTGGTTTCGCTGCCTATTTTGGCATAAAAAACAATGTGCAGTAACAAATCACCTAATTCTTTTTTTACTTCGTTTAAGTCATTGTCTAAAATGGCATCTCCTAATTCGTAAGTTTCTTCAATAGTAAGATGTCTCAGCGTTTGCAGAGTCTGTTTTTTATCCCACGGACATTGCTCACGAAGTTCATCCATGATAATTAACAATCTCTCGAAAGCCTGAAGTTGAAGTTCTCTGCTCATTTTTTGAAGTATTTTTGATTTTATGACCTTGTATGTAAAAGTAAAAAATCCTGTCAAGAAAACATCTTAACAGGATTATTATATTTTGAATGCAGTAAAAACTACTATTCTTCTTTTTTAGTTGCAGCTTTTTTAGCTGGAGCTTTTTTTGCAGCTGGTTCTTTTTTGTCTGCAGGCTCTTTTTTAGCAGCAGGTGCTTTTTTAGGTTTTTCTTCTACAACTGGAGCTTCTTCTTTAGCTTCTGCAGCAGCTGGAGCTAAATCAGTAACTAAACCTTTAGCTTGTAATGAATTGTACCAGCTTAAAACTTTTTTAATATCAGAAGGATAAACTCTTTCTTCATCGTAGTCTGGTAAAATTTGTTTAAAGTAAGCTGCCAATGTAGCATTGTCTTCTTTATGTGAAATTGCTTGACCTTTGTTTTCTTTTGTTGCAATACGCTGCATTACTTCTGTCAATGGTTTTTCGCCATCATATGTGTAAATTGAGATTTCAGACAATAAACTTACATTACTTTTTAAGCTTACAGTAATCTTTTTTCCATCAATTAAAGATTCAGCAACAAATCCTGTACGTGTTTGTACTTTTAAAGCGTATAAACCTGGTTTACCAGAAACAGCTAATATTTTTTCTAAATTCATGTTTATTATAATTTGTATTAAGAATTTGATTTATTTTTTAGATTCTAAATAATTTTTAGAATACTTATCTCCCTTTTTTTGCAGCAAAAAATTTCATTCTATAATCCTGAAACGTTTTACCTTCTGTAATATTCTTTAATTTCTTTTGGATTAAACGCTTTTTTAACGATGATATTTTATCGGTGAATAAAACTCCCTCAATATGATCGTATTCATGCTGAATAACTCTCGCTATTAAACCATCAAAAACCTCTGTTTTCATTACAAAATCTTCTTCACAGTATTCTATCGTTACTGTTGGTTTTCTATAAACATCTTCACGAACGTCTGGAATACTCAAACATCCTTCGTTAAAACTCCACTCTTCACCTTCTTCTTTTACAATCTTAGCATTGATAAAAGTTTTTTTGAAACCTTTTAAATCTTTTTGCTCTTCTAAAGGTAAATCTTCATCATCACTAAAAGGAGTCGTATCAATAACAAACAAACGAATAGGCATACCTACCTGCGGTGCAGCAAGCCCAACACCGTAAGCGTTGTACATGGTTTCATACATGTTTGCTATCGTTTCTTTTAAGTTTGGATAATCTGGCGTAACTGCCTCACCCACTTTTCTTAAAACAGGATCACCATATCCTACAATTGGTAATATCATTTGTAATTTTTTAATGTATTTATCTACTGAAAACCCTGAATTTAGTTCTCATAATTCAGCTGGCAAAAATAGTAAAAAATAGTCAATGAATAATTCGAAACCTAGATTATATCACTTTTTTTTTGTTTAAACACCAAAATCTCATCTATAATTGTGCCAAAATCATTCGTACAATTCTTACCTTTGCTAGTAAACTTAAATTATATGTTTGATAAAATTTCAAAATTTACCAACAGTACTTCTTTTTTAAACGCTTCAAAAGTAACCATTGCTTCTGTTGTTCCTGTTTTAATTTTGAATTTTTTAGGACATTTCGAAATTGGTTTTACCATTGCTCTTGGTGCTTTTTATACCTACCCGAGTGATATTCCCAGCTCTTTAAGTCATAAAATAAAAGGACTTATTGCAGCTTCTTTTATTGTTTCTGGTGTAAACTTATTAGTCAATCTTGCTTATCCTTTTCCTTATCTATTTTATCCGTTTTTAGGGTTTTTACTTTTTTTATGTTCCATGATTTCTGTTTACGGACAGCGTGCTACATTGGTTTCGTTTTCTGCATTATTGTCTATTTCATTATCATTTGGACACCTACATGAAGGCTGGGCTGCTTTTGAATATTCGAGCTTTATATTTATTGGAGGAATCTTGTATTTAGTTGTATCGCTGGTTTTTCATTTTGTACAACCTTATAAATATGTAGAACTACAAATTGCTGAAGGTATAAAGCTGACTGCAAAATACTTAAAACTTAGAGGTGATTTATGGAGTCCGGAAGCCAATAGAAAAGCTATAATTGAAAAACAGTTAGCGGTTCAGGTTGATTTAAACTTGATTCATGAGGATTTAAGAAAAATGCTTATTGGCAATCAAAATGCTTCTGGAATTACGAGTCAGAACAGAAAAATGCTGCTGGTTTTTATTACGCTTGTCGAAATTCAGGAACTGGCGCTATATACTTCTTTTGATCACAGCAAACTTCATGAGAAATTTGCTAAACATCCAAATGTACTTAGAACGTATCAAAATGTAGCTTACAAACTGGCTTCGACTTTAAAGAAGCTTTCTAAAAACGTGCATACTATTTCTGTTTATGTTGATAAACATGATTTGAAAAATGAACTTGACGCCCTTGAATTTGCCATTTTTGATTATGAAAAAAGTTTAGGTAAAGAGGAAGCGGCGGAAGGTGTTTTGATGTTGACAAACATGTTGAAATATGCCAAAAATCAGGTTGGAAAAATTAAAATTATCCAGCGTGCTTTTTCGCTTGCCATGCAGTCTTATAAACTAAAAGATAAAGACAAAGAGTTAGAAAAATTCCTGACGCCGCAATATTATCCGCTTCGTACTTTGATTGAAAATTTAAGCTATTCTTCTTCTATTTTCCGACATTCTTTACGTTTGACGATTACTATTTTGATTGGTTTTATTATTGGGCAGCTTCTGCCTTTTCAAAATGTATATTGGATTTTATTAACGATTGTCGTAATCATGCGTCCTGGTTATGGATTAACAAAAGAACGATCTTACAATAGAATTTTCGGAACTATTTTAGGAGGATTACTAGCTTTTGGAATTGTTTCTGTAATTCAAAATCACGTTGCTCTTAGTATATTATCTATTGTCTGCATGCTCCTTGGGATCTCGTTTACACAGATTAACTATAAAATAAGTGCCACATTTGTTACGATGTATGTGGTTTTTATCTACGGAATTTTAACGCCTAATGTTGTTGAAGTTATTCAATTTCGCATTTTAGATACATTAGCAGGAGCAACTCTAGCCTTTTTAGCCAATCAGTTTTTATGGCCGGCTTGGGAGTTTATCAATACGCCTATACATATCGAAAACGCTATACGTGCTAATAGAAATTACTTGAAAGAAATTGCCAGCTTTTATAATCAGAAAGGAGAAATTCCTACTTCATACAGACTGGCGAGAAAACATGCTTTTGTTGAAATTGGAAATTTAATGACTTCATTTCAGCGTATGATGCAGGAACCAAAATCTAAACAAAAAACACTGCCTTTGGTTAATAAATTGGTGGTTTTAAATCATTCTATTTTATCTGCTTTGGCTTCTTTATCCACTTATATACAGTCGCACCAAACTACATCTGCATCAGAATCTTTCAATTATATTATAAAAACTATTTTATCGAACTTAGACCATTCTATTTCAATTTTAAAAAATGAAACTATTCTAACGGATACTTTTTTTGATAAAGAAGATGTAACACTGCAATTTGAAGAATTAAAACGAAAAAACTTTTCTCGTCTTGCGCAAGATGATGAACTTGATAAAGAAACACGTCAAGCAAAAATGCAGGAAGCTCAAATGGTGATTGAACAATTGATCTGGATGAGTAATCTTGCCGAAAAGATTCTTAAAAATACGGAAGATTTTAAAGCAACAAATCCAGATTAATTCATCTGGATTTGTGTTTATTACTTATAAAAATATAGCTTAATTCGTTAGTTTTAAAACATCAGAAGTTTGTTTTCTTAGTTTTTCTAAAAGCTCTGGTTTATCATTTAAAGTCTGACCGTAAGAAGGAATCATATTTTTCATTTTCTCTTCCCACTCTGGTGTTTTAATTTGATCTGTAAAACATCTGCTGATTAAATCAACCATAATTGCAACTGCTGTAGAAGCACCAGGAGAAGCTCCTAATAAAACGGCTAAAGTTCCGTCATGTGTATTAATTACCTCTGTTCCAAATTCTAAAACGCCACCGCCATGTTCATCTTTTTTAATTACTTGAACACGCTGCCCTGCTTTTTCTAATTTCCAGTCTTTAGATCGTGCTGTTGGTAAATATTCGCGTAAAGCGGTCATTCTATCTTTTGGTGATTGACGAACCTGCTCTATTAAATATCTGGTTAATGGAATATTGTGAAATCCCGCTGATAACATCGGAATTAAATTATTTGCTTTAATTGATAATGGTAAATCAAGGTAAGAACCATTTTTTAAGAAACGCGTTGAAAATCCTGCAAAAGGCCCAAAAAGAAGTGCTTTTTCGCCATCAATTACACGTGTATCGATATGAGGAACAGACATTGGCGGTGCACCAACGCTGGCTTTTCCGTAAACTTTTGCCTGATGTTTAGCAATTACTTCTGGATTAGTACATTTTAGCCATTGTCCGCTTACCGGAAAACCGCCGTAACCATTTCCTTCTGGAACATTTGCTTTTTCTAATAATGGTAATGAACCACCACCTGCTCCAATAAATACAAATTTGGTATAAGCTTTACGTTTTTGACCTGTTGCAAGGTCCGTAATTTTTATTCTCCAAGTTTTATCTTCACGTTGTTTTAGTTTTTGTACTTCATGATTGAAGTATAAAGAAACACCGTCTAATTTTTCTAAATAACTAAACATGCTTCTTGTCAAAGCTCCAAAATTAACATCGGTACCAATAGGCATATAAGTCGCTGCTAATTTTTCTGTATTTTCTCTTCCTTCCATTACAAGAGGCATCCAGTGTTTTAACTGGTCAAAATCTGTACTGAAAAGCATTTGAGAAAAAATAGGATTTTCTTTTAAGGCTTCAAATCTCGTTTTAAGATATTCTACGTTTTTGTCACCCCAAACAAAACTCATGTGAGGAACACTTTTTATAAAATTTTCTGGAGATGGAACTTTGTTCTGCTGTACTAAATACGACCAAAATTGACGTGAAAGCTCGAAAGATTCAGCAATGCTTATTGCTTTTTTAGGATCAACACTTCCGTCAGCTTTTTCTGGAGTATAATTTAATTCACAAAAAGCAGAATGTCCAGTTCCTGCATTATTCCAAGCATCAGAGCTTTCGGCAGCAGCGACATCAAGTCTTTCGTAAATTTCAATTTTAATATCCGGTTGTAATTCTTTCAAAATTACTCCAAGAGTGGCACTCATAATTCCAGCTCCTATGAGTACTACTTCACTATTTGAACGTATTGTTTCGTCAGGCATAACAGTATTTTATTTTAAAGCGCAAAGGTACTTTTTATAATTACAAAAAAAAAGTAATTTCTGCATGATAAAAGTTAGAATTTTCTAAAATATTTAAAAAAAAGAGACAAAATAAGGAAAGTTCTTAGAAACGCTTAGCAGAAAGATAATCTTGAAGCATTATTGTAGCCGAAATTTCATCTATTAAACCTTTATTCTGGCGTTGTTTTTTACTAAGTCCGCTGTCAATCATAGTTTGAAAAGCCATTTTTGAAGTAAAACGTTCGTCTCCACGAACGACCTTCATATCTGGAAAAATATTAGAAAAATGAGTTACAAAACCTTTAATTATAGCAGCACTTTCAGAAGGTTCACCATTCATTTGTTTGGGTTCACCAATCAAAACAGCTTCGACTTTTTCTTTGGCAAAATAATCTTTCAAAAAATCAATTAAAGTACTTGTTGGAACAGTTGTTAACCCCGAAGCAATAATCTGCATTTCGTCCGTTACAGCAATTCCAGTACGCTTTTGTCCGTAATCTATAGAGAGAATTCTTGGCATTTTGTAATTTTTCTCAAAGATAGTAAAGGAAAATATAGTAATCTATAATAGTCCTTAAGTAATTGGCAAAAAAAATCCGTCTTGAAAATTCAAGACGGACAACTATCCAACTATTAAAAAACTAAAAGGAAATTCAATAAACCTATCTATTGAATAATCTTCCGAAAAATCCTCTATGCTCTTCCTCCTCTTCGTCTTCGTCGTATTGCGCAAATTTGGCCTGCGCTTTTTCATGTTCGTAAATCAATTCTTTGATGTACTCAACATAAGACCTCTTTTTTTCTTCTAAAAATCCGATCAAGTATTTCTCGCTAAACTCAACGCCGCTTGCTGCTTCAATCTGGAGTAATTTTTTATATAAGGGTTCAATATGCAGTGAAATTACTTCTTGCGGAACAGCTTGCCTTCTTCCAAAATAATTTACAATTACACCATTTTCATCTTTAGCAATATCAAAATCAGTAATTACCCAATAATATCTTCCTGATTTTGCTAGATTTTTGACAATTGCATGAAAGTTTTTTCCGCTTTTAAGATTTTCCCAAAGCACTTTAAAAATCACTTTTGGCATATCTGGATGACGAATAATATTGTGCGGCTGCCCCATTAACTCGTAATCTTCGTAGCCGCAGACATCTATAAAAACCTCATTTGCATATTCTATAATTCCAAATGCATTGGTTTTACTCATAATTACCTGGGTTTTATCCCAAGAAACTTCTTTGTCAATAATGGCTCTTTGATTTTGAAACTGATTTTCTTGATTCATATTTTTAAATATTTTTTTTGCCACAGATTACACTGATTCTCACAGATTAAAAATTTAAAATAATCTGTCCAATCTGTGGTTTGTATTTTTGAGGAACTGTATTATGCTTTCTAAAAATTAACACCGCAAAACTAATTAGAACAAAAAACACAAAATCTGATTTTTGTCATATTTTGATATAAAAAAAACTTTTAGAGGTTCTTTTAATAAAAGCAAATCAATAAGAGCCTGAAATTTTATTTATCAAATTAAAAACAAAAAGTTAAATCTGTAACATTTTCAAAGGGTTTTACTTTTTTGAATTTGTACAAATACGCTATCTTTGCCAAAAATTAAAACTTATGAATTCTTTACAGACTATAATTGAACAAGCTTGGGAAAACAGAGCTTTATTACAAGAAACTGCTACTACAGATGCTATTAGAGAAGTTATCGAATTAGTTGACGCAGGAAAATTACGTTGTGCTGAACCAGTTGGTGACAAATGGCAAGTTAACGAATGGGTTAAGAAAGCGGTTGTAATGTATTTCCCAATTCAAAAAATGGAAACATGGGAATCTGGTATTTTTGAATATCACGACAAAATGTTGCTAAAAAGAGGTTTTGCTGAAAAAGGAATTCGTGTAGTACCAAATGCTGTTGCACGTTACGGAGCTTACATTTCAAGCGGTGTTATCTTAATGCCAAGTTATGTAAACATTGGTGCTTATGTAGACGAAGGAACAATGGTTGACACTTGGGCTACTGTAGGAAGCTGTGCTCAAATTGGTAAAAACGTTCACTTAAGCGGCGGTGTTGGTATTGGTGGTGTTTTAGAACCATTGCAAGCTGCACCGGTAATTATAGAAGACGGTGCTTTTATTGGTTCTAGATGTATTGTTGTAGAAGGTGTACACGTTGGTAAAGAAGCAGTTCTTGGCGCAAACGTATGTTTAACAGCTTCAACAAAAATTATCGATGTAACTGGAGATGAGCCTGTAGAAATGAAAGGTTTTGTACCTGCTCGTTCTGTAGTAATTCCTGGAAGTTATACTAAAAAGTTTGCTGCTGGAGAGTTTCAAGTTCCATGTGCTTTAATCATTGGTACACGTAAACCATCTACAGATTTAAAAACTTCATTAAATAATGCACTTCGCGAATACGACGTTGCAGTATAATATTTTCTAGTTAATAGAAATTTTCAATTTAAAAAATCCAAATTCCATTCAATAAAATGATTGGAATTTGGATTTTTTTGCTTCAATTTGTAAATCAATTAATACGATTTAAATTTTTACATGAAGATACTTGTAATTCAACAAAAAATGATTGGAGATGTTTTGGTCAGCAGTATAATATGCAATAATCTGCGTACTGCTTATCCTGATGCTCAAATTGATTATTTAGTTTATAATTCTACAACGCCAGTTTTAGAAGGCAATTCAAGCATTGACAATGTTATTTTATTTGAAGAAAAACATCGCAGCAGCAAGAAAGAATTATTGAAACTTGGATTTCAGATTCGAGACGAAAAATACGATTTGCTAATCGATGCTTATTCAAAATTAGAAAGCTGGATTTTAGTTTTTCTGAGCAATGCCAAAAGAAAAATATCTTACAAAAAACCTGGCAGAAGTTTTTTGTATACCGATAATGTTCCGTTTGAACCTTTTCCTAAAACCAATTTAGGTCTGGCTATCGAGAGAAGACTTTCTTTATTAGAACCTTTAGATTTAAAAATAGAAATTGATCCAACTCCGAAATTATTTGTTTCTGAAAAAGAAAATCAAGAAGCCAAAGCTTTATTTGAAAAGCACAACGTGAACAAAGATAGAAAAACGGTTATGATTAGTCTTTTGGGAAGCGAAAAACTAAAAACATATCCTTTAGATTTTATGTCTAAAGTAGTCGATTATATTGCTGACAAAGCCGACGTTAATATTCTCTTTAATTATTTTCCGAAACAAATAGAAGAAGCTAAAATTGTTTTTAATAACTGTAAAACTTCAACTCAGGAAAAAATTTATTTTGATTTATTGGGCGGCGATTTACGTTCTTTTATTGGTTTAGTCAATCAATGTGATTTGATTATCGGGAATGATGGAGGCGCTATAAATATGGCTAAAGCTCTTGATAAACCTTCGTTTATTATTTTTTCTCCTTGGATTGAAAAGAAAATCTGGGCTACTTTTGAAGACGGTATTCACCATCTTTCGGTACATCTAAAAGATTACCGTGCTGATTTATTTGAGCAGAAAACCGAAAAATTGCTCAAAAAGGAGTCTTTGTCTTTGTATCAGGAATTTAAGCCTGAGTTTTTTAAAGACAAAATTGAATTGTTTTTGGAACAAAATCTTAGCTAGAGCCAAATGATTTCAGCAGAAAAACAACTCTTAACGGCATTGGTAATTACCTATAACGAGGAACACAATATAAAAGTGGTTCTTGAGAATCTGGCTTTCGCCGATGAAATAATTGTACTTGATTCTTTTAGTTCTGATCGAACTTTTGAAATTGCTGCGTCTTTTAAAAATGTAAAAGTAGCACAGCGTACTTTTGATAATTTTGCTTTTCAGCGAAATTATGCTTTGAGTTTAGCCAAAAATCCTTGGATTCTTTTTATTGATGCTGACGAAAGACTGACTCCAGAATTGGAACAGGAAATTACTGCTGTAATCAATTTAAAAAACAGCGAAGCTGCGTATTTTATGCGTCGTAATTTTATGTTTAAGAGTCAGAAACTGCATTTTAGCGGCTGGCAGACCGATAAAATTATCCGTCTTTTTAAGAGAGAAAACGCCGCTTATAATCGTGAGAAAATTGTGCACGAAAAATTAATTGTAAACGGAAAAATAGGAAAGCTGAAAAACAAGCTTATTCATCATTCTTATACGAATTATGAAAACTATAAACAAAAAATGGTTTTCTACGGACAATTAAAAGCACAGGAAGAATTTGTAAAAAAGACTAAACCTAACTTTTTTCATTTTTATGTACGCCCAGCTTACCAATTTCTAAACCAATATATAGTACGATTTGGTTTTTTAGATGGTAAAAAAGGAATTATTATTTGTTATTTAAATGCTTTGAGTGTTGCTGTACGTTTTCAGGAACTTAAAAAAATCAGAGCTTCAAATTAAGATTTCCAGAATTTAAGTTTCTTTTTAAGTCGTTTCTTTCTAGCAAATTCATCTTGAAAATGAGTAGTTGCCTGCCACATTTTTTCAAAAATTTCAGCTTCAGTTTTATCAGTATAGAATTTTGCATATTCATTACTCATTACCGCAATCATTTCTTTTTGTGGTGTCAAGCGTCTAAAATTATCCATACGCTGCTCAAAACTCATGCTTTCATGAAAATTCATTCGATTTAAATCGACTAAAAAGAAAGCGTATTTATTTTCAGAAGTTGCTTTGATTAAAGTATTTCCTGGCGAATGATCTAAAAATTCTACTCCTTTTTCGTGAAGATCAAAAGTAAATTTGGTAAACTGTCTTAAAATATTGTCGCGATCTTGGTAATCAGGAATTTCAACCAATTCTCTGTATGTTAACTCAGCTTCAAGATGTTCGCTCGCATAATAGCTGTCTCTTAAACCAATAGAATTAAAATTTTCTAGAAATGCAATTGGCTGCGGTGTTCCAATTCCTTTTTCTAATAATAATTCTGCGTATTCAAACGAACGTCTTGCTTTTGATTTTCTAAAATATTTATAAGCAATTTTATTAACGATATTCGGAATTTTAAATGATTTAATATTAATAGTTTTACCATTTAAATCAAATAATTTAATTTTATTACGATCTCCATTTCCAAAAAGTTTACCTACCGAAGAATTAAATTCTTCAATAAAAAAGAAAACTTCCTTTGTTTCATTAAATCCTTTAGAAAATTTTATTTTTTTGATCATCTAATTTTTACTTTAATATTTCTCTAAAATTGGTTTCCAAAAATCAATTACTTTAGGTTTATTGATTCCGTGGCATCCAAAAGGCATTTGGTTATTAATAATTTCGAAAGCTATTTTAGGCTTACGGTCAATTGCAAATAGACAAGCTTCTTTGTAATCTGGTATTTTAAAATCACTCACAAATTCTGGTGCTTTCAAAGACCAAAATACATCTTCGATAGCATAAATCTCTTTTTTCTCTGCACTTAAAAAAGCAGCTATAAATTGGCTTTTTTCTTTTGCAATTGCATAATGCGAAGCTACTTTACGCAATGAGAAACCGCCATTTCCTACTTTATAAAAAGTCTGCTCTCGGCTGTTTTTCTTTTTTGATCTAAAATTTCTGGCAATATCATTGAATA
Source organism: Flavobacterium sp. MC2016-06 (assembly GCF_009711165.2). Classification (GTDB taxonomy): domain Bacteria; phylum Bacteroidota; class Bacteroidia; order Flavobacteriales; family Flavobacteriaceae; genus Flavobacterium. The sequence goes on along the minus strand of NZ_WMID02000011.1, from coordinate 113,986 downwards.
ATTTTTTCCCAAAAGTATCTTTAGGAGTTGCGATCCAAGGAGCACCAATATAATCGTAACCTTTTTGACACCATTCTTTCAATTCATTCTTAAAAACAAAAGCATCAAGCTGATAAATTAAAATATACTCAGAGTCTAAAAAGGCTTCATAAAATAAACTTGAAAGCAATAATTCATTATATCCTTCTATATTCTTAAAATAATGTTTTGGAAAATCCTTAACTCCTATTTCTGGATATTTTTTTGTGATATACGAATTATCAAGCCCTTCTGGCTGTACCAAAGTAATATCGTATTCACTTAATAACTTCATGCATTGCAAAAAAGACTTTTCTTCAAGTTCTCCAAAATGATCTTTATAAATAGGGATAATTATTTTTACCGAATCTTTCATTATTGTTATAACTGGATTTTTATTGGTTTTGGTTTTTAACATGCTTTCTTAAAATCATTCAACTTTAAAAAGTGGTATTCCTGAAAAGGAACAAAAATAACCTTATAATTAAGAAAACTCAATTATTCTTAAACTTAATTTACAATTAAAATAAATTAAGAACTATATCTACTATATAGGTGATTTCTTCCCTTTGATTACCTAACAAAATTGCAGCAAAAAGATTTTTAAAAATAACTACAATTTAACTATTCTAGAACGCAACTATTATCGTTTTTATCCATCTGCTAAATAAAGCATAAGTTTATTAAAATATTCTAAATTCAGTTTTTTAAATATTTTCTTATATTTTTATATTAAATTAAGGTTAAAATCTTACATTTAAAAATTAAAATAATCTGATGCTTCATAAAATATCAATAATTTTTACTTAACAGTCTCAATAAACACATTATGCGTATAGCCGTAGTAAGCCTTGATAATTGGGGGTTCAATAATTATATCGTAACCGCTTTAGAAGAAAAAGGTCATAATGTACATCATATTAATTTTAATAATTATAAGTACAAATACCCCAATTTTCTTTACCGAGCCTACAATTTTTTCCTCAAAACATTCTTTAAGAAAAATCTTAAAACAATCTATTTTGGTAAAAAAATCATCGAAAACCTTAAAGAAATTAATATACCGCAAGATGTTATATTGGTAATTAAGGGCGATCATATTGACCCAAAAAGTATTTTAGAATTAAAAAAATACGGAAAAAAAACAATTGCCTATTTTAATGACAATACTTACCGATGCCCGAAAATAACTCGTGTAATCCCTTATTTTGATGAAGTTTTTTCGTTTGAAAAAGAAGACTGCGAAAAACACAATTTAAAATTTGCAACCAATTGGATTTATAATTCCTCTATTAAAACCGAAGATTCATTTGAACATCAGGTTTTCAATATTATTTCAAAAGATAAAAGACTTCCTGTTTTATCTAAAATTGCTTCTGACTTAAAATCAAAAAACATTAGTCATAAGATTTTTGTTTATAATAAAAAAGTAGAAGATAGAACTTCAACTATTGAATTCATCACCAAACATATTCCTCTAACAGAAATGAATGAATATATAAACCGCTCACAGGTTTTACTTGATGTTAATAGAGAAGGTCAAAACGGATTAACGTTTAGAGTGTTTGAAAGTCTTGGTTTACAAAAAAAACTAATTACGACCAATTCTGATATTATAAATTATGACTTCTACAATCCGAATAATATTTTGGTAATAGATGAAAATAATCCTGATGTTCCTGTCTCGTTTTTTGAAAAAGCATATGAAAAAGTACCCGATAATATTTTCAAAAAATATACTTTAGACGGCTGGATCAATAATGTAGTTTACAATACTTAAAATCAATTATGTCTAAAAACATATATATCATTTGTCCTCCTAAAAAAGCCACCGGAGGACCAGAAGCATTACATCAATTAGGTTACATCTTAAATTCGTTAGGTTATAATGCAAAGATGTTGTACTCTAAATATAAAAAAGATCCAGTTCATTCTTTTTACAAAAATTACAATGTTCCTTATGTCATGAATGTAAAAGACAGCATTGATAATGTCATGATAATTCCAGAATCAATGACAAATCTTATTGCAAAATATCCTTTGGCTGCCAAAAAAATATGGTGGCTGAGTCTTGATTTTTATGAGGTTTTGATGAACAGCCGAGAAAAGAAAAAAAACTGGATTAGAAAACTGATAGTTCCTTATAAACATACCGAATATCGTTTTGAACCCAACAAAACAGTTACACATTGGTATCAATCGCAAAGAACAAAAGAGTTTTTACAAACTAAAAAACTGGACAACGAAATTGCTTATTTATGCGATTATGTTACAGAACTTTTCTTTGATGATCTTCCAGAATCTTTTCAGAAAGAAAACATCATTACTTATAATCCGAAAAAAGGATTGGATAAGATTGAAAAATATAAAGCACTTCTTCCTCAATACAAATGGACACCTTTGTCTGGAATGTCTAGGGAAGAAATGAGGGATACATTACGAAAAGCAAAACTTCACATTGATTTTGGCTATTTCCCCGGTCGCGATAAAATCCCTAGAGAAGCGCTTGTTTCTGGTGTCTGCCTATTAACGGGGCGCGACGGAACTTCTGCTTTTAAAGAAGATTTAGGAATACCCGAAAAATACAAACTGCACACAGATGAAATGCAGCCCGAAAAAGTAATTGAACTTATTAATCATACTATGAATAATTACGAAGTGGTTTTTGGTGAATTTTTAGATTTTAGATCATTTGTTCTGAATGAGAAGCAAAACATGATTGAGAATGCAAAAAAACTTGTCACTAATCTATAAATCATATCGTTATGAAAATTTGTTTAATTAGTTATGATTCTACTTATTATGATCACAACATTGTAAAGGAATTAAGAAAAAGAAATATAGAAGCAAATCATATTGATGCTTCAAAATTTAAATATAAATACACTTCTGTTTTTGACAGAATAAGTAATTCTATTTCTAAAACATTTTTTAACAAAAACAAAAAGGTTGCTGCTTTAGAAGATTATATTTTGAACCAAGTTAAAGAATGGGGACATCAAGATGCTATATTATTTATTCGTCCAGATAAAATAAGTCGAAAAACGCATTTAGAACTCAAAAAACTTACTGATAAATATCTTGCCTATATTTATGACAGCTGCAGACGATTTCCTATTGATCACTTAATTGACGGCATTTTTGACGAAATATTTTCATTTGATTTAGTTGATGTCAAAAAACATCAGTTTACATTCATTTCCAATTATATATATTTGGAAAAGAAAGAAGTTGCAGGTACTTCAAATGAGAATATTTTTATTGTCATTTCTATAGATGAACGTTTTGATTTTTTGAATAATCTGGCCAATTATCTTTCAGCACATGCTATTCCGTTTAAATTTATGGCAGTTGGTAAAAAAGCACCCGAAAATATCAATCCGAATATTATTTTTTCGCGAGATCTTGTATTTCCCGAAGAATTACAGACTCATTTTGAAAACTCAAAAATATTTCTAGATTTAATTAGAAAAGATCACAACGGATTAAGTTTCAGAATTTTTGAAGCTCTGGCTATGCAGAAAAAAATTATAACCACAAATAAATCAATTATTGACTATGATTTCTATAATCCTAATAACATTTTGGTTCTTGATGAAAATAGCGAGATAAACATTGATCCCCATTTTCTAGCTACTCCTTACGAGCCTTTAAGTGATGAAATTTATCATAAATATACTATTGAAAACTGGGTAAAAACTGTTTTTAATTTACAAAACCAATCCAAAAATAATGCAGTACTTTCAAAATAAAAAAATAATCTTACCTATTACTGTTGATGTTGGATTGTATTCCTGCATAGAAGAAAATTTGAAGAAAATTGGTTTTGAAGTATTTATGCTGACTTATAACAGCGAATTTAAATATCCAAGTTTAAAATATAAAGTCTTAAATTTTATTCACAAAAATTTACTTTTTGATAAAGGTTATAAAGCCAGACTAAAAAAAGAATTACAATATAAAAAAATAGAAAAACAGATAGATTCGTTTCCTAAAACAGATTACAGTCTTACTATTAGAGCAGATTTATTTAATTCTTCAATATTAACTAAAGTGACCAATCTTGGAGCAAAAAACTATGCTTATCAATGGGATGGTTTGTCTCGATTTGAAGGAATACAAGAACAAATACCGCTATTTGATAAATTTTATGTTTTTGATAAAAATGATATTCTTAAAGATAAAACGTATCCTACAACCAATTTTTATTTTGATTGTTTTGATCCTTTATTCGAAGAAAATAAACCTGAATACGATTTTTTCTATATTGGTTCTTATGACAACCGAATTGATTCTTTACTGATTATCTGCGATTATTTATACAGTAAAAATTATAAGTTGAACATTATTTTAAGAACTGTAACTAAAGATAATTTACAAAATCGACCTTACATTTCGTTCATAAAAGTTCCGACATCTTATTATGAAAATTTAGAAAAAACAGCCAATTCGAAGTTTTTAATCGATTTAAAAAATGATTCTGTTCACGAAGGATTATCTTTTAGGATTTTTGAAGCACTAGGCAGTGATAAAAAGATTATTACCAATAATCAGATCGTTAAAAATTATGATTTTTATGATCCGCAGAATATACTTTGTCTCGACGAAAAACTTGATTTAAGCGCTGTTGATCAATTTTTGAATTCTCCTTATAAAGAAATTAATCCTTCAATCAAGAAAAAATACAGCTTTACAAATTGGATCAAGTACATTTTAGAAATAAACGATAGTATTCCTTTAGAAATTCCATAATTACTAGATCAAAATCATTATTACCCAATTAAAATAAAAATCCGCCTAAATCCGCGTCTTCGCGATAGCGAATCAGTTTCATCCGTGTCCTATTATGCAGCATTTGAATTGAGACACAGATAAAACGGATTTACTTCGTAAAGACGCTGACAAAAACGGATTTTTTTGGGATCATTCGAAAAACTAATTTAAATGGCTGTTGGCATATTATTAGAAAATTTTTATCGGACATCAATGGATGAAAATTATAAATTATGATTTCTATAATTCAAATAATATCTTTGTAAACAAAAATACAGCCCGAGAAACTGGGTAAAAACAATATTTGAATTATGAATCAAGATATAAACCAAGAAATCATAAACGCTTACGAAGTTATTAAAGAAGGAGGAATCATTCTTTATCCAACAGATACAGTTTGGGGAATTGGCTGTGACGCTACAAATGCAGAAGCTGTTGCCAAAATATACAAGCTGAAACAACGTGCCGAAACTCAAAGCATGATTGTTTTGATGAATGGTGAAAAAATGATGTACAATGTTTTTAAAAACATTCCAGAAGTAGCTTGGCAGCTTTTAGATCTATCTGAAAAACCAACTACTTTAATTTTAGATGACCCTAGAAATGTTGCTCCCAATATAATTGCTGCAGATAAATCTCTTGGAGTTCGTATTGTAAAAGAACCTTTTTGCTTTAAATTATTAGAGCGAATGAAAAAACCTTTGGTTTCTACTTCGGCTAATATTTCAGGACAGCCAACGCCTATTGCCTTCAAAGACATTAATCCAGAGATTATAAAAGGTGTAGATTATGTTGTAAAATTGAATCAAGATAAACTTGCCGGAAAACCTTCAACTATTATTAAGTTGACAAATGATTCGCAGGTAAAAGTAATACGTAAGTGATTTTAGATTGAAGATTTTAGATTTTAGATTACGTATTTATAATCTAAAATCTAAAATCTCCAATCTTAAATATTCTTCAAGCTCTCGATCAGCCAATCGATATCTTCTTTTGTATTATAATGACTGAAAGAAATTCGGAGGTTTGGTAATTTTAAATCATTCTCCGAAAGCATTTCTTTTAAAACGTGCGACGGTTTTATACTTCCAGACTGGCAGGCGCTTCCTCTAGAAACTGCAATTCCTTTCATATCTAAACTAAACAAAAGCATCGAAGTTTTGTCTGACGAAAAAGGCAGAATAATATTGATGATATTGTAAAAATCTTCTTTTTTTCCGTTGATTCTAAAGCCTGGGAAATGAATTTCGAACTCTTCAATTAAATACATTTTTAAATCTGTAATGTATTTTCTATCCTGATCTAAATTCTCGTAAGAAAGTGCCAGCGCTTTTACCATACCTGCAATTTGATGTACCGCTTCTGTTCCTGCGCGAAGGCCTTTTTCTTGTTCTCCTCCAAAAATTAAAGGCTGTAAACCTGTATTTTTTCGAACAAAAGCAAAACCAACACCTTTTGGTCCATGAAACTTGTGTGCACTTGCCACAATAAAGTCAACAGGAGTCTTTTGCAGATCGATTTCGGTTTTACCTACAGATTGTACCGTATCAGAGTGAAATAAGACGTTATACTGCTTGCAAATAGTAGTTACTCTATCTAGATCTAAAACAGTTCCTGTTTCGTTGTTTACATGCATTAAACTAACAATTGTCTTTTTTTCATCAGAAAGCAAATTAGACAAATGCGTTAAATCGATTGTTCCGTCAGAATTTATGTTTACATAATCGACTTGAATATTGTAATCTGATTGTAAAGCCAACGTAGTATATAAAACAGCGTGATGTTCTATTTTTGAAGTAATGATACGCTCGACCTTAAGATCTTCTACAGCAGAACGAAGAATCCAGTTGTCTGCTTCTGTACCGCCAGAAGTAAAAATAATTTCTTGGGCGGAACAGTTTAAATATTTAGCAATGCTTTTTCTAGAAAGCTCTAATATCATTTTACCGTTTCTGCCAAAACTGTGTGTAGAAGACGGATTACCAAAATCTTCTGCCATAACCTTTGTCATTTCTTGAATAACTTCTGGTCGCATAGCAGTTGTAGAGGCATTATCGAGGTATACTTTTTTCATTACGGCAAAGTTAAGAAATATCAATTGTGAAATCTTAAATATCATTTGCCAAATTTTTCACTATTTTTGAACCCAAATAAAATTACGATGAAAAAATATGCAAGCCTTCTATTATTCGCCCTTTTATTAAACGGTTGTGATGATGGTAATTTAACAGTAGATACAATCAATTTTGAAGATGTTTCATCCGCAAGCTGTCCAACTACATCTACAACAGGTAATACCTTAATTTATAAAATTAACGAAAAAGAAGCTCTTTTACTTCAATTACCAACTACCTCAATTGTAAATGACTCTGTTACTAATGTTTATGATATTGATAATACTACCTATCGTTTTTTATATAGATCTTATGATGGTACAGTAGCAACAGATAATCTGTGTAACACTATACCTCCTACTACACCAAAAGTAATCGAAGAGTGGGTAGCAACAGCTGGAAAAATGAATATTATATCTAGACAAGTTGAAGTTGTTAACACCACAGATGGGAGCAGTAAAATTTCAGGATACGAGCATAGTATCAACTTCACTAATATAACCTTTTCAAAACCTTCTGGAGTACCGCAAACAGACGAAAAATTTGCTTTTGGTACTTACGCAACTTCGGTAACCATTCCTAATTCGTTAGCTTTTTCAAATTCAGCGACTGAAAATTATAAAGCTTTTCAATGTACTGCAGGTTTAAATAGAGTTTATAATTATTCGCCTTCTTTCTATATCTCTATAGACAATATTGACCCTAATTTAATACAACCTGTAGCTACTCTACCAAATCAGCCAAGAACTTCTTTAATTACAGCTTCAATGAACAATGTATATTATCGCACTGCAACAAGTGGTACAGGTAGTTTTACTGATTCTTATTTCTGTGCATCACCAGCTCCTGCATCTCCAGCAATAGGCGAAGATTGGAGTGGTAAATTAGGAGTAGCAAATGTAAGTGGTATTATAGAGGTCTCAACACTAGATGCTACTAATAGTTTTATACATACCATTACATTAAAAAATGTAATAATGCAAAAAGGCGGAAGCCATTTTAAACTAGGAACTACTTTTGTTTTAGGCACATTAACAATAGCTAAATAAAATAGATTTTATTCTAAATAAAATTTAAAAATACTTACAAAAAAATGTCCGTTTTTCAAGACTGATTTCTAAGCTGAATCAGATTGAAAAACGGACGTTTTTTTATGCTTTAAAACGAACATTTTTAGATGCTGAAAAACATCTTATTTATTGTTTTGTCTAAAATAAACTTCTGTTGCTCCTAGGCCATATTTTTGATAATTGGCGTCTTGAAAATCTATTCCATCATAACGACCCAATAAAAAATCAAGTTCGGCTTTTAAAATTCCTTCGCCGACACCATGTATAAAAACGATTTTAGGAATACGATTTCTTATCGCAAAATCGATATGTCTTTTTGCAGTTTCTGTCTGCAAAGTCAAGATATCGTAATTTGACATGCCGCGTTTATTTGGAACCAGTTTTTCGATATGCAAATCAAATTCTGGAGCCGAAATTTCTCGTTTATCTTTGCGTTCTTTTACAAAACTTCTTGGTTTTGGCTCTTCTTTCTCTTTTGAAACTTCATCTAAATTAATTCTTTTAATAGAATTCATTAAATTACTGGAATCTTGAATTTTAAGCAACTCGTTGACAGAAAATGTCATCATAAATCCATCTTCAGTTTCCACCAAAATTTCATTATTTTTCACCGAAACTACCGTTCCGTTAATGGCTTCGTCTAAGACAGAAACCTTATCTCCTTTATTCAACATCATGCTCTTCTTTATCTTGATTTTTACTTGGCGTTTTTGCACTCAGCTGCATCATTCCAAACATAAAAACTACAATTGCAATTACTGTAATATAGATGTTTTTTTCTGCAGATACCTGTTCATATAAAGCTACCGAAATAGCAAGTATCATTATTATTATTTTGAAAGTTTTCATTTTTTAAGTTCTTGAGATTTCAAAAGTAGTAAACTTTAAAATAACAGTTTTCAACTCTTACTGTATTAGCTGCTATTTTTTTTGTAAAATTGTAAAAAATAACCGTTGTGAATTTAGAGAAATACATGATCCCCTGCCTCTTCAAAAAGCTCTTCGGAATGGAGTGCTTAGGGTGTGGTTTTCAGCGCTCTTTATTCTTACTTTTTCAAGGTGATTTTTCAGCCTCTTTTAAGATGTATCCAGCCGTCTTTACAACGTTGTTATTTTTCGGATTTGCAGCGCTTCATTTTCTAGATAAATCAAAAAACTATCAAAAAATAATTTGGAAAATTGCCTTCGTAAATCTCATTTTTATGCTCGGCGGTTACTATTACAAACACTTTTATTAATGCTTTTTTTGTAAGACAGATTACTTCTTAATTTGATCTAAAATATCATTCATCATCTCGATTTGAACTTTCTGAATTTCGATTAATTCTTGCTGCTGATGCATGATCAAATGATCTATTTTATCGTGAATCATTCTGATCTCTAACTCTGATTTTAGGTTGATCATGTAATCTTTTTTGGCACGATTTCGGTCTTTTTCTTCTTGACGATTCTGACTCATCATAATTACCGGAGCCTGCAGCGCGGCAATACAAGACAATATCAAATTCAGTAAAATAAACGGATACGGATCAAAACCTTTATCTAACAAAACAAATACATTCGAGCCAATCCAAATTATTATAAAAACAACAAACGAAATAATAAAGGTCCAGCTTCCGCCAAAATCGGCCACTTTATCGGCTATTTTTTGACCAAAACTTCTTGCTTCTTCTTCGTCTTCAACAATACTCACTATCGATTTATCTTCTTTTAAAGATTCGATAACGCCTTTTTCAAGATCAGAAAGTGCTCCAATTTCTGTAGACAAATAGTTTGAAATGTATTTTTGGCGGTACACATTTAATTCCTGCACTCCAATACAATCTTCATCACAAAAAGAGGGATGATCTTTAATAATCAGTCCTAAAATTGGATCGTGAATAGAATTTCCACAAATTTTCTCACTTTCAGGAAAAAAAAGATCTGATATAGCACTTTTAAAAGTCGAATTATTTTTCATTTTTATAAATTTTACTGGCTAATTTACGCATTTAACTTCTTAACAATCACATAAAATATAATCCTTTATAATTCTTTTATTTATCACAAATACCATTCTCAGCACAAAATTTCTTTATATAATTCGTGCCTTTATTTACAAAAAACGCCTTACTTTTAACGTTTTAAATCACTCATTCATTTTTACCATTGTGACAAAAGACACTATCATACAAAACATCAAAGCGCTCAAAAGCCATTCAAACATAAATTACGGCATCAAAACCAAAACAGAAGATTTTACAGAAAAGCTTTTTTATACTCTTTTTGATTCGAATGCGGCTTTAGACGAAAGTATTAACGAGCTTGAAATACGCTTTAAAGAAATTGCTGTTTTGGCCTGCAAAAAACCGCAGAATTTATGCGAATCGATCTGGGATAGATTTCTAGAAAAATTACCTGCTGTTTTAGAAAAACTAAATCAAGATGCCGAATATATTTTAGAAAATGACCCTGCATCAAACAGCATTGATGAAGTTTATTTAGGATATCCTGGCTTTTTTGCGATTGCTATTTACAGATTAAGCCACGAATTATACCATCTGGATTTATTATTATTCTCGAGATTAATGAGCGAATATGCGCATCGAATTACGGGAACTGACATTCATGCTGGTGCCGATATTGCTTCGCCATTTTTTATTGATCACGCCACCGGAATTGTAATTGGTGAAACCAGCGTGATTAAGAAACACGTAAAAATTTACCAAGGTGTTACTTTAGGTGCCTTGAGTGTGAGCAAAGAAATGAAAAATGCAAAAAGACATCCAACTGTAGAAGCTAATGTCTGCATTTATGCCAATGCCACCATTTTGGGAGGCGAAACTACAATTGGAAAAAATAGCATTGTTGGAGGAAATGCCTGGATTACCAAATCAATTCCAGAAAATTCTATTGTAACCAATACCACTACAACTGAAGTTAAAATAAAAGAAAAAAAATAATATGGCTCCACAGAAATTGTTAAACTTAATTGGGAATACTCCATTGATGGAGACTGTCAATTTGGTTAAAAATAAAAACGTAAAGCTTTTACTTAAACTCGAAGGAAATAACCCGGGCGGCAGTGTAAAAGACAGAGCAGCATACAACATGATTGCTTCGGCTCTAGAAAGAGGCGATATTAAAAAAGGAGATAAATTAATTGAAGCAACAAGTGGCAATACTGGAATTGCTTTGGCCATGATTGCGCAATTGTTTCAAATTGAAATAGAATTGGTTTTACCAGAAGATTCTACAAAAGAACGTACACAAACAATGCGCGCTTATGGCGCTACAGTTATTTTAACGCCTGCTAGCGAAGGAATTATTGGTTCTAGGGATTATGCCGACAAAAAAGTGGCAGAAGGCGGTTATGTAATGTTAAATCAATTTGCGAATGATGACAACTGGAAAGCGCATTACAAAACAACTGGCCCTGAAATCTGGAATGATACTGATGGAACTGTTACTCACTTTGTTTCGGCAATGGGAACAACGGGAACTATTATTGGAACTTCGACTTACTTAAAAGAAAAAAATCCAGCAATTCAGATTGTTGGCGCACAGCCTAGTGACGGATCGCAGATTCCTGGAATTCGTAAATGGCCTCAAGAATATTTACCTAAAATTTTTGATGCTTCAAAAGTTGATACTGTTATCGATATAAGCGAAGAAGAAGCTCGAGAAATGACAAAAAGATTAGCTCTAGAAGAAGGTGTTTTTGCCGGAATGAGCAGCGGCGGTTCTGTTGCTGTTGCCTTAAAAATTGCAGAACAGTTAGAATCTGGTGTTATTGTAGCCGTAATCTGCGATCGCGGCGATCGTTATCTTTCTTCAGATTTGTTTGATTAAAAACAAGATGTTATTTTACTTTCTTTAAAATTTAAAACTTAACATCTTTAGCACCTTTATATAAAAAATGAACTACCGTAAACTAGGAAAAACCAACTTTAATATATCTGAAATCTCACTTGGCACTTGGCAGGTTGGAGGAAAATGGGGATCTGCTTTTGACAATAAAAGTGCCGATGAACTTTTAAATACTGCTATTGACAATGGTGTGAATTTTATTGACACTGCTGATGTTTATGAAAATGGACTAAGCGAAACTGCTGTAGGAAGAGTTGTTCGTTCTCGATCTGAACGTATTTATGTCGCTACAAAATGCGGGCGTCATATTAATCCACATGTTAGTGAAGGTTATCAGCCAAAAGTACTTCAGAAATTTGTTGAAGACAGTTTAAAAAGAATGAACTTAGAAACACTAGATTTAATTCAGCTGCACTGCCCTCCGACCGAAGTTTTTTACCGTCCTGAAATTTTCGAATTATTTGACCGCCTAAAAGAGCAAGGGAAAATTTTAAACCTTGGCGTAAGTGTAGAAAAAGTAGAAGAAGCCTTAAAAGCTATCGAATATTCTAATGTAACTACAGTTCAGATTATATTCAATTTATTCCGTCAGCGTCCATCGCAGTTATTTTTCTCTGAAGCCAGAAAGAAAGATATCGGAATCATTGCTCGTGTTCCTCTTGCAAGCGGACTTTTAACGGGTAAATTTGATGCTAAAACAACTTTTGATGCTCAAGATCATCGTAATTTTAATAGAAACGGTGATGCTTTTGATAAAGGCGAAACTTTCTCAGGAATTGATTACGATTTAGGACTGAAAGCTGTAGAAGAATTAAAAGCATTATTTCCAGAAGTCAAAAATCTTGCACCGATTGCTTTACAATGGATTTTAAGTTTTGAAGATATCAGCTGTATTATTCCTGGAGCTTCAAATGCAAACCATGTAATGTCTAATTTATCGGTTTATGATTTACCAAAATTAACTCCTGAGAAAATCTCGGCAATGAATAAAATATACGAAGAATACATAAAACCTTCTGTTCAACATCTTTGGTAGATTTTTTTTAATTTTAAAGTCATTTTTACCTTATTCTATTGCGTTTTTAATCTATTGTGGCTTTTTTCTTATTTTTTAACATTTTATTTTGTAATAAAATTTATAAATTATGAAAAAAATAAGTCTACTAGTACTTACTATTGCTTTAGTATTTACTTCGTGCAGTAATGATGATTTACTGCCAAAAGTCAAAAATCCAGTAAAACCAGATAATACATCTGTTAAAGATGAAGAATCTAAAAATCTGGAAAAAATGTACAACGAGATAGTAACTCTGTCTTTAGGAAAAACTGAAACATGTGCAGTTTCTGGAGAATGGGATTTTATTGCTGTTGGATCAAAAGCTTGTGGCGGTCCTGTCGAATACCTTCCATACTACTTATACATCAATAAAGATAATTTTAATGATAAAGTAAAAGCTTACAACAAAAAACAGGCAGAATTTAATACAAAATGGAATATTACATCTACATGTGATGTTATTCCTATGCCTGAAATTGTTAGTTGTGTTAATGGAAAACCAACGTTACTGTATCGATCTGATATGGATTTAGAAAAACAAAATTTAAAACAAATGTACGAGGAGATCATAACACTCTCATTGGTTAATTCTAAATCGTGTAGCAATCCTCAAAAGTGGTACTATACTGCTATAGGCAAACAAATATGCGGAGGTCCTCTTGAATATATTCCTTATTCTTTAGAAATCGATAGAACAAATTTTTTAAGTAAAGTAGATGTTTATACTGAAAAACTGAGCGCATTTCATAAAAAATGGAAAATGGTTTCAACTTGCAATGTAACACCTGCTCCAATCGCGATAGATTGTGTTAATAATAAACCAACTTTACTGTATGAATCTGATAGAAATTTAGAAAAACAAAATTTAAATAACTTGTACAATGAGATCATAACACTCTCATTAGTTAATTCTAAAACGTGTGACAATCCTGAAAAATGGGCTTTTACCGCTATTGGAGAAAAAGCTTGCGGAGGACCAACTGACTATATTGCTTATTCATTAGAAATAAACACTGCTAGTTTTCTTTCAAAAGTTAACACGTACACAAATATGCAGGCAGGATACGATAAAAGATGGGGAGTTATATCTACATGTGATTTTACTTCGGCTCCAAAATCGATAAATTGTATAGATGGAAAAGTAAAGTTGAAATACTAAAACTTAATCATATCAAACGACACTGTAAGTACAGTATAAATATCTTAAGAGGGACATTATGTCCCTCTTTTTATTTTAATTTTACATTTAGACGCAACCATTAATCAATATCTTCATCTAATAAAAAAGACACTAACCAACCATTCATTAACCATGAAAAAATTAAGTTTTATACTATTAGTAATCAGTTTTACCTTTATATCGTGCAGCAATAATGATAGTGAAAGCCAAAAAATAGAAGATTCTGATAGATTAACCAAAATGTATAAGGAACTAATCACTTTATCGCAGTATGAAATACAAACTTGTACAAATCCAAATGAATGGGCTTACGTAGCGATAGGTGAAGGCTGTGGCGGAGAATTAGATGTTATTTATTCCAAAAAAATAAATACCGTAGAATTTTTAAATAAAGCAGCGGAATACAAAAAATTACGCGACATTCATATCGCAAAATGGGGACTAAATTGTGGTGAGTATTTTTATTATTGGGGCAAGCCAACGGGCTTAGACTGCTATCTGGAAAAACCAATACTTCTTTATAACAACAATACTATCCCTAAATAAACTGCGGCTCATTCTCTTTACATTAGAAAATGTTCCTTTTTATCACGTAACCACAATTTCTTTAACCATGAAAAAATTACGTTATATATTATTTGCCACTTGTCTATTATTTTTATCCTGCAGCAACGATGAAAACTCAAAAGAAGAAGATTCAAAAAAGCTAGAAATTATGTACAACGAAATAATTGACCTTTCGTTAGTTAATTCTCAAACTTGTACAGACTCTAAAGACTGGTCTATTACAGGAATAGGTTCTAAACCCTGCGGGGGAGTTACTGGATATATTGCTTATTCTAAAAAAGTAAACGAACCTGAATTTCTAAACAAAGTAAAAGCATACACAGATGCAGAAGCAGTATTTAATGGGAAATGGAAAATATATTCGACTTGTGAAGCGCTACCTCCGCCGGCTTCGGTTGAATGTGTGGATGGGAAACCAAAATTAACATACAATACTGCTCTTTTTTAAAGAAAGAAACAAACAAAAAATTATATATCAAACTCAATTCTAAATTCAGCTCCTTTATTTTTCCCTTCGCTTATCGCGCTAAGTCTGCCTTTATTTCTTTCGATAATTTTTTTACACAAATACAATCCAATTCCTGTAGAAGATTCATTTGCAGTTCCTAAACGGCTCATTTTGGTAAATTTTTTGAATAATTCTTCAATTTGATCTTTATTAAAACCAATACCTTTATCAATAACCGTTATGATGAAAGTAGATTTTTCGCTATAAATTCTAACCTTAATTTCACTATCAAAATAAGAAAACTTAACAGCATTACTAATTAAATTTACAATAACCTGAATCAGCAAACCTTCATCAATACGAAGTTTAGTTTCAACAAGTTCTAAATTCAAGCTAAGTTTAATGTTTTTATCCAGCAAACGCTGTTCTACCTGTTCATTAATAAAAGGGAGAATATTCGGGAACAAAATCGTCTTAGCTTCCTGCAATGATTTTATTACTCTATCTTGTTCGTTTAATAACTTAATAAAATTTTCAATATACCTAAATTGCAAATTTGTCGATTCGCAGATTAATTCAGCAAGACTAGTAACAGATTCTGATGGATGTTCACTGATAATCAATTTTGCTAAACCTTGCGGATTTCCAGCGAAATTCTTCAAATCATGCGAAAGCATATAAATTAAATCCTGCTTTTCGTTGATAAAACTTTCAGCCTCAAAAATTGATTCTTGAATATTACACAACAGCAAACCCGCTTCATCTTCATAATCAGTTGGTAATAATGATAATTTTCTATGATTTCTATAATCGTCTAATGCTTTTGATGCAATTTCAATGGGTTTTATCAATCTATTTAGAACCAAAAGCGTAACTAAAGTCGCCAGCAATGTCATGCTTAACGAAAAAACCATAATTGAGGTAGGCGAAATATCGTGTTTAAAATAAAGTACAAAAAATAAACTTCCAATTAAGGGAATGTGTATACCTATAAACGCGACAAACAAAAATTTGAAGGCATAGCTTTTCTTCAAAAAGCTAATTTGTGAGAGTCTGTGGTATAACTTCATAAAAAGTCAAACAATAATAGTAAGTTAGAATCGTAATCTTGGGGGAATTACGAAAACAAAGTTAACTTTTAAAGTTAATTAAACTACTATTTTAAAGAATTTCTAAAATATTTTCAAAATTAAATATGTAAAAGTTTTCAAAGCCTTATTTTTGCGCTATGGGAAGAAAAAATACAGACAAAATTGTCTTTCATCAAATTCAAGTTCTTGATGCTGGAGCAAAAGGAGTATCGGTAGCGAAAGCTCCAGACGGAAAAGTTATCTTTATTCCGAACGTAGTTCCTGGCGATGTAATTGACATACAGACTTTCAAAAAAAGAAAGGCTTATTATGAAGGTAAAGCAGTAAAATTTCACGAATTATCAGAACATCGTATAGATCCTATTTGTGAGCATTTTGGAGTTTGCGGCGGATGTAAATGGCAAAATATGAAATACAGCCAGCAGCTGTATTACAAACAAAACGAAGTTAAAAATCATTTACAGCGAATTGGAAAAGTTGAACTTCCTGAATTTGAAACTATTTTAGGTTCAGACAAACAATTTTTCTATAGAAATAAAATGGAATTTTCTTTTTCTAACAGCCGTTGGTTAACAGAAAAAGAGATCGACAGCACAGAAGATTTAGGTAATAGAAATGCTTTAGGATTTCATATCCCAAAAATGTGGGATAAAATTCTTGATATTACAAAATGTCATTTGCAGGAAGATCCTTCAAATGCAATACGTAACGAGATTAGAGCATTTGCCAACGAGCATAATTTAGCATTCTTTAATCCGAGAGAACATTCAGGATTATTACGTACCGTAATGATTCGTACCGTTTCTACAGGAGAAATTATGGTTCTAATTCAGTTTTTTGAAGAAGACAAGAAAAATCGAGAATTGATTTTAGATCATTTATACGAAAAATTTCCACAAATTACATCCTTACAATATGTTGTAAACGGAAAACCAAACGATACTATTTACGACCAAAATATCATACTATATAAAGGTAGAGATTATATCTTGGAAGAAATGGAAGGTTTAAAATTCAGCATCAATGCAAAATCTTTTTACCAGACCAATTCAGACCAAGCGTATGAATTGTATAAAATAACACGTGATTTTGCAGGTCTAACTGGTAACGAAACTGTATATGATTTATATACAGGAACAGGAACAATTGCTCAATTTGTTTCTAAAAAAGCAAAAAAAGTAATTGGGGTAGAAAGTGTTCCAGAAGCTATTTTAGATGCTAAAGCTAATGCAGAACGCAATAATATTACCAATTGCGAGTTTTTTGTTGGAGACATGAAAGTGGTTTTTAACGAAGCTTTTATTGCGCGCCACGGAAAACCTGATGTTATTATTACAGATCCGCCTCGCGACGGAATGCACAAAGATGTAATAGAACAAATTATGAAAATTGCTCCTCAAAAAGTAGTTTATGTAAGCTGTAACTCAGCAACACAAGCACGTGATTTGGCATTAATGGACGAAAAATACAAAGTTACACGCGTACGTCCGGTTGATATGTTTCCACAAACGCATCATGTTGAAAATGTTGTACTTTTAGAACTTCGATAACATCAAATAATAAATGAAAAAAATAATTTCTTTTTTATTACTCTTTGCTTTTGGCTTATCCAGCTGTGAGAAAGATGATATTTGTGATGCAAATACACCAACCACACCTCGATTGGTAATTACATTTTACAGCAATGCAAGTCCAGATGAGCTGCAAAAAGTAGTTAATTTAAGAGTTGTTGGCGAAGGTGCTCCTGATGACAACGGGATTGTTTTTAATGAAAGTAGTGTTGGAGATGCAAAATATTTAACCAATAGCAACACTGTTTCTATTCCGTTAAGAACAGATGCAGACACCGTTACCTATAAGTTTATTTTAAACTCTGGTGATACAACAGGAGAAAACACAGACATTTTAACATTCAATTACACAAGAACAAATGAATATGTTTCTAGAGCCTGCGGTTTTAAAACAACTTTTAAACTATCTCCTACAGAGCCATTTGTTGTAACACAACCCGTTCCTGATGATGGAAACTGGATGAAAATTATTAACGTTGTAGAATCTAACATTGAATCAGAAAATGAAACACACATTAAAATATATTTTTAGTTATTGTTTATTGTTTTCAATGTATTTGGTTCAAGCACAAGAAGTACCAACTACAACAGTAACAAAAGAAATTGTACAGGAAAAACCAAAAACTCCAGCTCCTAAAACAGCCAAACCAGTTGTTCAAGAAGTAAAAACCGACAGCGTTCAGACAAAAACAGATCGTTATGGTTTGCGCGTAGGTGTCGATTTATACAAATTGACAAGAGGTTTCTACGACAAAGATTATAAAGGAGTTGAATTTGTAGGTGATTTTCGTTTAACGAAAAAATACTATCTAGCTGCAGAACTTGGTTTTGAAGATAAAACAACAGATGATGACAGATTAAACTCTACAGCTACAGGAACGTATATAAAAGGAGGTTTTGATTATAACTTTTACGAAAACTGGCTTGATATGGAAAACCTCATTACTATAGGTTTACGTGGTGGTTTTAGTACTTTTAGCCAACAGCTAAACAGTTACAAAATTTACAATCCAAATCCGTATTGGGGAGAAGAACCAGCAATTGCAGCCGGAACAAAATATAACGGACTTACTGCAGGATGGCTAGAAGTAGCAATGGGATTAAAAGCAGAAGTTTTTACCAATGTATTTGTTGGTTTTGGCGTACAGCTAAAACTTTTAGTAGCCAACCAAAAACCAAGTGGTTTTGACAATCTTTACATTCCAGGTTTTAACAGAACCTACGACGGTAATTTTGGTGTAGGCTTCAATTATACCGTTTCTTACTTCATTCCTATTTTCAAGAAAAAAGTAGTTATTCCACAAACTCCTCCTAAGAAAAAAGAAGGACCTAAAAAATAGATTCTTTTCTTACCATAAAAAAAGCCTCGAATATACAATTCGAGGCTTTTACTTTTTTTTAGAATTTCAGAAACTCTTAAGTATCTTTTTTCTAACCTATTTCTCTAATACCTTTAATAAAAATCCATTTCATAAAAAGTTTCTCGCCGTCTTTGGTTTTTACAGCTTGAAATTTAGGCGAAATCAAAGTCGCTACAATAAAAGAAGTCATCGGAATCCAAATTCCAGTTAATTCTGTATAAGCCGCAACCAAATATCTTCCTGCAATAAACAAAATTGCGAAACATCCTAATTGATATAAAAAACCTCTTACTTGTAGTTTTGTCATTTTTTCTTTTTTTTTTAGATTCAAATAGACAAAGTAAAAAACTGTATTGTTTTTAAACCTTTGCTAAGTAACTATTCGTTAACCTGAAATTTAGTTCTCTTACTACCTTCGTACATTTCGTATTTTACCAAACGAGCTTCTAGACTTGCATTAAAAAGTTTAATTTTACGTGAAGGTTTTAATCCCACAAATTTCAAAGCTTCAAGATTAGCCGTAATAAACCAAGCGTTTGTTCCCGGATAGCTTTTCTTTAAAGTATCACCAATATTTTTGTAGAATTCTTCCATATGAATATCTAAACGCTCATCATAAGGCGGATTAAATACCATATGTAATTTTCCTTCAACCTCTTTTTCAGAATCAAAAAAGTTATTATCAGAAACCGTAACGTAATCCTCTAGATTAGCATTTTTAATATTATCTTTAGCTTTACTTACAGCACTTGGCGCTTTATCAAAACCTTTTATAGTATAATGAAACTCCTTCGTTTTCTTCATCAAACTATTTACAATTTCATCAAATAAATCATTATCCCAGTCCTTCCATTTTTCAAAAGCAAATTCCTTACGGTTAATGTTTGCCGGAATATTGCAGGCAATCATAGCCGCTTCTGCCAAAAAAGTTCCAGAACCGCACATCGGATCCAAAAAGTGGCTCTGCCCTTCCCAACCCGACAATAATAAAATACCAGCAGCCAAAACCTCGTTTATAGGCGCAATATTTGTAGCCGTTCTGTAACCACGCTGATGCAGTGAATTTCCAGAAGTGTCTAAAGCCACCGAAACCTGATCTTTATCAATATGCACATTAATTCGTAAATCAGGAAAAGCCTTATCAATACTAGGGCGTTGTCCCGTTCTTTCTCTAAACTGATCTACAATAGCATCTTTACATTTTTGAGAAACAAACTCAGAATGATTAAAATAAGTAGAATGCACCGTAGCATCAATCACAAAAGTCTGATTAGCGTTTAAAAGTTTAGACCAGTTTACACCAGAAATACCTTTATATAAAGCCTGCTCATTATTAGCTCTAAAAGAATAAATAGGTTTTAAGACTTTAAGAGCCGTACGAAGCGATAAATTGGCTTTGTACATAAAACCTTTATCCCCTTTAAAACTCACCATTCTCACACCCTTTTCAACATCTTGAGCACCAAGCGCACGCAATTCGTTTTCTAATATTTCTTCAAAGCCAAAAAAACATTTGGCAATCATTCTAAAATTTTCTTCCATCTTTATTTTTGTATTAAAAAAAAACTCCGATCGCAAACACATCTCCGATTATTCAGGTATCGCTGCGAAATAGTTATTTTTCGGCAAAAATACACTAAATTTGCGGTACTTTGAATTAATTGAAATAGAATAAATGTCTGAATCGCATAAACCGTCGATCCCAAATCAAGAACGTAACACGCAAAACTGGTACACCTCATGGTTTGACACACCTTATTACCACATACTTTATAAAGATCGAAATTATCGTGAAGCGCAAATATTCATGGACAATCTTACGCACTATCTCAACCTGCCCGAAAAAGCAAAAGTTCTTGATTTAGCCTGCGGAAAAGGACGTCATTCTATTTACTTAAACCAATTAGGATTTGATGTTTTAGGTGCCGATTTATCAGAAAACAGCATCGCCGAAGCCAGCAAAAACAGTAATGAAACGCTGCATTTTAAAGTGCACGATATGCGTGAACCATTTGAAGAAAAATTCGACGCTATTTTTAATTTATTTACAAGCTTTGGCTATTTCGAAAACGACGATGATAATCTTAAAACCCTAAAAGCCGTTAAAGAAAGTTTATCCGAATATGGTTTTGCTGTAATAGATTTCATGAACGTAAATCAAGTAATCGAAACCCTAGTTCCAGAAGAAGTAAAAACTGTTGAAGGAATTGATTTTAAAATTAAAAGATACCTCCAAGACGGGCATATTTTTAAAGAAATAGATTTTGAAGACAACGGCAGCAAATATCACTTCACCGAAAAAGTAAAAGCCTTATCGCTCAAAGATTTTGAAGAATTAATGAATGAAGCAGGCATATTTCTACTAGACATTTTTGGAGATTATAAACTTAAAAAGTTTCATAAAACCGAAAGCGAACGATTAATCATGATATTTAAATAATTTGGTAAATCGTTTCACTGTTTAACCGTTTATCCCGATTAAACAAAGCTGCGATTAAACAAAAAACAATTAACCGATTAAACAAAAATGAACTACCTATTACCTTTATTCTCTGTACTTTTAGGCTATATTGTGGCTTTGTTTTTAAAACCAAAAAGCAAAACCAATTTAAAATTATTACTTGCCTTCAGCGGTTCATTTTTATTATCATTAACCGTAATGCATCTTTTACCAGAAGTTTACGAGTCACACAATCATAAAATAGGTTTATTTATCATGATCGGAATTTTATTCCAGATCATACTTGAATTTTTCTCAAAAGGCGCCGAACACGGACACGTACACGGACACGCACAAATGTCTCAAATTCCGTGGCTGCTCTTCATCAGTTTATGCATACATGCATTCTTAGAAGGCTTTCCCGTAAGCCATCATCACGATTTAGCGCTCGGAATCGCCATCCATCACCTGCCGATTGCCGTAATTCTAACCACATTTTTCATCAACGCAAATCTAGATAAAAAAGCCATTTTTATCTTCATGCTTACCTTTGCTGTAATGACGCCATTAGGTACAGTCGCCTCAGAATATTTACCCATTTTAAACGACTATTATACCGAAATAACAGCCGTAGTAATAGGTATATTATTCCATATATCATCAACTATAATTTTCGAAAGCAGCGAAGGACACAAATTCAACGTAGCCAAAGTATCCATGATTGTACTTGGTATACTATTAGCCTTTTTGTTATAATCAGGGCGTGACCCCATTTACAAAAGGCGCTATATAGCAAGCCTTTATTGCGCGCCTTTCGCAAATGCGGTCGGGCTATCCGCACTACTTCAGTAGTCAGCTCCTATCCCTCACGCAAAAAAACATTCAAGAAACATATTTCATTATTACAACACCTAAAAACTTTGTAACTTTGAGACTTGCAACTTAGAACCCAAAAAACACAATGACTTTTACTAAAACCACAGAGCAAGCATCAAAATACGAGCATTTAGAAACAATGTCAATACACGAACTGCTTACTAATATCAACAACGAAGATAAAACCGTTCCGCACGCCGTAGAAAAAGCAATACCGCAAATAGAAGCACTTGTAGCACAAGTGGTAGCTAAATTAAAATTAGGCGGGAAAATTTTCTATATCGGAGCCGGAACATCAGGACGTCTTGGCGTTGTAGATGCCTCAGAATGTCCGCCAACATTTGGTGTTCCTTTTGATTTAGTAAACGGAATCATTGCCGGCGGCGACACCGCAATACGCCGTGCTGTAGAAAATGCCGAAGACAATGCCACACAAGCTTGGATAGATTTACAAGCCCATAATATAGGAGAAAATGATGTCGTGATCGGAATTGCTGCTTCAGGAACGACTCCATACGTTATAGGCGGATTAGAAACCTGTAACCAAAACAATATTCTTACCGGAAGTATTAGCTGTAATGCTGGAAGTCCGTTATCGCAAACAGCAAAATTTCCAATAGATGTTGTTGTAGGTCCAGAATTTGTAACCGGAAGTTCTAGAATGAAAGCTGGAACCGCACAGAAATTGGTTTTAAACATGATTTCGACTGCCGCAATGATACAACTGGGAAAAGTAAAAGGCAACAAAATGGTTGATATGCAGTTAAGTAATGTCAAATTAGTAGATCGAGGCGTAAAAATGATAATGGGAGAAATTCCAGTTTCGTACGAAGAAGCATCAGAACTATTAAAAAAATACGGAAGCGTACGTAAAGCGGTTGACAATTATAATTTGTAAAACCACAGTATTTGTCATTCTTGTAAAAGTTACTTATTTCGGTAGCAAAATTGAAATATATTATTCTGCTATTTTTATTTTAAAGGCTCTATTTGTCATTTCGACGAAGGAGAAATCTCCACAAGTAACTCTGCAACGAAAATCAAGTCTTTGTAGAGCTTCTCGCGAAGATTTCTCCTTCGTCGAAATGACAAGATTGTAGAAAATGGGTGCGGAATATTCGTTACCGAAATAAGTAACTTTTACAAGAATGACAAGATTGTAGTAAATAATTGTAATCAAAACTGCGAAAAACCTGAAACTTGAAACAATAAAAACTTGAAACAAAAGAAATGTCTACAAATAAAGAATTACTAGGAAAAGGAATTAAATACTTAACAGGCGCACTGCCATTATTATTTATTGGTCCGTCTTTGATTTATAATGCTTTTATGAATCAGCATACCAACTGGCATTATTTAGTTTTAGGCATTGGAATTGTGGCTTGTTTAAGTTCCATGTTTTTAATTTTTTACGGATTGAAAACCATCATGAAAGGTTTGTTTAATGACTAATTTGTATCTTTACTAAAATTCTATATCATGGATATTCAAGCAGAAATAAACTGGATTCATCAGGAAATCGATAAAGTAAAAGATCCTTCTTTTGTCGAAAAACTAAAAACACTTTTACAATCAATCAATAACTCTACTGTTGATTCTGATGCTGCATACAATTTAGACATCGAAAATGCTTTAGAAAATATCAAAAAAGGCAATTTCTATTCTGAAGACGAAGCTAAAGAAATAGCCAAAAAATGGGGCAGAAAATAATTTGGTCCAGCAATGCTTTAGAACAATTAGAAAACATTCATTTTTACATTTTCTTTGAAAGCAAATCTATTGCAATTGCAGATAAAGTAATTGAAGCTATTTTTGAAAGTACCGGAATTCTAAAAACACAACCTGAAAATTTATAAACTAGACAAACAAAAAACTAACAATGATGGCAGTTTTAGAGTTTATTCCATATACAGTTATAGTGTTTCCTATCAAGTTACAGAGCAAACAATTCAAATTTTACGAGTAAGACATAACGCTCGAAAATCAAAAAAACATTCATGGAAAGTCTAATACACATTCAGAAAACATTCGAGAAAGTCAATTATATAGACAAAAAAGTAAACAATCGAGAGTTTGAAGATTGTGTTTTTAAAAATTGTGATTTCTCCAACAGCAATTTTGCTTACAATACTTTTTTAGACTGCGAATTTATCGACTGTAATTTGTCCATGACGAGTTTAGCAGGAACGAGTTTAAAAAATGTAACTTTTAAAGACTGTAAACTTTTAGGAATCGCTTTTAACGAATGTGACGATTTTCTATTTCAGGTTTATTTTGATGAATGCGCTTTAGATTATGCTATCTTCTCAAATAAAAAAATGCCTAAAACCAAGTTTATCAATTGTTCCGTAAGAGAAGTTACTTTTATTGGAGTCAATTTAACGAGTTCCGTTTTTGATAATTGCAATTTGGAAGGTGCCATTTTTAATGATACGCAATTATCTGGAGTCGATTTTAGAACGGCTTACAATTATAAAATAGATCCCGAATTTAACCCAATGCGTAAAGCACAATTTTCAACACAGGGAATTGAAGGTCTTTTGGACAAATATGACATTAAAATCGTTTAGTTATGACTACAGCCGAATCGTATTTAGAAAGCAGTAAAAAGCAGTTTTTGTATTATAAAGCATTGGGCGAAAAAGCGATGGCTCAACTCGAGCCCGAACAGCTTTTTGTCGCAGTAAACGAAGACTGTAATAGTATTGCAGCAATTGTAAAACATATTTCTGGCAACATGTTGTCACGCTGGACAGATTTCCTGACTACAGATTTCCTGACTACAGATGGCGAAAAAGAATGGCGTAACCGCGATGCCGAATTTGAAAACGATTTACAATCTAAAGATGAAGTTATTCTTGCTTGGAATAAAGGCTGGGATTGTTTCTTAAATACTTTAAACAGTTTAAAATCAGAGCAACTTTCGGATATTATTTATATTAGGAATGAAGGTCATACGGTTATTGAAGCTATAAATCGTCAATTGGCCCATTATCCATATCATGTGGGACAAATTGTTTTTTATGCCAAACAATTGAAAAAAAGTGATTGGGACAGTTTATCGATTCCGAAGAATAAATCTGGAAATTACAACGCCGAAAAGTTTGCCAAGGAAAAAGAAATTAAGAACTTTACCGATGATGAATTAAAAAGATTACAATGATAGAATATTATGCAAATTTTGGAGGATCGTGCTGGTGGCTTTTGGTGAAATTTGGTAAAACAAATTTAACCGAAGAACAAAGTCCTAAAAATAAGAAGCGAAATTTATTATTTCTAACTTTTCTAACCATAGTAGTTTTTATATTGTGCTTTAGTTAAAACAATCAAAAAATAGTCTTCTGAAAACGAGTGTTATAGCCCTGATTGTAATAAAAATCCTTTTTGTTTTTTTCTTTAAAAAATAAAAAGATTGTAATGGAAAGCAGGAAATAGCTCCTAAAAAAAACTTAATTTAAACAATGAAAAAAATTATATTCTTACTTCCGTTATTGACTTTATTATCCTGTTATAATGCCGAACATAACTGCAAAGACTTTAAAAACGGGAAATTTAAATTTGAATTTAAAGTAAACGGCGTTACAAAAACTACTTTTTTTGAGCGTAAAGATGGTATCGAAATTGAAACTTTTGATGGTAAAACCGATACTTCGACCGTGCGCTGGGTAAGCGACTGCGAATATATTCTGCAAAAGAAACATCCAAAAAATATGGCCGAAGAAAAAGCCATCAGTATGAAAATTCTAACGACTAAAAAAGATTCTTATACTTTTGAGTTTGGAATGGTGGGTTCTGACCAAAAACAACGCGGAACGGTTTACAAAGTCGAATAAAAATTTAAGCTCCAATTTGGAGCTTTTTTTATGCTTGTACCTTATTTTTTTAAGAAGATGAAATATTAGCTGTCCAATCTCTCGCAAAGTCGCAAAGACGCAAAGTTTTTATATTTCTTTGCGACTTCGCGACTTTGCGAGATTAAAATTTGCTTTACTTAAAATAAATTTTAGTGTTTCTTTTACATTTCTATTTTATGTATTACATTAGAACCTAAATCTGACGCATGAAAAATACCATTTCGCATAGAGTTGCTGACTTTTTAAAAGGTTATCCTCCATTTAATTTTTTGCATCAAGGAGATCTTGAAAAACTATCTGAACAGATTTCTATAATTTATAAAGATAAAGACGCTGTTATTTTTGCCGAAAACGAGAAGACTCACGATTCTTTTTATGTTGTTCATAAAGGCGCTGTGGCTTTAAAGAAAAGTCAAAAAAATACCGTTTTAGATATGTGTGACGAAGGTGATATTTTTGGGCTGCGTCCGCTTTTGGCACAGGAAAATTATATTATGGAAGCCGTTGCGCACGAAGAGAGTATACTATATGCCATTCCGATAGCTGTGTTTAAACCCTATGCACTCGAGAATAGAAATATTGGTAATTTCTTGATTGAAAGTTATGCCTCAAATACTCGTAATCCGTATTCAGACATTCATAAAGACAAACTTTATGGTGATGATTTAGGTCATGACACTATGAATTCTGACAGTCATTCTTTTGATTTACAGCCCATAAAATATTCGAAGAAAATTGTTACGTCTACTCCGTCGACCACTGCAAGAGATATTGCTAAAATCATGTCGAAGAAAAAAGTAGGTGCGATATTAATTGTAGACGAAATGCTGCCAATTGGTATTATTACCGATAAAGATCTTCGTAATAAAATTGTAACGGGCGATTACTCGATCCTGACAACGGCCGAAACTATTATGACAAAACCTGTTATTACGTATCCTAAAAAAATGACGGTTACAGAGGCGCAGATGGCAATGATGAAAAGTAACATTAGTTATTTGTGTCTAACGAAAGATGGAACTACTAATACCAAAGCAGTCGGAATTTTGTCGAAACACGATGTTATGGTAGCTCTAGGAAATAACCCTGCGGTTTTGATAAAAGCCTTGAAAAGAGCCAAAAAAGTCAAAGAAATTAAACCCATTCGAAACCGAATTATGCAATTGCTTCAAGGATATTTGGATCAAAATATTCCGATGACTTTGATTGCTAAAATTATAACAGAACTTAACGAAGCTTGTACGACACGAGTTATCGAAATGTCTATAGAAAAAATGAGCAGTCCGCCGCCTGTAAAATTTGCTTGGCTGGCTTTGGGAAGCCAAGGAAGAAGCGAACAAATGCTGCACACGGATCAAGATAATGCGATTGTTTATGAAAATGTTTCGGATGTTTTTAAAGATGAAACTCGAATTTATTTTTTAAAATTTGCTGGACTTGTCAACAAAGGTCTTTTTGAAATTGGCTATGATTACTGTCCTGCCGAAATGATGGCTTCAAACCCAAAATGGTGCTTGAGTCTTGACGAATGGAAAAGTCAGGTACATTATTGGATTACAAATCCTGGGAAAAATGAAGTTTTATTGTCTTTTATCTTTTTCGATTACAGCTTAACCTATGGTGATGCTGCCCTTACAAATGAACTTTCTGATTCTATTTTTGAAAGTGTAAAAGCAAACCCGATATTTTATGTGCATTTAGTGAGCGGTGCTTTGCAGAGTCCTTCTCCAACTGGGTTTTTTAGACAATTCTTGGTAGAGCAAGATGGTGCAAATAAAGATAATTTTGATATTAAAAGAAGGGCCTTAATGCCTCTTACAGATGCTGCAAGAGTTTTAATATTATCGCATTCTGTTAAATCTATCAGCAATACAGCAGAACGTTTTGAAAAATTGGCCGAATTAGAACCTAATAATAGAGAACTGTATTTGTCATGTTCGTATTCGTTTAAAGCTTTGTTGAAATTTAGAACTAAACAAGGTCTTCTGCATCATGATTCTGGACAGTTTATAGAATTGGAATCTTTATCTAAAATGGAGAAAATCAAGCTTAAAAGAACCTTTAAAACTATTAAAGAACTTCAAGAATTAATTAGTGTTCGCTTTAATATTTCAAATATCGTATAAGCATGAGTTTATTTAATTTTTGGAAAAAAGAAGAAAATCTATTCGATGAAAATATCAGTATCGAAGCAACTCGTTTTGTTGTTTTAGATACCGAAACTACTGGTTTTGATTATGATAAGGATCGTATTTTATGTATTGGTGCTTTGGTTTTACAAAACGGTATAATCTCGATTCAGGATAGTTTTGAAATTTATATTGAGCAGGATCATTACGATAAATCGACTGCACAGATTCATGGCATATTAAAAGCTTTTGTAATTCAGCGTCCGAGCGAATTAGAAGCTTTACAAAAATTTTTAGTCTATTTAGGCGATTCCGTTATTATTGCACATCACACCATTTTTGATGTTACGATGATTAACCGCGCCTTAGAAAGAAATGGTTTGCCTGTGTTAACAAATCTAACTTTAGACACTGCAACTTTATATAAAAGAACTTTAATAAAATCGCATTTGTTTGAACGAAAAGATCATTATACTTTAGACGATCTGGCCGACAAATTTGACATTTCTAAAAAAGACAGACACACTGCTTTGGGCGACGCTTATATCACGGCAATTGCCTTTTTGAAAATTGTAAAAAAGCTTAAAGAAAAGAAAGAAATTAACCTGAATCAGCTTTTTAAATAATCTTTCGGAAAACTCACTTTAAGAAATTTTGTAAGGCTTAAATTTACAATTAAACCTTAAAATTTACCATTTCGTAATACAAAACTTATTATTTGTTAGCAATTATAAAAAATTAGCATAACATCTATTTTGATTTTGAAGAATAGCTTTGTTAAAAATAAAAAAACACAAAGTACTATGAAATCTAACTTTTTAAGATCAATTGCATTGCTAGGGATAACAAGTCTTTCAGCAGTTGGTTGTCAAGATGATGACAACAAAGATTCTAACAGCGTAAATGCTGCTATTGATTTTACCTCTCACTCAAGCGTTCCTCCTTTTGTATTTGCAATGAGTGGTTTTGAAAACCTTAAAATTTCAACACTAATAACTAGTGCAGATGTTTTGCCGGAATCTCCGACGTTTGTTTATGGAGCGCAGCCCGATGGAGCTGGATTTATGAAAGATCCTAAAGGAGACGGTTACATTTTAATTACAAATCATGAGATTATTCAATCTGTTTCAAGGGTATATTTAGATAAAACATTCAAGCCTGTAAAAGGAGAATACATTGTAGATGCAGTTGGAGGTTTAACACGTTTGTGCTCTGCGACTTTGGCAACACCAGAAATTCACGGATTTGGCCCAATTTTCTTAACGGCTGGAGAAAGCGGACAGGAAAGTATGGTGCACGGAATTAATCCTTTAGGTTTGTCTACAGATAAAAGCAGAACCGACAGAGTTTTACCTGCTTTAGGTAAAGCGAGTATGGAAAATGCTGTTCCGTTACCAAAAGAAGCATATCCTGGAAAAACCATTATTCTTATTGGCGAGGATCAATCTTACGCAACTTCACACGTAAGTGCAGGACAATTGATTATGTATATGAGTACTACTGTTGGTGATTTATCTAACGGAAAATTGTATGCTTTAAAAAGAACTGACGGAAAT
Source organism: Flavobacterium sp. MC2016-06 (assembly GCF_009711165.2). Classification (GTDB taxonomy): domain Bacteria; phylum Bacteroidota; class Bacteroidia; order Flavobacteriales; family Flavobacteriaceae; genus Flavobacterium. The sequence goes on along the minus strand of NZ_WMID02000011.1, from coordinate 84,032 downwards.
CAGGTTGAGACGACTATTACTTTAAACAACTCGTACCCAGTTTCTTTTGTTGAAATTCCAGATGCTAAAAACTTAACAGGTGCTGTAATTAATACCACTGTAAATTCTTTAGGAGCTATTCGTTTCTCTAGAGTTGAAGATGTTGATTACAGAAAAGGAAGCGCAAGCAACAACAGAGAAGTTTATTTTACGGCAACTGGTCAAGCCACTTCAAATGCTCCAGTTGATGGATATACGATGTGGGGAAGAGTTTATAAACTAAAAATGGATGCTTCTGATCCATTAAAAGGAACTTTAGAATTGGCTGTAGAAGGTGATAGTAATCCTGGAAACGGAATTATTAATCCTGACAATCTTTGTGTTACAGAAAACTATGTTTACATTCAGGAAGATGGTGACAGTTATTATGCAGATGCAAAACACGATTCTTATATCTGGCAGTATAACATTTCGTCTAAACAAAATAAACCTTGGTTAAACATGAACCACAAAAGAACAGATGTGGCTTGGAATGCTTTATACAACCAAGCTGGCGAAACAAGACTGGGAAGCTGGGAATTTGGTGCCATGCAGGACATTTCAGATTTAATTGGAGTTCCAAACACTTTTACGGTAAACATTCACCCGCATACTTGGCAGCTTGATGCCTTTAAAAATGCCGACGGTTCTGGTATCAGTACCAATAAAGAAGGCGGACAAACTGTTATTATTAGAGACGTACAGCGTTAATATTTTCGATCTAAATAATTGACGACCCTTATTATTTTTTGATAAGGGTTATTTTCATTTAAAGTACTATGATAAAATTGAAATACTTTATTACGTTGTTTTTAATTGCATGTCTGTTTTTTTCCTGCAAAGAAAATCAGGTTTCTAAAGCAACTGTTAAACAGGATTTATTGATTGATTTAAACAAATTAAACAATGAAATCATGCAGTTTCAGAAAATTGCAACTGCTGATAAATCGCAGAAAGAAATTATAGAGCAGTTTAAAAAATCTCGTTTGGCTTATAAAAAAGTAGAATGGGCAGTGGAATATTTTGTTCCAGAAACAGCTCGTTTTATGAATGGCCCTGCTCTCGATGAAATGGAATTGGAAGAAAACAGATCTTTTGAACCTCATGGTTTTCAGGTTATCGAAGAACTTATTTATCCCGAATATGAAATTGGAAATAAAGAAAATTTGCTGCGAGAAATAAACATTTTTAAAGCCAACATAAAACAACTTCAAAATACATTTGAAGTTATTACAATAAGTAACGATTACGTTCTGGATGCTGTACAGCAAAATGTTTTTAGGGTAATTACTTTGGGTATTACAGGTTTTGACAGTCCTATTTTACAATCCTCAATTCTTGAAGCTGGACAAAGTTTAATGGGTATTCCAGTCTTATTGGAGAGAATCAATGCTACTAGTAAAACACTGTCAGATTTAAAAAAACTAACCGCACAAGCTCAAAAGTATTGTGCCGAAAATAACAACTTCAATGCCTTTAATAGAGCTGTTTTTATAACCGAATATCTGAATCCGATTTCTAAAAAATTGAAAGACTTTCAGAAAGAAGAAAAAATCAAAATGGTACTAAAAAGCAGTCCGCTAAAACCTACAGCAGTAACTTTATTTGACAAAGATGCCTTTGATGTCAATGCCTTTGTTCTTTCTAGTGCTTATAATTTTACAACTGATAAAGCCCTTTTGGGAGAGAAATTATTTTATGATAAAAAACTATCCAAAAACAATGACAGAAGTTGTGCCACTTGTCATCATCCCGAAAAAGCTTTTACAGATGGTTTAAAAACTAATGTTTCGCTAAATGGCAGTAATCTAATGCGTAACACACCTACTCTAACCTACGCATCTTTACAAAATGCACAATTTTGGGACATGCGCCAATTAGATTTAGAAAAACAAAGTGTAGATGTTATCGAGAATAAAGACGAAATGCACGGTTCTCTAAAAGACATTCATGCTCAAGTTTTATTGAATAATGATTATATAAAACTTTTCAAAAAAGCATATCCTAAAACAACAAAACCAGAAGCTTGGCAGATTCAGAATGCAATTGCCAGTTATGTTAGATCTTTAAACGCTTTTGATTCTCGATTTGATAAATTTATGCGAGGAGAAAAAAACAGTCTTAGTAATCAAGAAATTGAAGGAATGAATCTTTTTATGGGGAAAGCCAAATGCGCAACTTGTCATTTCACGCCTCTATTCAACGGAACTGTTCCGCCAAGTTATTCTAAAACGGAACATGAAGTTATAGGAACTCCTAATGACGCTTCTGGAAAAGAACTCAGTCCAGATACCGGACGCTATTTGTATAATAAAATGCCTCAATTAATTGGAGCTTTTAAAACTCCAACTATTCGAAATATTGCTATAACTGCACCATATATGCACAATGGCGTTTATAAAACATTAGAAGAGGTTGTTGATTTTTATAACAAAGGAGGCGGAAAAGGTTTAGGATACGCCGTAGACAATCAAACACTTCCTTTTGATGCGTTAAAGTTGAATAAAAACGAAGAACAGGCTTTGGTTGCTTTTATGAAAACATTGACGGATAAAAAATACCAATAAAACCGAAATAACATTTTATTACAAACAAAAACGCTGAGAAATTCTCAGCGTTTTTAATTCTTAATTTTCTATAAACAAACGATACGGAAAAACATTTGATGACCTGCTTTTTAAGTGTTTCATAAAACTCTCACACAAATAATCCCATTCTTGGCGCGCCTCCGGGATATGTTGGTTATGAAGAAGGTGGATTACTTGTGAATAAAATTAGACAAAAGCCCTATTCGATTGTATTATTTGATGAAATCGAAAAAGCACATGCGTCGGTTTATGATGTTTTTTTACAAATTATGGATGAAGGAAAGCTTCATGACCGTTTGGGAAAAGAAGGTGATTTCTCTAATGCTATTATACTTTTTACTTCAAATATTGGATCTGATTATATTGTAGAAGCTTTCAATAAAAATCAAATTCCGTCATCGAGTTCTTTAATGGAAATTATGGCTAATTATTTTAGACCTGAATTTTTAGGCCGTTTGACAGAAATTATTCCGTTTGCTCCTATTAGCAAAGAAAATACATTAAAAATATTTGAAATTCATCTTAAAAAAGAGCTTTTAGATTTACTAAAAACAGCAAATATAACGGTTAATATTCCGCTGGAAACAAAACTCTTTCTTGCCGAAAATGGTTATAATGCCAAATATGGCGCAAGACCAATAAAAAGTATCATTAGAAGCCATTTGAGAAGACCTCTGGCAAAAAAAATCATCTCTGGCGAAGTAATTGACGGCGACAAAATAAAGGCTGTTATTGAAAACGGAGAAGTAAAATGGATAAAAGAAAATACTGTACCGTTTAGTTTAAGTTAGCAATTGAGTTTACGGTATAAAAAAAACGCTGAGAATTTCTCAGCGTTTTTTATTCAAATACATTTTATGTTTGTCTTTTGATTATCAAAAAAATTAAAGACAATTAAAAAAGACATTTCATATTCTATACTTTCGATATTTTATGTGTCTTATTACAAAAAACATTATTACTCCAATTATTAAATAGAAAGAAAATTTTAAATAAATTTTAAAATAAAAAATCCTAATTTCAGAGTTGTAATATTCTTTAGGAGCATCTTTTAGAAAAAAATCACCTGTTATTTTACTTTTATAAAGTGGCTGTTTTTCTACATTTTCTTTTAGATATTCAAGTTTCGTGACATTTAATACTACTTTAGAATTATCACTTAATATAATACCTTCAACATCAAAGTACATATTTGTTCCTTCTGGCCCTGAGTCTTGGTAAACTTTATCTATTAATAAAAAATCATCATTCATGTGTAATTTTTTATTATTAAAACTCTTTAAATTTTCATATTCATTAAAATAACTATTAGAACAAATACTGAAAATAGTTGTGGCTATTGACATTATTATATTACAAATAATAATAAGGAACAAAAATGCTTTTAATTTATCTTTCATAAGCCCTTCCACTTCACTTTCTCACCAATTATATTTGGATATACAAAAACACATACTTTATAAAAAACGCTGAGAATTTCTCAGCGTTTTTAATTTATTTTTAGTCTAGAACCAAACCTATTTGTCCGTCATCGTCTAATTCTGTATCAACCGAATCGTCTTCTGATAGCTCAGGTTTTTCTGGAATTTCTTCAACAGGTTCGTCATAAGGAAGTGGTTCTAATAAATTAACTTGTTTTAATTTATCTGCTGTTAATTGATTTCCTAAAGCTTTAAAGCCTTTTACAGCTATGAAATCCTCAACATCAATATGTAAATCATCTTTCTGAACTCCTTTTACTTTCGCAAAAACCAATTGCGCCATCGGACGATAATCTGTTGATACAATCTCTAATTGCGAATTTGGATGTTCGGTAATAAAACTTTCTTCTTTACCTTCACTTTCTACAAGGAAACGCTTCAAGAAATAACGTTCTTTTTCTCCATCGTAATAAATAGCAGAAATTGGTTTCTTCGGTTTCCATTTTTCCAACACAATCATATCTTCATCAAAGTGTGTTGATAATTCTGGAATAATAACTTTCAATTTACCCGATTGGCTGATGATTAAGATTTTATCGCTTGGTTTAAATTCGCCCAGCAATTCGCCTCGAGCGTCTACATTTAAACGTTTTACAGTATCATCAAACCAAACTTTTCTTGGTAATAATGTCGAAATACCTTTTTCTTTTAACTCGATTTTCTTGATTGGATATTTAGTAACTAAATTCCCTTTTGAAGCTCGACCTTTAATCGCCAATTTAGCAAAATCAATATCAAATTTCAATTTCTTAATGGTTCCAATCTGACGCAGTAAGATAGTAACTACTTCAGCTTCTCCATTCGGATTATGTGAAAAGTAAACAACTTGTGAACCATTTGAACCATTTGTTAGATCATAAGCTTTGTCACGTGTTACTCCGGTAACATTAAAACGTTTTATGTACGAAGGACCTGATTTACCATCGCGATACATCATATTATAAATCGTACGTTTATCACCTTTATCAAAAACGGCAATATGTATAATATCTTTTCCGATAAAGGTCTTGGCATCAACTTTTGTAATCATCAATGTACCATCTCGTAAAAACACAATTACGTCATCAATATCAGAACAATCAGCTACGTATTCGTCTTTCTTTAAACTCGTTCCTACGAAACCTTCTTCTCTATTTACAAAAAGTTTTGTGTTACGTAAAACTACTTTTGTAGCCTCAACGTTATCAAAAACACGAAGCTCTGTCTGACGTTCGCGCCCTTTTCCATATTTCTCTTTTAGCTTCGTAAAATAAGCAATTGCAAATTCTACAAGATTGGCCAAATGATGCTCTACTTCTTTCATTTCGTCTTCTAGCCTCGCGATAAGATCATCGGCTTTGTCTGAATCGAAACGCGTAATACGAATCATCGGAATTTGAGTCAAACGTTGTAAATCATCATCGTTGATCTCTCTAACAAATGATTTTTTGAAAGGCTCAAATCTATCGTACATATATTTGTACAATCCTTCTCTGTCTCCGTATAATTTGAAATCAATGTACATTTCTTCACGAATGAAGATTTTTTCTAAAGTAGAAAAATGCCATTTATTTTTTAATTCTTCTAATTGTATTTCTAATTCCTGACGCAGTAAATCGACCGTTCTTTCTGTTGAAATTTTCAACATATGAGAAACGCCGATAAACAACGGTTTATTATCTTCAATCACACAACCTAAAGGCGCTACAGAAGTTTCGCAAGCTGTAAAAGCAAATAAAGCATCAATAGTTTTATCTGGAGAAACGCCTGGGAAAAGGTGAATTAAAATCTCAACATCTGCGGCAGTATTGTCTTCAATTTTCTTGATTTTGATTTTACCTTTATCATTGGCTTTCAAAATACTGTCAATCAGAGTTGTGGTATTGGTCGAAAACGGAATTTGCGTAATCACCAATGTATTTTTGTCTAATTGTGCAATTTTAGCACGCACACGCACACGTCCGCCACGAAGTCCGTCATTATAATTTGACACATCGGCAATACCTTGTGTCATAAAATCTGGGTAAAGTGTAAACGGTTTTCCTTTTAGAATCTTGATCGAAGCATCAATTAATTCGTTGAAATTATGAGGCAAAACTTTCGTTGAAAGTCCAACCGCAATACCTTCTGCTCCTTGCGCTAAAAGCAGTGGAAATTTTACCGGAAGATTGTTTGGTTCAGCACGACGTCCGTCATACGAAACACCCCAATCGGTAATTTTTGGAGAATACAAAACCTCCAAAGCAAATTTAGACAAACGCGCCTCGATGTAACGAGAAGCTGCCGCACCATCGCCCGTTAGTATATTTCCCCAGTTTCCCTGGCAGTCAATCAATAAATCTTTCTGACCAATTTGTACCATAGCATCACCAATACTCGCATCTCCGTGTGGGTGATACTGCATGGTGTGACCTACAACATTGGCAACTTTATTATAACGACCATCGTCCAGCTCTTTAAGCGAGTGCATAATACGACGCTGTACAGGTTTAAATCCGTCTTCGATAGCAGGAACTGCACGTTCTAGAATTACGTACGACGCATAATCTAAGAACCAGTCTTTGTACATTCCAGTTACCTTCGTAATAACGTCTTCTCCTTCTTCTTCCTGATTTTCGTAAAAATGCTGTCCTTCAAATTGTTTGGCATCTACATCGATAATTTCATCGTCATCTCCATCCTGAATATTATCCAAGTTTTCATCTGAATTATTCTCGTCTTCGTTTGGAATTATGTTATCGTCTTCTTCGTCTTTCATATATTTTGTTCAAGTATAACCTATATTTTAAAAATTAATTGGTTCATTATAAAAAATATCTAAACTCTCTACAAATCTTCTTTCACTTTTAATTATTTCTTCCCATCTAATTTGAAGAATTTGATTTTCAGAATTAATACTTCCATCGTATAATTTTACCATTTCGTTTGTAATAAAAAAATTCTGATTTTCTTTAGATAATAAAAATGAGTAATTTTTAGGCTTTTTTATTGGCGACAAAGATTTAAATAAAGGTAAGTTATCATTAGTTTTAACTATGTAATTAATTACTGGAATGAAGTTTTCCGCGGGATTATCTTTTTGCGGTTTTGAAAATAAATTAGCTATTTCAAATTGCTCTATATCTTCAAAATTGATTTTTTTTATATTGATGCCTTTTATTCCACAAGAATAATTAATCATAAATAATGCTAAAGTTTTTGCCCTTACACTTCCCATATATATTTTTGGAGGAAATTCAAAAGAAGTAAAAGGACTATCATTATCATTATATATTGGATTTACATTTTCATCAATAATAAATTCATTAAATTTATCAAAAGCTTTTCTTTGATTACTTAAAGAATAAATAGTAAAATAATTACTATAAGATGTAACCCAAAACCACTTTTTTAAAGATATTATCTGCTTTTCACTGGCTTTATTTTCTCCTAAAGAATTAAAAAATGTAGTTAAAAAAATTAATTGACTATTATAGGGTATCAACTTATTATTTAAAACTAATAAATCTTCATATAAAAACTTTACTGCTTTTTTAATGCTTTGAATTGTTTTTATTGTTATTTCTATAAAATCTTTTCTCTTTACTAAGTCCTCAATTTTAAAATCAAAATAAACTTTACCAAAAGAATTTTGGATACATTGAAATATAATATCTCTTTTCAAATTATTAAAATCAAACTGTTTTAATTCATCTAAGAGATTATCTATTTCTGTGCCTAATCTAAAATCACCTTTATTAGTCAATGCAGATACTATCCAATCTTTTGCTATTGGTAAACCTTTTTCATTTACACGCTTAAAAATTTCAACGGCTTCATCAATGGAAGCATATTCAATATCCACTGAAGCTATCTGATAATTATTAAAAATTTGTCCAATTTCATCAGCTCGGTCATAATATTGTTCAATTTTATTCTCATCGTTAATTTTTTCAAATTCTTTCCTTGCATATTGTCTAAAATCAATAGAATTCATAAATATAAAAACAGGAACTTGAAAAGGTAAATTTTTTGATTTTTGCCTTAAATAAATAAATTTTTCTTCATCTAAATCGTAATAAACATTAAATTTATCATCCCAAATAGATTTAACTAATTGAAGTTTTGTTTTATTGGGATTAATTAAACAACCGAATAGTGATGTTAGTCTTTGTAAGCCATCTAAGATAAAAACAGGTTCTTTTTTTTCTTTTAGGCTATACTTATATGGGCCAATTCTTGGTTCTTGATCATCAATATAACTAATAGAATTTTCCAAAGGCTTCCAAAATAATATTGACCCAATTGGATAATTATTCTTAATACTATCAAATAATTGGATTATCGCATCTTGATTCCATAAAAAATCTCTCTGAAAAGAAGGTATCTGAAACGCCCCTTGCTCAAACTCTTCTAAGTAATTCTTTAATGATCTTACCCTGGTATCTATTTTTAATTTTGAACTCATAATAATTTACTTATTTTATTGAGAATTTCTTCCAACTCATCAGAATTAGCTCTTTTTTTTAAGCTGAATTTATTAACTTTATCTGAATTAAAATATTTTGGAAAATTTTGTTTAAATGAAAGCTTTTTTTTAGATTCGTCTAATAAGATTAATTTATTTTTCCTTAAAATATTCAAACTCGGATTCACTAAATTTTCGTACAATAAGCGTAATTCAGTAGGTTCTAATTGTTCGATGTTTTTATCTTGTAGACCATTTTCTACATCGATATAATCTTTTTGGGAAGTATTTAGAGTGAGATAACTTTTTATATAAGGATCATTATCTTTTATTTCAACAAATACTTCATCAGGCATATAATTTTCCATTTCTCTTTTTCTCATTACATGATACGAATTACTTAAAGCCATCTTTATGTCATTAAGTAATTTTATCTTATCACTTGCAATTTCTTCTTCTGAAGGATACTTTTTATCGCTGTCTATGATTACAAAAGATCTTAAATAATTAGAATTATGTTTTGGAAAAGAGTCATTATTATTAAATCTCTTTTGCATTTCATTAAGCACATTAGAAATATTATTACCATTACCATTAATTGGTATAAGCCAACCTCTCTCAAGATGTATTCTTATCTTATGGCTTTCCTCTTTAAAATTTTTAACTAAACAATCGAAGAAAAATTTATCGTATTCAATATTTTCTAATATTAAAAAAAAAGTTTTACTCAGTATTTCATCTGCTTCAATTAATGTATAACTAGTATCATAATCATTTGATAATAACAATTGAATATCTCTCTTTTTTAAATAAATACTTGATTTTAAATTTTCATCGATATGTGCTTTTCCACTTTTTCTTAAACCTTTATACCAACTAGATTCCTTGATTATTCCATATAATCTATTATCTCCAATATAAAGATCATGTCTTTCTCTGGAATTTGCCCATATTTTATCAAGAATATCGATATCATTATCTGAAATATTGGAAAAGATATCTTCATTAAAAGAATATACCATTTAATTAACTATTTTGAGCTTGTCTAATACCTATAACTTCTTTTAAACTTTCATTAAAAACATCTTGCGGCCACCATTCAACCTCGCCTTCATGATCAATTTTAATATTCTTTAAAGTACTTTCATTATTTTCTTCATCAAAATTAACATAGTAAAGTCTAATATCATCTTTTGTTAATAAATGATTATTATCAACTATTAATCTCCTTAATCTTAGTATAAAGCTTTCAGAATGAGTTTCAATCAAGTATCTTTTATTTTGATCTTCTTTTATTGAATCAGCAAATAATTGCGCTAATTGTGCATGGGCATAAGGGTGTAAATGGCTTTCGGGCTCCTCAATAATAATTAAAGTTTCTTCATCACAAGGCTTATTTGCTCTAATTATTAATGGTAGAGATTGACCTATTCCCATTCCCGTTTCAGTAATATTTATATATAATTTTTCTCTTCTTAATTCAATATGATAAGGTTCACTATCTACATCAATGTACAATTCCCAACCTTCAAATTTCTCTTTAATCCATTCAGAAATTTTTGAAAAATATTTTTTATCTGTTGTTAGATAATCTCTAATTAAAAAATCATATAAATATCTACCATCTGGATGAGATTTAGTACCAACAGAATTTAATCTATAATCTTGTTTAGATTTTTCTCTTATTGATCCTATAAAATCCGTCTTCAAAAAAGGAATTTTATAAATAGTTCCCGAAGATTCCGGCTTGTCTTTATAAAAATAATTCGTCAAATAAATTCCAATAAATTCACATAAATATTCAGTATCATCTAATTCATTAAGATAAGTAGATTTATCAATCCTTTGAAAATCTAATAATTCATTTTCTTTTTTATCTTCAAAAACTTCTTTTAATGACCAATTCTCTAATATTGGTAAATCAGCATCAATATCTACCGATACCGCAACATTCAAAATGTCTTCTTTACCTTTAATATTATCTTCTTGAAATAATTCTAATTCTATAGCTCTACCAAATTTGCCATAAATTAAATCTTTAAATTTATCACCAGAAGTAACATCGTCATTTTTTAATTCGAAGACATTACTAGCTTTTCCATTTAAACTTCCTTCAATTAGTGTCATTAACTTCAAAACAGCACTTTTTCCAGTATTGTTTTTACCTATTAATATTGTAATTGGTTTTAATTCCAATGTTTGCTTTTCCTTAAAAAGCTTATAATTTTTAAACGATATTTTATTTATCATTTTCTTAATTTTATATTAAACTAAATTACAGAATTAATGCCACATCTTTAAATTTCTAAATTCCGTAAACAATGTTTGCGCTTTTTAAAATTTGAATTCCGCAGTCAGTGACTGCGGAATTCAAATTTTGAAAATAAAAACTTTTTAGATCAAAAATTACCTAGACAAAATTCGTTTTTGATTTAATTTTATTTTACCTGAACATTTTCAATTGTATTCTTGTCGTCTTTCTTTTTATAGCTTTTGATTAGGTAATAAGTAATCGCAAAACTTAAAATGAATGCAATTGCTGCGTAAATCAATTTTTTCTTCTCCATTTGTTTTATATTTCTTCAACTGCATCCAACTCCACCTTCAAATTCTTGATGATAAACTCTTGTCTGTCTGGCGTATTTTTCCCCATGTAGAAAGACAATAATTGCTCGATCGAAGTGTTTTTATCCATCATAATTGGGTCAAGACGAATGGTATCTCCAATAAAGTTTTTAAACTCGTCTGGCGAAATCTCTCCTAAACCTTTAAATCGCGTAATTTCTGGTTTTGGTTTTAATTTCTCAATCGCATCTTTTCTTTCTTCTTCAGAATAGCAATAGATGGTTTCTTTTTTATTTCGAACTCTAAAAAGCGGCGTTTGCAAAATATACAAATGTCCTTCTTTTATTAATTCTGGAAAAAATTGAAGGAAGAAAGTAATCAAAAGTAAACGAATGTGCATACCATCGACATCGGCATCGGTTGCGATTACGATGTTGTTGTATCTTAATTTTTCTAATCCGTCTTCGATATCTAAAGCGGCTTGCAATAAATTGAATTCTTCGTTTTCATACACGATTTTTTTACTCATTCCGTATGAATTCAAAGGCTTACCACGCAAACTAAAAACGGCTTGTGTGTTTACGTCACGCGACTTGGTAATCGATCCAGAAGCCGAATCTCCCTCGGTAATAAACAAAGTGCTTTCTAAGTTTCTAGGATTTTTGGTATCTGGAAGATGCGCGCGGCAGTCTCTTAATTTTTTATTGTGAAGATTGGCTTTTTTAGCACGATCTGTAGCCAATTTTCTAATACCTGATAATTCTTTACGCTCACGTTCTGCCTGCAGAATTTTACGCAATAAAGCTTCGGCTGTTGGCGGGTTTTTATGTAAATAATTATCTAATTTGTTTTTAACAAAATCATTTACAAATGTACGAACCGAAACGGCTGGTGTTCCATCATCAGAACCCATATCCATAGAACCCAGTTTTGTTTTGGTCTGAGACTCAAAAACAGGTTCCATTACTTTGATACTAATTGCACTTACAATCGATTTACGAACGTCTGATGCTTCAAAATTTTTGTTGTAAAACTCACGAATTGTTTTTACAACGGCTTCTCTATAAGCTGCTAAGTGCGTTCCTCCCTGCGTGGTATTCTGACCGTTTACAAAAGAGTGATATTCTTCGCTGTATTGTGTTTTACTGTGCGTTAGCGCGATTTCGATATCATGATCTTTCAAGTGAATGATTGGATATTCTAAATCTTCTTCGTTGATTGTTTCTTCTAATAAATCTCTAAGACCATTTTCAGAAATGTATTTTTCTCCATTGAATATAATCGTTAAACCATTGTTTAGGTAACAATAGTTTTTGACCATTTTGATTACATATTCTAAACGGAATTTGTAATTTTTAAAGATCGATTCGTCTGGCGTAAAAGTTACTTTAGTTCCTTTTCGCTTTGTTGTATCAATAATATCTTCTTCTGAGACTAGATTTCCTGCCGAAAATTCTGCCGCTTTTTGTTTATCATCACGAACAGATTCTACGCGAAAAAAGTCAGACAAAGCATTTACTGCTTTTGTTCCGACACCATTAAGACCTACTGACTTCTGGAAAGCTTTAGAATCGTACTTTCCTCCGGTATTCATTTTCGAAACTACATCGACTACTTTACCCAACGGAATTCCACGCCCGTAATCGCGAACAGAAACCGTTTTGTCTTTTATCGTTACCTCAATAGTTTTTCCGGCACCCATAACGAATTCGTCGATACAGTTGTCTAAAACCTCTTTTAATAAAATATAAATACCATCATCTGGTGAAGATCCGTCCCCTAATTTCCCGATGTACATACCCGGACGCATACGAATATGTTCCTTCCAATCGAGTGAACGAATATTATCTTCGTTGTATTGATTTTGCTCTAGCATAAATGAATTAGGATTTTTGGCTAATGTACCATTTCTACGCAAAAAATAAAAGCGTATTCTTTTTTTGTTATGATTAATAACAGCTTTGAACTTTATTTAAATTGAATTTAAAATAACACAACGGCTAAAAATATAAAAAAGCATTGATGCCTAATAAAATTTTTCTAAAAATATACTAACACTCATTTATAATAAGCTTATGATTCTAAATATAATCCGTTTTTATCTGCTTTTTTACGAAGTAAATCCGTTTTATCTGTGTTCAAAATTTTGATGCCGTATATAGAACGCAGATTTGACTGATTCGTTATCGCGAAGGCACGGATTGACGCGGATATTTATTTTTAACATTTAAAATCAGCATTCGAATCAAAAAATCAAGAATTGATCCCGAGAACTTCTTTCGCCAAAGCAATCATTTCGGGCGTTCCTGTATTTTTATTTTTTTCGTCAGAAAGTTTTACAACACCTTGCCAATTTGCATTATCAGGTTTCGTTTCGGTCATTTTTATCACCATATTCATGGGCGGAAGTCCAACGTCATTGGTAAAGTTGGTTCCGATACCAAACGACATTTTAATTTTGTCTTTACAAAAATCGGAAATGATTTTTACTTTATCAAAATTGAGTGAATCTGAAAAAACAATTGCTTTAGATTTCGGATCAATTCCCATTTTTGTATAATGCGAAATCACTTTTTGGGCAAATTCTACAGGATCGCCGCTATCGTGTCGAACACCGTCAAAAAGTTTGGAGTATTTTTTGTCAAATTGTTCAAAAAACACATCGGTTGTGTAGGTATCTGTGAGTGCGATTCCGAGGTCGCCGCCGTAAACCTGCGTCCAATGTTCTAAACCAATTGCATTAGCAACTTTAAAACCGTATTGCGCAGCATGAAACATAAACCATTCGTGCGCATGGGTTCCTAACGGACGTTTTTTGTTGACCATTGCAAAATGCACATTACTAGTTCCAATAAAACTTTCTGAACCAAAAGTTCGCAGCGTTTCATTTACCAAAACATGTACATCATAAGAATGACGACGTCTTGTACCAAATTCTAAAATAGAAACACCGAGTTTGTTGTAATTATCAATCTTAGATTTTGTAATCTCTTTTATCTTATCATCGTGTAAACGTATTAGATGATTAGATTTATAAAAAAGCTCTGAAATTAAAGCCATCAGCGGCACTTCCCATAAAATAGTGCGATACCAAAACCCTTCTATTGAAACTTTTATTTCAGATCCTTCCTGCGTGATTTCAACTTCAGACGGATCATAACGATACCCGTGCAGAAAATCTAAATAAGTTGGATCGAGATACGGACAAAATTTTGCTAAATAATGTTTTTCTTCTTTTGTTAATTTTAAACCTGCCATTGCATCGACAGAGGCTCGAAGTAAATCTGAAAATCCCGGCGGAAAAATATGTTTCCCTCTATTAATAAAACCGTAACGTACTTTTGCCTTTGGAAAAAGCTTGATTACGGCATGCTGCATTGTAAATTTGTAGAAATCGTTGTCTAAAATCGATTTCAAAAAAGTTGCTTCCATACGTCATTAACTATCAAAAACTATTTTTTATACTTATTGCTAAGATACGCCAATAAATAAGAAATAGCTTTCGAAAAAGTTATAAAATCACATTGTTTTTGGAACAATTTTAAAAGCGGCAAAATTTGTTTGGAAAAGATTTAAGGTAATAAATCGGCCTAGTTTTCTATTATAAGTAATTTGAAACTCTAATACTCCGTCTACCTTTTTTACATTTTCAACCTTCATTCTCTCTTCTTTTTTATCTAGATAATAGATGTCATCAATTTTAGAAAGGTTTTTAATTTTAAAAGTTATTTTGTCACCATCATTAGCATTAATAACGCCAGAAAAGGGTTCCAAAATTTCACAATTTTCTTCTATAAATGAATCATAAATAAGCGGTCCATTCAAAAACTCGCTTTTATTTCCTGTGTTCCCTTTATACATTGCGGCCTCAGGATAATGTTTCATATTGAAATATTTTGGCTCCATTTCAAAATAAATAGGCGTAAATTTCTTTACTATTATTTTGCGGCGATAATCAAGATATCCTCCACCCCAAGTAGCATCAACCAATACCCATTTTCCATCAATTTGCACACTATTCCATGCGTGATTTATCAAATAATTTCTTCTGCCAATATCTGGCAAATCTACTTTAGCATCTCCTTTTATTATTTGACATTTTAAACCCGTTAAAGTGGCCAAATGAGCATATAACAGTGAATACCCCAGACAAACCGCTTTTCGAGATCTAAAAGCCTTTTGCATTGTTTTTTCATTAAAGACTTGCAATTGTTTTGCAGCATCTGCAGCATCTTTAGAAGAAAAATCTTTTTGTGCGGGAGGATCTAAAAAAGTTTCTAAATCATAATCTAAATTTAAAGCAATCCAACTGTAAATTGCTCTTGCTTTATCATGTTCTGATATAAAATCTTTTTTAATTTGTTCTGCCAATTTTTCGGTACTGCCAAAATCAGGATATTTCAATACGATGCTGTCTATAGCAGTATATTTTTGTGAATAAGAAGACTGCAGCAAAATAATATTCAGTAAAAGGAATATAAAAACAAGTTTTTTTAGTGGCATTTAATAAGTAGGGTTTAGTAAATATGGTTTTTGAGCTGTTTTATTTGGGAATCACTTTAAAAGAAACAATACTGTTTGTATATAAATAAAAAGTAATAAACGATCCGGTGTTTTTATCAATCGTCACTTGAAATTCTAGACTGCCTCTCTTCTCTTTTGGGTTTTCAATTTTTACGGGCTGATTTCTTTTATTCAGATAATAAACCTGATCTGTTTTTGAAATATTTTTGATTCTAAAGGTTACTTTATCTCCATTTTTAACTTCAAGTAAACCAGAGTTTGGCGCTATAATTTCAGAATTATTTTCAATAAGTTTATTGTAAATTAAAGGACCGTTTAGAAAATCTTCTTTACTTAATTTTTCTCCCAGAAAAGTTCCCGATTCAGGATAATGTTTCGCGAAAAAAAATGCGGGATCTGCATCAAAATAAATAGAAGTAAAATCTTTTACGGCTGCTCTTTTGTTTTCATTGTAATATCCTTCTCCCCAAGTTACATCAATAAGTCTCCATTTTTCATCAATTAAGACCATATTCCATGCGTGATTTATGAGTATATTTTCTCTGCCAATATCGCTTAATCTGGTTTTTGAATCTCCACGTATAACTTGCGTTTTTAAACCTACTAAACCAGCCAAATGACTGTACAAAAGCGTAAAACCTTCGCAGACTGCTTTTTGAGATTTAAATGCTTTTTGAAGTATCTCATTATTAAACTGCTGAATTTTCCTTTCTTTTTCGGCTTCTGATCTATAGCTGAAACCTTTTGCTTTTTGCGGATTTAAAAAAGCTGCATAATCATAATCTATATTAAAAGCAATCCAGCTGTAAATCGCTCTTGCTTTATCTTCTTCTGATGAAAAATCTTCTTGAATTCTTTCTGCTAATTCCTCTGTTGAATTAAATTGTTTGGGATACTTCAAAACAATTTTATCAACCTTATTATAGTTTTGGGCAAAAGAAGGACACAGGAAAATTACATTCAAGAAAAGGAATGTAAAAATGAGTTTTTGTAAAGGCATTGAAATACTAGAAATTAGAATTAATAAGATTTACTAAATCTGTTTTTAATTCTGTATTAGAGATTTCTCCCTTTTCAGCATCAAAATTAGCATTAAAACTTGGCAGAGAAAAACTTGCTTTGATTTCGCCTCCGTAACGCGGAAAAGCATTTCTGGCTATTTCTAAAACAGTTGCACCACCTCTTGGTCCTGGTGAAGTTGCTAATAAAAGCATTGGTTTGTGCTGAAAAACATCTTTTTCGATTCGTGAAGTCCAATCAAAAACATTTTTGAAAGCGGCAGAATAATTTCCGTTATTTTCTGCCATTGATACCACTAGAATATCTGCTTTTGAAATCTTTTCGAGAAAAGCAATTGCTTTTGGTTCCTGTCCGATTTCTTTTTCAAGATCAACGCTAAATAACGGCATTGCAAAATCATTAAGATCTAAAACTTCTACTTCACCATTTTCGAACTGATTTGCAGCAAAAACGGCTAGTTTTTTATTGATGGAATGTTTACTATTACTTCCTCCAAAGGCAATGATTTTCATATTATTGTGGTATTTATGTTTATTTTTTTTCTTCCACCATATAAGTCATATAAGTTAATTTAAGCAATGTTCTGCTTTTATTTTAAATGAACTTATATGACTTATATGGTTTTAAATATTCTATTCTTTGACTTCAAAAATTTCTTTTTTAATTTCAACAGAGTAATCATTTGGAAAAATCTGCCCTCCATATGATTTGGCATACACTTTTGTAAATTCGGCTCCAAAATACAGAATTATTGCCGAATAATATACCCAAACCAAAATTATAATTACAGAACCCGCCGCGCCGTAAACACTTGCAATAGTCGAGCTTCCTAAATAAAATCCGATAGCAAATTTACCGATCATAAAAAGAACCGATGTACAGGAAGCGCCTATAAAAGCATCTTTCCATTTTATAATTCCATCTGGAAGTGTTCTAAAAATAATAGCAAATAGCAATGTGATACTTGCCAGAACGATTACCAAATTTATTACATAAAAAAGATATACGGTGCTTTCTGGAAAATATAATTTTAATCTGGTGCTTAAAACGTCTAAAGTTGCATTTAACATCAAACTTACCAACATCAAAAACCCAACCGAAACGATCATAGAAAATGACATGATTCTATTTTGAATAAATTTTCTAATGCCTTTATTGGGTTTTGCCCGAAGTCCCCAAATAAAATTGATTGAACTTTGTATTTCGGCAAAAACTCCTGAAGCTCCAATTAACAGCATAACAACTCCAAAAATGGTTACAAAAATATTACTGTCTGACAATTGAACATTTTTTATAGCTTCTTGAATCTGAATTGCTGCGTTATTACCAACCAATCTGTTTATTTGCCCGTAAAGCTGTCCGGTTACAGCTTCTTCTCCAAAAAAGAAACCACAAATTGTGATAATTATAATCAATAAAGGCGGTAATGCAAATATCGTATAATAAGACAATGCAGCGCTTAACTTAATGGCATTATCGTCGTTGAATTCTAAAAAGGTTTTCTTTAGTAAATTCCATGATTTCGAAAATATGTTTTGGTTTTTCACGAGTACTTTTTTTGATATTCTCTAAATTTAGGAAATACTCTAAATATTTGTGTTTCGTTATTTCTTTGAAAGTTTATGTTATTGCCATGTTTTTTTTCTCGTTCTGTTTCATTTCTATAAATGATTAGATTGCGTTTTTGTTTCACGCAGATTTTGCAGATTGAGCAGATTATATTCTCTTTTTTTTGTCATTGCGAGGAACGAAGCAACCGCATTAGAAACTCACATTCAGTATTTGCTATCCGATTGTGATTTCTCCCTTCGCTCGAAATGGCAAGATTGTGATTTATTCACATAGATCTTGCAGATTTAGCGGATCAACTTTTTACTTTTTTAAATTCTTGTAAATAACCTAAATCTTTAATTTTTAAAATACGTCCAAATTCTTTTCGTGTTGGTTTAAGAAGATATGACATTGAATCTAACATTTTTGATTTGACTGCCGTTATAGAATCTATTTTCTTAATATCTTCAAATCCAATAGTTCTAAATTTTAGGTCATTATTGTTAATGCTAAACGTTTCTACATTCCAAAAAATGGAATCTTTTTTACTTATTACTAAATCACCGTTGATTCGTTTTGCTTTTTGATAGTATGAAAACCTAAATATTGTGTCGATACTTTTTGAAACTAATAAAATAGAATCTCCTTTTGGATACATATCAAAGGTTTGCCCCCATTCCTTAACGACTAATTTATTATCTTTTATTATGTCTCCTGGAGGTAAAGAATCTAATACATCTTTATGAATTTTAAGTTTATAATACTTTTCATATTGCGCAACATTTTCATTAATTCTTAAGAATGTAGAATCTTTATCCATATACAAACCCTTGAATTTATTTGGAAAATGGTCTAATTCGGAATCATTTATTGGTTGTGGACTCTCGAAATATATATTTGGTCCTAATGATGTAGCTGCTACATCTGCTTTTTTACAAGAACTTATTGCAAGAATTAGAACTAAAATTAAAAAGATTTTTTTCATAATGGCTGGTTTTTCATTTAGTTAATAAATTGGTTTTTAGATTTGTTAACTAAAATCAAGCCAAAATTTTCACAGAAAAATCATTCCACAAATTTCTCTTATTCTACGGATTACCCCAGATTGAAATGGAAAGCATTTTGAAAAGAAAACCTCTTTTTGCTGCTATAAAAAAGCGACTGGAAGAAGCTCTTTTTATAGCATTGCAAAAATGGTTTTATTGAAAAATCTTGAAATGGAAAGCTGGAAATAGGCACAAGAAATAATAACTCTCTTTGCGATTCTTCGACTTCGCTCAGAATGACAATTGTTTTTTTTTGTTTCACGCAGATTTAGGAGATTTAGGGGATTTTTTTTGAGCATAAAAAAACCGCTAAATTGCTTCAGCGGTTTTAATCTATTTTCTTTATTCTATGTTCTATTCTGTGATAAATAAGAGTGAGATTGCTTCGTTCCTCGCAATGACTATACGTTGAAACGGAAGTGCATTACATCACCATCTTTTACGATATATTCTTTTCCTTCTACTTTGAATTTCCCTGCTTCTTTTGCTTTTGCTTCAGATCCGTATTGAACGTAATCTTCGTATGAAATAACTTCTGCACGAATAAATCCTTTTTCGAAATCAGTATGGATAACTCCAGCCGCTTGTGGCGCAGTCGATCCGATATTGATTGTCCAAGCACGAACTTCTTTTACACCTGCTGTAAAGTAAGTTTGTTGTTTTAGAAGTTTATAAGCTGCACGAATCAAAACTGATGCTCCTGGTTCATTCAATCCCATATCTTCTAGGAAAACCTGACGCTCTTCGTAGCTTTCTAATTCTGTAATATCAGCTTCTGCTCCTACTGAAAGAATAATAACTTCAGCATCTTCGTCTTTTACTAATTCACGAACTTGGTCAACATATTTGTTTCCGTTTACTGCTGAATTTTCGTCAACATTACAAACGTATAAAACTGGTTTTGCTGTAATTAATTGGAAAGATTCCATTAATTCTTCTTCGTCATTTCCTTGAGGAGTAATTGTACGAGCCGATTTTGCTTGTAACAATGCTTCTCTAATTTTGTCTAAAAGTGCTTTTTCAGTTTGCGCTTCTTTGTTTCCAGTTTTAGCGGCACGGTTTACTTTTTCTAAACGTTTTTCAACTGTTTCTAAATCTTTCAATTGAAGTTCGATATCAATTGTTTCTTTGTCACGAATTGGATTTACATTTCCGTCAACGTGTACAATATTATCATTATCAAAACAACGTAAAACGTGAATAATTGCGTTACACTCTCTAATGTTTCCTAAAAACTGGTTTCCAAGGCCTTCACCTTTACTTGCACCTTTTACCAAACCTGCGATATCTACAATATCTACAGTTGCCATTTGCACACGCTCTGGTTTTACTAATTCTTCTAGTTTGTTAATTCTTGGATCTGGAACGTTTACAACACCAATATTAGGTTCGATAGTACAAAACGGAAAGTTTGCACTTTGCGCTTTGGCATTAGATAAACAATTAAATAATGTTGATTTTCCAACATTTGGTAATCCTACAATTCCTGCTTTCATATGTAGATAAAATTTGTTTTTTATTTGATTTTAACCTTCTCAAGTACCATTTTTACTGACTTATAGTTCAATTATTTAGTACTGAATTAATCCTAATATACTTATTTTTTACTGCCTCTTAATTTTTGTCAAAATGCTGCATTTTAACTCTAAAATTTTGCAAATATAAGATTTAATAGCTCGTAACTATAGAAAAAATGACGATATATGTTTTTTTACTACTTTTCTTAAAAAAAATCAAACTTTTTTATAATATTTTGTTAAATAACCATACTTTTATCACAATATATAACAAACCATCATTACAATTTTTAACCAAAACCAATTAACCATGAAAAAAATTGCAGTAGTATTATTTCTCTTTAATACTTTAATTATTTTTGCCCAAAAACAAGTCACGGGCGTAGTAAAAGACAATACCGGTACTCCTCTGCCAGGTGTAAACATTGTTGAAAAAGGAACTAATAACGGTGTTTCTACCGATATGGACGGATCTTATAAAATTACAGTAAAAGAAGGCGCATCATTGGTTTTTAGTTTTATGGGATATAGCAGTGTAACCAGGACTGCAACTTCCTCACAAATTGATGTTTCTTTAACTGAAGAAGGCGGACAAAATCTAGACGAAGTTGTCGTTACAGGATCTAGAACTGCCGCCAGAAGTAATACTACTAGTGCATTACCTATTGATGTATTATCGTCTAAAGATTTAACTTCAACAGGACAGGCTACATTTGATAAGGCGCTGCAATACAAAATTCCCTCCTTTAATACCGTACAAACTCCTGTAAATGATGCTACTTCATTGCTGGATCCGTACGAAATTAGAAATATGGGACCTAGTAGAACATTAATCCTTATTAATGGTAAACGTAAAAACTTAAGTTCTTTGCTTTATGTACAGACTTCTCCAGGACGTGGAGAAACTGGTGCAGATATCTCTGCAATTCCAACAGACGCGATCGAAAGAGTGGAGATTCTTCGTGATGGAGCTTCTGCTCAGTATGGTTCTGATGCTATTGCCGGCGTAATGAATATCATTTTGAAGAAAAACAACAATGCTGGATCTGTAACGGTAAGAAGTGGAATTACTTCTGAAGGTGATGGTGAAATGCTGGGCGTAAGTTTAAATCAAGGTACAACTGTTGGAGAAAAAGGCTTCTTAAATTATACTATAGATTTCTCTAAAGTAAGTTTAGCAAACAGACCTGGTAAAGTTGATGCTGCAGGTGATGCTGGAGATTTTGGTGCCGATATTGCAGATGTACAAGCTTTCTTAGCTAAATATCCTGATGCTGGAAACATTAATGGTTCTCCAGAAACAGCTTCTGCAAAATTCTTAATCAATGGTGGGAATGACTTAAGCGAAAACACAAAGTTGTATTACAATGCGGCTTATGTGTATAAAAAAGTAAATTCATTTGCCAATTATAGAACTCCATATTGGAGAACTTTAGCAGACGATCCTTACCTTATTGATCTTTTTGGAAAAGGAACCGGTGCAAATAGAGTTTATGACGGTTATGTACCAACTTTTGAAGGTGACTTATCGGATTACAATGGTACTCTAGGTTTTAAAAATGTAAAAAATGGTTGGAATACAGACGCGAGTGTAACTGTTGGCGGTAACAAACAACTTTATACAGTAAGTAATTCTGTAAACAGATCTTCTATTTTGGATGACAATGGCCAAAATGTTTACAGAGAAAACAGCCCGATTTCTTTTAAACCAGGAGGAACTTCTTTTAATCATGTGGTTGGAAATATTGATATTTCTAAAATTGTTTCAGACAAGATAAGTATCGGATTTGGTTCTGAGTTCAGATCAGAAACTTTTGAAGTTATGGAAGGTGTTAAAGCTTCTTGGGACGGAACTGGTGCTGACTCTTTTGCGGGTAACAGACCTGAAAATTCAGGAAAATGGAACAGATATAATGTTGGAGCTTATTTAGATGTTGCTTTTGATATTACTAAAGACTTTTTGGTAAACGGAACAGTTCGTCACGAAGAATATAGTGATTTTGGAGGTGCTACAGTTTGGAAAGCAAGTTCAAGATATAAATTCTTTGATGATAAAATTACTTTAAGAGGATCTGTTTCTACTGGTTTTAGAGCACCAACTTTACATCAAATTTATACTCAAAAATCACAGTATTCGTTTGTAGCTGGACAAGGAATTCAAGTAAGCGGAATTATCAGCAATGTTTCTCCTCAAGCACGTCAATTAGGTATTCCTTCTTTACGTCCTGAAAAATCAACTAACGTAACTGTTGGACTTGGTGCTAAACCTTTCAATAATTTTAATATAACAGTAGATTATTATAACATTAAAGTAGAAGACAGAATTGTACTTGGAGACAGACAAGATACTGCTTTTGGTGATGTGGCTTGGTTTTCTAACTCTTTTGATTCTAGAACATCTGGTTTAGATGTCGTTACAAGCTATAATAATATCGGAATTGGCGAAGGTAAATTAGGATTTAATTTATCTGGAAACGTTACTTTTCAAAACGAAAGAATTTCTCCTGTAACAAATAACTCATTTGGACCAATTTTAGACGCTTTGACTTTTACTTCAAGACCAAAAACAAAATGGATATTGGGTGCTAATTATGAAATTGGTAAATTTGGATTTTCTTTAAACAATACTTATTTCGGAAAAACGGTTTTCCACCAAGATGGTATTGCTACTTTTGACAGCTCATTAGCTCCTGGTGATTATAATCCAGATTTAAATACTCAATTTATCCCTAAAGTGGTTACAGACTTAGGAATCAATTTTAATGCTACAGAAAAATTAACTTTTGCCTTAAACATTAATAACATCTTTAATGTTTTACCAGAATGGGAGTTTGTTGCCAAAAATGCTGACGGAGCAACTTTATTGGCAGATCCTGTACAGACTAAACAACAATATAACTTATTGACATTTAATGGTCGTTATGCTACTACTACTTATGATGGTTCTCATTTCAGCCAATTAGGTACTATTTTTAATCTATCATTAAACTATAAATTCTAAGTTTCGGCTTTATTTAAATAATTTAAAAAGGTTGTCTTATGACAGCCTTTTTTTTATAATTTTATAATTAAAATCTTATAGTTATGGCAAGTTTATACGACGGAAAAATGGCAGCAATTTACGATGCAATGTACCAGACTTTTGTTAATTATGATGAGGAATATGCTTTTTACAACAATCTAATTCAGGAAAACAATTGCTCTAGCATTTTAGAAATTGGCAGCGGTACAGGAAATCTAGCAAAACGATTTCAAGAAAACAATCAGAACTACCAAGGTCTTGATTACAGTGAGAGTATGATTGCAATTGCCAAAGAGCGCAACAAAAACAGCACTTTTACCCAAGGTGATATGCGCGATTTTAAACTCAATAGTCCTGTAGATGCAATTTTAATCACAGGGAGATCTACAAGTTATTTAATCACCAACGATGACATCAATAGAACTTTTGATTCTCTGTATAAAAACCTCAATAATAATGGTGTTATAATTTTTGATTTTATCGATGCCAATAGATTCATTCCTTTTACTAAAGAAAACCCTGTTATTGTACATGAAGCCATGTATGATAATGTAAATTACAGAAGAGAAAGCCATTGGGACACTAACAATTCTCTGGAAAATTTCATGCTAGAATGGACAGCGCAGTATTACACTATTACAAATGGAGAAAAAGATATTCTTGAAAATGATTTTTCTACCGTTCGCGTTTTTACACTTAATGAAATTGAACTTTTTTTATATTTGAATAATTTCGAAATAACAAAAAAGATCGACAGAAAAACCTATGCTTACGATACCTATGTTGTTGTTGCTAAAAAAAGAATCTAAAAAAGTTAGAGCTTAAAATCTAAAGCGCTTATTAAGTTTTTTTCTTCTTCTGTAGCTGTAAAACCAGAAAGATCCCAGTAATTGGTTAGAATCTTATTCTTTTTATTAAAAAGCGATTTTTCTTTAAAAACGTCACTTTCTTTATAGGTAAACTTTTGCTTGTTGTAATTTGTTGTTATAAAGTTATTACGAACTTGAATATTCTTGGTTTTATTATCTTTTAAAACAATATCATACGCTATTTCTTCATTCGAACTCAATAAGTAATAATCTAAACCATCAAGTCTGTAATTTACTTTCACAACAGATCTTGTAACATTCTTAGCACCTTCTTTTGTCTTATCTTCAATCACTGCAGCTTTTCCTGGTGTAATAATAATAGAAAACTCAATTATCAATTTCTTTTCTGCATCATAGACAATCTCAAAACTATCTACAGCTTCTTTAGACGTATCTAATGGTGTAATCGTCATTACAAAATAATCTTTATTGATAGGATGTCCTTTTACTCCAAACTCATATTCTTTCTTTGCTTTTGAATCTAAAACAGCATTAAAATAATTTAAATTATAATAATTCTCCATGATATTATTCAAATTATAGCCTTTTAAGTCAGCACTTACATCGGTTTCTATCAATCCGTAAGATCTATTTTGTTCTACCAATAAAGTTGTCGATGCTTTCTTTTGATTAACTGCAAACTGAAAATTTACAAGTCCGTCATTATAATAAGAATATTTGTTGTCTAGCATAAAAAATTCCCTCACATATACTTTTAAGCGAGAAGAAACTGCTAGTTTTTTTATCGAATTTGATACAATTTTTTGAAGTACTTTTTGTGGAGATTCTTTAGACAAAACAACTTCATCTAATTTATTGTCTTTACTTTTTAAGTAAACTTCAAAGCCGCTTTCTTTTAAAGAAGCCCAGCGAAACGTTACATTCTCGTAATTCGTCTCAGAAACCTGAACATTAGAGCCACCTGCCAGCACAAAAGTTACTTTTCCTTCTTCATTACTTAATAAAATCTGTTTGGTTTTTAAAATTACCACCGTAGCATTTTCTATTGGCAACTGCGTTTCAATATCTTTAACAACAATAGAATAAGTATCGTTTTGTGCAAAAACACCAACGTTAAAGAATATAAAAAATAAAAGTATCAATCTCTTCATAGGCTGTTTTTAGAAATTATTATCAATAATACTAAATTTTTCCCAAATTAACTAAATTAATTCACTAAAAATCAGCATAATGCAAAATAAGGCAAGAAAAATGTTAGAAAAAAAAATCCTAAGCTGTTTGCTTAGGATTTTTCTTATATTTTAAAGTATGTCTTTTTTATACAAAGTTTTTTATAAAACCTAGAATGAATAAAAATGAAAGTAAAACAAGAATCAATTCATTGTATTCAATCCAATAATAAAATAAGCTGAAAATTTTTGTATGATAAAGGTTTTCTTTTTCTACTAAAACCGTTATTTTTTCATTTATTTTAAAGTTTGTGACTAGTTTCAATTCTCCTTGATCACATTGCACTGTATCTTTATTTACATAATATTCAATTTTTGGAATCTTTTTAGAAATGTAAAAAATTCCTCTGCCAGATTTACCTGCAACTCTATGCTTTGATGTAATTCTATTAAGTTCAATTACTCTTCCATTATAAAAATAATAATTTTGAAGATTAGCAATTTTCAAATACATGAAACCTAAAAAGACCAATAAGAAACTAATAAGAACGGAGTTTTTTCTAATAAAATCTCGAATTTTATTAACCATGCAAGAACGCTTGACGCTCTAACAAAGTTTCTTCATCTTCTACATGATTATCATCTGGTACACAGCAATCAACTGGACATACGGCAGCACATTGAGGTTCATCATGAAAACCTTTACACTCTGTACATTTTCCTGGAACAATATAATACACTTCATCCGAAATTGGGTTTTGAGCATCATCAGCATCAACCTCAGTTCCGTCAGGTAAAATTATTTTTCCAGAAAGAGCAGTTCCGTCTTTATATCTCCAATCATCAGCACCTTCATAGATAGCTGTATTTGGGCACTCAGGTTCACAAGCCCCGCAGTTAATACATTCGTCAGTTATAATTATAGCCATGTGATATTATTTTTTTGCCTTTTGCTAAAAGCTAAAAGCCATTTTTAAATATTCTGTTCTTTTTTTTCTTTTGATATCTAAACCTTATTAGAGAAAGCTAACAGCTTAACACTAAAAAAACTTATTTTTGTGCAAAATTACAATCAAAACAATTCATAAGCAAACATTATGACATTAGAAACAAAAAAAAGTGTTTTTGTTGAATTAGGATATTTTCTAAAACAATTTTCTGAATTAGAAACCATTAAAAAATCAGAAGTTTTACACAATGATCTTTTTTTTGATGATTTCCAGAAGCTTATACATTTATCGCAGTCTCATAATGGCTGGTATACTCCAGAGCAGGTTTATTTTGCAATACAATCTTGGGCAGAAGCTTTAACAGAAGAAAACATTACCAAATGGCTTTCTAATTATTCTTTTGATGCTTTACAAGATGGTAAAAATTCAAAAACAGTAGCTTTAATATTAGCAGGAAATATTCCGTTAGTAGGTTTTCATGATTTTTTATCTGTTTTAATAACCGGAAATAAAGCCTTGGTAAAAACATCTTCAAACGATCAGCATTTATTGCCGTTTTTAGCAAAATATATTATTGCGGTTAATCCTGAATTGGAAAGTAAAATCACTTTCGTGGAAGGAAAACTAGAAAATTTTGATGCCGTAATTGCCACCGGAAGCAACAATACAGCTCGTTATTTTGAATATTACTTTAAAGACAAACCGTCTATTATTAGAAAAAATAGAAATTCGACCGCTGTTTTAAACGGAAAAGAAACCAAAGAACAATTAGAAGCTTTGGGCGAAGATATTTTTAGATATTTTGGGTTAGGATGCCGTAATGTTTCGAAACTTTTTGTTCCTAAAGATTATAAATTTGATCCTTTTTTTGAAGCTATTTTTAAATACCAAGATGTAATACATTACGAAAAATACGCCAACAACTACGATTACAATAAAGCAGTGTTTTTAATGAGTAACTTTAAATTACTTGACAACGGTTTCTTAACTATTAAAGAAGATTCAAGCTACGCCTCTCCTATTTCTAGCGTTTTTTATGAATTTTATGAAAATATAGAAGATTTACAAAATCGTCTTGACGCTGATTCCGAGCAAATACAATGTATTGTAAGCAATGATTTGATTCAAAACAGTATCTCGTTTGGAGTGACGCAAAAACCCCAATTGTGGGATTATGCAGATAATGTAGATACTATAACGTTTTTGTTAACAACAAAGTAAAAAAATGTTCAATTATTTCGAATAATTTATCGCTTTTTCAGCTCCTATTGCCGAAATTTGCCTCTTTAAAATTTTCGTCTATTAACAACAACCATGAAAAAACACAACTACAGCGCAGGACCAAGTATCTTACCTCAAGAAGTTTTTGAGAAGGCATCACAAGCAATATTAAATTTCAACGATTCAGGACTTTCTATTTTAGAAATCTCCCATCGAAGCAAAGATTTTGTTGCTGTAATGGATGAAGCTCGTTCGCTTGCTTTAGAGTTACTTGGACTTCAAGGAAAAGGATACCAAGCCTTATTTTTACAAGGTGGTGCCAGTACAGCATTCTTAATGGCTCCTTATAATTTAATGAAAGAAAACGGAAAAGCCGCATATTTAGATTCAGGAACTTGGGCGACAGCTGCAATAAAAGAAGCTAAATTATTTGGAGAAACTGTTGTCGTAGCTTCCTCAAAAGAAGAAAATTACAACCATATTCCAAAAGGATACGTAATACCAAGTGATGCAGATTATTTTCACTGCACAAGTAACAATACAATCTTTGGAACTCAAATGAAAGATTTCCCAGCTACAAATGTACCTGTAGTTTGTGACATGAGTTCTGATATATTTTCAAGAGATTTAGATTTCTCAAAATTTGATTTAATTTATGCTGGTGCTCAAAAAAATATG
Source organism: Flavobacterium sp. MC2016-06 (assembly GCF_009711165.2). Classification (GTDB taxonomy): domain Bacteria; phylum Bacteroidota; class Bacteroidia; order Flavobacteriales; family Flavobacteriaceae; genus Flavobacterium. Next base: position 55,426 of record NZ_WMID02000011.1, on the reverse strand, counting down.
GGACCTGCAGGAGCTACACTTGTAGTTATTAAAGAAGAAATTTTAGAGAAAAACGGAAGAACAATTCCAAGTATGTTAGATTACGCTAAACATATCAAAGCAGAAAGTATGTACAATACACCACCTGTTTTTGCTGTTTACGTTTCACTTTTAACATTACAATGGATTAAAAGTAAAGGTGGTGTTGCAGCTGTTGAGAAATTAAACGATGCAAAAGCTAATTTACTTTACACTGAAATTGACAGAAACCCATTATTTAAAGGTGCTGCAGCAGTTGAAGATCGTTCAAACATGAATGTTACTTTCTTGCTTACAAATCCTGACCATGCAGCAGCTTTTGATGCTTTATGGAAAGAAGCTGGAGTTTCTGGATTGCCAGGACACCGTTCTGTTGGTGGTTATAGAGCTTCTATTTACAATGCAATGCCTATCGAAAGTGTTCAGGTTTTAGTAGATGTAATGAAAGCTTTAGAAACTAAAGTTTAATCGTTTTTTCGGTTAATCATTAATTTGTTTAAATTTTTAATCTAATTTATTTACGCAAAACATCAATTGAATACCGGATTCCTAGCCCCGATAGAAGTGGAAATCCTTTTATGTTTTTTCTTTAAAAACATAAAAGATTGCAACGGATAGCGGGATTAGTTTCAAATAAAAAAAGAAAATTATAATAGTTGGTTTATCGATTAAACAAATAGATGAATCAAATAAACAAAATATCACAAAATGAAAGTATTAGCCAATGACGGAATTTCTAAAAGTGGAATTCTAGCTTTAGAAAAAGGTGGATTTGAAGTTATAACTACAAAAGTAGCTCAAGAACAAGTTGCTAATTTTGTTAACGAAAATAATGTAAGCGTAGTTTTAGTGCGTAGCGCAACTAAAGTTCGTAAAGATATTATTGATGCTTGCCCAGGTCTTAAAATTATCGGACGCGGTGGTGTTGGTATGGATAATATTGATGTTGATTATGCTAAAAGCAAAGGAATTCATGTAATTAATACTCCTGCATCATCTTCAGAATCTGTTGCTGAATTGGTGTTTGGACACTTGTTTAATGGTGTTCGTTTTTTACACGATTCTAACAGAAATATGCCTCTAGAAGGTGACACTAATTTTGACGGTTTGAAAAAAGCGTACGCAAATGGTGTTGAGCTTAGAGGAAAAACTTTAGGAATTGTTGGTATTGGCCGTATTGGTCAAGCTACTGCAAAAATGGCTTTAGGTTTAGGTATGAAAGTAATTGCTGCAGATAGTTTTATCCCGCAGGTAGATGTAAAAGTTGAGTTTTTTGACGGACAATCTATTACTACTACAATCGTTTCTCAATCTTTAGAGTCTTTATTTAAAGAAGCAGATTTCATTACACTTCACGTTCCTGCTCAAGACGGTTACATCGTAGACGAGAAAGAATTTGAGATCATGAAAGATGGTGTTGGAATCGTAAACTGTGCTCGTGGTGGTGTTATTAATGAGGTTGCGCTAGTTAAAGCTTTAGATTCAGGAAAAGTTGCTTTTGCTGGATTAGACGTTTTTGAAAGCGAGCCAAAACCAGAAATGGCAATCTTAATGCACGCTAAAATCTCATTGACGCCTCACATTGGAGCTGCAACTGGAGAAGCACAAGATAGAATTGGTACAGAATTAGCTTCACAAATTATTACTTTGTTAAGCTAATAAGAAAATAAATAATTATCTTTAAAGGGATTTGCTACTAAAATGTAGTAAATCCCTTTCTTTTTTACTTAACTTTGTTGTCTAATTTAAATTCTTTTAAACCATGTTTGAACAATTAACACAATTGGTACAGCAGTATGGAAATACTGCTGTTGTAAATAATGATGCTGTTCCTAACGAGCATAATGAGGGCGTGATAAATGAAGCAAATAATTCAATTTTTTCGGGATTACAAAAAATAGCTTCAGAAGGTGGTGCAGAACAACTTGCAGGTTTATTTAGCGGAAACACTCCAATAGACAATTCAAACCCTGTCGTAAAACAAATATCGCAGCAATTGACTGGAAGTCTTGGAGAAAAATTTGGATTAAGCAGTGGCGCAGCTTCTGGTGTAGCAGCAAGTATGATTCCACAGATTTTAAGTTCATTAGTAAGCAAAGCAAAAGATCCAAACGATAGTAGTTTTCAGATTTCAGATATTATTAGTGCTGTCTCTGGAAACAGCGGGCAGGCTTCTGGAATTATGGACACGATTTCTAAATACGGAATGCAGTTTGGTTTAGACCAAAATGGCGACGGAAAAGTAGATGTTGCAGATGCAATGGCATTAACTAAAAGCGGCGGAATAAGCGGTTTATTGGGTAAATTATTCGGAAAATAAATTGTAGATTTTAAAGCAATAAAATCTTAATATTAAGCTGTTTTTATTATAAACAGCTTTTTTTATGAGAGATTAAGAGGCTTTGACTAAAACTAATGTATGTTTTGGCTAAAGCCTTTTTCTTTATGATTTACATGTCACCTCCAGCTAAAGCAGGAGGCTATTCAAAACAGCGTTTTTATAATTATTCAAATTTCTTTAAAAAAAGATTCTCAATCAATTTCTTGACTTGCCTCCTGCTTTAGCTGGAGGAATAAAATGTGAGAACAAGAAAAGGCTTTAGCCAAATTCTGCCCAATCTAAAATCAACAATGTTCTATGTTAAATAACAAAAGCTTTCATCGATTTTTTTGTAAATTTAGATTCTAAATAAAAGTCATGAAAAATTGCTTTTACATATTCATCATTCTATTTACAATTGTTGCTTGTTCTACAACTTCAAAGAATACTGCTTTGGCAGATCAGAGTCAGCCTGCGAAAAAAACTGCCGTAAATGACACGGTTAGAATTGCAAACGATTCGTTAGAATATGAAGTAATTATTATAGACAACGGTTTTAGCACTTGGCTGGCATCAACAGCATTACCACGCAATTATTATTCCTTGCCTTACCTCGAAAACAAAAATCAATTGTATGTAATAGAATGGAATAATCGTGTTTTACAGCCACAGCGATACAACCCTAGTTTATACGAAATGAGGATCGATTACAGCCCCGGAATTAAATATGGATATGAAGTAAATTATTTGATTTACAACTACATGATATATTTTCAAAATACATACAAACAAAAGCTCGGCGGGTATGTTCCGATACGATAATGTTACTATATTTGTAATCGTTATAAATAAAGTATGAAGAGATTAAAAGAACGCTGGGGCATCACCTCAAATCTACAAGCCATAATTATATTTATCGTTTTTGCCGTTACAGGATCTGCTTCTGCATGGCTTTCTAAACCTTTTTGTGCCGTATTAGGAATCACCAAAGAAGATTTTGGAGGCTGGTTTACATTAATTCGCCTGCTGATTATTTTCCCAATTTATCAAGTTTTATTGGTAGCAATAGGTTCTATTTTCGGACAATTCCGTTTTTTCTGGAACTTCGAAAAGAAAATGCTTAAAAATATGGGACTTGGTTTTTTATTTAAAGACTAAACTCACTCTTTCTTCTGAATCATTATTATATCCGATTAAAATAAAAATCCGTTTTTATTAGTTTCTCAATTCAAATGCTGGACATAGAACACGGATGTAACCGATTCGCTATCGCGAAGACGCTGCTAAAAATGGATTTTTTTAGGAATCATACGAAAACCTAGAGCAAACACTACTGTTGACATATTCTCATAAAAATTTTATCGAAGATCAACGCTTCTGAATATAATACGTATAAAACCACGTAAGTGTAAATGACGGAATAATATCTGTAAAAGGTAAAATTTCTTCTAAAAAGGCAAAAAAACCAGCAACCTTCCCTACTCGGCCTTTATACATGTAAGTCATTAAAAAACCTGCAAGCGGCGCCCAGATTACATCTCCAAATTCTCCAACTACTGGAATCGAAAACGAAAGCATTCCAATAGCATCAAAAAGCAAACCTAACAACAGCTTTCTTTGTTTTTCTTCCTTTAAAATTATATCTTCAGTTTTCATCTAATTTTATTTTTTTGTTGTTACTGCAAATAGTACACCAAAATTTCCATCTGTCTGAATCCAATTTTCAGATGGCACATACGCACGCGATACAAAACCGTCGAGATACAAAGCATTTTGGCATCCTAAATCCTTAAAATATTTTGCAAAATCATAAAAATTAATGGGTGTTTTAGACAATACAAAGACTACTTTTCCATTTGGTAAAATTCCAACTCCATTTCTAATATTCAAGTTGGCAGAGCCTTTTTTAAAATCAGGATGAATTTCATTATCAATTACCAGCATCGGACCCGACTGCGTTGCATAAGCTATTTTATGATCGTTATAAAACTTTTCGGTAATACAAATTTTAGGAACGTTTTTGGTCGTCAAATAAAAAACACCATTGGGTTTTAAATAAAAATTTCCTGCTGCTTTTGTTGTATCCAAAGGCGATACTACTTTTTGATTTTCTATATAAAGTCCTTGAGGCGAATTGTCTTTTTTATACATACCGCCATTCATGGCAAACTCAAGTTTTAGATTCTTCTGCTCTATCCAAGATTTTAAATTTTGAATACTTCCAAAATTTTGATTCTTTTCATTCTTCCAAAATAATTTTAAATCTTGTTTTTTCAGATCAACTGTATAAGTCAAAAATTGATCGTCAGAATATGCTTTAGCATTTATAAAAGCAGTTAAAAGCACAATGGCCAATATCGAAATTCCTATTTTCAATTTCATCTTTACAGCTATATTTTCTTATAAATATAAAATAAAATCTTCAATAATCCTTTATCAAACATTCTTCCTAAAATTCTGTTAGAAGACCTTATGATTTCGATAGAATCTTTGTTTCTTTGTAAAAACAGTTTCAAAATGATAAAAGCACAAAATATACATAAATACTACGATAAACTGCAAGTTTTAAAAGGAGTCGATCTGCATATTAAAAAAGGGGAAATTGTTTCGATTGTTGGCGCTTCTGGTGCAGGAAAAACAACACTTTTGCATATTTTAGGGACTTTAGATAAACCTGGAAAATCAGAAAACGAAACTTCATTGACTATAAATGGACAAAATATTTTAAATTTAAACGATAAGGCTTTATCAAAATTTAGAAACTCAAACTTGGGCTTTATTTTTCAATTTCACCAACTTTTACCAGAGTTTACAGCATTAGAAAATGTATGTATTCCGGCCTATATTGCAGGTAAAAAACCATCAGAAACTGAGGCAGAAGCTAAAAAACTGCTTACTTTTTTAGGATTATCACACCGTATTAATCATAAACCAAACGAACTTTCTGGCGGAGAACAACAGCGTGTAGCCGTTGCGAGAGCTTTAATCAATAAACCTGATGTAATTTTTGCCGATGAACCTTCGGGAAACTTAGACACACAGTCTGCCGAAAATCTTCATCAATTGTTTTTTCAGCTTCGTGACGAATTTGGACAGACTTTCGTTATTGTAACGCATAATGAAGAATTAGCTAATATGGCCGATAGAAAATTGATAATGTCAGACGGTCAAATAATATCTTAGGATGATCTTAATTCTTTTAAGCTGGATTTATATTTTTTTCACGACCATTAATCTAGGTTTTGCTTGTGATCGAATTCTTGTTTTAAAGAATAAAAACTTTGTAGTTACTTCTATACTTGGGTTGTTTTCTGTCACTATTTTAGCTAGTATTTGGGCTGTTTTTGGTCGCATTAATATTGAATTTCACGTTTTCTTATTAGCCTTAAATCTTTTACTGCTGCTAAAATTTAATAATCTAATTATTAAAATTTATAAGTCCTTTATATCCGAATTTAAAAGTCTTCAAAAAGGATTAAAAGCCATTCTAATTCTAATTTCTTTTTTAATAATTGCTCAATGCGCCTCTATTCCTTTTGTAATTGATAATGAATCCTATTACATTCAAACCATAAAATGGATTAATGAATACGGTTTTGTAAAAGGTTTAGTAAACCTGCATCTTTTTCTGGGACAGGTAAGTGGATGGCATGTTACGCAAAGTGTTTTTAATTTTTCATTTTTATATGACAATTTTAATGACTTAAGCGGCTTTTGTTTGTTATTAGGAACTATTTTTTCAATTCAAAAACTGAATGACTTTTTTCAGAACCAAAATCCAAATTATTTAATCGTAGGATTGTTTCCGTTATTTAATGTTTTTTTATTTCAGTTTATAAGTGCGCCATCGCCAGATATTCCTGTTTATGTTTTCTCGTTTATACTCTTTTTTTATTTCTTAGAAAACTTCAAAACCATAACGCCCGAAATTTTTAACCTTATTGTAATTTTTGTTGTTTTTTTATTTTACATCAAAAACACAACTTTAACCTTCTTATTAATACCAGTTATTTTATTTGTCATCCATTTTAAATCACTTTCAAAAAAACTCCTAAAACCTTTTCTAATAGCAGTATTAGTAGTTACGCTTTTCTTTATAAAAAATCTAATTATCTGCGGATCACCTGTATTTCCATCAAAACTTTTTAGTTCGTTTATAACAGAATATACGGTTCCAAACAGCATACAAACCTTTTATTACGATCAAATTAAATTTTATGGTTATTTCCTTAAAAGACAGCAATACGATGCTATGTCGGCTTTTGATCTGTTTCTAAAATGGTTAACAATGCCAAAACTAAATGGCTTATTTAATAAAATTGGTATTCTTTTAATCTTAGTGCTGCCGTTTTTAATTTATAAATTTCAAAATAAAAAAAGCTTTTGGACACTTTACTTCTTAATGATTTTTCAGCTGTTTTTGTTATTTGTAACATCACCACAATATAGATTCTTCATGAATTTTATATTGTTTTTTGGTGCTTTCTGCTTGGTTTGTTTCGTGCGAAATAAAAAAATAATAAATGCATTATTAGTTTTATCATTACTCCCAACAATGCTTGCTTTATTTTTTCCTTTAAATTTAAATCGATTTTCAAATCATAAATTCATGATGGAAATAAGCAATTTCTCGAGCAGTAATTTTATTTCTCCCTATAAAAACACAAAATACGATGTCGCTTTTACGCCTATCAAATTAGGAAATCTAACATATAATAGCCCAGCGGTAAATAATGGCTTTTGGATTAGCGGTAATGGAGATCTGCCATGCGTTAATAAAGCCCAAATCGAATATTTTAAAAAACACTTTCATATTATTCCTCAAATGAGAACCAATAATTTGAAAGACGGCTTTTATGCCAAAAATATATCCAATGAATAAAACTGAACTTAAAGAATTTCTAGACGAAAAAGTCATTCAATACAACAATCAAGATTTTATTGAAAGTGATCCTGTGCAGATTCCGCATTTATTCACTCAAAAAGAAGACGTCGAAATTGCAGGTTTTTTGAGTGCTTCAATCGCTTGGGGAAATCGTAAAATGATTATCAAAAATTCGCATCGCATGATGGAATTAATGGGTAATACGCCTTACGATTTTGTTATGTCACATTCTGATGATAATTTAGCCGAATTAGAAAGCTTTGTTCATAGAACTTTCAACGGAAATGATTTTGCTGGTTTTATAAAAGGGCTTCAAAACATTTATAAAAATCACAATGGTTTAGAAGCTGTTTTTGCTAAAAACCAAGAAAACGACAGTCTGCAAAAAAGCATTCATGAATTTAAAAAGATCTTTTTTGAAGCCGATCATCTTCCTCGAACACAAAAACACATTTCAGATCCTTTAAATAATTCAGCCGCAAAACGTATCAACATGTATTTGCGATGGATGGTTCGCCAGGACACAAAAGGAGTCGATTTAGGAATCTGGAAAACTATTTCGCCAGCTGCATTATCTTGTCCTTTAGATGTGCATTCCGGCAACGTTGCCCGCAAACTTGGTATTCTTTCGCGAAAGCAAAACGATGCCAAAGCTTTAGCCGAATTAGACTTCAAACTCAGAGAAATGGATGCTAAAGATCCCGTAAAATACGATTTTGCACTTTTTGGATTGGGAGTTTTTGAAGGGTTTTAATGCATAAATAAAAGCCTTAAACAACAAATTATTTAAGGCTTTTAAAAATTTTTATTTCAAAACAGTATCATAAATATCATCCAACAGTTTGTTTCTTATTTTTGAGTTTCTTTGGTTTATAAGTATAATAATGCCCCAATTATTAGCTCTATCGTAACATATAATAGATGATTGTCCCATAGAATCTCCAGATTTTTGATAAAGTGTATTTTTCTCATCTGTCATGATATTTGTACCTAATCCCAGTTCTCTTTTTTCGTCTTTATAAAAGATTTTTTCTGTGAGTGTGGCTGCTTCTCCAACTTTGTTTTTTTTATTCAACACGGCTTTTAAATACTTGACCATGTCTGAAGCGTCAGATTTTACTAATCCTGCCGGAGCCATAATGTTCCAATTAAAGAATTCCTGAGTTCCACCGTCTGGGTTATAACCAACTACTTTGTTTTTTACATCTAAATCTTTGGTATAGGTATTTTTCATTTTCAAAGGCTCGAATATTTTGGTTCTGATGATTTCGTCGTAGCTCTTGTTATAAACTTTTTCTAAAATTTGTCCGAGTAAAGTATATCCAATTGTAGAATAGCGGTATTTTCCGTAATCTTTTAGTTCAGTACAAGTATTGATAATAGCGGCCAATGATTCCTGAGTTATACCATTTACAGGTTGTTGCGGATTTAATTCAATTAATTTTGCAAAATCGATATCGGGCAAACCAGATTGATGAGATGCCAAGTCTGAAATTCTGATTTTGTTTTTAAGATTTTCATGTAAGACATACACTTTTGGAAGATAATTATCGATGTAGTCATCTATTTTAATTTTTTTTTCGATAACAGCTTGCGCAATCAAATTGGAAGTCAAAATTTTAGTGATCGACGCGATTTCGAATAATGAATTTTTATCAATTTGAGTTTGGCTTTCTGCACTCAAATTGCCGTATGCCGTATAATATTCTTCATTATTTTTAATAAAACCAACGCTAATTCCAACATTCGGATTTTTTGCATGATTAGCCTTTATTATCGAATCGATTTTTTTGGTTATATCCTGTCCAAAAGCAAAGCTGGTTATTAATAATAATGCTGCTAAAAATTTTACTGAAGTTTTCATTGTATCGTTTTTTAAGGTTAGAAACTTATTTCGATACAAATGTGCGGAAGAAGCAAACGCTATGCGACCGAATAAATTTATTCGAACGCATTTGTTTTTAAAAAGAAGTACGAGTAATTACAAAATACTATTTTACAAACACTTACGATAATCCGTTGGCGTACTTCCGGTGTGTTTTTTGAAAGCGGTATTAAAAGAAGATTTCGAGTTAAAACCTACTTCGTATAGAATTTCTAAAACTGTTACTTTGCTTTTTGTAACATCTTTTAAAATATTCATGGCATTTTCGATACGATAAGCATTGATGAAATCGTAAAAATGCTGTTCTAATTTATGATTAATTAAAAGTGATAAATCACGAACAGGAATTTGAATTTCCTTAGAAATATCCTGAATTGTTATTGTAGGATCAAGAAATGGCTTTTCTTCAACCATATATTTCTTTAATTTCAATAACTCTTCGCTGTATTCTTTTTCGCTTGTTACTGTTTGCTCATTACGTTTTTCTTCAGAAATTAAATCTTTTACTAATTTTAGTCTTGAATCGACATTTCTAAATAAATCAGGATAATTTAAGGCTTTATATAAATACCAGCAAACAATAAACAACTGAGACACAAGAAGTCCTATTCTCATCGATTCAGCAATATTAAAATAATCAGAAAATTTAAAGATATTTTTTAAAAGCGCAGCCGAATAAATAATTGCCAGTATAATTGCAAACTGAAACAGCCAATTATAAGAATTAATACTTGTACCTGCATAATTTTCCAGATATAGTTTTTTCGCTTTTCTTAGTATCATAAAAACGGCAATAAAATACACAACCATTTGAATGTGAATAAGAATATGGTTAAACTGCAACTCTGGTCTACTTTGATAATCTTGAAGAAAATTAATTTTAGAAGCGCTATCAACCAAATAAAAACGAGGCAATAAAATGACATTCACAACCAAAAACGGAAGCAAATGCAGTAAATGTTTAGCTTTAAGCTTAAAATCAGAATAACAAACTGAAACTATATACAGATAGAAAGCAGGAATCTGGAGGAAAGCAGATGTATTTCTTAACATTCCGAGATTTGAGGGAGTATTACTAACGAATAAACTAAATAATGGTTCGCAAGTGTCTATTGCTGTTATTATAAGATAAACAGCAAAAAGAGAATTACTTATTTTGTTCTTTGTTTTTACTGTAAACAAAAAAAAGGCAAGAAATAAAGAAACGAATAGAGAAATTACGGTTACAATAAGTAGTAAATTAATTTTATCCATTTATTGGGTTTTGGGTTTATTTTGTTTTTTTGGTTGTCTCAAAAATATTCAAAAAAAAGTCTAATTCATTCAAGAAGCTTTTATTTTTTTTTGAATACTTTTCGTACTTAATCTAATCTTGTTGATTTATCTTAAGCAATCAATAAGACATTATGTTTGTACTTTATCTATAGTAATTGTCAGCTTATTTTTCTGTTGTTTTATAATTACCGTTTGACCCTCCTTAAAACCAAGTTTGTCAAGCCATTTACCTTTAAGTATAATTTCAGGAATAGTAATTCCACTATAAGCTCTTGCTTGGTATTTTTTATGAATTTTAAGTTTTCTTGAATTTTCATTACTACACCTTTTTTAGCTTAGTTTCTGCTACAAAACAAATGTCATATTAATTATTAAGAATGTTGTCATACAAAAATATGACAAATCGATTTTTTTTAAAATTTAAAATTCAATATCTTGAAATACAATTAATTAACATTTAAAAAAAATAAAAAAAGTCAATCTACCTATAATGTCTTTAAGTTGAGATGTTTTTTCACGCAGATTTCGCAGATTTTAGCAGAAAATGAAATAAAAAAATCCGCTAAATCTACAGAATCTGCGTGAGATTCTTTTAAACATGCTATTAGTCGGGAGCGTGTCGCAAAACCGCCAAGCAATTGAGAAACTAGAAAATGGAAAAGTAAATCCAATAGTTTATAGTTTACTTGAAGTTGCTAATGCATTGGAGATTTCTTTATCTAAACTTGTTGATTTCTCTTGATCGGTCGAAATAAACAGTCTTTTTTCTACTTTTTAATATTTTCTTCAATTCTTAACTTGTCAAAGAGAAATTGTTGTTTGAAAGTTTCAATCATGGTTAAATAATCTTGTTTTGAAAAATTAAGCTCGGTTAGTTTTTCGAACCATTCTACTGTCGAACCAACTTTTTCAGCATCCCATTCTTTTGTTTTGTCAATTCCTATTTTTTTCCATTGAATAATTTGTCCGTAATTTTTAATTTCAGCAACAATCAAAGTGCAAGAAAAGTCATTGTCGTCTGGACACATTAAAATTGGACAAATCATTGTTTCGTTTTCATTAGGCAATATACGATTCCACACCACCTCTTTTTCGTCATCTCGTTCCATCCAATAGACAAGTGTCGGAATGAGTCCTTTGAACATATTGTCGGGATAAAGTTCATCAAGCTTTTCATCTAACCAATAGCCATCAATTTGGTAATTTATGAAATCCCAATAGTCTTCATAATCACTGTTTTTCAATATACCTTTTATTTTATTCATTGGCTTCTTTTAAAATGATGCTTACATTCTGGAGTTTAACGAAGTTGAAGAGCTTTGAAATCGAATTATTTATTTGACTTTTAGAAATTATTTTTTAGAAATTTCTAATTTTCTACCGTCTGGATCTTCAATAATTGCCATAAATCCAAAGTCTGTTTGTGTTGGTTCTAACAAGAAACTAATATTATTTTCTTTTAATTCATCAATAATATTGTCAAAATTATCAATACCAAAACCTAATCTCAAATTTTTATCTGCTCCTGTTTGACTTTTTGTCAATGGATAAATTTCTAAAACTGTCTGTCCGAAAGTAGCTGAATAATGAAATGGTGAATTTCCATGTTTATGATAGTCAAAAGTAAAACCTAAAATAGTGTAAAATTTTGCAAGTTTTTCAGGTTCAGCAGTTCTAATAACGAGTAATCTTAATTCCATTATCAAAATTTTAATTTCTGTGTTGTTTATTCGATTATCGCCATTAGTTAATATGCCTGATATTTTTTTAGCTTTTATTTTATTGAAATATAGAAACAATTATTTAAAAATCGTTTATTTATAAATCAATTTTTCTATTCAACCTTACTTTTGGAATTTGGTGTTTTGGAAGGATTTTAAAATTATCAACCTAAAATCTATTACTCTACGTTTTCCTGCAAGGTCTTTTTCTGACCTCGTAGGTATTGCTTTTTTTATGTTTATCTGATCTTCTAGGCTTCAATATACTGAAATACAATTAATTAACATTTAAACAAAATAAAAAAAGTCAATCTACCTATAATGTCTTTAAGTTGAGATGTTTTTTTACGAAGATTTTAGCAGAAAATGAAATAAAAAAATCTGCTAAATCTGCGTGAAATTCTTTTAAACATGCTATTAGTCGGGAGCGTGTCGCAAAACCGCCAAGCAATTGAGAAACTTGAAAATGGAAAGGTAAATCCAACAGTTTATAGTTTACTTGAAGTTGCTAATACATTAGAAATTTCTTTGTCTAAGCTTCTTGATTTTTCCTAATTAATTGAAGTAATACGTCTTGTTTGTCATTCTGAGGAACGAAGAATCCTCGTTTACTGAATCAAAGTTTTATGTGTCATTTTTAGTGAGGTTGCTTCGTTCCTCGCAATGACAAAATTGAGGAAATTAGACACTAAATATCCTCTAAAATACGATTCAATACTTTTGAATTAGATGTTTTAGAAAAATTTCAAGACTGATAATCAAATAATTAAACAGACAAATTTCTCGAATCGTTTGATAATCTAACAATCAAACCGTTATTTTAACGTACATTTGCACAAAATTTAATGTAAATGAGCACTTTCGAACAATTCAACCTTCCAAAATCACTTCAAAAAGCAATCGACGATTTAGGTTTCGTTACGCCTACTCCAATTCAGGAAAAAACTTTCTCTGTGATTATGTCAGGTCGCGATATGATGGGAATTGCACAAACCGGTACCGGTAAAACATTTGCATATTTATTGCCTCTTTTAAAGCTATACAAATTTACAAACACCAATACTCCAAAAATTGTAATACTTGTTCCAACTCGTGAGTTGGTCGTACAGGTCGTAGAAGAAATTGAGAAATTAACCACATATATGTCGGTTAGTACACTTGGTATTTTTGGTGGAGTAAACATTAATACACAGAAAAAAGCCGTTTACGAAGGAGTTGATATTTTGGTAGGAACTCCAGGTCGTATGATGGATTTGGCTTTAGACGCTGTTGTTCGTTTTGATGAAACTCAAAAATTAGTTATTGATGAGTTTGATGAAATGCTGAATTTAGGTTTCCGTACGCAATTGACAGCTCTTTTGGCAATGATGAAAACCAAACGTCAAAACATTTTATTCTCTGCAACAATGACTGACGAAGTTGATGCTGTTTTGAATGACTTTTTTGATTTTCCAGAAGAAGTTACATTGGCTGCTTCAGGAACTCCACTTGAAAAAATTACGCAGATTACTTATAATGTTCCTAACTTTAATACAAAAGTTAACTTACTGAAACACTTATTAGAAAATAACGAAAGCATGGAACGTGTTTTAGTTTTTGTGAATAATAAAAAGATCTCGGATATGCTTCACACGCGTATTGAAGAAGATTTTGAAGGTCAGTTTGGAGTTATTCACTCTAATAAGTCTCAAAATTACCGTTTGAGTACAATGGCAGAATTTCAAGAAGGAAATCTACGCGGTTTGATTACTACAGATATTATGGCGAGAGGTTTAGATATTTCTAATATTTCGCACGTTATCAACTTTGAACTTCCGGAAATGCCAGAATTATACATGCACAGAATTGGTCGTACAGGTCGTGCAGATGCAACGGGAACTGCAATTAGCTTTATTACGCCTCGCGAAGAAGAATTTAAAGTTGAAGTTGAAGTTTTAATGAATCAGGAGCTTGAAATAGCAGATTTTCCTGAAGAAGTTGAAGTTTCATTAAAATTGATTGAACCAGAAAAAGACCGTCAGCCAATTAAGTTTTTAACTAAAAAAGTAAAACTTAGTGGAGATGGCGCTTTCCACGAAAAAGATAAAAAGAATAAAAAAGTAAATCTTGGTGGACCTTCAAAAACCAAAAAGAAAACTCATGGTTCTGTTAATAGAAATATGCTGAAAACGAGAGACAAGAAGAGAAAAGACAAAAACAAATAAAAGTTTTAAATTTCAATAAATAAAAATTCCAAATTCTAATTTTAAAGATTGGAATTTGGAATTTTTTTTATCAGCGTCTTTACGAAGCAAATCTGTTTTATCAGTGTCTCAATTCAAATGCTGTATATAGAACACGGATAAAACTGATTTGCTATCGCGAAGACACAGATTTATGCGGATTTTTTTAATTGGATATCAATATTTTAAAGAAAATCCCAAATAAAAATTTCAAATTTCAATCTGTAAAATTGGAATTTGGTTTTTTTTTTTATCAGCGTCTTTACAAAGTAAATCTGTTTTATCTGTGTCTCAATTCAAATGCTGTATATAGAACACGGATAAAACTGATTCGCTATCGCGAAGACACAGATTTACGCGGATTTTTTTAATTGGATATCAATATTTTAAAGAAAATCCCAAATAAAAATTTCAAATTCCAATCTGTAAAATTGGAATTTGGAATTTTTTTATTGGAATTTATTTTAACCTATATTTTAGTAAAAACTAAACCAACTGGCGAACACAATTCGATTTTTTTACTTGTGTCTGTAAGTTTTCCTGTTGTTTTATCTCTTTTAAAAATAATGATGTCGTTCGTATATTGATGTCCTACTAAAAGATAATTTCCTGTTGGATCAATTGCAAAATCTCTCGGGCCTTTTCCTAAAGTACTTACTTGCTCAACAAGTTGTATGCTTCCGTTTTTACCAATTTTAAAAACTGAAATCGAATTTACATCACCACGATCAGTCGCATATAAAAAGTTTCCGTCTGGCGAAATTTTAATTGCTGCAGCTCCAGTTGAACCTTTAAAATCTTTTGGAAGAATACTCGTTTCTGCAATTACTTTTAAAGTTCCATATTTATCATAACTAAAAGTCGTTAATGAAGCATCTAGTTCCTGTACTAAATACACAAATTTACCATCTTTACTAAACGTCAAATGTCTTGGTCCGCTTCCTGGTTTTACATCAACACTTTCTTTTAAAGTCAGCATTTCGTTTTTAGAATTTGGATTGTATTTGTAAATGAAAATTTTATCTAAACCTAAATCATTCACCAATACAAACTTTTTATCTGGCGAAAAAGCTGCCATGTGCACATGCGCTTTTTCTTGGCGTGCTGCATTAACTCCTTTTCCTTCATGCTGAATTAACTGCTGTACTTTACTAATACTTCCGTCTGCATTTTTCTTAAAAACGACAAGATTACCACCAGAATAATTAGACACAATAACATTCTTAGCATCGTTTATTACATGACAAGGATCGGCACCCAAAGCATCATTCTTGTTTAAAAAGCTAAGTTTTCCTGTTGGAGAATCGTATTTAAAAGCACTTACTGTACTTTGAGTTCCATTTTCGTTTACAGCATAAACAAATTTATTATCTGCAGAAACCGATAAATAACTCGGGCTTAAAACATTTTCTGAAGAATTTTTTAAAGTAAAAGCGCCAGAAGCAGCATCAAATTCATAAACGTAAATTCCGTTACTGTCACATTTGTTTGTATATGTACCTATTAACAAATTAAATTTCTGTGCTTGGAGTGATGCACAAGACAAAGCTGAAAAAAGAACAATATATAATCTTTTCATATTTTTTATTTTTTTTTGAATACGCTAAAATACTCAATATTCTCTTTAAGAACTTTATTTTTATTACTTTCTATTGAACCATATAAGTTATATAAGTTCATTAAAAGCAGAGTTACTTAAAAGTAAAGATGGACTTGCTGGGTGTAATTTAAAAAAACATTTAACACATAGAGACATAGATTTTATTAAAAAATACTATGCACAAAAGAAGTTCATTTCTTTCACATAGACTGCTATGCGTGTTTCTAATAAGTGAAACGCCTGTTTTTCAACTCACTTAATCTATGTCTCTATGTGTTAAAAAAAATCACACCCGATGGATTAAAAAAGACTTAACTTAAAATGAACTTATATAACTTATATGGTTTAAAAATTACTTGCAATGGTTTCAATAAAAAATTTGTATTTTTGACCAGCATCTTCACGAAAAATCAAACGTAGTGAAGTAAATCGAAGCCAGAATGCATTTTAAACAACCCGAAATTCTATACTTTCTATTTTTATTGATTGTCCCAATTTTGGTTCATTTATTTCAATTACGACGTTTTAAGACCTCTTATTTTACCAACGTTCGTTTCTTAAAAGAACTTGCTGTACAGACGCGTAAAAGTTCTAAAATCAAAAAAAGGTTATTATTAGCAACACGTTTATTATTGCTTACCTGCGTAATACTAGCTTTTGCACAGCCTTTTTTTGAAGCTATAGACAGTAAAAATGCCTCAAACGAAATGTATATTGTTCTCGACAATTCGTTTAGTATGCAGGCAAAAGGTAAAAAAGGCGAATTACTAAAACGCGCCGTTCAGGAATTATTAGAAAATACGCCCGAAAGTGCTCAATTTTCATTACTTACTAATACCGAAAACTACTGGAATACAGATATAAAATCATCTAAAAGCTCTTTACAAAATCTAAATTACAGCGCCGCTCCGTTTGAACTTTCGTCTATTATGGCGAAAATAAAAGCGCATAAATCGGCTCATAAAAAAGACATTGTAATTATTACTGACGCAGTTGGCTTGACTGAAAAAGAGGTAAAAAATATAGATCAAGAAGACAAACCTTATTTTATAGTTCCAGAAGCGGAACAAAAAAACAATGTGTCAATTGACAGTGTTTACATCAATCAGACTTTAGAAAACTTCTACGAGATTAGTGTCAATTTATCGGCTTACGGCGAAGATTTTAAACCTATTTCGATGGCGCTTTACAATCAAAACAAACTGATTGCTAAAACGATTATCAATTTTGACAACAAGAAAAAGAAAATCAATTTTACGATTCCAAAAGAAGCATTTCACGGATATGTAACTATTGATGACAATGGTTTGAGTTACGACAACAAGCTTTATTTTAGCATTTCTAAAACTAAAAAAACGAACGTAATCAGCATTGGAGATCCTGAAAAAAGTAATTTCTTATCGAGAATTTACACATCAGCAGAATTCAATTACAATAATTATTCTATCAGCAGTTTAGATTATAATAGTTTAGAAAAACAAAATACCATTATTTTAAATGAATTAGAAATAATTCCGCAGGCTTTACAAACGACACTAAAAGCATTTGTTTCTAAAGGCGGGAATTTGGTGGTAATTCCTTCTGAAAAAGCTTCGATTACTAATGTAAATACTTTTTTAGGGAATTTTGGAAAAATTGAGTTTAAAAACCTTGAAACTAAAAGTAAATTAATCACTAAAATAAATTTTGATCATCCTGTGTTTTCGGGCGTTTTTGAGAATAAAATTACAAACTTTCAATATCCAAAAACAAATAACTCATTTGCTGTTTTAAGTCCATATCCAGCGGTTTTATCTTATGAAGATCAAAGTGTATTTGCAACTATGATACAAACTCCGGTTTCGGGAGTAACTGTTTTTACAGCACCAATAAATGCTGTGAATTCAAACTTTCAGCAATCACCTTTAATTGTGCCTCTTTTTTATAAAATAGCGCAGAACAATCAAAAAACAGGTGTAAACGCATTGACAATTGGAAACAATCAGCCTTATTTTGTAGATGTTTTATTGACGAAAGATGCCATTTTGGAAGTGAAAGGAACTGATGATTCTTTTATTCCAATTCAGCAGATATTGAATAATAAAGTAAAATTAGTCTTCAATGATTTCCCAGAAACAGCTGGCAATTACAGCATTTTTGATAAAAAAGAAAATGTAGAAAACCTGAGTTTCAATTATAAACGAAGCGAAAGTGATTTAAGCCAAGCTAATACAAGTGTGGTTTCTGATTTTAAAACTGCCGATACCATTTCGACTATATTTAACACACTACAAACTGAGCGAACTGACAGCCAAATTTGGAAATGGTTTGTTATCTTTGCACTGTTATTTTTAGCATTAGAAATGGCGATTATCAAATTTGTAAAATAAACTTAAGTTTTTCTTTTTTTGAACCATTAAGAGATTAAGATTATTAAGTTTCACTTTTACTTAATTTGCCTTAATTTCTTAATGGTAAGAAAATTTAATGTTTGAATAAAAAATCTACATATATGAAAATAATCATCAGAAGCGCCAAAATTATCGACTCAAAAAGTCCGTTTCACAACCAGACCGTTGATCTTTTAATTGCAGATGGTATTATAGAAAAAATAGGAACTTCAATTCTGGATATCGATGATACAATTGAAGTAAAATTTGATAATCTTCACCTTTCGCAAGGTTGGTTTGACAGCAGTGTTTCTTTTGGAGAACCTGGTTACGAAGACAGAGAAACGATTGCAAACGGATTAAATGTTGCTGCAAAAAGCGGTTTTACAGGCGTTGCTTTACAGCCAAACTCCTTCCCTATTATTGACAATCAATCACAAATTAATTTTGTAAAAAGTAAAGCCAATGGTTTTGCTACAGAACTTTTTCCAATCGGCGCTTTAACAAAAGCGAGCGAAGGAAAAGATATGGCAGAATTGTTTGATATGAAAAAATCTGGCGCGGTGGCTTTTGGAGATTACAATAAAAGTTTAGACAATGCCAATCTGTTAAAAATTGCTTTACAATATGTTCAGGATTTTGATAGTTTGGTAATTTCTTACTCTCAAGATACTAACATTAAAGGAAATGGTGTTGTAAACGAAGGAATTGTTTCAACAAGATTAGGTTTAAAAGGAATTCCAAACCTAGCCGAAGAATTACAAATCTCTAGAAATCTATTTTTATTAGAATATACTGGAGGTAAATTACATATTCCGACCATTTCTACAGCAAAATCGGCTGAAATGATTAAAGATGCTAAAGCGAAAGGTCTAAATGTGACTTGTAGTGCTTCTGTTCATCATTTGGTTTTAAACGACGAGAAATTAGAAGGTTTTGATACGCGTTATAAAGTAACACCGCCATTACGTACTGAAACCGATAGAACTGCACTTGTAAATGCTGTTTTGGACGGAACAATCGACATGATTACTTCTGATCATAACCCAATTGATATTGAATTCAAGAAAATGGAATTTGATACCGCTAAAAATGGTACAATTGGTCTTGAAAGTGCTTTTGGAGCTTTATTGACTGTTTTACCTTTGGAAACTATAATTGAAAAATTAACTTTAGGAAAAATTGTTTTTGGAATTGAAAATAATTCAATTGCGGAAGGTTCTAAAGCTAATTTCACGTTTTTTACTCCAGAAGGAAAATCAACTTTTACGAAAGATAATATTCTTTCAAAATCCAAAAATTCTGCCTTTTTAGGAACTGAAATTAAAGGTTCTGTGTACGGGATTTTAAATCAAAATCAACTTATTATAACAAAATAATTACAATGAATAATTCGATTGAAGAGGGAAAACCTATTGCAATAACCAGCTATATTTTAATTGTTGGTGTATTAATTGCGATGTCTATGAACTCTGAAAACAAAAATAGTTTTGCTTCTTTTCATATTCGCCAAGCTTTAGGTTTATCGCTGGCTTTTATTTCATTTGGAGCTATTACAAGCAATTTTGACAGCTTTTTTATCACTTTCCCAATGTGGATTTGTGTTTCTGTTTTATGGGGTTATGGTATTTTTAGTGCTATTCAAGGACATACAAGACCAATTCCTTTGGTTGGTGCGCTTTTCCAGAAATGGTTTAAATCTATAGGGTAGATCAAATTCCAATTTTTTAAATTCCAAAGTCCAATAACTTTGACAAAGTTTTGAACTTTGACAAAGTGCTGAGATTCAAATTCCAAAGAAAACTCATAACTCATAATTCAAAACTTATAACTTTCCCAAAAAAAATGAATCTATCTTTAGAATATAAAATACAAGAGCCAAAAGTAATTTTAGACAAAAATCCGGTTTTACTTTTATTACACGGTTATGGCAGTAACGAAGCCGATTTGTTTTCGTTTGCTACAGAACTTCCAGATAATTATTATATAATTTCTGCAAGAGCACCTTACGATTTACAATATGGAGCTTATGCTTGGTACGCCATCAACTTTGATGCTGACCAAAACAAATTTTCAGATAATGAACAAGCTAAAACTTCAAGAGATGCAATCGCAGCTTTTGTAGATGAATTAGTCGCTAATTATCCTATTGATGCAAACAACGTAACTTTGGTTGGTTTTAGCCAAGGTTCTATCTTGAGTTATGCTGTCGCACTTTCGTACCCAGAAAAAATTCAGAGAGTGGTTGCAATGAGTGGTTATTTTAATGAAGAAATTATAAAAGAAGGTTTTGAGAAAAATGATTTCAAAAGCCTTAAAATATTTGCTTCTCACGGAACGGTAGATCAAGTTATCCCGATTGACTGGGCCAGAAAAACACCTGCAATTTTAGAGAAATTAAACATTCCTGTTATGTATAAAGAATATCCTGTTGGTCACGGTGTGGCGCCTCAGAATTTCTTTGATTTTAAGAATTGGCTTTTGGGTTAATATTAAATTACAGTTTTCAGTTTTCAAAAATTAAATCTAAAAAAAATGAGCACAATAAAACTTGATAATCCAGCATTAATTTTAATTGATATTCAAAAAGCATTTGGTGATGTTGCTTATTGGGGCGGTGAACGAAATAATGTAAATGCTGAACAAAAAGCGGGTGAACTTCTTGAAATCTGGAGAGCTAAAAATCTGCCTCTTTTTCATATACAACACTGTTCTTCTAACCCAAATTCGATTTTAAACGAAACTCAACCTGGAAATGAATTTCAAGATGTTGTAAAACCAATTGAAGGCGAAATCATCATCAAAAAGAATGTAAACAGCGCTTTTATAGGAACTAACTTAAAGGAGTTGTTAGATACTGCTAAAATCACAAATCTTGTTATTGTAGGTTTAACTACAGATCATTGTGTTTCTACAACGACGAGAATGGCTGGGAATTTTGGTTATAGTACTTATTTGGTCGCTGATGCAACGGCAACATTCAACAAAAAAGGTATCAACGGAGAAGAATTCTCTGCAGAAATAATTCACCAAACTGCTTTAGCAAGTTTAAACGAAGAATTTGCTCAAGTTGTAACTTCAGATTTTATTAAACAAATCGTTTAAATCAATGTGGTCTGACAGATATTATTATTTAAATATTTATTCTGACAAAGAATTGAGCACAAGCTTTAACACGCTTGAAATAAGAAACTTTTTAGAATCTCTGAAAGAATTAAAGAAAAAATCAGATTTTGTTTTTAACAATCAAACCGATTTTCCATTTACAATCATTATTTTATTAAATGCTAGGAATATTGATAGCTGGTCAGATAAAGATGTAAATGAAAGCAAGACTAACTTATTAAGCATAGTTTGCGCAAAAAGTAATGATGAGGATTTTAAAATATTAAAAGAAACTTTTATCAAAATTGCAAAGTTTCTTAATTGGAAATTGATTGAAGAAGACTCTGAAAACGAAATAAAAAATTGATAAAATTAGAAAGGCGAGAATTAATTCTCGCCTTTCTAATTTTATTCACCTGTATAAATAATCTTCTCTCCCTTTTTAAGTACATAACCTTTCCTAGGAATTAATTGTAAATCATCTTTTATCCAAGAATCTCCTTCGGCTTTTCTTTCTAAAATGATAGATTGTTTTTGTGTGTCTAGAAAAAGCTCTGCTTTATTTCCTTCAAAAATAACATAGGAAACAGTTGTATATGTTTTTCCATCTTCGGCGTGAGACAATTTTGTTCCAGCTTCAAATAAACGAACACATTCGTTTTTTACAATTGACCATGTATAGCCAGCAGAACCTTTACATCCGTGAGCGTCGGAATCACCGCCAACTATTTTTGATTTTACCTCTTCTTTTACTGGTTTAGTTTCGGGAGAAACTTTTTTAGCACAAGAAAAAGAAAGTACGATAAGCATTGAACATAAAATTAGCTTCTTCATATATCCCTATTTAATTGTTGTAATCAGAATAGCGATATAATAAAGCTATTTTTGAAACAACCAAGTTTGATTTACTTCAAAAGTAATACTTTCGTCATCGTTTACAAAATATTTTAACAAGACTTCTCCCCACATTTCTCCGTTACTATAATCTGCAATGATCCATCTGTGGTTTAAAATTTTTACTTTGTTAATGATAAATTTGTTTGGACCTATTTGATCTTGTCCTGTATAAGGATTTCCTTTTGGATTTGCATTTAAGTCTAATAATTTTTCTGTTACAAGCGGAATCAGTTTTTCATATAAAATAACTTTTCCTCCTGTTGCGCTGTTATCAAAATAATTTTGAGCATTTTCGTCATGTTCTAAAGAAAAATAATCTGCTTCTGCAAGTTTGGTTGTTACCAAATTTATGCTGTCTCTAAGCTTTTTAGTCGTTTTCTCATATCTTTCCTCTCCGAATTTTACTTCTCTACTGTAAAACATATAAGTAAAAACATTCATCAATATCGCAAGGATAAAAAGGTAAAGCATTAAGGATTTTTTCATTTTGTGGTATAATTAAATTGTAATTTCTAAATTATCGTAAGCAAGGAAAACATTTTTAGGGAGTTGTTTTTGTACTTCCTCATGAAAGCCCAAGACATGACTGATATGAGTAAGATAAGCGACTTCTGGTTTTACTATTTCTATAAAATCTAAAGCTTCCTGCAGGTTAAAATGTGTATTATGCGGTTCTACCCGTAAAGCATTCACAACCAAAACTTTTAAATTTTGAAGTTTTTTAATTTCGACATCTTCGATGGTTTTCACATCGGTTAAATAGGCAAAATCGTCTATTCTATATCCAAAAACTTGTAAATCTCCATGTAATACATCTACCGGAATTGCCATTTTGTCGCCAATAGCAAAAGGTTCATTGTTTTTTACTTCGATCGTTTTTACGCTTGGAGCGCCCGGATATTTGTTTACAGTCTCGAAAACATAATCAAAACGACGTTTTAGATTGTCTATTACGCGTTGATGTGCATAAACAGGAATTTCACCTTGTCTAAAATTGTACGGACGAATGTCATCTAAACCTGCAGTGTGATCGGCATGTTCGTGCGTAAATAAGATTGCATCGAGTTTTCTGCAGCCGCAAGAAAGCATCTGCTGTCTAAAATCGGGCCCGCAATCGATAACATAGGAGTGCTCGCCCCACGTAATCCAGATAGAAACGCGGAGTCTTTTGTCCTTAGCATCAGTGCTTTTACAAACAGGATGATCGACCCCAATAATTGGGATACCTTGAGAAGTACCAGTACCTAAAAAATAGATCTTCAATTGAACTTAATTTTTTTACAAAAATAGGATTATTTCTCTTTCATTAGAAGCCTAATTTGCTAACTTTGTAACAAATCTATTTAAAATAAAATGGGTACAGAAATAAAACTCAAAGGTGACAAGGTCATCGAACAGATTCCTTCTATAAAAGACAAAGCGTTACGCATTAATTTAAACGAGAATATTTACGGAACATTTGCTGAAATTGGTGCTGGACAAGAAACAGTTAGGCATTTTTTTAGATCCGGAGGTTCATCGGGAACAATTGCAAAAGCCATGTCTGCCTATGATAAAGATTTTAGTGATGCCGTTTACGGAATTGAGGGCGACGGAAGATATGTGACTGAAAATCGTTTGAAAAAAATGCTGACTTTTGAAGGTGAGCTGATCGAAGAACGCTTGAGCCGAGAAAAACATCCGAATAAACTGTTCTTTAGTTATGCTAACACTGTTGCGACTATTGACTTTGCAAAACAGTTTAAAGGTCACGGCTGGGTTGGAATTCGATACCAAATTGAACCAGACGAAGCTTACAACGAAATTATTCTTCACATTCGTTTTAAAGAAACTGACGCAAGACTACAACAAGAAACACTTGGTATTTTAGGTGTAAACTTAATTTACGGTGCTTTTTACAAATACAACGATCCAAAACGATTACTTCGTTATTTATACGATCACTTAGATAAAGACCAATTAGAAATTGACACTATTAACTTCTCAGGACCTCGTTTTGCTGATGTTGATAACCGTTTAATGAGTTTACAATTGGTTAAAAATGGAATGACTGACGCGGTAATGTTTAATCCTGAAGGAAAAAATATTCTGCCTGCTGCCATTTTATACAAAAAGAATCTTTTGGCTTTAAGAGGAAGCTTCCGTCCGGTTACGAAAGTAAATATGGACATGTATGAGAAATCATTGAAGATGTTTCTTGAAGAAAACAAGGTTGAAAAAGATAATACTTTGGTGGTTTTTGAGATTACACTTTCGAATTTACGTTCGGACGGTGAAATTGATGAACGCGATTTTATGGACAGAGCCGAATTACTTTGTTCGTTAGGTCAAACCGTTATGATTTCGAATTTCCAAGAATACTATAAAGTTGTTGAGTATTTTGCTAATTATACCAAAGCTAGAATGGGATTGGCAATGGGAGTAAATAACTTAGTTGATATTTTTGATGAGAAATATTACCGCCATTTAAGTGGAGGAATTCTAGAAGCTTTCGGAAAATTATTCTACCGAGATATGAAAGTTTTCTTGTACCCGATGTTAGACGAAGAAGGCGTTCTGATGAATTCAACAAACTTAAAAGTACATCCAAGAATGAAAGAATTGTATAAATTCTTTAAATTCAACGGAAAAGTGGTTGATGTAGTTGACTACGATCCGCACAACTTAGAGGTTTTCTCTCGCGAGGTTTTAAAAATGATCAGTCAAGGAAAACCAGGATGGGAACCAATGCTTCCTCCAGGGATTCCAGAAATTATAAAAGAACATCACCTTTTTGGTTATCATCCAGAAAAGGAATTGAATCAAACAAACTAAAAAAAAGCCCTGAAAAAGGGCTTTTTTTTGTTTCAAGTTTTTTTTGTTTCAGGTTTCAGGTTTTGAACTTGAAACTTGAAACAAAAAACTATTTCAAAATCTGTGCTGCGTGTTCTTTGGTTTTTACTTTTTCGATTACTTCATCTATGATTCCGTTTTCGTTTATTACAAAAGTTGTTCTGTGGATTCCGTCGTATTCTTTTCCCATAAATTTCTTTGGTCCCCAAACTCCAAACGCATTGATTACAGATTTGTCTTCATCAGCAATTAGCGGAAAAGGCAATTCGTATTTTTCTTTAAATTTTTCCTGCGCTTTCTGGCTGTCAGCACTTACACCAAGAAGTTCATAATTATTGGCTTGAAAACGATGAAAATTATCTCTTAAGTCACAAGCTTCTGCAGTACAACCTGGCGTACTTGCTTTTGGATAAAAGAAGACTACTAATTTTTTTCCAGCATAATCTGCCAATTTATGTGTTTTTCCATCTTGATCTACTCCTGAAAATTGCGGTGCTTTATCTCCTTGTTTTAGTGTTGTCATATTTTTTATTTTAGATTATTGATTTTATATTTTATATTTTCATTACAACTCTTAATTTATAACTCAAAACTCAAAACTCATAACTTATAATTCACTTATAATTCATTATTTTTACGGGATTAAAAATACGGAAATGAATAAAGAAGCTCGCGTACAATTTGTTATAAATACGTTAAAAGAACTCTACCCTACTATACCTATTCCTCTTGATCATAAAGATCCTTATACCTTATTGATTGCTGTTTTATTATCGGCACAATGTACAGATGTGCGTGTGAATCAGATTACGCCTCTGCTTTTTGCTAAAGCTGACAATCCGTACGATATGATAAAAATGTCGGTAGAAGAAATAAAAGAGATTATTCGTCCTTGCGGCTTATCTCCAATGAAATCGAAAGGAATTCATGGTTTATCGCATATTTTGATTGATAAACATAACGGACAGGTGCCACAGAGTTTTGAAGCTCTTGAAGAATTGCCTGCTGTTGGGCATAAAACAGCAAGTGTTGTAATGTCGCAAGCTTTTGGTGTTCCTGCATTTCCGGTTGATACTCATATTCATAGATTGATGTATAGATGGAATCTTTCGAACGGAAAAAACGTGGTTCAAACAGAAAAAGATGCTAAAAGATTATTTCCTAGGGAAATATGGAATGATTTACATCTTCAAATTATTTGGTACGGCCGCGAATATTCGCCTGCACGCGGATGGAGTCTAGAGAAAGATATTATTACTCGAACTGTTGGAAAGAAGTCTATTATTGAAGAAATGACTAAGACTAAGATTTAGATTTATTTATTTTCAACCTCAGCCATAGTTTTATTTGGGGCTAAAAACTATGACTAAATGCTGAAAACTTTTTTTGGGTTTTGATTGCGCTTAATTTGACTTAAGCCCATTCCTTTTTATTTTTTTTCTCCAGCTAAAACTGGAGGCTATTCTATTAAAATTTTAAAATTTTCTTTTCATAAAAATAAAATAATCTCGCAAAGACGCTAAGGCGCAAAGTTTATTCAATTTACTTTTGGAATTTGGAATTTAAAAAATTGGAATTTAAACCAATTTACATTCCTGTTGCTTTTAGTGAATTATACTCAGCTGTCATATCAAGTGATCTATAAACACCTAAAAGTGTTTTAGTTATTTCTGCATTTTTAGGTTCAATAGCTAATGCTTTTTTAAGATATGGAATTGCACTTCTAACGATATCATCTTTTCTAGCATTTAATTTATCATATTCCTGCATTTCTTTTTTAGAGGTTCCCAAAGCTGAGATTTGATCTGCTAATGCTTTTTTTAATTCTAATTTTAAATATGCAAGATTAACATAAGCATCTGCACTATTAGGATCTAACTCTATAACACTATTATAACCCGCTTCTGCTTTTTCATAATCTTTTTTACCTAAATAAGCGTAAGCTAAGTTTTTACTAACTTCTAATTTCTTTGAAGGAACTGCTTCACTTCTTGGTTTTTCGTAAAGTCCCATTTGAATAGCCGCATCTCTAGATTTTGGTGAAATAAAGATGTCTTCTTCTTTTGTCTTTTTATTGGTAGCTAAATAAAGTACTCCTTTTCCTGAAAAATTAATTTTCTTTAACTGTTCATAATATTTAATAGCTGAATCAAAATCTTCTGCATTTATTGAAGCTGATGCTGCATTGTATAAGTTTAAGGTATCTTTTTTATCAAACAAATAAACCTTATAACTTTTTTCTGCGCTTTCTTTAAATTTACCTGCATTAAAATCAGTCATTGCTCCATTAACAAGATTAGATTTCATTTGTTTTAAGGCTGCAGTAGCTTTTATACTAGATTTATATTTACCTGATTCATTTTCATAAAGAAGCACGTCTTGATAAGCTTGCGAAGCTAAAGTAAAATTATTAGCGGCATCTATATCTTTGGTAGCCAAATCTTTTAATACATTTCCTTTTAAAAAATAATAATCTGATTTGTTTTCATCGGATGCATTAAGGATAAGGTACTCTGTTTTATTCAACATCGCTATTGCATCTTGAGAATTACCTTTTTCAAAAACAGATTGGGCTTCTTTTATTTGGTCATTTTGAGAATACACTCCAACATTTATCAATACTCCTATTGATAACATCATATATTTCATTTTCATTGTTTGGTTGAGTTTGATTATTAAATAAGGTTTTGGGTTTTTATTTTCTTAGCAATTTTAACAAGGTTCGAAAATTTCAAAACAACTTTCGTTTTAACCAAATTACATCGCATTTTAAATCCTTTATGGAATTAAATATTTATCAAACTGAACAAAATAATTAGAGTAGTTTTGCATCATATTAAATATTTTAGGGGGTTAAACATATTCTTTTACTTTTTCGACAATATCAATAAAAAAAATACTTTTTTAACAGTAATTGGGTTATTAATATCTTCTTACTCGTTGTTTTATTAAAAACAATTTATTTTTATCTAAAAATAAAATTAAAAACTGAATACACAAATAAAATATGATTAATTTTTTAACTAAAACTTAACATTTAAAAAAAGTAAATAATTACCTATAATTATTACGTAAAAAAAAGTGCTATTTACTACAAAAAATACAAATAGAGGGTGAAGGATTTTGTCTGTTTAAATTCCAGTTATTTTAAACTTTATAACTTTTATTTACTTTTACAATATGCTTATTCTTTAATATAAGCCAATAAAAAAACTCACTACCTGTATTTGCATACAAACAGTGAGCTTTTAAACCAAAACGACCATTTGGTTTTTCTTTTGAAATAAACATCCGACAATAATAGTGGGGCTGTTTAGTTAGCTATAATTTCAAAACTCTTATCTTCAATTTTCACAACTGTTAAGGCTTGTGAATAATTTAGTAAAAAAGAAACGACTTCTTTTTTAGGTTTTAAATCTTTAGAAGCTAATGCTTTTTTAGAGTAAATTTTCGCCATACTTTCAAAATGTTTTATACAAATATAACGGGCATTTACTCAAAATAGTATTAGTTGGTTAAAATAATTTGATTTTTATCAATTATTTTTCTCAAGTTCATTAATGCATAACGCATTCTTCCTAATGCTGTATTAATACTAACGCCTGTAAGTTCAGAAATTTCTTTAAAACTCATGTCTTGATACATGCGCATTACTAAGACTTCTTTTTGATCTTGCGGAAGTTCTTCGATTATTTTTTTTAAATCAATTTCTACTTGATCAACAATCATTTTATTTTCGATTGTTAATGAATCATCTGACATGATAGAGAATATCGAAAATTCTTCGGTCTCTCTATACATTGGCATTTTTTTGGTTTTACGAAAATGATCTACAATTAGATTGTGAGATATACGCATCACCCAAGGCAAGAATTTACCTTCTTCATTATAGGAGTTGCTTTTTAAAGTTTTGATTACTTTAATAAAAGTGTCTTGAAAAATATCATTTGAAATATCTCTATCAGCAATCTTAGAATATATAAATCCATATATCTTAGACTCGTGCCTTTTTATCAATGTCGCTAAGGCACTTTCGTTACCTTCGACATAATTTCTAACTAATAGAGCGTCTGGAATATGCAGATCAGCCATAATACTACTTTTTTTTAGTTTCTATTTAAAATTTGGAGCAATTTTTTCTAAAAAGTAGTTTTATTGTATAGGCGTATCTTTTGAGTTAAGTTGTGTTAATATTATGGATCAAATTTAACAAATTATTATTTTAAAAAGCAAATAAAATGAAGAATAATTCACACCAAAATATTAAATAATGTAAATTAAACTTAAACTTTACATTCAAAACACAAAAAATGTTCAAAATTTAAAATATTTAAGCATAAAAAAAACAGACGTAAATAACTTACAATTAAATATTTAAGGTATTTACATCTGTCTTTTTCTTGTAGGATTTACATTATTTTTATTATTGATAAACACGAACGTAATCTACATAATATTTTTGCGGTAAGACCTTGTCGTCTACATCTGGACCTCCAAAATTACCTCCGATTGCTAAATTGACAATGATATAAAATGGTTTATTAAACGGCCAAGTGTCTTCATTTTTGACTTCTGGATTGAAAGTATACACTAAAGTTTTGTCTACAAAAAAATCCATTTTATCTTTGCTCCACTCGATCGCATATACATGATAACCTTCTTCTATGGTAGGAAATGATGTTCTTTTTGTATTAATGGTATTTCCGTGGCTGGCTTGTGTGTGCAGCGTTGTATAAACCATGTGTGGATCTCTTCCGATGTATTCTAAAATGTCTATTTCTCCTGTTTTTGGCCATTTTACCTCATCAATATTGGCACCTAACATCCAGAATGCAGGCCATAAACCATGACCAACTGGTAGTTTTGCTCTGGCTTCTATTCGACCATAAAGAAATTCTTTTTTCCCTTTTGTTGTAATTTTTGTCGAAGTGTATTTATCTCCTTCTTTTCGGGCTTCAATTACTAAATTCCCATCTTTAAACTCGTGGTTTTTTGTGGTGTAAATCTGCCTTTCGTTATTTCCCCAGCCGCAAAGATCTGGACAGCCGTCCCCTAGTTCAAAATTCCAAAACGATTCGTTTAGTGTATTTTTATTAAAATTTTCTTCCCAAACGAGTTTTCTCTTTACTTGTTGTGCAAAGCAAAAACCACTGATCATTACTAGTATAAATATTTTTTTCATAGATATGCTTTTTTCGATTTCTAAAATCAAGAAGGCCAGCCTAAACTGACCTTCTTTCTTCAATATTACTAATTAATCAACCTATTGATATACTCTTACGTAATCAATCTCCATTGTAGATTGTGTAAAAGCAGCATCAATATTTCCACCAAAATTACCTCCCATGGCTACATTCAAAATCAAGAAAAAGTCTTTATTGAAAGGCAATGATGCATCATTAGGAACTGAATGAATTAATTCATCATCTACATAAATTTTTACGCTTGCCGGACTCCAAATTGTTTTATAAATATGGAATTCTGTAGAAACATTTGGAATTGTTTTAGAACCTGTATTTCCATTTCCTCCCGAATGTCCAGGATAATGAAGCGTTCCGTGAATCACGTTTTGATCATTCCCAACATGTTCCATAATATCTAATTCTCCACAGGCTGGCCATGCATTTGTGGCGTAGTTTGCACCAAGCATCCAAATAGCCGGCCATGTTCCGCCTCCTATTGGTAATTTGGCACGAACCTCAACTTTTCCATAAGTAAAGGCATATTTACCTTCTGATTTAAGTCTTGCTGATGAATAATCTGATCCGCCTGAAGCTTCTTTTTTTGCTGTAATTTTTAAGCTTCCGCCTTGTACAATTACATTTGTTGCAGAAGTCGTGTAGTTTTGTTTTTCATTATTACCAAAACCGCCGTTTCCTAAATCATAACCCCATTTTGCTGTATCTGGAGCTCCATCGGTATTAAATTCGTCAGACCAAACTAATTTAGTATAATCTGTTACCGGATTTTGAGTTGGTTTTGTTGTCGTAAAAGTATGGTACCAAGCTAATGCTGGGTTCCCTCCCATTATGGCTCTTACAACCATTCTGTTGGCTGTTATCGATAAAATCTCATAAGAACTTTGTCCTATATAATAGCCCATAAAGCCACCGTCAGAGAAGTTCATCATTGTTCCTCTGGTTTGTGTCGCGTGATCTGGATTTTTGGTTACAACAGATTCTGATGGACTTAATGATACGGTTTTAACGCCGCTTGCGTTATACGTTAAACATTCATCAGACGCTAAAGTTGCACCTACTACACTACCAAAAGCTGCATTAAAGAATGTTGCTCCGCCGTTGTCTAATTCGTATTTTAATTGATCTCCAACTAAAGAGAATGTTAATACGTTTTCGTATAAACAACTGCTAGATGGTGAACCTGCTTTTTCAAAAGGAGCTGCTTGATAGTAGTTTCCGTAATAGTTTTTAGTCGCATCGCCATCATTTTGACCTACGCCCAAATGTCCTGGTTCTGATGCTGACCAATACCATTTTTTAGAGGTTCCGCCCGTTAAGAATTGCACGGCTTGATCGTCACTAAAATCACTTGCTA
Organism: Flavobacterium sp. MC2016-06; assembly: GCF_009711165.2. Taxonomy (GTDB): domain Bacteria; phylum Bacteroidota; class Bacteroidia; order Flavobacteriales; family Flavobacteriaceae; genus Flavobacterium. Next base: position 23,742 of record NZ_WMID02000011.1, on the reverse strand, counting down.
CCGTAACATCAACAGTTGTATTGGCAGTTACACCACCTTTTCCTGATGCAATTATAGTTACAGTATAGGTATTAACTCCTGTTTTGGTAAATCGTTTTGTAATCATACCATTTGGAGCGTTATCTGATGTACCGTCGCTGTATACGTATTTGTATGATATTGCATTGTCTGCAACTGCGGTAAACTTTACTGTTCCTGAACCGTCTCCGTTGGGATCTCCGGTTGTTTTACCCACAATCACAGCGGTTACTTTTAGATTGGCTGGCGAATCTATTGATCCGAATGTAAAATCGTCTTTCTGACAACCCGTCATCAAGAGAATCGTAAATAAGGATACTATCTTTATAATTATTTTTTTGCTCATGATTTCTTGTTTTAATTGGATTGTTTAATGTCATCAAAGTAATAGCTCACTCCTGTACCTGATACTCCAAAGTCTGGAAATAGAATTACTCTGTCGTATTTTATGCTGCTGCTAAAACTTGCTGCACTTGTAAGATCAAATGTCAATTCCTGCCAAGCATTTGCTACGGTTGTTGTGGCATGTACTTCAAAATTGACACTTGGATTGCCGTTTCCGTCTTTTGGTGACGTAGAAAGTTCCATTTTGTACAATATATCGGCTCCCACTTTTGGCGACCAGACTTTTACTTTTATTTTAGTTCCTTTAGTAAAATCTGGCGCGCTTTCTAGGTCTAAGCTTGCTCCTGACCAAGTTTCTGCTCCTGATTTTTTTTCTAATTTTACTACTTTATCAGATACATTTAATCCTGTTTTATCTGGATTTGCAATTACAGAAGCATTCACGTTTCCAAAACCTGCCCATGCGTACGTTAATGCCGTAGATTCAAAATCAAACGGTAATGATACTGATACGGCTGGTGCTTTGTAGAAATAAATATTATCTATAAATACGGTTCCTACAGCCCAAGGTGTTCCAACAAATTTTAATTGGAAAATATCGGCAACTGTAAATCCTGTCTGACTTGTAAATGCTGAAATTGGAATATCGATACTTGTCCATTGGTTTGCTGTAAGATCTTTTACAACTGGTCTTTCCCCATTTGATTTACTAATTAATGAAGTTTCGATTTTTTGTAAATCTGCTGTCCAAACATCCATGTGAATGTATTCCATTCCAGAAACGTCTACCGTTACATTGTCTGCCAAAGCAATTCCTTGGTAGCTTAATTTGATATAGTTTAGCATTTTATCGCCATTTAAATCAAATTCTGCCCAGCTGCTTCCTTGTCCGCCTTGACCCCAATCTGGGAAATAGTTTGTTCCTGCAACATTGGTGTATTTAGAACCGTAAATAGAGATTACATCGCCTGCTTGTCTATTTGGCGGTGTTGGCGCTGATGCTGTTGGGTTAACAATTAATTTTGCTGTAACTTGTGCTGTATACTCGGTTGTTTTTACCGCTGCACTTTTTGAAACTACGCGAATTGTGTAAATTCCAGCTTCTTGATACGTATACGAAACAGATTCGCCATTGTTTGCTGAAACTGGATTTGGTTTTCCTGTTTCTCCAAAATAAACATCAAAAAACAAGGCAAAATCTGCGGTTGCTTTTACAGTTACTTTTTTAGAAACTGATAAATCATTGGTGATAATTACTTCTAAGTTTTCTGGTGCTCTAAACGAAACCACAACATCTTGATCTACTTGTGTTATTTCGCCTGTAACGCCCATTGCAATAATCTTAGATTTGTAAACACCTTCTTTATAAATATGGTCTACGGTTCCTCCTACAGAAAAATATGCCGATTCTGGACTTCCGTCACCAAAATTTATTTTGTATTGTGTTACACCTTCGCCTTTAGGTAAAAAAGTTACTTTTCCCGTATTGTCTTGTGTAACTGTCGTTAATGCCGAAATGTTTGCTGGCGCTGCTACACCACTTAAATCAACATCCAAATTATCGTTTGAGCAAGCAATCAGCATTGCTAAAGCGAATAGATTTATAATTAAATATATTTTTTTCATGATTGATGTTTTTTAATATCCAGGATTTTGTTGCCAATTTCCGTTTGCAAATTGAATTTCTTCAATTGGAAGCGGGAATAATTCGTTTTTATTCGCTTTAAAACCAGCTATTGTTCCTACAGCTTTTCCTGTTCTAACTAAATCGAAAAAACGATGTCCTTCTCCAAAAAGCTCCACTCTTCTTTCTGCCAAAATAAAATCAGTAAGCGCTGCTCCAGAAGCTGCAATATCATGATTGCTGTCTCCAAAAGCACGTCTTCTTACTTGGTTAAGATATCCTCTGGCTTTTCCGTCATCAATTCCTCCTCTATTATAAGCTTCTGCTGCCATCAATAAAACATCTGCATAACGTATTGCTCTATAATTGTTTGGATTTGTTAGGTTTAAATCTCCTGCTGCTGCAGAACTTCTTTTGCGTGGCAGGTATTTTCTGTTAAAGTAACCTGTGTCTTCATTTCCTTTTCCGTAGCTTACTCCTGCTCCATTATCGTAAGAAGCATTTGCTGCTGCAAAAGCTACAATGTCAAGTATCGCAACATCTTTACGTTTGTCTCCAGCTTCAAAAGCATCTGCAGATTCTTTGGTTGGAATGTTAAAACTAAATCCTGAAGAGAAAAGTGGTCCAGAAAAGTTTCTAACCCCGCTAAAACCTACAGCAACGTTACCTTCGCTGCATTGTAAACATCCAAATCCTGCTCCTTCAACATCTGTGTATTGTACTTCAAAAACAGATTCTGAACCGTTTTCTCCATCCATTTCAAACATTCCGTTGTAGTCTGTAACTAATGAGTAACTTCCAGAGTTTATTAGGTCTTGCAGAACAGCTGAGGCTTGTGTAAATTTATTTTGATACAAATAAGCTTTTCCTAATAATGCTTGCGCAGCACCTTTTGTAGCTCTTCCTTTTTGAGCAGCAATTGGAGATAAATTAGTAACCGCGTAATTTAAATCAGCTTCGATAGAAGCGTAAACTTCTGCTGCTGTTGAACGCGGAATTATCGTTTCATCTCCAATTTTAAACCTAGCATCGCCTTTCATGGGTATACCACCAAACCATTTTACTAACTCAAACTGGTAGTAGGCTCTAAGAAAACGTGTTTCGGCTATAAGCTGTGCTTTTCCTTGAAAATCGGTTTTATCCTGAAATTCAAGAATATAATTGGCTCTTTGAACTCCTGCAAACATCCAATTCCAGATATCTCTAAGATTGCTGTTTGTAGGCGTATGAATCATATCGTCTATTTGTTGAAAACCAATAACGTCTGTTGGGCTTTCGCCGCCGCAAAGTGTATTATCTGAAGCAATTTCTCCTAATAAAACATTTACATAAGAAGACTGCAATAAATCGTAAGCCGCAATTAAAGCGTTATCATAATCTGCCTTTGAATTAAAATAATTCTCGGAGTCAATAGAATATGCTGGAGTAGGATCAACAAAATCGTCCGAACAAGAAGTCGTTACGGTCGAAAGCAATGTTATCGCTGCTATAGTTGTGAAAATATATTTTTTCATTTTAATTGAAATTAAAAATTAATGTTTAAGCCCATTAAATAAGTTCTTGGCACAGGATAGAATCCGTAATCAATTCCTCCTCCAATTGGAGCTCCATTAGAAGCACCTGGATCAAAGCCTTTATATTTTGTAAACGTGTATAGGTTGTTTACACCTGCATAAAGTCTTAATTTGGTAATTCCTGCTTTTTGAGATACTTTTTGATTTAATGTATAGCCTAATTGTACATTTTGAATTCTGAAATAAGAAGCATCTTCGATATAATAATCTGAGAAAACATTGTTTGCCGTAGCTCCTGTTGTTACTCTTGGAGTCGAATTACTTGTTCCTTCTCCTGTCCATCTGTCTAAAACATAATTTAAACGATTGGCATCAGAAAGTGTTCTTTCGTAATTACGAACCATATCGTTACCAACGGAAGCGAAAGTGAAAGCTGCAAAATCTAGATTTTTATAATTCAGCTGTAAATTGAAACCCATTGTTGCATTAGGAATTGGATCTCCAATGTTTGTTTTGTCTTTGGTATCAATTACACCATCGCCGTTTACGTCTACATAACGAATGTCTCCAGGCGCAGCATTTGCTCCTAAAGCAAGTTGTGATGGATGTGCATCAATTTCGGCTTGGTTTTGAAAAATTCCATCAGTTTTATATCCGTAAAAATAGCCAATTGGTTTTCCAACTTCCATGCGTGAAGGTGCAGGCTGTCCTACTCCAAAAGCACCGCCTTCTATAAAGCCTGTTCCGTTGTTTACTTCTAATACTTCATTTTTAAGGAAAGTAATATTGTAACCTACGCTCATTGAGAATGAGTCTGAAAATTTCTCTTTGTAATCTACAGAAAATTCAAATCCAGAATTTCTAACCGTTCCTGCGTTTAAAGTTGGAGAACTTGCTCCCGGCGCACCTGTACCATTAATTCCTGAAACTGGAATATTCGGAATTAATAAATCTTTTCTGGTATCAATAAAATAATCTGCTACCAAAAATATTTTGTCGTTGAATAATTTTGTATCCAAACCAACATCAAATTTTCTAGCTTCTTCCCATTTTAAGTTTGGATTTGGCACTTGTCCTGTTGCCGTTCCGTTAGCCAGCGTGCCATCAAAAACATAAGTCGCTTCACCTGTAAGAAGTCCGATGTAACCGTAATTCGGAATCTGGTCATTTCCTAAAGTACCGTAACTTGCTCTTAATTTTAAGAAGCTAAGCACTTTTGGCTGTCCAAAGAAACTTTCATCAGAGATAACCCAACCTCCCGTAAATGAAGGAAAGTAACCTACTTTATTTCCCGGTCCAAATTTAGTTGACGCATCACGTCTAATCATGGCAGAAAACAAGTATTTCCCTTTGTAATCGTATTGTAATCTTCCAAAATAAGAAAGTCTTCTTTGGTCGTATACATACGAACTATTTGTAAGCGTTTCTGAGATTCCTTTTGTTAAAGAAATATCTGCAAAATCCCAAGAATTATTAGGGACATCAAAACCAGTAGCATAAAGTCCGTTACCCCATTCTTTAAAGATTGTTGTACCAATAGTTCCTACAATGTTATGATTTTCTGCAATTTTGGTATTATAAGTTCCAAAAAGGTCAAATGAATAATTATTATCATTTACAGCGCCTTGTGTTACAGAACTTCTTTGTACATCAAATACTTTTCCGCCGTAGCTGATTTGTTGTGCAAATGTTTTTGATTCGCTGTTTGATGTATTAAAACCTATTGAACTTGAGAGTGTAAATCCTTTGAAGATTTTATAGTCTAATCCAAAATTTCCGTTTAATTTTTTATAATTATAATCGTTATACGTATTTGCGATCTGTGCTAACGGATTTATAATTTCTGTTCCTAATCCTGTTGTACTTGGCACTAAAGTAAAATTGCCATTTGCATCATAAGGGCTTAAAGTTGCAGGAACGTTTAAGGCATTAAATAAAACAGATCCAAGACCATTTTCGTTTAATGTATTTCTGGTGAAATACGTATAAATAACATTCGTTTTCAATTTAATCTTATCGCTTAAATCTGCACCAAATCCTAATCTAGCCGTATTTCTAAGAAAACCCGATTTATCACCGCCAACAATTCCTTCTTGATCTAAATGCGAACCACTTATAGAGTACGTAATTTTATCTGAACCTCCAGAAATAGTCAAATCGTTATTGATAATAGGAACACCTTTCTGGAAAACTTCATCCTGCCAATTAGTGCCTTTTCCTAAACCACTTACATTTGGATAAGGAAGTGCTCTACCGCCGTTAGAATAACTTTCGTTTAATAAAAGCGCATATTCTGTAGCATTCAGCATTGGTAATTTTCTAGATGTTTCCTGAAAACCTGCAGAACTGTTGAAAGAAACTCTGGTTTTAGAATTCTTTTTACCCATTTTAGTCGTAACCAAAATGATTCCGTTTGCTCCAATAGTTCCATAAATGGCTGCTTGAGCATCTTTTAAAACCGTAATGGTTTCAATATCGTTCGGGCTCAATAAGCCTAAATCTCCAACATAACCATCAATAATTACGGTTGGTCTGTTTTCACCATTTGTGGCTATACCACGAATACGAATATCCAGCGGCGCACCCGGCGCTCCAGATTGTGTCGTTACGTTTACACCCGAAATAGTTCCTTGTAAAGCCTGCTCTATTCTTGTTGGTTTCAAGATATCAAGCGTTTTACTGTCAAGAACTGCAACAGCACCTGTAACTTCTCTCTTTTTTTGGCTTCCGTAACCAATTACAACAACTTCGTCTAACGACTTAGCATCGTCGCTCATTTTTACAGTAACTTTAGTTCCCTCTACTACAACTTCTTGTGTACGGAAACCTATATAACTGAATACAATTACGGTTCCTTTTGGGATACCCGATAATTTAAAAGATCCGTCAAAGTCTGTGGTTGTACTTTGTGCCGAATTTTTAACTTTTACATTTACGCCAGGCAGTGATAAACCTGAGCCATCAAGTACAGTTCCGTTTACATCAAAGTTCTGCGAAAATGCAAAAGATGTAAACAGCAGCAATACCATTTGTAATAATTTAGATTTCATAATTAGTTAGTTTTTATTGAAAGATAAATTTATTCCATTCGTTTAAGAATACGACAAAATTAACCTCAACAAAAAACATACATCATAAAAAAAACATACCTGAATTGAATATATCGCAAAACAAATCCTTGTTTAACTATAAAATCAGAATGTTAATTTTTTTAACAAATACAACAAAAAACCCCAACAAAAGGTTAATGTTGAGGTAATGTATAGTTTTTTTGAGGTAATTTTTGCTGTACTATACAGCGAGAATATATTCTACTAAACCGATTTCGTGCTGTAAATCCATTTTCTTGCGCAAACGATATCTTTTTATTTCGACACTTCTAACCGAGATGTTAAAAAGCGGTGCAATTTCTTTTGAAGAAAGATTCAATCGCAGATAAGCACAAAGTCTTAAATCGTTTGGTGTTAGTACAGGATGTAGTTGTTTTATTCTTTTCAGGAAATCTTTATCTGCATTATCAAAAGCTTCCTTAAATATTTTCCAAGAATCCTCTTCGGTTATGTTTTTATTAATGGTACTAATGACAGATTTGATATTACTGCTGTTGTCATTTTGATTGGTTTTCTTCAAATCGTCTTTTATAAAAGCCAGCAATTCGTTCTTACTGTTTAAACTCATGGTAGAAACTGCCAATTCGCGATTTTTATTGTCCACATCCAGCGAAAGCTGTTCGTTTCGCAGCTTCATTAACTGCTGTTCATTTTCAAGCTCCTTAATCTCCAAAAGCAGGTTATTTTCTTCTATTAATTTTTCTTCCTGCTTGCGGTAAAAATTATGATAAGCTTTATTTATAAAATAAGCACCAGCGAGCATAATCAAGAAATAAACAAAACAAGCCAGATTAGTCAGATACCAAGGTTTTAAAACTACAAAAGTGTACACCGCTGTATTCTGCAAGATTGTATTAGCATATTTCGCTCTTACTCTAAAAGTATATTTTCCTGGTGAAAGATTTTTAAAATTAACCGTTGCTTTGGTACTCCATTCACTCCATTCGTTCTGAAAACCTTCTAACGAATATTGATATTCAGAATTAATGTATTTATTGTATTCTGGAACGGTATAGTTTAACGTAATGTTGTTTTCATTTGCATGAAATTCACCTTCATTTAAAATATCGGCATTCTTAAGCGTTTCATTTTGTTTATTGGTCTCTATATCGGTAATAAAAACGGTATAGTTTTTAAAGCTCAAATCGTCAATATTTAAAGTATAATAGCCGTCTGTTGTTCCAATTAAATAAGTCGATTTTGAAATTTGAGTGATATTCTCATAACCGAGCATAGAATTGGTTAAGGATGATGGAATCGGAATTACATTCTGCTTTAATTGACTGCTGAGTTTGCTGGCAGAAAAATAATGAATGTAGTTTTTTGAGAACAGCCAGATTTTATTCGAATTATCTACAATAAGTTTACCAGAAGTATATTCGTCTTTCTCGAAAATAGAGCTTAATAAACCATCTTTCTCAAAAAGTTTTGTTCTAGGGTTTAATTTAAAAATACCGCCTTTGTAAGCATAATAAATGGAATTATTAAATTTGGTTAAACTTGCATTCTTTCCTTTTAGAGGTGATTTATAGGTATAAAATCCATGCGTTTTTTGCAGCGACTTATCCAATTTCAATCTAAAAATCCCTTTGTATTCGTGACTTACATAAAGATCAAAATTATCAGCGATTTCAAAATAACGAGACGAATAATCAAACCCAGTAATTTTGTTCTTGAATATCCATTGATTGTTTACTTTTTCTAAAACCGAAATTCCGTAATAATTTCCTTGAAGCAGCTGATTTTTATTATTTGGAACAGGTTCAAATTTCCAGCTTCCAGAAGCCGAAAAAATACTTCTAGCCGAATCATTGTTTATAATAAAAGTTCCAGAATCGTGCCCGCAGAAAAGCGTATTATCATATACAAAAAGTGACCAAACCTGACCTTTTGTTCCGTTTATAAACTTAAACTCGGCGTTACTTTGATTCTGCTTGCAAAACAAACCTTGATTGGTTCCTACATACAGCATTCCGTTAAAAACTGCCGAAGCGTAAACGGTTCCTAAAACTCCTGTATCGTCTGTAAAACTATGCACAGGCGATTGAATATTGATACAATTAATACCATTATCAAGTCCAGCCCATAAATTTTGGTCTTTATCTTCAAAAAGCGACAATGCTGTATTATTGCTCAATCCTTTACTTTGAGAAATATGGTATTTTAATTTTCCTTTATCCGATAAAATAAAAATTCCGTTAGAAACCGTTCCCAGCGCAAAACTTCCGTCTTGCAATAATTGGCTGCTGTACACAAAGCTGGCTTTCAATTCGGCATCAACATCTGTAGCAAAACGAGTTAAAGTATTCCCGATTAAAGTATAAATTCCATCTAATTGTGTTTGAATCAATAAACCTTCGTCTATTGGAAATACATTGACAATCGTAAATTTTTTAAGAATCGGATTGTCCGAAACTAGTTTTGCTTTACCGCTTTCAATTTCAAAAAGACCTTCTTTTACCGTTTGAAAATAAATGGCATTTTTGGCAGCAAACGATTTTACAACGCCGTTTTTAGGCGCAATGATTTTAAACTTACCTGTTTTAGTATCGTAAATATAAATTCGGTTTAGAGATTGAAACAAAATCCATTGATCGTATTTCAGAATGTTCCAAAACTGTTCGTCGTCTAGAATTTTATCTTTTATCGTATCGCTGAGCGAAGTATATTTCAGCTTTCCGTTGGACAATCTCGTCCAAAAACCAAAATTCATGTAACAGCCTGTGTACACTTTGTTTCCAATTACTTTTACCGATCTGATAATGGTTTCGTTTGGCGCTGGATACAACTGCCAATTCGTTCCGTTATATTCCAAAAGCCCGTCGTTATTAGCAAAATACAAATAATTCTGATCGTCTTGAGAAATCATCCAACTCTGATTTCCGGCACCGTAAACAGACGATGAATATTTAACAATTGGCGGAAACTCCTGAGCAAAAAGGAAATAACTCATCAAAAAAAGTAAGACAGAAAGTTTAGTTTTCAAATTTACAGTAGTATTAATTTAATATAAAAAACCTGTTGAGCATAATTATTTCAACACATAGAAACATAGATTCTATAACTTTAAAAAAGGCATTTCATTTATTTAACACACACATAGCATACTAAATGTTATTAGGTTAAAATATTTTTTCACGCAGATTCCACAGATTTTAGCAGATTTTTTTTATTCTTTTTCCGCTTAAATCTGCTCCCGATAGCTATCGGGACTGCGTGAAACTTTTTTTGCTATAGTTAACTCAATCACATTGAAACAGCGCCTATGTGAGAGAAATGAATTTCCTTTTTACCTTCTTATTTTTAAATAAAATCTATGTTTCTATGTGTTAAAAAAATCATGACAGCGTATTAATAGCATATAAAAACAGTTCTAAAATAGCTTATTTTATACTGATATAAGAAATTTTTAGTAAAAAAAATAGCAAAACAAAAAAACGAAGATCTCTAAATAAATTCTGTTACAAATTGGGTCAGAGTCATTAACAAAACTCAATTCAAAATTGATTACTTTTGTAAAAATTGACTTTTTTTATGCAAATCGATCTTTCTACACTCGACCCGAAACATAATATTATCATTAAAGGCGCACAAGTACATAATTTAAAAAATGTAGATGTAGCCATTCCAAGAAACAAGCTAGTCGTTATTACAGGTCTTTCAGGATCAGGTAAATCGAGTTTGGCTTTTGATACTTTATATGCCGAAGGGCAGCGCCGTTACGTAGAGAGTTTATCTTCTTACGCACGTCAGTTTTTGGGACGTTTAGATAAACCAAAAGTGGAATACATAAAAGGTATTGCGCCTGCCATTGCAATTGAGCAAAAAGTAAATACAACCAATGCTCGTTCTACAGTTGGAACTTCTACCGAGATTTACGATTATATGAAACTTTTGTACGCCAGAATTGGTCGTACGTATTCGCCAATTTCAGGTATAGAAGTCAAAAAAAATACGGTTACCGATGTTGTTGCAGATGTAAAAACGTTAGAAATTGACAGTAAATGGCTTTTATTAGCGCCTATACATTTAGAAGAAGGGCGTTTGCTCGAGGACAAGCTAAAAGTGCTTTTGCAGCAAGGTTTTGCTCGTATTTTGGTGAATAACGAAATGATTCGTCTGGATGAATTTGCTGCTTCAGATTTACATCAATTTGACAACAAAGATATTTTGCTGATTATTGATAGAATTGTTGTTAAAGAGGAAGAAGAATTCTACAATCGTCTGGCCGACGCTGTGCAGACAGCTTTTTTTGAAGGGAAAGGAATTTGTTATTTACAGGAATTAAACGCTGATAAAAAGTTTTCGTATTCGAATAATTTCGAATTGGACGGCATTACTTTTTTAGAGCCAAATGTGCATTTATTCAGTTTTAATAATCCATACGGAGCCTGCCCAGTTTGCGAAGGTTATGGAAATATAATTGGTATTGATTCTGATCTAGTTGTTCCTAATACTTCTCTTTCTGTTTTTGAAAGTGCCATTTATCCGTGGCGCGGCGAAAGTATGAGCTGGTATAAAGACGAATTGGTTAAACATGCTTACAAATTTGATTTCCCAATACATAAACCCTATTTTCAGCTTACAGAAGATCAAAAAGATTTAATCTGGAAAGGAAATCAATATTTTCAGGGTTTGAATGATTTCTTTAAAGAATTAGAAGAAAAAAATTATAAGATTCAAAATCGTGTGATGTTATCTCGTTACCGCGGGAAAACAAAATGTCATGTCTGTAAGGGAAAACGCTTACGCATAGAAGCTTCTTATGTAAAAATAAATGGTAAAACGGTTTCTGACTTAGTTGATTTACCTATTAAACATTTGGTTACTTTTTTCAAAAATATCGAACTAAATGTTTACGAACAACAGATTGCAAAACGTTTGATGATCGAAATCAACAATCGTTTGTCGTTCTTAACCGAAGTTGGATTAGATTATCTGACTCTAAATAGAAATTCTGCAACGCTTTCTGGAGGTGAATCACAGCGTATCAATCTTGCGACTTCTCTCGGAAGTAGTTTGGTTGGTTCTATGTACATTCTCGATGAACCAAGTATTGGTTTACATCCTAAAGATTCTGAACGTTTGATTAAGGTTTTGCTTTCACTTCGTGATTTAGGCAATACGGTAATTGTGGTGGAACACGATGAAGATATCATGAAGGCTGCCGATATGATTATCGATATTGGTCCAGAAGCAGGAACTTTTGGAGGAAATCTTGTGGCGCAGGGCACTTATGACGAAATTCTGAAATCTGACTCTTTGACGGCTAAATATTTGAATGGAGATTTAGAAATTTCTGTTCCTAAAAAGAGACGAAAATTTAAGAATCATATTGATATTATTGGCGCACGAGAAAATAACTTAAAGAATATTAATGTCACTTTTCCTTTAGATGTTTTAACCGTTATTACCGGAGTTTCTGGAAGTGGAAAAAGTACTTTAATCAAGAAGATTTTGTTTCCTGCGATGCAGAAGAAACTAGAAAATGCTGCCGAAAAAGCAGGTCAGTTTACGGAGATTTCTGGTTCATTTTCGCAGATTAAACATATCGAATACGTAGATCAAAACCCAATTGGAAGAAGCTCGCGATCTAATCCGGTTACGTACATCAAAGCTTACGATGATATTCGTGATTTGTATGCAAAAGAAAAATTATCAAAAATAAGAGGGTATCAGGCTAAACATTTTTCTTTTAATGTTGATGGCGGCCGATGCGAAACTTGTAAAGGAGAAGGTTCTATAAACGTTGAAATGGTCTTTATGGCCGATGTGCAGCTTCCTTGTGAAACTTGCGGCGGAAAACGTTTTAAAAAGGAGATTTTAGAAATTTATTTTGATGACAAAAATATCAATGACATCTTAACGATGACTATTGATGATGCTATCGAATTTTTCGAAAAAAATAAACAAGCTAAGATTACTCAAAAATTACAGCCTCTTCAAGATGTTGGTTTAGGATATGTACAATTAGGACAATCTTCTTCTACTCTTTCCGGTGGTGAAGCGCAGCGTATTAAATTAGCTTCGTTTCTTGTAAAAGGTGCGACAAAAGACAAAGCTTTATTTGTATTTGATGAACCTACAACGGGACTGCATTTTCATGACATCAAAAAATTATTGGCTTCGTTTGATGCTTTAATAGAAAAAGGACATTCGATTATTGTAATCGAACATAATCTTGATTTAATAAAATGTGCCGACTGGATTATTGATTTAGGCCCTGAAGGTGGTGAAAATGGTGGGCATTTATTAGCTGTAGGAACGCCAGAAGATATTGTAAAAGTAAAAGAATCGGTAACGGCAGTTTATTTGAAGGACAAAATTTAGGATAAAATTCCAAAATTTTTTAAATTCCAAATTCCAATGTTCCAAATTCCAATATTTTAAATTCCAAATTCCAATTTGATTGAACTTAGTTTAATGAAAAAATTCCAAATTTTTTAAATTCCAAATTCCAATTTTAACTGAGCTCAGTTTAATATAGAAAAGCATTTTTTCTAAAAATTTGGAATTTGGAATTTAAAAAATTTGGAATTTCCTTTAAATATTCTAAGCTACTAGACATTTTTCTTCAAAAGGAAAACCATCTTCATCAATAGCTACTAATACTTTTTTCTGTTTTGAAGCCTCAAAAGTAAGATAAAGCCATGCAAATGACCATAATCCTAAAGTTAGGCAAAATATAAGAAAGTTTAAGCCGTGATTAACCACCTTTCCTCCTTTTGACAAAACAGCAAAAAGGAATTCATCATTTCGCTCTTCCAGCGTAAATCCGTTATGAATCTTGTTTGAAATCATATTAGAGAATACTTGTAAGCTTTGTTCTTTGGCAGGCTGGCTCCTTCTCATAAGCTAAAATTTGATTTAAATTAATTTCATTTTATGCAATTCATGATTCTTAATCATTTTCTTGCTAATATTGGGCGAAATTAGAAAGAAAAAATAGATGTCGCAATACCCACTTTTGGTGATTTTGTTACTTTATTCTTAACAGAATCAAAAAAGTGTTATTAATTCCAAAACATAAAGTTAGTTTTTATTGTATTAACTACAGATAAAATAACTGTTAAATTTTTTATTTTTAAAGTCACTAAATCAATTAGTTAGATTTTATCTTTAAATACAAACGGCGGAGTTTCGTAGTTATTGTCAAGATAATTCTCAGGAATTGTTGTTTTATTACCATCGCGCAATGATGCATAATGCGGTGACATGATCTCAATTCCGACGGCATTAAAAGAATCTTGAATATTCTGATGTAAAGACGAATAAATCCTTGGCTGCTTATTGGGTTCTTTTGTATAAACATTCACCTGATAAGAAACATAAAAATCGTCTAGACTAGTCTGCAAGACAAACGGAGGCGGTGTCTGCTCTGTTAATTCTGTTTTTAGAGCAGCATCAATCAAAGCCTTATGAATGTCTTTCCATGGTACATCATATCCAATCGTAACGGTAGTGTGTATCAATAAACCATTTGTAGATTGTTTGGTATTTGCCGAAAAATTGGTTGATGTACTTGATAATACTGTCGCATTTGGAATGGTTATATCTTCAAATTTTGGCGTTCTTATTCTAGTAACTAAAGCTGTTTTTTCAATCACTTCTCCGCTTACATCTCCTATTTTAATAAAATCGCCAATCTTAAACGGGCGCATATAGGTAATTACTAATCCTGCTACCATATTGGCAATGGCATTTGATGATCCTAATGAAAACAGAACTCCTACAAATACCGAAACTCCTTTGAATATTGGAGAATCTGAACCCGGTAAATACGGAAAAAGTATCACCAGCATAAAGGCCAGCATTAAAAAACGAACGATATTAAAGGTTGGCATTGCCCAATCACTATAAAAACCGTCAATTTTTATGTTTTCTTTTTTTATTTCATCAAAGAAAAATTTAATGATTTTTAAAACGTATTTGAATATAACAATGATAACAATTATAGCAAATAAACTTGGCAGAAAACCAACAAAACCCATAAAAGCAATTTTTGCAGGCGTAAGAACCCATCGCAATAAGGTGGTGGTATATTCTTTTGTGGCCGGAAAAATACTGAATAAAATAGGCAGCGAAAAATAAACAATCAGAATCAAGGTTACGATTTTAATAAAACCATAAAATCGCATTACAACAAACTGCTGTTTTTGTGGAGAAAGAATTGTAATGTTATTATAGGTAAAACCTGTAAAGTACTTGTCACTTTTTCTTAAGATATAAACTTTTATTTTATTGAAAATCTTACCGACTAAAAACAAAATAAAACCGATAATCAAAACTAAAAGCGCTGTATATCCTAATCGTTTTGGAAGCTGCGAATAGTTTTCGTTCTGATAAATGACGGCTTTCTTTATTAATGCTAAATTTCGCTTGGCGATATAAACAGCGGAATGATTTTCGGCTTTGCCATCAATATCCAAAACAGACATAACTACAAAATCATTTTTATAGACTATATCATGTGAAATGTCTGAAGGGACAATTTTTATAGAATCGGTTTCAAAAAAAGAATCTTCGTAAAGTTTCTTGATTTTATCTGTGATTGCACTCGCACGATTTTCGGCAGAAAAAGAACCTACTTTATTATAAACATAAAAAAGTGTGTCTCTAAAAGGGCTTATTGGATATCCTTTTAATTTTACTGCTTCGGCTCTTTTTATCGGCTCTTGCTGCTTCGTATTTTGAGCAAGAGTGACAGGAGAAAAAATTACAATGAAGAACGCTAGAAAACAAACTACTCTTTTTTTCATATCTTATTAGAAATAAGTTAATTATCCTTTCTAACAAATATAAAAACAAAAAAGACTCGTTTTTAAATTACCCCTAATTTTTCTAGAAAAATCGTGTTAAATTTTAACTCCTACTTTTCTTAAAAGCGTATTAATAACATTGTTGATATCTGGTGAGATTTTAAACTTATAGTTTATATAAATGTAAGCAATAGTTACTAAAATCGATTTTAAAGCAATACTAATCAATTGATAGAATGGAAACTCCCAGAAATAAAACACCAAAAACAAAGCAAAAGTTACTAGAATAGAATGTATAGTTTGCTTTGTAAACGGGTATAAATGAAGTTTTTTAACCACAAACTGCAGCTTTGCTAAACTATACAAAGTAATTGATAATAATGTGGCAAATGCAGAACCAAAGATTCCCCATTTAGGAATAAAAATCATGTTTAAAACAAAGGTCAAAAAAACAAGCATTAATCCTAAATATAAAACCATTCGGTAATACTTAGTATTAAAAATAATGGCATTATTATTCCCTAAAATCAAATCAAAATATTTAGACATTCCAATCATAAATACAACAGGAATTCCGCCTCTATATTCATCAGGAACCAATTCGTAAAGCTGATTAATATTTACAAAAATACATAGCATAACAAAACCACCTACAAACTGTAGATTTATGGAGGTTTTCTTGTATAATGTATTTAGTTCATCGTGTTTGTTTTCATGCATTAATTTAGCTGTAATTGGGTATACAATTTGATGCATTGCACGACTTGGTACCGAGATAACGAGAGCAATATATGTTGCAACAGAATAAAACGCAATATTGTCGATGATCATATATTGATTCAGTATCATTTTATCTCCATCTAAAAGCAAATTAGCAACACTTCCAGATAATATAATATAAAATGTATATACTAATATGTCTTTAGTATTTACTGGTCTTGTAAATTGAAAAGTGGGTTTTTGAATACTAAAAGCATAAAACATAGTGACCAAAAAAGCTAAAAAATACAAGCCCGCTGTTGCATATACAAATCCTTCGACAGTAAGCCATTTGAAATATACTCCTATTAACAAAAACAAGGAGAACAATCTTAAACCAACTTCCTTTATAAAATTACCAAAAACAGAGTGCATGTGTACACGAGCCCAGGCATAAAAAATTTCGAAATAAGCCATACATAACCCAATAAATGGGATCAGCCAAATATAAGTTTTAACAATGGCATTCTTTTTTGATAAAAAGAATAAAATATCATCGTAAAATAAGACTCCAATTAATAATAAAGGAATTATTAAAAGCATTGGAAATAAAACCGTAAAGGATAAAAAACGAGATTTTTCTTCGTCGGTTTTGTACTGGGAATAGAATTTTACCAATGTATTTTGCATTCCAATAGCAAATAACGGCATAATGACATTTGCAGAGGAAGTTATATAATTAGTTAAACCGTAAAATGTTGAACCAAGAAAAATTGGATATAAATAAAGTGTATTGATAGCTCCAATTCCGAAGCCAAAATAAGTTATTATAGTATTTTTGAAAGACTGATTTAAGACAATACCCATTTCTTGATTGTAGATTTTAAATTGTAGATTTTAGATTTATTTAAAAACCATTAATCAACTGTGCTAATTGTTTGGTTAGGTTTTTTCTTGAATATTGTTGTAAACCAACACCATTAGCTTGTAATTTCCCTTCCAAAAACTGATTATAAAAGTCCAAAATTACACTTTTTAACTTCGCTTTTTCAGAATAATCAAAAAATACTCCTGTATTTGTTTCCTTAATTATATCGGCAAAATCTGAACCTTGCGGGCCAATTGCAATTATTGGGCGATTAGACACCATATATTCGAATAATTTTCCTGGAATAATGCTTTTTGTGTCTTCTGAATTTATCTCGATAAGAAGTAAAACCTGCGATTTTTTTTGATGTGCAATCGCTTCATGATGCGAAACATATCCTAAAAGATTTAGATAATCGTTCAGATTAAACTGAGCGATTGCATCTAATACTTCTTGACTTACAGCACCAATTAATTTAATTTCTAAATGGGTTTTAAACTCTGGAATTTCATTTAATAATTCAACCAGACATTCCCATAAAAATTGAGGATTTCTGTCTGATAAAAAGGAACCAATATGCGCCAAAGTAAATTTGGTATCTAAAGTCTGTTTTTCGACATTCTCGATATCGTAACCGTTTGTAATTACCGAAATAGGTTTATTAGTAATCGCCTGAAATTCGGCTTTTGTAGTTTTACTGGTAACAATAATAGTGTCTGCCGAATTAAGTACTTTGTGCTCTAGTTTTTTATGCTTTTTAGCGGCATAACTTGACAAACGCAAAGCTTTATGATATCCAATTGTTGTCCAAGGATCACGAAAGTCGGCAAACCACTTTACATTAAGCTTTTCTTTTAATTCTAAGCCTATCAAATGCAGACTGTGCGGCGGGCCAGATGTAACAATGGTATCTATATTGTTTTCTTTGATATATTTTTCTAAATAAGCTACGGAAGGTTTTACCCAAAAAACTCGCGCATCTGGAATAAACAAATTACCTCTAACCCAAAGAAAGGTTTTGTCTAAAAAGGTCTGTTTTT
The DNA here is from genome assembly GCF_009711165.2 of Flavobacterium sp. MC2016-06. Classification (GTDB taxonomy): domain Bacteria; phylum Bacteroidota; class Bacteroidia; order Flavobacteriales; family Flavobacteriaceae; genus Flavobacterium. The sequence continues at coordinate 5,765 of NZ_WMID02000011.1, read as the reverse complement.
TCTTTTGAGGAAATATTCCAGAACTGATTTTCTTGGTTTTATTTTTCGAAAAAATAGAAGCCAATTGATACGGCTCCCAAATTTTATTTTTAAGAATTACTGCTTTATCTGATATTTGGCTTACTAAACCTTCGTCAACTATTGGATAAGTTGGATTTTCTGGAACATAAACAATGGGCTGTACACCAAATTCTGGTAAATACTTTACAAATTTCAACCAGCGCTGTACACCTGGCCCTCCCGCAGGCGGAAAATAATAGGTAATTATTAAGAGTTTTTTTTGTTCCAAGAAAAAATTGGTTTAATGTTTAAAAATGCAAATTTAGAAGTTATTAGAATCATCACACCTTTTTTAGAATCAATTTCTTGTACAATTGGAACAAAACATATAATAATAAAAGACCATTTAAAACTAACCAAAAGTTATAAAAAACCCATACTATCTTATATTTAGTTTCCATACTAGAAAAACTAAAATATGCTCCTTGACTTTCTTTATAAAAGTCATCATATCCCATCATAAAAAGGCCGCAGAAAACAAAGACTATTAAATCTAAAACTAAGAGAGCTATAATTGTAAAAACTTTAGACTGTAAAGTGTTCAAAATCTTCATCTCTTAGATTGTTATTTACGAATTCTCAATCTTTAAATTTTTTCTTTCGTAATAAATACCGCCAATCAACAGCAGTAACATTACAACAGAACTCGCTAATGTAATTGTTCCTCCAGTTTTTACTACCTGAGGTTCAAACTTAAACTCAATCGTATGTTTTCCACCCGGAACTTCCATCGCTCTTAGAACATAATCTACAGGAAAATGATCTGTTAGTTTACCATCTACATAGGCATTCCATCCGTTTTTATAATAAATCTCAGAGAATACTGCTAAACCATCTTTGGCATTATCCGATTTATATTTAATATAGTTTGGTTTGTATTCTATTACTTTAATAGTTCCTGTTGTATCCCAAGCTTTCTTTAAACGCGCATTTTTAAATTTACCTTCATGCTCACGAACATTAAAAACTGCCACATTTTTAGTATCTAAATGATCTAAAGCTTTCATTACTGCATCTGGGTTATTAACCAATCTAAGATCGCTTACAAACCAAGCATTTCCGTTAGCATCAGGATTTATAGTCGGAATTTCTTTTCCTTCTTTATCGGTCTGAATAACATACTTAACATTTAACATATTAAGTGCTTCTAAGTTATTTTTAGCAATTTGGTAATCAAATAACTGCTGCATTCTTCTAGGTTTTGCAGCATGATAACCTCCAATAGAATTATGAAAGTAAGATGCACGAGCGCTTGACATATTTCCGCTTACTTCAAAAACTCTATAATGTGTTGTGTCTTGCAAAATTTGAGCATCTGCAGGAGTTTCTTGAAATGGAGCAGCAATTTCTACTGGACTGAGAAAATCTTTTGCCGAAACATATTTTTTATCTACAAAAACCAAATCAAAAATCATTAAAACACCCACAATGATTAAAGTTGTAGTCTGAGAGAATTTATTTTTAATAAACAGCCATAAAGCTCCAAAAGTAATTACGATAAAGAATCCAGAACGCAGTAAATCTGCAGAATACAACGTCATTCTGTCTGCTTTTAAAGCATCTATAAAACCTGGTCCGTAACTTTGTAAATAATAAGCATCGTTACTTCCTGTAAAATGAAAAAATCCTTTAGCAATTACTAAAATCACTAGGATTCCAATACCAAAAACTCCAGTCTGTATTAAAGCTTTCTGCTGTTGTTTTGGTTCGTCTTTTGCTTTAAAGAAAGATTGAATTCCCATAACTGCCAAAACTGGGAAACATAATTCTAAAATAACTTGAATAGAAGATACTGCTCTAAATTTATCATACATCGGAACATAATCAATAAAGAAATCTGTCAGTAATGAGAAATTTTTTCCCCAAGAAAGTATTAATGAAAATAAGGCTCCCGAAAGAAATACATATTTAATCTTTCTATCATCAATAAATAAAGCTAAAACACCTAGGAAGAAAACAACAACTCCTATGTAAGCAGGCGCAGCAACAATAGGCTGATCTCCCCAATAGGTTGGCATTCCCGATACAAAATCCTGCGCTTGTCCAGCAGGAACTCCCTGCTCTGTCATAAACGAATACATACTGCTGTCTGAACCAACATTTTCGTGGTTAGAACCTCCAAAAAGTCTTGGCGCAATTAAGTTAAAACTCTCTGCAATTCCATAACTGTATTCTGTAATATAATCTCTGCTTAAAGCATTCTCATTTACTTTTTTAGTTCCGTCAGGATTAAAAGTCAATTCGCTGTTGCTTCGTGTACTAAATTTAGCATACTCGCTTGTAGCCATCAAATTTGTTGCGTTGGCACCAATAGCAAAGATTCCTGCTGCTGCCAAAACTCCAAACGAAATTAAAAGGGGCTTGTATTCTTTTTCTTTAATGTAATTAAAAGCATAATAACCAGAAAGTATCAATAAGAAAATCAATAGATAATAGGTCATCTGAAAGTGGTTTGCATTTACTTCTAAAGCTACTGCAAACATGGTGAGTAAACCTCCCCAAATGTATTTTTTCTGAAAGACGAGTATAAATCCAGCAATTACAAGCGGCATATAAGCAATTGCATGGGCTTTGGCATTATGCCCAACTCCTAGAATGATAATTAAATAAGTAGAAAAACCAAACGCAACTGCGCCTATAAAAGCTTTTAATGGATCTGTTTTTAAAACTAACAGCAATCCATAAAAACCTAAAAAGTATAAGAATAGATAATCTGCCGGACGTGGTAAAAAACGTAAAGCATCATCTAATTTACCAATGTAATCATTAGGGTAATTAGCTCCTAATTGATACGTTGGCATACCGCCAAAAGCAGAATTGGTCCAATAAGGTTCTGTATGTTCTGTCGCTCTAAAGTCATTTTGCTCTTTTGCCATTCCGGTGTATTGAGCAATATCCGACTGGAAAATTTGTTTTCCTTGTAATACTGGATAAAAATAAATTAAAGAAACGAGAATAAAGCCCAATATAACAAGGGCATGCGGATAGAACTTATTTACTATTTTCAATTTTGGCTGGTTTGGGTTAAATGATGAATCCTAATTTCAGGACACAAATCTAATCTATTTCTTCGTAATCAACATAATCACCAATTTTTTTGGTCTCACGAGGATTTTTTGCATTCGCAGTATCAATGATTATCTCATCGTTATTGCGGTAGGTTCCTTGTGCTGAATTATTCTGATTGTAATATTGTTGTTGTTTTTGAAAATTCTCTCCTGCCTTTTCAACTGCTTTTTTTACCAATACTGGCAAAAAGATTCTAGCTAAAAATTTAAAAATATAATAAAATGCTACCATGTAAACAATAGCTCTTATTAAACCTGAAAAAGATGCTTCTTGCATAATTGTTTAATTTTTTTCCAAAATTAATAAATCCATTGTTTAAAATTAAAATATCAATCTTAAATAAATAATAAAATATAGTACATTTGAAATGCGTTATTACTTTTTAATCCAAAAACACGTTTATGTTAAAAATTAAGAACTTTATTTTTACTGCAATTTTGTTTGCACCACAATTTTTTTTCGCACAATACACCGATGTAATCAACTCAAACCGCCCAGGAGAAACAATGTCTGCTTATGCAGTTGGAAAATCAGTTATTCAGGCTGAACTTGGAGTTTACGGTATTAAAGAGAAACACGACTTATTAAATTATGATGCCAGTGGTTTTGGTACCGATTTAACGCTCCGATATGGCGCTTTACTCGAAAAATTAGAATTTATTCTAGATTTAGAGTATCAAATGGAACATTTTGATACTCCTTACACCAGCTACAAAAAAAATAATTTCAGGCAAACTGTCTTAGGTGCTAAATATTTGATCTACGATCCTTTTAAAAATTACGAAAGAACAAAGAATATTTACAGTTACAAAGCCAATCATAAATTTGACTGGCATTCGCTAATTCCTGCAGTTTCGGTATTTGCTGGAGCAAATTTTGTGGGAGCAGACAATCCTTATTTTTTCACTCCGCAATTCAGCGTTTCACCAAAAGTAGCCTTAATTACACAAAATCTTTTTGGCGGTGGAAAATGGGTTTTTGTTACCAATATTATTGCAGATTATATCACAACAGATTATCCAAGTTATGGTTATGTCTTAACTTTAACACACGGATTTAATGATAAATGGTCTGGTTTTGTAGAAAATCAAGGTTACAAAAGTGATTTTTACAGCGATGCGATTGTTCGTGGAGGAGCTGCTTATTTAATTAATTCTAACCTGCAGGTTGATGCTTCTTTAAGTACAAATTTTAAAAGTACGCCTTCGATATTTTATGGCGGTGTTGGAGTTTCTTGGCGTTATGACGCAAGCTATAAAGAAAAACAAATGGAATTTAAAGCTGATAAAAAAGCCCAAAAGAACAAAGATAATCTAAAAGATGGTAAAGATAAAAAAGAAACAGATTATCAAGAACAAGAAAGAAAGCGTAAAGCTAAATATGAATAAATTTTAATAACCTGCCTTTTCTTAACGAAAAGAATTTTTACAATACAGTTTTAAATGATTACAATAAAAGAAGCCAAAACCAAGAAAGAATTAACCGAATATATCAAATTCCCGTTTTCGCTGTACCAAAATAATCCATATTGGGTACCACCTATAATTGCAGACGAATTAGAGTCTTTTGATAAAACAAAAAACCCTGCTTTTGATAATGCCGAAGCTTATTTTTATCTGGCTTATAAAAATGATGAAATTGTTGGTCGTATTACAGCTATCATCAATTGGGCAGAAGTAAATAATCAGCATAAAAGAAAAGTTCGTTTTGGATGGTTTGATGTAATTGATGATATCGAAGTTACTAAAGCTTTATTGGAGAAAGTTTACGAACTAGGAAAACAGAACAACTTAGAACATGTTGAAGGCCCAATGGGTTTTTCTAACTTAGATAAAGTTGGAGTTCTTACAGAAGGTTACGACCAAATGGGAACTATGATTACTTGGTATAATAATCCTTATTATGTAACTCATTTTGAACAATTAGGCTTTCAGGTTGAGAAAGAATATATCGAAAGTATCTTTCCTTTTTCTAATGTAAAACCAGAATTTTTCTTGAAAGCTCAAGAATTAATCAAAAAACGTTACGGTTTAAGATCGCTTGTTTTTACCAAAACAAAAGACATTATGCCGCATGTAGATAAAATGTTTGATTTATTTAATGAATCTTATGCCAATTTAGCCTCGTTTGTTGCTATTTCTGACGTTCAAAAAGAATATTTTAAAAAGAAATACATTAGCTTTATAAATCCCGAATACATCAAATTTGTGGTTGATAAAGACGATAATCTAGTTGCTTTTAGCATTGTAATGCCAAGTTTTTCTGAGGCTTTACAGAAAGCAAAAGGAAAACTTTTTCCGTTTGGATTTATTCATTTGTTGAGAGCTAGAAAAAAGAGTAAAGATGTTGTTTTTTACTTAATTGGAGTTCACCCAGATTATCAAAACAAAGGTGTTACTGCTATTATTTTTGATGAATATTTTAAAACTTTTTCAGAAAAAGGAATTCAAAATTGTATTAGAACTCCAGAATTGGCCGAAAACACGGCAATTCACCTTCTTTGGAAAAACTTTGACCCAAAAATTCATTGTCAGAGAAAAACGTATAGAAAAGATCTTTAGATTTTAGATTTTAGATTTTAGATTTTAGATTTTAGATTTTAGATTTTAGATTTTAGATTTTAGATTTTAGATTTT
>NZ_WMID02000010.1 GCF_009711165.2 Flavobacterium sp. MC2016-06 | reverse complement strand
GTGCTTTACTTTATGGAGTTTCTTGTGGAGATCCTTCGTTCCTCAGGATGACAAACTAGGCGGAAATGACAAACTAGAAAAAATTACAAGATTAAGGCATTCCTTGAGCCAAATCTGAGAGGTTTTTAAAACCTGTCAGATTTAATTCATCAAACGAGTAAACCATAATCTTGTCATTCTGAGGAATGAAGAATCTTCGTAAGTAATTCCATTGCAATTGTCGCTCAATTTTGTCATTTCGAGCGAAGGGAGAAATCGCACAAGTAACTCGATTACTATTTTTATAATTTTAATTAGGGAAGAATTTTGTTTGCTGAAATTCTTGGTGCTTTACTTTATGGAGTTCCTTGTGGAGATCCTTCGTTCCTCAGGATGACAAACTAGGCGGAAATGACAAACTAGAAAAAATTACAAGATTATGGTATTCCTAGAGCCAAATCTGACAGGTTTTTAAAACCTGTCAGATTTAATTGAGCAAATGAGTTAACCACAATCTTGTCATTCTGAGGAACGAAGAATCTTCGTAAGTAATTCGATTCCAACTTTCCTCAATTTTGTCATTTCGAGCGAAGGGAGAAATCACACAAGTAACTCGATTACTATTATTATAATTTTAATTAGGGAAGAATTTTGTTTGTTGAAATTCTTGGTGTTTTACTTTATGGAGTTTCTTGTGGAGATCCTTTGTTCCTCAGGATGACAAACTGGATGGAAATGACAAACTGGATGGAAATGAAAGACTAGACGGAAAATGAAAGGATTGAAGAAAACAGGAGCGGAGTTTCTAGTGCGATTTCTCCCTTCGCTCGAAATGATAAGATTGTGTAGAATTCTGCGTAAACCTGAAACCTGAAACTTGAAACAAAGAAAACTTGAAACAAAACAAACCTGAAACCTGAAACAAAAAGCCATAAAAAAAGGACAGCACTTTTGGTGTGTGCTGTCCCTTAGGCAAATTTTAATTTGCATTCTAAAATTAATTTAGAATGCCGCATTCAAGAATGCGTACAGTTTTTGGTAATCACTAAAATGAAGACTAAACGCAGGTTATTCGTTTATAACATCGCCTTCCTTAGTCTCTTCGCTGGCCATTTTTACCAGTTTATCATTAAGGTTTAAATCTCCGAAAACTTCAACTTTATCGTCAATTTCTCTTCCTTTTTTAACTTCAACTCTAGTTGCTTTATGATTAAGGACTTTAATTACAAAAGTACTTTCAGCAGAAGCTACTACTGCGGTTCTTGGAACTACAAATGTGCTGTCTTTCGCGTTAAGGGGTAAAATAACTTCGGCAACCATTCCAGGTAATAAATTTCCTTTTGTGTTGTGTACATCCATTTCTAGACGCTCAGAACGTAGTTTTAAATCTAATGCTCCAGACATTCTCTGAATTGTAGCTTTAAAAGTATCAGGCAATGATTTTACATTAAAACTCATTTCGTCACCTTTGTGTAAATATCCTGTGTACAATTCTGGAATAGAAACTGCTAAACGTAATTTATCTTGCTGTTGAATCGTTAATAAAGGCAAATCTGATCCTTTTCCTGCTGGTCCAACAAATGTTCCTAAATTGACATTTCTTGCTGCTACAACACCATCAAAAGGAGCGCGAATTTCAAGGTAACCTCTCATAATCGAAACTTCTTTGTGTGCTGCAATTGCGGCTTGGTATTGCGCGTAATCAGAATTTTTCTTTCCGTTTGCCATTTCTAAATCATTTTTAGAAATCGTTCCTTCTACTTTACTAGTTTCATACAAACGGTTGTAAGTACTTTTACTGGTAGCATAAATGGCTTCCATTGATTTTAATCTCGATTCGGCTGCAGCCAATTGCGAACTGATTTCTGGTGCTTCAAGAACAATTAAAAGCTGTCCTTTTTTAACTTCAGAACCAATATCAACTTTTAAAATTTTTACAAAACTGCTTACTTTAGCGTATAAATCTACTTGTTGAAAACCAGTTAATTCGGCTGGTAAACGTAATTCTGTTGTTAGTTTTTCTTTGGCTAAAAGAAAAGTTTCTGTTTTAGGTTCGATTTCTGCAGTAACAGTTTCTTCTTTTTTAGAGTTACAACTGCTTAGTAAAAATACTGCTGCAAAAACTATTGCGGTCGATTGTACTATTTTATTTTTCATTTTTTGAGTTTAATGATGAGATATAATGGATGCTTTCTGGGTCTTCAGGATCTAATGAAACTGATTGTGTTGTTGTGTGTTCTTGTGCCCAAGCAAAAATAAGCGGTAAGATAAGCAATACTGCAAAGGTTGAGAATAATAATCCTCCGATTACGGCTCTTCCTAACGGAGAAACCTGATCGCCACCTTCGCCATGACCAATTGCCATAGGTAACATTCCCGCAATCATCGCCACAGAAGTCATAATAATTGGACGCAGACGTAACGATGCAGCTTCACGCGCAGATTGTAAGGCATTGCCATTTCGTTTTCGCAATTGTTCGGCATTCGTGACCAGTAATACGGCATTTGCAATAGAAACCCCAACTGACATAATGATACCCATGTACGATTGTAAGTTTAACGTAGAACCTGTAATTGTAAGCATTAATAATGATCCTAAAACTACAGCAGGAACTGTTGTTAAGATTACCAACGATACTTTGAATGATTGGAAATTAGCGGCTAACATTAAGAAGATTACAATGATGGCAACCAATAATCCAACCTGTAAACTACTTAATGTTTCGCTCAATACTGTACTTAAACCAATTGGGTAAACAAACAAACCACGTGGTAATTCACCCAATGCGCTTATTGTTTTAGCTACATCTTTAGATGCCGTACCTAAATCGGTTTGGTAAATGTTGGCTGTAACAGTAATGTATGGCATAGCCCCTAAATTATCATTTTCTCCATTTGTAAAACCTGGTGTAATTTTGGCAACGTCACTTAATACAGGACGAAGCGAGTTTTTTAATACCGGAATTTCTCCAATATCGGTTTTACTTTTCATTTGATTCAGCGGCACTTGAACCTGAACCGCAACCGATAAACCTGTTTTTTCATCAATCCAGTTATTTTTTTCTGTATATCTTGAAGATGAAGTAGAAGCAATAAGTGATCTCGAAATATCATTCATATCAACACCTAATTCTGCAGCTCGAGTTCTATTGATATCAATATTCATTGCAGGATAATGTATTGGCTGACCAATTTGCACATCTCTGAAATAAGATATTTTTTGAAGTTTATCTACGATTTGATTCGCATATAATTCATTTCGTTTTTTGTCTTTTCCTGCAATTCTAATTTCAATTGGAGTAGGAGAACCTTGACTCAAAACTTTATCTGTCAATTCGATTGGCTCGAAAGTCAATTTTACATCTGGAAGAATTTTTTTGATTCTTGCTCTAAGCTCATCTTTAAAATCGTCCATATCTACATGATACTCTTTTAAACTCACCTGAAAAACAGCTTCGTGAGGACCAGCAGTAAAAAGATAAATCGGGTTGATGGAGAATAAAGAAGGGTGTTGTCCCACATAAACAGAAGTAATTCCCACATGTTCTTTACCCACCATTTTAGTGATTTCTTTCAAAATCATAATCGATTTTTCTTCCGTACGTTCGATACGTGTTCCGTCTGCAGCGCGCATTCTTAACTGAAATTGGCTTGAGTTTACTTTAGGGAAAACATCTTTTCCGATAAGACCAAGCATTATAACTGCAAACGCGGTAATCCCGATTAAGTAAATTAAACTCGTTGCTTTTTTGTGCGGTAGTAAACGATCTAAGGTTTTCATAAATCGGATTCTGAAACGCTCAAAAGCACCGATTTTTTTATTGTTATCAAGATCGTCTCTGTTCGTCAAGACTTTTTTCTGTGTGATAAGATCTTTTTCAGATTCTGGAGTTAAACCGCAATCGTTAAATTCAGCTTCATCATCTGTTATTTCTGGTCCATGATGATGTACTTCATGCTCTTTCATCATCCAGTTGGCCATTACAGGTACAAAAGTCTGAGAAAGTATAAACGAAATAATCATTGAGAATCCAATTGCTAAAGCCAAAGGCAAGAACAAAGCTCCCGGAATTCCGACCATTGTAAATGCTGGTGCAAATACGGCCAAAATACATAATAAGATTAATAATTTAGGCAGTGCAATCTCCTGACAAGCATCCCAAATAGCGAGTGCCTTGGGTTTACCCATATCAAGATGCTGGTGAATATTTTCGATGGTAACCGTACTTTCATCCACCAAAATACCAATTGCCAGAGCAAGTCCGCTTAAAGACATTAAGTTGATCGTTTGTCCGAATAATTTCAAGAATAAAACTCCCGAAATAATCGAAATCGGAATTGTCATAATTACAATTAATGCCGCACGTCTGTCACCAAGGAAAAGTAATACCATTAAACCCGTTAAAACAGCTCCAATAATTCCCTCAGTAATCAAACTTTTTACCGAGTTGATTACATATACTGATTGGTCAAATTCGTATGATAATTTTACGTCTTCTGGTAATGTACTTTGTATTTTAGGAAGTTCTGCTTTTAATTTCTGAACTACATCCCAAGTCGAAGCATCTCCCGCTTTTGCAATACTAATATAAACCGAACGTTTACCGTTTACTAAAGCGTAACCATTTGTAATATCGGCACCATCTTTTACAGTAGCAACATCACCTAATTTTAAGTTTTGAACACCACCTTTAAACAACGGGATTTGTTCAAAATCTGCAATGTCTCTAATCGTATTGTTGGTTGGCGTAATATAGTTTTTGTCACCAATTCTAACGTTTCCAGAAGGAGCAGTTTGATTGTTTAATCGAATGGCTTCAACAATCTGATCTGGCGTCATATTGTGCGAACGTAATAAATCTGGATCTACGTTTACTTCAACCGTTCTCGGGCTTCCTCCAAAAGGTGCTGGAGATAATAAACCTGGAATCGAAGTAAAGGAAGCACGAACATAAACGTTGGCTAAATCCTGTAACTCGTTGTTTGATCTAATTTTACTACTCAAAACCAATTGTCCAATTGGTAATGAAGAAGCATCAAAACGGATGATAAATGGTGGCTGAGATCCTGGAGGAAACGCCGCCTGAACCCTATTTGCCAAAGCACTCAATTCGGCAGCTGCCTGCGCCATGTTAGTGTTTTCGTAATAGGTCAATTTCATAATCATTAACCCTTGAACATTCTTAGTTTCAACAGATTTTACTCCATTGGCAAAAGGTAAAATATTCACGTAATTCTTAGCAAAATAAGCTTCCATTTGGTCTGGAGTATATCCTCCAAACGGGTGTGCAATATATATTACTGGTAAATTCATCTTAGGAAGAATATCTACCTTAATATCTTTTATGGCACCAATTCCGAAGAAAAATAAACCAGCTACCAATACTAATATGGAGATGGGTTTGCGGAGTGCAAAACGTATTAAATTCATTAGGATCTATAATTAAAATTCATTTATAAATAAGTCAAAATTGCCCGTTGCGGCTACTTTTAATAAAAACGACTGCCACACATTGTTGTTTACAATATCACGATCGATTTCGGCACGATTTAAGGTATACAGCGTTTGCGTAATATCCGTCAAATCCGTTAATCCGTTTTTATATAAAGTTGATTTTTGTAAATAAGCTCTTTGTGCTGCATCGACCTGAATTGGTGCTTCGGCAAAATTATCAAGCGTTATTTTTATTTTATCATCGGCCAATTTCAACTGAGATTTCAGCTCTCTGTCAGCTTGGTTGTATTCTTCTTGTAAAGCTTGAGAAACATATTTCTGAGCATTTACTTGTTTGCTGATTCTAAATGGAGTTGTTAAGTTCCAGCTAATTCCAACACCAATTAGATAATTGGTACGATCTGGATTTACGCCATCCCAGTAATTTCTACTGAAAGAGTTTTGATCTGTTGAATAATTAGAATTAAACCCAGAAGCACGTGTTTGTAAAACACCAAAAGCGCTCATAGTTGGGTAATAGAATCGTTTGTATAATTTAGCCTGCTGATCGCTGTAATCAATCCTTGTTTTATACAATTGAAGTAATGGATGCAAGCTGTCTGTTGCTTTAGTTTCCATTAATAATTCTTTTGGAATTTGATTCACAAAAAGGGTATCTGTTACAAAATCCTGAGGAGCAACACCCATCAAATCTACCAATTTGTTGTTTTGTTCTTTCACAGTATTTCGTGCCAGATTTAAAGCGATTTTAGCTTTAGAAACTTCTGCAGTTGCAAGAGTAGAATCTACTCCGGCCAATAATCCGTTTTTAACTCTAGCTACAGCTGTCTTTTTGAAAATTACAGCGCGGTCTAGATTTTTTTGCTGTGAAATCAATAATCGCTGGCTTGCTAATAAATTTAGATAAGCCGATGAAATCCTGATTTCCTGCTGGAATTTCTCCTGATTCAAATCTTTTTCTTTCGCCTGAATATCAATTTTAGATAAATTGATTTTTTCCTTTGTTTTTCCGAAAGTGAAAAAATCCCAATTCATGTTTACCAAATACAGCGCTCCAAAAGCAGAGTTCCAGTTTTGCTCTGGCAGCGTTGGTCCAGAAGATGCAGTTCCTAAACCGTTAAAACCGTACAAAGCACCGTTTTGACCGTTGATAGTTCCGTAATCTTGTTGTGCCGATAAATTTAAATTAGGCAGATAATCGCGGCGAGATTGTTTAAGTGTTTCTCGCGAAGCATTGGTGTAGTTGGTTTTTGCTTTGATGGAACCGTAGTTTTCAAGACCTGTTTTTATTGCTTCTTTTAAAGACAGAGTTTGTGAATAACCGATTGAGGCAAAAATCAAGAAAAATAATAAAGTAATTTTTTTGAAATACATATAACTCAATTGTAAAAATGATAGAACAAAATTATTTTACTTAAGCTGATTTATGTCATGTTAAATGATGTAAGCCACTAATAAATGACCAATTCAATTCGTCATTTATTGGAAATAATAATTAAATATTTGTTCTTACTTTGTAAACTATTTAAGTATTAAGAATGAATTTAAAAATTGATAACATATTAGATAACAAGTGGTGGCAGGAGGTTGCCGTTGTTGCCTTTTCTTTTACCATATATACCTTAAAAAATGATTGGATGCTGTTTAGTTCAGCAACTTCAATCTTAATGGGCATCTTTTTTTATTGCGTTTTGTACATGCACGCCCAATTTAATCGTTTCTTTTTATTACCCATATTATTTAAAACTAAAAAACCTTTAACCTATATATTTCTAACTTTGTTTGGAGTGTTTGTATTTTCGGTAGTTTTATACGAAATGACTTCGCTCGACATGTTTAGTACTTTACAATTGTACCAGAATTCGCATCAAAGAAGTTATGTGTACCAATTGGCAAGTGTTTTAGGAACTTTGGTTTGCATTTTGAGCCCAATTATAGTTTTTAAATTCTATAGAATTCACAGAAAACAAACTAATGAGACTTTATTGTTTAATGAAATGCAGTTGAATTCTTTAAAAGGACAATTAAATCCGCATTTTTTATTCAATACATTCAATACACTTTACGGAATAAGTTTAGAGTTTCCAGATAGAACACCAGATTTAATCATGAAAGTTTCGCAGTTAATGCGTTATCAGCTCGAAAGTAACAATAAACAATGTGTGTCTTTAGAAGATGAATTGGAGTTTATAAACAGTTATGTACAGCTTGAAAAAGAAAGAGTCGGCTATCGTTGTGAGATTACTTACGATTGTAAAATTGACAACGAAAATGCTTATAAAGTATCGCCAATGCTGTTGATTGCTTTTATAGAAAATGCTTTTAAACACGGAACCTGTGCGATCGAAAAATGTTTTGTTCGGATTATTGTTACAGTAGAAAACGGCTTACTGCATCTGCATGTTGTTAATTCAATTCCGAAGAAAAAAACAGATGTAATTTCGACTAAAATTGGTTTAAAAAATACAATCGAACGTTTGAATTTAATATATGGCAAGGAATATAAATTGAATATTCAACAAGATAATAATACTTATATTGTAGATTTGAAATTACAACTGAAAAAGTTTGTAGAATGAAAGATCCCAAAAAATGTATTATTGTTGATGATGAGCCTGCTGCACATTATGTTTTAGCAAATTATATCAAACAAAATCCACAATTAGAGTTGGTTTTTCAAGGTTATAATGGTATTGAAGCCATGGATTATCTTCGTGAAAACAAAGTAGATTTGATGTTTTTAGATATCAATATGCCTGAGATTTCTGGAATGGAACTGCTTAAGATTCTTCAAACGCATCCCAAAACAATCTTAACAACTGCTTATTCTGAGTTTGCACTCGAAAGTTACGATTATGGCGTAATTGATTATTTATTAAAACCCATATATTTTCCTCGATTTTTAAAAGCTGTAGATCGCTTTTTTTCAATGGAAAACACAACTACTAAATCTGAAGAAGCAGTTGCCAACTCGGTAAGCGTAAAAGTAGATGGTTATTTTATTGAGATCGAATTGGATAAACTTTTGTTTGCACAAAGTTTTGGTAATTACGTAAAGCTGCATACGACTAAAAGAACGTATCTGGCGTCTATTACTACAAGTGAATTAGAAAAATGTCTGCCTGAAAAAAACTTTATGAGAATTCATAAGTCTTACATTGTTGCTTTAGATAAAATTGAAGAAACAGAAAAAGATTTTGTAATTATTAAAAATGAAAAACTCCCAGTCGGAATTACTTACAAAAGGGAGCTTTCAGATCGATTAAAAAAATAATTTAATTTTTGGCAATTGCAGTTTTCCACTCCGTTATTTTTACCCCTTTAAAAATCAGCCATAAGCTAAGCGATAATTCAGCAATAAAGCAAGGCATTAATAATGCAATACTAGACAATTGCGGTGCAAGCAGTAATGCAAGAGTATTACTTATATAACACAATCCTGCAATTGACATTAAAACCCCAAATGCTTTTGGAATATAGTTTGATTTGAAGATTAGATAACCTTCAAAAAGGCATACAAAACCAAAAAACAGTAAGCCAATTCCAAAACCAAAATCATGAACTTTTATCGCCATATACGATAAAGAATGAAGTTGTTCTGGACTAAAAGATTTTAAATATTCTGAATCTCCCAAAAAGAATAAAGCAACCAAAAGATTTAGTTTATTAAGTACTAAAACAGCAGTTTGTATTAAATTGAAAGATAAATTAAGAAGTGCCAGTTTTTTACTCACAGGCCGAAAAAGGTAATATAAAATAATCATTACCGGAAGATCGCAAAGATGCATTACCAAATCTGCAGTGATTCCAAAACGCCATAAGAATTCAGAATGCATAATGTGGTTTGCAGTCGCTTCGGCATTGCCGTAAACAATTAATTTGTTTCGCACAAAGAGCTCTCCAAATACTCCTGCTATTATAATAATTAGGTATAAGATTCCAGCTGTTCGTGCATAAATCTGAGGGGAATTTTCAAAATTCTTTAGGTTTGATTTGATCATAGGTTTTTGGGTTTTGCTAAAGGTAAGACGCTAAAGGTTAAATATCGTTACGCTTCTTTTAAAAGTTTGTTTTTCAATTTGTAACTAGTAAAAAAAAAGTTTTTTAAAATTTCTTTCGGTGTTAAAAAAAGCCGTAATTTTATTCTTTTTTGTATAATTATTCATGTTAAAATTTTTTAAGAATGAAAAGAATATTTTTAATTATGGCTGTTTTATATAATAGTCTTTTAATGGCTCAAAATGAAATTGAGCCTAATAGTAAAGTAACGCCTCCAGCAAAAATACAAGAGGTTTTTCAAAAAGAATATCCTAATGTAAAACCAGTTTGGATATTGGAATATGTGGGAGATGATAATGACGAAATTAGATATGAAGCAAAATTTAAATCAAAAGATGGAGAAGCTCTGGCTGTTTATGATAATCTGGCTATTTTAAGAGCTTTTGAATTAGCAATACCAACGTCTAAGGTGCCAAAAGTAGCTTTAAGTTATTTAAAACAATATTATCCTAAATCTAAAATTGGTGAATGCAGCATTGTGGTAGATGATAAAAATAAAACTACATATGAAGTTGGCATACAAAATAATTCTAAATTCTACGATGTTGTATTTGATCAAAAAGGAGGTTTTAATGTTATCATTCAAAAAGATTAAATAAAGGTATTTACTAATTCATTATATTTTGCAATAAATCCGATAGTTTCTAAAGGCTGTCGGGTTTTATTTTTCATTAAATTAGTTTAGAATTATTTTATTTATTTTAAAAAGTATTATTTTTACTACAAATTAATAATTATAAAAATGAAAAACCTTTTCGTGATTACCTCACTTCTATGGTGCAGTTTTCTATTAGCACAACAAAGCATACTTCAGCCTCCAGAGAATATTAAGCTGGCTTTTGAAAAACAATATCCTAAAAAAAAGCCTATTTGGTCTTTAGAATTAGGTAATAATGATAACGATATAAAGTTTATTGCAAGTTTTATTCAATCACCAAATGTTAAGGCTGTTGCGGTCTATGATAATAAAGGCGCATTTAAGGCATATAAAGCTCAAATCTTGATGACAAAGCTGCCTAAAAATACTATAAAATATCTTGCAAAAGAATATCCGAAGTCTGTAAAACAAACTCTTTCTGTTGTGGATGATAAAAATGTTGAGACTTATGAAGTTGTAGCAATTAAAGACAAAAAATATTATAAGATTATCTTTGATAAAAGTGGAGATTTAAAAAATAGAATCCAAATAGAATAAACAAACCTTACAGATTTTAAAACCTATTATTAAAAAAAAAATTCCAAATTCCAAATTCCAAATTCCAATTGTCATAATTGGAATTTGGAATTTAAAAATTTAGAATTTATAAGAATTATTACAGATTCATTCCGCCAGAAACCTCAATTCTTTGAGCATTTACCCAGCCTGCTTCTTCAGTACATAAAAAGGCAACAACACCACCAATATCATCAGGTAAACCAACTCTTCCTAAAGCAGTTATAGATGCCAAGTTTTTATTTAATTGTTCGTTATCACGAACAACACCACCGCCAAAATCTGTTTCTATTGCACCAGGAGCAACTACATTGGCTCTAATTTTTCTATCGCCCAATTCTTTTGCCTGATATTTTGTAAGTGTTTCAATAGCACCTTTCATAGACGCATAAGCTGCATAACCAGGAAAAGAAAATCTTGCTAAACCTGTAGAAATGTTTACAATTCCACCGCCGTTATTCATTAAAGCCAAAGCTTTTTGCGTTAAGAAAAATGGACCTTTAAACTGAATGTTAGTCAATTGGTCAAATTCTGCTTCTGTAGTTCCTAGAAAAGAATTATGAATTCCGATTCCAGCATTGTTTACTAGAAAATCAAATGTATTAGTATTAAAAGTATTTTTTAATACTGCTGAAATACCTTCAAAAAAAGTATCAAAAGTGCCCGAATCCGCAACATTCAATTGAAGAGCTGCAGCCTTTTGACCTAAACTTTCAATTTCTTTTACAACACTGTCAGCTTCTTCTTTTTTGCTGTTGTAAGTAATAATTACATCAATTCCCTTTTTAGCAATTGCTATCGCCATATTTTCCCCCAAACCTCTGCTACCACCTGTAACTAGAGCTATTTTTGTATTTACTGCCATTTTATTTTTATTTTTAATTGTATTGAATTGTTCTATTGTTGTGTTGAAAATTGATTTAACACATAGTCCCGATAGCTATCGGGATAGATTTTTTGATTTTAAAAAGAATACGAAAAAGAAATTCATTTCTCTAACATAGAGCTATGTGTATTTCTAATAACTTAACTGCCTCTTTTAGGCTTGAAAAAATATATATTTCTATGTGTTTAAAAAATATTAATTTCCGTGTAATGCGTCAAAAGAAGCTCTTAATTCTGGAACACTTGCATTTAATCTAGACTCACTCGTTCCAAAAGTAAGTTCTGTTTTTCCTTGTTTTAATTGCTCAAATATTGATTCAATAAAACTGCTTACACTTGGGTGTGCATTGTGTAAACCAACGCCTCCAAGATCTGTGTTTAGTGCTGGCGGAATGATTTCTACTACTTCAATATTTTTTTCTTTCAAAAGGTGACGAAGTGATAGCGTAAAGGAACGGAAAAATGCTTTTGTTGCAGAATATACTGGAATTTTTGCAAAAGGTGAAAATGCCAATCCAGATGTTACATTCATTACAGTTGTCAAAGATTGTAACTGAATAAATAAAGAAGTTAAATGTAACGGAGCTTCAATATTGGTATTAATCTCAGCTTTCATACTTTCGTAAAAATCAGCATCTGTAACCGAAACCCATTTTTGAATTCCTGCATTATTAATTAAAACATTTAAGTCGCTGTGGTTTTCTTTAATCCATTCATATAAAGCTATACGCTCAGCTTCAACAGATAAATCACAGACTTTTGTTATAACCGTTGGAAATTGAGCAGCAACTTCATTCAAAACATCTTCTCTTCTGCCACAAATAATAACAGTATTATTTTCTTCAATAAATCGTTGTGTAAGTCCAAGACCAATACCGCTTGCACCACCTGTAATTAAAATTTTGTTGTTTGATAAATTCATCTTTTTGATCTTTTAAATTGATAAGACAAAGGTAGGAGTGAAGCAGCCTTGGGGTATTGTAAATATCAAACCGATGTTTGCGAAATTCAAATCAGGTGGAAATTTAAATTCCAATTTTTTAAATTCCAAATTCCAATTCTCATTTTATGTCATCCTGAGCGAAGTCGAAGGACACGTACAGTAGAACGACTCAATATTCAAATTCCAATTCTTATTTTATGTCATCCTGAGCGAAGTCTAAGGACATGCACTATGTTGTTATTAAGTTAAGATATTTTTTCACGCAGATTCAGCAGATTTTAGCAGAATTAGAATGGAAAAAATCTGCCAAATCTGCTGAATCTGCGTGAAACTTTATAGATTTAGCATGCGATCCTTCGACTTCGCTCAGGATGACAGCCTTAAATGCTAACATTTGACAATCTAAACTCTAAAATCTACAATCTAAAAGCTAAAGGTGTAAATGAAGTTTGTTTTTTAAAGAAGTTAGAAAAATGCGCTAATTCCTCAAAACCCAATGAATAAGCGATTTCAGAGATGTTCCAGTCCGTTTGTTTCAGCAGAATTTTGGCCTCGTTTGTTAATCTAGTGCTGATTAATTCTGTTGTAGTTTTTCCGGTGTTTTCTTTTAAAACTTTATTTAAATGATTGACGTGTACAGATAATCTATCCGCAAAATCCTTTGCAGTTCGTAGTTCTAGGCGTTGATGTGGTGATTCTATAGGGAATTGTCTTTCTAATAATTCAGCAAATAAAGACGAAACTCTTGCTGCCGAATTATGTTTAGAATACAAAGCTGTTATAGGCTGCAATTTTTGTCCAAAGTGAATTAGTTCCGCAACATAATTCCGAATCAAATCGTATTTGTAAACATAATCAGAATTGATTTCTTTTTTAATTTTATTGAAGATTAAATCTAATTCAAAAACTTCATCTTCAGTAATTTGAAAAACAGGATAACCATCTGAAGCAAAAATAGGAAGTTCGTCTAAATCAATACCGCTTTTACTTTTTGTTAAGAATTCATTCGTGAAAACGCAAAACTGACCAGATTGATTGGTGTCTTGCGGCACATAATTATACGGAATTTTTGGTGTTGCAAACAAAAGCGCATATTGGTCGATCTCGATGATTTTATCGGCATATTCAGCTCTGTTTTTACCTTTTATCAAGCTTATTTTATAATACGCTCTTCGATCATAAGGCATAGTGCCTTTGCCTTGAAGGCGTTCTAAAAGTTCTTTAATATCAAAAACATTAAAATGGCCTATTTCTTTTTTAATATCATTAGGCAATAAAGAAGTCGGTTCAACAGTAGAACCTTCGGTAATATCTTTATAAAATGAATCTAGAGATTTCATAAGCGAATTGTAAAATTCAAATATACGAAAAGAAATCTGTATTTTGGTTTCAGGTTTTAAGTTTCAGGTTTTAAAACTTTGCGTGTTTTACACGCATTTTTTGTCATTTCGAGCGAAGTCGAGAAATCGCACAAGAAACTCCATACAGTAATCTGCCAATCTTTATCGATTTAAGAGTGTGATTTCTCCTTTCGTCGAAATGACATAAATTGAGGATGTTTTTTATTCTTACAGCGCTTTTTACCTTTGTCAAAGTTTTAAACTTTGACAAAGGTTTGCGTAATGATAAAACTTAAGTATTGATTTTGTTAGTGTGGTTGCTTGGTTGCTCTAATGACCAGTTTTGTGGTTATCGTTGTGACTTTAAAACAAAAAAACTTTATGCCTTAGCGCCTTCGTGGCAAAAAAAATTAAAACAAACTTCCCTGTATCAATTCAGGCTGTATGTTACTATTAAAGGAAAAAGTGTCAATTACAAAAAACTGTTTTTTTACTTCATCTAATTCACGCAAGACAATCGCATCACACAAAAAATCAATATCTATAGTTGTAAATAACTGCGAAGCTATTTTAAGATTTTCAGGATTCAGTTTTCTGCCAATAGACAAATGCGGGTCGTCGCTTTTTTTTAGTTTTAAAGCTTTTAAAGCCTCTTGCGTTTTTTTCATGACAGGCTTTAAACTATTTTTAGAGTCCTCATTAGGAGCAATAAAGAAAGCGCCGCTATTTTCATAAGATCCAAAATGGTCCAGATAAACCTGAAAAGGTTTAAAAGTATCGCAGGTTTTAAAAAGCTTCTGTTTGTATTGATTTATTTGTGAATCGTCAATTGTAAATTCGCAAATGGTAATATGAGCAGTAGAATTAGAACTGCTGTACCAATCAATTTTGCTTTTTAAATAATCCTTCATTTTTTTTATAGCATCAATTACATCTTGTGAAGGATAAATTGCAACAGAATACTTCTTTTCCATTTTTGAACTCTAATTTTATTTTTTTTCTTTAAGAAATAGTCGATGTTCAATTTCAGATTTTAATAAACCGCTTCCGCCTCCAAAATGTTCAATTACTTCAACATCGGGCTGTTCCTTTAAGCAGAAAGAAGTAAAATCTTTTTCAACATCGTTCTCTATTCCAGAACTCAATAATACGATATCTATTTTGTTTTTTAGAAAATATTCCTGAGCAGTTTTTTCGTCATTAAAACTTACTGCGTTCCAATTTTCATATGCGTTTACAAGCCTAGTTAAAATCGCTAATATAGGTTCGTTTTTTCCGAGTATTAAGAATTCAAATATTTTCATAACAAATAATTTAGGATACAAATTTATTTTTTAAAAGGTGATTCCAACTTAATCTAGGACAAGAAAGATAATTTCTATTGAACTTTATTTACGTAATCGATATAGTTTTTTGAAAAAACTGATATTTATCTGACAAATGGAAATGTTAAATAAAAAAACTTAACTCAATATACAACAGGGTATTGAAGTTTTACTATTATAAAAAAAATATAATATTTTGTTAGAATGAGGAAAACCGTAAGGTAATCTTTTGGGGCGTCTCTAAATTTGTGGCATAGAAATCAAAAGCTATAGCACATTTACCTTTTTGCTGTTATAGTTGATTTTTATAGTTAACTGTTTTTGGAGAAACATTAGTTACAAGAAAGATTTAACATATTCATTTGATCGTGGGTAAACTTTGTATGAATTTGCAATATACAAGATAGTTTTAATTTTTCTATAAGGTTTTTAGATTTGGCTTTTCGGCTGAATCTAAAAACCTTTTTTTATGCAAAAAAAATCATCTTTCAACAATGCAGATAATTTTAAACCACTCCCGATAGCTCAATGTTATTAAGTAAAGTTTTTTTCACGCAGATTCAGCAGATTTAGCAGATTTTTTTTATTCTTTTTCCGCTAAAATCTGCTAAATCTGCGTGAGACTTTTTTTTAATAATTTTTAGACACAGATTAAAAAAAATCCTTTTAATCCGTTTAATCTGTGGCTGACTTCTTTTAAATAATCTTGCGAACTTTTTTATAAATAGTGATGCATTTTAAGCCATTCTTCACAGTGTTTTGTCCAGAATTTACTCGTATCATTTACACCTAAACCAAAACCATGTCCGCCTTTTTCATATAAATGTAACTCAGCTGCAATTCCATTTTTCTTAAGACCTAAATAATAAATAATACTGTTTTCTGGTAAAACAACGGTATCATCTGTAGCGTGCACAAGAAAAGTTGGAGGAGTTTGAGCGGTAATTTTTTTCTCATTAGAAAAAGAATCAATTAAATCTTGTGAAGGATTATTCCCCAGCAGATTAATTTGTGATCCTTTATGAGTAATGTCGTTCTGCATTGAAATTACAGGATAAATCAAAAGAGAAAAATCAGGACGAGCACTTACTTTTGGGTTTGAGTCATATACTTTATCATCATAATGAGTAGATAAAGTAGCAGCTAAATGACCGCCGGCAGAGAATCCCATAATACCAATTTTAGAACTGTCAAGATTCCATTTTGCGGCATTATTTCTAACATATCTTACCGCTTCCTGAGCGTCTTGTAAAGGGCCGATATTTTTGTTTTTCATAATCAAATCATTTGGAAGACGGTATTTTAAAACAAAAGCCGTAATTCCAAGACTATTAAGCCATAAAGCAACTTTAGTTCCTTCTTTATCAATTGCCAAATGTGTATAACCGCCTCCAGGAAGAATAATTACGGCAGTTTGATTTGGTTTGGTCTCTTTTGGCAGAAAAATGCTCAAGGTAGGAATTGTAACTTGACTTGTGCTTTGCACTTTTCCGTCGCTTATACTTTCTTTTTCTGTGTAATCTGTAGCTTTAATTTCGTCAGGAATAGTTTTCCAAAGTGGCATAATAGTTTGATTTTGGGCTTGTAATTGGCTAATAAAAGCTAAGAATAAAAGTATACTTAAAAAGCTTTTGTGTGAGAATTGTCTTTTTGATTTTTTCAATTGTAAAAGAATTTATGAAGGTTAATAGTATATATAAAGGTAAAAAAAGATATTTTTTGCTGTAATAATTTGTTATAAAAGTTTAAAAATACATCAATTTTTGAATTCGAAAAGTAAGTAAAATAGAATTAGAATATGCATTTTCTGGTATTATTTTGATCCCTAAAACGGATGATTTTTACATGCCTGATTTTAACAAATATATTATTTAATGTGTAATTTTGAGTTATATTTTTTGAGCTATACGTTTATTTAAATACTTAAAATAATTTTTTATTCAATTTATTTGGAATATAAAGATTTAAAACTATATTTGTGCAATCGATTACATTATTGCATTTGTTGGTATTAGTTTATTGATTTTAATGTTTTTAAAGTGAATGCGATTGCAAAATTAAATTACCAAAATTTTTTAAATTTATAACTAACTGTTACCATGAATCAAACCGAAGCAATTACTACAAGCCAAGCCTCAAAAACAGCCGGAAAGTATCGATGGAGTATATGTGCGTTGCTATTTTTTGCAACTACAATTAACTACTTAGACAGACAAGTACTTTCCTTAACTTGGAAGGATTTTATTGCTCCGGAATTTCATTGGACTAATAGTGATTACGGTGATATTACAGCTTTATTCTCTATTTTTTATGCCGTTTCGTTATTATTTGCAGGTCGTTTTGTAGACTGGTTAGATACTAAAAAAGGATTTCTTTGGGCCATTGGAATTTGGTCTATAGGAGCTTGTCTTCATGCCTTCTGCGGTATTGCAACATCTGGAATTATAACAGGAAATTGGTTTGTAGGTTTTGAAGGAGCTAAAAATGTGATTCATGCCATAAACGATACAGGAATGGTAATCAATGTGAGCGTTTCCTTGTTTATTTTTGCTCGTTTTGTATTGGCAATTGGTGAAGCAGGTAACTTTCCTGCAGCTATAAAAACTACGGCCGAATATTTTCCTAAAAAAGACAGAGCATTTGCTACAAGTATTTTTAATGCTGGTGCGACAGTAGGAGCATTGGCGGCACCAATTTCAATTCCGTTTATTGCAAAATCTTTTGGATGGGAAATGTCTTTTATCATAATTGGAGCTTTAGGTTTTGTTTGGATGGGATTTTGGATGTTTATGTACGATAAACCAGAAAGACATTCTAAAGTAAATGCAGCCGAATTAGAATATATACAGCAAGACGATATAGCAGATAGTAAAATTGAAGGTTATGTTTTGGATACAAGAACTAAAGTCTCTTTTGTAGAGTGTTTTAAATACAAACAGACATGGGCTTTTGCGTTTGGTAAATTTATGACAGATGGTGTTTGGTGGTTTTTCTTATTCTGGACTCCGGCTTATTTAAGTTCTGTTTACGGAATGGATTCTACTCAAGCAGCTTTACCATTGTTTGTTTTGTATATGATTACGTTACTTTCGATTATTGGAGGATGGCTTCCTACTTATTTTGTAGAAAAAAAAGGAATGAATCCGTATGAAGGAAGAATGAGAGCAATGTTAATTTTTGCATTTTTTCCATTATTAGCTTTGATTGCACAGCCTTTAGGATATATTAGTTATTGGATTCCAATAATTATTATTGGTATTGCAGGAGCAGCACATCAATCTTGGTCGGCAAATATTTTTACAACTGTTGGAGATATGTTTCCTAAAAAAGCAATTGCTACCATTACAGGTATTGGTGGTTTAGCTGGAGGAATTGGTTCTACAATAATAAATAAAGGTTCGGGAGTATTGTTTGATTTTACGCAAAGAAATTGGACTTCTGTAAATGGTCAGCCTTTATTAGAAAAATACCCGCAATTTCAAAATTCAGAAACTACAAAAGTCTTTTTAAACGAAAAAGGAATTGCTAGTTTAGAAGATTTTTTAAAATCATTAACAGCAACAGGAGATCACGTCGTAAACGGTATAAATTCGGGGTATATGATTATCTTTTCAATCTGTGCAGTCTGCTATTTAATAGGCTGGTTAGTGATGAAAACATTAGTTCCAAAATACAGACCAATTACAGATTTGTAAAAGCATATTGAATACTAACTAACCAATCAACCTAAACCAAACTTAATTATGAACCAAACCAATGCAGTAATTGGAAAATACCGATGGACGATTTGCAGTTTAGTATTTTTTGCTACAACTGTCAATTATCTAGACAGAAATGTAATAAGTTACCTTCGGCCTTTTTTGGCAGAAGCTTTTCACTGGACACCAGAACAAGAGGTGATAGATTATTCTAATATTGAGCTGGCTTTTAAAATAGCATACGCATTAGGTATGTTTATGGCAGGAGGATTTATAGATAAATTAGGTACAAAATTAGGGTATGCAATTGCAACAGGTTTATGGAGTTTGGCAGCTATTGGGCATGCATTTGCAACGGGTACAGGAGGTTTTTTAATTGCTCGTGTATTTTTAGGAATTACAGAGGCGGGAAATTTTCCTGCAGCGATAAAAGCTACGGCAGAATGGTTTCCGCAGAAAGAACGAGCATTAGCAACAGGAATATTCAATTCTGGCAGTAATATTGGCGCTATCATTGTGCCGCTTACTGTTCCATTTATAGCAGAAAATTACGGCTGGCAATGGGCTTTTATTCTAACTGGAATTGTTGGTTTTGTTTGGCTGATTTTATGGTTTATCTATTATGAGATACCTCAAAAACAAAAACGCCTTTCGCAGGCAGAATTAGAATATATTACAGCGGATCAAGTTGAAGTTGCTGAAGCTGAAGCTGTAGCTAATGATACAGAAAAAGTTTCTTGGTTAAAATTACTTTCATTTCGTCAGACTTGGGCATTTGCAATCGGAAAATTATTGACAGATCCAGTTTGGTGGTTTTATTTATTCTGGCTGCCTGATTTCTTGATGAAACAATACAAATTATCAGCAACAGGAATTATTTGGCCTTGCGCTTTAGTATACATGATTGGAAGTATTGGAAGCATCGGCGGAGGCTGGCTTCCATTAAAATTAATAAACAATAACTGGCCGGCTTACAAAGCACGTAAAACAAGTATGCTCTTATATGCATTTGCTGTTTTACCGGTATTGTTTTCACAATATTTAGGTTCAATTAATATGTGGCTGGCAATTTTGGTAATAGGTTTAGCAGTTTCTGCGCACCAAGCTTGGTCGGCAAATATCTTTACAACAGTATCAGATATGTTTCCAAAAAAGGCTACAGCTTCTGTAACAGGAATTGGAGGAATGTTTGGAGCATTAGGAGGAATTTTATTGACTTTAGTGGTACAAAAAAATATGTTTGTTTATTACACTAAAATCGGAAAAATTGAAACAGGATATTTCATTATGTTCTGTATTTGCGGGGCCTCATACTTAACGGCTTGGTTAATTATGCATCTTTTGGTTCCTAGAATGAAGAAGGTAGAATTGTAATTTTTAACAAAAAATGAAATAATTTTTAGTTTCAATTATGGTTTTTAAATATAAAAATATAATTTTGTGCAATCGATTACATTAAATTAAAATTATGACAAAATATAGTTCAAGATACGCGTCAAATCCAGAAGCTGTAAAAAAATATGATACGCAGCAACTAAGAGAAGAATTCTTAATTGAAGACTTAATGCAAGAAGATGAGATTGTATTGGTTTACTCTCATTACGACAGATATATTGCTGGTTCTGCAGTTCCTGTAAAAGGCGATTTGCAATTAGAAACAATTGATCCTCTTAAAGCGCCTTATTTTTTAGAGCGAAGAGAAATTGGAATCATCAATGTTGGAGGAAGCGGTTCTGTTGTTGTTGAAGGAAAAACGTTTGAACTAGGATTTAAAGATGCTTTGTATATCGGAAGCGGGAATAAAGAAGTTACTTTTAAAAGTGACGACAGCAAAACTCCAGCTAAATTTTATATCAACTCTGCACCAGCTCACACCAGTTATCCAACGGTAAAAGTAAGTTTAGCAGAAGCAAATAAATTACAATTGGGAACTATGGAAACGGCAAATCACCGTACCGTAAACCAAATGATTATTGGAAGTGTTGTTACTACCTGCCAATTGCAAATGGGAATGACAGAATTAAGACCTGGAAGTGTTTGGAATACGATGCCAGCGCACGTTCACGATCGTAGAATGGAAGTTTATTTTTATTTAGACATTCCAGAAAATCAAGCCGTTTGTCACTTTATGGGACAACCACAGGAAACAAGACATATCTGGATGAACAATCATCAAGCTGTAATTTCACCGCCATGGTCGATTCACTCTGGTTCAGGAACTTCAAATTATACTTTTATTTGGGGAATGGCTGGTGAGAATTTAGATTACGGTGATATGGATGTTTGTAAAATCACAGATTTAAGATAAGAATATGACAAACTTATTTGATATACAAGGAAAAATTGCCCTAATCACAGGAAGTACACACGGACTGGGAATGGCAATGGCAAAAGGTTTAGGACAAGCTGGAGCAACAATTGTTGTAAACGGTAATTCTTCTCAAGAAAAGATTGATGCAGCTGTGGCAGCACTTAAAAGTGAAGGAATCAATGCTGTAGGTTATAAATTTAATGTAACCAATGAGCAGGAAGTAATGACTGCGATTCAAAAAATTGAAAGCGAAGTTGGACCAATTGATATTCTAATCAACAACGCTGGAATTATTAAAAGAATTCCACTTCTAGAAATGGAAGTTGAAGATTTTAGAGAAGTAATTGATATTGATTTAGTAAGTCCGTTTATTGTTTCTAAGCATGTTGCTAAAGGAATGATTGAAAGACAGCAAGGAAAAATAATCAACATTTGCTCGATGATGAGTGAATTGGGCAGAAGCACAGTAAGTGCTTATGCTGCTGCAAAAGGCGGATTGAAAATGCTGACTAAAAATATGGCAACAGAGTGGGCAAAACACAACGTTCAGATCAACGGAATTGGACCGGGTTATTTTGCTACAGAACAAACGAAGCCTATTAGAGTAGACGGACATCCGTTTAATGATTTTATTATCAGTAGAACACCAGCTGCAAAATGGGGAGATCCAAGTGATTTAGCCGGAGCAGCAATATTTTTATCTTCGAAAGCCAGCGATTTTGTTAACGGACATATTTTATATGTTGACGGAGGAATTTTGGCTACAATCGGAAAACCATCAAACGAATAATTATTTCAATTATATAAAATCATGAGCGCTAATCAGACATTCATAAACGATAATTTTTTATTAGAAAATAAATTTGCTGAAGAGTTATACCACAATTACTCTAAAAATCAGCCGATTATTGATTACCATAATCACCTAAATCCACAATTTATTGCCGAAGATAAAATCTTTGATAACACTACACAGGTTTGGATTAACGGAGATCATTACAAATGGCGCGCAATGCGTACATTAGGAATCAACGAACAATTTGTAACTGGAAATGGTTCTGATAAAGATAAGTTCATAAATTGGGCAAAAACGGTTCCGTACACAATGCGTAATCCTTTGTACCACTGGACACATTTAGAATTAGCACGTTATTTTGATATTTATGATTTGTTGAATGAAAAAACAGCAGAGAAAATTTATATCGAAACTACAGAAAAAATAAATTCTCAAGCTTACAGCACACAGAATTTGCTTAAAAAAGTAAACGCTGAATTAGTTTGTACAACAGAAGATCCGATTGATACTTTAGAGTTTCACCAGAAACTAAATCAGAATCCAATTGGAACTAAAATGAGTACAGCTTTCAGACCTGATAAAGCCATCTTAATTTCTAATGATGGTTATAATGCATATCTGGACACATTAGGGGATGTGTCCGGAGTTGCAATTAATACTTATGCTGATTTACAAAGTGCATTGAGAAATAGAATTGAATTTTTCTCTAAAAACGGATGTAAATTAAGTGATCACGGTTTAGATCAGATTTACTTTGAAAACTTTACAGAAAGCGAAGTAAGTTCAATTTTCAAAAAGAAAAGAGAAAATGGCGTTTTATCTCCAGAAGAAGCATTAAAATTCCAAAGTGCCGTATTATTATACTTGTCTGAAACATATCATGAATTCGGATGGGTACAGCAATTTCACTTAGGTGCTTTACGTAATAATAATGCTCGTATGCATAGAATTTTAGGACCAGATACAGGTTGGGATTCTATTGGAGATTATCCGCAAGCACAAAAACTATCTAACTTTTTAAATGCATTAGATAGCAAAGATAAATTGACTAAAACAATCATTTATAATCTAAATCCAGCTGATAACGAAGTTATGGCAACAATGATTGGAAATTTCAACGACGGAAGCGTTAGAGGAAAAGTACAATTTGGATCTGGATGGTGGTTTTTAGATCAAAAAGATGGAATGACAAAACAATTAAACGCCCTTTCAAACATGGGATTAATTAGTTGTTTTATCGGAATGCTTACAGATTCTAGAAGTTTCTTATCGTTCCCAAGACACGAATATTTCAGACGTATTTTATGTAATCTTTTAGGAGACGAAATCAAACGCGGTGAACTTCCAAACGATATGGAATGGATTGGTAAAATGGTTCAGGATATTTCGTATAACAATGCAAAAGAATATTTCAAATTTTAATTTTTTTCTTTTTGAACCATTAAGATATTAAGAGTCATTAAGGAAGAATGTTAAGCACGCAGATTTTGCAGATTGAGCAGATTTAATTTAAAAATCATTTTAATCTTTTATCCCGATAGCTATCGGGAGTTGAAAAAAAAATAACAGTTAAGACATTAGGCAAAACTTAATTTTTCTTAATCTCTTAATGGTAAAAACAAAACCTTTTACTGGTAAAATAATTAAACAATATGAGTAGAGTAGTTGCATTTGGAGAAATCATGCTTCGTCTTTCAACAGAAAGACATTTACGTTTTTCGCAGGCAAAAGAGTTTGGTGCTTCTTATGGTGGCGGCGAATTTAATGTATGCGTTTCTTTGGCTAATTATGGTATAAATGCTGAATTTGTTACCAGATTACCTGAAAATGAAATTGGATTGACAGCATTAAAAGAAATGCGAAAAATGAACGTAGAATCTAAAAACATAGTTTATGGAGGAGAGCGTTTAGGAATCTATTTTCTAGAAACAGGAGCAGGAACTCGTGGAAGCAATGTAGTTTACGATCGTGCTCACAGTGCTATGTCGACTATAGAAAAAGGCATGGTAAACTGGGAAGAAGTTCTAGAAGGAGCAGAATGGTTCCATTGGAGCGGGATTACGCCGGCTATTTCTCAAAGTGCTGCTGATGCTTGTTTAGAAGCAATAAAAGTGGCGCATAAACTAGGAATTAAAATTTCATGCGATCTAAATTATAGATCAAAACTTTGGCAGTATGGTAAAACGCCAAGCGAAGTAATGCCAGAAATGCTAAAGTACAGCAATGTTATTTTAGGTGATATTGATACAGCCTATTTTATGCTTGGAATTCCGAAAGTAAATCCGAATTATCAAGACGAGAAATCACTTCCAGCTGTATATTCAAAATTATTTGAATTGGTTCCGAATTTAGAGATTGCAGCAACAACACTTCGTTATTCTGTAAGTGCTTCTCATCAAAGAATTGGAGGTGTTTTATTTAACGGAAAAGCAATTTATAGTGCAGCCGTTAAGGAAGTTACTCCAGTTGTAGACCGTGTAGGAAGCGGTGATGCCTTTATGGGCGGTTTAATTTATGGTTTGTTAGAATATCAAAATAATAATCAAAGAGCATTAGATTTTGCGGTAGCAGCTTGTTGTTTAAAACATACCATTGCAGGAGATTACAACTTGGTTACACTTAAAGAAGTTGAAAATATGATTGATGGTGATGGTTCTGCATTAGTATCAAGATAATAAAATAAAAATGGCAAGATATTCAAGAATTGAAGTAGCGCAGACAATGAAGGATAACGGAATGGTTCCGTTGTTTTTTCATTCAGATATAGAAATAAGCAAGAAAGTTTTAAAAGCATGTTATGATGGTGGTTCTAGATTAATGGAATTTACCAGCAGAGGAGACTTTGCTCATGAAGTTTTTGGCGCTTTAAATAAATACGCTTTGGCCGAATTACCAGGAATGATCTTGGGAGTTGGTTCTATTACAGATGCGGCAGCAGCTTCGCAATATATGAGTTTAGGAGCTAATTTTATTGTTACTCCAGTTTTTAGAGAAGATATTGCAATTGCTTGTAATCGTCGTAAAGTGCTTTGGTCTCCGGGCTGTGGAACGCTTACGGAAATTGCAAGAGCAGAAGAATTGGGTTGCGAAATTGTAAAATTATTTCCAGCAGATATTTACGGGCCAGAATTTATTAAAGCAATAAAAGGACCGTGTCCGTGGACTAATATTATGCCAACTGGAGGTGTTTATCCAACAGTTGAAAGTTTAAGTTCTTGGTTGAATGCTGGTGCAACTTGCGTTGGTTTAGGTTCACAATTGATTTCAAAAGATATATTAGACAATAAAGATTTTGACGGTTTGACTGCAAAAGTCAGTCAAGTTCTTGACATTATCAAAAATATTAAAAATAAATAAGGAGTAATCATGCCAAAACCTTATTTTAAATACGTTTTTTTTTAGATTTTAGAGATTGTAATTGAACATTACGCTTGGAAAATAAAACTTGTCACTCCTCACAGCAGGTTTTATTTTGTTTAATCGAGTGTAATGTTTCATTTACAATTTAAAAGACAGAAATGAAGAAATAAGATTTATAAATGATTATTTATAACGCATTAAAGAAAATTTAAAATGAAAAAATTAAATAGAATAAATACAGGATTAGAAAAGTTACAGCCAATTAAGGTAGTTCAGTTTGGAGAAGGTAATTTTTTAAGAGCCTTTGTTGATTATGCTTTTGATAAACTAAATAAAGAAGTTGATTTTAATGCTGGTATTGCAATAGTTCAACCTTTGAAAGATGGTATGGTGCACCTGATTAATGATCAGGACGGTCTTTATACCTTGTTTATGAACGGAATTAAAAAAGGTGAAAAGATACAATATATTGAGTTAATTACTAATATTGTAAAAACTATAAACCCTTATACTGAATTTGCAAATTATTTGGCTTTAGCCAAAGAGGAAGAACTTCAGTTTATTGTTTCTAATACTACAGAAGCTGGAATTGAATTTATTGAAAGTGATACTCCAGACATGCAGCCGCCAGTGTCATTTCCTGCAAAATTGACGGTTTTATTATATGAAAGATTTAAACATTTTAAAGGAGATGCTTCTAAAGGAGTTACAATAATTCCTTGTGAATTAATCGATTATAACTCTGAGACGCTTAAAAAATATATTTTACAATATGTTGATTTATGGAAATTAGAAGATGCATTTAAGACTTGGGTATCAGATGCTTGTACATATCATAGTACTTTGGTTGACAGAATTGTTCCTGGATATCCTAGAGCTGAAATTGAAGAATACAATAATAAATTAGATTATGAGGACAATTTAATTGTTGCTGCTGAACCTTTTTTCCTTTGGGCTATTGAAGGTGGAGATGATTTAAAAGCAAAATTGCCTTTTCATAAAACAGATTTGAATGTAAAAATCGTTGATGATATACGTCCTTTTAAAATGATTAAAGTTCGTATTTTAAACGGTGCGCACACGGCAATGGTTCCTTTTTCACTTTTGCATGGTAATAAATTAGTAATGGAAACTGTTAACGGAGGTTTTACCGGAAAATTTGTAGATAGCGTTATTAGTGAAATTAGTGAAACTCTTGATATGGACAAAAATGAAATTACGGCCTATTCTGAGGAAGTAATGGACCGATTTAAAAATCCATTTATCAAACATGCACTTGCTGATATTGCATTAAATTCTGTATCGAAATTCAAAGTAAGAGTTTTACCTAGTTTATTAGGATATTATAATGCTAACAAAAAATTGCCTGTTAATTTAACTTTTTCATTAGCGAGTTTAATTCGTTTCTACAAAGGAACGTGGGATGGTCAAAGTTTACCCGTTAAAGATGGTGAAGATATCGTATCATTTTTTGATAGTTTATGGAAATCAGATGATTATGAAAAAGTAGCAAGACTTACATTGCAAAACAAAAGTTTCTGGGATGAAGATTTAACAGATATCCCTGGATTAACTAAAGCAATTACAATTGCTTTGGAAGAAATAGATTCGAAGGGAATTGAAGCTGGTTTTGCTAGTTTTCAAGAAAGAATAAAATAAAAAAAAAACAAAAAGAACAAAGGTTAATTATGGCAACGCAAAAAAAATTAATAAAAGTTAATCCTACGGATAATGTAGCGGTGGCTTTGGTGAATCTTACAGCAGGCGAAGTAATTGATTTTGATGGACAATCAATTGCTATTGAGTCTGATGTAAAAATGAAACATAAGATTGCAATGGTTCCTTTTAATGTAGGAGACAGAATTATTATGTATGGTGTTTTGGTAGGTAAAGCAAGCGCAAGAATCGAAAAAGGAGGATTGCTTTCTACTTTAAACGTAAAACACGAGAGTGATAAAGTTACAGGTAAAACTGAAACTATTGGCTGGACTGCACCAAATGTAGACAAATGGAAAGATAGAACGTGGCAGGGCTATCATAGAGAAGATGGACAAGTTGGAACAGAGAATGTATGGTTATTTTTTCCATTAGTTTTTTGTGAAAACAGAAACATCGAGATCTTAAAAGATATCTTCGAAAAGGAATTAATGAAGCCTAAAGAAAACGATTATCAGTTATTACTTCGTTCTTTAGTGAAAACAGAAACGGGTGGAACTGGAAATGAAGCAGCTTCTAATGATGCCAATTTATTCAATAATATTGAAGTTAAATTTATTACGCATCAAGGTGGTTGTGGTGGAATTCGTCAGGATTCTCACAGTTTGGCTAAGCTTTTGGCTGGTTATGTAAACAATCCAAACGTTGCTGGAGCTACTGTTTTAAGTTTAGGATGTCAGAACTTGCAGATTCAAATCTTCAAAGATGCTTTAGATGCTATTAATCCAAACAGTAAAAAGCCTGTTTTAATTTACGATCAACAGCAAATTGGAACTATCGAAACAATGCTTAGCAGTGTTGTAAAAGATACTTTTGAAGCGATTAAAAAAGCAAACGAAATTAAGAGAGAACCAGCTCCATTATCTAAACTAAGAATTGGTTTAGAGTGCGGTGGATCTGATGGATTCTCTGGAATTTCTGCAAATCCAACATTGGGAGTGTTATCTGATCATTTAGTTGCTTTGGGAGGAACTACAATTCTTTCTGAATTTCCTGAATTATGTGGAGTAGAACAGGAATTAGTAAATCGTTGTATAGATGATAAGGATGGAAAACGTTTCTTAGAATTAATGCAATGGTACGAAAAAACAGTTGTTGATGCAGGTTCAGGATTTGATATGAATCCTTCTCCAGGTAACATCAAAGACGGTTTGATTACAGATGCAATGAAATCGGCTGGTGCTGCTAAAAAAGGTGGAACATCGCCAATTACAGGTGTTTTCGATTATGGAGAATATATTAACGAACCAGGCTTTACATTGTTATGTACACCAGGAAATGATGTAGAATGTACAACAGCAATGGTAGGTTCTGGAGCAAATATGGTATTGTTTACAACAGGTTTAGGAACTCCGACAGGAAACCCGATTGCACCAGTTGTGAAGATTTCATCAAACACACAATTAGCAAACAAAATGTCTGATATTATTGATATTGATACGGGTGGAATTATCACTGGTGAAAAATCAATTGATGAAATGGCTGACGAAATGCTTGAGTTTATTATTGATGTTGCAAGTGGTACTATTAAAACCAAAGCAGCAGTTTTAAATCAAAACGATTTTATTCCTTGGAAAAGAGGAGTTTCTCTTTAAGGATTTATTTAAACCATATAAGTTATATAAGTTCATTTTAAGTTTGAGCTTAATTAATTTTAAATTAAAAACCCTATAAATCAAAGAAGTTAGCTTCTAGGTTTATAGGGTTTATTATTTTTTAGAGAACTTATATCGTCAAAATTACATTCCAGATTATACCAGTCAACTTTATCAAAGTTTCAAACTTTGACAAAGTTTTATATGCCCTTAAAAAAGCTTTGAAAACAGCTTAATTAAATGAACTTACATAACTTATATGGTAAAAAAAACACTAAGAGTTTGTTCGTGACGATGATTTACGAATATGCAATTCTGGAGCAAGAACTACCTTTTTTTCTATTTTAATGGTATCTGTTTTATCTACTTGCTCTAAGAAAACACGTGCAGACATTTTACCCATTTCAAGTGGTGATTGATCAACAGAAGTAATTGACAATTCCATGAATTTGGTGAAAGGTTCGTTACTGAAACCTGCTACACAAAAATCTTTTGGAATGTTGATATTTCTCTCTCTTAGCTCTTGAATAGCACCTAATGCAGCGAAATCACTCGCCGAAAATATGGCATCGGGTGGTGTTTCTAATTGTAACATTTGATTTAAAGCTTCTTTTCCTGAATCAACACTACTTTTAGTACGAATAACATATTCTTCTTTAAAAGTCATTCCGTTGTCTAATAACGCTTGTTTATAGCCTAAAAACCTGCTTTTGAAAATTTCAAGTGAAAGGTCTCCAGAAAAATGAGCAATACATCTGCAGCCTTCGTCTATTAAATGTTTTGTGGTAATGTAACCACCTTTAAAGTCGTTGATCGTAACGGAGCTTACACCGTCAATATGTTTACTTCTATCAAAAAAGATAAGAGGTACATTTTTCTCTAAAACATATTGAAAAGCACCATTGTTTTCGTCTGTAACATCGGTTACCGACATCATAATTCCATCAACCTGAGCATCGATTAAAGTATGAAGATTTTCATTTTCTCTTTTTGAACTTTCGTGCGTCTGGCAGATAATGACTTGATAACCATGCGGATGAAGTTCTTCTTCGATACCTCTAATAACCGAAGCAAAAAAATTGCTGTCGATACGAGGAACAATAACTCCAATATTATTACTTCGGCCGCTTTTTAGAGCTAAAGCAAGTTTGTTCTGCTTATAGTTCATTGCAGCAGCGGTTTTAATTACCAGCTCGCGCGTACTTTCTTTAATCTTTGGGTTATTGTTTAACGCTCTAGAAACAGTAGCAGCGGTGATATTTAATTTCTCAGCAATATCGTAAATGGTTATTTTTTCGCTCATTAATAAAGAGTTGTTGGATTAATTCTAGACAAAAATACATTTTTTTTATATATGTAACATAAAATGTTATCGATTACCATAATGAATAACTAAAACGTTTTCAGTTATACAATGATAATAAATTATGTGTTTTTTTACATTAACTGTAATTATAATTCATAATAAAAATTAAATATACAATTTATTTCTAAATAAATTTGGTGCATTAGAACAAATTATCTACTTTCGTGTAATCGATTACATATTAATCATTGTTTTATTTATCAAACAATAAAAAACGGTTTAAATGATTACAAATAAGGATATAGCATTCAAGTCAGTTATTTTTTTAACTACAATTGCTTTCATGATTGTGTCATGCAGTAAACAAGTTTCTGCTGTTTCTGAGTTAGATCCTTGGAAAAGAATGGAATTAGTCATTAAAAGTATTCCAGAAACTCACTTCGTAAATAAAACCTATAACATAAATGATTTTGGAGCTGTTGCAGATGGTAAAACATTAAACACAAATGCATTTGAAAAAGCTATAAAAGAATGTGCTGCAAATGGAGGCGGAAAAGTTATAGTTCCTAACGGTAAATATCTAACTGGACCAATTCACTTAGAAAGTAATGTAAATCTGCATTTAGAAGACAATGCCGAAATTCTGTTTAGTTTAAACCCTCAAGATTATCCAATCGTTCATACTTCGTTTGAAGGAACAGAAGTAATGAATTATTCTCCTCTTATTTATGCTAAAAACAAAACTAATGTTGCTATAACAGGAAAAGGAACTCTTAACGGCCAAGCTGATAAAACGAATTGGTGGATTTGGTCTGGCGGAAAAGATTACGGCTGGAAAAAAGGAATTCCGTCCCAAAATGACCCAAACAATCGTGAAGTATTAGTAGAAATGGCTGAAAAAGGAACTCTGGTTTCTGAAAGAGTTTTTGGTGAAGGTCGTTATTTACGCCCTAATTTTATTGAGTTTTTTGAGTGTAATACGGTTTTAATAAAAGACGTTACGGTTATCAATTCTCCGTTTTGGATTCTTCATCCATTCAAAACAAATAACATGATTATTGATGGCGTAACGGTAAACAGCCACGGACCTAATAATGATGGCTGCGATCCTGAATATTCTCAAAATATAGTAATTAAAAACTGCACTTTTAATACTGGTGATGACTGTATTGCGATTAAAGCAGGTCGTGACGCTGATGGTAGAAGAGTGGCAATACCTAGTAAAAATATCATTGTTCAGAATTGCAAAATGATCGACGGCCACGGTGGCGTTGTAATTGGAAGTGAAATATCTGCAGGAGTAAATAATGTTTTTGTAGAAAATTGTGTAATGGACAGTCCTAATTTGGATCGTGCCATTAGAATCAAGACAAATTCTAAAAGAGGCGGCGTTATCGAAGATGTATATGTTAGAAATCTAGAGGTAGGAACCGTAAAAGAATGTGTTTTGAAATTGAACATGTTTTACAATGTTTACGGATCTCAGACAGGAAATTTTATACCTGTTATTAGAAATATAAATATTGAAAACGTAACAGTAAAATACGGCGGAAAATATAGTGTTTGGGCCGAAGGATACGCGACATCTCCAGTAGAAAATATCACACTTAAAAATGTGAAAATTGAAAAAGTAGATTCGCTCTATTTATTAAAAAACGTAAAAAATATCAATTTTATTAATACTTATATCAATGACAAAAAAGTAGAATCAATTAAAAACTGAATAACTATCCATTAACCACAATTAAACCACTTATGACTATTAAACAATTATTAAAGAAAAAAACAAAATACAATCTTGTATTTTTATTTTTCCTAAATTTTCTGGTGAGCGCTACTATGAATGCTCAGTCGAATGTAATAGAAGGGAAAATTACAGATGCTTCCGGATTATCACTGCCAGGTGTAAATATCCAGGAAAAAGGAACCAAAAACGGGACTTCAACAGATTTTGAAGGAAGTTTTAAAATAAATGTTACAAGCACTAAAGCGATTTTAATAATCAGCTATTTAGGCTTTCAAACACAAGAAGTTAGCATTTTAGGAAAAAGTAAAGTAAACGTTAGCCTTGCAGAGCAATCTAATGCTTTGAGCGAAGTTGTTGTTGTTGGATACGGTTCTGTAAAAAAGACAGACTTAACAGGATCTGTAAGCACAATTACGGCAGCAACTATTACAGAAAGAAATACAACAAGTGCCTTAGAAGCTATTCAAGGAAGTACGCCGGGAGTTCAGATTTCATCTACTACAGGACGTTCTGGAGATGGATTTAAAGTAGTTATTAGAGGTAATAACTCTTTGGTTGCAGATTCTAGTAATCCATCAAAAGTTGGGTCTAATCCTTTATATGTAGTTGATGGTGTGCCAATGGACGGAATTGACTTTTTGAATCCGCAGGATATTGCTAGAATGGACGTCTTAAAAGATGCTTCTTCTGCTGCAATTTATGGATCAAGAGGATCAAATGGAGTTATCATTGTTACAACAAAAAGCGGTACAAGTGCAAAAGCGGGTATCAATGTAACTTTTGATACTTCTTACGGAACTAAAGAAGCGGCTAGAATGCCTAAAATGATGAGCGGTGAAGAATGGTGGAAATTTCACCAAGTTGCTTACATGAGTGCTACACCGCTAACTCAGACGCCTGCACAGCTTGCAGTTTTAGCAGGAAATCAAAGCCCATTGTTAGTATCAAGAGCTAACAACGGTTACAATTTTGATTGGGCAAATGCAGTTCTTCAAACAGGTATGACCGAAAATAATTATTTAAATGTTTCTGGACGTTCAGATTCTGGTTTAAGTTATAATTTAGGTTTTGGTATTCAGAGCGATCGAGGTCTAATAGACAAAGACGGAACGGATAAATATTCGTTTAAAATGGGATTAAATCACAAAATAAATGATAAATTTTCTACAGGAGCAAACATTACTGTTGCGCGCGTAGACACACAATTAGGAAGTGATTTAGCCATGCAGGATGCTTTTAGATTAAGCCCATTAATGTCTCCTTATGCTGTTGATGCTGCAGGAAACGAACAATTAGGAACTTTATTTTTCCTTCCGGGTAAATTGACTTATCCTGATGGTTCTTGGGCAATTAATAAAACAAGTGCCGTAAATCCATTATTGGAAATTGCAAATTCATCACAGACAGAAAAAACTTGGCAGACTGTTGGAAATGCTTATTTTCAATACCAGCCTTTAAAATGGATGACTTTTAAAACAACATTTTCTGCCGGAATCGAAAATACGGTTACAAGTGCAGCTTATGGAGCGCAGACAAATGCAGGTGTTACTTTAAATGGAAAAAATTCTGCCTCAATTAAAAATTACAATAACTTCAATTATACTTGGGATAATCAAGTTGACTTAAAAAAGACTTTTAATCAAGTACACGATTTCAGTCTTTTATTATTACAGAGTTTGTATTCCAATACAGATGAAACTAATTATTTGTATTCTAACAGCCAGCCTTTTGACGTAGGATCTAATAATTTAGGTTCAGGAGTTCAAACCAGCTATAATATTAGTTCAGGATACCAAAAAAACACACTTAGTTCTTATGCTATCCGTTTAAATTATACCTATAAAGACAAATATTTATTAACTGCTTCTAATAGATGGGATGGTTCATCAGTATTATCAAAAGAAAATAAATGGCAGAGTTTCCCTTCTGTAGCTTTAGGATGGAAAATCAGTAAAGAATCTTTCTTAGCAAATAGTACAGTAGTTTCAGATTTGAAATTAAGAGCGAGTTTAGGGTACACAGGAAACGATAACGTTGCACCTTATACTTCTCAAGCGTTATTAAACCAACAAACTTTTTATGCAAACGGAGCAAATGTAGTTTCTGGATGGCAGTCTGAAAACTTAGCCAATCAAAATTTAACTTGGGAGAAAACAAGAGAGATTAACTTAGGTATTGATTATGGTTTCTTAAATAATAGAATTACAGGTTCTGTTGATGTTTACGACA
The DNA here is from genome assembly GCF_009711165.2 of Flavobacterium sp. MC2016-06. Lineage (GTDB taxonomy): Bacteria > Bacteroidota > Bacteroidia > Flavobacteriales > Flavobacteriaceae > Flavobacterium. The sequence goes on along the minus strand of NZ_WMID02000010.1, from coordinate 133,878 downwards.
GATTATCAGATAAATTAATTTACAAACAACAATTACCAGCAGAAACAGGATGGAAAAATACGTATGCAAACGTGGGTTCTGTAAGTAATAAAGGTGTGGAGGTTTTATTAACAACCAAAAACATTAAAAGTAAATTAGTGAATTGGGAAACTACTTTTACATTTACTAAAAACGTAAACAAATTAGAATCTATTTACAATCAAGATAAAGTAAGTGATATTGGGAATTCATTAATTCTTGGAGCGCCATTAAACCCAAATTACAATTATGTTTATGATGGAGTTTGGCAGGAAAGCCAAGCCGCTCAAGCCGCTACTTACGGTATGTTACCAGGACAAGCAAAACCAAAAGATTTAAATGGCGATGGTAAATTTAACCAAGACGACAGAACTGTAATTGGTAATCCAAATCCAGAATGGCAGGGAAGTATGTATTCTAAATTAACTGTAGGTCAATTTGATTTCAACTTCTCAGTACTTACAAGTCAAGGGCAAACAGTTTTGAGTACTTTTCATCAAAACTTTGCAGACGTAAGTGATAGAGGACGTCAAAAAATAGCAATGGACTATTTTATCCCAACAAACGGAACGGGTATTGAAGCAAATGCTAATAATACAAACCCAAGACCAGGACCTGTAGCTACAGGTGCAGGAGCATATTGGACCTCTTTATTTGCTTACTATAGAGATGTTTCTTACGTAAAAATCAAAAATATATCTTTAGGCTATACATTAAATTCAGACTTATTGAAAAAACTAAAAATTAGTAATTTCAGAATTTATGTAAATGTTTTAGACCCATTTGTGTTTACAAAATTCGATGGATATGACCCAGAATGGGCTAGCTCACCTTTTGGAGTTAACCGTCCAGCATCTGTAACAACGCAATTAGGGTTAAGTGTTAAATTTTAATAAAGATATCAAATGAAAAAAATAATAGTAATGCTAGGAATGGTTGCTACTACTTTAGGTTCTTGTAGTAATTATATAGAAGAAGAGAGTCTTTCTAATGTTCCCGCAGATGCAACTTACAAAACAGCATCTGGGTTTCAGTTATTAGTGAATGCAAATTATGCTTGGCTTAAAGGAATTTATGGTGGCAATCCGTGGTTGTTTTGCTCTGGTACAGATATGTATGCAGAAGGAAGAACTCCAGAACCAGCAGGTTTAAGCCAGTATACACTTTTAATACCATCTTCAACAAACGTAGAAGATTTGTATAACTCTTGTTATCAAGAAATTCAATCTGTAAATAAAACAGTTTATTATTCGACAATTACAGAACAAACGACAAATTTAAATTCACTTGTTGGTGAAGCTAAATATTTAAGAGCAAATGCTTATTTCTTATTAGTGCAAACGTATGGCGGAGTTCCAATTGTTTTAGATAATATTACAACTCCAGTTTTATCATTTCATAGAAATACTGCTGAAGAAGTTTATACACAAATTATTGCCGATCTAGAAGCTTCTCTAGCAAGCGTTGGTACAGGTGCTTATGCTACAACAGGTAGAGTAAACAAAAGAGCCGTACAGGATTTATTAGCAAAAGTATATTTGACTAAAGGATATGAAACTTTTGGTACGCCTGCCGATTTTACAAAAGCAGCAGCTTATGCTGACGATGCAATTGCAGGTCAAGCATTAAACTTAGCTTTTGATCAATTATTCAAACCAGGAAATGATTTAAACGTAGAAACTATTTTTTCTGTTCAATACGACAAAGCTTCTACAAGTACAAACCCAACAAAATTGGGTAACAACCAGTTTTATTATTTCAGTTCTTACTTAGGAGGAGCAGAAACAGGAGCGCCATTAAGAAGTTACAATTTATGTCCAACAAGTTATGCTTTAGGATTATATGAAAAAGGAGATAAAAGATGGGATGCTACTTTTATGACAGAAATTTTAGAAGGTCCAGAAACTACAAACGGAGTTACTAAAACCATTCTTTACTATCCATACTACAGAAGCACAAACCCAAGCGCCTTAAAAGTAAGACACTTTTATGCGCCAAAATGGTTTACACCAGCAGACAGAACAGCTTGGGAAACTGCTAATGCTTCTAGAAAAGCAGCAACTTTTGTATACCACCCTTGGGGAGAATATTCGGCAGAATATACACTAATCAAAAACTTAGACTGTTACACTATTCCAGTTAAAAAGTTTGATGATCCAGACCCAACAACACCATCTAGTACAGGTCCTGTAAGTACAAGAGATATTATTGTTTCTAGACTTGGAGAAACGTATTTAGTAGCAGCAGAAGCGTATTTAAAAGCAGGAGTTCCAACTACAGGTTTAGCACGTTTAAACGAAGTAAGAAGAAGAGCTGGTGTGGCAAATGCATTAATTGGCGAATTTAATATCGATTATATATTAGACGAAAGAGGAAGAGAATTATTGGGCGAATACCACCGTTGGTTCGACTTGAAACGTACAGGAACACTTGTTGCAAGAGCTTCTGCCTATAATTATAAAGTTAAAGCAGCCAATTTTGTTGGAGTAGGCGGACAGCTTAAAATTTTAAGACCTATCCCACAATTGGCATTAGATTTAAATCAAAATAAAGATTTTCCTCAAAATCCTGGTTATTAGTAATTTGTAATTTTTTTTGAGAGGATTGTTTTTTGAAGCAGTTAAAAAGGAGTTTGACCAAGTGTCGAACTCCTTTCTTAACTAAAAAATAGAAGGTAAAAAATGAAAAAAATAGTATTAATTTTAGTAGTGTTCTTTCAAGGCTTATTGGCTCACAGTCAGTATGCTGTAGATACATCGTATACTGTAAAAAGTACTTATGCTAAATTGATCAAGAAATATCCTTTTATAACCATTGCAGCAGCAAAAGAGCATACCAATGTTGAACAAAAAAAAGAGATTGTTTATCATCAGGAGCAAAATAGAGTTTTACATTTAGATGCCTTTATTAATAAAAAAAGCAAACTAAATCCCGCAGTAATCATGATTCATGGTGGCGGCTGGAGATCAGGAAATAAAAATCACATGTGGCTTTTAGGGCAGGAAATCGCTTCAAAAGGATATTCTTGTTTTGCCATAGAATACAGATTATCGCTCGAAGCAAAATATCCGCAGGCAGTTTATGATGTAAAAGATGCCATTAAATTTATAAAAGACAATGCGAAGAAATTCAATGTAGATCCAAACAAAATTGCGGTTTTAGGATGCTCCTCAGGAGGTCAAATGGCAGCTTTGATTGGTACAACAAACGAAGATCCAGCTTTTGAAGATGCTTCAAACAAAAGTAAGTCAACCTCAAAAGTAGAAGCAATTATCAATATAGATGGCGTTTTGGCTTTCAAACATCCAGAATCAAGCGAAGGAGATATGGCTGCTTTTTGGTTAGGGGGAACTTCTCAGGAAAAACCTGAAATTTGGAAAAATGCATCGGCTTTAAGCCATACTGGCAAAAGTACTCCCCCCGTATTGTTTATCAACAGCAGTATAGATCGGTTTCATGCTGGAAGAGATGATATGATAAAAATTTTGAATGAGAATAAAATTTACAGTGAAGTCAAAACAATAAAAGATTCGCCTCATTCCTTTTGGTTTTTTGAACCTTGGTATACAGAAACAGTAGTTTATACCACACAATTTTTAGATACAATTTTTAAATAATTTACAATACAAATGAAAACAAAAATCACCGCAGCAATTTTACTTTTAGCAGGTATTACAACAGTAAGCGCTCAGAATTACGATATAAAAAAGAATAAAACATATGCCGAAATTTCATCAAAAACAGATGGAAAATGGGAAGGAAGAAAATATATTGGCGGTACCGTTTTTAAAAATGTAGACCGATTAAAACTAGCTCCAGAACATACAGACCATTCTTTTGACATACGTTACGAAGGTCCAGGCTGGGAAAATAACAGAATTGGATATCGTTTGTATTTAGACTGGAGAAATGCAATTGATATTTTTGGAAAGAAAACAACTGAGAATATTTTACCAAAAGTAGGACAGGATAATTTTGATTCGTACCACGAAATGAGCGATTGGGGAGCAGATATTTTGAAGGCTGGAAAAGCAATCGGAATTGGTTCTATCGATCGTTACCTAAACAAAGAAAAGTTACACTTTCGTGAAGTGGATTCAACTATTGCTTATGTAAATAATACAACGAAAGAGTCTACTGTAAAAGTGGATTATTTTGGATGGAAAACGGCTTCTGATAAAATTAATTTCACGTCGTTTTTAACCATTAAACCAGACGAACTTTATACACAGCATACTATCAAAGCTTCAAAAGCAATTCAAGGAATTTGTACCGGAATTGCAAAACAAAAAGAAGGAGAGTTTCTTAAAAAAGAAAGCAAAAATAAAAAATGGGCTTATATCGCCACTTATGGTAAACAATCGCTGGTTCCAGACAATTTAGGAATGGCTATTTTTTATGAAGTAAGCACTGTTGCGAGTGTTGAAGACACAGATTTAGATTATTTATTGGTATTTAAACCCACTACAAAAGCAACTTCTTTTTACTTAATGGGAGCTTGGGAACAAGAAGCAAACGGAATAAAAAATAAAGAAGACTTTTTGAAGTATTTAGAGGCAAAATTAGAAGTATTGAATAAAAAAGGTAAAATGTAATTTTATGTTTAAAGCTGTTTCTACAAAGGTAAATTTTATAAAATGCGTTATTGTTTTACTGCTGCTTTCTGGCAGTAAAACAATTGCACAGAATCAAGAAGATTCAAATGAAGCTGTTATTTCGTATCAATTAAAATGGTCGGAAAGAACAGCACTTTCTATTTTAAATAAGTACCCAAAAGCGTGGCAGCTCGACGGAAACGAAAAACCAAAATGGGATTATAAAATGGGTTTTGTATTGTCTGGTTTTGAAAAATTATATCAAAAAACAAACGATAAAAAATACCTGAATTACATCAAAGAATATGTTGATGGAATGATTGACAGCACCGATAATATTAAAAAATATGATATTAAAGAATACAATATCGATTGTTTAAATCCTGGAAAACTACTGTTTAATTTATATGATGAAACAAAAGATCCGCGCTATCTAAAAATTATCGGGCAATTAAGAAACCAGTTAGAAACACAGCCGAGAACACCAAGCGGCGGGTTTTGGCACAAACAGATTTATCCTAACCAAATGTGGATTGATGGTTTGTATATGGCAGAACCTTTCTACACACAATTTACGGTGAAGTATGAAAAAGGGAAAAACTTAGAGGATATTGCCAAACAATTTGAATTGGTGCAAAATCACATGTTAGACAAAAAAACAGGTTTAGTGTATCAATGCTGGGACGAAAACAAAGAAATTGCTTGGGCAGATAAACAAACCGGAACTTCGCCTACAGTATGGGGACGCGGTATTGGCTGGTACATGATTGCGCTGGTAGAAACCTTAGATTATTTTCCGAAATCACATCCAAAATACAAAGTTTTGGTCGAGTATTTAAACCAAATAGCAAAGAATGTAAACCAATATAAAAGCCCGGCAGGATTGTGGTATCAAGTTGCAGATAAGCCGGAATTGTTTGGAAATTATGAAGAACCATCGGCATCGGCAATGATTATTTATGCTTTTGCAAAAGGAGCAGACAAAGGGTATTTGGCATCAAGTTATAAAACAACGGCTAAAAAATCATTTGACAGTTTTGTAAAACAATTTGTAAAAGTGGATAAAAAAGGAGAAATCAATATTCTGAATGTTTCAGCAAATGTTGGCTTGGGCGGAAAACCATTTCGTGACGGTACCAATGATTATTATTTAAATGCCAAAACAAAAGACAACGGAGCCATTGGTTTTGGTGCGTTTTTGTTGAGTGCAATTGAATTGAATAAATAACAGTTTAAAAGCTTTAGCATGATACATTATAAAAAGAAAGAGTATTTGACTTCAATCTTATTAATTGGTTTGATGTTGTTTTCCCGCGGTATTAGTACGGCGCAGGAAACTTCAAAGCCAGCAGTTGTTATTTCTAAAGATTTAAAATGGTCCGAAAGAATGGCGCTTTCTATAATGAAACGTGATCCTAAAGCATGGCAGATTGATAATGGCGAAAAACCAAAATGGGATTATAAATTAGGATTGGTGATGATGTCTTTTGAAAGATTGTATCAAAAAACAAACAATCCAATTTACAGCACTTACGTTAAAGACTATTACGAAACAGTTGTAAATCCTTCGGGAGAAATTCTAAATTACAAATTAGAAGATTACAATATTGATAGTGTAAATGCCGGAAAAGTACTTTTTGATCTTTATAATCAGACCAAAGACAATCGATATCTAATTGCATTACAAACACTTCGAAAACAATTAGAGACACATCCGAGAACAAATTCTGGCGGATTTTGGCATAAAAAGATTTATCCTAACCAAATGTGGCTTGACGGCTTGTATATGGGAACACCTTTTTACGCTCAATATAGTTCTACATTTAACGAAGGGAAGGATTTTGATGACATTGCCAAACAGTTTGAGCAAGTTCATCTTCATACGTTAGATAAAAAAACAGGATTGCTTTTTCACGCTTGGGATGAAAGTAAAAAAATGGATTGGGCGAACAAAGAAACGGGAACTTCACCTAATTTTTGGTCGCGTTCTATTGGCTGGTACATGATGGCTTTGGTAGATGATTTAGATTATATGCCAAAGGATCATCCAAAACGTAAAGAATTAATTCAATACTTAAATGATATTTCTAAAGCCGTTGCAAAATACCAAGACCAATCTGGATTATGGTATCAAGTTACCGATTCTGGAAAAAAACAAGGTAATTATCTAGAAGCCTCAGGTTCTGAAATGTTTGTTTATGCTTTTGCAAAAGGAGTAAACAAAGGATATTTACCGGTGAGTTATAAAAAACTAGCCCAAAAGGGTTTTGACGGGATAACAAAAAAGTTGATTACGGTTGATGCAGATGGAGAAATACATATCACACAAGTTTGTGCCAGCGCAGGATTAGGAGGAAACCCATATAGAGATGGCTCGTACGAATATTATATAAAAGAGAAAATAAAAGTAGATAATTCTCATGGATTAGGGCCTTTTATTTTGGCAGCACTTGAATTAGAAAAATAATAGAATTTAAATATATTTTGAAATGAAAAATAAGAGAAAGCAAGGTTATTTTATGTCGGTTTTATTGATTTGCGCAATGACTTTTACAAGTTGTAAAGTGACTTCGCAAGAACCTGCAAACAAAGATTTAGTGATTTCTAAAGATTTAAAATGGTCCGATAAAATGGCTTTAACCTTGATGAAACGCCATCCAGAAGCCTATATGATTGACGATTCTAAAGTGCAAAAATGGGATTATGTACACGCATTGGTTTTGCATTCGATAGAAGAATTATACAAAAAAAATCCAGACCCTAGATATAAAGCTTATGTAAGAGGTTATGTAGACGCATTAGTGCAGCCAGACGGATCTATTAAAACCTATGAGTTTGATAAATACAACATTGATTTAGTTGTACCAGGTCGTTTGCTTTTTAGCATTTATGCCGAAACAAAAGAAGAAAAATACCTAAAAGCGTTACAATTAGTACGCAAACAACTTGCAGAACAGCCTCGTACAAAAAGTGGTGGTTTCTGGCACAAACAAATCTATCCAAATCAAATGTGGTTAGACGGTTTGTATATGGGAGAACCATTTTACGCACAATACACTGTAACTTTTGAAAACGGAAAAAGTTTAGACGATATAGCAAAACAATTTGAGCAGATTAGACTTCACGCCACAGATCCAAAAACAGGATTGTTATACCACGGCTGGGACGAAAGCAAGCAAATGGCTTGGGCGAACAAAGAAACAGGTACTTCGCCAAATTTCTGGTCTAGAGCTTTAGGCTGGTATGTAATGGCTTTGGTAGATGTGTTAGATTATTATCCAAAAGAACATCCAAAACAAAAGGAATTAGTACAATATTTAAACGAAGCTTGTGTGAGTTTAGCTAAATACCAAGACAAATCAGGTTTATGGTGGCAGGTAACAGACAAAGGAGGCGAAAAAGGGAATTACCTTGAAGCATCTGGATCTGCTATGTTTACTTATGCTTTTGCAAAAGGTGCAAACAAAGGATATCTGCCTGCAAAATTTAAAAAATTAGCCAACAAAGCTTTTGATGGTTTAACGACTAAATTGATTACAAAAGTTGATGCAGACGGTGGAATTAGCTTAACTCAAGCTTGTCAAGTAGCTGGTTTAGGTGGAACTCCGTATCGTGATGGTACTTACGAATATTACGTAAACGAAAGAAAAAAAGACAACGATCCTAAAGCAACGGGACCTTTTATTTTGGCTGCTTTAGAGTTAAATAGATAATAAAAATTAAATTTTTAAATTCCTAACAGGTTTTTAAAACCTGTTAGGTTTTATAAGTAAGCTTTTTGGGTCTAGAAGAAAAGACCTAACAGGTTTTAAAAACCTGTTAGGACGAGTAAGAAAGTCAATTGTTTTTGAAAATGAAAAATATAAAAATTACGCTTGTTCTTTTCTTTGTATTTATCATACAAAAGAATTCTGCGCAGGTTTGGGTTTCCGATAATGGAGACGGAACGTATACCAATCCAATTATTCATGCCGATTATTCAGATCCAGATGTTGTTCGTGTAGGTGATGATTTTTATATGACAGCTTCGTCTTTTAACTGTATTCCAGGATTGCCAATTCTGCATTCTAAAGACTTGGTAAATTGGAAAATTATTGCACATGCGTTGATCAAACAACCGCCATTTGAAACCTACAATAAAGTACAGCACGGAAATGGAGTTTGGGCACCAAGTATAAATTATCATAATAATGAATTTTATATTTATTATCCAGATCCAGATTTCGGAATCTACATGATAAAATCTAAAAAAGCAGAAGGACCTTGGTCTGAGCCACTTTTGGTAAAAGCGGGACTCGGTTTGATTGATCCGAGTCCGTTGTGGGATACTGACGGAAAAGCGTATTTGGTACACGCCTTTGCAGGAAGCCGAGCACAGATTAAAAGTTTACTGGTAGTTTGTACGATGAATCCTGAAGGTACAATTGTCAATAATGATGAAGTTATGGTAATTGACGGACATGAAAGTGAAGGTACAATTGAAGGTCCAAAATTTTATAAGAGAAACAATTACTATTATATTTTTGCACCGGCAGGAGGTGTTCCAACGGGCTGGCAGACGATTTTAAGATCTAAAAATGTTTTTGGTCCTTATGAGAAGAAAAAAGTTTTAGAACAGGGATCAACAACCATAAATGGGCCGCATCAAGGTGCTTGGGTGCAAACGCAGACAGGCGAAGATTGGTTTATACATTTTCAGGACAAAGGCGCTTACGGCAGAATTGTGCATTTGCAGCCTATGAAATGGGAAAACGACTGGCCTGTAATGGGACAGGATTTTGATAAAAACGGAATTGGAGAACCAGTTACAAAATACAAAAAACCAAACGTTGGAAAGAAATATCCAATAGAAACTCCAGCAGAATCAGACGAATTTAATTTGCCTAAATTAGGATTACAATGGCAATGGCAGGCAAACCGCCAGATTAATTGGGGATTTCCAACCAGTTTAGGTTATCTTAATTTGTATTGCCAAACTACCATTAAAGATCCTAAAAATATCTTTGACGCACCAAATTTGTTACTACAGAAATTCCCAGCAGAAGAGTTTACAGCAACAACCAAACTGACTTTTAATGCAAGACTTAACGGAGAATCTACAGGACTTATCATAATGGGTTTAGATTATAGTTATTTATGTTTTAAAAATGACAATGGTAAATTGTATTTGAACCAAAAGACAGGAACTTTTGCAAAAACAGTTTCAGAAATAGAAACGAAGCCTATTTTAATAGAAAACAATACAATCTATTTGAGAGTAAAAATTAAAAAAGACGGTATCTGCAGTTTCTTTTACAGTCTTGATGATAAAAATTATCAAGCCATTGGTTCTGATTTTACGGCTAAAGAAGGGAAATGGATTGGTGCTAAAGTGGGACTTTTTGCTTTGGGTCAAGAAGTAAAAAATGACTCTGGAAATGCTGCGATAGATTGGTTTAGAGTTACTAAATAAGTAAAGAAATGATACAGTTAAAAAAATATATAGTACTCTTTTTATTCGTTTGCAGTTTTGGTGCAAAAGCACAGAATACCTATAAAAATTGGTCGGATATTATTCGCAAGAATGATGCTGCTTGGTTTGGTACAGCAGAAGCTAAAAGTATTGCAGAGAATGTTTTGCTTTATCAGCGAAATATTGGCGGCTGGCCCAAAAACATTCAAATGCAGCATGAGCTTACGGAACAGCAGAAAAAAGATTTAACGAGACTTAAAAAAACATCCGAAGAAACCACGACAGACAATGGAGCTACGTGTCAGGAAATGCTTTTTATGTCAAAAATGTATGCTCAGGTAAAAGACGAACGATATGCAGCATCTTTTTTAAATGGTCTTGATTATTTGTTAAAAGCACAATATGCTAATGGAGGCTGGCCTCAGTTTTATCCGCTTAAAAAAGGGTATTATACGCACATTACCTACAATGACGATTCGATGGTAAATATTCTGAATATTATAAAAGAAGTTGCTAATGAAACGGATTATTATAGCATTAAACCATCAAAAGAAATTATAGAAAAGTCCAAAAAAGCGTTCAATAAAGGAATTGATTGTATCTTAAAAACACAATACAAACAAAAAGGAGTTCTTACGGCTTGGTGCGCACAGCATGACGAAGTAACTTTGCTTCCTGCAAATGCCAGAGCTTTTGAATTGGCTTCTCTAAGCGGTTATGAATCTACAAAAATTGTATTGCTTTTGATGTCTATAGACAAGCCGTCTAGAGAAATTGTGACTGCTGTAAAAAGTGCTGTAGAATGGTTTGATAAAACAAAGATCACCAACTTAGAAGAAAAGAGAGTGCTTAATGACGCGGGAAAAGTAGTAGATAAAAAAATGATTATGGTTCAAAATGGTGCACCAATTTGGGCTAGATTTATGGATCTAGAGACTAATGAACCTTTTTTCTGTGATCGCGATGGAATTAAGAAAAAATCACTGGATCAAATAGGTTCTGAACGACGTAACGGATATTCATGGTATTCTGATGCACCAAGAGAAGTTTTAAAAAAATTTCCGGATTGGGCAGTTAAAAACGGAACTAAGGTTGGTACAGCAGATAAGAAGAACGTGACTCTAATTACCGTTGCACAAGATGGTTCGGGAGATTTTACAAAAATTCAGGATGCTGTTTATGCAACTCCAGCATTCCCTTATGAGAAAGTTACGATATATATTAAAAACGGAATTTACAACGAAAAAGTGCAAATTCCAGAATGTAATACTAATTTAGTTTTACGCGGAGAAAGTAAAGAAAACACCATTGTTAGTTTTGATGATAATTTCTCTAAAATCAATTTAGGCAGAAACAGTACTTTTTATACTTCGACACTTTTGGTTGAAGGCGATGATTTTTCGGCTTCAAATCTAACCATTAGAAACACTTCTGGAGACAATGGTCAGGCAGTTGCTTTGTCTGTTGTGGCAAATCGTGTAAAAATATTTAACTGTATACTTTTAGGAAATCAAGACACTTTGTACTTGTCTGGAAAAGAGGCAAAACAGTATTTTAAAGATTGTTATATAGAAGGCACAACCGATTTTATTTTTGGAGGTGCAACGGCATTATTCGAAAATTGTACCATTCACAGCATTAAAAGTTCTTATGTCACTGCAGCTTCAACTCCAGAAGGAACAGCCTTTGGTTTTGTTTTTAAAAATTGCAAACTTACAGCCGATGCAAAAGCAACCGACGTTTATTTAGGAAGACCTTGGCGTATCTATGCTAAAACCGTTTTTATAGAATGCGAAATGGGAAAACAAATTAAACCAGAAGGCTGGGAAAACTGGTCGAAACCCGATGCTGAAAAAAATGCTTTTTATGCCGAATACAATTGCAAAGGTGAAGGTTTTCAGCCTGGTAAAAGAGTCGCTTGGTCACATCAGCTTCAAAAAACGGAAGCTGAAAAATATACGATAGAGAATATTCTTCAAGATAAAATTGAGAATTGGTATTTATAGGAATTTGATTGAATGTATGATATATATCCTGCAAGGTTTTGGAAACCTTGCAGGAAAGAAATATGGATAGTGTAGTTTGCTGTAAAATTTGAAAATAATATTAAAATGACGAATTTAAAATACCTTTTTTTTCTTTTGATTTCTTGTATTTCTTTTGCGCAGAATAATCAGTTTCCGTCAGCAAAAGTAGATTCAATTGTCAATAGAATAAAACTTCCGGTTATTCCTGCTTTTCAAATAAATGTTTTAAAAGTTGGCGCAAAAGGAGATTCTACTACTAACAATAAAGTGGCTTTTGATAAAGCAATGGCATTGTGTAAGAAGAATAAAGGAGGAACTATAATTGTCCCAAAAGGAATTTACAAAATTAATGGACCCATTCATTTTGTAAGCAATGTTAATTTGAAAATAGAAAAAGGAGCAAAAATAAAATTCAGCGATAAACCAGAAGATTATTTACCAATGGTTTTAACAAGTTGGGAAGGCACAATGCTCTATAATTACAGTCCGCTTATATATGCGTATGAATGCACTAATATTGCCATTACAGGTGAAGGGACTATAGATGGAGAAGGAGGAAAGACTTGGAAAAGTTTTAAAGCCAAAGAAAATGCGGGGAAAGAGTTAAGTCGAGATATGAATCACAACAATGTGGCGCTGAAAGATAGAAAATTGGGTGACGGTTATTTTTTGCGTCCGCAGATGATTCAGTTTTTTAATTGTAAAAATGTATTGGTGGAAAATGTACATATCGAAAATTCTCCGTTTTGGTGTTTACATCTCCTAAAATCAGAAAGTATTACCGTTCGAGGCGTGAGTTATAAATCATTAAATTACAATAACGACGGTATTGATCCCGAATACGCAAAAGATGTTTTGATAGAGAATGTGAATTTTGATAACGGAGATGATAATGTAGCTGTTAAAGCAGGAAGAGATCATGAAGGAAGAGCAAATGCTGCGACACCAAGTGAGAATATCGTAATTAGAAATTGTAATTTTAAAGGACTTCACGGCGTAGTTTTAGGAAGCGAAATGTCTGCTGGAGTACAGAATGTTTTTGTAGAGAATTGTAAAACTGTCGGATATTTAAAAAGAGGAATTTACATTAAAACCAATGCCGATAGAGGCGGTTATATTAAAAATATTTTTGTTAGAAATATACAATTAGACGAAGTTGAAGATTGTTTGTATATCACGGCCAATTATCACGGTGAGGGCAGTGGTTTTCAATCGGACATATCTAATGTTCATTTTTCGAATATTACCTGCAATAAAGCAACAGAATCGGGTATTGTAATACAAGGATTTCCCGAGAAGAAAATCAGAAATATATCTTTAAACAATATCGAAATCAAATGGGCCAAAAATGCAATTTCTAATGAAAATGCTGATAATGTTGTAATGACAGATGTTTTTATCGGAAAAAAAGCAACGGTTCCAACAGCGGCCAAATAAAGTTTTTAAGTTACTAGTTTAAAGAGGTATAAAAAGGCAGCGTTCATTCTGTAAACCTTGGCGAACCTTGCGGTTAATCAAGTTTCGAAAAATCTAAAATCTAAATTCATAATTAAGTTTTAAAATGAAATATTATCTACTAATTATCTTCATGTTTTCAATGACTTGTTTTGCACAGAAAACAACGGTTTATTGTATCGGCGATTCGACGATGGCAAATAAAAAAGATCCAGAAAACAATCCAGAGCATGGCTGGGCACAAGTGCTGCAGTCTTTTTTTACAGCCAATATTGTAATAGAAAATAAAGCATTAAATGGCAGAAGCACAAAGAGTTTTATTAATGAAAAGCGCTGGGATTCTGTTTGCAAAAAACTAAAAAAAGGAGATTACGTTTTTATCGAATTTGGACATAACGATGAGAAAATAGAAGACTCAACACGTTATACAAATCCTCATACAAGTTATAGATACAATTTAATTCGCTTTGTAAAAGAAAGCAGAGAGAAAGGAGCAATTCCGATATTGCTTACTTCTATAGCGAGACGCAATTTTAATGAGAAAGGTGTATTAGTGCCTACACACGGAGATTATCCGTTAGAAACAAGATTAGTTGCACAAGAGTATAAAGTGCCTTTTATAGACTTAGAATACTACACAGAATTATTAGAACAATCTTATGGTCCAGAAAAATCGAAGTTACTGCATTTGCATTTTAAAGAAGGAGAAAATCCGTTTTATAAAACGGCCAAAGATGATGATACACACTTGTCATTAAAAGGTGCGACAGAAATAGCTCAGATTGTTGTAAATCAAATCAAAATTTCAGAAAATCCTTTACTAGAAAAGCTTCAAAAAGGAATTAAGTAAAAGTACTTTTTCAGATTTATATCAAAATTATTTGAAAATAAATTTTCACGCAATGATGTCTTATCTTAAGAGTTTAATGACTTTTTAGGGTAATTGTTATTTTAAATTAAGAGGACATTTGCAGTAATAATATATACCAATATTTTTTAGTGTTAGTGTTTTTGTTTTTTTCAAAATTTTGGTTTTACTATTAAAATTTTAAAAAGTGAGAGAATTTATGTTCTCTCACTTTTTGTTTTAAATTAATGTTCATGTCTTCTTTTTAAGAAATCTTCAGAAGGTTTTCTATTAAAGATTTCATAGTATTTAGATGTAAAATAACTGAGTTTACTATAGTTTAATTCATAAAGAATTTCGGTTATTGTATAATATTCGCCACTTTCTAAAAGTTCTTTTCCAAGCCGCATTTTTTCTACAATAAAAAAATTGTTTGGAGTTGTATCAAAGCATTTTTTAAATAATGCTTTGTATTTAGACTCAGACATGCCAGCCATTGCAGCTAAAAACGTTACAGAAGGAAAAGGTCCGTTTAAATTGTTTTGCAGATATTCTTTTGTTTTTATAATCGATTCGTTTTCAATTTCTGTGATGTTGTTTTTATTTAAATCTGTATTATAAAATTTGTTAAAGAAATTGCCCAATAATTTTAGCGAAATACCTTTAAGAAGAGATTCAAAAGATAAATCACTTACAGGTTTATTTTTAATAGATTGAATTAATAGAATACTATTACTGTCAATATTACCATAATGATAAAATGAAGGTTTTCCATTTTCTTTCTTTTGTTTTGTTTCTTTTTTGGCTGTATACTTTTTTATAAAATCGTTAAGTATACTTTTATTAACAAACAGACGAATTGCAATAGTTCTTTCGTTTACAGCTGGTTTAAAAGAGCTTTCCAGAATATTATCCATTATGGCAAGATCTAATTGATCAAAGGCTCCAATTTGATAATCGGTATTGTTAATTTTTATTAAATTCACATGTTCACTTAGGTCATAATGAAAAATAAAGAATTCATTATCAGAACCCAGTCGGGTTATCTTTACAGGACTATCAAATGTAACATCAAAAAAGATTCCGGAGATATCTGGTGTAATTTGAGTAAAATAAATATTTCCAGAGCCTAGTTCTTTAGGAATATAAGCTATTTTATCATCAACGACTTTAGTATCCAAGCCTTCTGCCATTTCATATAGACATTCGGGTGTTAGTGTGCCGGAATAAGTAATTTTTTTCATGAAAAGGTTTGATTTTAGATTTCTAAATTTTTGTTAGGGAAGATTTAATTACAATTGTTTGATAAAGGCTTTTGGAGACATACCAAAATGGAATTTAAATTTTGAAGCAAAATAAGAGTTGTTTGTAAAATTGAGCTGATCGGAAATCTGGGTTATGGTTAACTGTTTTTTTTCTAGTAATTCTTTGGCTAAAAGTAATTTGTTGTCCATAAAGAAAGAGCTAGGTGTATTTCCTGTAATTTTTTTGAATAAATTTTTAAATTTAGATTCAGACATATTAGCCTGACTTGCCATAAATTTGATACTAGGAAAATGATTTTGAATATTCTCAATCAAATACATTTGAATTTTAATAATGTTAGCAAGATCTGATTGATTAACGGTTTGTATTATAATACGATTACTGGCTATTTTTTTTAGGTAATTAGAAATTAACATGTGCACAGTTCCTATTAGGTTTAAGTCAAATATGGGACCGCCTACTTTAAGTTTGCGTAAATCATTTAGTAAATGAAAACTTTCACTGCTCATTCTGTCAAAACGTATAATTGTATTTTTAGAAGGATCAACTATTTTATCAATATTCTGAAATGTAATGTTGTTCTTTTTTGCATAAGCTTCAATATTGCTTTTTTTTATAAAAATGCAGAGCGCATATGTAGAACTTCCTGATTTTACTTTGTATGTAGATTCTAAAGTTCCGTCTATAACGGCTAAATTATACTGCCATCTTCCAACTTCATAAACAAAATTTTCTCCTGTAACACTTGCTTCTCCATCTGTCAAGTTATAATAAAAACCAACAAAATCGTTAGTTGAATTTTTTTGTATTAAATGAATATTTTTTTTGTAGGTAACATTGAGGTAATAGGCAATAATTCCCTCTCCACAATCTATAAAGTATCGAGTACCAGTTTGATATTCTTCTGGTACTATAATAAAATTCCCTTCGACTTTTCCTCCAAATTGTTTCGCAAAAGATTCTACCCAACTTAAGTCTGCACTATATGAGTGTTCAATTATTTTCATAAGACGTGGATTTTATCATATAAAGTTAATGCTTTTTGTTAATTAATTAACTGATTATCAGTATTTTTGTTCTTTTTGTGTGTAAAAACAAATTGAAAACTATTTTTTTGCTTTATTCAATTATTAAGAATTCATAATGCTCAAATGAGTTAGAGATTTAGTTTAGAAATTTTTATTTTCTATTTTGCGAACTAAAATTGAGCAGACAATTTTAGGCAAGATTAAAATCGAAACTATTTTGTGTTTTTTATTTCTCATTTGCATTAACTCGTATTTAGATAAATTTTAGTTTATCAAAATATTATCAACCTAATAGTATGTATTAATAGTGTTGTAGTTTTATTCTGATACTAATTTGTCTTTTAAAGGCAAAAGATGTGCCTAAAATTTTATAGAAAAGGTAATTATTGTATAATCAAATTCTTATAATTTAAAAAAAGCAAATCCCTTCAAATTCCACATAGTAATAAATTACCACTAGAGGAATATTTACTCACTTTTATATTATTTTTTGATTTAAAGTTTTGCGGTCTATTTGTAAAATTTTGGCAGCTTTAGTTTTGTTGTTATCAACGGCTGCTAATATTTTTAAAATTTGATCCTTTTCATATTCCCTTAAAGATTTAAAAGGTTCTGTTTTTTCTGGAATATGATATTTTAGCTGTTTAGGTACATGTTGTAGGTCGATAATATCATCGGTCATAATGATCATTCTCTGAATTATGTTTTCGAGCTCTCTAATATTACCTGGCCAAGAATAGCGTAATAAAATATCATTTATTTTTTCATTAATCTTGATGCTTGGCTTGTGATATTCTATGGCGTATTTTTTAATAAAAGTATTTACTAAAAAAATAATGTCTTCTTTTCTTTCTCTTAAGGGGGTTGTTTTTATATTTATAACATTAATTCTATAATATAAGTCTTCTCTAAAAGTACCATCGAGTACCATTTTGTGAAGATCACTATTGGTAGCGCATATTATTCTAACATCTATTTTTTCGGTATTTACTGCTCCAATTTTTGTAATTTCTTTCTCTTGTATTACCCGCAAGAGTTTTGTTTGCAGAAACAATGGAGCATTGCCAATTTCATCTAAAAATATAGTACCGCCAGAAGCCGCCTGAAACAGCCCAATTCTAGATTCCTTAGCGCCTGTAAAAGCACCTTTTGTATGTCCGAATAGCTCAGACTCAATTAAGGTTTCAGGTATTCCGCCGCAATTAATACAAATAAAAGGCATATTTGCCAAAGAGCCCTTAGTATGAATAGCTCTTGCAATAAGTTCTTTACCAGTGCCGCTTTCTCCTTCAATTAAAACATTTACTTTGTTGTTTTTTACACGTTCAATTATATCAACCAGATTTTTAAATTGCTCCGAGCGTCCATCGATGCCGGCATAATTTATTTCTTCTGATACAGATGTAACTGGATTTGAAAGATAAGAGTCATTTGTGTTTTTTAAAACAGAGCGGTTTATGGTCTGGTAAAGTTCATCGCTTGTAAAAGGTTTAACTAAATAATCTGAAGCCCCAGTTTTTATGGCATTAACAGCATTTTCTATAGTAGGCATTCCGGTTATAATCAAAGTAGGTAATATTGGATAATGCTCTTTGCTGTATTTTATTAATTCAAAACCATTAGTGTCTGGCATATTGAGATCTGTAATCAATAAATCAATTGATGCATATTTTAATACCTCAATTGCTTCGTTTGCAGAAGATGCTTTGTATGTATTGTAATTAAAACCTTTAAGATGGCGCTGCATTAAATCAAGCATATCATAATTGTCATCAACAATTAGTATATTTTTTTTCTTTAAGCTCATTTGCATTATTGTATAGGTAGTTTTATTATAAAAATAGTTCCAGTAGGTAAATTATCTTTTACGAATATTTCTCCATTGTGACTCTTGATAATACTATAAACAACACTTAATCCAAGCCCGTATCCTTCATTTATTGGCTTAGTTGTAAAAAAGGGATCAAATATTTTTTGTTTAATATTTTCGGGAATCCCTGTTCCATGATCTTCTATTGTTATAAATAAGTTTTTAGTATCATTTTTAATTGTTATTCTAATGATGCTTTTTTTAGGAGAAGCATATATTGCATTTAGTAGTAAATTGAGTAAGACTTGTGTAAGTTGCACAGAATCGATTTTAGAATTCAGTGTATTATCCTCAAAAATTAACTCGCTTTTTATATCTTTTTTTAAAAAATTAGGTTTCAAAAAGGCTACAGCAAAAGTTATAATAGGTTGAAGAGGCTGGAGCTTTAATTGTTGGGGTATTTCGGTTGAAAAATACATTAGCTTTTTTACAACATCTCTAGAATAAATAGCTGCATTTATAATTATTGAAATATCAGAATCAATTTCAGGATCAGCATTATTTATTTTAATAAGTTCTGCAAATCCCAATATATTGCCTAAAGTAGTATTGAGTTCGTGAGATATTCCAGCTGTCATTTGGCCAAAAATATTCAAACGGTCCATCCGTTCGATGGTTTGATTTAATAAAGTCGTTTTTTCTAAAATTTGATGTTTTTCAATAAAATTAGCAATCTCATGGGCAATAGTATCGAGTAGTTTTTGTTCGTCTGCTAAAAAATAATCTTCAGTAAATCTGCTCCGCGGATAATGCACTTTAATATAGCCAATGTTGTTTTTGGTGATAGTTATCGGGCTAGTTTGATAAACGGTCTGTTCGTTTATAATTGATGTTGATAAATTAGAATCTAAAATTTGGATTTCAATTATCGCCTCATCATTATAATGCCAAGCTTTTTTTGTGCTTAAAATTATTTCTTGTAAGACCTGATTATTTACAGAATTTGATTGAGATATTATTTGTGAAATCTCATAAAGGCAGGTTAGCTCTTTAATTCTTTCTTTGAGTTTTTCTTCGATAGAAGCAAGTTTCATTTTGAAGGATTTTTTTTACAATAAATTTTAAATTAATGCCAAAAGTAACTATATATTTTAGTTATGATATTAAAATATATTTTTATTTAACTATTTGAAAATAAAATAAATAGATTTCATTCCTTTAATCTTATAATGATACTTTTTTAACTTTTCGAGGTATTTTTTTTAGCTTGTTTTTGGTAGTGAAAAAATAATATTTTGTGCAAAAATCACCTTTTTTCTGTTGTGATTTTGGGTTTTGCTAAATCTCTTTTATTTATAAAAGGACTTGTAAATGCTTTCATGAAATAAAGCTTATTTTGACATTATAATGGCTTTATGTGGACTACTTAATGCTTTCTCTTGAGGTATTTTTGCTTTCTATCTTTATTTGATGAATTTCTGATAAAAGATTGAAAAACAAAGTAATCGGTAACTAAGAGGTTAAAAATTAATGTAAGTGTTATGAATATGCCTGACTTTTCGTTGGAATTTGAATTGAATATTTCTGAAATACGAAAACTCAACAAGATGTATTTTAAACATCTTTATAAAGAAAGAGTAACCACTATCTCTTCTTTGATTTTGTTTTTGTTAATTCTGTTTGATTTTTTTAGAGTGGATCATAATAATGATATGATGCAATGGATTATAAGAAGTTTGATACTTATTATATTTTTTTTGTTGATTCAGTACTCATTTGTAAATACAATTTGTAAACTGATTTTTAGACTAGCAAAAAAACTGCTGAAATTTGATTCATTTATAAGTAAATATAAATTCAATTTTACTAGTTCTCTTATTCATGTACATTCACCTCTAGGTGAGTTTGCTCATAAATGGAGTGAAATAGAGAAAGCAATATTAACAAAGGATTTTTTCTTTCTCTATGTGAAAAAAAGAAATGGGTACATCATTACAATTTCTAATAAAGACAACAATCAGAGAAATATGGAAGAATTAATAACTTTCATAGAAAGACATGTCACTCATGTTACAAAGGTTTAATTAAACAAGTTATAGATTAAAAGAATATTTAAAAATTGAAATTTTCAAATCAATATTTGGTTTGATTTACGTCTGTCTTAAAAAAACAATTATGAATTCAAACTCAAATTTCTTTGAAAGGAGCAATTATTTTGTAGGGCAAAATGCAATCTGTTCTAAATCATATGATAAATATCAAATTTTTAATAATAAAAAAGAAAACATCGGTTTTGTTAGAGAAAGAATGACAAAAGGAAAGAAAATTCTAAGACAAGTTGTTGGTAAAACATTTCTTCCTGCTCAGATAGAAATTAGGAGTGCAAACGGAACATTAGAAGTGTTGTTGTCTAGAAGATCATTTTTTCAAAGCAATAAAATTGTAATATGTGATCCACGCGGAAATGTATTAGGCTGTATTAAGAGAAGAGTTAATTTTTTTAAATCAACCTATACGATACTTAATCAATTTGATGAAATTATTGCCGAAATTTCTGGTAATGATAAAGAATGGAGTTTTATGATAACTGATGCATCAAAAAGCAAAATAGGATCTATAGATAAAAAATGGGAAGGAATCATGAAAGAAATCTATAGTTCTGCAGATAAATTCAATGTTAATATAAAGACTGATTTTGTAAATAAAAATGATAAAATAGCCATTTTTTCAAGTGCTATTGTTATGTATATGATTTAGATATACTTAGTTGTTTGAGAATTAAAAAAGGACAGCTTTAAGGCTTAATAATTCTAGAGAAAGATTATGGAAAAGGAAAGAATTTTAGTACACGATAATAAAAACATTTTCTTGAAAATGTTCAAAAGAAAATTTAAAGAAGAATTTGATTTTTTTGAAAATTCTTCAGTAGCAAAAGAACAAAATGAAATTAAAAATTTTGATCATTTTGTATATGTAGTATATGATAAATTAGAGCTTGTAGAGTTTTTGAAATTAGAAAATAAAGGAACTAATGTTTTGGTTTGTTTGTTTGATAAACAGCTTTATGAAAAATTATTTTTTTTAGAAGAAGTAAACGATTTGTCTTTATTAGATGCTTCTAAAACAAGAAAAGAAATTATCAATGATTTGAAATTACATTTTGCTAGAATACCCAATTCTGCTTCAAAAAAAGAGACAATAAAATTTAGTAGTTCAAATATTCTTCAAACACAGTTCAATAATTATTATAAAACTTTGTTTTTTCTTATGTAGTTATTTTTGTTATTGAGATATAATTAATTAGCTGTTCTAGTGATGAATAGCGTTAAAAGCAGTATATGTGTTGTTCCATATACTGCTTTTTTTTAGACTATTTGTAAGCCAAAAATGGAACAATTATGCACATTTTTTAAACCTTAAAAAAGATCATTTAAATATGTTATTTTTAATTTTTATTAAAAGAAGTTTTTCATTTCGATAAAATGATTAAATTGTTCACAAATAAAACGTTAAAACATAGAATGAAAAAAACGATCAAACTTTATGTGCCAATCGCTTTATCTGTCTTATTTTTAGGGAACTGTAAAGCGCAACAGAAAATAGCTGTAAACAAAATTATTTTAAAGAATACATCAGATTTAGCACTGCCCCAAAAGGCAGTTTCTATAAAAAGAGCATTGCTTTTGGCGAATAATCCAAAAGCAAATTTCCCAATTTTAATTAATAAAACAGATACAATTCCTGCTCAGGTTAATGATCTTAACGGAGACGGAAAATGGGATGAACTCTTTTTAGTAGCAGATTTTTCTCCAAAAGAAGAAAAAACGCTAGAGCTAAAATGGTCACAGACTGACCCAAAATTCCCCATAAAAACAAGCGTTAGATTTGGAAAAAGAGAAGGAAAAGATCTTCCTGTTCATCCTGCTGTCGAAGAAGTTTTGATGGCCAATCAAGTACATAAAAAATTAGGCTACCAAAAGTACCAAACCGACGGCCCAACTTGGGAAAATGATAAAGTAGGTTTTAGGCATTATTTAGACGGTAGAAACTCTGTTGATGTTTTTGGAAAGAAAATTCCAGCAATCACTCCGGAAAATGTTGGTATAAATAGTAAAGGAGCTGTTGAAGATAATTACCATGTTATGTACGATTGGGGAAGAGATATTTTTCCTGTCGGAAATTCAGCTGGTTTAGGCGGCTACGCATTATCAATTGATGGTGAAATCAATAGACTTGGTATTCTTGCAGCTGATACCCTTAATAATGTTGAAAAAACAACCTTTAAAATAGTAAGCGAAGGACCGGTAAATTCTGTTTTGAGTTATAATTATCATAATTGGAATGCTTCAGGTAACTTATATCAAGTACAGGAAACCACTTCAATTTGGCCAGGAATGTATGCATACAAAAATACAGTTGCTATAAACGGCATTAAAGGAAAAGAAAAATTTTTAGTTGCTCTTTCTAATTTAAACAATAAAAATCCGTTGCAGGTAATTGAATCAGGTAATTGGGTATGTTTATTACAGCATGATTATCTTACTTATGACCGTCAATGGATTTTAGGAACGGCTATTTTAGTCCCAAAAGAAATTTATAAAGGATATACAGAAGCACCTAAAACAGGACAATTAACAGATTCTTATTTAGCAGAATTAAGTATAGAAAATAACAAAGAAATTAGTTATTATGCAGTAGCATGCTGGGAATTGAGTGCAGATAGAGCTTTTCAAGATGCTGCTTATTTTACAAATTACGTAACTACTTTAGCAAAACAGCTTTCAACTTCAATTCAGGTTGAAATAAAGAAATAGTTTCAATTTGATTTGATTTTTATTTTGAAAATGAAATTATAAAGGGAATGAATAAGATTGATTAAAGTCTAATTAAGGTGCATTACTTTTGTAAATATCGACTTAAATTGGCAATTGGCAGCGTAATTTTATGAAAAGACTAGAATTCAGAAGCTTAAAATCTTCAAAAATCAGTCAATTTTTCTTAAAATTTCTATTGCAAAAAAAAATATTTTATTGTGCTGAGTAGTCTATATAGAACGTGTCTAATTTTGGATATATTAATAAGTGATTGATTATTAAATTATTGAGTCTATTTTCAGCAATGAAAAGGGCTGGCGTAAATTTAATGTTAAACTATGTGATAAAAAACAGCCATAATTTTAACAACAAAAGTGTTGTATCTATCACACAAACTTTTATTTTTGTGCCTTAATTTAACAAATATAAGCATGAAAGATTTATTAGTAAAGATCAACGCCGAAATTGACACATTTAAAGCGGAAGCAGAATCGTTAACTGAAAAAGGTGTTAAAGCTGCTGGACCAAGAGCACGTAAATCAACTTTAGAAATTGAAAAACTTTTAAAAGAGTTCAGAAAAGTTTCTATCGAAGAATCTAAAAAATAGTATTTTTTATTAAAAAAATGCAGCCTCGTTTAAGAAATATTAAACGAGGTTTTTTTATGTCTTTAATTTTTATAACAAAAAGGAGTTGTAGTAATTTTAAATAGAATTTCTATCAATAAAATTAAACGGAACTTTTACTTGTCCTTTCTCTTTATTTAAAATCATTCGTGCAGCAGTTTCTCCCATGATATTAAAATCGGTAGACATAACCGTTATGCCAAGTAATTCTTTTAGAGGAGTATCGTTGTATGATATTACACCTATATCTTCGCCTAAAACATATTCTTCATCTCTAATTTGTTTTACCAAATTTACCAAATCAGATTCTTCAATAGTAATAAACAAATCGCCTTTTTTTAGAATCATATCATCGTAAACTTCACTCATAATTTCGAAGTTAATTTCATGCTCCACACAAAATTTTCTAAATCCGTGTAAAATTCTTCTAGGATAAGGGTAAACCGCTTTATCAGGATAAACCAGAATTAGTTTTTTGTATTTGGTAATCTTCGAAAGACCTTCTTTTAAGGCATTATAAATATCATTTTCAAAATCCTGATAGATTTTAATCACTTCACTTCCCATTCCAAGTTTAATGTTGTCCAGCATTACCAATTTATCTTGCGGAATATTCTGAATGGCTTGAACCACTTCATCTGTAAAACTAGAATGTTTCAGCTCATCGGTTTTAAAATGCGTAGTAATAACATAATAATCGTATGCGCCTTCAAACTTGTCCAGTATATTTAAAAATAAAGTTTCGTCACAATGATAAATATGCAGGTCAGTGTGTGCGTTAGCACCAAGCGTATTAATAAATGAGCTGTACGTTTTCATTTTGTACGCGCTCAATTTATTCGTTAAAAACAAGATATTTACTTTAGATTCTAATTTTGTTCGGGTAATATAATAGCCTTTCCCTCTAATAGAAGAGATAATTTTTCGCTCTTTTAGAATATTATAAGCTTTCTCAACAGTATCTCGAGACATATAAAATTCTTCGCTGAAACTATTTATGGAGGGTATTTTTTGATTTATTTTTAAATTTCCATTAGCGATATTCTGTAATATAGAGTCAACAATTTGTTTATATTTTGGAACCCTGGAATCTTCGTCTATTTTAATTAATTTAATCATGATATTTTTTTTCAAATTAGGTCTATGTTGTACATGAGACTTAATTCTTAGATTATATTTTTTCGAAAAGGTTTATTTAAAACTTGTTATTTTTTTTGTTTTGATGTTTTTCTTACAAGTAAAGCAGATAAAAATAAGACTTATTTTATTTTTTTAGTAATTCGTTTGTTTAAGGCTGATTGCGGATATAATAATTACGAAATCGATTGCTAAAATAGATATTTTAAATTTGTTTTTCTAAAATATTGAGGTTGTTATTCTCAATAACATTCAGTTTTAACATAAATACTAAAAGCATAAAGGATAGTACAGGACAGTTTTGTTTTTTACATTCTCTTATTTTACAAAACTAAATAACTATCAAACCAACCAAAACAAAATATTAAGATGGAATCATTACTAGGGATTATTTTTCATTCTATAGGAGGTTTTTCTTCGGGCAGTTTTTATATGCCGTTTAAGAAAGTTAAAAACTGGGCTTGGGAAAGCTATTGGCTTGTAGGAGGATTTTTTTCTTGGCTGATTGTACCGCCAATCGCAGCGTATTTAACCATTCCAAATTTTGTAGACATTATCATTGCAGCGTCGCCGGCAATAAAAGCTTTTACCTTCTCAATGGGATTGATTTGGGGAATTGGAGGACTTACTTATGGTTTAGGTGTTCGTTATTTAGGAATGTCACTTGGTAATTCGATTATTTTAGGATTCTGCTCTGCTTTTGGAGCATTAGTACCTTCTATATATTATGATTTTAATCCAACAGAAGGAAAAATCTCATTTTCAGATATGCTTTCGCATACTGGCGGACAAATGGTTTTGTTTGGAGTTTTGGTTTGTCTTGCGGGTATCGCAATTTCTGGTAAGGCAGGAATGCTGAAAGAAAAAGACTTTGCTGTTGGTCATGAAGACAAGGATCAGGATTTCAGCTTGGTCAAAGGACTTGTTATAGCTGTGATTTCAGGGATTTTAAGTTCGTTTTTTAATTTCGGAATTGAAGCTGGAAAACCAATGGCAGAAGAAGCTATAGTGTATGGCTGTAACCCGTTATTTCAAAACAATGTAACCTATGTCGTTTTGCTTTGGGGAGGTTTGACAACCAATTTTATATGGTGTTTGTATCTTAATTTTAAGAATAAGACTTTCTCAGATTATACCAATAAAGAAACGCCTATTGCAAAAAACACTTTGTTTTCGGCACTTGCAGGAACTATGTGGTTTTTACAGTTTTTCTTTTACGGAATGGGAGAGAGTAAATTAGGAAATGGTGCAAGCTCATGGATTTTGCACATGGCAACCATTATTTTGACGGCTAATTTTTGGGGCTTTTATTTGAAAGAATGGTCAGGAGTTTCAAAAAAAACATTCAGAACTTTTATCTGGGGAATTGGATTAATTATGCTTTCGATAATCATTGTCGGAATAGGGAATTCATTATAAAAACATAAAAATACATAACAGAGATAT
This sequence comes from Flavobacterium sp. MC2016-06, assembly GCF_009711165.2. Taxonomy (GTDB): domain Bacteria; phylum Bacteroidota; class Bacteroidia; order Flavobacteriales; family Flavobacteriaceae; genus Flavobacterium. The sequence continues at coordinate 107,357 of NZ_WMID02000010.1, read as the reverse complement.
GTCGAATATAAATACAAAAAATATGAATTTTAAGCATGTAAGCTACCTGTGGGATGACGCAAAGGCAGCAGCATTAGCAGGAGATGAAGTTGCGCTTTTCATTTATCGTTCTAACCTATTAGGAGCAGATTTGCGATTGACAAATTACGGAGGAGGAAATACTTCTGTAAAAATAACAGATAAAGACCCATTAACAGGAGCAAGCTCTGAGGTAATGTGGATTAAAGGTTCTGGAGGAGATATCGGAACATTGACAAAATCAGGTTGTGCAGCACTGTATTTAGACAGACTTCGTAATCTTGAAAATGTTTACAGAGGAATTGAGTTTGAAGACGAAATGGTAGAATTATTCAATCACTGTATTTTCGACTTAGCTTCAAAAGCGCCATCAATAGATACGCCTTTACATGGTTTTTTACCATTTAAACATATAGATCACTTACATCCAGATGCAGCAATTGCAATCGCAGCAGCAAAAGATGGAGCTAAAATTACCGAAGAATTATTTGACGGTGAAATTGGCTGGGTAGGCTGGCAGCGTCCAGGTTTTGACTTAGGGCTTCAATTAAGAGCTTGTTTAGAAGAAGCTGCAAAGAAAGGTAAAAAACTACGCGGGATCATGTTAGGTTCTCATGGTTTATTTACTTGGGGAGATACTGCGTTTGAAAGTTATATAAATACGCTGGAAGTAATCGAGAAATGCGCAGATTACTTAGAAAATAACTACGGAAAAAAACGTGCTGTTTTTGGCGGTCAGAAAATGGAAAGTCTTCCTGAAACAGACCGTAAATTAAAAGCAGCAAAAGTAGCACCAATTTTAAGAGGTTTCTGTTCGTCAGAACGTCAGATGATTGGACATTATACAGATGATAATAGAGTTTTGGAATTTATTAATTCTAATGATTTAGCAAAATTAGCTCCATTAGGAACCTCTTGTCCAGATCACTTTTTAAGAACTAAGATTAGTCCTTTGGTTTTAACATTAGATCCAAACGAAGATTTATCAGATGTTGATGCTGTAAAAGCTAAACTAAAACCAGCTTTTGAGGCATACCGTGCAATGTACAAAGACTATTACAATGCCTGTAAAAAATCAAATTCGCCAGCAATGCGTGACCCAAATCCAGTTGTGATTTTATATCCAGGAGTTGGTATGTTTACGTTTGCTAAAGATAAAACAATGGCTCGTCTGGCATCAGAATATTACATCAATGCAGTAAATGTAATGAAAGGTGCAGAAGCAGTTTCAGAATATACTTCATTGCCGCACCAAGAAGCTTTTGACATCGAATATTGGTTATTAGAAGAAGCAAAATTACAGCGTATGCCAAAACCTAAAGCGTTATCTGGCAGAGTAGCTTTAATTACAGGTTCTGCCGGAGGAATTGGTAAAGCTATCGCGAAGAAATTTGCACAAGAAGGAGCTTGTATTGTGATCAATGATATTAATGCAGAACGTTTAGAGCAGGCTACAGCCGAGTTTACTAAACTGTTTGGAAAAGATACTGTTTCGAGTACTTTATTGAATGTTACTGACGAAAAAAGTACAGAACTGGCATTAGATGAAACATCTTTAGCTTTTGGAGGTGTAGATATTGTAGTAAACAATGCAGGAATCAGTATTTCTAAATCTATTGCCGAACATACACTTGAAGAGTGGGATAGATTATATGATATTTTGGTTAAAGGACAATTTATTGTTTCTAAAGCTGGAATTGAAGTTATGCGTAAACAAGGTTTTGGTGGAGACATCGTAAATATTGTTTCTAAAAATGCTGTAGTAGCAGGACCAAATAATCCTGGTTACGGATCGGCAAAAGCGGCGCAGGCACATTTAACACGTTTAATGGCTGCCGAATTGGGAGCAGATAAAATTCGTGTAAACACAGTAAATCCAGATGCCGTAATCTCAGATTCAAATATTTGGTCTGGCGGATGGGCAGATGGTCGTGCAAAAGCATATGGTATTACGGTAGAAGAATTACCGGCTTATTATGCTAAGCGTACGTTATTGAATGAAATTATATTGCCCGACGATATTGCAAATGCTTGTTTCTCTTTTGTTGGTGGTTTATTAAATAAATCAACAGGAAATGCCTTAAACGTAGACGGCGGCGTAGCGATGGGCTTTTACAGATAAATTGTTTAGGTTTTATAAGTTTGTTTAAGCAAAAGTGGTTTTTTGTGGTCTAGCGTTCGATATTATTCGGACGTTAGATTTTTTTAGCCTACAGTAATGCCGCTTAAAACAACAATAAAGTATAAAAATAGTAAAGTTAAATTTTGAGTTCGATTTATATAAATTTATATATTGTAAGCTCTATTAAAATATAATACCACATGTTAATTACACCAAACACTATAGAATCTCATAACGAGGAACTACTACAAAAACATACCAATAAATTAATTTATACAGCTTCTGAAATAGATGAAACAGAATCGATTATTAAAAAACTAATCGATTTTCAAATCGCAATTCCATCTTGGGCATTGGGAACAGGAGGAACTAGATTCGGACGTTTTCCGGGTGGCGGTGAACCTCGTTCATTAGAAGAAAAAATTGAAGATGTAGGATTGCTTCATGCTTTAAACAATGCTTCTGGCGCAATTTCGCTTCATATTCCGTGGGATATTCCAACAGACTATAAGGCAATTAAAACGCTTGCTGGACAGCACAATTTAAAGTTTGATGCCATGAACTCGAACACGTTTCAAGATCAGGCAAATTCTGAGCATTCTTACAGATACGGTTCGTTGCAAAACGTTAATAAAGCAGTTCGCAAACAAGCAATTGCACACAATATTGAAGTTATTAAGCACGGAATTGAATTAGGTTCTGAATCTTTAACGATTTGGCTGGCAGATGGATCAAACTTTCCTGGACAGTTAAATTTCCGTCGCGCTTACCAAAATACATTAGAAAGTTTAGAAGAAATCTACGATGCATTGCCTTCTAACTGGAAATTATTTTTAGAATATAAATGTGCTGAGCCTAACTTTTATTCGACGACTGTGGCTGATTGGGGGCAATCATATTCATACGTGAAAAAGTTAGGCGATAAAGCGCAGACTCTAGTCGATTTAGGACACCATTTACCAAATGCTAATATTGAGCAGATTGTTTCTTTATTATTGATGGAAGGTAAGTTAGGAGGTTTCCATTTTAATGATTCAAAATATGGAGACGATGATTTAACTGCTGGAGCATTAAAACCCTATCAATTGTTCTTGATTTTTAATGAATTAGTAGATGGAATGGACGCTAGAGGAATGAATCACGCCAAAGATTTAGGCTGGATGATTGATGCTTCTCATAACATCAAAGACCCATTAGAAGATTTATTACAATCTGTAGAAGCGATTATGATTGCTTATGCTCAAGCACTTTCTGTAGATAGAAAAGCATTAGAAAAAGCACAAGAAGAAAATGATGTTGTAAAAGCACAGGAAATTCTGCAAAATGCTTTCCGTACAGATGTTCGCGCCTTAGTTGCCGAAGCTCGTTTACGTTCTGGAGCAGCAATAAATCCAGTAGAATTATATCGTTCGCTTAGCGTAAGAAAAAATCTAGTGGGCGAAAGAGGATTAAAAACGATGGCTACAGGCTTGTAATTTTAAGTTATGAATTATGAATTATGAGTTATAAGTTATTAGTTGGTTGATGTAAAACAAAGACCAATATATAACACTAAAATCATAATTCATAATTCATAACTTATAACTCATAATTTATAATTAACCAATGAATGTAGTTGCAATTTTTGATATTGGTAAAACAAACAAAAAGGTATTTTTATTTAATGAAAATTATAAAATTGTTTGGGAGAAATCAGTAAATCTTGATGAAACCGTAGACGAAGATGGTTTTCCGTGTGAAGATATCGAAGTACTCAAAAACTGGATACTCGATCGCTTATCAGAAATAAAAAACCTCAATGATTATGTTCTAAAAGCCATCAATTTTAGCACTTACGGCGCTAGTTTTGTATACATAGACGAAGAAGGAAAAATATTAACTCCTCTGTATAATTATTTAAAAGATTATCCAGAGGATTTAAAAAATGATTTTTATTTAAAATACAAAGGAAAAGAAGTTTTTGCAGTAAAAACCGCTTCTCCAGTTTTAGGAAGTCTAAATTCTGGCATGCAGGTTTACAGACTAAAAGAAGAAAAACCAGAATTATTCAGCCAAGTAAAATACTGTCTGCACTTACCGCAATTTTTAAGTTTTCTTTTAACCAATGAAGCTTACGCCGATATTACAAGTATTGGTTGCCATACCAATCTTTGGAACTTCAAAAAAATGAAGTATCACAAATGGCTCAAAGAAGAAAAAATAGCCAAAAAAATTCCGCCGCTTCATTACGGAAAAGACGTTATTAAAAACAACGACGGATTAGCAATAGGAGTTGGACTTCACGATAGCTCATCGGCCATTATTCCTTATACCATAAATTTTACAGAACCATTTGTTTTATTGTCAACCGGAACTTGGAGTATTTCTCTAAATCCGTTCAATAATAAACAACTTACTTTTGAGGAATTGCAGCACGATTGTTTGTGTTACATGCAATACACAGAAAAGCCTGTAAAAGCAGCTCGTTTATTCTCTGGAAACGAACATGAAGTACAGACAAAAAGATTAGCAGCACATTTTAAAGTTGCCGTAGATGCGTATAAAGACATTTATTTTGACAAAAAAATAGTTTCTACTTTACGTGCTTTAAACTTTACAATTGTGTATCCAAAGAAATACGATTTTGATATTCTAAAAGAATGTCCATTTCAAAAAAGAGACCTTTCTCATTATAAAAATTACGAAACCGCTTATCATCAATTAATGCTCGATTTGGTAGAACAGCAGGTTTTTTCGACCAATTTAGTCATACACAACAGCCCAGTTAAGAAAATTTTTGTAGACGGAGGATTCAGTAAAAACTCGATTTTTATGAATTTGTTAGCAGAAGCTTTTCCAGATATCGAAGTTTACGCCGCTTCTATGGCGCAGGCAAGTGCTTTGGGCGCAGCGCTGGCAATTCACGAAAATTGGAACCCAAAACCAATTCAGAACGATTTAATTGATTTGAAATTTTATAAACATTAGAATAATCAAGATGCATTGTTGTAAATTTGCGGGAGAACCATTTATTATACGCCAATTACACTAGACTAATGAAAACATTAATTACCACAATATGAAAATTGGACTTTTTATACCTTGTTATGTCGACCAATTTTACCCAAAAGTAGGTATCGCAACCTATGAACTTTTACAGAAATTAGGTTGTGAAGTTCATTTCCCAATGGGACAAACTTGCTGCGGACAGCCAATGGCTAATAGCGGCTATCAACATCTAACAAAAGGCTGTGATGCCAATTTTATAGCCAATTTTTCTGGATTCGATTATATCGTCTGCCCATCTGGAAGTTGTGTTCTGCATGTAAAAGAACATTTACATGACGAAAAACAAGAAGAAAAAGCAGCCGAAATGAGAAAGAAAGTTTTCGAATTGACTGAATTTATTACCGATATTCTTAAAGTAGACCACATCGATGGAAACTTCCCATTTAGGGTAGGAATGCATCAAAGCTGTCACGGTCAACGCGGATTAAAGCTTTCGCAGATGACAGAATTAAACGCACCATTTTTCTCAAAACCAGAACAATTACTGCACAATATAAAAGGACTTGACTTGGTTTCTTTATCAAGAAAAGACGAATGCTGCGGTTTTGGAGGTACATTTTGTGTGACCGAAGAAGCAGTTTCTGTAAAAATGGGACAAGACCGAATAAAAGACCACGCAGATCATCAAGTTGATTATATAACAGGCGGTGATATGTCTTGCTTAATGCATTTAGAAGGAATTTTAAAAAGGCAGAAAAGCAGCATTAAAACCATTCACATAGCCGAAATATTAAATTCACTAGAAAATTAAATAAATTGCATCAGAATTAAAATATAAAGTATTTTTTAAATGAAGCTTAATTATTTTAGCATTAAGATATTAAGTGATTTAAGCCAAACTTTATGTTTTATATTTTAGCGATAAAAAATAAATTTATTTTGATATAATGTAAAATGAAGCTTAATTTTCTTTTACTACTGCGTATAGTAATTATTTTAGCTTAATTAACTTAATATCTTAATGGTAAAAAAAGAAAACACAAAAGATGTCTTCAGAAAAAGTAATACCACATAGCGAAGCTGCAACAAAATTTAACAAAGACGTAGAGCGTGTCAACTGGCATGATGAAACACTTTGGTTTGTTCGTGAGAAACGAGATAAAGCGGCCAATCAAATTAAAGATTGGGAATTGCTGCGAGAAACAGCTTCAAAAATCAAAAATAATGTACTCTCTAATATTCATGATTATTTAGTTGAATTTGAAGAGAATGCGCAAAAAAATGGCATCATTGTGCATTGGGCAGCCGATGCAAAAGAACATAACGAAATCGTACATTCGATCTTGGTAAAACATGAAGTTAAGCAGATGGTTAAATCAAAATCAATGCTTACAGAAGAATGTCATCTAAATGATTATCTGGCAGACAATGGCATAGAAGTAATCGATTCTGATTTAGGAGAATATATTGTACAGCTCCGTAAAGAACCGCCAAGTCATATTGTTTTACCCGCCATTCACCTTAAAAAAGAAGATGTAAGTGAAACTTTTCACGAACATTTAGGTACAGAAAAAGGAAACTTTAATCCGCAGTATTTAACAGAATCAGCACGTCAGAGTTTAAGAAATACTTTTTTAACCCGAAAAGCAGCTTTAACCGGAGTGAATTTTGCTATTGCAGAAACTGGCGAGTTTGTAGTGTGTACCAATGAAGGAAATGCAGACATGGGGGCACATTTAGCCGATGTTCACATTGCCTGTATGGGATTTGAAAAATTGATTCCGCAGCGCAAACATTTAGGCGTTTTCCTTAGATTATTAGCAAGAAGCGCAACCGGACAGCCAATTACTACCTTTTCGAGTCATTTTAAGAAACCAAGAGACGGAAAAGAAATACATATCGTAATTGTCGATAACGGCAGAAGCACACAATTAGGAAGAGAAGATTTTAGAAATTCATTAAAATGCATTCGCTGCGGTGCGTGTATGAATACGTGTCCTGTATACAGACGAAGTGGCGGACACAGTTATCATAATGCTGTTGCAGGCCCGATTGGTTCTATTTTAGCACCAAATCTAGACATGAGCAAAAATGCCGATCTTCCGTTTGCAAGCACGCTCTGCGGTTCTTGTACCAACGTTTGTCCCGTAAAAATTGACATTCACGATCAGTTGTACAAATGGCGTCAGGTTTTGGTGAAAGAAGGATATACGCCAAAAGCCAAAACCGTTGCAATGAAAACAATGGCGACCGTTTTAGCCAATCCTACTATTTTTAATATTGCAGGAAAATCAGGCAGATTTGTAATGAAAAACATTCCGGCAATGGTCAATAATAAGATGAATAAATGGTACGATCAGCGCGAAATGCCCGAAGTTCCAGAAGAATCTTTTAGAGAATGGTACAAGAAAAATTCGAGAGAAGCAAAAGTAAAAGACAATGAGTAGTAAAGCCGAGATATTAAAAAAAATAAAACAAAATCAGCCCAGTTCAATTACCGAACTTCCTAATTTAGGTGTTTTAGGTTCAGAACAATTTGACGTGCTTGAAACTTATAAAACCGTATTAAAAAATATTGGAGGAGATTTTGTAGAAGTTCCAGATTACAATGCAGTGATCAATTTTATAAAAGAAAATTACGATGTTGAAAAACGTATAATAACAACACTTCCTGAGTTTGCTGAAATCGCAAGTTTAGATTGGAATAATGATGATCCACATTCGCTTCAAAATGTGGAATTAACCATTATAAAGGCCCATTTTGGTGTTTCAGAAAACAGCGCACTTTGGGTAACAGATGATGTATTAGGGCAAAGAGTTTCACCTTTCATCGCACAATATTTGGCTATTATAGTAGAAAAAAAGACTATTCTCCCAACGATGCAGCAAGCGTACGATAAAATCGGAAATCAAGAATATGGTTTCGGAACTTTCATTGCAGGACCTTCAAAAACTGCCGATATTGAACAGTCTTTGGTTCTTGGAGCACATGGCGCAAGAGGTTTGGTTGTTTTTTTAATGGATTAAAATAAAATCAACAATATTTAAAAAGAGGATTTAGCGATCCTCTTTTTTTATTTTTAAGATATTTTGGGTTTTAATTTTTAGAAGCTGTTTCCTGCTATCCGCTCTATCTTTTTCCGGCTAAAGGAGCCAGAAAAAGGATGCCACTTCTATCAGGGCTAGGGCTATTTGTTTCAGTATAACTTTTTGTTTTTATGATATTTAGACATTAATTTCCAGAAGCTATTTTCTGCTAAAAAACACAAAAATAGATACACAAATTAATATAAACATAGCCAATGGTTTCAACCATTGGAACACAATAGATACCGACATCCGTTTCCCAAGGTTAAAAGTTTTGGCAATTTTAATTCTATACAAAAGCATCAATCAATTTCAAATTTCCCCATTGCTTTTTCCACTGTTTTTCACTCATTCTTTCCTGAAAAACAATTAGACTAGTATTTGGTGTAGGTCTAATGATTAAATTAAATAAATCATTTAAACCATAAGGAGCTAAAACTTCGACTTTATCATCTTTACTTAATCTTGCAGCAACTGCCGTTGCCGTTTCAGGCCAATACGAAATCGCATTTTCAGTATCGTTATATTTCAAATGATTATTGCGAATATACATTCTTGCCTGATTTTTTACAGACCATTTCATTTTCGGACTTATTGCAGTAAGCTGCTGTTCTATTTCATTTTCTAAATGCACTGAAATAGTAGTATCATCAAAAAACACTACATCAATATCGTTAAAATCTGTAGTTTTTTGATCATGTAAAATATCCCAAACCTTATTTCGTATAAATCCAGCACCAATCCAGCAGTCATTTAGGTTTAAACTTCTAACAACACTTAGAGTTTCCATAATTAATGGATCATGTTCTATTAAGTCAACTAATTCATTTTGATATTTCATTCGCAGATACCCTTTATTCTTGGTTTAAGATATTTATTTGGTCCACGAAAAGTACAATTTTTAGAGAAGTAAAAGCAATAAACTTTACGGGTTTGGCGTATGTAAATTCCAGCTTTTATTTATAGGTATTATTTTATTAAAAACAACAAATCACAATAAAATCCTGCAAACACACGGCAGAAAGATGCTTTTGGTCTAATTTATATGGAATATATATAAATTTAGCTTATAATTGTGGCTTTTACGCAAAACCTCAAAACCACAAAACCAAACTCATTTTGAAGCATCTTATTCTATATTTCCTGCTTTTGCTGGGATTTACTTCAATAGTGCAGGCACAGGATTATCCTGTCAAGTTCCTCGATATATCAGACGGATTATCTAATAATTCTATAACAACCATATTTCAAGACCGTGACGGTTATATGTGGTTTGGAACTTACGACGGTTTAAATCGATACGATGGATATAATTTTAAAGTTTTCCGCAACCGAATCAACGACAAAAAATCACTTCCTTTTAATACCATTTACAATATAGAAGGCGATACCAAAAACAATATTTGGGTTGGAGGTTCAAACGGATTGTGTATTTACAACAAAACAACTGCAACATTTCATACCGCACAATATGCGCTCGCCGACCAAAAAGTAAAAGTTCTAAAAGATATTATACATCAAACCAATACAGTTTCTGAAAATTTGGTTTTAACAGCCTCTCAAAGTTTAGGTTTAATTGCTTTTGAAAACGGATCTTTCACAGGAAAACACATTCCGCTTAAAAGTCAGGGAAATAAAAACAGCTCAGATAATTATGATGCAATAGCCATTCAAGAGTCTAAACAAAAGGATTTTTCTTGGGTATATATTCGAAATATTGGAGTTTGTACATTCAATTATGCATCCAAAAGGTTAGAGGTTGTTTTTCCGCTTTCGATAGAAGTAAAAGCAATGAAACTTTCTGCCGATGGAAATCTCTGGCTGGGAACAGACGAAGGATTATTTTTGTTTGATGTCAAAACTGGCGCACTTTCAGGAAATTATTTCATTTCCAAATGCAGTGTTTCCGATCTTCTTTTAGATAAGAAAAAAGAACTTTGGATCACAACAGACGGCTGTGGTATTTACAAACTCAACGAAAAAGACAAAAAAGTCGTTTCGTACAATACTTTAAAAAATAATTCACTTGTAAAAAGTAATTCCGTTTGGAGTTTATACGAAGACAAATCTGGAAACAAATGGTTTGGAACTTTGCGTGGCGGTATAAGCATGCTCAGTAATACAACCAAGTATTTTAAAACCATAAAATACAATGCAGTAGATCCTGCAGAAAACTTTATTCTTTCTTTCTGCGAAGACGAAAAGAAAAATGTATGGATTGGAACAGATGGCGCAGGATTAAAATATTGGAATCGAGCAAACAATCAATATACAAATTATGCTAATAAACTCTCGAGCACTTTTATTACAGGAATTGTTCGCGATAACAATAACGAAATCTGGCTTTCGACTTGGGCTGGCGGCGTAAACAAAATAAACCCGAAGACCAATGCCGTAACACCATATTCTTGTTATAATCCATACACCAAACAAGTCGAAAAAAATATATGGTTTGTATACAAAGATTCTAAAGCCAATATTTGGGCAAGTGCTACCAACGAAGGATCATTATATCTTTTTGATCGTACCAAAAATGCTTTCACACTTTTTGATAAAACAATCAATAATTTGCAATGTCTTACCGAAACCAGCGACGGAAAACTTTGGGGCGGTAATTATACCAGTTTATTTTCTATTGAAAAAAGAACTCGAAAAATCAATAAAATCAACATCGGAAACCCAGTTCGATTTATCTACGAAGACAAAGACAAAAATCTGTGGTTAGGAACGCAAGAAGGAGGTTTGTTATTATTTGATAGAAAAACCAATACTTTTAAGAGACTTACAACAGACGATGGTTTACCGTCAAATACAATTTTAAGATTACTCGAAGACAAAGAAGGAAACCTTTGGATGAGTACATATAACGGCGTCTGTCGATTTGATAAAAAACAAAAAACCTTCCGTAATTTCTCTGTAAACGATGGTTTACAAAGCAATCAGTTTAGTTTTAATGCCGGAATAAAATTATCGACAGGCGAATTTCTTTTTGGCGGAATCAACGGTTTCAATATCTTTTTTCCAGAAGCCATAAAAGGATTCAATCAAGAAAATAATCTGCTTTTGACGGACTTTTATGTAAACAATCAGCCAATTGAAGAAAGTAAAAATGAGATTGTTTCCGATGAAGTTTCGGGAAAAATAAAAGAAGTAAGTCTGCCTTACGATCAAACCACGCTTTCATTAGAATTTGTAGCATTAGATTATAATAATGCCGATAAAATAAATTATGCCTATTTCTTAGAAGGCTGGGACGAGCAATGGAATTTTGTGGGTCAGGCCCGAAAAGCAAATTATGCCAGATTAACCGAAGGCAAATATACTTTTAAGGTAAAAACCACCAATTTTAAAGGCGGTTGGAACAAAGAAGTAAATCTTATTACAATTGAAATTCTCCCGCCGTGGTACAGAACCTGGTGGGCTTATTCATTGTATTTATTGGCAGCTGCAGGCGCTATTTTTGCTTATTTAGAATATAGCAAGAATAAAGAAAAACTAAAATATAAAGTAAAAATTGCCGAGCTGGAAAGCAAGAAAGAAAAAGAAGTTGCCGAAAAGCAATCGTCTATGTTTACTTATATCTCGCATGAATTTAGAACGCCGCTTTCGCTGATAATAAACCCGTTAAAAAAAGCAGTTCAAAAAGAAAATGTCGAAAACGGTTCATCAGGAAGCGATTTGGCAATTGCACACAGAAACGCCAGACGATTGTTGAGTTTAGTAGATCAATTACTATTATTTAGAAAAGCCGAAAATGATGCAGATTCACTTCGATTATCGCCCATCAATGTTAATAATTTATGCAATGAAGTATATCAATGTTTTGTAAATCAAGCAAAAGATAAAAGCATTCAGTACAATTATACTATTCCAGATCACGAAATTGTTATAATTGGCGATTACGAGAAAATTGAAATTTCGTTATTCAACTTAATGTCAAATGCCTTTAAGTACACACCAATTGGCGGCGAAATCAATTTGAAACTCACAGAAACCGATAATGATGTCGCGCTTGAAATCTCAGACAGCGGTGATGGTATCGAAAAGAAAGATATTGACGTAATCTTCGAAAAATTCAAACAAATAAATTCAAAAGTATCAGTAGGAACAGGCTTCGGAATCGGACTTTATATTGTGAAATATTTCGTTGACAAACATAAAGGAACAGTAAGCTGTGAAAGTGAAATAGGTAAAGGAAGTATTTTTAAGCTGACATTCTTAAAAGGAAACAGCCATTTTGAAGATGTAGAAATTACCAATGAAATACCACAGCGAAGCCAATTGTTTGATGAATTAATTGTTGACGAAATTGAAGAGAATCAGCCTGCTAACACATCAATCTCAGAAAATGATTTTCAAACAATCATGCTTACCGACAAACGCACCGTTTTAATTATAGACGATAACGCAGAAATTAGAGCGTATTTAATTAAGATGTTTTCGGAGAACTATATTGTTTACAGCGCCGAAAATGGAGAAGAAGGTTTAAAACTAACCAAAAAACACATGCCCGATTTAGTAATCAGTGATATTACTATGGAAGAAATGGATGGTTTAGAATTATGCCGAAAAATTAAAGAAAACAACGCATTATCTCATATTCCAGTAATCTTATTAACAGCGTCAAAAAATCCAGAAACACATCTGCAAGGCATTAATGACGGCGCCGATGATTACATCACAAAACCTTTTGATGATGATATATTGATGGCGCGTGTAGAATCGCTGCTTAGAAATAGAAGCAATCTGCGTACGTATTTCTTAGACAGCATTACCTTAAAAGAAAACACACAGAAAGTTCCTGTAGAATATCAAGAAATCCTAAAAAGATGTATTGATATTGTTGAAGCTAATATTCATAAAAGAGACTTTACCATAAAAAACTTCGCCCTAGAAATGGGAATGAGCCATAGAACGCTGTACACTAAAATTAAAATCATTTCGGGACAAACCTTAAATGCTTTTATACGTTCTGTTAGAATTCGAAGAGCAGCCATGTTAATGCTTACAGAAGATATTAATATTACACAGGCAAGTGCCGAAGTAGGTTTTGAAGATCCAAAATATTTCAGACAGCAGTTTGTAAAACTTTTTGGAATGACACCTTCAGAATATATTAAAAAGTATAAAAGCTCTTTCAATTCAGATTTGAATATTATCAAATAAAACCGCATCGCTTTTCAAGTTCGTTTCACAGCCTCTTTTACTTTTTTGTATCAGAGAAATCTTTTCTGTTTTTAAAACTAAAACGTTTGAGTGTTAAAAAGCTGATTTAAATCAATAATTACATATTGTTTAAAAATAGGTATGTATTTTTTAATACTCAGTAATTTTTGATCCAAAATAATAGTTAATTACCATTTTGACCTCTTTTTTTTTCCATTTTACCCCTCCTTGAAACTTTAAACTAGACATTACTTTGCAGTTATGGTAATAGATAGTTAGTCCTATTACTGTGTAGATTATAAGTGTTTTTTTTTAAGATAAGTTTTTATCATTTTAAAGAATTGAGCCTTCTTTAAGATAAGAAAGTAAGAGTTGGTTTTACAGTTTACTTATCAAACCCGCAGTCTAAAGCTGCGGGTTTAAATAAAAATAAACATTGTTTTTATAGAAGTTTAAGTATTAAGAAGCATATAAAAAAAAAGAAAAAAATACCTAACTATTAACCAAACCAAATATTATGAATACAACCAGATAATCAATTTTGCTGCTTGTTGATTACCTCAAAACAAATAGCAAAAACCTCGAAAACTAACCTGCATTATAATACAAGTTTTCAAATTACAACAAACTAACTGACCTAACCTTTTAAAATTAAAGAAATGAAAAAAAATGTATTTTTATTTTTTCTTGCCCTTTTTGCCGTCCTTTTTAGCGGATGTCAAAATAACGAATCAGGATTTCCAAGTTCTGATAAACCTACGGTGGTAGTATCTACAAAAGAAATTTACGGTGCGCCAAGTAGAAAATTTGAAATTAAAGCCGCTCTTGCCGATGACTTAGGATTAAAGAGTGTAAGAATTCAAATTCCTGAATTATCTCTAGACAAACTAATTACGTTTACTACAGATCCTTTATTAGAATCTTATGATTTGGATTACTTTTTTGAAATTCCAGCTAATAGAGGAACTTCAGAAGCTTTCAAAATAAAATTAACGATTACAGACGTTTCAGGAAATGCTGTAGACGAAGATATTAATCTGCGTTTAGATGGAGAATTTTCGGCACCGTCAATCACTATGATTACACCAAAAGAAGGTGCTGTAATTTTATTATCGACAAGTAATTTAATGCCAGTAAATTTTGTTGTAAACGACGATTCTGGTATCGATTATGTACAAGTAAAATGTGAAGCTCTTGGTATTGATGAAACTGTTCAATTACAAGGTTCACCGCAATCCTATACCTTCAATAAAACCTATACACTACCTGTAACTGCAGCCAATTATGTTTTAACGATTACAGCAAAAGATAAATTTGCAATTCCAAACTCAGGAAGTTTAAATATCAATATAGTAGCTACAAACGAGTTTCCTGCAATTTACTTATGCGACCAGCCAAAAGGCACTAATCTTACTACAGATGCAGTTGGAGTACCGATGTATTTCCACGAGAAAAGCGGACAAGATTTTCAATTCAAATATTATGCTGATAAAGACAATAAAGAGATTTATTTTTTAGGACAAGAATCAGATTTTGCACCACATTGTTTTGGTTTAAATGCAGAAGGAGCTTTAACAGATGATGTTACTTCGGCACCAATTATTTTGCCAACAAAAGGATATTATGTAATCAAAATAAATCCGAACACTTTAGCGTATACAGCAACAAAATACACTCCTTCAAGCAAAGTTTGGGCAGATATTGCCAACGGATTATGGCATGATGTTGAAGCGCAAAGAAGACCATTTGTGAGTGTTTGCGGAAGTGGTATTCAAGGCGCAACATGGGATACTTGGGACGCTTGGACACAAACTGGTTTACACTTAACAAATAATGCTGCAAACCCTTACCAATTAGTAGGAGAATATACTTTGACAGGAACAATGGAAGCGACTTTTACAGGTCAATGGTGGAGTCCGTCTTGGAGATTAATCAGCAATGGTATCGCAACAATGTCACCAGGAGAAAATGGTAACGCTAAATATCCGGCAGCAGCAGGAGTTTACAAAGTTGTTCTGGATACCGAATTGGAAAGAGTATTTATAACAAAAAAATAATGGATTATCATTTTTGTTATAACGTTTAATTAATAAAATAGCTGAATATGAAATTAAAATATATAGGTTTTTTAATTGCCATAATGTGCACAGCCGTGTCATTTGGACAAGTAAAAATAAAAGGTACTGTTAAGGACAAAGGCAATGTGCCAATTCCCGGAGTAAACGTAATTGTAAAAGGAACAACTACAAATGCGGCAACAGATTTTGATGGAAATTTTACAATCAATGTGCCCAATAAAACGGCACAGCTTGAATTTTCGTTTGTAGGTTTCAGCAATAAAACAATTGCAGTAGGAGAACAGACAGAAATTAATATAGTAATGGAAGAGTCAAGCCAAGCGCTGGACGAAATTGTAGTGGTAGGTTATGCTGCAGTAAAAAAGAGCGATGTAACCAGTTCTATATCTTCAGTAAAAGGAAAGGAACTGCAAACCATGACCGTTGGTAACGTTACAGAATCATTACAAGGAAAAGTTTCTGGAGTTCAAGTTACAGGAGCTGGAGGTCCAGGAGCACAGCCAAGAGTTTTAATTAGAGGTATTTCTACATTAAATCTTAGCACAGATCCGCTTTATGTGGTTGATGGAATCCCAATGGGAACAAGTATCAACTTTTTGAGTAATAACGAAATCGAATCTATGGAAGTTCTTAAAGATGCGTCTGCAAGTGCTATTTATGGTTCTCGTGCTTCAAATGGAGTTATTCTTATTACTACTAAAAAAGGTAAAGCAGGTAAAACAAGATTCAATTTTGATATGAGTTCAGGTTTTCAAATGATGAAAAATCCGTATCATATGGCAGACGCAGAAGGTTATGCTTCTATTATGAACAAAGCCTACAACAATGCTGGTTATAGTGATTATTTACCAAATCCATCTCAATACAAAGGAAAAACTACAGATTGGTGGGATGCAGGAATAAGAGATGGAAGTCCTGTAACAAATGCTTCTTTTGGAGTTAGCGGAGGTTCAGACAAACACACGTTTGCTGTTAGTTTAAACTATTACGACTCAGAATCTATGTATGGAATAGGCGGCTGGGAAAGAATTACTATGAGAATTGCAAATGATTTTAAATTCTCTGATAAATTCTCTGCCGGAATTACTTTAAACCCTCGTTATGAAACTTATGGTTCACCAGGAAACTGGGCAGATTTTGATAAAATTGATCCAATTACACCAATTTACAAACCAGCAGATCAATTAACAGGATTAGAAAACGAATACAGTATTTATGCACGTTCCCCTTCATACATTTGGAATCCGGTTGCTGCTGTAAAAAGATACGATGATTATACAAATCAGTACAATTTAAACACCAATGGATATTTACAATATACACCAATAAAAGGATTAGTAATTCGTACACAAGGATCTATTGAAGTTGGTGATGTAGTACGTGATAAATTTGTTCCTGATTTTGTAATTGATGCAGCACACGAAAAAGCTGAAATTAATAGTGTTGAAAGATGGAACACTACAAGTGTAAACTGGAGCTGGCAGAATACAGCAACCTATACTAGAACATTTGCAGAAAAACACAATGCATCGTTAATGATCGGTAACACAATGGAAGAGTACAACAATACTAATTTGTGGGGTTATGGAGAAGGTGTTCCTAACAATTCTGATGTAATGAGAGAACTTGATGCAGCAACAAAAAACCGTAATAGTAAAGGAACAAGCTGGTCTAGCTCTTTAATGTCTTACATTTCTCGTTTCTCTTATAACTACGATAGTAAATATTATTTAACAACGACATTTAGACGAGATGGGTCTTCTAAATTTATGACCAATAACAAATGGGCAAATTTCCCTTCAGCATCAGTTTCTTGGAGAATCTTAAATGAAGGTTTTATGGAATCTACCAAAGATGTACTTAGTGATCTTAGATTTAGAGCAGGATGGGGTAAAGTAGGTAATCAAGGCTTGCCAGATGCGGTTTATCAATCTAATATCGGACAAGGATTTTATCCTCTTGGGAATGATGTTGCCAACACTGCATACCCGTCTAGTATGGCAAACAAAGACATTAAGTGGGAAACGGTACAAGATATTAGTTTTGGATTAGATTTTGGATTATGGAAAAATAAACTTTCTGGTTCATTAGAATATTACCAGAAAAAGACAGAAGATATGTTGTTTTTAAAACAATTTCCAACCTATAGTGGTTTCCCAGACTATTCTAGAATGTGGACAAATGTTGGATCAATGCAATCTAGCGGTATTGATTTATTAATTTCTTATAAAGATAAAAAAGGAGATTTCTCATACGGTGCAGATCTAACTTTTACTACCGTTAATGTTGAGATGCTTTCTTTATCTACGGGTGGAGAAAAATTATACGGATCTGGAAACAGAACTTTGACAGTTCAAGGTGATGAACCAGGGTTTTTCTACGGATATGTTGCAGATGGACTATTCCAAAATCAAACAGAATTAAACGCACACACAGATGATCATGGAACTAAATTACAACCTTATGCGCAGGCTGGAGATATTCGTTTTAAAGATTTAAATGGTGACGGAAAAATTGATGACAAGGATAGAACAAAAATCGGTTCTCCTTGGGCAGATTATAATGTGGGTTTAAACTTGACTTTTGCCTACAAACAATTTGATTTAGTAGCAAATTTCTACTCAAGTATAGGAAATGATATTGTAAACCAAAACATTTCAGATTTATACAATGGTACAAGTTTAACAAACAAAGTAAGCGGTTTAGAGCAAATGGCTTGGCATGGTGAAGGAACCTCAAACTATGTTCCTCGTCTATCTAAAGATGACAATAACGAAAATTTCTCTAAATTCTCTTCTTTCTATGTAGAAGACGGTTCTTATGTACGAATGAAAAACCTTCAATTAGGATTTACACTCTATAATAAATTTGGTTTAGACAAACTAAGATTGTCTCTATCAGGTCAGAACTTATGGACTTGGACAAAATTTACGGGTGTTGAGCCTGAAGTTGGAGGAGGAGATCCTGATGCAGGTGATAGAGTTAAAGGAGCAGGTTTTGGGGGATGGAACTATCCAGTTCAGCCAACAATCTTAATGGGTCTTAATGTTGCATTTTAATAACAAAGAAAAATGAAAAAAATAATAGTATCAATAATCGCTTTTTCTATACTATCCGTTTCGTGTAGTGATTTTATTGAAAAAGAACAGAGAGGAACTCAAACATTAGAGAACTACTTTCAAACTGCTCAAGAATGTGAAAATTATGTAAACGAATTGACACATAGGTTATTACTGCCTAATGATTGGTACACACTTGTAGCACCAAGAGTAACCAACGAAATGGCTACAGACGATGCTTGGATGGGAAATACCGGACAGGATAATTCTGCACACAGACCTTGCTCGCAATACATCATTACTCCAGACAATATGGGAGACATGAACAGTATGTATACAGCACACTATTATACCATTCAATCGGCAAATCTTGGATTAGAAAGAATGGCAGTAGCACCAATTACAGATGCTCAAAAGAACCAATATATGGGAGAATCATTATTCGTTCGTGCGTATTGTTATTACGAATTAGTCAATAGTTTTGGAGATGTTCCATTATATACAACTTCATTAGGAACAGCAGATTTAAAATTACAGCGTAGTCCTGTTGCTGCAGTTTATGCTCAAATTGAAGCCGATCTTAAAGAATCTGCTGCAAAATTAGAAAACATAACAGTTAACAGAAACGGAAGAGTAAACAAATGGGCTGCTTATGCTTTATTAGCACGTGTATCTTTGTTTCAAGAAAAATGGGCAGATGCAAAATTATATGCAAACAAAGTAATCACAGAAGGACCTTACGCCTTAGAATCTGATTTCTTAAACATCTGGAATGTAAACAATCATAACGGAGTAGAATCTATTCTTGAAGCACAATCATCAGCTGTACAAGACAAAAGCTTAGGTTCTGCTTTACCAACTTTAGCAGGAGCAAGAGGAGAAGATAAGAAGAATTTTCCAAGTAACGATGCTCAAGATGTTCTTGACGGATGGGGATGGTGTATGCCAACAAGTGATTTAGAAAACGCCTATCTTTCAGAAAACGATGTGATTCGCCGTAGAAGCACCATTACAAAATGGGGAGAACCGGCTTATGGAGATGAGGTTTTAAATCCTACTCATAAATTTGGCTTGGGAGATAATAAATCAGGACGTATCTGTCGTAAATATTACATTCCAATAGCTACACGTCGTTCATTAGACAAACAATACGAGCATTTACCATTAAACATTCCGTTGATTCGTTTGGCTGAGATGTATTTAACAAGAGCAGAAGCAAATTATCATACAGGCGGAGACGCATTAGCAGATATCAACATCATTAGAGCACGTGTAAAATTAGATCCAAAAACAGGAATATCTGGGCCAACTTTATTAAAACAAATTTATAAAGAGCGCCGTTTAGAATTGGCTTTCGAAGGATTGCGTTTATTCGATATTCGTCGTGAAAAAGACCCAACAACAAACAGACCCGTAATCGAATCTTTAATGGGGCCAAACGGAACTTTCGTTCAGTACAATTTAAATTCTACAGATCCGTACGAAACGACCAATTTAAGAGAACCACAAGACAAAGGAATCAATTTTAATCCAGCCAAAAACCTATTGTGGCCAATCCCACAATTAGAAATCGATTTAAGCGGTGGATTAATTACTCAAAATCCGAATTACTAATATGAAGCTCATAAACAACAACAAAGTAAGTCTGCTGTGTGCAGGCTTGCTTTTAGCAAACACATTCTTAGTAAGCTGTGATTCTGATAATACGGATAATTCAGGTTCTGAAACAGCAACAACTACCAGTTTAAGTGTTAATTTAGATATGAATCTTCAAACAATGGAAAGCTTTGGAGCATCTGATGCTTGGCAGTGTAACTTTATCGGAAAAAATTGGCCTACAGACAAAAAAAATAAAATTGCTGATTTATTATTCAGTAATGAAGTCGATGCTGACGGAGACCCAAAAGGAATCGGTTTATCATTATGGCGTTTTAATCTTGGTGCAGGAAGTGCAGAACAAGGCGATGCAAGTGATATTACCGATGAATGGAGACGTACAGAATGCTTTACAACAGATGGAGTTTCATACGACTTGACCAAACAAGCTGGACAGATTTGGTTTATGAAAGCAGCGAGACAACGCGGCGTTTCCAAATTGCTAGCTTTTACAAACAGTGCTCCAGTTTACTTAACTCAAAACGGAAAAGCACACGCAGCCATAAAAGAGTTTTATAATTTAAAAGAAGGAAAAATGCCAGAATTAGCAGATTTCTGGGTTACTTCTTTAGATAAATTAAAAACAGAACAAGGTTTAACAATCGATTATATTAGTCCTTTTAATGAACCGCAGTACGAATGGGACGGTTCAGCACAAGAAGGTTCGCCGGCCACAAATACAAATATTTACACTTTCGTGAATGTGCTATCGCCAAAATTACAAGCAAAAGGACTTGATGCTAAAATTGTAGTGGGTGAAGCTGGATCTTACGAATCATTGTACAAAACAGTTTCTGGAAAAGAAAGCAGATCCAACCAAATCGATTATTTCTTTGCTGCCAATTCTGCTAAAAATATTGGAGCATTAAGCAACGTAAAGAAAACTATTTCTGGACACAGCTACTGGCAGGCTTGGCCTTTGAACGAATTGATTTCGTCTAGACAATCGGCTGCTTCAAGAATTACGACAACTGGCGGAGTTAGTCTTTGGTCAACAGAATATAGTGTTTTAGAAGCACCGGGAACTTCAGAATTACCTGGCGGTGCAGGACCAGGAAGAGATTTAGGAATGCAAACTGCACTTTGGACAGCGCGTATTGTTAGTTCAGATATTTCAATTGGCGGTGTTACGTCTTGGCAATGGTGGACAGCGGTTAGTCGTGGTGATTATAAAGATGGATTAGTTTATGTTGACGATGGTACAAACAATGGTGGCGGAAATGCTGATTATTGTAAAAATGACGGATTTGTTAGAGATTCAAAAACACTTTGGGCTTTAGGAAACTTTTCATTCTTTGTAAAACCGGGAATGGTAAGAGTTTTAATTCCAGAAATCGATAATGCAGCAGCTACAACTGATGTTATGTTGACTGCTTACAAAGAAACAGCAACTAAAAAACTGGTAATTGTAGCCGTAAACATCAGCAAATCGGCAAAAACATACAAATTAAATCTTTCAGGAGGCGCTTTGGCAGACAATAAATTAACGCCTTATACAACCTCTGAAACCTTAAGTTTGAAAAAAGGTACAGCCGTTGATGCCACAAATTTTGAAATCCCGGCGAAGTCAATTGTGACGTATGTTGGGACTTATAAATAAAAGGAATTAACATTTTATGTGATTGCTAATGTAATAAAACACAATCTTGTCATCCCGAGGAACGAGGGATCTCCACAAGCAGCTCACCAAAGATTGGAACTAACATTACGGAGTTACTTGCGAAGATTTCTCCTTCGTCGAAATGACAATAGTAAGCACAATACAAAAAATAAAGAATAAATGAGAAAAGTATACATCTCGCTTTTATTGCTAATAAGTTCGCTGTCATTTGCGCAGCGAACGATTAGCATTAGCACAGATAATGTAGTCCAGACAATGGATGGTTTTGGAGGATCTGATGCTTGGAGAACACAATTTGTTGGTAAAAACTGGCCGGATCAGAAAAAGAATGCCATTGCCGATTTACTTTTTAGTAAAGAAATCGATGCACAGGGAAATCCAAAAGGAATTGGACTTTCGATCTGGAGATTTAATCTAGGCGCAGGAAGCACAGAACAAGGCGAAAACAGTAAAGTTTCTGACGAATGGAGAAGAAGCGAATGTTTCTTAAATGCAGATGGTACGTATGATTTCTCAAAACAAGAAGGGCAAAGATGGTTTTTGCAAGCAGCTAAAAAACGCGGTGTAGAAAAATTCCTGATATTCACCAACAGTCCGCCCGTTTATATGACTAACAACGGATTATCTTTCGCATCTCAAAAGAATAAACTGAATCTAAAAGATGGAGCAATTCCAAAATTTGCCGATTTCTTAGTTCAAAGTATTCAAGGATTAGAGAAAAAAGAAGGAATCAAATTCGATTATGTAAGTCCGATAAACGAACCGCAATGGGAATGGATGCCAAAAAGCGGTGACCAAAACAGTCAAGAAGGAACACCGGCGACCAATCAGGAAATTTACGATTTGACCAAAGCACTTTCAGAAAAACTGAATGCAAAAAAAATGAATACAGAAATTGTAATTGCAGAAGCAGCGCAAATCAATTATCTATATGAAAATGTAAATGGAGAAAACCGCGACAATCAAATTGATTACTTTTTCGGAAAAAACAAAACCAATGTTTCTAAACTTCCAAATGTAAAAAATGTCATATTAGGACACAGTTATTTTACCACTTGGCCAATAGACAAACAAGTTTTAAGTCGAAAATTAATCGCTGCAGAGGTAAAACAAAAATCAGGATTAAGATATTGGCAGTCTGAATATTGTATTTTAGAAAATCCCGGAGAAGCTGAAATTCCAGGAGGCGGAGGCGGTGGAAGAGATTTAGGAATGCAGACTGCACTTTTTGTAGCAAGATTGATACACAATGATATTGCAGTAGCAAACGCAGCTTCGTGGCAATGGTGGACATCGCTTACACGCGTAGATTACAAAGACGGTTTAATTTATCTAGACGACGGAAAAAGCAACGGAGGAACCGCACCAGATTATGTTAGAAATGACGGTGAATTTCACGATTCAAAATTGCTTTGGGCTTTAGGAAATTATTCGCTTTTTGTACGTCCCGGAATGCTTAGAGTTGATGTTCCAAATCAAAATGAAGTTGACGCAGCAAATGATGTAATGCTTACAGCTTATAAAGATAAAGCAAACAAAAAACTAATTATAGTAGCGGTAAACTGTGGAAAATCAGACCAGAAATACAAATTCAATTTAACAAAAGGAACACTCAAAAACAACGAATTAACACCTTACATTACCGCTGAAAATTCAAACCTAAAAAGAGAACAAATTCAAAAAGCAGACAACCTAGAAATTCCAGCAAAATCAGTCGTAACTTTCGTAGGTGAATTAGAGTATTAGAGTTTAAAAGTTATGAGTTATAAGTTAAAAGTTTCAGGTTTCAAGTTTCAGGTTTCAGGTTTTCATCGTTAGGCTTCAACTTAATTTAGCCAGCCAGACAAAACAATGTCATCCTGAGCGAAGTCGAAGGAACGTTCCAAGCCAAAGTATAAAAACTTGAAACCTGAAACCCGAAACTTGAAACAAACAACCCAAAAAAAATCACATCAATAATCAAAAACTAAAAAATAGTGTTTACAAAAAAAATCTTACTCCCTGTTTTACTCTTCTCCTGTTTATCGGCATTCAGTCAGATATCATTTGGAGATTCAAAAAAAATAAATGACAATTGGAAGTTCAATCTTCAAGATACGCCAGACGCACAAAACACAGCTTTCGACGATAGCAAATGGCAGTCTGTAAACGTACCGCACGATTGGAGTGTAAAAGGACAATTGAGCCCAACATTAGCAAGTTGTACAGGATTTTTGCCGGGCGGCATTGCTTGGTACAGAAAATCAATCAATGTACCTCAAAGTAAAAGCGGCGAAAAAGTATATTTATATTTTGAAGGTGTTTACAACAGAAGCGAAGTATTCATCAACGGACATTCCTTAGGAAAACGTCCAAATGGATATATTTCATTTGCTTATGATGCAACCCAATACGTAAAATACGGAGCAGAAAATACCATTTCAGTTCGTGTAGACCACAGCCTAAGTGCCGATTCTAGATGGTATACAGGATCAGGAATTTACAGAAATGTATGGTTAGTATATTCAAATCCAGTACATATTACACAATGGGGCGTTTATGCCTATCCAGAAGTAAATAAAGGCAACGGAACTCTAAATGTTGAGGTTGAAGTCGAAAATGGTTCAGCAGCAAAAGCAACACTTACTGTTGTAAATGAATTGATTGCAAAAGATGGAAAATCGGTTGCAAAAGCGACAAGTAAAATAGATGTTGCGGCCAATCAAAGTGGAAAAATTTCGACTAAAATAAATATCAAAAATCCTCAATTATGGGATTTAGAAAATCCAAACCTATATCAGCTTAAAACAACTGTTTTAAAAGACGGCGCAGCAATTGATAAAACCGTTACACAAACCGGTTTCAGAAACTTTACATTCGACCCAAATAATGGTTTTGCCCTTAACGGAAAATGGATGAAGATGAAAGGCGTTTGTTTACACCATGATGCAGGAGTTTTAGGATCAGCAGTACCAAGAGAAGTTTGGAAAACAAGACTAAAAACATTAAAAGAAATAGGAGTAAACGCAATCCGTACAAGTCATAACCCGCAGGCACCAGATTTCTACGAACTATGCGACGAGTTAGGATTATTGGTATTGAATGAAGCGTATGACGAATGGGAATTTCCAAAACGTAAATGGTTAGAAGGCTGGAATTACGGAACTCCAGGATTTGAAGGATCATCTGATATTTTTGCCAATTGGGGAGAAAAAGACTTAGAAGACTTTGTACGCCGCGACAGAAACCACCTTTCAGTATTTGGATGGAGCATTGGTAACGAAGTAGATTATCCAAACGATCCGTATTCTCACCCAGTTTTAGACAAAGGAAAAAACGGTTTTGGACAAGCAGCTTACGGAGGCTACCAAAAAGATGCGCCAGATGCAATGCGTCTTGGAGCAATCGCAAAACGTTTGGTTGCAGCCGTTAAAAAATACGACAAATCTCGCCCAACAACGGCAGGATTAGCAGGAGTTGCTATGTCTAACGAAACCGAATATCCGGGAGCATTAGATATTACAGGATACAATTATACTGAAAGCAAATACCAATCAGATCACGAAAAATACCCAAATAGAGTTATTTTCGGAAGTGAAAACGTTCACGATATGGATCCTTGGTTGGCCGTAAAAAACAACAAACACATCTTCGGGCAGTTCTTATGGACAGGAATTGATTATTTAGGAGAATCAGGAAGATGGCCGTCAAGAGGTTTCTACTCAGGATTAGTTGATTTTGCAGGCGTTATCAAACCAAGAGGTTACTTTCGTCAATCTTTATGGTCGGATAAACCAATGACCTATATTGGAACTTATCCATTAAAAAATGAAAAAGACATTTCTAAAGATGCTTGGGCAATTTGGAATTACGATCAAGGACAAAAAATTCGCGTAGTTTGTTATACCAATGCTGCAAAAGCTCGTTTAGAATTAAACGGAAAAGTAGTTGGCGAAACTAAATTGTACGACGAAAAAACAGGAATTATTTATTGGGATATTCCGTTTGCTTCAGGAAAATTAGAAGCAGTTGGTTTAGATGCAAATGATAAAGAAGTAAGCCGTTATGCAGTCAATACAACACAACAGCCAGTTGAATTAACTATTGCAGATAAAGACATTACTATTGCAAAAGATAAAGGAGTTGCCAAAATTATGGTACAGGTAAAAGATCAAAACGGTCTTCCGGTAATGCTTTCAGACAATGAAGTTACGTGTACCATTACGGGTTCTGGAACTTTATTAGGATTGGAAGCTGGAAACAACAGCGATATGACAGATTATACAGATAATGTTCAGAGAGTTTTCCACGGTCACATTGCAGCTTATATTCAATCAAATGGAGATTCGACAGAACCAATAAAAGTTACGTTTACAAGTCAATGGTTAAAACCTGTTGAGGTTATGATTAATGTAAAATAATTTTTTAACACATAGAAAAATAGTTGGTAATATTGCGGGTTACTTTGCGTAAACTTTGTCAAAGTTTTGAACTTTGACAAAGTTGAAAAACACAGATTTCCTTAATCTTTATGGAGTTTCTTGCGAAGATTCCTCGTTCCTCGGAATGACAAGATTGCGGATTATTTTGCGTAAACTTTGTCAAAGTTTTGAACTTTGACAAAGTTGAAAACTGCAGATTTCCCTAATAGTTGAATAAGTCGTTTCACTTATATATTAAAACGCAATAGGGTTATGTAAAAAAGCGAGCTTTCTTCTGAACTCTCAAAAGCATTAAAAAAGCTATGTTTCTATGTGTTTAAAATATAAATTAACCTGTATGCAATTTAGCTTACAGGTTAATTCATTTTGTATTGATAAAAATTTCATTATATTTAAAGTGTAAAACTTACACATATAACCACACACAATGAAAATAAAAAACATACTTACTATGGCAATTGGAGCAATGTTCCTGTCTGCCACATCAAACGCACAAACAAAAACTTTTGGTAAAGAAGAATTTAAACAATGGGCTCAAACGCCGCCAATGGGTTGGAACAGCTGGGATTGTTACGGTTCTACAGTAGAAGAACACGAAGTAAAAGCCAACGCCGATTATATGTTTAAAAACCTTAAAAAATTTGGCTGGGAATATATCGTAGTAGACATTAGATGGTTTGTAGAAAATGACAAAGCAGGAGGTTATAACCAAACCGATCCACGTTATGTAATTGACCAATACGGAAGATATCAGCCCGCTTTAAATCGTTTTCCCTCTGCAAAAGACGGAAAAGGATTTAAACCTTTAGCCGATTATATTCACAGTAAAGGATTAAAATTCGGAATCCATATTATGCGTGGAATCCCGAAAAAAGCAGTTGAAGACAAAATGCCCATCAAAGGTGCAAACGGAATCACAGCCGATCAAATTTATACTACAGATTTGCAATGCGAATGGCTGAAAGACAATTACACCGTTCTAGCAGACAAACCAGGAGCGCAAGAATACTACAATTCTATCTTCGAACTTTATGCACAATGGGGTGTAGATTTTATTAAAATTGATGATTTATCAAGACCGTATCACGAAGGTGAAATCAACTTAATTAGAAACGCCATTGATAAATGCGGTCGTAAAATTGTTTTAAGTACTTCGCCAGGAGAAACACCAATTTCTGCAGCACCGCACGTTACTAGACACGCTAATATGTGGAGAATGGTAGATGATGTTTGGGACACTTGGCCGCACGTAACGCACTTAATGGAAGTTGCTCAAAAATGGTATCCGTATATCGCTCCAGGAACGTGGCCAGACTGCGACATGATTCCGTTGGGAAGAATTTCGTTAAGAGGAGAACGCGGTAAAGACAGAATGTCTCGTTTAACGAAAGACGAACAATACACGCTGATAACATTCTTTAATATATTCAAATCGCCATTGTTTTTTGGAGGTGATTTACCAAGCAACGATGCTTTTACCTTGTCATTATTAATGAACAAAGAAGTCGTAAAAATGCATAATGAAAGTTCAGCTGTAAAACAGCTTTTCCAAAAAGACGGAAAAATAGCCGTAACATCAAAAAATACAAAAGACGGAAGCACGTATTTAGCTTTATTCAATATAACAGATGCCAATTCAGAAAAAGTTGCCGTAAAGCTTTCAGACCTAAATCTTTCAGGAACTGTAGAAGTAACCAATTTATGGACAGGCGAAAAATCGAACATTTCGTCAACCGAAATTGCAGCAGTTTTAAAACCTCACAGTTCTATTTTGTATAAAATCAAAAGCAAGAAATAATGAAAAAAATATTTTTAAGCCTAGCATTATTTTTAATGCTTTTTAATCTACAAGCCCAAGAAAATACAAAAGGAATTCCGCCCGTAATTGCAGACAAAGATTTAACGGCCTATTTATTTGTGTATTTCACAGGAAATGAAATAGAAAAAGAAGCCGTTCATTATGCTGTCAGCGCAGACGGATATCATTATTATCATCTTAACGACAACAAACCTGTTATAGACAGCAAAGTAATCAGTTCTACAGGCGGCGTTCGCGATCCGCACATTCTGCGCGGCCACGATGGCAAAACCTTTTACATGGTCCTTACCGACATGACTTCATCAAAAGGATGGGACAGTAACCGCGCAATGATTTTACTAAAAAGTACCGACCTTGTAAAATGGGAAAGCAGTGTAGTAAACATTCAAACTACATTTTCAGGAAACGAAAACCTAAAAAGAGTTTGGGCACCGCAGACTATTTATGATGCCAAAGCAGGCAAGTATATGATTTATTTTAGCATGCAGCATGCTGGAGGTCCAGATAAAATTTATTACGCCTACGCGAATAAAGACTTCACGGCCTTAGAAAGCGCTCCAAAACTACTATTTGTGCCAAAATCAGAAAGAGCCTGCATTGACGGAGATATTATTGAGAAGGACGGCGTTTACCATCTTTTTTATAAAACTGAAACAGAAAATCCAGGTATAAAAGTAGCGACAACTACCGATTTAACTTCTGGAAAGTGGACAGAAAACGATAATTATCTACAGCAGACCAAAGATGGAGTAGAAGGATCAAGTGTTTTTAAACTAAACAATTCTGACGAGTATATCTTGATGTACGATGTATACACAAAAGGAAGATGTCAGTTTACTAAAACCAAAGATTTAGAAAACTTCACGGTTATAGACAATGATATTTCTATGGATTTTAATCCGCGTCACGGAACCATTCTGCCCATAACACGTTCAGAGTTAAAAAGAATTACTGCCAAATGGGGAATGCCTGCAAAATATCCAAAAATAAACAACAATCCCGTTTTAGAAGGTTATTACGCAGATCCAGAAATTCTATATTCAAACAAAACAAAAAAATACTACATCTATCCAACAAGTGACGGATTTGACGGCTGGTCGGGTTATTATTTTAAAACTTTTTCTTCAGATAATTTAGTAGACTGGAAAGACGAAGGAATCATTATAGACCTTAAAAAAGACGTTGCTTGGGCAAATCGTAACGCTTGGGCACCATGTATTGTAGAGAAAAAGATAAAAGGAAAATACCAATATTTCTATTATTTCACAGCAGCACAAAAAATTGGTGTTGCTGTTTCAGACAACCCGACAGGACTGTTTAAAGACAGCGGAAAACCAATTGTCGCTACAAGACCAGAAGGTATAAAAGACGGTCAAGAAATAGATCCAGATGTGTTTACAGATCCAAAAACAGGAAAAAGTTATTTGTATTGGGGAAATATGTATATGGCTGCAGCCGAATTAAACCCAGATATGGTTTCGCTAAAAGCAGGAAGCACCAAAATAATTAACGTAAATAATTCTTTCCGAGAAGGAACATATGTAATTTACAGAAACGGAAAATATTACTTTTTCTGGAGTGAAGACGACACCAGAAGTCCAAATTATAAAGTACGATATGCCATTTCAAATTCACCACTTGGCCCGCTTGAAATGCCTAAAAACAACATCGTAATTCAAGGAAATCCAGATCTAGGCATTTACGCAACCGGACACAATTCGGTATTGCAAATTCCAAACAAAGACGAGTGGTACATTACCTATCATAGATTCTCTTACCCAACCGGAATAAAAATGGGTGATGCAGGAGGTTTTCACCGTGAAGTCTGTATGGACAAACTAGAGTTCAATCCAGATGGAACCATAAAACAAGTTGTTCCTACGCTTGAAGGAATTGCGCCTATTGTAAATGCTGCTAAAAAATAAAGTATGGAAAAAAATAAAATAAGGGTATTAATTACGCTGCTTTTTTTGATAACATTTTCTATTTTTTCACAAGATAGAACTCCAGAAATAAAGCATGATATTGCTTTAGATTCTATAAAAATGAGTGATCCTTTTATCCTTGCGGATAAAAAAAGCAATATGTATTACATGACGGGTACGGGAGGACAATTATGGAAAAGCAAAGATTTAAAATACTGGACAGGTCCTTTTGTTATTACTAAAACCAATCCAGAATCATGGATGGGTGAGTCTCCTATGATATGGGCTGCAGAAATACACGAGTACAAAGGAAAGTATTATTATTTTGCCACATTTATCAACGAAAAGATAATTATTGATGCTAAAAATAACGTACGACGCGCAAGTTCAATACTAATAAGTGATAAACCCGATGGACCGTATGTTCCTATAAATGATAAAAATTATCTCCCTGAATCAATGTCTACATTGGATGCAACTTTGTGGATAGATTCAGATAAAAAGCCATACATGGTTTATTGTCATGAATGGGTACAGAATAATAACGGAACTGTAGAGAAAATAGAACTTACTCCAGATCTTAGTGCTTCAACAGGAAAAGCTAAAATTCTTTTCTATGCTAAAGATTCACCGTGGAGTCGAGAAAAAGAAGATGGAAAAATTGTTCCCAACAAAGTAACTGATGGGCCATGGGTTTTTAGAACAAAAACTAAAAAATTAGGAATGTTGTGGACGAGTTGGGTTTATGATAAATATACGCAAGGAGTTGCATATTCTAAAAGTGGTACTTTAGATGGACCTTGGATACAAGAATCAGAACCAATTACACCGCCTAATTTTGGACACGGAATGCTTTTTAGAACTTTTGAGGGTAAACTATTAATGTCTTTACACAGTCATTATGTTAATGATAAAGGTCAATTTATTCGAGTTCCAAAATTGTTTGAGGTAGATGATTCTGGCGACAAAATTAAGGTTGGAAAAATGTATGTTCCATAAAAAAAATGAGTAATCTCAATACATCACCCAATTCGCAAAACTTTCTTTCGTAATCTACATCGCTGTGCAAATGTCTCCTGACTTTGCACCCGCAAAGTTGTACAATAAGAAAAGTAAAAGTAATAATAGAAATAGCGCAGTCTAAGATATTTGCGCAGCGTTTATAATGATATTTAGATTACAATTTATAATTGTAGGCTATAGAAAAAGTTAAAGCCACTCTCTTTTGGGAGTGGTTTTTTCTTTAATAAATGTTTAGATTTTACAAATATTATTCGTTTTATCGGCAAAGGAAAAATCTTCACAGTTAAGTAAAGCGACTGTAAAAAAAGTTAAGATTTTGTTTTAAGAACGTGGTTTAGGCAAGTTTCTGTCGTACATAATAATAGTTCCTGCCACGGCGACATTTAAACTTTTCTCTGATTTGAATTTTACTAAATGATGGCATTTATCCATTACTTTTTGGGATAAACCATGATCTTCTGCTCCTAATAAATAAACACAACGTCTTGGATGTTCGAAGGTTTCCAAATCTGAAGCCTTTTCATCTAATTCAACACCAACTAATCGCGCTCCTTTTGGTAAGTTTTCAAAAAAAGCTTCAAAATTATCATAATGAAAATAAGGAATTGCTTTTACTGCATCATGAGTATCGCAGGCTTGTTTGGCATATCGATTACCTATGGTAAATATAAAAGTAGCGCCTAAGTTTTGAGCCGATCGCCACAAAACACCTAAATTTTCAGGAGTTTTACCATTTTGTATTCCTATTCCAAAATACTCATTTATAAAATTATCATTCATAAGTGCAAAAATACAAACTGTAAGTACATAAATCAATTTTTTATTAAGTTGAAACGAAGATTGTGATAATGTAGATTCGCAAAGTAATACAACAAGAAAAGTAAACGTAATAATAGGAAAGGCGCAAAGTCAGGAGACATTTGCGCAGCGTTTACAACGATATTTAGTTTTTAATTTGCACGTTAACTAAAAAGATAGAGTTAAGCGGCTCTCACTTCGCAAAGCTTCCTTTCATAATCTATATCGCTGCGCAAATGTCTCCTGACTTTGCGCCCGCAAAGTAATACAACAAGAAAAGTAAACGTAATAATAGGAAAGGCGCAAAGTCAGGAGACATTTGCGCAGCGTTTACAACGATGTTTAGTTTTCAATTTCCACTTTAAATAAAAATATAAAGTTAAAAGCAGCTTACAAGAAACAGATTTTTTTTTATTTCATCAAAATAGAAAAAAAATAATTATCGCCAAAGCCTTTTATTCATAAGGATTTTCATCATATCAAGTGATATTCCACTAACAAATTAGTTTAAATATTAACCAATTAGTTTTGCTACTAATTAATTAGTAGTTATATTTGTTTTAAATATTTCTAACTATGATAAAATTAGCGAAACGAGAAGAACAGATCATGCAAGTTTTTTGGGATTTGAATAAAGCCTTTATTAGGGACGTAATTCCATTGCTGCCAGATCCAAAACCACATTATAACAGCGTGGCGACAATCGTCAAAATATTAGAAGAAAAAGGTTTCTTGAATCATGAAACAACAGGGAATATGCATTGTTTTTTTCCAGTAATCAGCAGAGAAGAATATCAGCAGTTTGCACTTAAGGATGTAGTAAGTCAGTATTTTGATAACTCGTATCCTAGAATGCTTGCTTTTTTTGCAAAAGAGCAAAAGCTTACCGATAATGAATTGGATGAAATCGTAAAGATCATTAAAAAAGAGAAATCATGATACCTTATATTCTGTATACAGCACTTATAATTTCGGTTTGTTTTATCTTCTACAAATTGCTTTTGCAGCAAGAAACTTTCTTTCACTTAAACAGGTTTGTTTTGCTGAGTTGTATGGTTTTGGCTTTTATTCTGCCAGTACTGCCAATACCACAGCAATTTTCCCTTCGAAAAGAAGCTGCCGTAACGCATACACCTTCAGTTAAAAATTCTGTTCAAAAAAACGAAACGGTACAACTCACAGCTTCACCTGCTAAAGAAACTATTGCTGAGCAGACTTCACAACATTTTAATCTAGATTTAGCAGTACAGTGGCTCGTTTATTTGTATTGGTTTGGTGTTATAATCTTTGCGCTTAACTTTTTAATGCAAGCCGTTATATTACTTTATAGAGGGTATACAACATCGGTAATTCAAGACGGAAAATTCCGTATTGTTGAAATAACGGGAGACAAAGCCCCTTGTTCATTTGCCAATACTATTTTTATCAATCCCGAAAAATACGAGTGGGAAACGTACAATCAGATTTTGCTGCATGAAAAAATTCATATCGAGCAAAAACACACCATTGATCTTTTATTGGCAGAAATAGTGCTTGTTTTTCAATGGTTTAATCCCTTTGCATGGCAATGGAGAAAAGCATTAGAGATTAATCTAGAATTTTTGACTGATGATAAAATGCTGCAACAAGACACTGTTGAAAGAGAAAGTTATCAGTTCAGCCTGCTAAAAGTAGCGGCACCGCAGTTTCCATTGAGTCTTACAACTAACTATAATCAATCATTACTCAAAAAACGAATCATTATGATGAATTCAAAAAAATCAAACGTACACACGGCTTGGAAATATTTTTTCCTATTGCCTGTATTGGTATTGTTTGCCTGTCTTTTTAATCAACCGACAGCGCAGGCACAAGCTCTAAGTTTAAATGAAAAAACTACTGAACCAAAAGAACAGTCAAACATTCAAAACGGAATGGACACAGAAGGAGACTGGTTTGCGACTATTGAAGGTAATACGGTAAGTATTCAATTCAAAAGCGGAAAGAACAGTAACTCATCTTCTAATTTTCAATTGAGCGAATTTAGTACGCTTCCAAGAGACAAACAAGGTGAGTTTAGTTTAACTCGCGAAGCTGGAACGATGAATTTTATTGGAAAATTTGAAGGCAACAAAGGAATGGGAACTTATAAATTTACCGCCAATAAAAATTTTACTAAAGAAATGGCTAAAGAAGGCGTTACGATTGCAGAGGATGATGACTTTATGGCTTTCTTTATGATAAACATAAAAAACTCTTATGTAAAAATGCTTAAGAAAAATGGTTACAAGGATATAGACAAAGATCAATTGATTCCATTGGCAGCTTTAAATGTCGATGATGCTTATATCGCTTCTATTAAACAATCTGGAATTGAAAATTTTGATTTAGAGGACCTTGTTCCTTTTAAATCAATGAATATTGATAAAGCTTTTATTGACGAAATTCGCCAAGCGGGTTATAAAAATGTGACAGCCGATAATCTTATAGCACTAAAATCTCAAAATATTGACGGAAAGTATATTACTGATTTTCGTAATGCTACAAACGGCAGCAACGATGATAAAACAGAGGAAGATATCATTGCATTTAAATCTTTAAATATTGATAAAGAATTTATTGATTCTTTTAAAGCTTTAGGATATAATAATCTTTCGAATAGTGATCTTACAGCTATGAAGTCTCTAAATATTACGCCAAAATTTGTAAGTGAATTTGAAAAATTGGGTTATAAAAATATTAAAGCAGGCGATTTATTAGCACTAAAATCATTGAATATAACACCAGAGTTAATTAAGCAATACAAAGATCTTGGTTTTAATAACTTAGAACTTGACGATGTATTTGGAGCAAAATCAATTGGTGCTTCACCAGCTTTTATTAAATCAATGAGAGAGAAAGGACATAATTTTAATAGTATTGATAAATACGTAGAATTGAAAGCTCTTGCTCATAACTAATTCCTTTAGTTTTATATAAAAAAAATGAGTTGTAAGACTGATAAAGCCCAAGCCGAAAGGTTTGGGCTTTTGTTTTTGTATAAAACTTTTATTCATAATTTATTTGGTCGTAAATGTGTTCGCTGCGCAAATGTCTCCTGACTTTGCGCCCACAAAGTGAGACCACAAAAAAATAAATAATATAAGAAAACGAACTATCAGGGACATTTTAGCAACGTATAAAAATTATTTAAAGGTAAAGCTTAAATAAAATAATATAGTAAAATTCTTATATTTGTAAAAATGATAATTAAGAATTTATGAAAGAAGGATATGTTATTAGAGATCAAACTAAAGCTCATTTTATAACTGCAACTGTTGTTGATTGGATTGATGTTTTTTCAAGAAAAAATTATAGAGATTGTATCATTTCTTGTTTGGATTATTGCATTGCAAATAAAAACATGATTTTGTACGGTTATGTAATTATGAGTAATCATATCCATTTAATTGTACAATCTGAAGAAGGAGAACTGTCTGATTTATTGCGAGATTTTAAAAAATTCACATCAAAATCGATTTTAGATAAAATTCAGAATGAACCAGAAAGTAGAAGAGAATGGATGTTAGAACGATTTAAATTAGCAACAGAAAGTCATTCTAGAAATACCAATTATCAATTTTGGCAATACGGCAATCATGCAGAGGAAATTTATACGTCTAAATTTATACGTCTAAATTTATGTGGTCAAAATTAAATTATATTCACATGAATCCAGTTAGAGCGGGAATTGTAGAAAAAGCTTCAGACTATATTTATTCAAGCGCGAGTAATTATGTTTTTGATGCAGGCTTAATCAGGATTGAAAAAATGGATAATCCTATTGTAGATGTTTTGCAAAGTTGGTCATTTACAAAATACAATCAATATTAGAAGTCAATTGGAACGGGCGCAAAGTCAGGAGACATTTGCGCAGCGATATAGATTATGAATAAATATTTTGAAGACAAAAAACAAAAACCATTGGAGACTTGAAGGCAACGCTGCGCAAATGTCTCCTGACTTTGCGCCCGTTCCAATTGAGTCGAAATGATGTAAATTACCAATTGATTTTCATATCGTAATTGTTAGATTCCCAAACACCTTGTAACATTTGAATAAGGGTATTGAATATACGTATTAGCTCACTTATTGGAAAATCTTTATCCATTACAGATTTCCAATGCTCATCCTCTGTTGGCATAACTTGTAGTTCAGCTATCGTAATATATTTTTCCTTGTTTTCTAAATGTATGATTACATTTTGTAAAAGATGAATCATAGTCTGTTCTTCTATAGTTCCACAAATAAATCGATTCCAGGTTAAAACTAGATAGCCGTTAGTCCATCCATTTATTTTTCCTTCACAATCAAGAAGTAATTCGGGTTTATTAATAAAATCATATTTAGTTTTTTGAAGTTCTGCGTAAATAAAATGAAAAACTAACTGCATATAGGTTTCATGAATCCAAAAACCTATATCATTTTTATAATCTATTTTTGCGTCTGCCATACTTTTAATAATTTACACGAAAAGAAAACATAATCTGAATTTTACAAAGAACGAGGTTCAGGAAAAATAAAAGTTTCATTTATAGAATCAATTTCTAATTTATCAATTTTAAAATTTAATGATTCACTTAAGGCTTTTATTGTTGCAAATAATACAATTAAATTGTTGGTATCTACAGGAAGCCAATGCGTTTCGATAATTTTAACGGTTAACTGTCCTTTTGTTTTTCTACTGAAATAATCATAAAAAATAGCAATACCAGCTCTGCAGGTATTTTCCCAATTTTGATCGGCTTCATAAATAATAACTAATCCAGAATCTTTGCTTCGATCTAAATTCACCTCAAAATTAATGTTAAAGAGATAGCCTTTATTATTTACTAGTTGTCGCAGATTGTATTTTTCCATAATTAATCTTTTTAGTAATAGTTACAGGAAAGAGCGTCCTGATTGTGGAAATATTACTTATTCGTTGTTATAAAAATTAAATATACAGAATTTAATCAATAATATAAATTGTGTTTGATTTCACATAGCACGAACGGGCAAATAACAAGATGTAAGACGCACTGCAGTACGCCTCTACGGAATAAATTGTGGAAATTTAATACGCATTTTTTTATTGTAGAGGCGTACAGCAGTGCGTCTCCGCCCTGATTATCCGCAATCTTGTCAAAGGCTTACATAATGCAAAAAAAATCTAATCTTACAAACGAGATTTTATCATTTAAGTTCCTTTTTAAAAGCTAATTTTACAGAAACACCATTTTCATTTTCTATAGATAAATCACCTTCCAGCGCATCACTTAAACCTTGAATAAGCGTCATTCCGAAAGAATTGCTATTTTGCAGATCTGAGACACTCGAAATACCAATTCCGTTATCAGAAATAATCATAATGTAGCAGTCTTCAGTGATTTCTAAAAGTGAAATAGTAATAATACAATTCTCTTTTTTTGGGAAAGCATATTTTATTGAATTGGTCACTACTTCATTCATAATTAACCCGAGCGGAATTGCCTGCGAAATATCCAATTCTATAGGATCAATCTGCATTTCAAAACGAATGCACTGTTCTACATTAAAAGAATCCTTTAAATATTCAATCAATTCAAGACAATAATTAGGCATGTTTATCGTAGACAAAGTTTCGCCCAGATATAATTTCTGATGAATCAGCGACATCGCATGTATTCTGTTCTGACTGTTTTTTATGGTAGAAATTGCTAAATCATCTTTTAAATAAGCGGATTGCGAATTAAGCAGACTTATTACGGTTTGAAGATTGTTTTTTACACGATGATGAATTTCTTTCAAAAGCCATTCTTTTTCCTCAACCAAATGCTGAAGTTTAACGTTTTTAAGCTTGATTTCTTTTTCTTTAAGTTCTAGTCTAATGGTATTTCGTTGTTTAATTTTTGCTCTATTGTACAATAAACCAATAATAATGAGCAGTAAAAACAATGCACTTATAGAAATTGTATTTAAGAGTTTTGAAGTATTTAATTTACTTTCCTGTTGTTTTGCCTGATTTTCTAAAGACTTAATATTCTGTTCTTTGGTTACCGTTTCGTATTTAAATCTTAAACTTTCGTATTCTTTATTCTTAGCAACATCATATAGAGAATCTTTATATTTATTGTATTTCTCATAATGTTTTATAGCCGAATAAAAGTTGCCCGTAAGAGAATCAATTTTAAATAAAGAAAGTTCTAATAGGCGAGGACTAAAACCTGTTTTTCTATTTTGGGTCATCGCAATTACTTTATCAGCAATTACTCTGGCTTTTTCTGGTTTATTGATTTTAGTATAAAACAAAGCCATTAGCGAGTAATGTGTGGCAACATCTTTTACAGTCTCTATAGAATTTAGTTTTTTAGCATAAAATTCCATTTTCTCATAAGTAGCCTCAGCCTCTTTCATTCGACCCAAATTCTCATAACAATCTGCTTTAATTTGATTGAGAATCATATTATCTAAATCATTTTGAGGCGGATATTTTTTGCTTGTAGCTTCAAGATATTTCAAAGCCTCAGAATATTTTCCTCTGTCCGTTAGAGAATCCAAAGAGCTTAAGAAACTTTTGTACCAGTTGCCGCCGCTAAGTTCTCTTTGATTGTAAGCAATTCCTTTTAGGTAAAATTTAATAGACTCTTCATAATATCCCATTCTATTATAAATATTACCCAAACGCATATAAAAAGTATCGGCAAAAGCATAATCTTTAGTTTTTTCCATAGAATTGATACTTTCAACAGCAAAAAAGAGTGCGTTTTTTACATCATCTTGTATTATATCTATGTATGCAATAGTTGTTTCAGTATATTGTGTGTACAGAAAACCTATTTTCTTTTGAAGTGCCAAGCTTATTAAAAGTTCTTGTCTTGCGAGTTTTAGATTTCCAGTCCAAAAATGAACTGTAATAATCTTCATTAAAGTTTCGATTTCCTTCTCTTTATAACCTAAATTTTTATAAAGTCCCATCGCTTCGGCTAAAATAACTGCTTTTTCAGGATTATCATTAGGTATATAAGTACCTTGATTGTCAATTGCCTCAGCGATAATTTTGCTGTTATTTGTTTTTCTGCTTTCAGCGACAAGCTGTGTAAAAATAGTTTTGCTTAATGCTGTATTTCCAGCCTGATAATAATACTTTGCCAAAAGAAATTTAGTTTGAAAATTCCATTTTTGAAGGTTAATCTTTTTGGCAAGATTTTGAGCTTTAATGATATAAAAAAGAGCATCATTAAGATCAGCCTTTTTTGTTCCAGGTTTAAAAAGATAAAAACTACCCAATTGTAAAGTCAGCTTTATTTGATCAATTGGTTTTAATTTAGAAAGTAATTTTTCTGCTCCGCGAATGTTATTCTGATCAATTAAATCGTTTCCAGGAAAATAAGT
This sequence comes from Flavobacterium sp. MC2016-06, assembly GCF_009711165.2. Taxonomy (GTDB): domain Bacteria; phylum Bacteroidota; class Bacteroidia; order Flavobacteriales; family Flavobacteriaceae; genus Flavobacterium. The sequence goes on along the minus strand of NZ_WMID02000010.1, from coordinate 68,205 downwards.
ACCATCATTATAACCTTCGTCATTAACCAATGTGTACGGAATTTTATTGGCTTTGCACGCTAAAGTCATTGCGCTGTCTATATCTATAAGCCCTTGATTAGAGCTATGAATATAAATACCAACATCTTGAATTAATAATCTGTTTTTTTGAAGTTGTGTATTTGGACTCTGGCTTGCAGATTTTAAGGTAAAAAGACATAATATGCTGAAAAATAGAACTTTTTTCATTCGATAGATTTGTTTTGGTGCAGTAAAGTTAAGAGTTTGAAAGCTTTTATATTCTATTTTAATAGCAGAAACAGGAGTTATTTTTCTAAAGATTAAAACTAATTACTTGAAGCCTTAAAAATCAAAAAGCTGTCTAAAAATATAAACAGCTTTAAAAAAAATATTAGGTTTAAAAAATTAAATTTTATCAGCCAAATATTTAGCAACTTCGGCAAGTCTGTTAGAAAAACCCCATTCGTTATCGTACCAAGCAGCTACAGAAAGTAAATTGCCTTCTTTTACCGTAAGCGGTAAATCGATAATAGAAGAATGCGGATCACCAACAATTCTAGCAGAAGTCCATTGTTCTTCCAAAACGTCCATAACACCTTTTAACGGACCTTCAGCAGCTGCTTTTCTAAACGCATTGTTTACTTCTTCAACCGTACAGTCTTTTGTTGTAACAAGGTTTAATTCGGCAATACTTCCAGTTCTTGTTGGAACTCTATAGGCTTTTCCGGTAATTTTTAAATCTTTCCAAATAAACTGTAAAGCTTTTGCAGCACCAGAAGAAGACGGAATAATGTTTTCGGCAGCAGCCCAAGAATCACGTCTGTCTTTCATTGGCTGATCTGTCAAGGATTGTGTATTAGTATAAGAGTGAACAGTTGAAAAAAGTCCGTATTCAATACCAAAATTTTCTTTAATCACTTTTACCACAGCAGCTAAACCATTTGTAGTACAGCTTCCCATACTAATGATTTTGTGATTTGCAGCATCAAATTCATCCAAATTAATTCCTTTTAAAAGCACTGCATCACAATCTGCAAGCGATTTACTTGGCGCACTTACCAAAACGTATTTTGCACCCTTGTCAATGTGTTTCTGCGCACCTTCTCTCGTTGTGGCACGCCCAGTACAATCTACAACCAAATCAACTCCCAAAGCCTTCCAATCCGGAATATCCAATTTTGAATTCTTGTACGGAATTTTTCGGTCTCCAATAATAAAGTTTTCATCAGCCGTTTTTACCTCTTCATGCCATCTTCCATAATTGGTATCGACACTAAAAAGTGCTCCCAGCATGTCAATATCTTGAATGTCTGCAATGACTTCTGGAACAAAAAGATTGTTTTTTAAGGCTACACGAAGAAACTGTCTTCCAATTCGGCCAAATCCGTATAATGCTATTTTTGCCATGATATAATGTGTTTTTATTATTGATTAATTTTCTGGGTTATTTTTTTAAACACGTAGTCCCGATAACTATCGGGACTACGTGTTTAAATTTTAGAATTAATTTATTTTAACCAAATGTCCTTCAATTCTAGCTCTATCACTTTCATATTGTGCAGGAAGTTTTAAGTTTTTACCTAATTCTTCTAAGCTTTCATCAACCGTAAAACCAGGATTTTCTGTAGCAATTTCAAACAAAACTCCTCCTGGTTCTCTAAAATAAAGAGAGTGGAAATATTGTCTGTCAATTTGCGGTGTAATAGATAATCCGTATTCTTCGATTTTTTCACGGAAGTGCATTAAAATTTCATCATTCTGCACTCTAAAAGCCACGTGATGTACAGATCCATTAGCTACATGACCGCGTTTTTCTTCAGCCAATTCTACCAAGTCAACAATTGCAGCATTTTCTACAGCATCTGTTGCATAACGATAACGGTTTACATCTTGATCAATCAATTTATAACCAAAAATATCAGTTAAGATTGCTGCAGTAGCTTTAATACTGTTTAAAGTCAAAGTAATGTTATGAAAACCTTTAGTAGCCACAGCAGCTTTTACTTCGTCAGTTTCCCAAGCTTTTCTGTTGTCTTCTGTTTTAGATTCTATTAATTCTAATTTTAATCCGTCTGGATCTAAGAAAGTCAAATATTTTTCACCGAATTTTTCAGCCGGTTTATTGTAAATCACATTGTATTTTTCAAAACGTTCCTGCCAGAAATCAAGACTTCCTTTTGGTACAGAATAACCAATTTCTGTTGCCATTCCAGAACCTTTTCTTCCTTGTTGAATTCCTTCTCCCCAAGGGAAAAAAGTTAAAATAGTTCCAGCACTTCCAACTTCATCACCAAAGTAAAAATGGTACGTTCCTGGATCGTCAAAATTCACTGTTTTTTTAATGAATCTTAATCCTAATATGTTAGAGTAAAAGTTGAAATTACGTTTAGCGTCACCTGCAATTGCAGTAATATGGTGTAAGCCTAAAATTTTATTTTCCATGGTGTTTTTATGTATTAAATTGTTATTGATTTTCTTTTACAAATTTACTTCTGTTATCGCTGTTGATCGATTAACCTAGATTAAGAAATAAAAAAGTGATAAAATTTTTATCGGTCTAACCATAACCAAATAACATTCCGTTTGGATTAATGTATTGTAAATTAGTGGTTTAAATTTAAATAATGAATTTTAAGAATACGATATATCGTAATTTTATGAATTAGAAATGTTTTATTTAGAAAATGGATAACAGTTTAATAAAGGCTATTTCTTAAATTTACGCTGTTACCGCATTAAAATACCACACCAATTTTTATTTATGGAAAAGCAGACGGATCAGACGGCAATTATGATGAACAGATTGCAGGAAAGAGAAAGAGAACAAATGTTGATTCTGTCAATTTGCAGCGCACTTGCTCAAGCTTTAACCAAAGAAGAATTTAATGCTGTTGTAAGCAGTTTATTAAAAGAAGAATTACAGTTTGATGATTTTGTTTTTGCATCATCAAATCAAGAGGAAACAGAATATCAAATTTTCTATCAATTTTCACACAAACAAGCCAATCTAAAATGTTATGTGGTAAACGATGGTTTTTTTAATGTTTGTTTGGATGATGCAGACACGGTTATTTTTGATTTGAAATCAGTATTAGACAAGAAAAGCAGTTTCCCAGATTATATCAATAATGTACAAAATAAAGGTTTTAAAAATGGTTTGGGTGTTTGTCTTCCTGCTATAAAAGAAAATCAAAATGTACTTTTTCTGTTTTTTAAAAATGCTGTGACATTTACCCGAGAATCTAATAGAGTTTTGAGAGGAATTGCAATGCAGCTTTCTATAACGGCAAGAAACATTAAAATATCGGAAGAATATGAAAGTAAGATTGCCGAATTGAAGATTTTGAAAAGAAATTTAGCCGAAAAAAAATTAGAAACTACAAATACAAAAACCGAAGGTTTTCACGGAATTGTGGGCAGCAGCAACGCAATGCAGGACGTTTACGAATTAATTGAGCAAGTCGCGCCATCGCAGTCTACAGTTTTGATTTTTGGAGAAACGGGAACTGGAAAAGAATTGGTGGCGAGTGCGATTCATAATTTATCTTCGGTTTCTACTAAAAGAATGATTAAGGTAAACTGCGCTTCGATTCCTGTAAATTTGATTGAAAGTGAATTATTTGGACACGAAAAAGGCGCTTTTACAGGTGCTGTAGATTTAAGAATTGGGAAGTTTGAACAGGCCGAAAACAGCACTATTTTTTTAGATGAAATAGGAGAACTGCCTTTAGAACTGCAAGGGAAATTATTGCGTGTGCTGCAGGAAAAAGAAATAGAAAGAATTGGCGGAAAAACGACAATAAAAGTAAATGCGCGCGTGATTGCAGCAACAAATAAATCGCTGCTAAAAGAAGTTGCCGAAGATCGTTTTAGAAGTGATTTGTATTATCGATTAAATGTATATCCGATTCCTTTGCCGGCTTTACGAGATCGAAGAGAAGATATTGCCGTTTTAAGTAATTTTTTCTTAGAAAAACATTCTATCAAAATAGGAAAGAAGATCACTGGTTTTTCTAAAAAAGTTTTGAATAGTATGACGGCAAATGCATGGCCGGGAAATGTACGTGAACTAGAAAATATGGTAGAACGAAGTATTTTGTTTGCCAAAGAGGAGGTGATAAAAGAAATGAGTTTTCCTGTAATTTTTATGGCTGAATCTAAAACTACAGAAAGTGAATTTTACCCAAAAACATTGCAAGAAGTAGAGAAGGAGCATATTTTGAGAGTAGTAAAAAAATGCAACGGAAGAATTTCCGGCCCGCAAGGCGCTGCAGTTTTGTTAGATTTACCCGGAACAACGCTGATTTCTAAAATGCAGAAATTAGGCATTAAAAAAGAACATTTTTTAGGTTGATATTATTCTGGGGCAAGATTTATTTTTCCTGAAGAAGTGGCCCAAAAAACTAGCAAAACCATATTTATCGCCAAAGCAATTGCTGGAAAATGAAATGAAATTCCGAATGCAATTATGTACGTTGGAAGTCCGTATAAAAAATTGTTTCTAATTTTTTTAATGGCCGTATTTGTAATTCCAGGACGCAGCAATTTCTTGTTATTACTGGCAACAAACCACAAAAGGTTGTACGAGATATTGATCAGCAGAAATATTCCAGTATAAAGTGCCACAGCAATGCTGGATGCTTCCCCATCAAAAAAACGAGATAATAGCGCTGTTGGATAGGAAACAGCCGAAACCAAAAAAAGAATCAATCCGTTGGCAAACATAATCGCAGTATTACGGCTGTAAATTTGTTTGAAAACTTTGTGATGATTGACCCACATGATAAAAATACTGAAAAAAGAAAGCGTAAAAGCCAGATAAGATTTCCATTCTCCTTTTAGAAAAACTAAAAGATCTGCGCCATTTTTTACAGCATTTGTGTCTGGAACATGAAGATTTAAGACCAAAAGTGTAATAGCAATTGAGAAAACGGCATCACTGAAATTTTCGATTCTTACAGTTTCTTTTTCCATTTTTTAGTTTTATTGAGTAATATTATTATTTAACCGCAATCCAAATAGCTTAATGTTATTAAGTTGAGATATTTTTTCACGCAGATTTGGCAGATTTTTCATTCTATATCTGCTAAAATCTGCGAGATCTGCGTGAAACTTTTTTTAATAATCCTTAATTTAATGAGATTGTCCCGATAGTTATCGGGATTGCGTTTAAAAGGTTTAGATTATAATTTTATAAATATTGATTTACGCAATTGCGTCTCAATATTTTTTGTTTTATGTCCTTTTCCTGTGGTGTCTTCAACCAATAGAATTGAACCTGTATTAAATATTCTTTTTTCTCCCAATGAAGTTTCGATTTCTACGCCGCCTTCTAATAAAACAATATATTGGCGGTCTGGCGCATTATGAAAATCATAATCGTAAGAAGGTTTTACTTCTCTAAAAACAATTGATTTTACAGGTTCATCATCAGACAGAAAACCGATGTCGCCATTGTTTTTTAACGGAACTTCGAAATCTTCAAAATGACTTTCGCCATTTGCATCGCTGTAAACTCGAGTAATTGTAATCATTATTTTTTAGCAAAAACAAGTTCGTTAGCCAAATCCACTTCATCTTGACTTATAGTATGGCCCATATTGTCGTAGATTCTTTTAGTAACCGAAGCGCCCATTTTTTCAAGAAGTGCTGCGGTTTCATTTACTCTCTCTACAGGAACATGAAAATCTGGATCACTTGTTCCGATGAAAATTGGAGTGCCTTCAAAATTTCCAGCATAATGATTTTCGTATACTTTATCGCCAATAAGTCCGCCAGTAAAAGCCACAACACCGCCATATTTTGCAGCATTTCTAGCTGTAAACTCTAAAGCAAGACAAGCACCTTGAGAAAATCCTAAGAAATAAATATTCTCTTTCTCAATTCCGTTTTGCTGAATCGCTACAACGGTTTGATGTATAGCTTCTAATGATTTTGAAAAAGAAGGTTCATTCTCTTCAAGAGGCACTAAAAACGAATACGGATACCAGCTCCTGTTTTCTGCCTGAGGCGCAACCAAAGCAAATTTGTCAACTTTAAGATGTTTTGCAACCGAAAGAATATCATGACCTCCTGCACCACGTCCGTGAAGTAAAATAAGTGCTTTTTTTGCCTGATTTAAAGGAACTCCGTCTGTTATAATTTCTAAACTCATAATCGTATATTTTAAATTATTTTTTCCAGATGTCCTGATATTCATCTGGATGTCTTGTGAATTGTGCATGTACATATGGACAAAGTGCATAAACTTTCATGTTGTTAGCACGTACATAAGAAACCATTTCGTTCAAAAGCAATTTTGCATAGCCTTTTCCTTCGGCTTCTGGCTCAACACCTGTGTGGTAAACCGTTAGTGAATCGTCTTTGATACTTACCGTCATTTCACCTAATTTTTTGTCTTCAACATAAAGGTTAAATGCGCCGTGTTTTTTTTCGTCTAATTCTAGTTTTATTGTTTCCATAATTTTGTTATGTTTTATTTTGCTGTCATTTATTTTTGTCATTCTGAGCGAAGTCAAAGAATCATCTTCTGTAATTCTTCACAATCTTGTCATTTCTGTAAAAATGCGTGTTTAAATGTGTTCAACTTTGTCAAAGTTTAAAACTTTGACAAAGATTTGCGTTGTAATTTTGTTGTGTCTTGTATCAATTTTTTACTTTTTTTTACTCTGATTAAAGAACCTGTTTTCCACAATCTTGTCATTTCGACGGAGGAGAAATCGCACTAGAAACTCCGCAAAAAAAATGTAACCAATCTTTGTCGATTTACGCGTGTGATTTCTCCTTCGTCGAAACGACAAACTTTACGTATAAGCTGTTTGTGTTCAACTTTGTCAAAGTTTTGCACAATGCTAATTATATCCTTGTTTTATTCCTAATTTTTTCATTTTTGAATACAAAGTCTGAGGCTGCATTTTCAAGAGTTCTGCGGCACCACCGGGACCAGAAACTTTACCGCCGCAACTTTCCAGCGCATTCATAATATGTTCTCTTTCCATTTCTTCCATCGATTTCATTTTTCTAGTATTTTCAGATGAAGGATTTACTGCATTTGACGGAAGATCAAATTTTTCGATTTCATTGGTTTTAGCAAGTAAAACATTCCGTTCTATTAAATGTTCGAGTTCGCGAATATTTCCCGGCCAGTCGTACTGCATCAATTGTGCTAAAGCAGCAGCACTGATAGAGCTGACATTTTTCCGAGAACTTGCTGCATATTTTTTCAGAAAATAATTCGCCAAAGCTTCAATATCTTCTTTACGTTCTTTTAAAGTGGGTAATTGTATCGGAAAAACATTTAGTCTGTAATACAAATCAAGTCTAAAACGTCCTTCTGCAACTTCTTTTTCAAGCGATCTGTTGGTTGCCGCAACAATACGCACATTAATTTTAATGGTTTTATTTCCTCCAAGTCGCTGAATTTCTTTTTCCTGTAAAACGCGTAATAATTTTACTTGAGAATCCAGCGGCAATTCGCCAATTTCATCCAAGAAAATAGTTCCGTCATTCGCCTGTTCAAACTTTCCGATTCTTAAAGTATTTGCGCCTGTAAAAGCACCTTTTTCATGTCCAAAAAGTTCCGATTCTATTAACGAATGTGGCAATGCGGCACAATTTACCACTACAATTGGGTTGGCTTTATGCGCCGAAAGATCGTGTATAGAATGTGCCACTCGTTCTTTTCCGGTGCCGCTTTCACCAAGAATTAGAACAGAAGTTTCAGCAGGAGCTACAATTTTTATTTTTTCAATTACATCTTGGAGAAGAGGGCTTTCGCCGATAATTCCTTCGATTATCTGATCTTCTGTTTCAATTTGAACGTCTTTCAATGTTCCTCTTTCCAGATCAAATCTAAATTTAGCAATGTCCAGCATTACAATAAGATCACGTTCTCTAAAAGGTTTTACCATAAATCCATAAGGATGTGTGGCTTTTACAGCTTCAAGTGTTGTTTGGTTGGTATTGGCCGAAATGTACAGAAACGGCAATTGCATTTCTCGCAATTCCCAAGCAAGGTCAATTCCCGTCAAATCGCCTTTTAGCATAATATCGAGCAATACCCAGTCAGGTCTTTTTTCTTCAATTAATTTTCGAGCCTGCACCACAGAAGAAGCAATGCCGGTTACTTGATAACCCGCTTTGAGCAGCATGATTTTTAAATCGTTTGCTACAATAAATTCATCTTCAACAATTAGAATCTTCTCCTTCATTATCTAATTTATATAATTTCAGAATCTTCTGCAGATCCTTCAAATTCTGTGTTTCTAGTAAAAGTAATATTGATTTTTAGTCCATTATGACTTTTCATATCAAAAGTTCCATCAATCTGGTCGCTCAATCCAATCATTAAATTCATACCAAGAGAATCTCTTTCTGTATCTTCAAAATTTTCTGGAAGACCAACTCCGTTATCGGCAATTAATAACTGATAATTATTTTCTCCTATATTTTTAAGTAAAATGGCTACTTCTCCTTTTCTATCTAAAGGAAATGCATATTTTATGGCATTATTGATGGCTTCATTTATAATTAATCCCAGTGGAACTGCTTGTGCAACATCAAGATACACTTTTTCTGTGTCTAAAACAAACTTGATGTTTTTGTCGGTATCAAAACATTCTTTCATGTAATTAATCAATTCATAAATATACCAAGACATATCTATATTGGCTAGATTATCAGATTGATATAATTTTTGATGAATTAAAGACATGGCATGCATTCTGTGTTGGCTGTTTTGTATTGCCATCAGCGCATCTTCATTGTCTAAGTATGCCGATTGTGTGTTTAATAAACTAATAACGATTTGAAGATTATTTTTTACGCGATGATGAATTTCTTTTAAAAGCCATTCTTTCTCGAGCAGCATTTTTTTGTTCAGTTCATTCTGCTCATTAATCTTCTGACGTTTGATTTCTAGTTGTTCATTCGTTTTCTTTTTTAACCTGAAACGATTGTATAATAGCAGTATAAAAAGAGTTAAAACAATAACACTTCCTATAAAAACATAGCGGACAATTTGATCGTTATGAATTTGTATTTCCTGCAATTTTGCCTGCTGTTTCAGCAGATCAATGTTTTTATCTTTCTTTTCGCTTTCAAATTCTATTTGAAGGCTGCTAATCTGTTTGCTTTTTTCTCCTTTAAAAACAGAATCCGAAAGACTTTTGTAAAGCTGATAATGTTTTATGGCATTTAAATAATCTCCTCTTGATGAGTCTGCTTTAAACCAAGTAAGATAACTTTCTGATCGAATTAAATTATTCCCTGTTGCTGTTGCAGCTTCATCTAAAAGTTTGATTGTTCTATAAAAAGCATCAAAGTTTTTAACTTGTAGATGATAAGCCGAAAAACTTCTTAAAACAGCAATTCTGTTGCCATTTCTTTCGGCATTTTCACCATAATAATCGGCTAGTTTTTTATAATATAAAGCTGCTTTTGTATTGTTTTTTTGTATTCTGTAAATATTAAATAAAAGGTAATTTTCGACCATTAATCTTTCGATGTTTGTGGTCGGAAAATGTACCTGCATTTCTTTTATAAGCGTAAGTGCGTCTTCTTGCTTTTTTTGTCGAATAAGTAAAGAACAAAGATTTTCGGCAATTGTTCTTACATATTCAGTGTCTTTATAATATTTGGCAATTTCTAATGCTTTATACCAATATTCTTCGGCTTTATCATTTTGGCGCAGGTAATAATATACCAATGCGCCATGATTGTAAATAGAACTTAACTGTAATGAATTATCATGTACGGCTAAAGCTGTTTTTTCGGCTAAAAGTGCATATTTTAAAGCATCTGGATAATTTCCTTTTTGTGTATTTACTTCCGATAATAAATTATAAATCCCTTGTAATTCTTTAAATTTTGTAGTTTTATAAAGCGCCAGAGATTCTTGTAAATAAGGATCTGCTTTTTCTGGATTTTCGTTACTGCTGTACAGTTCGCCCAATTCTTTTAAAGCAGTTGCCTGTTTTTCTTTTGATCCAGATTTCTTAAAAAACTGTACGGCCAATTCTTTGTACTTGGCTTTTTGCTCTAATTCTGGAGTATAATTTGTAAGCTCAGAATAGCTTTCTGCCTGCTGTTCTGCCATATTATTCTTTTGAAAATAGGCGAGTGCTTCATTGGTTTTCTTTAAAGCATTTTTAGAATCTCCTTTTTCTCTAAAAATCTGAGCATCTAATAGAATTGCTTTTCCCTTTCCGAGTTTATAATCTAAGTGGAGGCTTAAATTTTTTGCTTCAGCATTGATAACATTTGCACTGTCGAGATCAGTTTTAAATTCGCCTTGTTTCGTGAGATAATAATTGCTTAAAGCTAAAAGTAATTCGACTTTTTGGTCATCATTTTTAGCAGCAGTAATTTTCTTTTTTAATACGCTTGGATCTTCTTTAGACTGTGCAGTTCCATTTGCGATTACAAATAAGAACAAAAGGACTGTGCATGCGATAGATACACAGTTTTTGACAGAAAAAAGCAAGTTAAAGTTCATTTTTTAAAGATAATGTATTATCAGAAATCTGCAAGTCTGGATTTAAAATTGTCTAGTTTTCGCGGTGATACCAATAACAGATAATCATTGCTGCTCCGGGGAAAACTAAAGTTCCTAAACCAAAAAACTTTCCTGCAACTGCGCCTAAAAAACAACCTACCAAAAATCCGATTATGGTAACTAATTGTTTCTTAAAGCTTAACAGTACTTCTGCATCTTTAAGACCGTTTTTTAATAAATTTCCTAAATCTAGAGAAGCCTGTGTAACATTTCCTGTCATCATAGTAGTTGGACCGTGCGTTTCTTTAGCATACAATTTTCCAAAAGCATTCTGAAGTCCCATTGCAAAAACAGTAGTCATCGCAACAGTGTACATCGCCCATTCTGAGAAAATTTCTAAAAAACCAAAAGTGTAAGCTGCAATACCGCTTAAAACTAATAGTACACCTTCCCAAAATAAAATAGTGTAGTGATTGACACTTTTTAAAGCGATTCTCCCTCCAACGATAACGGCCATTATAAATACAGGAAAAGTCAATAGTTTTACCCAAGCATGCAGGTCTGAACCTTTTATGATTTGATAAGCAAAGACAATAAAGTTGCCCGTAACGTGCGCCGAAAATATTGAATCTGCAGCGACAAATGTTACGGTATCGCAATACCCTGCTATCATTGTGAGAAGCAGGGTTACGTACCAAATGTTTTTTTGTATTTCCATAGTTTGATTATTTCAGGTGAGCACGAAGCATCCAAGCCATTTTTTCGTGAGTTTCTAAAAGACCAGTAATATAGTCGCTTGTTCCAGCATCTTTTAATTCTGCAGCAAAATTGTTGATGTTTTCACGTAAGTGAATTAAAATACTTTCGTGGTCAGCAAGCAATTCTTTGATGTAACTTAAACTGTCGTTTTTGTTACTTGATTCTTCTGTAAGATGCGTTAACGCCAAATATTCTTTTAATGTTCCTGGAGCATAATGACCTAAAGTTCTAATTCTTTCTGCAACAGCATCTACAATTTCGTCAAGAGCTCCATATTGCTGCTCAAAGAAAAGATGTTTGTTGTAAAAATCTGCACCTTCAACATTCCAATGTGCTTTTTTTGTTTTGTTATAAAGTACAAATTCGTCCGCAAGAACTTTAGTTAATACATCTACAACTTTTGAGATACTTTCTTGTTTAATTCCGATGTTTGCTTTCATTTTAAATTAGGTTTAGTAAATAATAATCAAGTGAATATTTTCCGGCTCCAAGTGCCAAAATAAATAATAAGGATAAGGTGTACATGTACGGAACGTCACGTACTTCTAGTGAATCTTTTCTGTGTACTACAAAATAGCCAATCGCAGTTACGCCAATAGTTGGCAGTATAACAAGTCGGGTTCCGATACCCAGCATAATAAGAAAAGGAACTACAGTATCTGAAAAAGTAGCGACTAAGCCGTTTAATTTTTCTGGTAAATGCAGCGGATTTGGAACGTGTTCTCTTTGTCCGTTCTCCACTCTGAATTTTTTCATTCCATGAACTCTAAAAAGCTCAATGGCAAGTAAAACTCTAAAGATTAAAAGTGCCGCATTGTAGAATGAATTTCCTAAATCGGAATAAAGGATTTGTTTTAAAAGGTCTATCATTTTTTTTAAATTTAAAAAGCAAAACAAGAACAGCCAAGCGCGCCCCAGAATGCGTTATAATTATTTACAGGAACATTACTCATACGAGCAATATCGTGACTGTGAGCGTGTACGTCGCAGCTGCCGCTGCAACTGTGTATTTGAGAAGTCAAACTAGGTTTTGCATCTGCTTTTGAATTCTTTTCAATTGCGCTCTGTAAATTACTTCTAGTTGGATATCCGTTATAAATATTGGTTGGCGACCAATCTGGCAAAATCGGAATGTGTGGCGGTGAGAATGAAGAAAAATCGCCATTGGCGTACACAATTTTTCCATCGACAATAGTCAAATCAGCTTCGATTTTTTTAATGTCTTCGTCGTCAATATTAAAATAATCACGATCTAAAACCACTAAATCAGCAAACATTCCAGTTCTAATATCTCCTTTTTTGGTTTGTTCTTGCGAGAACCAAGCGCTTCCTCTGGTGTATAATTCTAAAGCTGTTTCTCTGCTCAATCTTGTTTCATTATACAATTGTAAACCCCCAACAGTTTTTCCAACTGTCATCCAATACATGGAAACCCACGGATTGTAACTGCTTACTCTTGTAGCGTCTGAACCTGCGCCAACAGGAACTTCCATTTCAAGCATTTTTTTGATTGGCGGTGTGTTTTCGGCTGCTTTTGCTCCGTAACGATCTGTGAAATATTCCCCTTGATACGCCATTCTGCTTTGTACAGCAATGCCGCCACCAAGTGCTTTTACACGTTCGATATTATGTTCGTCAATTGTTTCAGCGTGATCGAAAATCCAAGGAAGATTGTTAAACGGAATATCTTGATTTACTCTTTCAAAAACATTCAAAAATCTTGTAATACTTTCGTTGTAAGTGGCGTGAAGTCTAAAAGGCCAGCGGTTTTCTACCAAAAGGCGAACTACTTTTTCTAGATCTGCTTCCATGTTTTCAGGAAGATCTGGTCTAGGCTGTAAGAAATCTTCAAAATCGGCGGCAGAAAAAACTAACATTTCGCCTGCACCATTATGACGGTACATATCATCACCTTGATATAATTTTACCGTATCAATCCAATCTGAGAAATCTTCAAACTCGTGTTTTGGCTTTTGTGTAAAAAGATTATAAGCAATTCTTACGGTAAGCTGTTTCTTTTCATTCAATTCATTGACCACTTTATAATCGTCTGGAAAATTCTGAAATCCTCCGCCGGCATCAATTACACTTGTAATTCCGAAACGGTTCAATTCTTTCATAAAATGACGAGTCGAATTGATTTGATGATCGTAAGAAAGTGTTGGACCTTTTGCTAAAGTCGAATACAAAATCATCGCATTTGGCGTTGCAATAATAAGTCCGGTTGGTTCACCGTTAGAATCGCGCTCAATTTGTCCACCCGGAGGCGCAGGCGTATTTTTGGTATAGCCAACTGCTTTTAATGCTGCTCTGTTCATAATTGCTCTGTCATATAAGTGCAGAATAAAAACAGGTGTCTCTGGAGCAATAGCATTGATTTCTTCTAAAGTAGGCATTCTGCGTTCAGCAAATTGAAATTCTGACCAGCCGCCAACGACACGAACCCATTGCGGATTTGGTGTGCGGTCTACTTGTTCTTTTAGCATTCTCAAGGCATCTGCAAGAGACGGAACACCGTCCCAGCGTAATTCTAAATTATAATTTAAACCGCCGCGAATTAAATGTATATGAGAATCGTTGATTCCAGGAACAACTCTTCGGTTTAGAAGGTCGATTATTTTCGTTTCTTCAGATGCAAATTCCATTATATTGCTGTCGTTTCCAACTGCGATAAATTTTCCGTCTTTGATGGCTACGGCTGTTACATTTGGAGTTTCAGCATTGAAACTATGAATCTTGCCGTTGAATAAAATTAGATCTGCTTTCATAATTCAATTATTTAGCGTTAAGTTTTGCAATCGCATCTTTAATTCCTTCTCCCGCAGTTGTATAAAATGCTGGTCCTGCAAGCAGAATAATTTTAGTTAAAGGCTTGTGATCTGATAACTTTTTTTCTTTTAAATAAGTTTGCGTTCTATAAGCATCAAAAGCACCTAAAACTACATTTGAAGCTACTAAAGCCGTTGGAGAATCGATTCCTGCATCTTTAAGATCACTTGCAAAAGAATAGTTAGAAACACCTAAACGCAACGCTTCACGCATGGCAACGCTTCCAACACTAGTCATTACCTCTGGAGTAAATTTATTACGGTCACCAAGACCAATAAGCAATAATTTTTTGGCTGATAAGGTTCCTTTTGGAGGCGTAATTAATAAAGTTTCAAGTTCGTGACCTGTAAACTTACCGCTTTTGCGTAATTCAGTAATAATCCCTTTTAGCGCATCGTCTAAATGGATCATTCCATTAAAATTTGCAGGAAGAGCAGGAGGATTAAAAATATCTCCTTCTGTATATTCAAAAACACAGGCAACTTGTAATTCTGCTTCGGCTGTAGAAGGACCTTGAACCAATCCGTTTATTTCAACACCGTCTACTTTTCCCCAAGTTACAGTAGTTCCTTGTGGAGTTAATTTGGTTTCGGCTGTTTGAGCAAATGCAGTATTGCTTAAACCTGTAAATAAAAATGTAAGTAAAAGAAATAGAGAAGTATATCTAAGTCTGTATGTTGTGGTAATCATTGTATTTTTCATTGTTACTGTTTTATTTGATTCTGTATTTTTTTTAACACATAGAAACTCATTTCTTTCACATAGTTGGCTGAAAAATTTTTTCACGCAGATTTCGCAGATTTCGCAGATTTTTTTGTTCTATTTCCGCTAAAATCTGCGAAATCTGCGTGAAACTTTAGCCTGCTATGTGTGTTCCTAATAAATGAAATGCCTTTTTTCAAGACTGCAAAAACTATGTTTCTATGTGTTTAAAAAAAATTATGCGTTTAGAAAAAAAAGTTATTAAAATTTAAATCCAAGTCGGGCATTAAAAAAAACACCGTCTTTAGAATTTGGTATTATGTCGTTTATAAATGCGCCAGTTTTAAAATATTGAATCCCGCTGACAACCGAAATGTATTTGTTTACGCTGTATGAAAAATTAGCGAGGTAAGCCGTTCCAATATAGCGTTCGTCCGATGCGCTTCCTTGTAGATTCAGTGTACCGCTTGGTCTATAAACGCCGTCTTGCAGCGAATATCTCCAGTTAAATACCACATCGACCTGCATCTTTAGTGTTGGAAGTAAATCCAGCGTTGCATAAGGATGAATATCGATAAGGTTTACCGGCCCAACTTGCGGACTGAAACCAAAATAACCGCCTTTTGGATATATTGGATTAAAGGTCTGCAGATTTCCATCACCTTCTTTTTTATCTCCAGAGATGTAATCATTTCGAAGATTTATAGTGGGTTTAAATTTGGTGTTTTCAAAAGAATAACCAATATCTGCAGAAGCCGTCCAAGCATTAATATTTCCAGAGCCAAAACTTCCAAATTGATATGCCGCTTCTAGATTATAAATAAAACCGCCGCCGTATTTCCAAAATCTTCCGCCTACAGTATGTCGTTTTTCTGGAGCAATTCCTTCTTCAAAAAGAGATTCGTCTCTTCGTATTCCGATATAATAAAGGTCAAGATTTCCTGCTTTTGGAAATATTATTTTAGAGTAAGCTCCCCAAAGATTGAGTTCTTTAGACATTTTATTGTCAAAAACTCCTGTATTAATAGTATCTGCCATCATAGCAAAACCGTCAATGGAGAATCGGGCAGAGGAGTACATTATTTTTCCTCCTGTAAAATAAAGCCTCGCATTTGGACCTTCTCTTACTGAAATTAATCTTCCAGAACCATAATCTAATTCTTGTCTTCCGGCGCGAACGATTATTTTTTTATCTTCTTTCTGCCATATTTTAGCATCTAAAAATAGATTCTGAACGTTTAATTGATCTTCGTCAATTCCTCTTGGGCCATTCACTCTTCCGTCTTGCAGTGCACTTCTAAGCTGTGCAAATACTCTAAAAGTTTTTCCTAAATGAATATCGGCATGAAGATCGTAACGCTGTAATAAAAAGTTATTGTGACCGATATTTAATCTTCCCCAATCTTCATTGTTGAAATCTACATATTCATATCGCGCTTCACCTCCAAAAGACATGTACATATCTTTCTCTTTGTTTAACGGAACGAATTTTAGGTTTTCATAAAAGTTTCTAGTCGAATCTTTTAAGTATTCGTAATTTTCGTCGTAACGCAGCAGTTTAAAACTTTGTGCCGATGCAATACTTCCCATTAAAAGAAAAAAAAGTAAAGCTATAGTGAAGTTTTTATTTTGCAATATGGATTTTGTTGATTCCAACATAATGAAGTGTAAGAGATTTATAATAAAGAAAAAATGCTTAGTGTTTTAGCATATTGTGAGCATAATGAATACCTAAACCGTAAGATCCACCGTGTTTTTTCATTAAATTAGTTACTGGAACGTATGTTTCTTCACGTGCCCAATCTCTTTGCAGTTCAAGTAAATATTGAATAGAAGTAACCGGAATTGCACCCGCTTGAATCATTCTCTGAACAGCACGTTCGTGAGCTTCTTTGCTTACATCACCACAAGCATCTGTGATTACATACACTTGGTAACCTTCTTCAATTGCAGACAAAGCTGGGCCAACGATGCATACACCTGTCCATAATCCAGCAAGAACAATTTTCTTTTTGTTTTTTCCTGTAATAGCTTTGTAAGCTGCTTCGTCTTCCCAAGTATTCATAGAAGTACGGTCAACATATCCTGAAGTAGCCATTGGATAAAATTCTTCTACTTCTGGAAAAACCGGACCAGAAAAACTTTCTTCTGCAACAGTAGTAACAACAGTTGGTACATTAAAGATTTTTGATGCACCAGCGACGATGGCAACATTATTACGTAATTCGCTCAATGCGATACTGCTTGTAGCAAAAGCCATTTGTCCTTCAAAGTCAATTAAGACTAAAGCGTGATTATCTGGTGATAATAGGTTTACTGATGGTTTCATATTAGGTGTATTTAAAATTATTGATAGAGGTTATGCTAACAAAATGCCAAACTTTTAAATCCTTGTTAAATAAGGTTTTATGATTTAGTCTTGTTTTTTTTATTTACGATATATCGTAAAATTGTCAGCGATAAATGATTTTTTGTATTTAATGTGTAGAAAGTTTCTTGATCATTTCTGTTGAAATAGAATCAGCGTAGATGCCAAAAGCGCTTGTTAAAACACCTTTTATGGCGTAAACTTCAGAGATAATTCCGTATACGATGTCTTCATCTCCTGGATCGGTATCTCCTTCAAAACGAAATAGATATTCAATTTTAAATTCTTCAGGAGACATAGTCTGTGTGTTGTTATTATAACGGATACAGTTTTCGTCAAGATTAAAGTTTTCTGTAAAACCTTGTTGATTCAGCCATTGTAAAGCTTCGGTAACAGTATCAAAAGAGGGTTGTTGTATTGAACTCATAATGTGGAGGTATTAAAACGGCCTGTAAAAGCAAACCTTTACAGGCCGTTTTGATTAGTTTAAAACAACGTTTACTTATGCTTTAATAAAAGCTAAAATATCTTTATTGATAGTTTCTGCCTCTGTAGTTGGCATACCATGAGGAAATCCTGGATAAGAAATCAATTTTCCGTTTTTCAAAAGTTTTGCTGCTCTTGGAGCTTGTCCAAAAGGAACAATTTGATCGTCTTCACCATGTAATACCAAAACTGGAATGTCTAAACTTTTAAGATCTTCTGTGAAATCAGATTCAGAGAAAGCTTTAATTCCTTCATAATGAGCTAAAACTGAACCCATCATTCCTTGTCTCCACCAGTTGTGTTTGATACCTTCTTGAACTACTTTTCCTTCGCGGTTCCATCCGTAAAATGGAATTGGAAAATCGTAGAAATATTGTGCTCTGTTAAATCCTGTACCTTGTCTGATTTCATCAAAAATAGCCATTGGCACACCTTCAGGATTTGATTCATTTAAGATCATTATAGGAGTTACAGCACTAATTAAAATTGCTTTTGCAACACGTCCTTTTCCGTATTTTGCAGCATAACGCACCACTTCACCACCACCAGTTGAGTGACCAACGTGAATAGCATCTTTAAGATCAAGAGCAGCTGTTAATTCAGCGATATCAGATGCGTAAGTTTCCATGTTGTTTCCTTCAGAACTTTGTCCAGAACGACCATGTCCACGGCGATCATGAGCAATAACTCTGTAACCTTGTTTAAGGAAAAACATCATTTGTGCATCCCAATCATCACTTGATAAAGGCCATCCGTGGTGAAAAACGATTGGTGTTCCAGTTCCCCAATCTTTGTAATAAATCTCTGTTCCGTCTTTTACTGTAAATGTGCTCATCTTTTTTAGGTTTTAAATTGTTTAAATTATTAAAGGTTTATTTGTTTATTATGTTATAGCTGTTTAAGCTATTTTTTTGTTTGATATTTTGTTAATTGTTTAATATTGTTTTATTGATACTGCAAATCTATTGCGGAATGAAATATTTGTTGATTAACCTAGATTAAGAAATAAAAATTTATCCCATATTTTTGTATTTGCACTAGAATAGAAGCATCCATTGATAAAGTCTCTAATTGGCAGTGTTGTTTTCATGTCTGCAATTTTTTAATTATTAAACGCGATGCCAAACAATAGCCAAAGAATATGCCTTGAACTGTAATGTGTTGATTTTTAATTATTTGATTATTTATGAATGAATTTTAATTTACGGTATTTCGTAAATTTATTAACCAGTTAGTTTTATATAGAAAAATGTATTGTTGATTTTCCCCCAATTAGGTGTGTAATATTTAAGTTTATGAATTTATCGACAAAGAATTTTCGTAGAGGCGCACTGCAGTGCGTCTACGCCCCAATTGGACATTATAATATTCCATTTTGTAATAATTGAATAATTACAATATTGCGTTTATGTTGATTTTTTTTCAATTGGGCGTTATAATATTTGGATCGGTTACTGTGCGGGAGACGCACTGCAGTGCGCCTCTACGTGCCAATTGGGCATTTTAAAATTTTACATTTATTATTATCGACAAAGAATTTCCGTAGAGGCGCACAGCAGTGCGTCTCCGCCCCAATTGGACATTATAATATTCCATTTTGCAATAATTGAATAATTACAATATTGCGTTTATGTTGATTTTTTTTTCAATTGACGTTATAATATTTGGATCGGTTACTGTGCGGGAGACGCACTGCAGTGCGCCTCTACGTGTCAATTGGGCGTTAAAATATTTGCGATTATTAAATATAGACAAAGAATTTCCGTAGAGGCGCACAGCAGTGCGTCTCCGCCCCAATTGGACGTTACAATATTCCATTTTGCAATAATTGGATATTACAAAATCGTGTTCACATCAATTTAAAATTATAATAATTGCGTCAAAGTTAATTTTAAACCCGCGCATCTACCGCAAAGCGAGATGCTAAATGATTACTTTTTCTCTGTTGAAAATTCGATTAAATAAGGTTTTAATCGCACTTGATTGTCTTTTCTAAACGTATTATCTATAAAAAATTGATACTGTTTATCAGGTTCTAAATCGGCTTCAATAGTAATAGATTTTTTATCTTCCGACCAAACTCGATTTGGACTTAATTTTGGGAAATAATCCTTACCAAGCGGGCCAAAATCTATTCCGGTACTACGGCCGTTTAGCGGTTCAGAAAAGAAAATGGTGATTTTTGTTAATCCAGATTTTAATTTTTTATTTCCTTTAATTAATGGTTGAATCGATGCAACTGTCGGGCGTTGTTTTTCATATTCAGTATTCAGTTCCTTAAGCCGTTTCGGAAACAAATGCGAGGCATCTGTTATTTTTGCTATTTCCTTTTCTTTAGAATAATCCAATTCTATTAACTCTTTTATAGCTTTCGATTTATCTTTTGATGAATTATAATAACGTTCAGCAATTTCATATCCAATATAATAACCTAAATCTCGCTCTTTTAACTGATTTTTATTTTCTCCCCACAACCAATTATAATCATAAGAAATAAGATAAAGATCTTTTACAAATTGATTGATAACAGCCTCCTGATTTGCTTTTCCAAAATCTATTGCAGGACTGTTCGATTTTTTCTCGGTTACTTTACAAGAAATAAACTCAGCAATTCCCTCGCGCAGACAGTTTGAAAGTAAACTGCCGTTAGATTCTTTTTGCTGTGTATGAATGTATTCGTGTGTAGAAAGTAAAGCTAAATTTTCCAGCGGTTTATATTGTTTGTAATAAGAATGCAAATACTTTGGAAGCTCTTCTACAACCGTATTCTCAGCACCTAAAGAAAATTCACTTCCAATAAGAACTTTATTCTCATAAGTAGTTCCCGGTGTTCTAAAAGCACCAATCGAAAAATACATTACAGCAGGTTTTAGATCTGGATATTGTGTTTTTAATTTTAGAATTGCAGTTTCTATTTCGGCATAATGACTCTTAACATCTAATGTATTCTGCCTAATCGAGTTCCAAAATTTGGGTCTATTAGTAATAACATTCAGGAAATCCTTCTCCGTATAATTTCTAACTTCAATAAGATTTTTCAATCCTTCCGTACCTTTATCAATATAAAACTCCTTTAAATATTTTTTCTGAAGAACAGTATCAGTAACAGAAACAATTTTATCATAAGCATTCCAAAAATTATCAATATCTGTCGAAATAAATTGCTGTTTAAAATTCTGCCCAAAAGTTAACGTAGATACTATAAGACAAATTAGTACTGAAAGTTTGTTTTTCATAATTTACTTATTTGATTTGTTATTAGTTAAAACTGATTTTTTAAGATTGAATTCACTAGAAATTAGAATGTAATGTGTTGGTATTGTGTTTTATAATAACTGATTCGTTTAGCTAAAATATACTTTATTGGCGAAGAATGAGTTATAGGTATTAAATTTTTTTATAAATCTATAAAATAAGAAATATAAGGAGGAATTAAATTCTTGTGTAAAAAATCTTAATAAAAAAAAGTTACCTTTTGGTTACATTTAAGTTACATCGTTATCATTTTTTATTTATATTTGAATTATTACATCGTTTTCGTATTAGTTCAAAATATTGAATTTTAGCCTTTTGACTTACTATAAAAACGGTCTTTCTAACTTAAAAACAATAGTCCCAAACGGTTGTTTTTAAAAAATCCCCAAGTTCATAATAACCTACAGTATTAAAACAAAATGATAAAATTTACCATTAGATTTCTGTTACTATTATTTATAATTTCGGTCAACGCACAAATAAAAAAGATAGGCGTTCCTTTTATTACCAATTATAATCCCAAAACCTATAAAGCAGCCTCAGAGAACTGGGATGTTCTGCAAAACTCTCAGGGAATGATGTTTTTTGCCAATCATTTTGGTTTAATGCAGTTCGACGGTGTACGCTGGAGCATTGTAACACAGCCCGAAAATAAAAGCATGATTCGTTCGCTTGCGATTGATAAAACCGATAAAATTTATATTGGCGCTCAAGGTGATTTTGGATTTTCGATTCAATTGCCAAACGGACAATATAGTTATACATCGTTAGTAAAACTCATTCCTTCGGCATCTAGAAATTTTGGAGACGTTTTGCATACCGTTATTCGAGATAAAGAAGTTGTTTTTTTTTCGAATGAAGCGATATTCATTTATAAAAATAACAAAATCAAAGTCATAAATACCAATGTAAAGTTTGACGAGTTTTTGGAAGTCAACAAAGAGATTTATGTTTCTGATAATGTAAAAGGACTCACGAAATTAAAAAACGGAGTTTTAACACCAATAAAAGGGAGTGAAAAATTTCTGGGATTAAATACCAGGCAAATATTTCAAACCAAAGAAGGACTCATCATTTTAACTCAAAAGAAAGGGCTGTTTGTTTATAAAGATGGAGAACTGAAACCGTTTGTAACCGAAGTAGATAATCTTCTTAAAGAAAACCAGATTACAGTTGCGATTTCACTTTCCGACGGTTATTTTGCTATCGGAACACGCCAAACGGGATTGGTTATTATTGACGGAGCAGGGCGTTTGATTCAGCATATCAACAAGCAGATTGGTTTACAGAATGATTATGTCACCAATCTTAAAGTAGATAAAGAAGACAATTTGTGGGTCACTTTAAAAGAAGGCATTTCCCTCATTCAGATTTCGTCGCCATTGTCTAAAATTGCGGGAAGCAGTAGTTCTGAAACTAAAATATACTGCAGTCAGATTTATCAAAATAAATTGTACATCGCGACAGACAACGGTTTGTTTTGGCTGGATTGGGAAGCTTACAAAAGCGGTAAACAAGAAAATGTACATTATCAATACATCAGCGGTATGTCTGAAAACGTTTGGAATATTGGCATTTATGATAATGTGCTTTTGGCTTTTGAAAAGAATGGAATCTTCGAAATAAAAGGCAATTCGGCACAATTGATCGCCAAAACCGATGGCGCTTGGCAGGGCGTTACCCTCACAAATCATCCCGATGTATTATTAGTTGGTGGTTACTCTGGTTTGTATCTGCTTAAAAAAAGTAATAATTCGTGGGTTTTTCAACAAAAAATAAAAGGATTTGATGAAAGCAGCCGTGTAATTTCGGTAGATAAAGACGAAAATATCTGGATTGCACACGGCTATAAAGGCATTTTTAAAATTCGACTTAACGAAACCTTTGACACTGTTGCAAGTATGCAGTTTTACAATCAAAAAGATGGTTTTCCGTCGAGTTTGTTTTTAAATACTTTTAAAATAAAAGAGCAGATTCTTTTTGGAAGCACAAAAGGCGTTTACAAACAAAACCCAATTTCAAAAAGAATGATTCCCGATCCTGTTTTCGAGAAATACCTCGGAATGGACAGTCATATTCGATTATTAAAATCAGACAATAAAAACAATATCTGGTATGTTTCGGGTGAAAATACAGGAAAAATAACTCCAAAAGAAAATGGTACTTTTCATAAAGAAGAATTGGCTTTCAGGAAATTAAGGTATTTATATGTTCCGGGTTTCGAAAATATTCAAACTACTTCTGATGGCGATGTCTTTTTTGGAACTCAAGACGGATTAATTCATTATAACAGCAATAAAAACAAAACGTATCAATCTAAATACAAAGCTGTTATTTCTGAGGTGAAATGCATTCTGCCCAAAGACAGTTTACTGTTTTCAAGCCGATATGATGTTATTAAAACAAAACCAGCAAACGAAACACTCAAGGTAGTTTTGCCTTATGCCAATAATGCACTTCATTTTTCATTTGCTTCACTTTGGTACGATGATGCAGACGGTACCGAATACGAATATTGGCTGGAAGGTTTTGACCCAAAATGGTCCGATTGCAGTCTGCAGACCGAAAAAGAATATACCAATCTGCCCGAAAATGAATATGTTTTTCATGTTAGAGCCAAAAATATCTACGATAAAGTAAGCGAAGAAGCCGTTTTTAAATTCGAAATTCTACCGCCTTGGTACAGAACAACTTGGGCATTTTTATTGTACGGATTACTTTTTATGTTTCTAATTTATTCCATTATAAAATACCAGCAGCAAATAAACGAGCGCAAACACCAGCAGTTGATTCTTCATCAAGAAAAAGAACTTTTATTGACCCGTGCTATTTTCAAAGAACAGAAAATTCAGTTAGAACAAGAGAATATGAATATAATTCGGGAAAATCTCGAAGCAACAATCAATATAAAAAATGCAAAAGTAGCTTCCAATACCGTAAATCTTATTCACTTAAATGAAATTTTACTGGGTATAAAAGAACTTATTACGCAGATTAAAAAAGAAAACGATAACGGAGTAAATTTTACACTGCTCACCAAAATCAACCGTATTATCGATCACGAACTTCAAGGCGATAAACATTGGAATGAGTTTGAAGAAATTTTTAATCAGCTTCATGATAATTTTATGCAGCGTCTTAAAGCTGCTTTTCCAGAATTAACGCCGCGCGATATGCGTTTATGTGCTTATCTGCGAATGAATTTTAACACCAAAGAGATTGCGCCGCTTTTGGGGATCTCCGTACGAGGCGTTGAAGACACCAGATACCGCATTAGAAAAAAAATGCAACTGCCGTCAGATGCCAATATCACTGAATTTATCCTTAATTTTTGATTTTCTATTATAAGTATAATCCTAAGTAGATTTACGGTATTTGAGGGCTATTTACTACATTTATTTTACGAGTACCGTAGTCAAACCGTACCGCCAAATTAGAGTCTTACCTTGTTAAAGTGTTAATATTGTGCAGTATTAATAAAATAGGCTGTCAGTTTTTTACAAATTGACTTTTTATTAAGTTAATAATCTTTACTAACTAAAAAAAACAAAAAAATGTATCAAAAAGACTCTTTCTTCGGCCAACCACCGAAAAGTAATTACAAATTTTTAAGGAAGCTTTTGGTAACGACCATTGTGTTGTTAGCACCTTTTCTAAAATTGCATGCACAATGTAATACACTAGTTTGGTCTGATGAATTTAACGGAACTACAATTGATGCCACAAAATGGCAGAGTATTTCTGGAAACGGCTGTCCGTCACTTTGCGGTTTCGGAAATGGCGAAGCAGAACGTTACGATCCCAATCAAGCAACAATTGTAAAAGAAGGAACAAACAGTTATTTGAATATTCAAGCCAAATACGATCCAAATGCGGCGTATCCGCAGCAACCGTATTCGTCTGCAAAATTGACAACTGAAGGGAAATATTCTCTGAAATACGGACGTGTTGAAGCACGTATGAAGTTATCTTCTGGAATGGGTGCATGGCCTGCTTTCTGGATGCTTCCTGCGGGCGTATCAAATTGGCCGTACACAGGCGAAATTGATATTATGGAAGCCAAACACCGAAATCCTCAGTCTATAGACGGCACAATTCATTATGACGGAGGTGGTTACCATTATACAGGCAGAAGTTATGCTTCGCCAACCGATTTATCTACAGAATTTCACGTTTATGCGGTCGAGTGGGGACCAAACATAATTAAGTGGTTTATAGATGGCAATTTATTTCATACGGCAACACCAAATACTACAGTAAACGGCGGATGGCCTTTTAACGATAATAATTTTTATATTATTCTAAATCTTGCTGTTGGAAGTGCAGGAACACCTTATACAAGTGTAAACGGAGCAGGAGTGGAGCCTATTCCGGGAGATTTTCCAGCAAAACTGCAAGTAGATTACGTTCGTGTGTACGACGGAAGTTTTACATACGGCGTAACGGGCGATGCCAAAGTATACAACAACGAAACAGGCAAAACGTATTCTGTAAATACGATTGCCGGCGCAGCTTACAATTGGACTGTTCCAGCTGGCGCGACCATTACTTCTGGACAAGGAACCAATACAATTACCGTAAATTGGGGAACTACAGGCGGAGATGTTTCGGTTGCAGCAACAGTTTCGGGTTGCACTACCACAACCTATAAATTGGCTGTTACGACCGAAGTGCCGCTTCCAGTAGAAAAAATACACGAAGATTTTCAAACCAACAGAAATGTTCTGTATCCATTAAAAACAGGAGTTTTAACCGAAGCCGTTGCAAATCCTTCGGCAACAGGAATCAATACCTCTGCTTTGGTGGGGAAATATGTTCGTAATTCTTCTGAATTATATGATGTGTTGAACATCAAAAACGTAACCATTACAAATGCTAATGATTATGTGTACGGAAGAAAAAAACTCTCTTTTGATATTTATACTTCAGCACCTGTAGGAACTAAAATATCCATGCAGTTAGAAAACAGTTTGGTAACAACCGCAACCAATTTTCCGTCAGGAAGACACAGCGGTTACAAAGCCACAACGACAGTTCAAAACAAATGGGAAACTATAGAATTTGAATTCGAAAAAGTAATCGATGCCAATACAAGTGCATTGTCTATTAATAATGTAGTCTTTCTTTTTGAATCTAATTCTAATTCTGGCGCAACCTATTATTTTGATAATCTATTGACAAAAGCAGCGCCCGAAAAACCAATTATTGCAACTGATGTTTTACAGAATTATGACGGAATTAATAAAATCATTAAAGGAACAACTACAGGAACGTATACTGTTGTTGCCAATCCAGGTTCTAATACTGTTAACGCTTCCGCGAATGTGGCAAAGTACGTAAGAAACGTAACCGAACAATATGATGTATTGTTTTTCAACACACAAAGCACGATTGAAGATGCTGGTTTATTAAAAAATCAAACCAACAAAATAATGATCGATGTGTATACTTCTGCGCCAATTGGTACAGTGGTAAGTTTGAATTTAGAAAATAGCGCAACGTCACTTCCAGCCAATTTCCCAACAGGAAGAAACAGTAATTATGTAGCAATCACCACCAAACAAAATCAATGGGAAACGCTGACTTTTTATTATAATTCAAGCCCAGATGCAGGAACATCAAACTTAGCGATAAACCAACTGGTATTGTTGTTTAATTCGGGTTCTTATACCAGCGACACTTATTATTTTGATAATATTAGAATTGGTACAACAAAACTGCCAGATACGTATACCGCAGGCGTAGTGTACGAAGATTACCAAACCATACACAATATTACGTTTAGAGATGCCATTGGAACATACACTGCTAATACGCCAAATCCGAGCGCGACAGGAATCAATACGTCATCAACAGTTGGTAAATATGTTAGAAAAGCAACAGAGTTATACGATAATTTTTCTTTTAATTCTACGATAACCAATATTGGAGATTTTAAAAGCGGTACCAAAAAATTTGCAATGGATGTCTATACTTCTGCACCCGTTGGATCGGTGATTTCATGGCAGGCAGAAAGCAGCGCGTCAATTCCGTCCAATTATCCTGTGGGAAGACATAGTATTTATCAAGCTGTTGTAAAACAAACCAATACTTGGCATACGCTGATTTTTACTTACGCAAGTGCACCAGATGCATCAACATTAGACAGCGAAGTAAATCGTTTTGTTTTCTTATTAGAACCGGGAACAAGTTCTGGAAACACCTATTATTTTGATAACATTAGAAGTGTCAATCTAGTTTCTACAGAAAACCCGACCAATACTTTACCAGCTCCGTGGGTAAGCACAGATTTAGGCGCTGTAACGCCAGCTGGAGAAGCCACTTATTCTGGCGGAATATTTACTGTAAAAGGATCTGGCGCTGATATTTGGGAATCTAGCGATCAATTTCAATACGTAAATCAGCCAATAACTGGTGATGCCGAAATTATTGCCAAAGTAAATTCATTAACCAATACAAGCACTTACGCAAAAGCAGGAGTAATGTTTAGAGAAACGCTTACACCAACATCTAAACACGCTATGGCCGATGCAAGTGCAGGAGCAGGAATCGAGTTTCTGTCTAGAGACACGACATCTGGAACTACAATTTTTGAAGGCGTTGGCGGAGCTGCTCCAAAATGGGTTCGTCTGCTAAGAACAGGAAATGTGTTTACGTCTTATTCTTCGGATAACGGAACAACTTGGACTCAGGTTGGAGCTGCAAGAACAATTGCAATGGGAACTACTATTTATGCAGGATTGGCTGTAACCTCTCATGCAAATGGAACTTTAGGAACTGGAGTTTTCAGCGATGTAATTGTTAGAAATATTACGCCAAACACCAATGCCAATTTAGCTTTAGCAAAAACAGCCACAGCTTCTACAGAAGAAAATCCTACGCTTGCTGCAGGAAAAGCAACCGATGGAGATGGAACGGCAACAAGATGGGCAAGTTCTTTTGCAAACGCTACAGAATGGATTTATGTTGATTTAGGAAGTAATTACAACATTAACCGAGTGGTTTTAAAATGGGAAGCTGCTTTTGCAACTCAGTATAAAGTACAAATTTCGTCTGACTTGAATTTTACCGAAAGCAAAACAGTAAACACACAAACTGCAAGCGACGGCGGAACAGATGATTTAGCGGTAAGCGGAACAGGAAGATACATTAGAATCTTATGTACAGCAAAAGCTTTAGCGCCTTACGGATATTCATTGTATGAAATTGAAGCTTACGGTACTGCATCAACAGCCAAAAAAGCAGCGGTTGTAGAAGAAACGCCAGAAGCAGCATTAACAGATTTAGCGATTTATCCAAATCCTGCGACTAATTATATTCAGATTTCGGTATCAGGAAAATTAGCCAATAAAGAAGTTACGATTTACGATTTAACGGGCAATTTGGTATTGAGAAGCCGCATTAATACTACAGCCGACGAAAGTATTATTGATGTAAATCAGCTTCCGAAAGGAATTTATATTCTGAATTTTAAATCAGATCAAAAAAGCTTTACCAAAAAGCTAATCAAGAAATAAGTATAAAAGTCCGTTGGGCGTAGTTTGATTTAAAATAATGTTCTCAGTTAATAGTCTGGAAATAAATTTAAAAGGATAGCACCATAATTACGCCTGACGGATAAATAAAATCATTGTAAAAAATCCGTTTTTATCAGCGTCTTTACGAAGTAAATCTGTTTCATCTGTGTATTAATTTAATGCAGCATATAGAACACTGATGATACTGATTCGCTATCGCGAAAACGCGGATTTACGCAGATTTTATTTAATCGGACAATAATGATTTTTTATGATTTTAATCCATTTATGTAACCCCAAAATTTTAGATATGATGAAAATTAAACTTAAAAGAATTTCTGTTCTGATAACACTCTTCTTGGTGTTTTCAAATTTGATGTATGGACAAGGACCAATTCCTTTTACTATCAATAATACTTCTACCTTTAATGACAATGAGCTTTATGTAGCCATTGTTGGTATAGATTACACTACAGGAAACCACGTTTGGGTTGATGCCAAAACAAGTCAGGTTTTACCAATGAATTCTTCTTATAATACTGTAACAGGTCCAACAATTGGCGGGAATACAGGCCCGGGATTAAACTCAAAATATGCTAACTGTTTTACCAAACTGAGTGATATTCCAAACAAAACCTTCACATTACCACAAATTGCAGGATGCAGGGTTTTTATTGCTAAAGGACAGCAGTTGTATTTTTACTTTTTTGGTGCAAGTGGAGCTCCGTCTGGATATACTTCGCCAAATCCGTTAAATGCAACAGATCCAAATCAGGGAATTTTGTATGAAATCATAGAATTGACCAATAATCAATACGGTTTCTTCGGAAATCCTTCGAGAGTTGATTCTTATAAATATCCAATGGGATTGGAATTATTTGGTACAAACGGCTATCAAAAACGTGTAGGTGAATTAAAAAAACACGCAGATATTGTGGTTGCTTTCAAGGCAAATGTTCCAGCAGAATTTCAAGGCTGCGTTAATGATGCAACAGGCGAAATTACAGCGCCTTCTAAAACACCAGCTTTTGCAGATGGAACGGGAGGAACTTCTGTAGGTGCACAAGCCAATTATCTAAAATCGTATATCGACGCGATCTGGAATAAATATAAAAATGAAGATTTAATATTTTATGCAGGAGATGCAGGCGTTTTTAAAGGAAGAGTAATAGGTGAACAGCTTGAAGTTGTTGGTCAGTCTGGCGGTTTCGTTGGGCGTACAGGTCGTGTACAATACAGACCTTCTACACAAGAAGCGCTAGAAGGAAAAGGTGTTCTAGACCGAAGATTGGTCGATGGAGATTTAGATCTTGTAGTTCAGGCGCAATTAACGGCTGCAATCAACAGACACGTTGTAAATGTTACGACTACAAATCCGGGTCAGCAGAATTGGTACGATGCAACAAAATTCTACCAAGTAAACCCAACCAATCATTATTCTAAATTTTGGCATTTGCCAGGAATAAGTGTTGACAATCTGGCTTACGGTTTTGCTTATGATGACGTTGCAGATCAATCGCCGTCACTGCATACAGCAACTCCAACAAAAGTAATTGCCAGCTTTGGCGGCTATGCAGGAACAGTTCCTTCTGTGCCCGCAACTACAGATGTAATTACAGTTTATAAAGATTGTAATTACACAGGTTTTTCAGGCGGATTAACGATTGGAGATTATAATCTAGCACGTTTAAATACACTTGGAATTTTAAACGATGATATTTCGTCGCTTAAAATCACTCAGGGTTTTCAGGCGATTTTATATCAAGACGATAATTTTACAGGAACTTCAACAGTGATCAATTCTGATAACGCTTGTTTGAATACCACTTGGAATGATAAGGTAACGTCTATTCGTATTCTAGCTAACGGAACGACAACTTTAGGAAATGCTACCTACTATCTGCAAAACAGAAATAGCGGTCTAAACATGGATGTTTGGAATGCAAGTTTAGCAAATGGAGCCAATGTAGCACAGGGAACTCCGAATACAAATGGAAATCAAAAATTTACTTTCACGCATTTAGGCGATGGATTGTATAAAATCATTGCAAGCCACAGTGGCTTTTCTTTAGACATTAATAATTTTAATAAAGCCAATGGTGCCAATGTAGAGCAATATCCATACAATGCGACTACAAACCAACAATTTGTGTTAGTTTCTACTGGTGACGGGTTTTACAAAATTGTGGCTCGTCACAGTGGTAGAATTGTTGAGGTTGCAGGAGCAAGCACAGCAAATGGTGCAAACGTACAGCAATGGGACAATAACAACCAGACTTGCGGACAATGGAAATTGATTCCGGTTACTGTTGCTCAAACTTCCGTTTTAATTCAAGCCGAAGATTATTCGTCAATGAGCGGTATTCAAGTTGAAGCTACTACAGATACAGGTGGAGGATCAGATGTTGGTTATACCGAAACAGGCGACTGGATGGCGTATAACAGTATTAATTTCCCAACTACAGGTTCTTATTTAATTGAATACAGAGTTGCAAGTGCTGTAACAGGCGGTAAATTATCGTCTGACTTAAATGGAGGTACAATTGTTTTAGGCAATGTTGATATTCCAAATACAGGAGGATGGCAAAACTGGCAGACTGTTTCTCAGACTGTAAACGTAAATGCTGGAACGTACAATTTTGGTATTTACATTCAGAATACAGGAATGAATATCAACTGGATAAAAATTACGAAAGTAGCTGCAGGTGCATCGGCAAAAACAGCTTCGGTTGTAACAGAAGAAGAACCAGCTGTTACAGAATTAAGCGTATATCCAAGTCCAGCAGAAAACACACTTTATGTTACTGCAGCATCAAACGGACAGCAGATTAGTATTGTAGATGCGCAGACAGGAGCAATCGTTTCTGAGCAGAAAATTAATAACAACAGTTTAGATGTTTCGCGTTTAAGAACGGGTGTTTATCTGGTTGTTTTTGCAAAAGATGGTACAAAAACGGTTAAACGTTTTATAAAGAAATAGTTTTAAAGGAAAGCCTTGAACGTTCTGATGAAAATTAGAATCGTTTGAGGCTTTTCATTTGAATGTATTAATACGTTGTGTATTATTTTTTCAACACATAGTCCCGATAGCTATCGCAGAATAGGTTTTTTATTTAAGGCAGTATATAGAAAAGAAATTCATTTCTCTCATATAGCAGCTAATGTTATTGATTTAAGATATTTTTTCACGCAGATTTAGCAGATTTTTTTACTTCCATTTCGCTAAAATATGCATGAGACTTTTGACTTTAACATAACAACTATGTGTATTTCTAATAAGTGAAACGTCTTTTTTAAAGTTACTAAAGCTATGTTCCTATGTGTTAAATAAAATTAATGTGAATATTAAACCCTACTAATAAATATTTAAAAAAATGACTATGAAAAACAATTACAAAATGCCGTTAAAATGGATGCTTATTTTGATTCTTGGAGTTTTCAATTTATCGATTGCCCAGAAAAAAGTAATTGCCTATATCCCAAATTGGATTGATCTGAATGCGTTTTCAAGCACTGTTCAATACAGTAAACTAACGCACATTAATATTGCATTCGAAAATCCAGATGCCAATGGTTATCTAACTTTCAATTCTGGAAGTAATACCATTATTAATGCAGCACATGCACAAAATGTAAAAGTTTTTGTTTCCCTTGGAGGAGGTTCTGTATCAGAAGGAGGTTCAATACGTGATAATTATTTTAATCTTATAACAGCTGGAAACAGAACCGCATTCATTCAAAAAATATACGACTATGTAGTCGCTCATAATTTTGATGGTGTCGACATGGATTTAGAAGGACCTGCGATCAACGGCGATTATGGAGCTTTTGTAATTGCATTAGCAGCTAAATTACATGCAAATGGTAAATTGATTTCAGCAGCACTTTCAGAAGGATATGGTGGTGCAAATGTACCATCTTCTACTTTTACAGCTTTCGACTGGATCAATATCATGGCGTATGATGCAACAGGTCCGTGGGCACCAAACAGCCCAGGGCAACATTCTCCTTATAGTATGGCGGTGAATCAATTTAATTATTGGACAGGAAGAGGATTACCAGCAAGCAAAGCGATTATTGGACTTCCGTTTTACGGATATGGTTTTGGAGCTGCTGCCAATCAAGGAATTTCTTATAAGGATATCGTAAATCAATATCCGGGAGCAGAAAACTTAGATCAAGTTGGAAATACGATTTATTATAACGGAATCCCAACCATCAAAGCCAAAACAACTTTTGCCATTCAAAATGCAGGCGGTGTTATGATTTGGGAACTTTCGCAAGATACAACAGGTGCAAAATCATTATTAACAGCCGTAAATCAAGTTATTACAGGAAGTCAGCCGCCAGCAACAGGAACTTTAATACAAGCAGAAAGTTATTCTACCATGAGCGGTGTTCAAACAGAAGCTACAACAGATACAGGCGGAGGTTTAAATGTTGGTTATTGTGATACAGGAGATTGGATGGCGTATTACAACATCAATTTTCCAACATCTGGTTCTTATGTAATAGAATACAGAGTTGCCAGTGCTGTTTCTGGATCAAGACTATCATCCGATTTAAATGCAGGAACTATTCAGCTAGGTGCTGTTGATGTACCCAATACAGGAGGATGGCAGAATTGGCAGACCGTTTCTCAAACTGTAAATGTAAACGCAGGAACGTACAACTTCGGTATATATGTTCAGAATACAGGAATGAATATCAACTGGTTTAGAATCACAAAATCAGGTGCAGCTTTGACAGCAAAATCAGCTTCAACAGCTTCTCAAGACATTCCAAATTTAGCGATATTTCCAAACCCAACCGAAAGCACACTTTCTTTTAATGCAGAAGTTACAGGAGCAAGTGTGAGCATTATAAATGCTGCAGACGGTTCTACTGTTTCTACACAAACTGCAAATAACAACAGTGTTGATGTTTCGGGTTTGAAAACTGGAGTCTATTTGATTTTAGTTGAAAAAAATGGAATCAAAACAGTAAGACGTTTTATTAAAAAATAATTTTTTATAGCCGTGCTGTTAGTTTGATCGCAAAGTTTCCAATTCCTTAATTTACAGGGAATTTGTGAGGTCAATGTCGTTAATTTAAGATATTTTTTCACGCAGATTTAGCAGATGTGGCAGATTTTTTTATTCTAATTCCGCTAAAATCTGCGAAATCTGCGTTAAACTTTTTTTAACAATCCTTGATTTAATGATAATGTGCGTGAGGCTGGCAAAGTTTAAAAATAAGCTTTGCGAATCTTTTCGCTTTTTTCTTTGCGAATCTTTGCGGTAAATAAATTGTAACCCCAAACCTTTACATATAAAATGAAAAACAAGTACAAATTTCGATTAAGTTTACTCGTCTTTATGGCTTTTAGCAGTTTTGCTATTGCGCAGACTTCGTTAGGATCGAGTAAAACCTTTATGAATAATTTAAAAAATGAACTAGTAAAATCGACTACTTCAAAAAGTACAGAAAAAACAGTTTTACTTCAAGCCTCCAATGCAAAAACCTTTAATGGAAAAATCAACTTTAAAGAGTCAGATGCAACAAGTGAGTTTTTAATTGGTGAAATAAAAAATGTTCCAGAATCTTCTTTTTACATCAAAGTGAAAGACAAATCGCTGGAAGGTCACATTATTTTTAAAGCTGCAAAAGAAGCATACAAATATTATTCTGATACACAGGGAAACGCTTTTGTAGAGAAAGTAGATATCAATACGCTGGTTTGTATCGATTATAGAAATGTACCTCAAAACGCAAATAAAGTAACTGGTAAAACTGCCGTTGCTGCAGCAATTGCACCAGCCTTATTAAACCTACAGAGTTTACCAGGCGCTGCAGGTTGTGTAATGTTAGATTTTGACGGTTACAACATGCCGGCAGGAAATCTTTGGAACAACGGAAACGCCATAAATGCAGCAGCATCTGGAATGAGCGATGCCGATGTACAGCAACATTGGGAAGTAGTGTCTGAAGATTACAGACCTTTTAATGTAAATGTAACTACAAACGAAGCCGTTTTTAATTCGTACCCAAAAAACAGAAGAATGCGCGTTGTAGTTACGCCAACGAATACTGCCGCTCCAGGAGCTGGAGGTGTAGCGTATATTGGTTCTTTTAATTGGGATAACGATGTGCCGTGCTGGGTATTTATTACTTCGGGTAAATCTGGAGGAGATGCTTCAGCACACGAAGTTGGTCATACTTTTGATTTAGGCCACGACGGAAGAACGAATCCTGTTGAAGGTTATTTTCTAGGAATTGACGGAACTTCATGGGCGCCAATTATGGGTGCAGGTTATTACAGACCTGTTGTGCAATGGAGTAAAGGCGAATACAATTATGCAGATAATACGCAAGACGATGTTGCAACTATTGCAGGTGCTAAATTTGGAGTAGGATACAGAGGCGACGATTACGGAAATACGACTGCTTCTGCAGCTACTTTAGATTATAACGCCAGCGGAGCAATCAATCAGAAAAATGGTATTATTTCGAGTGAAGCCGATTATGACTTTTTTACGTTTACAACAGGCGGCGGAAATGTTGCTATAAATGCAAACACGGTTTCAAGAGATGGGAATCTTCATCTTTTAATGAGATTATATAATTCGGCTGGAGCAGAAATGGGAACATATTGGAATTCTGATCCTTTTGCCTTAAATGCTTCTATGAATGTAAATCTGCCGGCTGGCAAATACTTTGTCGGCGTAGACGGGAATGGGGCAGGAAATGCAGGTTACGGCGGTTATTCGGCTTATGGTTCTATAGGGAGTTATTCTATTACAGGAACAATTCCGCCGGGAGGAAATATAGCAGCATCTACAGATGTGATTACCGTTTATAAAGATTGTAATTATACCGGATTTTCGGGAGGATTAACCATTGGGGATTATAATTTAGCACGTTTAAATGCTTTGGGAGTTTTAAATGATGATGTTTCGTCACTTAAAATTACACAGGGATATCAAGCTATTTTGTATCAAGACGATAATTTTGCAGGAGCTTCAACTGTTATCAATTCTGATAATTCTTGTTTGAATACCACTTGGAATGATAAAGTAAGTTCTATTAGAGTAATTGCCAACGGAGCAACAACTTTAGGAAACGTAACCTACTTTTTGCAAAACAGAAACAGTAATCTAAACATGGACGTTTGGAGTGCAAGCTTGGCAAACGGAGCAAATGTTGCACAGGGAACTGCAAATACAGGAAACAATCAAAAGTTTACGTTTACGCATTTGGGCGATGGAATGTATAAAATTATTGCCAGCCACAGCGGTTTATCACTAGATGTAAATGGTTTTAATAAAGACA
Source organism: Flavobacterium sp. MC2016-06 (assembly GCF_009711165.2). Lineage (GTDB taxonomy): Bacteria > Bacteroidota > Bacteroidia > Flavobacteriales > Flavobacteriaceae > Flavobacterium. Next base: position 32,483 of record NZ_WMID02000010.1, on the reverse strand, counting down.
ACGGTGCCAATGTAGAGCAATATCCGTATAACGGAACAACTAATCAGCAGTTTATTTTGGTTTCGACTGGAGATGGGTTTTACAAAATTGTAGCGCGTCACAGTGGTAGAATTGTTGAGGTTGCAGGCGCGAGTACCGCAAATGGTGCAAACGTACAGCAATGGGACAATAACAACCAGACTTGCGGACAATGGAAATTGATTGCAACAACAGCTGCACAAACTTCAACCTTAATTCAAGCCGAAGATTATTCGTCTATGAGCGGTATTCAAACAGAAGCGACAACCGATACTGACGGAGGTTTAAATGTTGGATATACAGAAACAGGCGACTGGATGGCGTACAACAATATTAATTTTCCAACAACAGGTTCTTATCTAATAGAATATAGAGTTGCAAGCGCTGTAACAGGCGGAAAATTATCTTCAGATTTAAATGGAGGAACCATTTTGTTAGGCAATGTTGATGTACCCAATACAGGAGGCTGGCAAAATTGGCAGACCGTAACGCAAACCGTAAGTGTAAATGCAGGAACGTATAATTTTGGTATTTACATACAAAATACGGGAATGAATATCAACTGGATTAGAATTACTAAAGTTGGTGCTGCAGCTCCAGATGCAATTACAGCTTCTGCAGCTAAAACTTTTGCATTAAACATATATCCAAATCCAACAGAAGACACACTTTACTTTACTACAGATGTAATAGGAGGAAACATTAGTATTGTTGATTCTCAAACAGGAAGTTTAGTTGCGGTACAAAAAATCAATGAAAATAGTTTAAATGTTTCGACTTTAAAAACCGGAATTTATTTTATCATCTTAGATAAAGATGGAATAAAGACCACAAAGCGCTTCATTAAAAAATAGGTTTAAATTAGTTTTGAAGAAAGCCTCAAACATTCTAATGAAAATTAGAGTCGTGTGGGGGTTTTTTTTTTTTTCGATTAAGAAAATACTGCTTAACAGTAATTTAAAATTTAGAATCAAAAAGCCATTTTTAATTAAGAAAATGGCTTTTATTTTTCGTATTATTTTAATTAAAAACACGGTAAAAGTTATTGTTTTTTGTTAAAATATCGCACATAATTACGGATTATCTAAAACTTGAATGATAAGTAAAAATTTACATTTTAGAATTAATTATAACTTTTAGTTATATTCTATTAGAGTCTTGTAAGAAAAAAAGGGAGTATTCTTCGTAATATTGCTTTTATAAAGTTTTGTATTAATAGTTCGGCATTTTGGTACTATTTTCTCGTACTAAGCCAATTTATAATGACTGCTTTATTTTTGCTTTCTGTGCCATATATTCATGTATTTTTTTTTAAAACGATAAATTACTATGTTCATTATTCTTACTCCTGACCATGTTCATTTTGATTATGGATCAAAACGCTGGCAATACAATTTTAATGAAATTGTTGAGCTGGGTTTACTCAAAAAGAAGAAAACCTATCTTCTTGAAAACGGTGCCTTTATTTTGGTTACTGTTTTGGCTTACTATCTCCTGTTTTTTTCAGATTTAATGGAACTGTATTATATAATTCCTGCCTTATTACTCTATACACTTATCATTATTTTAAGATTTCATAATGCAATCGAATTCGAATATTATGTTATTGTAAAAGACATTTATAAAAAAGAAACAAAGGTTAAGATTAAGCCGCTAGATCGTTTAGCCATTGGAAAACAGATAGATCAATATTTAACTTTACGATTTGATCAACTTGTGCAGCAAAGCCAAACCCCAAATCTTAAAAGATGTTCTTAATCGAAAATTTAAATTATCATATAGCTTTTGTTTTTTTGGCTATAGTGTATGGTTTTATCATTACCACGAAAAAAAAATAAAAAAGATACTGCCTCATTTACCTACGATTGAAGCAGTATTAGATTGCCCAATAAAAAGTATAGCTATACACTAAAAAAAATAGTGGTTAGTTTTTAGCTATTCAAAAAAATCCCCAAAGAGAACATTTATGACCACTTCAATAAAAAATAAAATTAAAAGCATTAGAGAGTTGAAAAATTATACTCAGGAATATGTGGCCGATCAATTAGGTGTCACGCAAGCAGGTTACAGTAAAATTGAAAAAGGAAAAACCATTCTATCCTTTGCTAAATTGGTAGAAATTGCCCGGATTTTGGAAGTTAGCGTAGAAGATATTATTAGTTTTGACAGCCAGCGCTATTTTAACAGTTTTAATACCGTAAAGGGAAATAATAGTGGGGGTATTATAATTAATTCTGATGATAGCGCGGCGTTAAAACACCTCTACGAAGATAAAATCGAACTTTTAGAAAAATTACTAAGCAGAACAGAGCAGGAATTAGATCGCTATAAAGATAAATTTGGCGACATTTAGAAGGTAAAGTATTGTTATTTAGGTTTGTAATAAAAAAGCGAGGTGTCATGGCCTCGCTTTTTTTATTGTTTTGCATTAAATGATTATGCAGTTTGATCGTCTGTAGTTCCAGATGGCGCATTTGTTTTTACCGATTCAATTCCGTTTTCTCTTGCAGCAGTACTCTCATACATTTCACTGTTACCAATAATCTGTCCGTTAGTCGCTTTTAGATTAAAATAGGGTTTTCCATTACTAGACTCTTTTCGGTCAAAACGATTATCATCTTGCGAGTTCGTTTTTACGGATTCAATTCCGTTAAGGCAAGCCGCTTTTGTTGTGTAACCTTCACTTGTCAAAATAGTCTGCCCGTTTCCAGCTTTTAAATTGAATTGAAACTCTCCGTTGGTTCTTTTAGTAATCACAAATTTTCCCATGTAATTTTATTGTTTAGGTTTGATATTAAATATTTTGCTAAAGATAAAAATACAAAACTTAGTCATACAAATCATGCATCAGTTTAAAAAAATAATCACATTCATATTAAATAAATGTTAGCCGTTTGTTTCAGCTTTAAAAAAGAAAACCATTGCGCAAAACTTTGTCAAAGTTTTAAACTTTGACAAAGTTAAATGCTCAATAAATGTTAAAAACATCGTCAGTTTTTGTCAGAAATGACAAATATTGTGAATTAAATTGTAAAAATTAGACCTGCAAGGTTTTCAAAACCTTGCAGGTCTTTAAACACAATCTTGTCATCCCGAGGAACGAGGGATATTCGCAAGAAACTCTACAAAGATTGAGGATATTTCTTTATGGAGTTTCTTGCGAAGATTTCTCCTCCGTGAAATGACAAGATTGTGGAAAATGGGTGCGAAATATTCGTTACCGAAATAAGTAATCTTTACAGGAATGATAAGCTTTACGCATAAACTATGTGTCTTTAGCTTTGTCAAAGTTTTAAACTTTGACAAAGCTTCTCGTAATACTAAAACTTCTTACCTATCTACTTCTGCAAACACAATCTTGTCATCCTGAGGAACGAGGGATCTTCGCAAGAAACTCTACAAAGATTGACGATATTTCTTTATGGAGTTTCTTGCGAAGATTTCTCCTTCGTCGAAATGACAAGATTGTGGAAAATGGGTGCGAAATATTCGTTACCGAAATAAGTGATCTTTACAGGAATGACAAGCTTTACGCATAAACTATGTGTCTTTAGCTTTGTCAAAGTTTTAAACTTTGACAAAGCTTCTCATAATACTAAAACTTCTTACGTATCTACTTCTGTAAACACAATCTTGTCATCCCGAGGAACGAGGGATCTTCGCAAGAAACTCTACAAAGATTGACGATATTTCTTTATGGAGTTTCTTGCTAAAATTTCTCTTTAATCAAAATTGACAAACTGTGCCAAACCTGACAGGTTTCTAAAACCTGTTAGGTTTACTCAGATATAAAATTCAAACAAACTATTTTTTATTAAAAGAAGGCAGAATATATTTCTGAATCAATTCATCACTTGGCGATTGCGAATTATAATTTCCGCCGGTAATAATCGTAACCATATTTTGATCTTCCCAGATATAAATTTTCTGTCCGCCGTTTCCTTGTGCCGCTTTTCCGTAATATTTTACACCGTCGACATTTAGATATTTAATCCACCATAAATAACCGTAATCTACACCTTGTACGACCGAATGTTTAGTTAAAGATTCTTTTACCCAAGCAGAAGAAACAACCTGTTTTCCATTCCAAAGACCTTTATTCAGATAAAGCAAACCTAATTTTCCCAAATCCCGAGAACTTAAATATACTTGGCAGAAAGTTTCGGCGCTTGATTGATCGGGTTTAAAATCCCATTTAAAATTTTTAATACCAAGATCTTTAAATAATGTTTGTTTAGCAAAATAGGGCAGAGGCATTTTAGTTGCTTTTTCGATAATTCTGCCCAGCGTAATTGGATTACCAGAACAATACATTCCTTTTGTTCCCGGTGGCGCAATCATGGGTAAATCTAATGTAAATTGAATCCAGTCTTTAGAATAATTCATTGTAGTTTCGTTACCAACAGAATTCGGATTGCTTACATCGCAATCTAAACCACTCTGATTCGTAAGAAGATTTTCTATCGTAATTGACTTTTTGTCTTCGGTAAGATTTTGAAGTGTGTATTCTGGAAAATAAGAAAGCACCGTCTCGTCTTTACTTTTAATAAAACCTTTATCAATTGCAATTCCTGTTAAAGCCGAAACAAAACTTTTGGTAGCCGATCGCACTTCGTGAAGTTTAGCTTTATTGTATTCATAAAAATATTCTTCAAAGACTAATTTACCGTCTTTAATAATTAAAACACTGTGAACATTAGGGTAAGTACCGTCAACGATTTTCTGCATCATTACATTCAATAACGATTTATCTAAACCAGACTGATCGATATTTGCGGCAGCTAAACCATCATTGTCTTGTTTGGGCTGCTGATAAACGTATTTAAAATCTTTGGCATTAGGTCTTGGATACCACATTTCTTTAGGAAAACTAACTTTTTTACTCACCAGATTAAATGTTTTTCCATCAGAAGAATAACCCGAAATAGCTGCAGCTTTTCTAAGAAAAGTTACTTTTTCTTTAGACATGTTTTTAAAAACATCTTTATCTACAGGTTTCAGCTTATACATGCTTTCGTTTATAATAGCATACAAAATGGTATCTTTTGGCGAAGCTGCAATTTTAAGCGTTGTATTGTTGATATAATCATAAATACCTTCATATTCTTTTAACTGCTCATAGGTAATCTTATATTTTTGCTGAGAATGTCCATAATAAACTGCCAATAGAAATAGCAGTAGTAAATAGGTGTTTTTCATTGTTTTGTGGTTTTTTGTGGTTAGTTGTAAGTCAATAAAAAATCATAAAAAAAGAGGCATTAATAATTAAATCAATGCCTCTTTTTTATTTAAAAATAACAATAAAATTATTTGATTGTTATTGGTAATTCAACAGTTGTTTTGTCCCATCCAATTACAAGATTTGCAACAGAACCTTCAGTAGTAAAAGCAATAGATAAAGCTTCGATTACATCAGATACTGGTTTTACAGGAACAGAAACTCTTAAAAGATCTTTACTCTCATCGTAAGCATAAGCACCCCACATATCCAATTCTTTGTTGATAATGATAGTCCATTTGTCTTTTTCTGGAATAGCAAACAAACTGTATGTTCCAGCAGGAACTTTAGTACCATTAATAGTTACAGCTTTGTAGAATTTTATTTCTGTGTTTTCATTTGCACCAACTCTCCAAACTTCACCAAACTTAATTAAGTCACCAAAAATAGCACGTCCTTTTGCAGAAGGTCTTGCATAAGTAACTTTAACAACAGGCGCAGGAGTATCAGTTTTTTTAAACTTTACCGACTTATTTGGGAAATAAGAAATATCAACAGGACTTGCATCTAATGGAGCAAATTTTACCACATTTTGAGCTTGAACTGAAACAGCAGCGAATAACACAACTGCTAATAAGCATAATTTTTTCATAGGATTACAATTTTTAGAATTACTACAAAGTAAGTTAATTAATGAGGAAAAAACATATAATTGCAGTTTGTTTTTTGTTAATGAATTGATAACAGTACTTATTTTTAACATCAAACGATCAATAGAGCGTTATTTATTTTTACTAATTTTTCTTTTTGTAAATGAAGATTTAGTTTTGCTCTTTTTTCTTCTTTGCGTACCAATCCTGCATAATATAAAAAGCTTTCTTTTTTTGACCCTCGTTAGAAATTAACCCTTTTCTATTGTATTCGTCTTGAATACCCGGAAGTAATCTTCTTGGAGATCTAAAATCGACCAGAATCCACGGACTTGTGCCGCTAAGATGAGGTATTTTTTCGATCATTTTTAAGTTCTGAATGTACAAGTATTCTTGGTATTCTTCTGTCCAGCGTTCGTTTTTTTCACCGTGAAGACCCGCTTTTGCATCGCCTCCAAATTCAGAAACAATTACAGGTTTATTGTATTTTGTTTTCCAAAGAATCTTTTCAGCATCTTCCAGTTTACCGCCGTACCAGCCTAAATATTGATTAAAAGCAATAATATCCAAATAGTCACCAATAGCATCGTTTATAGTTCCAAATCCTTCACTATCAGATTGTGTTAATAATGCAGCGCTGATTAATCTTGTATTATCTAATAATCGGGCATGTGCGGCAAGATTTTTAATGAACTCAATTCTAGGATCAGAAATTGGCGTTTCGTTTGCCATAGACCAAATAATAATACAAGCTCTGTTTTTATCTCTGGTAATGGCCGCTGTCAATTGATCTTCTGCATTCTCGTAGGTAGCTTTTCTTGTAAACTCAACCGTCCAATACACCGGAATTTCTTCCCAAACCATTAATCCCATTTTATCTGCCTGTCTGATAATGTTTTCGTTGTGCGGATAATGTGCCAAACGTACATAGTTACAGCCCAATTCTTTTGCCCAGTTTAGTAAACGCAAAGCATCTTCCTCAGAATTAGCACGTCCGCCTTTGGCATTTTCTTCATGAATTGAAATGCCGCGTAAAAAGATTTGTTTTCCGTTTAATACAATTTTGTCACCTTGCGTTTCAATAGTTCTGAAACCGATATTGTCTTTTAGTTTTTGACCGTTAAAGTCAATCGTTACCTCATATAATTTCGGATTTTCAGGCGACCAATATGAAACATTTTTCACAGGAATTTCAAATTTTAAAAGACCGTCAGTACCAACTTTTCCTTTATAATTAATTTTCAATTCAGGAATCGAAATCGAAGCTTGATTTTGAGTTGCCTCTAAATTGTTGATTTTGATAAAACCAGAAATCTTGTTTTTGTCTTTTTTATCCAATTGAATGTTGTAATCTTCTACAAATGAAGCTTCTTCCTCAATCAAAGTAACATCGCGCGTGATGCCCCCGTAATTCCACCAATCGGTATTTAGTGTCGGAACATCTTCTTTATGACGTGTGTTGTCTACTTTAATCACCAAATAATTGTCTTTTGATTTTACAATAGAAGTAACTTCATAATTAAAAGGTGTAAAACCGCCTTCGTGAGTTCCCAGCTTTTTTCCGTTTAAATAAACATCAGCTTTATAATTAATTGCGCCAATGTATACAAAAAGACGTTTTTTGGCTGCCAAAGTATAATCAAACGATTTTTTGAACCAAACATTTCCTTCGTAATATTTCAGTTCTGGAACCTGCGAATTCCAATCGCCTGGAATATTTATTTTGGGTGATTTATCAAAATCATATTCGACCAATTCTTGTTTGTTTACGGCATGATAATTATTAAAATAAGCAGCATTTGAAGGTTTTGACTGTTTGTCGTAAACATCATGATGAAAGCTGTAATAACCCGTTTCGTACGGATCAACAATGTAATTCCAAACTCCGTTTAAAGAAGTTGTGTTTCGGTTAGGAACGTTGGAGATTAGGCTTTGCTGTGCAGATGCAAAAAAGGATGTGGTTAGGAGTAATGCAGTTAGTAGTTTTTTCATTTTAGTTTAATATAATTTACTTGTTTTTGTTTTAGTTATTACGTTTTTGTTTCACGCAGATTTTGCAGATTGAGCAGATTTTCTTTTTTTGAAATTGAGTTTGTCATTTCGAGGAACGAGAAATCACACACGGAACTCGACAATCTTTGAGGATAAACTAGTGCGATTTTTCGTTCCTCGAAATGACAAAAAATAGTATACAAATGCTCAAAAGTTAAATAAATAAATAAAATTTAATCTGCTCAATCTGCAAAATCTGCGTGAAACTAAAAACTTTACGTCTCTGCAAGATTAATTTTGAAGACTAGTTTGTCATTGCGAGGAACGAAGCAATCACATTTGCTGAATCAAGCTTTGTGTCTCATTGTTAGTGTGGTTGCTTCGTTCCTCGCAATGACAAAATCTTTGCGAACCTTGCGGTTAAACTTTATGGTTCAATCTTTAAATATTCTCCTTTAAAACTTTGGTTTAAAACTGTCATTTCAAGGGGTGTATTTGTGTTATCTGGAACAACTTCTATAGAAGCTTTTCCGTTTGCCATTTTAATTGATTCACTTCCTGTTGGAGTTCCTTGATTTTTCATTGTTTTACCGCCTTTCAAACATTGAAAATAAACACTTTCTTCATAATCCAGACAACGCAAATCGTTATTATCAACGGCAATTGCAGTAACCAGATAATGACCATTTTTCATTTTTTCTGATGATAATTTAAGCGAAGTTGCCGTGTCATTTTTATTAAAACGGTAATTTACTTTAATAGTATCAGAAACTTTTTTTCCGTTTTTAAATTCACCAATGGCAATCAAAACATTTTCGCCTTTCAGAAAATTAACATCCCAAGTTAAACCATTTGCAGGATATAAAGAAAGATTTCTTTGTTTTTCTCCAAGAGATTTTCCTTGATGAAACAACGTAACCTTCTCACAATTACTAAAAACACTAATTGTTCGTGGTGTATTTTCTGGACCTTGACGTTCTGTCCAAGTATGTGATTCGATGTAAGTGAAAGGTTCTTTTGCCCAATAACTTTTAAAAACATAAAAAGCATCTTTCGGATTCCCGTTTCTATCTACCAAACCTTTTTGGTTCATGTACGGAATATCATCTTCTGGACGTAATGGCGTTGCAAAATCCTTAAAAGCCCATTGAATATTGCCCACAAAATTTGGATCATTCTCTGAAACATGCAAATGCCAATCGAATAAATCGACAATATAATTTTCGCTCCAATCGCCAATCTGCGCAATATTTGCCACTTTTGTTTGTACAATTGCTTCTTCCCAGCCTTCGGCTTTTATTACATTTTCACCCGTAACTGGTTTTTCGCTATGACGACCAACGTGACTGTCACCGCCATATTCGGCATGAATAAAGTGTTTATATTCTTTTTTATAAACATCAATTGCTTTTTGGTAGCTTTTGTAACTTCCAGAATACCAGCCCGACCAAATAGAAGGCGAGAAGACGTCTACAATATGAGAACCTTCATAATATTTTCTAATGGCTGTTTTTCGGCTTGGATCAAGTTTGTGTGCAATGTTATTCAGTTCTGTTAAAAAAACATTCGTTTTATCGGTATTATCTCCGTCAGGAAAATCAGGAAGCCAATTCATTTCATTGCCCAAAGACCAAATAATAATACTCGGATGATTGTAATTTTGATTGATAATTTCTGCTAGCATATTTTTAGTATTCGTCTGCCAAAGCGCATCACCAATACCGCCGCGACACCAAGGCAATTCATCCCAAACCAAAATACCGAGTTCGTCGCAGGCTCTGTAAATTTCAGGATCTTGCGGATAATGTGCCAAGCGAACAAAATTTGCGCCCATACTTTTTATCAATTCCATGTCGGCGCGATGCTGTGCGTTTGACATTGCTGCGCCAACGCCAGCTTGTTCTTCGTGTCTGTGTGTTCCGCGAAGTAATAATCGTTTTCCGTTCAAATAAAACGGACCATGATCTTTAAATTCAAACCATCTAAAACCAACTTTTTCATTAAGGCTGTCTTTGATTTGATTTTTTTCTGATAAAATTGCTGTAATAGTATAAAGATTAGGATTCTCAGTATCCCAAAGTTCAGGATTTTTAATGTTTTCGAAAGTTATGTTTGAAGTTTTATCGCTAACAGAAACGGTTTTGCTCGCTACTTTTTTTCCTTTCGGATTTTTAAGAATTACAGTTAAAGACAATGGTGTCTTATCTGCATTTATTGTCGAAGCAATAATAGTTAAACTTGCTTTTTTAGCCGATACTTCTGGCGTTGTAATCTTTATATTTTCAATACGATTTTTGTATTGAGATAATAACCAAACGTCGCGCGTAATTCCTCCATAAATAAAGAAATCACTTTTTTGAGACGGTATTATTTCGATGTCATAACTATTATCAACTCTAACAAAAATGTCGTTGTTTCCTTCTTTAATAAGATTCGTAACATCAATTGTGAAACCAATATAACCACCAATATGTCCGCCGGCTTCTTTGCCGTTTGCATACACTTTTGTGGTAATATTTGATCCTTCAAAATATAAAAAATAACGTTTGTTTGAATCTATTTGAGCAATGTTGAGTTTTTTTTGATACCAGCTCGCATCGCGTCTGTAACCCGGATTTAAATCTGTAGCATCTTCGCTGTTCCAGCTGTGTGGTAAATTGATTTCGCTCCAATTTTTTGCTTTTTGAGCATCGTTAAGATTTGGAGTATTGTTTTCTAAATAAAGCCAATTTTCATTGATATTTGTCTTCGTTCGCATAGCAGTATTTGTCTGAGTAAAAATGCTGCTCAGACAAAACTGAAAAACAAAAATACAAGTAAAAAAAGACTTATAGTGGTGTAATCTTTTCATAAGTTATAAGTCTTTTTTTCTTAATAATGCTTCAAGGAAATAATAATCGGCATAGATAATAGGTTCGTCAATTTCGTCGTGTTTGGGCCAGTTTCCGGTACTGTGATCCAAAATAAAAGGCGCGTTGATTTCTTTACCCAAAATGTATTGATCCGAATGTAAACTGTTGATTATTTTATCGGCGAAAGCCAAATACGTTTTATTTTTGGTATAACCGTAAAGTTCGTATAAACCAGAAGCCATAACGGTTGCTGCAGAAACGTCGCGAGCTGCATGTGGAATACTCGGATCGTTAAAATCCCAATACGGAATTCCGTCTTTGGACAGGTTTTTATTCGTCATAAAAAATTTCGCTGTAGCTTCTGCCTGATCAAGATACGCTTTATCTTTTGTATATCTATAAGACATCGTAAAACCGTAAACTGCCCAAGCCTGCCCGCGTGCCCAAGCCGAATCGTCATTGTAACCCTGCAGTGTTGTTTTCTTTTTTGCAGCACCAGAAATCGTGTCGTAAACAATAACATGATAACAGCTGTTGTCTGCTCTAAACTGGTTTTTAAGCGTTGTATTGGCGTGTTTTACAGCAATGTCGTGGTATTTTTTATTGCCTGATAATTTTGAGGCTTCAAACAATAATTCTAGATTCATCATATTATCGATGATTACAGGATATTCCCAAATTTCGCTGTTAAAATCCCAAGAACGAATGGCACCAACTTTTGCATTAAAACGAGAGCATAATGTTTCGGCTCCTTTAATTATAGTTTTTTCGTAATCTGCATTTTTTTCGACTTTTAAACCTTCGCCAAAAGCGCAATACACTTTAAAACCTACATCGTGAGAACCTCTGTTTAAGCTTTCTTTTTTGCTGAATGGAGTCCATTTTTCGGCTTGGTCTTTATATTTTTGATTGCCTGTAAGTCGGTATAACTGCCAAAGATTTCCAGCAAAAAAACCACTTGTCCAATCTCGCGAAGGTACTTTCTTTATGAGATTGGTTTTGATGGTCATACTGCGGGGCATTGCCATAGAATCTACAGGATAATCAAGTAACATTTGGTAACGTGTTTCTAGAAGATTATCGATTGAGGTTGTGTTTTTAGGCTGAGAAATATCTTTGGATCTGCACGCTGTTACCAGCAATGCAAACCCAAGGATAGAAAAAATGAAACTAACTTTATTCATATTAATAATTATATATTTTAGTATCGAGAATGAATTTTTAAACACATAAAGCTTAAGTTTAGACGCTGATGAAACGGATTCGCTATCGCGAAGACACGGAAAAAAACGGATTTTTAAAATAAAAAAAATCAGTGTAAATCAGCGTTTTCGCGATAGCGAATCCGTTTCATCCGTGTTACAATAGCAATCAAAATAAACTTATGTGTTTAAAAAAAATTAATAACCAGGATTGTTCGGCGCTAAATTTGGATTTATGGCTAACTCGGTTCCTGGCAATGGAAACAAATAATCTTTGGTTGGACTGAAATTGGCATGTGGTTCTAGACCAGCTGGGCCAAATACTTCTGGACCATTCTTAAGTCTTTTGATATCGTACCATCTAATGTATTCAAACGCAAATTCTAATCTTCTCTCTTCGATTACCATTTTTCTAAAATCGGCTTGAGATAATGCAGGAGTGACATTGGCAGGAAAAGAAACCAGCTTGCCCGCTTTATTTCTTGCTCTTGCACGTACTCGGTTTACATAACCATCAGCTTCTGTAGTTCCCGGACTCACTTCGTTTAAAGCTTCGGCAGCTGTCAGTAGTACTTCTGCATATCGCATGGTGATGTAATTGTGCTGTGAAGTTCTTCCGTTTGCGCCGGCTTTCCCCGGAAAACGATAGTATTTTGCAATATGCGGACGCGGTGCTTTTTCGTTATCGCTCGATGGATAAATCTGCAATGCGCCGCCCGGACCTGTTTTCTTTCTAATAATAGTATCAAAACTTACGGCTCTTCTATAATCTCTCTGATCCCAAGTATTGAATACTTTTAGAGAAGGAACGGCAACAGAAAATCCCTGTCCGTAGCTGTAACTATCATCTTTTAAGGAACCTGTAAAAAAAGCGGTGTAATCCTGCCCGTAATTTCCTGAAACTAAGTTGTTAAAATCGACGGTAAATAAAGGTTCTTTTAAAGAGGCTGTTTTGGTAGCATTAAATAAATCTTGAAAATCGGCATCTAAACCTAAACCAAATTTTGTTTCGTTGGTAATCACATATTTGGCTTCGTCATACGCTTTTTGATATTGCCCTAAAGTAAGATAAACCGAAGCTAAATAACCTGCTGCAGTGCCTTTTCCGGGAACTGCTTTTACTTTTGGTTTATCGTCCAGCCATTGTTTTGCAAATTCTAAATCTTGAATGATTTTTACATATACCTCTGCTTCTTTGGTTCTTTTTAAAGAATTAACTTGAGAAACATCGTTTACAACAAAATCAATGTACGGAATGTCTCCAAAAATGCGAACTAAATGATAGTACGCAAAAGCTCTTGCAAAATAAGCCTGAGCTACAATTGCGTTTACTTTTGCAGGATCTCCGGGAGTTTTTTTAGCACCTTCAATGGCTTGATTTGCTGCTGTAATAATCACATACGATTGCGGCCAAAAGTTAGCAACAAGCGCGTTAGTATCATTCATACTAAAATCATTTACATCTATACGCGCTGCCTGCGTGGTTCTATCGCCAATATCGGCCATGTCATCGCGAAGCATTAGGGCAATTGTAAATTCTCTTCCCCAGTAATTATTGTGGGCAATATTGGCAAAAGCGCCGTTTACAGCAGCTTGCAAATCGTCTGTATTATTAAAGAAGTTGTCTGGACGAATAATTCCAACTGGGTGTTCTTCTAAATCTGAACATCCTAAAACGAACATTCCTAAGAAAAGAAAAGCTATATATTTTTTCATAATGTTATGGTGTTAAATCTGTTGGGTGTTTTTTTTCAACACATAGAGACCTAGTCTTTGTAAACTTTAAAAAAGGCGTTTCACTTGTTTAAATACACATAGTGATCTATGTGAAAGAAATGAGTTTCTTTATTGTTTGCTTTCTTTTTAAAATAAAATCTATTCCGGGATAGCTATCGGGACTATGTGTTGAAAAAAAAATTATACGCAACGGTTTCTATTAGACTAAAATTTTATATTAAATCCGAAAGTAAATGTTCTCACATTTGGGTAACTTCCATATTCCAAACCTAAGTTGGTATTACTTCTGGCATTGGTATCATTTAGATAACTAGTTTCTGGATCAGAACCCGGATAATCTGTAATCGTCCATAAGTTTTGTGCACTGAAGTAAAAACGAACTTTACTCAATCCCATTTTAGAAACTATTTTATCATCTAAACTATAACCAATAGAAATGTTTTTTAGACGAATGTAACTTCCATCATAAACAAATCTCGAAGTAACTCTTTTAGTTCTAGCCGCATTTGCAGGAACATTAGTGTCTGTGTGTGTTGGAGTCCAAGCATCCAAAACCTCAGTTGTAGCATTGTTATTTCCCGAAGCCAATTCCATTAAAGTATAATTTAAGATTTGGTTGCCTTCTGAACCTTGAAAGAAGATGTTGAAATCAAGATTTTTATAAGTGAAATCATTGTTTAAACCGAAGATGAAATCGGCATTTGGGTTTCCGATAATGGTTTTATCGCTCGAATCTAATTTTCCGTCGCCGTTTACATCTTTAAATTTTTCACCGCCTGGAGCCGTTTCAAAATTTCCTGGAAGAACGGTTTCTCCCTGCTGAATTACGCCATCATAAACAAAACCATAAAACGCACCAACTGGCTGTCCGACTCTTAAGATTTGAGAATCTGTTGCAAGGAAATGCCCGGGTGTAGAGTTGATTAATAAATCTTTATTATCGGCTAATTTTAGGACTTTGTTTTTGTTTGAAGAAATATTAAAACTAGTCGACCAAGTAAAATCTTTACCAATAAAGTTTTTAGAATTTATTCCCAATTCCCAACCTTTATTTTCTAGTTCTCCAACGTTTTGCAACTGAGAGGCAATTCCAGAAACTCCCGGTAAAGGTCTGTTGAACAATAAATCTTTGGTAATCGTTTTATAATAATCGGCAGTTAGGCTTACTCGGTTGTCAAACAAACCTAAATCAATACCGTAATCCTGCTGGTATGAAGTTTCCCATTTTAAATTCGGATTGTCTAATGAAGTCAACTGCACCGCATTTACAATCACGTCACCGCTCACATCATAAATTTCAGAAAAACGAGAAAGGGTAGAGTAGGCGCCAATTGATGGATTTCCTGTTGCTCCATAACTTGCTCTTAGTTTAAGATTAGAAATGGTTTTGTTTTCTTTTAAGAAATTTTCTTTACCAATATTCCATCCAATTGCTCCAGACGGGAAAGTTCCGTATTTATAGTTTTCACTAAAGCTTGAAGAACCGTCTCTTCTTGCCGTAAAAGTCAATAAGTATTTATCATCGTAATCAAAATTTAACCTTCCAAAAGCGGAGATTAATTCTGTTTCAGATAAAGAAGAATCGGGTTTTAAAAATACAGTTCCAGCGCCTAAATTATGATACGAGTTTGTATTGGTTAAGAAACCTCTGGAAGCTGCATAAGACGTTTCGCTTTTATTTTTTTGATACGAATAACCTCCAAGAACCGTCAAAATTCCCTTCTCTATAATCTCTTTTTTGTAGGTAAGATAATTTTCGGTCAAGAAAGAAGAGTTTCTACTGTTATTCACCGAAGCTTCTCCTTTGATATTTTTTCCTGCAATTAAGGTTGACGGAATATATCGTCCGGTTTGTGAGTTTGAATCTGATAAACCTAAGGTAGTTTTAAACTCTAGATCTTTGGTAAATTTATAAGTTGCAAAGAAATTGTTTCTGTTTACAATAGAAACGATTTCTAAAATGTTTTCCATTGCAGTTGCATACGGATTATCAATATCATCACCAATTGGCGCTGTTGAAGTATAGGTTCCGTCTGCATTGTAAATTCCTTTGTCAGGCATAAATCGATATGCTGCTGCAATTACCCCTGCGGCACCCGTTCCTCCAGCGCCTGTTTGAGAAATAATTCCATCTTTGTTTTGTTTACTTTGAAAAGTGTTCAAACCAATTTTAAAACGGTCAGACAAATCGGCTTCAAGATTACTTACAATCGTGTATCTATCGATTCCAGAATTTATAACAACACCATCTTGATTGAAGTAATTTCCAGAAACATAATATCTCATTTTATCAGAACCACCAGAAAAAGACAATTGCGTATTCGAAACCATTCCGTCACGATAAATTACATCCTGCCAATCTGTGTTTGCAGGTCCTTGTGTGTGCGTCGTAAAACTTTGTCTGTATTTGGCAAATTGATCTGCGTTTAATAAATCCAATTTATTGTTTACAGATTGTACAGAAGTAGAGTTGCTGAATTCGATAACAGGTTTTCCGGGTTTTCCTTTTTTGGTTGTCACCATAATAACTCCGTTTGAACCTCTAGAACCGTAAATTGCCGTTGCCGAAGCATCTTTAAGTACTTCGATAGAAGCAATATCTTGAGGCGCTGGCATAGAAACACCTGCAAAACCGTCTACAACAATAAGCGCATCTCCGCTCGCATTGATAGAAGTGCCGCCTCGAACTCTAATTTTTACAGGAGCGCCCGGCTCACCGCCATTGTTAGATTGTACGGCAACACCCGCAGCACGACCTTGTAAAGCTTGTTCTGCATTAAGTAAAGGATAAGCAGTCAGCTCTTTTGCCGTAACAGAAGATACAGAACCTGTAATATCACTCTTTTTACGTGTACCGTAACCCACAACTATTACTTCGTCTAGATTTTTTGTATCTGGTTTTAAGCTTACGTTTACTACAGTTTTGTTTCCCACAGGAATTTCTATAGTTTGATAACCCACAAAATTGAAAACTAAAACGGCATTTTTCTCAGAAACAAAAACACTGTAATTTCCATCCATATCCGTAGAACCTCCAACGGAAGATCCTTTTACATAAACATTAGCACCAGGAAGCCCGAGTAAGTCTTCGCTGGAAGTAACTTTTCCGGTGACTTTTCTCTCCTGTGCATTCATAACAATATTCGCTAGTAAAAAACATACCAGCAAATACCATTTAAGCGATTTGATTTTTCGTTTTGTGAACATTCATTTTTTGGTTTAAGGTTAGCGTTAGATAAAATAAAAAAGCAATAAACTCATTCCTATTATCATCAGTACAAATAGAATTTGCAGGACTAAGAATTTTGTTTTTTTGATTTTCATACCGCAAATTTAGATGTCGCAAACGATATAGAAATACAAAAAAGGGTATCTAAAAATACAGATACCCTTTTTTAAGCCTTGAAAACAGTGACTTGTTTAAATTACAGCGGAAGATTTGAAAAATTTGTCGGCAAATTGCGACGGCGTTTCACCATATTTTTTCTGGAAACATTTGCTGAAGTATTTCGGATTGTTGAAGCCGACTTTATAACTTATTTCTGAAACGGTTAATTTGTTTTGTTCTAATAATTGTGCCGCGCGTTTTAATCGTATTTCGTGAATAAATTCGTTTGGCGTATAATTTGTCCAAGCTTTTATTTTTAAAAATAACATCGTACGGCTTACACCCAATTCCGAACAGAAAAACGGAATATCAAACTGCTCGTTTGAAATATTCTCTTCTACAATTTTGAATGCTTTTTTTAATAATTCTTCATCCAATGAAGAAACGGTTATTTCTGACGGAATAAAATTATCATCGCTGCTAAATTTCGCTTTTAAACGTTCAGTTGAATTTAAAAGGTTTTTTACGCGGAGCTTAAATTCAATTAAATTGAAAGGTTTACTAATATAATCATCAGCGCCGCTTTCTAAACCTTCAAATTTATAAACCAAAGAAGTTCTCGAAGTAAGCAGAATTACCGGAATATGGCTCGTTTTAAGGTTTTCTTTTATTTTAGAGCAAAGTTCAGTTCCTACCATTTCGGGCATAATGACATCGCTGATAATTAAATTCGGAACGTATTTTAATGCTTTTTCAAATGCGATTTTACCATTTTCAGCTTCAATAATATTGTAATCTTGCTTGAGGAGGTTTTTCATGAATTTGCGAAGCACTTTATGATCTTCCACAATTAGAATAGTCTGCTTCTCGTCATTCACTACAAAATCTTCAATATCTTCGGGTTCAATAATTTCAGAAGTTTCCAACTGTGCAGCATATTGCTCAATATCATCGCTTATTCTAAAATCTTCAATAATTTCGCTGTCCAAAAGATGTTCACGCCCAAGCGGTAAAGTCACGGTAAAGACAACGCCTTCTTCTGCGGTTTTATTGACAACATCAATGTTTCCTTTGTGCAGTTTTACAATGTTTTTTACAATAGACAAACCAATTCCGGTTCCTTTATTGTAGTTTTTCTGAACGTTGTTGTGCATCGGAATTTCAAAAAACAAATCGAAAATTTTATCAATATGTTCTTTCGCAATTCCAACGCCCGAATCTTCAATGGCAATAAAGATGTTTTCGTTATTGTGTGAAATTTTCAAATGAATAGTACCGCCTTTTGGAGTATATCTAAAAGCATTCGAAATCAAATTGTAAAAAACACGCTCCAGTTTATAACGGTCAAAATAAACCAGAATTTCTTCATCAGAAGATTCAAAAGTATAATTGTAACCGCCGTCTTTGGCATATTCTATAAAAGATAGAAAGATTTCTTTGGTAAATTTTACAATATTTCCGTTGGCAGATTCCAGCGTAACCTGATGATTTTCAAGTTTTCTAAAATCCATTAAACGATTAATTAAACTCAAAAGATGATTGGCACTTCCTTCAATAACCAATAACTTTTTATACATTTCATTCGTTCCGTTATAATTGGCTAGAATTTGCTGTAAAGGCCCAAGAATTAAAGTTAAAGGCGTTCTAAATTCGTGCGAAATATTCGTAAAGAAATCCAGTTTAGCAATATTGTTTTCTTCATTTCTTTTAGCTTCCAAATATTCTAAATCTAATTTTTGTTTCAAACGCGCTTTAGATTTCATAATCCAAATTAAACCGTATAAACCTAAACCAATCACAATCGCATAAAGCAAAAACGCCCACATACTGCGCCACGGAGCAGGATTTACAATAACCGTTAAAGTTGTTGGAGTTTTGTTCCAAACGCCGTCATTGTTAGCACCGCGAACTTCAAAAACATAAGTTCCCGGATTCTGAATCGCAAATATGGCTTCGGTATTTTTGGTTGTTGTCCAGTTATTTTCTAAACCTGTTAAACGATAACTGTATTGATTGTTTTTAGATCGAATGTAATTCGGAATTGCAAAACTTATGGTAAAATTAGCTTTGTCATAAGGCAATGTTATAGTTTTGGTGTAACCAATGCTTTTTTCTAAAATTCCGTCGCGATGATTAGGATCAATGATTTCATTTTTGATTTTCAAATCGGTAATTAAAACCTGAGGTGCAAATCGATTTAAAGTAATTTTTTTAGCATCAAAATAAGTTGCTCCAGACGGACTTCCGAAATAGAATTGATTGGAATCTAATTTTAAAGCCGCATTATCATTAAATTCATTACTTGCTAAACCGTCTTTTTGATCGTAAAGCGCAGTTGTTTTTAACTTCGTATTGTATTTTATAATTCCTTGGTTAGAGCTGATCCATAGGTTTTTATCATCGTCTTCAAGAATAGAATGTATTGAAGTAATGGCTGTGTTTCCAACTTTTAAATTGATTTTATTGAATTTTTTTCCATCAAAATAATGAAGTCCTTTTCCTTTTGTTCCCACCCATATTTTCTTTTGGCTGTCTTGAAATAAGGTCAAAATATCATCGCCAGTTAAAGTCGGCTGATCAAAGAAATAATGATTTACGGTATATTTATTTGGATTGAAATTGGGTGTCGGGATGTAATTTAACCCGCTCAATGTACCAATCCAAACTCCTTTTTTCTCATCGATTAAAATAGTTCTAACTGTATTATTGGTGAGTGAGTTGGGTTTTGTATTGTCATCTAATATGGTTTGAAAAGTCTTTAAATTAGTGTCATAGCGTATTAAACCTTTACCAAAAGTACCAATCCAAAGAATGCCGTTTTCTTCGGCTTTGACCGAATAAACGCCAGATTCTTTCAATAAAGTATTTAGAGCAGCAGCAATTCTGTTGTCTTCCATTCTTTTTGAAACCGTATTGTAAGCCGATAACCCTTTGGCGAAAGTTCCAATCCATAAAATATCACCAACAAGACACATCGATTTAATATCGTCTTTGTTCGTCTGCCCAGTTTTACTGTTAATGTAAGTAGTATTTTCGGAGTTTTTATTGAAAACAGTAATCCCGCCGCCTTCAGTTCCAAAATAAATATTGTTTTTTTTATCGGCAATAATCGAACTTACTACATCAAAACTCATCGGAATCTTTTTAGAATTCTGATTGTAATTCGAAAAATTCACATTTGAAATATCCCAAATATTTACGCCTTTGTAATAACAGCCAATCCAAACGGAACCTTTTTTATCAATAAAAACCGATTTTACTTTATCGATTCCGTTGCTGTTATTGCTGTTATTTATTTTTTGAAGACTCTGATCTTTTCCATAAATATAAATACCATCATAAGCGCCAATCCACAAAGATCCGTCATTGTCAAAGGCTAACGAACGAATATTAGTATTGATTTCGTTGAATTTTTCATTCGATAAAAAAGAAACATAACTATTCGATTTTTTATCAAATTTAAGCACCCCTTTATTTTTAGTCCCAATCCATAAATTTCCCGAAGTATCTTCAATAACAGCCTGAACGTTTAATAAATCACTATTATTTAAAGGATAGTTTTTAAAAGAAAATCTGCCGTTTTTTCGACTCATTAATTGACATAAACCTTTGCTCGTACCAAGCCATATTTCGCCTTTTTTAGTTTTTATAATGCTAAAAATATTATTGCTTGGAAGTGTTTTATCATTTTCATCTACATTATAAACAGAAGTAAACTGCCCTGTTTTTTTATTATAAATATTCAATCCTTTTGAGGTTCCAAGCCAAAGTTCATCATCTATATCTTTTATGGACCAAACCCCATTACTGCTAATGGTATGGTTTGTATTAGAATGCAGATACCTTTTAAAAGTGTTTGAAACAGGATCGTAGCAATTGAGTCCGTTGTAAGTTCCAACCCAGATTTTACCTGTATTATCTTCTTCAATGGCCAAAATATCATTGTTACTAATAGATGTTTTATCGTTGACATCATTCCTAAAAATCGTGAATTTACTTCCGTCGTATTTGTTCAGTCCATCGCGCGTACCAAGCCACATCTGCCCAAATTTATCTTGATGAATGGCAATGACAGAACTCTGCGAAAGCCCATCGGTCGTAGAGATATTTTTGAGACGAAATTTATTTTGGGAATAAATATTTCCCGAGATAAATAGTAAAACCAGAAAAACTATTTTGTATTTCATAGCGATCGAGTTATTGGGTAGAGAATTGTTTTTTTTGCCACTCCCGATAACTATCGGGATTCACAGATTTCAAGGATTTTTTTGCCACGAATTACACAAATTTCCACTAATTTTTAAACGCAATGATTTGTGAAAATTGGTGTAATTCGTGGCGAAAAAAAAATCCTTTTAATCCTTTTAATCTGTGGCAAAAAATATCATTTTAATCGTTTTTTCAGCTGATAATCGTACAATGACGGAACTTTTTCCATTGATTGATTTAGAAATTCAACGTAAGGATCTGGATCGTATTTGACTTCAAATTTTGCATTTCCGTTTACGCCGATAATTCTAGCAAAAGCGCCATCTTTCATTCCGTAAAGCAAAATAGGTTTTGCAGCATCAAAAGGATTTTCAACCTTAATATTCAAATTCCAAAAAGTACTGAAAGGGCCGTGTGAGGGTTTCCAGTAATCGGCACCACCACCGCCAAATAAAGCGTAACTATTGTTTTTATCAGGAGAAAAATGCACAGTAATATTGTCGAATAAATTTTGATGATTAGCACCGGAATGCTGGTCTAAAACAGGATCTGCAAAGATTTCACAATTCTGATAAACGTTTTTGGTTGCAAACGTATTAAAGCTTAACGGATGAACGGCTTTGTTGTAAATTTTTAGATTTTTGACTAAAATATTGTGCACACCGCCAAGCGTAACCGTATAATGCGCCATATGATTTCCATCGGTTACAATATCTTGAATCGTTGTGTTAGCAACTTCTTCAACCAAAATGCCGCTGTCGGCATTGGTAATGGTGATGTCTTTTACCCAGCTGTTAAAAATTCGGGTTAGAAAAATGGCATTGTTTCCGGGTTCAACGTGATGTGCGACTCTCGGAATATCTGGAAAAGTAAATTTTATATGTTCGATTCCAACTTCATTCAAATGTTTCCATTCTACCAATTGTGCCTGATAACTTGGTTTTATTGAAATAGTCAGAGGTGTTTTTATCGTGATTTTAGAACCCGAAATTTTAGTGATTTCAACTTGCTGTCTTACGATTGGAAGTTTCGGAAAATTCCAATGATGAGAACCTGGTTTTACTTTTGCGCCTTTGTATAAATCAGTAATGATTTCGCCGTTTTCGCCGTCTTTGTTAAATAACTGAAGTTCTACAATATCACCAATTTTTAAGTTTTTAACTTCTGAAACTGCAATAACATGTTCGCCCATATTTCCCGTGCTTACTTTGGCAAGAATGTTAGGCGTTGGTTCATATTTATCTAAATACGATTTTACGCGTTCTGTCGGAATCTGTGTCCAGATAAAACCTCCAGACCAAGCATATTGCGAAAACGGCAGATCGATATTGTTTTCTGGCTCGCGCTGTCTTTTATCAAAAGTGGTTAAGTATTCTCTAAGTTCTGCCAAAGATGCTGGATCTTTAAGATACATCATCGGTCTTGGGCAGTAAATTTCGGTTCCGTTTTCGCCAGAACCAGCGCCGCGAAGCACAAAATTACTTCTTTCGATGTAGAGAATGTCACTTAAAATTAGTTTTCCAGAAGGAAGCTGCAGAATGACATTTCCTTCGGTTTCAGTTGCTGCTTTTATGGCTTTTAGTAAAGCCTTAGAGTCGTCTAAAGCATCATTTGCTTTGACGCCAAAATCGGTGGCATTAATTATTTTTCCTTGAAAATCAGGAAGATTTGTTTCTCCAAAATGATAACCAGCGTAACTAAAATCGGGTAAATAAGCGGCAGTTGTTTTTTGGTTTGAACTTAATATTTTAGGTAAATTTTGACTTCTTGAGTTTGTGGGAATAAGTATAAAAATTAGAAAAACGCAGAAGAATAAATAGTAGTATTTTCCAATAAGTTGGTTTGGAATATTCATGGTAGGTAGTTGTTAGCAGCATTATAGTAAGTTTGTGTAAAGACTTGAAGCGGTTATAAAAAGTGATAAAAACTTTTTTCAAGCTTAATTTATTGAATCTAGAAATATAGTTTTTGTACGGTTTGAGGTGGTTTAATTCTCTTACTTCTATGTTTCCAGATGAAAAATTTAAGCTTTGTCAAAGTTTAAAACTTTGACAAAGCTGACTCTATGTAGATTTCTAAATAGATTTCTTAATTCCCATTTCAAGGCCTCGCAATTCTGCTAAACCTCTTAAACGGCCAATTCCAGAATAACCCGGATTTGTTTTTTTCTTCAAATCATCCAGCATTTGATGACCGTGATCGGGGCGCATTGGCAAATTGCTGTTGTTTCTTTTTTCAACTTCAATAATCGCTTTTACAACCTCATACATATCAACATCGCCTTCTAAGTGATTGGCTTCGTAGAAACTGCCTTCTGCGTCTCTTTCAGTGCTTCTAAGGTGAATAAAATTCATTTTGTCACCGTGACGTCTTACAATGCCCGGAAGATCATTATCGGCTCTTACACCGTACGAACCTGTACACATTGTAAAACCGTTAGATTTTGATGGAGCAGCATTCATTAATTCCATTAAATCTTCTTCGGTGCTTACGACTCTCGGAAGTCCTAAAATCGGGTAGGGAGGATCGTCTGGATGAATTGCCATTAAAACGCCTTTACTTTCTGCAACAGGAATTATTTCTTTTAAGAAGAAGAAAAGATTTTCCTTTAAAGCTTGTCTGTCAATATGATTGTAACCGCTTAAAGTAACCAGAAAATCTTCTACAGAATAGGCTTCTTCTGCGCCCGGAAGTCCAGCCAGAATGTTTTGCTGTAGTTTTACTTTTTCAGCATCGGTCATCGCTTCAAAATAGCTTTTTGCTTTTTGAGTTTGTTCTGCCGAATATTCATTTTCTGCGCCTGGTCTTTTTAGAATAAACAATTCAAAAGCAGCAAAAGCATTAATATCAAATCGAAGTGCTTTAGATCCGTCAGCCAATTCATAAGATAAATCAGTTCTTGACCAGTCTAAAACCGGCATAAAATTATAGCAGACACAAGTGATACCGCACAAAGCTAAGTTTCTAATGCTTTCTTTATAATTTTCGATGTATTCCAGATATTTTCCAGTTTGTTTTTTAATGTCTTCGTGCACGGGAATACTTTCTACAACAGACCAAGTTAAACCCGAAGCGCCTTTTTTAGGATCACCGTTTTGGTGTTCGATTTCTACTTTTCGTTTGATGATTTCTTCAATACTCCAAACTTGTCCGTTGGGAATATGATGTAATGCGGTTACAATTCCAGTTGCTCCGGTTTGTAAAATATCTGATAAAGAAACAGGATCATTTGGTCCGAACCATCTTAATGTTTGTTCCATTTTTATATTTTTTTAAAGAATTTTTATTCGTCGTCCTGCAAGGGTTTTAAAACCTTGCAGGACTAGATTTTAACGATCGATATAGTATGAATAATTAATCCTGCAAGGTTTTGGAAACCTTGCAGGATTTGTACTGAATTTAAACTTTAGATACTTGTTGCGGCAAATCCGCCGTCAACTTTAAGGATAGTTCCTGTTACGAATTTTGACATATCGCTGCATAAAAATAGCAGTGCTCCATCAATATCTTGCGGTGTTCCAAAACGTCCCATTGGTGTATGTTCGATAATTTTTTCTCCTCTAGGCGTTAATTTTCCTTCTGGAGTTAACAATAAAGCGCGGTTTTGTTCTCCAATAAAAAAACCTGGAGAAATTGCGTTTACACGAATTCCTTCTCCGTATTTTGAAGCTAATTCAACCGACATCCATTGCGTAAAATTATCAATCGCCGCTTTTGAAGCCGAATAACCTACAACTCTTGTTAATGGTCTTTGTGCCGATGCCGATGAAATATTAATTATAATTCCTGCTTTTTGTTTTGCAAAAAGTGTTGCAAATACTTGTGAAGGCAGCATTGTTCCGATAATATTTAAATCAATAACTTTTTGCAAATCATCCGTTTTCATATCATAAATAGCTTGATCTGGGCTAATTGTCGCTCCAGGCATATTTCCTCCAGCGGCATTGATTAGAATGTCTAGACGGCCGTATTTTTCTACAATAAGATCTTTGGCTTTTTCTAATTCTTCTTTGTTTAATACGTTGGCTTGAACAGCAAAAGCTTTTCCGCCATTGTTTTCTATTGTTTCGACTGTTTTGCTGGCTTTGTCAATAGATTGAGAAACGATTCCTACAACAACGCCTTGTTTGGCTAAAACGTTTGCCATATTGCTTCCCAATACGCCAGCTCCTCCGGTTATAAGTGCAATTTTTCCTTTAAGGTTAAAGATTGAATCCATGATTTGGTTTGATAGTTATTTATTTTAGTTGTTAATTTTACTCGCAATCTTATCATTTCGACGAAGGAGAAATCACATTTGCTATTCTGCAAACTTTTGTAGCGTTTCTTTTGTTATTTCTCCTCCGTCGAAAATGACAAATAGAGCGTTTTTTTGTTTTCGAACTTTGCAGTTGAAAATGTATTTACTGGTCTTTTTTTACTTTTTCAATTAATTCTAAAACTCTTTGAGTCTCTTTTTCAATTGTCTCATAAGCACCATGTTTCATGACTTCTTTGCTGATAAGTTTACTTCCCATTCCCACAGCCGAAACTCCTGCTGTAAACCAAGTTTGAATACTTTGTAGTGTTGTATCAACGCCGCCTGTAGGCATAAAAATGAGGTTAGGAAAAATGTCTTTGATGCCGCTTAAAAAATCGGGACCTAAAATATTTCCCGGAAAGAGTTTAATAAATTTTATACCAGCATTTTCTGCCGTAATAATTTCTGTTGGTGTCATACAGCCCGGCGCATACAAAACATCTTTGCTGATTAAAAATTTAGCTACATCAGAAACAAAACCCGGACTGATAAAAAAGTCGGCTCCAATTTCGTGAAAGTCTTTTGCCTGCTCGATATTTTTTATAGTGCCAATTCCTAAAAGCATTCCCGGCATTTCGGCATTTCTTATTTCAACCATTTTCTTGAAATTTGATAATGCTTCTGGGCCTCTGTTGGTATATTCAACAGCTTTTATTCCAACGTTGTAAAGTGCTCTTAGTACAGCAATACTTTTACTTTCGTCTGTGTTGAAATAAAGTGGTAAAACGCCTTGTTTTACGATAACGTCGATGGTGTTTTGAATTTTGCTCATGACTTATATTTTTACTTTAAAAACTACTTTTTTTAATAATCCGTCGCCAATCATCGCTGCGTGAACATCTTCGGGAAATAAAATAGCAAATTGTTTTTCCTGCAGCTGGAAAAACATATCTGGTTTATCATGAAAAAAACGAACATCACGTTCGTCGCTGTACTCTCCATTTGGACTCACACATTTTTCTCTTGGTTTCCAAGCAAACGTTTCTGGACCTTGTATAGAAATCTGAATATCAATGTTTTTATCATGACATTCAAAACCTTTAATGCTTTCTTCTTTTGTAGATCCTTCTCCAGCAATAACAATAATTTTTAAACCTTCTGTTATTTCAAAAGCACCTGGCTCAAGTTTGCTTATGTCGTTTTGGTTAACGTAATCAAATGCTGTTTTAAAGTTAGGATGTAAGTTGTAGTATTTTGCAGCATTGTGTAATGAGTCTATTATCATTGGTTGTGTTTTATATCGTTTTTTGTATCGTTTGTATTTTATTTAAAAGCAATAACAGGTGTTTTGATATTCGAGTTATTGTTGATGTAAAACTTTATAAGTTATTAAATTATAGTTTTATATCTTGTGTATTACTATTTTGTCTCAATTCCGTCAAAAATATAGTATCTCATCTGTTTTTTAGAATTTAATTGCTTTCACATATTCTCTAAAATAAATTATATCTTTTCTTGTAATAACTTCTAATAATTCTTTAAATAATAGTATTAAATCTTTTGATAAACAAATAGTTATATTGTATCAATCAAATTATTTGATAGTATTAAAATTATAGGTTCAAAATTGTTTCACTTTTTTGATAGGAATGAAATTTTATCAAAAGTTACGAATTTTTTTTGACATTTGTGTAAATTTGCGTGTACGCACACGGAATATTACAAATGTATGTAAAAAGTCGGGTAAAACAACTTATCTTCGTCAAAAAAAAATAAATTTAGGAGGTTACTATTATTATTTTAACTTAAATACAGACAATATCATAACGATAAAAAAAATTGCAGCATTAGCCAACGTTTCTCCAGGAACGGTTGACAGAATTATTCACAATCGCGGGCAGGTTGCTCAAGAGAATGTGGATAAGGTAAATGCTATAATTGAAGAATACGGCTATAAACGAAATATTTTGGCTAGTAATCTGGCATTAAATAAAAAGTTTCGTTTTGCAGTTTTTTTACCGAAGTATGAAAACTTAGAATATTGGAAAAGTCAGATCGTTGGAATAGAAAAAGCGGCTATCGAATTTAGTAAATTCGGAGTGGTTTTAGATTATTTTTTTTATGATTTTAATGCCGTTTCTTTTAAAGAAGGAGTCAAAAAAGTTGCCGCATTTGATTGCGATGCTTTATTGTTTGCGCCTATTTTTTATGAAGAATCGGTTCAGTTTTTAAAGGAATATGAAAAGAAAAATATTCCAGTTGTTATGATTGATTCTAATATCGATTCTAATACAGTGCATGCTTATGTTGGTCAAGATGCTTTTCAGAGTGGTTATCTGGCTGGAAGGCTGATAAGTTTTGCGGTTAAAAACGAAAGGCAGGTATTGATTTTTAAAATTACTAGAGAAATCGAAAGTACATCGGTTTATTTACAGCGTATAGATGGTTTTTATTCGTTTTTTAAAGACAACGAAGAGCTTACGAATTTTAAATTCTCTGAAGTAACGATTAAAGATTCTGGTATCGACCAATTGAATTTGGAAATGTTTTCGGGAATTAATAGTGTTTTTGTTCCCAATTCGAGGGCCTATATTGTGGCTGGATTTTTACATCAGCATAATATTAAAGGCGTTAGGATTATTGGTTACGATTTATTGAAAGAGAATATTGAATATTTAAATAAAGGCGTAATTGATTTTTTAATCAATCAAAGACCCGAAGAGCAGGGTTACATGGGAGTTAATTATCTGTACAAGAAATTAGTACTGCAGGAAACGGTAGAAAACATACATTATATCCCGCTCGAAATTATTTTGAAAGAGAATTATTTTCCGGTTAATAAGAAATCTGGTACTGTTTAAGAGTACCAGATTTTTTTATTTATGATTATTTTGGCATCCTATGCTTGCAGAAGTAGATACGTAAGAAGTTTTAGTATTACGAGAAGCTTTGTCAAAGTTTAAAACTTTGACAAAGCTAAAGACACATAGTTTATGCGTAAAGCTTGTCATTCTGAGGAACGAAGAATCTTCGTAAGAAACTCCACAGAGAAAATCGCCAATCTTTATAGAGTTACTCACGAAGATTCTTCGTTCCTCAGAATGACAAGATTGGGATAAAAAGCTTTGCGATTCTGCGTCCTTACGAGATTAAACCATTTATCGTTTTACCTTCACAATAAGCGGATTATTTATTTTTTTAGCAAACGAACTCAGATACGTTTCCCAGTCTTGCTGTGTCTGAAACGGGCTTCCTTTTTTCCATCCAAAACCAGTATAATAAACTACTTTTTTATCTTTAACAACCATGTTTCCGTATAGATTGCTTAAGTCTTTATCTTTGGTTACATATTTAGTAAAACTTTCTAAAGTACCTTTTGGTGCCACAATTCCTAAACCAATTTCAGAATCATCAAGAGGTTCCCAATAGCTCATCCAGCCTTCTTTATTATTTGTTGATGTAATGCCTTTGTTGTTGTGAAGCGTTAATCCTGCAGCAATAGTTTTAGTACCAGAAATTGAGATTTCAAAACGCGAAAGATAACTTCCGTAATCAAGACTAATCAGTTTAGATTCTGTGATTTTATTTCCTTTTGCATTCCAATCTGCGTACGTTAAGATAAAACTCGTTCGTATTGGACCTGTAGTAATGGTTTTCCAGCTGCTAAAATTTTTAGAAAAATAATATTTACCACCTACACTTACTGCAATTCCGCCCACACCGCGACTGTCACCCACATTAAAATTATCCAGACCTTCGCCCGTATCTTTATGATAAGATCCGGTTCCGTTAGTCGCTTTTTCGTACCATTTATTAATAATTGGATATTCCACTCTTTTTAACCAAGCATCAATACCACTGGTCAAAGTACCGCCGGCAACTTTATCTTCGGCCATTTTTTGAGCAACAGGACCGTAAGCTCTAAAAGCCACTTTGTTGTTTTCCCACGCATAATCGTCGATGCGTTCTGGAACAAATCTCGAGTAACAATTGATGTTTTTTGGAGTTGAAGGATTTGCAGGAACAAGCGTAAATTCTTTTCGAGAAGAAGCACTTACTTTTGGCTGAAACAGTAAAACGTCCATAACACCATCATTATTTTCATCAACCGTTTGAGTGTCTAAAAGCAAATTAGAATTGGCTTCTTTAATCGTGTAATCTTCAAGTTTAGCTTTAGCAGCTAATCCGAGTGTTTTTTTAGTCAATTCAACCGTTTCATATTCACGATCAACAGGGAGCGAGTTTATAATTGTAATGGTTTTGTTTTGGGCATGAATTGCAAAACTTCCAGCGAGCATTGTGGTTAATAAAAGATATTTTTTCAAAATATAAAAGGTTTAGTTAGTAGGTTCATTAATAGTAGTTTGAATCGTATTGAGATTGGCAGGATATTTAGATTTTGGTTTCGAATTATTTTAGGAATCAATAAATTTACAAATCAAAAGTTATATAAGAATACACATTTGGGGTAAAAATGTACAAGATGTTGTTGTTTAGAGATTTACTGTTTCATATTAAGAAAATTAACTTCAGAAATTTTTTGTTGAATATTTATCTGAAGAAAGTAAGATCGCATTAAAAATTATCATTAGATAACAATCTCATAAAGACAGTTTAGGTTTTAATGTATAAAATTGCAAATCCTTTTAAAGAGTGAATATGAGAGCTCTTAAAATCCCCATTTGTAAAAGATTAACCTATGAATTCAAAAATTAATTCTCTATATAAAAACGGCTTAGTATTGCTATTTTTAGTTTTTTTTAATGGTACAATTTCGGCTCAAAAAACTAAAAAACTCGATGGCGTTCAGATTGCTTTTTTGTCTGATGTGCATTTGCAGGATTTATTCGGAAGATTTTCAGATAATGATTATCGAGGCGTTTTAAATCCGAAGACAGGAAAATATGTGCAGCTTAGAACAATGGCGTCTCAATTGCATTCGACACGAATTTTTAATGAAAATT
The DNA here is from genome assembly GCF_009711165.2 of Flavobacterium sp. MC2016-06. Classification (GTDB taxonomy): domain Bacteria; phylum Bacteroidota; class Bacteroidia; order Flavobacteriales; family Flavobacteriaceae; genus Flavobacterium. Next base: position 2,073 of record NZ_WMID02000010.1, on the reverse strand, counting down.
ATTTTGCCTTCATTGCCGCTTTAGATGATATCGCTAAGCGAAATATTAAATTAGTAGCACTTCCAGGTGATTATACAGATGACGGACAGCCGATACATGTGCGCGGCTTAGAAAAAATATTAGACGAGTATCGAAAAAAATACGGCATCGAATTTTTTATTACTACAGGAAATCATGATCCTGTTGGGCCTTTTGCACAAGAATCTGGCAAAGAAGATTTTTTAGGAAAAGACGGAAAAAGCCAGCCGATTTTTAGCAAAGAAGGGCTTTATCAACCAAACTTAACGTTAGAAAATCCTGTTGTAGTTACGGCAGATATTGCTAAAATGGGATATTTGGGTATTACGGATAATCTTAAGAATTTCGGGTTTTATCCAAATAAAAAAAACAAGTTTTGGTCAACTCCGTTTGTGGCTTATACGAGCGAGAATTATACGTATGAAAAAGCAGTTGAAAGTGCTAAATTGTCTAACCGAGTTTATGAGGTTACACCAGGTTATGAAGTTCCCGATGTGAGTTATGTGGTTGAACCTGTTGAAGGACTTTGGTTAATGGCGATTGACGGAAATGTTTATATTCCGAAGAAAAATGCAGCTGCTACTAAAGATTCTAATAATTACGGAGAGGCGAGTACAGGCTACAATAATGTACTTTCGAATAAGAAACACTTGATAAAATGGGCTGAGGATCTTTCGCGTGAAGCGAAAAAACAGGGCAAAACATTAATCGCTTTCAGTCATTTTCCGATGATTGATTTTAATGATGATGCTTCTGCCGAAATTAAAGAATTATTAGGACCAAACAAATGGCAGCTGAATCGTGTTCCGACGGAAGAGGTGGCACAGGTTTTTGCTGATGCTGGACTTAAAATTCATTTTGGCGGTCACATGCATATTAATGACACTGGAGTTCGTACTACTGCAAAAGGCAATACGCTGGTTAATATTCAGACACCATCATTGGCGGCGTATATTCCGGCTTATAAATTATTGACGTTTGAAAAAGATAATGTGGTCGATATTCAGACGATTACAATTGATGAAGTTTCAGGATTTGATGAACTTTTTGATTTGTATAAAATGGAATATCAATTTTTAGAATCTCAAAACACTAAAGATATTTGGAATAAAGACATTCTTAAAACTAAAAATTATCATGATTTTACTGATTTCCATTTGAAAGAATTGGTTCGACTACGTTTCTTAAAAGACGATTGGCCAAATGGTTTTAAAGATTTTATTTTGAATGTTTCTGCTGAAGATTTATTGCTTTTGGCTAATATGAAATCGGATAAGGATTATGATGAATTGCTTAAAAATAAAGCTAATTATAAAACAGAATGGTCTGAAGCACAGCTTAATTTAGAAAAAACCTTAGCTCAAAATAACCTAAAGAAAGAAGATCTTGATTGGAAGGGTTACGATTTTCTTGTAGATTTTTATCGTTTTAGAAGTGCCGATGAATTGGCTTTGGTAGATGTTGATCCGATTAGAGTGAAACAATATAAAATCTTGTCGCAGTTGTTTTTTGAGAATTATAAGGAAGAGAAAAAGCCTTTGCAAGATCAGTTTCGATTGTTTTTAATCATCTTTAATAAATTCATGCACGAAGTTCCTGCGAATCATTTTACGGTTGATTTGAAGTCGGGGGAGGTTAAGGATGTTAAATAGTTTTTTTGTTTCAAGTTTCAGGTTTCAAGTTTCAAGTTGATTGGGTTTACGTTTAGTTTGTCCTCCTGACGAAGGAAGGATCTTCGCAAGCAACTCCGCAAACAAAATAACCACAAAACTTGTCATTTCGAGGAACGAGAAATCGCACTAGTATTTCCTCAAAGTTTGATGATTTTGTTTGTCGAGTTTCTAGTGCGATTTCTCCTCCGTCGAAATGACAAGCTTTGTGTATAATTGTTAGTGTGGTTGCTTCGTTCCTCGCAATGACACGCTCTTTGTGTGGATAAAAAAAGTTTCAAATCCCAATTTTCACGCTCCTACAAAACTTGAAACTTGAAACTTGAAACTTGAAACTTGAAACTTGAAACTTGAAACTTGAAACTTGAAACTTGAAACTTGAAAC
>NZ_WMID02000009.1 GCF_009711165.2 Flavobacterium sp. MC2016-06 | reverse complement strand
TACTAAAATTAAAAAATCAGTGAGAATCCTTTTAATCTGTGGCTAAAACTTTTTAAGCCTTTTCAAAAATAAATTCGTGGAAATTAGTGTAATTCGTGGCAAACCCTTTTTACTAAAATTAAAAAATCAGTGAGAATCCTTTTAATCTGTGGCTAAAACTTTTAAGCCTTTTCAAAAATAAATTCGCGGAAATTCGTGTAATTAGTGGCAACCCTTTTTTAACAATCGTTTTTCCCTTAAATTTGATACAACTAAAAAAACCAAGAAATGAAAATTGTAAAATGGGGAATCATTGGCTGTGGAAATGTAACTGAAGTTAAAAGCGGACCAGGTTTTCAGAAAGCTCCTAACTCTGCTTTAGTTGCCGTAATGCGCAGAGATGCGACACTTGCCGAAGATTATGCCAAACGTCATAATGTTCCAAAATGGTATTCGAACGCGATTGATTTAATTAATGATCCCGAAGTTGATGCCGTTTATATTGCGACACCACCTTCTTCTCATAAAGAATATACTCTTTTGTGCGCTAAGGCTGGAAAACCAGTGTATGTAGAAAAACCCATGGCACTGACTTTTGAAGAATGCAACGAAATGATAAGCGCCTGCAAAGCACATAATGTACCTTTATTTGTTGCTTATTACAGAAGAAGTCTACCAAGATTTCTAAAAATAAAAAAATTAATTGATGAAGGTAAAATAGGAACGGTAAGACATGTAAATTGTGTTTTATATCATCCGTTTGAAGAGCGTTACGATGACGAAATCAACTTACCTTGGACGGTTATGCCTCATATTTCTGGCGGCGGTATCTTTGTAGATTTGGCTTGTCATACGTTAGATTTTCTAGATTTTGTTTTAGGACCAATTAAGTCTGTTCGCGGACATGCGAGTTCACAGCTTCTGGCTTATCCTGCAGAAGATACCGTTTCGATGTCTTTTTTATTCGAAAATGGAATTCACGGTTCTGGTTTATGGAATTTTGCTAGTTTTGAGCGTTACGACAATACCGAAATTGTAGGCGATAAAGGTAAAATTTCCTTCTCTACATTTGGAAATGATCCAATTCATATTCAATATATAAACGGAGAAAAAGAAAGCATTACAATCGAAAATCCGCTTCACATTCAGCAGCCGTTTATAGAAACTGTAGTAGCCGAAATTCTAGGTGAAGAAGGAGCTTCTCCATCAAAAGGAAATTCTGCAGCGAGAACTACTTGGGTTATTGATGAAGTTTTAAAAGAATTTAGGAATCTGAAATAGTTTTTTTACCACAATATTGTCATTGCGAGGAACGAAGCAACTGCACTAATAAAAATATATAAAGTTTGATTTACCAAATGTGATTGCTTCGTTCCTCGCAATGACAAAAAACAAAAAAAGAGGATATTCAAATGAATATCCTCTTTTTTTAAACTATAAACTGTATAAAATTATAGGCTGTATTTAAGACCTACTGTTAAACCTACACCAGAGATTCCAACATAAGAGCTGATATCATCAGTAGCTTTAGTATTATCAAAACCAGCAGCATTTGTTACAGTACTATTAGAAGTACCATTAATTGAACTGTGGTAATTAGTATGATTAGCAGCATATGAAGCTGCTCTAAATGATGTAGTAGTGTTTAATTTATCTACACCGTTTTCAGTATAAATTTCTGTTTCTTTAGTTTTCCCGTGTACAGTAAAGTTACGGTACTCTATCTCAGCAAAAGCAGAAATATGTTTTCCTAATTTATAAGATGTACCTACAGCAGCAGTAAATCCGATAGTTGCATTTGGTTTTACAACGTCTTTTGAGTAAGCATCAGTAGCAGCAACTTGAGCACCATTTACAAAAGTAGTATACTGTCTGTCTGTTTTAATATCTAAAGTACCATGAACTGGAACGATTACACCAACTTTAGTGTAAGGCTCAAAACCATGAGCTTCTCCTAAGAACATTACAAGCGCTGGAGTTAATTCAAAAGCTTTAATTTGTCCTTCAGCAGTAAAACTTACATATGTAGCAGCTGGACTAGTCGCTGGATTATAAGAAATAAGTCTATTTGTAGTTTGTGCCATTGTTTTGCTATTACTTATGTAATAGTTTGCAGACAACTCTACTCCTAAACGAGTAGAAAAACGGTAACCGCCAGTAATACCACTTCTAAAACCTTGTCCAAAAGAACCTGTTACACTTTCTCTTGAAGCTAATTTATTAGCTGCTAAAGTACCTGTATAAACATCTCTGTTTGGCAGTTGTCCACCTACTTCTGGAAATTCTGTTGAAGCAGTTTGATTAAAATAAGATCCACCTAATTTAAAATACCAGCTTTCTGGTTTGTCTGCTTTTTCTGTCTGCGCCATAGTAGCCATAGAGCAAACCATTAATCCTAATAAAAACAGGTTCTTTTTCATAATTTTGATTTAATTAATTTATACAAACTTAGAGTATTTTTAACATATCCTTATAGCTTGTGTTGTTAGACTTGGAACGAAAACGTTGTAATTTCTGGCAATATTACTAAAAATCTATTATGCACGCATATTTTTAACTAAAAATTTTAACATTCGTTTAAATTTTAACTGTTAAATTTTTAGTTCAATTTAAAATTGATCTGCATTTTCTCTAATTCGTGTAATAATTCAGTCGAAATTTTGACCTTTAATCTTCGACTTGGCATCGTTAATTTGGTGACAACTTTTATCTCTTCAACCTCGTTTACCTCTTGAATTTTAGTTTCGGCAATTGCTCCATCTTCACTATCATTTTCTTGTTCAAAAACAGCATCTTCAGTTTCCTCAAAATCAGTTGGTGTTTCTACCTCAACCAAACGTTTTATTTTTTCTAATTCCATGATTTCAAAAGTCACAGAATTGTCTCCTTTATTTTCATTAAATAAATAATTCAGCTTATGAATAAATTCTGTCTGCAAATCTTTGATATTCAGCAATAAAATTAATTTCTTCGCAAAAGCTTCTAAAATATCCTGCAATTGTCTTATCTCAACAAACTGCATTCTTGGATCTGACTTTTTACCTGTATCATGATTTACCCAGCCGTCTTTTATTAGAATTTTCAAGAAAGCAAAATTATTCTGAATCAAGAAATGGCGGAATTTTAAATATTCTTCACCAAAAATCTTAAACTCATAACTCTCATCATATCCTTCAAGATTAAAAACTGCCCAGCCCTTTCCGTTTTTTGCCACACGGTGCTGTACGTTATTAATGATTCCGGCAAAATTTAGATTTTTACCAACATATTCGTTCATACTTTTCAGTGATTCCAATCGGGAATTACAGAAGTATTTCATTTCAAATTTAAAATCGTCCAGCGGATGTCCGGAAATATAGATCCCAACAACTTCTTTTTCTTTGGCCAGCTTTTCCATTGTGCTCCAGTCTTCACAAGGAGGCACAACAGGTTCTGCAATCTGCACTTCACTCGTTTCTCCAAACAAACTTACCTGAGATGAATTTTCATTTTCTTGAAACTTCGATCCGTAACGCATTGCTTTTTCGTAAAATGTAATTCCATCGCCGTCATCATGAAAATACTGTGCTCTTGTAGTTCCTTCAAAGGAATCAAAACCACCTGCAAGCGCTAAATTTTCAATTGCTTTTTTATTCGCAGCGCGCAAATCAATTCGTTTTGCTAAATCAAAAATCGACTTGTATCTACCATCTTTTCTGCATTCTACAATAGTTGCTACGGCTCCAGAACCCACACCTTTAATCGCTCCCATTCCAAAACGAACGGCATAATCATCATTTACCGTAAATTTATAAAACGACTCATTTACATCTGGACCCAAAACGGCTAATCCCATACGTTTACATTCTTCCATAAAAAATGATACTTGTTTAATATCATTCATATTATTAGAAAGTACCGCAGCCATATATTCTGCAGGATAATGCGCTTTTAAATACGCCGTTTGATAGGCAATCCAAGCATAACAAGTAGAGTGCGATTTGTTGAAGGCATAACTCGCAAAAGCTTCCCAGTCTTTCCAGATTTTCTCTAAAACCTTTGCATCATGACCTTTTTTTGCAGCTTGTTCTACAAACTTCGGTTTCATTTTATCTAGAACATCCTTTTGTTTCTTACCCATCGCTTTACGCAAAACGTCGGCCTCACCTTTTGTAAAGTCAGCCAGCGATTGCGACAAAAGCATTACCTGCTCTTGGTAAACCGTAATTCCGTAGGTTTCTCCTAAATATTCTTCGCAGGCATCTAAATCGTATTTGATTTCCTCTTCGCCGTTTTTTCTTCTTACGAAAGACGGAATATATTCTAATGGTCCCGGACGATACAAAGCATTCATGGCAATTAAATCTCCAAAAACTGTCGGTTTCAGATCCTTCATATATTTCTGCATTCCGGGTGACTCGTATTGGAAGATTCCAACCGTTTCTCCTCTTTGGAAAAGTGCATATGTTTCGACATCATCAATCGGAAAAGTATCCGGATCGAGATCAATATTTGTTCTGTATTTTACCAGTTTAACGGTATCTTTTATAAGTGTAAGGGTCTTTAGACCCAAGAAGTCCATCTTCAGCAATCCTGCACTTTCTGCAACCGAGTTATCAAACTGGGTTACGTATAAATCAGAATCTTTTGCCGTTGTAACGGGAACGAAATTCGTAATATCCGATGGCGTAATAATAACTCCGCAGGCGTGAATTCCGGTATTTCGCATTGATCCTTCAAGGATTTTTGCCTGTTGAATCGTTTCTCCAGCCAAATCATCTTCATTGGCAATGGCGATTAATTCTTTTACATTGTCAAATTCATCAGAACGAAGTGCTTTTTTAACCTCATCTTCACTCTCTGAAATAAAACGCGCCAAATTCCATTTTGACGGCATCATTCCCGGAATCAGTTTTGCAATTCTATCGGCTTCAAACAGCGGTAAATCTAGCACACGAGCCGTATCACGAATCGCAGATTTGGTTGCCATTTTACCATAAGTAATAATTTGTGCAACCTGATTTTTACCGTATTTATTAATTACATACTCCATTACACGACCACGACCCTCGTCATCAAAATCGATATCAATATCGGGCATCGACACACGGTCAGGATTTAGGAAACGCTCAAAAAGCAAATCGTACTTAATCGGGTCAATATTCGTGATTCCTAAACAGTATGCAACGGCAGAACCTGCCGCAGATCCACGACCGGGACCAACGGAAACGTCCATATTTCTGGCTTCGGCAATGAAATCCTGTACAATCAAGAAATAACCCGGATATCCAGAATTGGAAATTGTCAGTAATTCAAAATCTAAACGTTCTTGAATCGATTCTGTAATTTCTCCATATCTTTTTGCTGCTCCTACCATGGTTAAGTGACGCAGGTATTTATTCTCTCCTCTTACACCACCGTCAGCTTCATCTTCTACGACTACAAACTCTTCTGGAATATCAAATTTTGGAAGTAATACATCACGATAAAGAGAATAGCCTTCTACTTTATCGACAATTTCTTGAATATTGATAATCGCATCAGGCAAATCGGCAAAGAGCTTTTTCATTTCCTCTTGCGACTTATAATAATATTCCTGATTGGGTAATCCGTAACGATAACCACGACCACGACCAATTGGCGTAGCTTGTTTTTCACCATCTTTTACACACAATAAAATATCGTGCGCATTGGCGTCTTCTTTATTTAAATAATAGGTATTATTTGTAGCAATTAATTTAACATTGTGTTTCTGAGAAAATTCAATCAGGGTTTTGTTTACACGATTTTCATCTTCTTGATTGTGACGCATCACTTCAAGATAAAAATCATCGCCAAATTGTGCCTTCCACCAAATCAAAGCTTCTTCGGCTTGATTTTCACCAACGTTTAGAATTTTACTCTGAATCTCGCCGTATAAATTTCCAGACAAGACCATAATGTCTTCCTTGTATTTCTCGACAATTTTTCGGTCAATTCTAGGAACATAATAAAATCCGTCTGTAAACGCGATAGATGACATTTTTGCCAAATTGTGATAACCTTTTTTGTTTTTGGCTAATAATACAACCTGATTTCCGTTGTCTTTTTTACTTTTATCTAAGTGATTGTCGCAAACATTAAATTCACAGCCTACAATTGGCTTTATCTCGGTTTCTGTTGGTTCTTCGCCAGCTTCAACCAAAGCTTTATTTTTTCCAGATGCTGCTTTATTATGATTCATAACGGCACTCACAAAGTGAAAAGCTCCCATCATGTTTCCAGTATCGGTCATGGCAACAGCCGGCATTCCGTTTTTGGCTGTAGCCGAAACAATATTACCAATTCCTATTGTAGATTGTAAAACCGAAAATTGCGTATGATTATGTAAATGCGAATATTTTGCTGCTTTAAAATCTGCTCTATCAGAATGCGAAACTGCAGGTTCTTTACCAACCGATTCTAAAGCTTTTAATTGCTCTCTGATTTTATCAGAAGCTGCTTTTAAGTTGATGTGTTTTAAACCAATTAACGGAAACTCCTGCGGGTTTCTTTCTTGAAATTCCTTAAAGTAATCTTTAGGAACATCTAGTTCTTCTTTGGTAAAAACTTCTCTTCTAATTAATTCTAAGAAACAACGCGTAGTTGCCTCAACATCGGCAGTTGCGTTGTGCGCTTCCGCGAATGGTTTATCAAAAAGATAGCTGTGTAATTCTGTTAAGGTTGGTAATTTAAATTTTCCACCACGACCTCCGGGAAGTTGTAATAACGAAGCCGTAACTTCAGTACACGTATCTAAAACTGGCATAGTACTCATTGGAGAGTCTACTCCCATTCTATGAAACTCAGCCCCCATAATATTAACGTCGAAACCTAAGTTCTGACCTACAATAAATTTGGTTTTACTTAAGGCGATATTAAATTTCTCCAAAACTTCGGCCAGCGTAATTCCATCGGCTTCAGCCAATTCAGTAGATATTCCGTGAATACGTTCCGCGTCAAACGGAATATTAAATCCGTCAGGTTTCACCAAATAATCCTGATGTTCTATAAGCTGCCCCATTTCGTCATGAAGCTGCCACGCAATCTGAATACAGCGAGGCCAGTTATCAGAATCGGTTATTGGAGCATTCCAGTTTTTGGGTAATCCGGTTGTTTCGGTATCGAATATTAAATACATAAGTTTTGTAAAAAGACAATTTTATAAATTCCAAATCTCACCATTGTAAATCATTGATTATATGGACTATGAAAAACGATATGTAAAAAATGGAGGAAGTTCAAATTTACGCTTTTTTTTGGCTTCAAGAAATAAAGAATTAAACAAAAAGCATTAATCAAAATCATTATTAGAAACTGTTAAAAAGCAATAAAAATGATAAAAATTCGATTACAATGACATTCAAAACTTCGATTATTCATTTTGAACACTCATTGCTCCAAAATGAACACTTTTAAGCTGTATGCTATCCTGAACTTTGCCTCATCAATTTAAAACAATTAATTATGAAAACTATTTTTATCACAGGCGCTTCATCAGGATTAGGAAAAGCTACAGCAAAATTATTTCAGGAAAAAGGATGGAATGTAATCGCAACAATGAGAAATCCTGAAAAGGAAACCGAACTTTCTACTTTAAAAAATGTAACTCTGCTTCCATTGGATGTTACGAATTACGATCAAATACAAAGCACCGTTAAAAAAGCGCTTGAATTAAGCGATATTGATATCGTTTACAACAACGCTGGTTATGGTTTAATCGGTCCTTTGGAAAGTCTTACAGACAGCCAGATTACAAAACAACTCGACACTAATTTACTAGGCGTAATTCGTGTTACAAATGCTTTTATTCCGTATTTCAGAGAAAGAAAAAGCGGCTTATTTATCTCAACTACTTCTATAGGCGGCTTGATTGCTTTTCCTTTAGGTTCTGTTTATCACGCAACCAAATGGGCTTTGGAAGGCTGGAGCGAAAGCATGGCTTTTGAATTAAATCAGTTTGGAATCAATATTAAAACGGTTTCTCCAGGCGGCATCAAAACAGAATTTCTGCACGGTTCTCTTGACACGGGAGCGCAGCCTGAGTACGAAGCTATGACAAATACCATGTTTGCCAATGTTGATACTATGTTTGCAATGGCATCGACTCCAGAACAAATTGCCGACGTAGTATACGAAGCTGCTACAGACGGGAAAACCAAATTGAGATATGTAGCTGGTGAAGATGCTAAAGCACTTTACAAACAAAGACTAGAACAAGGAGACGAAGTTTTTCGTACACAGCTTGGAAAGCAATTTCTTGGCGCATAATTTACCTAATTCTAATACCGTTCCGATTATCAAAATCGAAACGGTATTAGTCTTTTAATTTTTATACATTTATATTATGGAAAAGAAAAACAACAATCCTGCAAAAATTTCCTCTATATCACAATTTCATAGTTTATTGAAGCTGCCAAAACCTCTTCACCCTATGATAAGCTTGGTTGATAATACTCAGCTTGTTATAAATGCCGATTTAACGAATACCTCATTTTTGCTCGATTTCTATAAAATATCTTATAAATTTTCTACCAACGGAAAAATGGGTTACGGTCAGGGTTATTATGATTTTAATGAAGGTGGATTAATGTTTGCTTCCCCAAATCAATTGATTTTTACCGATAATCAGGAAGGAATTGAATATTTTGGTTATACACTGCTTTTTCATCCGGATTTTATTCGAAATTATCCTTTAGGAAAAAACATCAAAAAATATGGCTTCTTCTCCTACGATACTAATGAAGCGCTGCATCTTTCTGATAAAGAAAAAACAGTCATTGTAGGATTATTAACCAGCATTGACAATGAGCTTCATACTGCTATAGACGAAATGAGTCAAGATGTAATTGTTTCTTATATTGATGTTTTGCTCAATTATAGTAATCGTTTTTACAAACGCCAATTTATTACAAGAAAAACGATCAGCCATGATTTATTAATCAAAGTAGAAGAAACGCTTGATAATTATCTCAATAATGCCGAAACTTTAAAAAAAGGTCTACCTACAGTAGATTTTCTTGCTTCACAAATTAATGTTTCCAGTCATTATTTGAGCGATATGCTTCGAAATTTAACTGGACTGAATGCACAACAGCACATTCATTCAAAACTAATTGAAAAATCAAAAGACTTCTTGATTTCCACCAATCTTTCGGTAGCAGAAATAGCGTATCAATTGGGTTTTGAATATCCTCAATCCTTCAGCAAACTCTTCAAAAAGAAAACCAGCCTCACTCCATTAGAGTTTAAAAACTCACTGAATTAGTCTTCTAAATTATTTAATAAAAACAATTATAATTTTCTTCTTCAAAAAAACAGTTTTTCTCTTAAAAATCACTAATGTTCGTTTAAAATAAAATCTGTGTAAATCTGCGTCTTCGCGATAGCGAATCAGTCTCATCCGTGTACTATATACATTTGAATTGAGACACCGATAAAACAGATTTACTTCGTAAAGACGCAGATAAAAACGGATTATTTTTAGAATCATTCCAAAACCTAGTCTAAATAGCGATTAGCATATTCTTAGAAAAGTTTTATTGAACGGCAATGGTTAAAAATACATGAAATTTCAAAAAAATACACTTCTTGGATGTCGTAGTATTTAGACATTTTATTGAATCTAAATAATGAGCAAAAAAACGATCTAAAAGCATTCAAGAACCAACAAAACATCTACTTCAAAACAAAATCAAAAACATCAATTATTACTATTTTTATTCGTTTTGTTACATTTTTTTAGTAAAAAACCATCATTTTGTGCCGATTTTAAGATAATTTCGCCAACTATTAAAAACAACAGCAATTAGAAAAGAAATAATCTGCAAAAGAAAAATAAAATCATTTTCTAACTCTATTTTGAAGTCAAATTTTGTGGAATAAAAGCCATTCTTAATTTGTATTTTAGTTTGGGTATCGTATATAATGAAATATTGAAATTGACTGCTTTATATCTTTTTTTAACTTTGTTTTCCTATTATAATTTATCAGGAAACTGCTGTGGTTATAGAAATTACAATTAAAAAAAAATAAAAATGAGTAAGACATTATTTGACAAAGTATGGGATTCACACGTTGTACGTAAAATTGAGGATGGACCGGATGTGTTTTTTATTGACCGTCATTTCATTCACGAAGTTACGAGTCCTGTTGCTTTCTTAGGATTAAAAGCTAGAGACGTGAAGGTTTTATACCCAGAACGTACTTTTGCAACTGCAGATCACAATACACCAACTATAAACCAACATTTACCTGTTGAAGATGCTTTATCTGCAAATCAGCTTAAAGCACTTGAAGATAATGCTGCCGAATACGGTATTTCGCACTGGGGATTAGGTCACATTAAAAATGGAATTGTACACGTAGTTGGTCCTGAAAACGGAATTACTTTACCGGGTGCAACTATTGTTTGTGGAGATTCTCATACGTCTACTCACGGTGCTTTTGGAGCGATTGCTTTTGGTATCGGAACTTCTGAGGTTGAAATGGTGCTTTCTACACAATGTATTATGCAGCCTAAACCAAAGAAAATGCGTATTAACGTAAATGGTGAATTAAGCAAAGGTGTTGGACCAAAAGATGTTGCTCTTTATATTATTGCTCAATTAACTACTTCTGGAGGTACAGGATATTTTGTGGAATATGCTGGTGATGTTTTCGAAAACATGACGATGGAAGGTCGTATGACAGTTTGTAACCTAAGTATCGAAATGGGTGCTCGTGGTGGTATGATTGCGCCTGACCAAAAAACTTTTGATTTCCTTGAAGGAAGATTATACGCTCCAAAAGGTGAAGCTTGGACAAAAGCAGTGGAATATTGGAAAACACTAAAAACAGATGCTGATGCTATTTTTGATGCTGAATTAAACATCAAAGCTTCAGATATCGAACCTATGATTACTTACGGTACTAACCCTGGAATGGGAATTGGTATCTCTAAACATATTCCGAGCGCTGACCAAGTTGAAGGCGGTGAGGAAACGTACAAAAAATCACTTGCTTACATGGGCTTCCACGAAGACGATGTTATGATTGGAAAACCAATTGACTACGTTTTCTTAGGAAGTTGTACAAACGGTCGTATTGAAGATTTTAGAGCTTTCGCTGAAATTGTAAAAGGAAGAAAAAAAGCAGATAATGTTACAGCTTGGTTGGTTCCGGGTTCTCACGTTGTTGAAGCTCAGATTAAAGAAGAAGGTATTTTGGATATTTTGACAGAAGCTGGTTTCGTATTACGTCAACCGGGTTGTTCTGCTTGTTTAGCGATGAACGATGATAAAGTTCCTGCTGGAAAATATGCAGTAAGTACTTCAAACAGAAACTTCGAAGGTCGTCAAGGTCCAGGTTCAAGAACGCTTTTAGCTAGTCCAATTATGGCTGCTGCAGCGGCTGTTACTGGAAAACTAACAGATCCGAGAGAGCTTTTTTAAAAAGATTTCAGAATGATGATTAACGATTTTTGATTTCAGATTTCGGTAATCTTCATTAAAAAATCTTCTAAAAATTTCAATTTACATTTAAAAAAAATTAACGCCTACTATTTTACATTCGAATAAATCTAAAATCAGAAATCGTTAATCTAAAATCAAAAATCAAAATGGCATACGATAAATTTAATATACTTACGAGCAGTGCAGTGCCACTGCCAATTGAGAACGTAGATACAGATCAAATCATTCCAGCTCGTTTCTTGAAAGCTACAAAACGTGAAGGTTTTGGAGACAATCTTTTTAGAGACTGGAGATATAACGGAGACGATACTCCAAAAGCAGATTTCGTTTTAAACGATTCAACTTACTCTGGAAAAATTCTTGTTGGAGGAAAAAACTTTGGTTCAGGTTCTTCTCGTGAGCACGCTGCTTGGGCAGTTTACGATTACGGATTCCGCGCTGTAGTTTCTTCTTTCTTTGCGGATATCTTCAAAGGAAACTGTTTAAATATTGGTGTTTTACCAGTACAAGTTAGTCCAGAATTTGCTGATGTTATCTTTAAAGCAATCGAAGCTGATCCTAAAACAGAATTAGAAATTAATTTACCTGAACAAACGATTACTTTATTGGCTACAGGTCAAAAAGAATCTTTTGCTATTAATGGATACAAAAAGAACAATATGATTAATGGCTTTGATGACATTGATTATTTACAAAATATTAAAAAAGACATTGTGGCTTTTGCCGAGAAACTTCCTTATTAAAAGAAATCTCACTCAGTCTATTAGACCCGACAGGTTTCAAAAACTAGTCGGGTCTTTCTAAATTAGAAAAAATGGAACGCAGATAAAATCGGATTTTTATTATTTAGCTAAATCAAAAATCTGTGATAATCTGCGTCTTTGCGATAGCAAATCCGTAAAATCAGCGTCAAATTACATCAGAATAGAATATCAATATGGAAAAAAGAAAAATTGAAATAATGGATACAACGCTCCGTGATGGTGAACAAACCTCGGGAGTATCTTTTTCTGCTGCAGAAAAATTGACCATTGCACAATTATTGTTGGAAGAATTAAATATTGATCGAATCGAAATTGCTTCGGCACGCGTAAGTGAAGGAGAATTTCAAGGTGTAAAAGGCATTATGTCTTGGGCTGAAGAAAAAGGATATACGAACCGAATTGAAGTTTTGACTTTTGTTGACGGCGGTCTTTCTATTGAATGGATGAAAAAATCGGGTGCTAAAGTTCAGAATTTACTAACTAAAGGTTCTTTAAACCACCTGACGCATCAACTAAAAAAAACACCTGAGCAGCATTTTTCTGAAATTGCTCAAACTATTGCATTAGCAAAAGAAAACAATATAGAAACCAATGTTTACTTAGAAGATTGGAGTAATGGAATGCGTAATTCTCCTGAATATGTTTTTCAATATTTAGATTTTTTAACGCAGCAGCCTGTAAAAAGAATTTTACTTCCAGACACGCTTGGCGTTTTAATTCCGTCACAGGCTTTTGAATTTATTTCGAAAATCACTACGAAATATCCAACTATTCATTTTGATTTTCACGCACACAATGATTACGATTTAAGCGTTGCCAATGTTATGGAAGCCATAAAAGCTGGCATTAACGGCTTACATGTTACGGTAAACGGAATGGGAGAACGCGCTGGAAATGCTCCTCTAGAAAGTACTGTTGCCGTTATAAATGATTTTATGCCTAACATCAGCATCAATACAAAAGAAACCTCTTTGTATTCTGTAAGCAAGCTGGTTGAAACTTTTACAGGTTACAGAATTCCTGCCAACAAACCAATTGTAGGCGATAATGTTTTTACACAGACTGCTGGAATTCATGCCGATGGTGACAACAAAAACAATTTGTATTTTAATGATTTACTTCCTGAACGTTTTGGAAGAAAAAGAAAATACGCGCTTGGAAAAACTTCTGGAAAAGCGAACATCGAAAAAAATCTTCAGGAATTAGGTTTAAAACTAAATCAAGAAGATTTAAAATTGGTTACCCAAAGAATTATCGAATTGGGAGACAAAAAAGAAACGGTTACCAAAGAAGATCTTCCTTATATTATTTCTGATGTTTTAGACAGTCATACGTATCAAGAAAAAATCACAATAGATTCTTATATGCTTGTTCATTCTAAAGGAATGAGACCGTCTACGACTTTATCTCTAAATTTGAATGGCGAAATCATTGAAGAAAATGCACAAGGTGATGGTCAGTTTGATGCTTTTATGAATGCTTTGTCTAAAATTTACAAACAAAAGAAATTAACACTGCCTAAATTAATTGATTATGCTGTTAGAATTCCACCAGGAAGTAGTTCTGACGCCTTATGCGAAACAATTATTACTTGGGTAAACAACGGAAAAGAATTTAAAACAAGAGGTTTAGATTCTGATCAAACGGTTGCTGCTATTATTGCAACTCAAAAAATGCTGAATGTAATTGCAAATTAAACTAAGCGAATAAGAATCAAAGAACCTAAAAAAATAACACTATTATAAAAAATACCAATAAAATGAAATTTAACATAGCCCTTTTAGCAGGAGACGGAATTGGTCCTGAGGTAATTAATGAAGCTGTAAAAGTATCTGATGCTATTGCAAAAAAATTTGGACATGAAATCACTTGGAAACCAGCTTTAACTGGCGCTGCTGCAATTGATGCAGTAGGCGAACCTTATCCAGATTCAACACACGAAGTTTGTAAAAATGCTGATGCAGTTCTTTTTGGAGCGATTGGCCACCCAAAATACGATAACGATCCTTCTGCACCAGTAAGACCAGAACAAGGTTTGTTAAAAATGCGTAAAGCATTAGGCCTGTTCGCAAACGTAAGACCAACTTTTACATTCCCATCATTATTAGATAAATCTCCATTAAAAAGAGAAAGAATAGAAGGAACTGACTTAGTTTTCTTAAGAGAATTGACAGGTGGAATTTACTTCGGAGAAAAAGGAAGAAGAGATAACGGAGATACTGCTTTTGACAACTGTGTTTACACAAGAGCTGAAGTACAGCGTTTGGCTAAAAAAGGTTTTGAGTTAGCAATGACAAGAAGCAAAAAATTGTGCTGCGTAGACAAAGCAAACGTTTTGGAAACTTCACGTTTATGGAGAGAAACGGTTCAGGCAATGGAAAAAGATTATCCAGAAGTTACAGTTTCTTACGAATTTGTTGATGCTGTAGCAATGCGTTTAGTACAATGGCCAAACTCTTATGATGTATTAATTACCGAAAACTTATTTGGAGATATTTTAACAGATGAAGCTTCTGTAATTTCTGGTTCAATGGGATTAATGCCTTCTGCATCTATGGGAGCTGAAGTTTCTTTGTTTGAACCTATTCATGGTTCTTACCCACAAGCTACAGGATTAAACATAGCAAATCCAATGGCTACTATTTTATCTGCCGCTATGATGTTCGAAAACTTCGGATTAATGGAAGAAGGAAAAGCAATGAGAGATGCTGTAAACAAGGCTTTAGAAGCTGGAATAGTTACTGAAGATTTAGCTGACGGAGGCAAAGCATACGGCACTAAAGAAGTTGGTGACTGGTTAGCTGCGAATGTATAATTAGTTAATTTTTGTTTCAGGTTTCAAGTTCCAACGACTTGAAATCTGAAACAAATAAAACATGAAATAAAAAAAGGGATCAACGAAAGTTGATCCCTTTTATATATTTAGAAAAAAATATTAATATCCTCCTCTGTTACCACCACGGTCATTTCCACCACGGCTGTTTCCTCCACCATAACCTCCGCGTGAATCTCCACCACGGCTGTTATTATTGAAGCTTCTTCTTTCACCTTCAGGTTTCGGTTCAGATTTATTAACAACAATTGCACGACCTTGAACAGTAGCTCCGTTCAATTCATCAATTGCTTTTTGAGCTTCCGCATCGTTTGGCATCTCTACGAAACCAAAACCTTTGCTTCTTCCAGTGAATTTATCAGTAATGATTTTAACTGAATCTACTGCTCCGTAAGCCTCGAAAGACTCTCTTAAATCTGCTTCCTCAATACTGAATGGAAGGCTTCCAACAAAAATGTTCATATGTACTTATTTATAATAATGTAGCAAATGTAATCTTATTTTTCTCTAATCTACTATATATTAGCTTATTTATGTTTTTATTTTGTTTTAAAAAAACATATGATGATAAAAACAATCCCTTACAAAAGAAAAACTTAGTACTCTAATCCCGAAGTTATATGCACTTTATAAAAAACACCTTCTGTGAAGTTAACTTTCGGATTTTCAGTATCTGATGTATTTGAATTTATTGCATTAAACTTAAATGTGCCTGAAATAGTTTTATTTCCGCTGTCAAATTCGGTGATCGTAATTTGCCCGCTTCCAATGTTTTTACCTGTAGAAAACACTAAAGTTTCTGAACTAGCGCATACTGCTTTAGAGATATCATCAACTCCAAGAATATAGGTTCTTACATCTGGAGAAGCCGTTTGTAAAGTCACTTTTTCAAGTCCTAAATATCCCTCAACTATCACATTTCCGTTTGAAGCTATATAGGCATTCGAGACTTGAGCCCTCCAAAAAACATTGTCTTTTAAACCTTGAAATGCCGGATTATTAAACCTTACATCTTCTGTACATGAAGACAATAATAAAATCAACGACAATGCAAACATTAATTTTTTCATAGATTGTAGTATTTTGAAAAAAATTCTAGGCAAAAGTACCGTATTTAAGAGAAATAAATAAAATTTAACTTCGAAAAAGATCTTTTTTTAAACAAAAAACCAACTTTATCTATTTAATATTGTTTTGAACGTGCAATTCAGAAAAAAATTATATCTTTGCGCCCTTAATTAATAGAGGTCGAGTACCTCAAAATTTAATCACACGATTATGTCAGTAAAAATTAGATTACAAAGACACGGTAAAAAAGGAAAACCTTTTTACTGGGTTGTAGCTGCAGATGCACGCTCAAAAAGAGATGGTAAATACTTAGAGAAAATCGGTACTTACAATCCAAACACAAACCCAGCAACTATCGACTTAAACCTTGATAGTGCAGTTAAATGGTTACACAATGGTGCACAACCAACTGATACTGCTAGAGCAATTCTTTCTTACAAAGGAGCTTTATTGAAACACCACCTTGATGGAGGTATTCGTAAAGGTGCTTTAACTCAAGAACAAGCTGATGCTAAATTAGCTGCTTGGATCGAAGCTAAATCTGGAAAAGTTGATGCTAAAAAAGATGGTTTATCAAAAGCGCAAGCTGATGTTAAAGCTAAAGCTTTTAAAGCAGAACAAGAAGTTAACGCTAAACGTTTAGCTGCTGCAGCTCAAGCTGAAGCTGATGCTATCGCTGCTGCAACTCCTGCAGTTGAAGAAGAAGTTACTGAAGTTGAAGCATCAACTGAAGAAGCTCCTGCTGCTGAAGAAAATAACGAAACAACTGAGGCATAATTTTAGTTAGCGATAATGCGTAAAGAAGAATGTTTTTATTTAGGTAAAATCGCTAAAAAATTTAGTTTCAAAGGAGAAGTCTTGGCTTATTTAGACACAGACGAACCTGAGTTATACGAAAACTTGGAATCAGTGTTTGTTGAATGCAACAAACACTTGGTTCCTTTTTTTATTGAAAAAAGTTCTTTACACAAAAACGATTTTCTTAGAATTCGTTTTGAAGATATGAATACCGAAGAAGATGCAGATGCCATTATGGGAAATGCTATTTATCTTCCTTTAAATATGTTACCAAAACTTACAGGTAACAAATTTTATTTTCACGAAGTTATTGGTTTCGAAATAGAAGATCAGCGTTTAGGTGTTTTCGGTAAAATTGCAGCCGTAAACGACACTACTGCTCAACCTCTTTTTGAAGTATTAAATGGCGAAGTCGAAATGTTAATTCCGATGATCGATCATTTCCTTGTAAAAATTGATCGTGAAAATAAAAAAGTCATCATGAACCTGCCGGAAGGTTTGGTTGAGATGTACCTATAATTTTAAATTCCAATTTTTTTAAATTCCAAATTCCAAGCTTTGCAATCTTGCGATTGTTTTTTATTTTGAGAGAAAAATCTTAATTTTATAGATTTTCAATTTACTTTCTCATGAATAAACCTTATGATTTGGAGGAACGAACATTATTATTTGCTCTAGAATGTCGTCACTATCTTAAAACTTTACCTAAGACCATTTCAAATATTGAAGATGGAAAACAATTAATACGTTCCTCAGGTTCTGTTGGAGCTAATTATATTGAGGCAAATGAAAAATTAGGCGATAAAGATTTGGTTTTTAGACTTAAGATTTCACGAAAAGAAGCTAAAGAATCTAAATTTTGGCTTCGATTGCTACATGAACTAAATCCTGATCAAAAAACATTTTCTGAATCTTTATTATTTGAAATCGAAGAATTACGAAAAATTATGTCTGCTATAATTACCAAAACTACAAAATAACTAATCAAGATTTTAATCTTACTTTTGCAGCATAAAGCATTTTTACGATTTCATTTCTAATTAAAACTTCACGTTTTCAATTGGAATTTGGAATTTAAAAAAATTGGAATTTAATATTTATGTTTGCATTTAAACAATTCTCTATTCAACAAGACAAAACCGCTATGAAAGTGGGAACTGATGGTGTTTTATTAGGCGCTTGGGCACCTGTAAACCATAATCCTTTTAGTATTTTAGATATTGGCGCAGGAACTGGAATTATTGCTTTGATGCTGGCTCAGCGAACTCATGCGGAACAAATTGATGCTTTAGAAATTGACGAAGATGCTTACGAACAAGCTGTAGGTAATTTTGAAAACTCACCTTGGGGAGATCGTTTATTTTGTTTTCATGCTGGTTTAGATGAATTTATTGACGAACCTGAAGACGAATACGATTTAATTGTTTCCAATCCACCATTTTACAGCGAAGATTACAAAACCGAGAATGAACAGCGCGATTTGGCTCGTTTTCAAGATGCAATGCCTTTTGAAGAGTTAATTGAAGCTGCAGATTTATTACTTTCTGAAAACGGGATATTTGCTGTTATTCTTCCGTACAAAGAAGAAGAAAATTTTATTGCATTAGCTAAAGAATCTGAACTATATCCAACCAAAATTACGCGTGTAAAGGGCACTCCAACCTCAGCTGTAAAACGTACTTTACTTGCTTTTAGCCGAAATGAAACACCACAAATCGAAATCGATGAATTGACTATCGAGATTGATCGACATGTTTATACGCCTGAATATATTGAGTTAACTAAAGCGTTTTATTTAAAAATGTAATTTTACTAAAATTCAAACTTTTTATTATTTACAATACTATTAGAATTATTCCAATACTCCGGATTTTGAGTTGGTTTTACGCCTAATTTAAGTTTATCTATTTTTCTTTTAATAATCGATACGTTTTCTAAATTTATATCTTCAGACATCAAATCATAATTTGAATTTATGGTATACATTAATGTTTTATCTCCTATTGAAAAATAATTACTTTCTACTTTTTCATTACAATAATTAATAAAATATTTTCCGCCTATATTCTTATAGGTTTGTGTAATTTTCAATGTAGAATCAATTTTGATATCATCATTATCATTTGATCTTTCTGGTTTTAAAATTATATATTGCTCAAACTTAACTACTGCAAAAGAATCTTTCTCGATGTAAATAAATCCTGTTGCAGAACTAGGCGCTGGGTTTCCAAAACCAGTAGAAAACAAATCAGGCTCTAAATTAGTAAAACTAATTACATAAACTTTTTTACCATTATACATCGTTATTCCTTCTTTTTTAAGCTCATAAGGTTTTGTTTCGTATAACACATTTTGATTGCTCAACATTATGTTTCTAAAAATAACAACTCCTAAATAACCAATTCCTTTCCAATTTTCTTCTGATTCTAAAACATCCTTGGTTCTAAATTGCAAAATCTCGCCAAAAAAATTTTCAGCAGCATCCTCTGACACCTTAATACCATTTGGACTGTAAGTATTAATTAGAGCCTCTTCATTTATAGTAAAAACTTTATCTTTACTCGTTTGAGCTCGAAAAAAGATTTTTTGGTTAAAAGGCTTCTGATAATAATTATCCTTAATTTGATCTTTTGCTTTACGTAAAATCGCTTGTGCTGTTAATGCCTTTATTTTTCTTTTTGAAGAAAAAACAGTCGTTTCATCTAAGTTTACATCTGCTTCTTCTTGAGGTTTTAGCTTAATAAAAATCTGATTCTTTTCGTTTTTTTCAAGCTCCGAAACTGAAATTGTATCTGAAGAATGGCCTATTGCTGCAATAATCATTCTGTCATTAAAACTACTTCTAGGAATGACAAATTGAAAGACACCATCACTATTTGCGATGACACTTTTGTTAGAATTCAAAAGATATATATCAGCGTTTGCAATTGCAATACCTGATTTTAAATCTCTGACATCTCCTTTAATTGTAAAAAATTCAGCTGATTTTACTTGAGAAGAAATTATCCCACTAATAAATAATAAAATAAAAACAAAGAGTTTCTGCATTGTGCTTTATATCAATCGGTTAGACATCAAACCTGTTCGAAAACATTTTTAAATTGATATAGAATCCTTTCTATTAATCGAAGATCTTCGGTTACAATTTCTGCACTTCCTTTCATTTCCTGCTGAAAAACAATCTGCTTTTTATAAGAAGTCTGCAGTCCATTTGGCAGAGCAACATCAAGAAGTAAATTTCCATCTTTATCTGGAACTAATGAAATGTTTTGAATTTTCCCATTCAAAACTCCGAATTCTCTATCGGGAAAATTTGCCAATCTGATATTTACCCGCTGTCCAACTTTTATTTTCCCAGAATTTAGTGCTGGTGCTTTTACTTTGCCTACAAAACTATTTTTTGCATTTGGAATAATAGAGAAAACATTATCTCCGACATTTATGGTTTGATTTTCTGTCCAAACCTGCAGAAAAGTAACTACACCGCTTACCGATGATTTTAAAGTATAGGCTAATTCCCAGTCTTTTATCACTTTTTTGAGCTGATAAAATGACTGCGCCATATTGCGGCCGAGGTTAACTTCTTCTTTAGTGCTGTTTACATGAGAATTCTGGCTCGATTTTGCGTTATCAATCAAAGAGGACCTTAATTGAGAAATCGACGTTAAAAGGCTTTTATAGCTCTTTTGTGCTTGAAGATAACTCAGTTTTTTAGCTTCCATTTCCTGTGCCGAAATAATACCTTTGTTGAATAAGGTTTCAAAACGGGCAATTTCGTTTTTCTGAAGCTGTAATTCGCTTTCATTGATCGTTTTTTGCTGCTGCAGAATATCCAATCTTTCCTTAATCTGGACTTTTTCAGATAACTGTGCTCTATTTTCGATTTCAAAAGGATGCAGGTCTTCATTTAATTCCTGTGCCTGATAATCTTTTTGAAAAACAGCAAAGGCACTTTCTATTTCGCCTAATTGTTTGTTTTTAAGTTTTTCAAAGGGAAATGTTTTTTTAGGATCATTAATATCATAATTATCAACAATACTTTTCAATAAAAAAACATCTTTATAGTTGGCCGTATTTTCAATAATGGCAAGTGTGCTGTTTTTGGCCACAACAGATTTATTATGCACCAAAATGGCTTCAATACGTCCCGATGATTTAGAAACTATTTTCTCTGGCGGAATGTTGGTTGTAATTACAATTTCAGTATTTACAACGTCTGGATACTTTATAAACCAAGACACAAAAAACAGCATCAGGATAATGACAAATATCAAAACAGTTCCCCAGCGTATCATCCAATGCGGTACTTTTGTAAGAATGTCCTGTACTTCTTCACTTCTTAATTCAAATGATTCTTCAGTCATGATTTAATTTCCTAATTGTAATTGATTCTTAACCAGTTCAAAATAATTCCCTTTCTGCTCTACAAGTGCCGAGTGGTTTCCTATTTCGATGATTCTTCCTTTATCTAAAACCACAATCTGGTCTGCATTCATAACAGTACTCAATCTATGGGCAATAACGACAACGGTTTTATCTTTAAAGAAAATATCGAGCTTTCGCATAATTTCTTTCTCATTATTGGCATCTAAGGCAGAAGTTGCTTCATCAAAAAACAATATTTCCGGATTTTTGTAGACTGCTCTTGCAATTAGCAGACGCTGCTTTTGTCCTGTACTCATTCCTGTTCCTTCGGCACCAATTTTTGTATTATAGCCCAAAGGCAGTTCACTTATATAATCTTTTATATTGGCCACATCTGCTGCATACACCAAACGTTCCTTGTCTATTCTGTCTGCGCCAAAACCAATATTGTTTGCAATGGTATCACTAAAAATAAATCCTTCCTGCATCACAGCTCCAATGTTAGCCCGCCAGGCTTTTTGCGAAATGTTTTTTAGATTCGTATTTTCAATTATTACTTCTCCTTTTTCGGGATCATAAAACTTAAGAAGCAGTTTCATCAGTGTTGTTTTTCCGCTTCCGCTTACGCCTACTATCGCCGTTACTTTATTGGCCGGAATTATTAAACTCAGATTGTCTAAAACCGGAACATCAGATCCTAAATAACGGTAAGAAAGATTTTTGATCTCTATATCTGAATTATATGGAACTTCACTAGTTTGATGAGCCTCCTGCTGTGTTTCATCTTCTTTTTCGTGTATTTCAGATAACCTGGCTAAAGATATTTTAGCATCTTGTAATTCTCGCACAAACTCAATAAGCTGTGTAATTGGGCCGTTTAAAGTTCCAACGATAGAACTGATTGCCAGCATCATCCCTAAGGTTATAGAACCGTCAATTACTAATTTTGCCGAGAGAAATATGATAAAAATATTTTTTAATTCGTTTATAACCGATGAACCAATGGTTTGAGTCTGCTCTAATACCAAACCTTTTATAGAAACTCTAAAAAGTCTTGCTTGTACATATTCCCAGCCCCAGCGTTTTTGTTTTTCGGCATTATGAAGCTTGATTTCCTGCATGCCGTTTATAAGTTCCATCACTTTGCTTTGTTCTTGAGAAACCTCGGCAAAACGCTTGTAATCTAAAACTTCTCTTCGTTTTAAGAATAATGTAATCCATCCAAAATAAAGAATGCTTCCTGCAAAAAACACAAAAAAGATCTGGAAATTAAAATAGGCAAGAACAGCTCCCATCACAAACATGTTTATGACAGAGAACAGAACATTTAAAGACGATGTGGTAAGTATTTTTTCTATCCTTCGATGATCGTTAATGCGCTGCATAATATCGCCTGTCATTCGAACATCAAAAAATGAAATGGGCAGATTCATTAATTTAATGAAAAAATCTGAAATTAATGAAATATTAATCCGAGTGGAAAGATGCAGCAGTATCCAGCTTCTAATGAGTTCTAAACCTATTCTTCCTGCAAATAGAAATAACTGTGCAAAAAGAATTAAATAAATAAAATGGATATTTTGATTTTGTATTCCGACATCAACAATACTTTGAGTCAAAAATGGGAAAATCAACTGTAGTAAACTGCTCGCAAGCAATCCAATTCCTAATTGTGCCAAAAAAGATTTATATCGCAGTACATATTGTGCCAGCAGTCTAAATCCTAATCCTTTGTTATCTTCTTTATCAAAATCGGATTGAAAAAATTTTGGTGTCGCTTCAATCAATAATGCAATTCCTTCCTCGGTAGATTCATCGGCATTATTTCCTATCCAAAATTTAGTAAAATCTTCTTTATTGTATTCAATCAATCCAAAAGCAGGATCAGAAATATAAAACACATTTTTTTTGATTTTATATAATACAACATAATGATATTTATTCCAGTGCAGAATACATGGAAGAGGCGCTTCTTCTAGCCTTTTTACGGATAGTTTTACTCCTAAAGTTCTAAAGCCGATTTTTTCGGCAGCATCACTTAAAAAAAGCAGATTACTTCCTTCACGAGTTGTTTCGCTATAATCTCTCAACTCCTGAATATGGATTGTTTTACCGTAATGCTTAGCTATTATTTTTAAACATGTCGGACCGCAATCTTTATGATCTGCCTGCTTATAATGCGTGAATTTTTTCAATTTATTTAATTTATTCAAGAGCAATTTAAGAATAAATTTTCTTGTTATAATAAAAAAACAGAGAAGACATAATATCTCCTCTGTTCAGTATTTAAAAAACTGTAATTAAATAGTAACACAATTTCTGAAGGACATGGCACTGGTTAACCCTAACCAAATAAAATTAACACAGCACCCAAACTCCTTAGAATCCCAGCACCAATCATCAATGCGGGGAATTTGCTCAA
Source organism: Flavobacterium sp. MC2016-06 (assembly GCF_009711165.2). GTDB lineage: Bacteria > Bacteroidota > Bacteroidia > Flavobacteriales > Flavobacteriaceae > Flavobacterium. Next base: position 149,047 of record NZ_WMID02000009.1, on the reverse strand, counting down.
TGTTCCACGATCGAGCGCCTATACATTCAAAAAAAACATGACTAAATTCTAAATAAGGCTATATCGTACTACTTTTTAAAAAAAAGTTATAAAAATCAACAACAAAGACGGCTCGAATCACAAATACCTGATGAAGTATTTATGGGGCAAATTCCGCCAATTGGTATCAAAACACATCCCGCTTCAATAGCGTAAATCCAACATTCAGGAATTCCTCCCCTAATTGTTTTCTGCTCATTTTTGCTAATGCTTTGAGCATTTTCTAGATTCAAGATCTTCTTTAACATAAATGATACCATTTTAATAATAACAGAGAAAATTGATCTCTCTGTTATTATCTTAATTATTCAAATTAGCAAGCATAAAATTTATCTGCAGTAGCATTATAACAATTAAAATCTGATGGAGAATCTCCTTCATTAATATTTTTTTGTTCTGCTTTTGTAATCTCTTTAGTATCTTGATTTTTTAAGAATTTTTCTAACATATTATTCCACTTTTATATTTTAACAATTCTTCAATAGATCATCTTTTTTTAGCAGCCGCTTACATAATTATTTGGTACGCAACTCCAATAAGCTGGCACAGTTCCAAACTCTGTACATTTTTTAGCTTTAAATCCATCTTCACAAATTGAGCCATTAACACCACTAATTGTTTTTTGCTCACTTGCAGTTAATTCAACTGCTCCTCTTAATTTTAAAATATTTTTTAACATGATTACAGGATTTAAGTTGGGAACTCTATTTACTCTTCTTTATGCTGTTTTTTCTAAAACTTCAACATCTTCCATAAAATCATTTAGGAAATATTTCAGCTCGTTAAGTTCATATTCACTTGGAAATAACCTTTCGTTTACAATTTTAACTGGCGTGTAATTAAAATTATTTTTAGAACACCACTCATATTGTTTCTGTATCTCTTGGTTTATCATCATACTCACAGCATCTACATGCCATTTTTTTAACCATTTTTTGAGACCCATTTTTTTAATATACCAATCTGAAATTGCTTCAACTGTTTTTCCTGGTGAAGATCTGTTTATTGTTAATAATCTCTCGACCACAACTTTATAAGGATTATCATTATTCTCAGGATTTATATTAAATAAAACATTTAAATATATTCTGTCTGGATATTTCAGAACCAAATCAAATGCTTCTTGAAATGTTTTATAACAATGCCCGCAACTTGGACTTATAATTACAGAAAGCTTAATTACGGCGCTTTTGTTTCCAAATGCCAAACCTCTTAAGTCTTCAAATCCATTTGTATGAATTACTTTTTTTGACAAGAAATTCAGCAATGAGTAATTTCTTTTAAACTTTTTAAGCTCTTTTAAACTATTCTCGCTCTCTAAAACATTTTTTAACATTGTTTTGATTACAGTCCAAATTGGTATAAACAGAATGAAAGAAAACAGAAAAGGAAAAACAGTATTGAATTCAAAATCTAGTGTAAATAAATCTGATGAAAACCAGATAACGCTTTGTGCAAAAATCAAAAATGAAACTACTAGACACATTACACACCATTTTTGAATCTCAAACTTTTGAATCCAGATTGATGAAACAATAATTGGAATTGACAATAAACTTAAGAACCCTATAAATATAGCCGATGTAAAAGGCTGTACTAATAATGCAATAATACTTGAGCTGAAAAACAATAATGGTAAATCTGAAAAATTAACCCATTTATTGTCATTTTCATCAAAATTGATTACTGAGTTGCAAGAGGAATTAGTACTTAGATTACAGAATTTGTTTATGATACTGTTTTTAACTCCTAATTTTTCCTGCACTATAAAAAAGCTTACCACAAGTCCTATAATTGATGTAATCAAAAAAACAAGACTAAATAAACTATATGTGTTATAAAAAAATGACAACCCGACTAAAAGCAAAAGAGGTAAAAAATATTTAAGCCAGTTAAACTCAACTTTTAAATTTTCTCTTGCTACTACATTATTAGGTTCTATTGCTACAATTACTCCATTCCAGTCTAAAAGAAAATTCTCGTAAGACATTTTCTGATTTGCTTTTTTAACTGTATTAATACGAACAAAACTTTTTGCCTTTTCTACCAATATAAGTTCTTCTTTAAAATAGGCTAGAAAATTTGAAGGCAGATCTACTATTTGTTCTTTCGAAACTCTTACCGCAGCATTGTCTATTGAAAGCAAATCAAATGAATCTGTAATAGCAAATAAGCTTGGATAATTTGGATGAGAAAGAAACAAATCTTTAAACTCATTTTTGATCTCCGAGTATCTATTTATTTGAAGAAATTTTTGGACTAGTTTTAACATCTTTATTGACATAATTATGATGCAAATATTGGTGTTTTTATTGAAAAAAAACATGCAATGGCACACTTTTTATCAATTATACCACATACAATTTATAAATTATACCAGCCATAGATAAGCATTCAAACATCTGACTAACAGATATTTAATTAGCAAATCCTTTCTACAAACTCTTCAAAAAGGCATTTCCGATCAATGGTTTCTCTTTTTATCTAGTTTTGACATAGTAAAAGCCTCAATATGAACAATCATTAAAAAAAGAGACTTTAATCCTAACGATTTTAAGATCTGAAAATGATCCAAAAATCAACAAAAAGAAAGTAAAAATTGATCTCTAAATCTCCCCAAAAAATAGAGTCAAAGGATACAAAAATTGCGCATAATTTATCTTTTATCAAGACTAACCCTAATACACAGAACATGAAGAAAAAGGAATTAACATTTAAAGATTTTGAAAGCAAAGAATTATCTAAAGACCAACAAAAAACAGTTCGAGGAGGAGATGGGGATAACACCGATCCAAACGATCCAGGTAAAAAAACTGGAACAGGTAATGGTTTCGATTTAATTCAATATTTAAGAACAGCAACATCTTTAAAAAATTAACAATATGAAAAATACAGTCCTAAAATTCGAAGATTTCAAAAACGAAGAGCTATCTAAAAAACAACAAAAAACAGTTCGAGGCGGTGATGATGGAACTGATCCAACAAATGATCCAGGGAAAAAAACAGGAACTGGAAACGGCTAAAATTTTAATTCAACATAATAAAATATAAACAACAACTTTAAAAACTTAAGATATGAAAAGCACAACCCTAAAATTCGAAGATTTTAAAAATCAAGAACTATCTAAAAAACAACAAAAAACAGTTCGAGGTGGTGATGATGGAACTGATCCAACAAATGATCCAGGGAAAAAAACAGGAACTGGAAACGGCTAAAATTTTCTATATAATAAATAACCATTATTATTATAACTCATACTATTAAATATTATTCGCAAACTGAGCTGGAGACACTCCAGTTCTTTTGCGAAATGATTTTGCAAATGATACCGCATTTTTAAAACCTACACTTTCTGCAATAGCCTGTGTTGAATATTTTCTATACAAATGATTGGTAATCATTTGATTAATTACATAATTAATTTTAAGTTCATTAGAATATTCTCCAAAAGATTTACCAAATCGTTTGTTTACGATGTAAGATAAATAAGTTGTATTTGTTTTTACCTTTTTGGCAACATAAGACAACGTAAAATCGGCATTTAAATATTCTAATTTTTCTTCTAAAGCCAGCAGTTTCTCAACAATTTTATTTTCTTTGGCTTCGTCAATAGTCAAATTAGCATTTTCTTTCTTAAAAGTTACATCTTCCAGTTCAGGAGCCTCAACTTCTATTTCTGCAATTATTTGTGGTGCAGGTGCCTGCTCTTTTTTCTCAAGATTAGCTTTAAATTCCTCTATAAGAGCATTCATTTTTTTGTGTGCTTTATTTTTATCTCGTATGTTTTTTACCAATAAAAACACGATTCCAATGACTAGTAAAACATAAAATACTTTTAAGGCTTTGTTCCAGAAAACTTCATATTTATATTTCTCCTGAATTGCAAGCATTTCGTCTCCTAAATTCTCTACACCTAACTTGTAATTTATTTCAACGGCTTCGTCTCTTAACTTATTTTCATATTTTTCGTACTCGTCTAGATAAATTTTAGAATGTTTATAAGCCAATTCAGGTTCATCCTTCAAATTATAAATTTTTGCCTGAATATAATTTGATTTGAAAAAGCTATTGTCTAATGTTTTATTTTTCAAAGAAATAGAATCGACCCTCTTTAAGAAAATAAGAGCTTTATCATATTTTTTCATCGAATAATATAAATCTCCCAAGTTATAATTTGCAGTCAAAAAATATCCTTTATTATTATTTTGTATCGAATAATAAATAACATCATAATATACTTTTTCGGCACTCTTGGTGTCTTTTTTCATCAAGTAAACATTACCCAAACTTAGTTTAGATGTCATTTTATTGATTATGTATTTTTCTGAATAAGTGATTGCTTTTTTATAAAAGAATTCCGCCGAATCTAATAGGTATGTTTTCGTTTGGTTTTTCATATAGTAACCTTCATATGAATTCCCTAAATTGGTATACATATTACTTTTACTATTCTCAAATTGTTCCTTATCATAGATGTTTTCATTTTCATCTAGAAAATTAGCATTTTGTCTCAGAATTTTAATTGACAGCTGGTAGTTTCCAATTACTTCATTAAGCAAAGCAATATTACTTTTAAACTTTACAATCTGAATAACATCTCCTATTTTAGTAGACAATTTTATCCCTTCTTGATAACTTTCTAAAGCCTTGCTAAAATTACCTCTCTGCCATTCTGTTAAACCTCTATAATTATACAGATAAGAGTGTACTTTTGTTTTTTCACCAGATTCAGGTATTTTTTTTAAATATGAAAGTGCCAATGCATATTTCTGATCTGATTTTGGAATATCATTCTTTAATTGATATAAATAGGAAGCCGCACCATTTGCAAAAGCCAGGTGTTTATCATTGGTCGATTGTAGCATTTCGCCTACATATTTTAGACCTAGGTTAAAATCATTATTTATGCTAAATCGAATTTTATTCTGTAATGCTACATACTCTTGTTCCGTAAGCTCCTTTTTTTGCTGAGCAACAGAAGTATTTAACACCAGTAAAAATAAAAAAGAGATGATCAGCCTCATTTAATTAGTTTTTGGAATTCAAAAATAGTTCATAAATTATCAATAAACTACATTTAATTTGCCAAAATCCTATTAATTTTCTTTTGGTCATTTAAAAATATAACAAAATTGCCTTGTTTTGTTATATTTTTATTACGTAAATTTGTTTTGTTAAAACACTTAAAGATGAAACCAGATTTATTTCAAGCTCCCGATTATTATAACCTTGACGATTTATTGACAGACGAACACAAATTAGTTCGCGAATCTGCTCGTGCTTGGGTCAAAAGAGAAGTTTCTCCTATTATAGAAGAATACGCTCAAAAAGCTGAATTTCCTAAGCAAATTATAAAAGGACTTGGAGAAATTGGCGGTTTCGGCCCCTATATTCCAGTAGAGTATGGCGGTGCTGGTTTAGATCAAATTTCGTATGGTTTAATCATGCAGGAAATAGAACGCGGTGATTCTGGTGTACGATCTACATCGTCTGTGCAGTCTTCTCTGGTAATGTATCCTATTTGGAAATACGGAAATGAAGAGCAAAGAATGAAATACTTACCAAAATTAGCAACAGGCGAGTTTATGGGCTGTTTTGGATTAACAGAACCTGATCATGGTTCTGATCCTGGAAGTATGATTACCAATTTTAAAGATATGGGAGATCATTATCTTTTAAATGGTGCTAAAATGTGGATTTCTAATGCACCTTTTGCAGATATCGCTGTAGTTTGGGCTAAAGATGAAGCCGGAAGAATACACGGTTTAATCGTAGAAAGAGGAATGAAAGGTTTTACAACTCCCGAAACGCATAATAAATGGTCGCTTCGTGCATCATCAACTGGTGAATTGATTTTTGATAATGTAAAAGTTCCTAAAGAAAATCTTTTACCAAACAAATCAGGTTTAGGTGCGCCGCTTGGCTGTTTAGATTCTGCTCGTTACGGAATTGCCTGGGGAGCTATTGGTGCCGCAATGGATTGTTACGATACTGCTTTACGTTATGCTAAAGAAAGAATTCAGTTTGGAAAACCAATTGGAGGAACACAATTGCAGCAAAAGAAATTGGCAGAAATGATTACCGAAATCACAAAGGCACAATTATTAACCTGGCGTTTAGGTGTTTTAAGAAACGAAGGAAAAGCAACTACTGCACAAATATCGATGGCAAAAAGAAATAATGTCGACATGGCAATTCATATTGCACGTGAAGCCAGACAAATGCTGGGCGGTATGGGAATCACAGGCGAATATTCTATCATGCGACACATGATGAATTTAGAAAGTGTAATTACATATGAGGGTACACATGATATACATTTATTGATAACTGGTATGGATGTTACTGGAATTCCAGCATTTAAATAGCAGACAACTATAAAAAAATATACAAAAACTATATAAAAAGCTTCTTCTTAACGAGAAGCTTTTTATCTTTGCACAAAATTTACAAAAATGAATATTGAAACTATAAACAATAGCATTCAACCTCAAAAAGAGCAGCTTCTACAACATTCTTTATACAATAAAATTCAGAATATTGATGATTTACATAGTTTCTTAGAAAACCATGTTTTTGCTGTTTGGGATTTTATGTCTTTGTTAAAAGCTCTACAAGCCAAACTTACCTGTACAACAACGCCTTGGTTTGCAACCAAAAATCCTGAAACTAGATATTTAATCAACGAAATTGTTCTTGCTGAAGAAACAGATTTAACGATCGACGGAAGAAGACAAAGTCATTACGAAATGTATCTTGAAGCTATGGAAGATTGTGGCGCCGATACAACTGGAATCAACAAATTTTTATCTGAAGTAAATTCTCTTCATAATATTTTTGTTGCAATTAAACAAAGTTCACTTCATACAGATGTAAAAGCATTTTTAGATTTTACTTTTAGAGTTATCGAACAAGGAAAACCGCACGAAATTGCAGCGGCCTTTACTTTTGGAAGAGAAGATTTAATTCCGAGTATGTTTACCGAGATCTTAAAAAACTTCCAGAAAAATTTACCAGAAGCCAATCTAAGCAAGCTTCTTTATTATTTTGAAAGACATATAGAGTTAGATGCAGACGAGCATGGCCCAATGGCAATGCAAATGATTAATGATTTATGTGAAGATGATGCTCAAAAATGGAAAGAAGTTGAAGAAATTTCGATTCTGGCATTAGAAAAAAGAATCGGACTCTGGAACGCCATCGAAGAAGAAATTCTGATGAAAACAGAAATGGTGTAAAAACCAAATCTAGTTATTTAACGTAACTATTTGTTTAAAATGACCCGAAACTTAATTAACCAAAATTATGGCAACGCATTTCAAACAAATAGTTACTGTTCTACTTTCTATTTTCCTTTTAAGCTGCAGTTCCGACGATATGGCTGCAGAACCCAACAGTACAACTCCGCCAGTTGTAACACCTCCGGAAACAATACCTGCAATTCCTACTTCAAGCAACATAAAGTATCTCGCGTTAGGCGACAGCTATACTATTGGGCAAAGTGTCTGCACAACCTGCAGATTTCCAGAACAGCTAAAAGCGAGTTTAAAAGCAGTTTATCCATCCATCAATTTTTCATTAGATATAATAGCAACAACAGGCTGGACCACTACAAATCTAATAGAAGCCATAAACACACAAAATCCTGATCCAAATTATGATTTAGTTACATTGCTAATAGGTGTTAACAATCAATATCGTGGACGAGATTTTTCAATTTACGAAAAAGAATTTCCCGAATTAGTTACCAAAGCAATTGCTTTAGCCAAAGGCGATAAAAAAAATGTAATCGTAGTTTCTATTCCAGATTATGCTTATACGCCCTTTGGTGCCACACAAATGAATGGAAGCAGTGAAAAGATCAGTTCAGAAATAGACCAATACAATTCATTTGCTGAGAATTACTGCATTAAAAACAATATTGTATTTGTCTCTATAACAGACATTACAAGACGAGGTCTCAGCACTCCTTCTTTGGTCGCTACAGATGGTTTACACCCCTCAGAGAGCGCTTATAATTTATTTGTGGAGAGAATGCTGCCTAAAGCAAAAATCGCGCTTCTAGATTGATTTTTTAAGCTCAAATTGCATTTTAAAACATAAACAGAGCATTTATACCAAATTAGACCTTAAACCCTTGTGGAAATTTCCACAAGGGTTTTGTCATTTTATACTTTACGAGTTCTTAATTTTAAAACTCTTAAAAAAACGCGCAACCTTTTTTAAAGTTAGCTATCTACATATAAAACAAATACTCAATTTTAAAAAACCAAATAACAAGCAATAACAACCAAGATATAATTATGTCTTTTTGTGTTAGTAAATACTAAAAATTAGAAACCTTAAAATTTCATCTATGAAAAAACTAATTGTATTAATCGCTTTATTTTTGGCTTTGGGCTGTAGTAATGACAGTGAAAATGGAAAAACTATTACGCCAATATTAATTGCACAAGGAAGTAATTCTAATTATCCAAACATGATTTCACCGCAAAATTTTGTAATTAAAAGTCAGACCGATTGGAATAATTTGCTGCAAAACTTTGACGCCTATACTATTGTCAATGTTATAAAAGAAACAGAGATTGATTTTACTAAATTTCAGGTTATTGCTGTGTTTTACCAAAAACAAAGTAATAGTTCCTCTTCAATAGATATTACCAAAATAGTCGAAAACGCTACTCATATTACCGTAAAAGTAGAAAACTTAAAATTGGGAATTACTCAAGATGTTGCACAGCCTTTTCATATTGTAAAAATTCCTAAATCGTCTAAATCTGTTGTGTTTCAATAAAATCATTATACCAAAAAACCAAACCATTTAAAACCTAGATTTATGAAAAAATTGATTTCACTTTTAGCGCTGTTATTTCTCATTCTTAGCTGCAATAATGACGATAAAGTTCACTCCACAAATATTATTGGAACCTGGAAACTCTATCAAGCTAATGTTGGAGCATCTAATTTTAATACCGTAAAAGACGGTTACACGTATACTTTTAATGCAGATGGAACTTTTAAATCTACTCGATTTGCAGAATGCCAGACCGGAAATTATGCTATTTCTTCAAACGTATTGACTTTAGATTTTGACTGCGAAGGTTTTACTACCAAAATAGAATCTCCTGCTGGTACTTTTCTAGAAAATTATAAATTAGAAAAAGGCTATATGTATCTTTCTCCTACTTACTTATTATGTGATGAAGGCTGTTCTTATAAGTTTAGTAAAATTAAGGATTAACTGCTAAAATTAAGGATTTGTGCTTTCTAATGCATTGAATATCCTCAAGATTCTCTTTTTTAGGATGAAACAAAGTAAAGCAAAGAGACATTTGCGGAGCGTTTGCGACAATAATAAATGGTGTTTTATAACTTTGCAGAGCAGGAAATTTTTATTTCCAGAACTGCCACCATAGTTTTGGTTTTTCATCTCTTAAATCTATAACTACATCTCCGGTTTCTTCAATTTCCCAAATAGAAGTATTTTCTAAATTAATAGCATTAAGATTAAGAAACGAATCTATGTTTGAAAATAGTTCTTCTTCTGATAATTCTCCAAATCTTGGAATTGAAAGCATAGAATTATCTTCATTTTCTATTCGTTTCATTTTATCAATTAACAGTTTCAAATTAGTTTCTGAATAATTAGATGATGTCTTTTTATTGATTTCAAATTCGTCATCAAAAAGAAAATAATCTGTAATTAAGATTGAGAAAAATTGATTGTCTTGTTTATCAAAATAAAACATCTCCGAAAACCTTTCGGGAGATTGACTTAATCCTATTTTTAGCCAATTTTCTATTTCTTCCTGATTCGCATTGTTATTCATAAAATTTTTATAACTGTTCTTTAAAACTAAGATATATATTATTACCAAAAATAATGGCTCCTATTACAAAGGGAACAAAATGAGAAATTTGCCAAAAAAGATCTGTTCCTGTTTTTAATCCTTCATTTAATGTCTCGAATATACCTAGACCAATAAAGAACAAGCAAATAACAAATAAACAAAATTGAATTTTATAATTTATCTTAATCATAGATTTTGAGTTTTTATAAAAATAAGAAAAACCCTTCGATTATTTTACTTTTATTTATAATTATCAAAATTAACCTCAACTTTTTCAAACAGTGCTGCATTCTCCAAAATTGAATTCATTCTAACTAAACCTTCCTGATTATTATCAGCCATTACAAAAGCAAATCCCCAAATATCTTTTGAGATTATAAATTTACCTATCTCAGAATCTATAGTCATCAAAATCTCATCATTCATCCATAAATCGTCAATATCAGTCATTTTTGGCTTTATTTCGTCGATTGCGCTCATAAAATCTGAAAGAAAGGTTTCGGATTCAGCGCCATAAAAAATATCAATCAAAAGCTCTTGTGAATGATATGCTGGTCGAAAATAATATTTGTACATTTTTATAGTATTTATTTTAATTGACTACACAATATTAAACACTTAAAATTATAATTAGAACCTTTTTGTTTTCTAAGAAGCCAACTTATCTCAGATATGAACTATTTTAATTAATACTCACCCAAAAATGGTACTTTTGTCTCTATAATGAAAAGCGTATCTTACAAAAGTGAGCTTGTTTTTTACCAAAATTTATTTTCTTTAAGAATTTTAAATACCTTTGATTCATGAGCACAACAACAAAACCATATCATATAGGGCGAAAAATAAGCCGTATTCGTGAACTGAAAGACATGAAACAAGAAGCACTAGCACAAGCTTTAGGAATGAGTCAACAGAGTGTTTCTGCTATGGAAAATAGCGAAAACCTAGACGAAGAAAAACTTAAAGAAGTAGCAAAAGCTCTTGGAATGACTGTTGAAGCAATTAAAAATTTTTCAGAAGAAGCCGTAATCAATTATTTTAATAATATTTACGATCATGGAATCTTCAGCACGGGAAATCATTGTAACTTTAATGCTCTTGATAAAGTTGTTGAACTTTACGAACGTTTGGTACAATCTGAAAAAGATAAAAATGAATATTTGGAGAAATTATTGAAAGGGAAATAATCCTTTTAATGAAATATAATTTATTGTAAAAGAGAGATCTTGTTAAGATCTCTCTTTATTTTCATGCATACCAAACTTATATTTATATCAGTTATGAGTTTTTAATATTCTTGCTTAAATTTTCAACATAAAAATTATTTTGGCTCCCAAAAGCAATGTTTAGGAGAAACAATTAATCCCTCATCTTTTAATTTTTTCATTGCTTTATCTACTTCCTTACGCTCCAATTTGGTTAATTCAACTACTTTTCCAGCATTTACAGGTTCATTTGCTTTTTTCATAGCATCTAATACTTGATCCTTGATTTCCATATTTTTTTACTTTATAAATTAATACCTCAAAATTTATAAAATTTATCTTATGAATTTATGATATAAGTCTTGAAATGGGAAATTAAAAATGATTATAAAGATTCGTTCATGAGCAGTATAGTATGCTCGTGATTATTTTTTTGAAGCAATGATTTAAATATGTAAACTTATTTTAGGACGAGACATGAGAGCAGAGTTTAATAGAAAATAGTATTATCTTTTATTAGAAAGTTCTTCAAGCTTTTGTTTTTCTTTTTTACTCAAACTATTAATTCCTTTTTGACTAATCTTGTCTAAAAGTCTGTCTAATTCTAACTGTCTGTTCCTCTTCTCTTCATTATATCTATCTTCTATCGAAAAATACTTTTTTTGCGATTTAAAAAAATTATTATCTATTAAAAGCATGTGAGGTTTTGTTATAATAAAATATATAAATAATACACTTGGCACAAATACAATTATAATTGGAATATAATTCTCTCTTAAACATGCTGGAAAAAGTACAATTGCCACCAGCATTCCTATTAACGCACCTCCCAAATGCGCTTCGTGACCAATATTATCTCGTTTAGATTTTATGCCATAAATAGTAAATGCAACGTATAAAATTCCATAAAGCCAGCTCGGAATAGAAAATGGTAATAAAAATATCCCAATTCCTAATCCTGGAAACAAAGCAATTGCTGCAAATATAATTCCACACACCGCACCCGAAGCCCCAACTGCACTATAATCTCCATGATTTCGATGAATAAATAAGGCGAGCAAATCACCTCCAACCAAACTGGCAGAGTAGAGTATTAAAAAATTTACACTTCCTAATTGCAATTCAACAAGCTCAAAAAAGAAGTATAAACTCAACATATTAAAAATTAAATGCTGCCAATCGACATGGAGAAATGAAGAAGTAAAGAGTCTATAATATTCTTTATTAATTAAAATTTTATCGACTTCAAACTTATATTTATCATAAAAGGTTCTGTCATTAAAACCCTTATAAGACAATAAAACATTTGCGGCAATTATTATAAAACCAACAACTCCTGTATTTATCATTTTTAATTAAAAATTGAGACTGCAATCTATTAAATAAAAAACAAAAAACCCGCAGCTTCATTAAATGAAACTTAGGGTTTTATTTTGCAGAGAGGATGGGATTCGAACCCACGATACAGTTACCCATATACTAGCTTTCCAGGCTAGCTCCTTCAACCACTCGGACACCTCTCTATTTTGGTTTGCAAATAACACAAAAAAAAGTGACTTACAAAAGTAAAAACTAACAATCCTTTTTAAATGCTTTGTCTAAACTCTTCCATAAACAATTTTACGGCTTTTTTCTGGTAACCGTCAATCGTAAGCATAAACGAATCTCTTCTTGTGGGAACTCCCGTAATCTGAATGGCTATGAGGTCGTCCCAGCCTTTTAGGGCTTTTTCGGCAACGATCGTCGCCCAATCGCTGTCTTGTACCATTTGCAATAAAGCGTGAATGGAGTTTAACTCTATCGAAATTTTAGGTCTCATGTTGTTTTTTGCAAATAATTCTTCTACAAATTCTCGCGAATTAGATCCTTTTCCGGGTAAAACAAGCGGAATTTCTTCTATTTTCTTAAAGGCAATTTTATCTAAAACCGCCAGCGAATGCGATTTTGAAACCGCCATAACCATTTGTGAAGTAAACAAAGGCACTTTCTGAACGGGTAGATCAATTTCGTGAGACGAAATAACCAAAACTAAATCTAATTCGCTGTTCATTAATTTTTGTTCTAAAGCCTCGGTTGTGCCATATTCTACCACAATTTTGAGATTTGGGTATCTTTTTGCAAATGTATTAATGACAGGTAAAATCAAAAGTCCGAAAATATACGTTACACCAATTCGCAGTTCGCCGCCAATCATTTCGTTTAAATCTTCAATTGCCTGCTTTCCGTTTTCTACATTTTCGATCACCTTTTTAGCGTGAATTAAGAAAACCGAACCGGCTTCTGTAAGTTGTACTTTTTTTCCAATCCTTATAAACAAAGGCATTCCGAGTTCTTCCTCGAGTTTTTTAATCTGCTGTGATAATCCAGATTGCGTTACAAAACACAATTCAGCTGCTTTTGTAAAATGCAATACTTCAGCCGTTTTAATAAAATACTGCAGTTGATAGATTTCCATATTGATAAGTTTTACTACTCATTATCAGTAAAATTATTAATTTTTCTAATGAAATCATAATCCCGACCTTTGTATTAAATATTTAAGATCATGTTTAAAGCGTTAAAATCAAAAAATTTCAAGTTATTCTTTTACGGTCAATCTGTGTCGGTTATTGGTACCTGGATGCAGAAAACGGCTGTGAGCTGGATGGTTTACAGTATAACAGGTTCTGTATTTTTACTAGGATTAGCGACTTTTTTAAGTATGATTCCGTCACTTTTTTTAGCACCAATTGCCGGAAGTATTATTGGTCGTTACGATAGACACCGTTCTATGATGATTCTGCAGTCTTTGGCAATGTTGCAGGCTGGTGCATTGGCTTTGCTTATTTATCTCAAAATATACAATATCAACTTTATTCTGGCGCTGAGTTTAATACAAGGTATTATCAATGCTTTTGATATGACGTGTCGTCAAACCATGATGATTGACATTGTAAACGATAAAGAAGATTTGGCTAATGCGGTCGCTCTAAACTCTACTTTAAACAATTCTGCCCGAATTATCGGCCCTGCTTTAGCCGGAATTATTTTGCACCAATATGGTGAAGACATTTGTTTTATTGGAAATTTTGTTAGCTACATTCCCGTTTTGATTTCGCTGATGATGATGAAAATCACACCGCATGTTAAAGCCGAAAACAAACTTAAAATGCTAGATGATCTTATTGAAGGTTTAGAGTACGTTAAAAAAGAAACCGAAATGGCAAAAATGCTCTTAATGTTAATGTGCAGCAGTTTGTTTGTGATTTCTTTTAATACGCTGATGCCTGTTTTTGCCAAAGATATTTTTAATGGAAATGCGCAGACTTTCAGCTGGTTTGAAAGCGCTGCCGGAATTGGATGTGTTTTGAGTGCAGTTTATCTTGCTAATTTGAAAGACTCTAAAAACATGAATAAAATAATGATTACTACTAGTTTATTACTGGGTTTTAGTATTATTATTTTGGCAGTTTCAAGCAGTTTAACGGTAACGCTTCTTTGCATGACTTTGAGCGGTGTCGGGATGATGGGACAAACCTCATCTATCAATATTTACATTCAGACACAAAGTGCTGTAAATATGCGTTCGAGAAGTATTAGCTATTATATGATGGCATATCAAGGAATGATTCCTGTGGGAAGTTTAATTATTGGTTATGTTTCGCATTCACTTGGCGTGAGAACTACCGTTGCGATTGAGGGAATTATCTGTATTATTTCTGTGATTGTTTATGTTTATTACAAAAACTCTAAAACTACAGAATTGGATACTTGTCCGGTACCGTATAGAAATTCTAATAATTAAATTCCAATATTTTAAAATTCCAAATTCCAATGTGGGACGTTTTCTGAACCATATAAGTTATATAAGTTCATTTTAGATTGGTTTTGTTTTTCTTTGAACCTATTTTTTTTAAAACATGAAACATACATTTTTATCTTAGAGCCTTTGTCAAAGTTTAAAACTTTGACAAAGGTAATACGCATAGTTTGTCATTTCGACGTAAGGAGAAATCGCACTAGAAATTCCATACAGTAATTCGCCAATCTTTGTCGATTTACGAGTGCGATTTCTCGACTTCGCTCGAAATGACAAACTTCAAGTCACACTTTACTTCTTCTAAAATGAACTTATATAACTTATATGGTTTAAAGAGAAATCTCACCGCGTAAAGCAGTTTCAAAAATCGTTTTAAAGTTTTGTGCTTCGATATTATGACCTAACAAATACATTAGTTTTGTAATTGCAGCTTCGGTTGTAATGTCTTTTCCTGAGATAACTCCTAGTTCTTTTAGAGCCGTACTGGTTTCGTATTGTCCCATGTTTACACTTCCGCCAGAACATTGTGTTACGTTTACGATATGCAGACCTGCTTGAATTGCTTTTTCAATTAGTTTTAAAAACCAATCTTCCGTTGGGGCATTTCCAGATCCGTAAGTTTCCAGCACAATTCCTTTTAAGTCTGGAATCGCCAAAATAGAACCTAAAACAGTTTCACTCATTCCAGGAAACATTTTTACGATTGCTACATGATGGTCTAAATTCTTGTGAACAATTAAATTTGCGTCTGTTTTTATGGGAAGAAATAAATGCGAATTTAAAGTTAAATGCACACCAGATTCTACCAATTCAGGATAATTTGGTGCTGTAAAAGCTCTAAAATGTTCTGCATTTACTTTAGAAGTTCTATTACCACGGTATAATTTGTATTCAAAATACAAGCAAACTTCATGAATTACAGGTTTTCCGTTTTCTTGAAGTGAAGCAATCTGAATGGCTGTAATAAGGTTTTCTTTAGCATCTGTACGCAAATCACCAATTGGCAGTTGCGAACCTGTAAAAATCACTGGTTTTGCTAAATTCTCGAGCATAAAACTCAATGCCGATGCAGAATAAGACATCGTATCTGAACCGTGCAGTACTACAAATCCGTCAAATTGAATGTAATTTTCCTCAATGATAGTGGCAATTTTAGTCCACATTTCAGGATTCATGTTTGAGGAATCTATTGGATTTTCAAAAGAAACCGTTTCGATTTCACAATCCAATTGTTTTAACTCAGGAATCTTTTGTAACAGTTTACTAAAGTTGAAAGCTTTGAGCGCGCCGGTCTCAAAATCTTTACTCATACCGATTGTTCCTCCGGTATAAATTAAAAGTATTTTGGCTTTAGATGACATCCTGATATTTTAATTTATTGACAACAGGATTGGCGTACATTGACAAAAATCCTTGCCTTGTAACTGGATTATCACTGCCAATTCTCATTTCTAAACGACGCTCAAAAAGAGACTTTTCGTTTTCCTTATACAAGTGAGCAAATTTATTGGTTCCGTTTAAGATATCGTACGCAATAAAATTTGTCGGCCATAATTGATAGTTTTTCAAAATAGAATCGTCAATTACTTGTGCTAAAGCCTGAACTTGTTTGTTGGCATTATCATTTTCTGCCACAATCTGGTCAATTTCTGTGTCTAAAACATCGCCTACAGAAATGTGTATTCTTTTTTTAGTTCCCATGATACCACTCAAAATGGTCATGAAATCTTCGTTTTTCTCTTTAATATAAACTTCGTTGTTTGCTTCTGCCATTAATTGTGGCATTTTCAACACATCAGTCGGGTCGTATTCGTATGAAATAGAAACAGGAACAATTTTTATTTTCTTAAAATAATCCATCAAATTGGCTTCATCAGAACCCATTCCAATCATTTTTAAAACTCCAGGATTGGTTTCATCATTTCCGTCTTTTGTACGTCCTTCTCTTTGAGCAATCCAAACCGAACGGTTTTCGCGAAGTAATAACTGCCCCATATATTCGGCCAGTAATTTAGAACTCTGCAGCATTTCTCTTGGCGTTAAACCTCTTAAAACCAAAAAGTTTCTATTCAATTTTGCTAAAGTACTTAAGAACGCTTTCTTAACTAGATTGTCTCCAATTGCAGAAGCTGTCATTACCAAACCATGTTCGAATAAACAAACATTTAGCAGTGTAGTATCTAATAAAATATCTCTGTGATTAGAGATAAATAAATAAGAAGTGTTTTTTTCTAATTTCTCAAAGCCAGATGTTGTAAGTCCTTCAGAACTTTTTTCTAGTACTTTTTGAATCGTGTTATAGATAAAATTACATTGAAAATCACGTATAGAATGTGTTTTCTTTAATTGATCTTTCCAAGCATCATCTTCTAATTCTGGAAAAGTAAAATTCATCATGGCTTTCATCATCGGATGATTGACTACACCATGAAGTGCTTCATTTATTTCTGAATCATAAAACGGTCGAATGGCATCAAATTTCTGCATTTACATATCTATTTTAAAGGGCAAAAGAACAAAAAAAAAACTAAAGTATTGTAAGGTCTTGGTTAAATCCCAAAAACATCCTTGGAATTCTGGGTGGTTCTGGTAGCTATTTCTTCTTCAGAAACATCGTATAAATCGGCCAATTTAGCGATTACATTTACCAAATAACTACTTTCATTTCTTTTTCCGCGATACGGAATTGGTGCTAAATAAGGTGAATCGGTTTCTAAAACAATATGCTTTAAATCGATTTGATTTAAAAATTGATCGATTTTTCCGTTTTTGAAAGTTACTACACCGCCAATCCCCAATTTCATATTATAGGAAATTGCCTGAAGTGCCTGCTCGTGCGTTCCAGAAAAGCAGTGAAAAATTCCAAATAATTCTTCTGATTTTTCTTCTTCTAGAATTTCGAAAATCTCATCAAAGGCTTCACGACAGTGAATTACGATTGGTAGTTTGTATTGCTTTGCTAATTGAATTTGTCTTTTAAAAGCAATTTGCTGTTCGGCAAGATGTGTTTTATCCCAATACAAATCAATTCCGATTTCGCCAACTGCATAAAACTTTCTTTTGGCCAATTCGGTTTCTACATGTTTTAGCTCGTCTAGATAGTTATCTTTCACGTAAGTAGGATGCAAACCCATCATCAAAAATACATTTTCGGGATAGTTTTTCTCCAAATCGTACATCGATTGTGTTGCAGCTGCATCTATCGCTGGAATAAAAAAACGAGTTACTCCAGCGTTTATAGCTCTCTGCATCATTTCGTCACGATCCTGATCAAATTCTTCAGAATATAAATGGGTGTGTGTATCGGTAATTATAGTTGTGCTCAATTGTTATAATTTTAAAAAAGTCAAAATTACGACAATATTAAAAGAATAGCAATTCTCTGAGATTGGCACACGGATTATACTGATTCACTTTGTGAAAACGCGGATTTTTACGGATTTTTTTTCTTTTTGAAATGTGGCGAAAAATGAAACCTTTGTCAAAGTTTAAAACTTTGACAAAGGTTTGTATAATTTACTCTATTTAGGTTTTTACCCACAATCTTGTCATCCTGACGAAGGAAGGATCTTCGCAAGTAACTCCATCATTATAAACAAATTAAAAGAAGTACTGCACGTGAGTAATCAACGAAGATCCTTCCTTCGTCAGGATGACAAGATTGCAGAAAATGGGCTGTGATTTCTCGACTTCGCTCGAAATGACAAAAACTAAACTATTTATTTCCCAGATTCAATAAATACTAAAGCACGATCTAAAACCTCATCTTTTCCTTCTTGAATGCCTTTTATGGTTGGTTTTACTTCAATATCGGGTACAATTCCTATTCTTTGTGTTTCTTTTCTGTCTGGATAAAATACGCCAATTCCTGAAAATAGTGTGTGAAATCCTTCAAAATCAATTTCAGAGACATTACCATCTGCTCCAGCTGTTTGGCTTCCTATAATTGTAGCGTTACCAGACGATTGAAAACACATAGCTGTCCATTCAGATTGGCTCACAGATTTCTCGTTAAGCAGTACAATTACCTTTCCTTTATAATTATCCTTATTTTCAAAACCAATAGAAGTTCCTTCACTCCATTTAAATCTTCCTGGATAGGTTAAATCTGGATGTGTGTAAATGGCAAATTTCTTTTCATGAGGGTTTATAAAATTGGCTATTCCTTCAAAAGTTCCGTTTGGATAATTTCTCATATCGAAAACAATTGCTTTAGTCGATTTTAGCATCTCAATCATATCCGGAATATGTCTCACTTTTAAAATTCCCATATCTACATAACCAATATTGTTATCTAAAAGTTTAAATTTCTCTCTTTTTTTCTGAGCCCCTTTTTTAAATTCATTTCTATGAGACTCATGATAATCTAACCAAGTCATTGTTTTTGTACTATACTTTCCGTCTTTTAGAAACTCGACTCTAATTGTATCTAAACGGCTCTCCAATATTATTTTTACCAATTTTTCTAAATACTTTGGCTCATTTGAAGCAGAAATCATATCTCTATTTTCTTGAATAAGCTCTTTTATTGTTTTATCATTTATTTTGGTAATTACATCTCCTATTTTTATATCATCAGCCTGTGCAAGACTGTCTCCTAAAATTTCTGTAACAACTAACTTTTCATCTATTATTTTACCATCAGCTGGAAAATATGTTCTAGGCTTTCTTGGAGCTGAAGCCATAGGGTATATAAAAAACTCTGTATGACTGTCATCTAATCGAGACACTAATTTTCTCATTGTAACATAAAATTCCATTTGGTCTTTAGAACCAATAGCCTGAGGTATTATTTTTTCTAAAGTTGCATCCCATTTCTGATCCATTTGGTATTTATCTGGAAAAAAATATTCAATTAAATTCCAATACATAAAAATCATTCGCAGTTTCGAATCTCTATTGTTAAAATCTGGACGTCCAGAACTTTCATTTTTTAAAAAAATATTTCCAACATGTTCCGCTCCTTCTACGTAATACTGTTTTCCTTGAAATCTATTTTCTTCTATAAATTTCAATTTCTTAGAAAGATTTTTCGAGAACAGTTTGTTTGTGCTGATCCAAGACAAATCAAAGTTTTTATCAAAATAGTCTGCCTCTTTTTCTGTAATAATTGGCGCAATTGCCGGCACTTCGCCTAAAGAATCTATCCAATTGACAAGTATTAATGAAAACTCTTCTTTTGTCTGTGCTTTATCGATTTTGGGTAAAACATCGAGTAATTGCTGATCCCAGTTAAAATCTCCATTGGCGACTTTTGGATGATAGTATTTCAGAAAACCCCAAACCTTGCAAGTGGCAGTAAGTTTTTCGTTTTCGGTGATTTTGGTATTGGAGAAAAGGGTTTGAGAAACCACTATAAATAGTAATAGGGTAATTTTTTTCATTCAGGTTTAGGGTTTGTTTTTTGGTTGACCGAATGTAAAAATTAAAAGTTGAATTTGATGTATTTTAGGACAAAAAAAGGATAAAAATTATTGCACTTGTCTACTCAATGTGATTGCTTCGTTCCTCGTCCTTGCAATGACTAGATAAACAAAAAAACGAGGAACCTCTTTGCAGAAATTCCTCGTTTTTCTTAAATGTTAAAATAAGCTTAGTTTAATGCATCTAATAATTCTTCTACGTCATCGTAATTTTCATAATCTTGCGAAATAGTCTGCAAGATTTCTTTACAGCCTTTATAATCTTTTTGTTTCAGTTTTGATAAGGCCAGATTCCAAGTTGCTTTTTCTTTATAAACAGACGTTCCTGCTTTTAAATCTATAAAAATAGTTTCGGCTTTCTTAAATTGATTTTCTTCTAATAACGAAACGCCGTAAAAATATTGAATTTCGGGTGTTTTTTCTACTTTCAAAATCTGCTCAAAGGCATTAACTGCCTTTCCGTAGTTTTTAGTATTATAAGCTGTTTCTGCAACTTTCAAAAGACCAATTGTCGCTCCTCTTTCTGTAAAATAAGCTTTCTCTGGATGATTAAAATCTGCGAAACTAGGATTCTGATCGTAGTTAAAAAAGAACAATCCAAACAAAACGGCTACAGAAGATGCCACGGCGTAATACCACGGCTTGAGCACTAAAACTTTTGGTTTTGTATTATTATTAAAATGTTTGTCTGATATTTTAGTCAGATTTGCTGTAAACGCTTCTCTTTCGGCTTCATGTTTAAATTTATTTTCTAATTGAAAATGCATTTCCTTAAAAGTTTCCAATTCCGAAGCCAATGCAGCATCTTCAGCCAGTTGTTTTTCAAAATTAGTTCTTTCCTCAACATTCATTTCGCCCTGAAGATATTGATCGAATAATATATAGCGTTCTTCGTTCATGACTAATTATTTTTTTAATGATTTAAAGTTTTTCGTTTCCTGAATCCATTGTGTCAACTGGCCAATACATAACGATTTCTTTTTACGAACATATCCGTAAGTAACGTTTAATTTTTCGGCAACTTCTTCCATCGATTTAATGGTAAAGCTCAGCTTTAATAATTCCTGGCATTTGTCTCCTAATTTCTGAAACATGGTGTCAAAAAGCTGTTGTTTTTCGTCAAACTCTTCTGTATGTCCAATCAATTCAATTGCAGATTCATTCATAGATACAATGTCTTCTGTAATTGTTACCCCTTTGTTAGAAGATTTTTTGAATTCGTTGAGCCATTTTCTTTTACATAATAAAAAAAAGTAGGCATCAAACGGGCAAGTCAATTCAAGCGATTTGGCTTTAGCCTGATTAAACAGTAAAATCATCACTTCTTGCACCACATCCTGCGCTTGTTCTTTATCTCCAGAATTGTTCATGATAAAAAAAACGACTTTGGGAACAAACTTTTTATAGATAGACTGAATTATTGCCGAATCATTTGCAGCAAGTCCTTCTATATACATTTGGTCTGGATGAATTTTACTTTGGCCCATAAAAAAAACTTTTTATAGCTAATGTAGAAAAGAATCTTAAATAAATCTCAAAATAAGGGGTAACAATTATACAATCAAGTTGATATACTGAAAGAACAATCTTTTAAAACAATTAAAAAATTAAGAGAAATGGAAAGTTATCAATTTATAAACGACAAAAATCTAGATCAATTTCAGAAAATGCTTTCTACCAAAATTAGAAATGGTTTTGTAATTGTTGAGCATAGCGAAAAACTTCCTTACGTGGTTTTATCTAAAGAAAAAAAAGCCATCAATCATCCTCTTCATCTCTGTATCACTTTTATGACATTGGGTCTTTGGTCTATCGTCTGGATTTATTTTATCGCAGCACATTCACAGAAAAAAAACATTCTGGTTGCAGTAGACGAAGACGGGAATTTATTTGAAGATAAATGCCTTTCAAAATAAATTCGAAAAAAAACAAAAAGAGGGGTAACAAATTTTAACCGCAGTTGATCTACTTATATAAAACTAAAATTAAAGTAAAAACAGGGGTAACAATTTCCCCGCAATTAACATCTATTAAAAATTAACTATTAAAACTGAATATCATGAAAACAAATTTTAAATCAATCGGACTTTTATTATTCGCTATAACGACATTAGTAAGCTGCGATAACAGCGACGGCGACGACAACTTGATCTTACCTCCAACGGCAGCTGCTTTTAAAGGTATTACCGAAAAAGGAATCAAGAAAAACACTCAAAACTTTACGGTAACTCCGGTGAGTGGCATAATCACATTTACTTCTGCCAAAGGTGTAAAAGTAAACATCAATGCAAGCTGTTTAACCAAAAATGGTGTAGCTGTTACGGGAGCGGTAGATATTGAATATATCGAACTTTTTGACAAAGGAAATATGTTGATTACCAACAAACCTACAATGGGAGTTATGGCAGACGGAAATAAAAATCTGTTAATCTCAGGAGGAGAATTCTACATCAAAGCTACTCAGGGCGGCGTTGCGCTTCAAACTTCTTGTACAATGAATATGATTGTTCCTGCTGCTTTAACAGATGGCGTAGACAATACTATGACTTTATGGAATGGTACTCTTGACGAAAAAGAGGATTTAGTATGGAGAGAAGCTAAAGCAAATGCTGATGGTACAAACGGAAAAGGCGGCGTACAAGGTGAAGGAACAAATTACTATGTGACTTTTGGAAACTTTGGATGGACAAATGTTGACCGTTTTTACAGTGATCCGAGACCTAAAACTACTATTCTGGCAGATGCTCCTGATGGTTATGATAATACGAACAGTGCAATTTATTTGTCTTACGATGGCGAAGGAACAAATGCATTGGCAAAATTAGACACTTATACTGCTGCAGGATTGTTTAGCGAACACTACGGACAAATTCCGATTGGTTTAGCTTGTCACGTGATTTTTGCAACCGAAGATAATGGTCAATGGCGTTACGCAATCAAAGGCGTGACAGTAGCTGCGGGCGATGTTTACACTTTCACTCTTGCCGAAACAACAGTCGGTACAGAAGCACAACTGGTAGCAGCAATCAATGCTATTCAGTAACTTACAAAATACTTTTTAAGAAAAAGTGGTGATTTGCTCATCACTTTTTTTTACATTTAATCTGTTTTACAATCAGTTCTGATAATTTTCAGAAGCTAATCCTGCTGTCCGCTGTATCTTTTTCTGTCTAAAGAAGCCAGAAAAAGGATGCCGCTCCCATCAGGGCTAAAAAAACCTCCTCGATATGAAAAGACATTTTTATTATTTAATTTTTCTTTTATCGACAATGGCGTTTTCGCAGACCAAAGCAAAAGACACCATCACCCGAAGAGCCAATATCATTTACAATCAAAACGGAAATCAGGTTACTTTTAAACCCGAAACACCGCCTTTAATTCCGATTGCTGGTGCGCCAAAACCAAGTTATTCTTATTTATGGGAACTTGGCGACGGACATTACAGCAAAGAAGCACAGCCAAAACATGTGTATAAAAACAAAGGAACTTATACCGCAAGACTTGCCGTAACTAACAATTACGACAACGGAAAACCTCCGGCAACGCGTCCTAAAAAAGTTGCAGTAAATGATATTACCGATACTAATTACAAAGACATCGCATCAATAGCAGATCAAAACGGTTTTGCGATTTTAAAAAACTGTGACCCAATTCCAGAACAAGAAATGGTAGTTGTTGTGAGTTATCAAAATTTAGAAAATTATGTTGCCAGCGGCAAACTGTATTTATTTTATAATGAGAAACAGTTTAAAAGCAATAATTTTGAATTAGTCGATTTTAGAACTTATGCTAACGAACGCGAGGTAAAAGAAAATACTATCGCTTCGGTTGAGGATCTTGATGATACAAAGTCGTATTTGGCTTCTGCCGAAAACACTTTTAAAATCAAAAAATACAGAAACACAACGACGGAAGAAGATCTCGACGCTTCATTGGCCGATGCGCATAAAACGTATCATAATGTTTCTGTTTTAGAATTTGATGATGCAAACCCAAGTGAAACTCGGAATATTTTTTATACGTTTAAAACTACTCCAGAAATGATTAAAGATACCAGCGCTACGGTTACCATGCGCGGGATTTTTGTGCCAAATAGAAGTTTTAAAAACCACAAAGTAAAAAACCTCGAAATGGAAATTGTAACGTCTCACGATCCAAATAAAATGGGTTCTAATGGGAGTTTTATGAGTTATAGATTGGTGCGTTTTAAAAGAGTGAATTTTAAAACCCGCTTTCAAAACAACGGCGAAGGTCCAGCAAGAATGATTCGACTGGAAACGGATATTCCAGACATGTTTGACAAGAAAACATTTCAGATCGAAAGCATGTATCCAGAATGTCCAATTTGTCCAAAAGGCGAAGAACCAACCACAAGCTGCCTCGATACGATTATTAAACAAAAACAAATCTTTTTTACTTTCAAAAATATTTATCTGCCTGGAAGTGAGCAGAAAAATGTACAGGAAAAAGACAGTACAAAGGGTTTTGTAAAATATTCGATGAAGTTTAACAAAGACTTTCATAAAGTAAAAACCAAAAGCAGAACAGCCATTATTTTTGATAAAAACGAACCTATCATTACCAACTATGCCACTACCCGATTTTCTCCAGGAATATCGATTGGTGCAAAAGCAGGTTACAATTTATATCCTGATTTAGACAATTCGACGAGTTATTTTGTTGGAGCGACAATTTCTCCTTTTAAATCCTATCGTTTTTATTGGCAGGCAGAATGGCTCAACAGCATCAATAAATACGACAGTGCCGAAAGTGTAGTTGATGCCGTTATTACTAATGCAAATGGTGTAAAACAAAGACAGCGAACGACTACAAGCACTGAAAATAAAAGCGTGAATTGGGAAATTCCTGTTCTTATTCGCTACAACATTAATAATTATATTGGCGTTGGCGCGGGTTTGCAGGCTAATTTCAATGTTTCGCAAGAAGAAAATCAAAGTATCAAAATTGAAACTTTTGAAGGCGATTCGGATAAAATTGTGTTGGAAACGGTAAACAATTCAAATGCTGTAAAAAATTCGTTTACTAATTTAAAAACTGGATTGTTATTAGACTTGACTATTGGAGCGGTAAGAATTGGCCCGAGTTTGGGCGCGAGGTACGTCATTAACTTTGAGCAGAATTTTAATTATTTTCAGTTTTATGGAATCTGGAAGTTTTAATAGTATATTACACAGAGATGCACAAAGTTTTCGCAGAGATACACGAAGAAAGTTTGCCACGAATTTCACGAATTTTCACGAATTAAAAAGTTTAAAATAGTGGCTCAAAAAATTTGTGGAAATTCGTGAAATTCGTGGCAAAAAAAATCACCTCTTTTAAATGACAAAATTGTACTGCTTTATATTGTTCTTTTCAACTCTGATTTTATTCGGACAGCAATCTGTTTCTCAAGAGGATAAAATATATAATGCTGTTGATAGTTTCGTCGCTGCTCCTTCCGCGGAAGCGTTACAAAATTTAACGAATACTGAAGCTGATTTCTGGAAAAGTTCTAAATCAAAATCTACAGCTGAACTTCTGGCAATTGTGGTTTTAAACTGCAATAAAGCCTATTACGAAAATCAATTTGGGCAATCTGGAAATGCTATAAAAAGCTACGAGAAGGCTTGGCAGCTTTATCAGATA
Organism: Flavobacterium sp. MC2016-06; assembly: GCF_009711165.2. Taxonomy (GTDB): domain Bacteria; phylum Bacteroidota; class Bacteroidia; order Flavobacteriales; family Flavobacteriaceae; genus Flavobacterium. The sequence goes on along the minus strand of NZ_WMID02000009.1, from coordinate 123,083 downwards.
AACAAACTTAAGAATTACGATATAATTGAATATTGTCTGAAACCTTTGGGGAATTTATATACTATTTTGGGCGATTGTGATAATGCTGAAAACACCATAAAACAATATTACTTTATTGCCAATCTACAGAAAAATGAATCGCAGAAAGTGGCCGCAATTCTGAATTTGTCTAATGTTTATCAGAGTTCTGGAAAAACTTCTCTAGCAATTGAATTATTAGAAAATACTTTGAAAACAGAGAAATTATCAAATTCTCAAAAAGGCGTTTTGTTGAATAATCTAGGAAATAATTATTTACTAAGTTCAGGTGGAAATCTATTAATTCCCGAAATAAGCAGAAAAGCTGAAAATGCATTTGAATCTTCCATAAAATATTTGAAAAATGAAAAAGAACAATCGGAGACTTTATCCAATTCTTATAGAAGTCTCGCCTCTTTTAACCGCCAAAGAAGAAACTTCGAAATAGCGCATTTTTATTTAGACAAAGCTGAAAAACTGTTTTTAGAAACAAAAAATCAACAGCCTAGAAAACTTGCAAAATTGTATTACGAGAAAGCGTTATTGCTTTTTGATGAAAGTAAATACGATGAAAGTACAAAGCAAATTTCTATTGTTTTTAGAACTCTAATTCCTAATTATAATACAAAAAATACGCTCCCAAATCAGAACCAGCTATATGCTGAAACGGTTTTAATTGATGCGCTCGATTTGCAGGCAGAAATCTTGCAATTTAAGCAACCCAAAAAAGCATTACAAGCATTTGAACTTTCTTTTTATATTGAAGATTTAGTAATGAATTCTTTGATTTACGAAAACTCAAAAATCATTGCACAACTGCGAGCAAGAAATCGAACAGAAAAGTGTATTTCTATTTATAATGATTTATACCAGAAGGAAAACAAAGCTGACTATTTAAAAAAAGCCTTTCAATTGTCTGAAAGAACAAAATCTGGAATTTTAAAAAGTTATCGTTCTAATATCAAAAATGCTTCAATAGAAGAAAAACAGTTATTATTTCAACTCCAAAATTTAAATAACTCCATTTTAAAAGAACAGCAAAAGGGCGATTTAGCTAATATTTCAGAAATAAATCAACTCATAAAGAAACAAAGTGAATTGATGCTTTCGCTGAAAGAAACACAATCTAAAAAGGCAGATTATATTCCCGAAGACTGCGATTTGAAAGCATTGTTTTCAAAATTAAAAAATGATAAAGCGATTATGGTTTATTATTTTATGGGTGCTGAAAAATTGTATTATTTCATTTTAGAAAATAATCGAATTTTTCTAAATCGAGTTCCTATAGGTGATGGGAAAATGTATACAATTGTGCGATTCATAGATTACTTCAACGATGCAAATTCGATTACAAATGACATTTCGGGTTACAACAGTGCTGGAAAAGCAGCTTATGATTTATTAAATTTACCAACCAATTATCTTTATCAAAATCTCGTTATTGTTCCTGACGGAATTTTAAATTTCCTGCCGTTTGAAGCTTTAATTACTAACAAATCAAACACAACCAATTTTGCAAAAATGCATTATTTATTGAATGATTTCAAAATCGCATATAATACTTCTGCAAACATTTATCTAAATTCAAAACCAATCTCAAAATCAGAAAAGACTGTTTTAGGGATTTTCCCAGTTTTCGAGAAAACCGCTTTTGAATTAAGTTATTCGAAGAAAGAATTAGAATCCATTCGAAATAATTTTAAAGGAAAATATTTAGAAAATTCAGATGCTGGTTTTGCTGCTTTCAAAAAGAATGCTTCTCATTATTCTATTCTACATTTGAGCACGCACGCTTCTTCTGGCGATTTAGAAACTCCTGCAAGTATTAAATTCTACGATCAGGAAATATTATATTCGGAGTTGTACAATCTTAATATAAATCCCGATTTAGTGGTTTTAAGTGCCTGCGAAACTGGAATTGGAAAAATGTATAAAGCAGAAGGTGCAATGAGCGTTGCAAGAGGTTTTCAGTTTGCCGGCGCACAGAATTTACTTTTTTCTTTATGGAAAGTAAATGATTATACGACTTCTGTTTTTATGGATGATTTCTACAAAAACATCAAAAACAAACAGCCTTATTTTGAAGCAAATGCTAACGCTAAAAGAGATTTCCTAAACGATCCGAATATTCCAAATGCTAAAAAATCACCTTATTATTGGAGTGCTTTTGTGTATTATGGAACTATTTCTGAGTCTGAAAATTCTTCAAATTATATCGTCTACATCATTAGTTTATTGACGCTAATTGGTTTATTTTTGGTTTTCAATCCCTATAAAAAATGGAAAATCTTCAAAAACTTCTCAAAAAAGAAAAATACCAAAAAATAAAATTCAAAATTACCAAAACACAGCATTTAGCGATTAAGGCAAAAATCAATGGTATTTCTGGAAGTTTCATTTTAGATACCGGTGCTTCTAATTCCTGCATCGGGTTTGAAAGTATTGAACATTTTGAATTGCAGGCAAAGCAATCTAAAACCAAGGCTTCTGGCGCTGGCGCAACGGGAATGGAAACTCAAATTTCTTCTCATAACAAATTACAGGTTGGCAGCTGGAAAAACAAAGATTTTAGTATTGTTATTTTTGATCTTTCGCATGTTAATGAAGCTCTGGCATCGTACAAAACTAAGCCTGTTCATGGCATTATTGGCGCGGATGTTTTGCTGGAAGGAAAGGCGATTATTGATTATTATAATCATTATTTGTACTTGAAGTAGAAGTTTTCACTTTGGCTTTCAATTTTTTTACGCTTTTACGGGAAACCTTAATTTTAACAATATTTATTCTGTTATATTTGTTAGGCTATTTAACAAATATATTTTTATGAAAAAAACTCTACTTTGTTTTCTTTTTCTTCTTTCAAATTTATTTTATGCCCAAGTTAATGATATTGAGCATTGTGCAGGTGACACTAATTTTAATTTAAACCTTAATAAGCCTCTTTTACTAGGGAATTTAAATCCTGCAGAAACCACTATCAGCTATCATTTAAGTCTTGATGATGCAAATAATAATGCTAATGCAATTGCTGCGCCAAATCAATATGCTAGTTCTACTGGTTCTAAAACTATTTATGCCAGAATAGACAATAACGGAACTATTACAACAAATTATTTTAATTTGGTTCTATATGCACCTTTAGCAGTTTCAATAGAAACTAAGACAATTACTTGTAAAGATGAAACAGGATCTATAAATGCAACCGCATCTGGAGGAAAAGCTCCTTTTGTTTATAGCTTAAATGGACAGTCACTACCCGGTACTAACTCCTACAATAATTTAGTTGCAGGATATTACAATGTCAGCGTTACTGATGCTCTTGGATGTACGGCAATGGTTGATACTTTTCTTAGTCAGCCAACACCGATATCAATAATTCCTCTTATCGAAGATAAAAACATAACTATTATTGCGAATGGAGGGACTTATCCTTACCAATACTCTTTGGATGGAATTAATTATCAGGCTAGCTATATTTTTTCAAATTTAGCTCCAGGAAGTTATACAGTTTATGTTAAAGATACTAACGAATGTTTCGCAACACAAAACGACATAGTTATTTCGGCACCAGCCCCTCTTGCTGTAATTGCCACAGCTAGTGCTATAAATTGTTTTGGGGCTACGTCAACTATAACAGTTACTGCAACAGGAGGAACACCTCCATACAGTTATTCAATCAATAACGGAGTTAATTATACGTCTTCAAATGTTTTTAATTATCTTCCTGCTGGAACTTATGCAATAAAAGTTAAGGATGCTCAGAATTTTGAGGCGCCAACTCAAATTGCTATAAATACTCCGTCTGCTTTAGTTACATCAGCAGTAATTACAAAACCATTAGATTGTGTAAGTAATGCTACATTACGTGTTATGTCATCGGGAGGAATAGCTCCTTATGTATATTCAATAAATGGCAGCCCCTATCAGGCCGCTAATGTTTTTTCTAATTTGACAGCAGGAGTCTACATTATTAACACAAGAGATGCTGGTAATTGTGATGTAACAAATTCTATAGTTGTTGCTCCATTAATTAATTTAACTGCAACGGTAACTCATACTAAAATTAGCCAATGTTCTAGTACTCCTGTCTCAACAATTACAGTAAATGCTGCAGGCGGTATAGCTCCTTATCAATATTCATTAAATAACGGGATAACTTACCAATCTTCAAATCTATTTACTAACATATATGCAGGATCATATACTATAAGGATTAGAGATGCAGGCAACTGTATCTACACAACACAATTGATTGTAGAGCCAGCCACTCCATTAGTAATGACAACAGCTATAACTAAACCTCTAGAATGCAATGGTAATGGTGCTATTGCTGCTGTTACAGCAATAGGAGGAAATCCACCTTATATCTATTCAATTGGAAACGGCTATCAAACAAGTAATGTCTTTAGCGGTTTATTTGCGGGAGATTATCAAATAACCGTAACAGATAATCAGGGATGTATGATAAGTATGTCTCAAAAAATTGCTCCACCAGAGCCTTTAATAGCTACAATAAATACGAACAACGCAACCTGTTATGGTTCTGCTTCAGGAAAAATTACTGCAGCTGTTTCTGGCGGTACAGCTCCATACCTTTATTCGCTAAATGGTTCTTCATTTTCAACAAATAATGTTTTCGCTTCTTTAGAAGCTGGAAATTATATAATCACTATTAAAGATGCCGCAAATTGTGACAGATCTTTTGTGGCAGCAGTTTCTCAGCCTGATGCTCCATTAGTAATGAGTCTGGACATTAAGACAATAAACAATGACGGGCAAATAGGCGGAACAATATTCGCAGGTGCTTCTGGAGGTACTGCGCCTTATAAATATTCTTTAAGAAATAATGATACAGGCAGTATAATAGCTGATAACTCTAGTGTTAAGGTTTTTAAAGGCATGCTTGCCGGTTCTTACACTATGAGTGTTACAGATGCTAATGGATGTAAGGCAGAAAACAATAACCTAATCTTGTCACTGGCAAACCCAATTATTTTGAATACTGTTAAAACTCCTATAACTTGTCAAAACAATACTGCTTCCTTAACTATAAATCCTTCTGGTGGTGTACCTCCTTATCTTTATTCCTATGACAATGGCTCGACTTTTACAAGCAGTAATCCTGGTTTGTCTAATTTAACAGCAGGAACTTACTCTATACTTATGGAGGATGCTATTGGTAATGAAGCTCAAGCTCATATTATTGTAAAACCATATATTCCTGTAACTATGACGGCAAATGTCTCATACGATACTAATAATGGTCAAATTGGAGGAGTCGTAAAAGTAAATCCAGCTGGAGGAACTGCTCCTTATTATTATACCTTAAAAAAAAGCGCTACAGGTGAGATAATGTTTGAAGATCTCACCGCAATAATCTATAATGGATTGCCCACAGGTAATTATTCTATAACTGTTAAAGATGCTAATGGGTGTAAATCTGAAAATGTAGACGTGGCAATTGTATTACCTACTCCTATTTTAATAAATGCAGTTAATAGTACACCTTTAAGCTGTACAAATAGTACTGCCACGATGACTATTAATGCTTCTGGAGGAACTGCTCCGTATCAATATTCGTATGATTCAGGGAAAACTTATTCTACCAATAATACTGTCAATTTAGCCGCTGGAAATACTAATTTTTATGTAAAAGACGCTCTTGGTAACATAGGCTGGATTAGTTATGATCTAAAACCATATACGAACGTAAGCATGAAAACAGTTACTACCCATATAAGCTGTAATGGCGCTCAAAATGGAATGATAGAAATATCTGTGAATAGCGGAGGAACTGCACCTTATACTTATTCTCTAGGAAATGGATATAGCACAACTAATATTTTTACAAATTTATCAATTGGACAATATACTGCAAGCGTAAAAGATGCGGCAGGGTGCATAAGTTCAATAAAACTTTCAGTAACACAGCCTGCTGTATTAGTATTGAATACAACTGTTGTAAATAGTACAACACCGTTCATCACTGACGGTAAAATAACAATTACTCCTTCTGGCGGGGTTCTTCCTTATCTTTTTGCTATTAAAGATCAAAATGACGTATTACTAAGTCCTCCAAAAAATTCTAATGTTTTTGCAGGTTTACCAATGGGAACTTACAGCGCAATTATCACCGACTCAAGAGGATGCACAGCAACTAAAACTGGAATAACAGTTTCTTCAACAGCCCTTTTTGCTACTGCTGTCACAATACCTATTACCTGTACTAGCGTAGCGCCATCAATTACTATAAATGCTGTTGGAGGCAGTAAACCATACTCTTATTCTTTTAATAATGGAGCTAATTATTCTTCTTCAAATGTTGTCACAGGTATAATTCCTGGAAATTACGCAATGAAGGTTAGAGATGCACAGGGACGTATTTTTAGTCTTTCAACCGTTTTGGCTCCTTTAGATCCTATAACAGTTACCACTGCTCTTGTTTCTCCTGTAAAATGTTATGGCAGTAATGATGCTGTAATACAAGTAATTCCTGTAGGAGGAAAAGCACCATATCTTTATTCATTTAATTTGGGTCCTTTTCAATCTAGTGCTACTTTTACAAATCTTTTTCCAGGTACTTTCATGATAAGAGTAAAAGACAGTAACGAATGTATTTCCAACATGACTTACACAATATCACAACCTGCTGTACTCGCATCTACAGCTGCGGTTGAATACGAAACAATTACTGTGAATGCAACAGGTGGAACTGCTCCTTATACCTATACACTTCAAGATTATTATGGCACGTCAATAGGATCGCCTCAAACATCTAATGTCTTTAATGATCTCCCTGGGGGTGTTTACAATATAATAATTAATGATTCAAGAAACTGTACGTCATTACAACAGAACATAATTATTCCCGAGACAACACCACTTAACCTGGCAACATCAGAAACTCCTGCAACATGTTACACTCCTACAGGAACAGTAACTGCATACGCAGTTGGAGGTAACCCCCCTTATCAATATTCATTTGATAATGGAGCAACTTATACAACTTCAAACACAGCTGTATTAAATCCAGGTCCTTATGTTGCACGTGTAAAAGATGCGAAAGGAACTATAGCATTTGCGTCCTTAACTATTGGAGCTGCAATTCCACCATCGATTACTGCGCAGTATATTTCGAATGTAACTTGTTTTGGCAATAACAATGGTTCAGTTATAGTAAATACTTCTGGAGGAAAAGCACCATTTACCTATTCGCTGGATGATTTGATCTATCAGGAAGGAAACGTATTTAATAATCTGAAAGCTGGAGATTATACTATTACAGTAAAGGATTCTTATGCTTGTAAGTCAATAGTATCAGTTAGAATAAGTCAGCCTAATCAATTAACATCAACGGCTGTGGTTACCAATAATACTATTACTGTAAATGCAAATGGAGGAACTGCTCCGTATATCTATTCACTTGGAAATAGCAATGGAGTACCAATCATTGGTTATCAAACATCAAATGTATTTAACAATCTGTCTTCTGGTGTTTACATTGTAAAAATTATCGATTCTAGTAATTGTGAATTTTCACCAGGCGCTATAACTATTGTAAAACAACCTGCACTTTCTGCAACTTATACTGCAACATCAGCTACTTGCAATGCTGGAGCAACGATAACGATAAATGCAACGGGAGGTACAACTCCATATCAATATTCATTAGACAATGGGGCTACATATAGAAGTACAAATGTATTTACTAATTTGTATCCAGGTAATTACATGATAATGGTTCGAGATGCTCAAAATATTACAACATCTATGCAGGCAGTTATTAATCAAGTGAGTGCTCCTGTAATTACAGCTCAAATAATAAATACTATACGCTGTTATGGAGATAGCTCTGGTGTAATTAGAGTTATGGCAATGGGAGGACAGGCACCTTATCTTTATTCAATTAATGGCAGTCCATTTCAGTCTAATGATACTTTTAGTAATTTAAATGCTGGCACATATAATACAACTGTAAAGGATGCTAATGGATGTATGTCAATAGTAACAAATACAATATCTCAACCAGTATCTCCACTAACCGCAGTTATTAATGTTCAGAATCAAACTGCAACTATAAATGCTCAAGGAGGAACAGGAACAATCATGTTTGCAATTTCTCCTGGTTTATATGAATTTTCAAATAACAATACCTTTTCAGATTTAGTACCTGGTGTTTATCAAATAATGGCGCGCGATGAAAATGGATGTATTGTAATGTTCTATATTTCAATAGATCCGCCAGCACCAATTGTAGAAGGCGAAAGTGAAAATGCGATTGTTTACGAATTTAAACTTGGACAAACTTTAGCTGCTATTACGGTTGAAGGAGAAAACATAAAATGGTATAGTTCTCAAAATACTCCAACAAATAAAACTTTAGAAACTGCTCTACCTCTATCAACTATTTTAGTCAATGGTACAACCTATTATGCTTCTCAAACTATCAACGGAATTGAAAGTAAAAATCGTCTTGCTGTGACAGCCAAATTAAATGGATCACTTTCTACACCTGATTTTGCTTTATCTGGTTTCAAATTTTATCCTAATCCAGTAAAAAACATATTAACAGTTAATCATACTTCTGTAATTGATGAGGTTCAAATCTTTACTGTTTCAGGGGAATCTGTTTTATTTAAAAAGATAAATAGTACTCATTCTGAGATTGACTTATCACATCTTTCAACAGGTGTTTACCTCTTAAATGTAAAATCTGACGGAAAAGAAAAATCAATGAAAATTATTAAAGAATAAGCGTTCTAACTTTCAATAAAAAAAGCCTTCATTTACCAAAATGAAGGCTTTTTCTTTATCAAAATATAGGCTGTTATTGATTGTTTTCTGTTTTTGGAGCAACATGTTTCTTTAATGAAAAATAAGCAACAATTGTACTCAATAACATCAAAATTCCTCCTAATATAAAAGGTGCTCCTGCAAATTTGAAAGGTGCATCGCTATGCGTAAAAAAGTAAAATGTGTTCGCCATCATGGGCGGACCAATAATTGCAGACGCACTCATTAAACTCGTTAATGTTCCTTGAATTTCACCTTGTTCGCTTGGTGATACTTTACTAGCCACGACAGATTGCAATGCTGGGCCAGCAATGCCACCAAGACAATACGGAATTAAAAAGACAAACATCATCCAGCTTTCTGTAGCAAAAGCAAATAACAACATTCCGATGGTGTATAAGGCTAAACCAATATAAATACTTCTTTCGTTTCCTAATTTCGGATTAATCCAGCGCACTAATCCTCCTTGTACAACCCCAACTAATAAACCAATTATTCCAAGAGAAATTCCGATCATTCGTTCGTCCCAATTGAATTGATAAATGGTAAAGAAACTCCAATTACTTTGTACAGCATGTGAGCCGACATATAATAAAAATATAGCTGAAATTAATCCAATTAAAGTTGGGTGTTTTCTTAACCCTAAAATAGCACCAATAGGGTTTGCACGTTTCCAGTCAAATTCTCTGCGATGTTCTTTTTTAAGTGATTCCGGTAAAATAAAAAATCCATACAGAAAGTTAACCATACACAAAACGGCTGCAGCATAAAACGGAACTCTTGAACCGTATTGACCTAATAAACCGCCAATAACAGGACCAATAATAAATCCTAAACCAAAAGCAGCACCAATTAAACCGAAGTTCTTAGCTCTATTTTCGGCAGTACTCACATCTGCAATATAAGCCGAAGCAGTTGTGATACTTGCTCCAGTGATTCCTGCAATAATTCGGCCTATAAACAGCCAGGCAATTGTTGGAGAAAAAGCAAGCAGCAAATAATCTAATGAAAATCCAAAAAGCGAAATTAATATAATAGGTCTTCTACCATATTTATCACTTAAATTTCCAATAACAGGTGCAAAAACAAACTGAGTTATCGCATACGCGAAAGTTAACCAGCCGCCAATTTTAGCGGCTTCGCTAATATCGCCGTGAATTAACTCTTCTATCAATTTTGGAATTACGGGTATGATAATTCCCCATCCGGTAATGTCAATTAACATGGTTATAAAAATAAAACCAATCGCGGCAGACTTATTTTTTTGTAGCATAGTAGTTTTTAGATGAGATACAAATAAACAAAAAAAAAATCCCAAATTCCAATTTAAGGAATTCGGGATTTTTGGAATTTGGAATTTAAAAAAATTGAAATTTAATTTTTTTAATGTGTATGTTTCGGATTAAAACCGTCTTCGCTTAATTCTGTATGCTCATAATCAGCAACCATTTCAGCTTCGTAATCGATTTTTTCTCCGTTAGAGAATTTATGAATGATTTTCTCCATGATGTTATAGATTACAGGAACTACAATCAAGGTTAAGAATAAAGAAGAAATTAATCCTCCGATAATTACCCAAGCAAGACCGTTTTTCCACTCAGCTCCAGCTCCAGATGCTAATGCAATTGGGAACATACCAAATACCATCGCAATTGTTGTCATCAAGATCGGACGTAAACGTGCGTGATTTGCTTGAATCAATGCTGTTCTAATCGATTCTCCTGCAGCTCTTCGCTGGTTGGTATAATCGACAAGCATGATCGCATTCTTACACACCAGACCAATCAGCATGATGATACCTAAGATCGTAAAGATGTTTAATGTATTATTTGTTAATGCTAATGCTAACATCGCTCCAATAAATGATAACGGAATTGCAAACAATACAACAAACGGGTGAACGAAACTATCATAAAGTCCTACCATTACAAGGTAAACCAAGATAATAGCAGCCAATAAAGCGATTCCTAAAGTACCAAAACCTTCACTTTGGTTTTCTTGATCACCACCCCAGATATAACTTACACCTACTGGTTTTTTAAGTTTATCTAATTTTGCCTGCCATTGTGTAACAATTGTTCCAGAAGCAACCCCAACGTTTTGTCCTTGTACCGTTACCGAAGCCGTTTTATCTCTACGCTCTAACTGGCTAGGTCCCGAACCTTCTGTAATCGTTGCAAATTGTGACAATTTAATTTGTTGTCCAGCTGCATTAATAAAAATCAAATTACTAACATCGGTAATACTTTTTCTATCAAAAGAATTGTATCTAATGTTGATATCGTATTCGTATTCTCCAGCTCTAAATTTACCATCTGTATTACCACTGTAAGCAGTCTGCATGGTTAAACCAACTGTTTGAAGCGTTAATCCTAAAGCAGCCATTTTATCACGATCTACTTTTACGTTAATCTCAGGATTTCCATCCTCAACCGTTAATTTAATCTCAGTTGTACCAGGAATCGTTCTTAATTCAGCTTCAGCTAATTTTGCAAAAGCCATAGCACTTTCTGTAGAAGGTCCCGTTACGATTAATCCTAAAGTTGCATTATCAGCAGTTCCTAAGATACCAACTGGAACCGTTTTTACTTTGGCTCCAACTAATACTTTTTCTAATTTACGTTTAATTTTAGCTGCATATACAGAAGCTCCGTCAGTACGATCTTTTTGTTCGATCATTTTAACATCAATTTCCGCTTTGTAAGCTGTTGCCTGTGATGCTCCAAGTCCTTCAGAAGTTTGTCCTACAGTTGTAATTTGACTGTGAACATATTCTTGCGTTTTCAAAAAGGCTTCTGCTTTTTGTGTCATAAAGTTAGTTTGCTCTAACGAAGCGTCTTTCGGCATTTCGATCTGAACTAAAAACTCACCACTATCAGATGCTGCAAAGAACTCTCCACCGATGAAACCTCCACCAACTAATCCCATTGTAGAACCAAAAAACAATACTAGAACTACAAGAATCGTTTTAACATAATGATCTAAACACCAAGTCAGTAATTCTGAAACCCAGTCCGTAAAACGAGTTAAATAACTTTCGAAACCAAGAATGATTCTTCCAAATAAATTCTTTCCTTCAATATGCTCTAATTTACCATAACGAGATGATAACCAAGGGATAATTGTAAATGAAGCTAAAAGTGATAGTAAAGTCGAAATAATTACGGTAACACAAAATTGTGTAATAATATTAGAAACTAAACCAGAACTCATTGCAATAGGCAGGAATACCACAACAATTACTAATGTAATAGACGTTACAGTTCCGCCAATTTCAGCAGTTCCATCATACGAAGCACGAATTTTACTTTTACCCATTTCCATGTGCCTGTAAATATTCTCGAGGACCACAATCGCATCATCGACCAGAATACCTACAACAAGAGATAATCCAAGTAAACTCATTAAGTTTAATGTATATCCCATTAAATAAATACCAATAAAGGTAGCGATCAAAGAGGCAGGAATAGAGACCATTACAATCAATGAGTTTCTAATACTGTGCAAGAAGAACAACATTACAAGTGCCACCAAAACAACGGCAATCAATAAATCGTGTACAACAGAATCTGCCGCTTCTAAAGTAAAGATTGTACTGTCTTTTGCTACTTCAAGTTTTAATTGATTTGTTTTATAATCAGTTTCAAGAGTCTTAATTGTTTTCAATAATTGCTCACTTACTGCAACCGCATTTGCATCAGATTGTTTGATAATTTGTAAAACAATCGCACTTTTTTGATCGACACGAGATATTTTTTCAGCAATTTTCTGAGTATCCTGAACGTCTGCAATATCACTTAAACGAATTTGAATTCCGTTTTGAGAAGAAACCACTAAATTTCTTAATTCTGCAACACTTTTATATTTACCCGCTAAACGAATTAATATTTTTTGATCACGTGTTTGAATATTTCCTGTAGGGAAATCTAAGTTAGACGTTAAAATAGTCTGCTGTACCTGCGGAATAGAAAGTCCGTAACCCTGCATTTTTAAGGCATCAAGATTTACTTGAATCTCACGTTCTTGTCCACCAATAATATTTACCTGCGCCACACCCGTAACACGAGATAAAACCGGAGCAATTTTTTTATCAATTAAGTCGTAAAACGCAGCTTCGTCCATTTTTCCATTAGCACCAAGCGTCATAATTGGTAAATCACTCAGCGAGAATTTGGTTAATGCTGGTGTTTTAGCATCATCTGGTAAATCACTAATGATTGCGTTTATTTTACGCTGTGCATCATTCATAGAAAAATCGACCTTCGCATTAGAAGTCAACGTAATCGATACGATAGACAAACTCTCGTACGATTTAGAGTCAATTTTCTTGATATTTTCTAAGGACGCAATCGCATCTTCAATTTTCTTGGTTACTGTATTTTCTACCTCACTTGGAGAAGCTCCAGGATAAATAGTAGAAATGGTAATAACGTTTTGTTCAAATTTCGGGATCAGCTCATACCCTAACTGGCTGTAGCTGAACAATCCACCAAGAGTCAGAATTGTAAACAATACAATTACTAACGACGGACGTTTTATCGATATTTCGGCTAATTTCATATATCTTTATTGTTGATTATTAAAAATCAATTATTTAATAATTTCTACTGTATTTCCGTCTTGTAAGTTAATTTGACCTGTAACAATTACAGTTTCTCCGTCAGATAATCCGTTGATGATTTCTACTTGATCACCCAAAATTCTTCCAGCAGTTACTTTTCTTAATTTTGCAATACCATTTTGAACTACAAAAATCTGGTTGCTGCTCACACTTCCTACAAATGCATTTCTAGGTACAACCATCAAGTTTTGTTTTTGTTGGTTTGATGCAAAATTTGCAGTTCCGTACATACCCGCTTTTAGGTCGTTGTTAGCATTGTTTGTGATTTCAATTTCAACAGGAAAGTTTAAAGACTCATCTGCTTTTGCAGCAATAAAAGTAATTTTCCCAGGGAAAGTTTTATCAGGATAAACACTAGCGGTTACATTAATATGGTTTCCTAATTTTAAACTTGCTACTTGATTTTCGTTTACTGTAACTACTAATTTTAATTTAGAAACATTTACGATATCAAACAATGCAGTTGCTGGCATACCTGTTAAGATAGATCCCGGTTCAATGTATTTTTTATTGATGAATCCGTTTATTGGAGCTTTTACTCTAGTATCTCCAACATTAATTTTAGCTTGTGTATAATTAGACTGTGCATTTGTTAAAGCTAGTTTTGCTTGATCTAATTGTTGTTTTGTAACACCGCCTGTTTTAAAAGCATTTTCGTATCTGCTGTAATCAGATTGTGCATTTTGATAAGCAGCCTGTGCTTGCTGCGCATTTACATTAATTACATCTCCTCTTACAGTCAATAAAGCCTGACCTACTCTTACGTAATCTCCTTCTTTAACTAAAACACTAATTACTTTTCCAGATTTCTCTGCAGAAAAAGTTAATTCTTGAATTGGCTGAAAGTTTCCGTTAGCTACGAAATCTAATGAAACTTGTTCTGTTTTTACTGGAGATACTTTTACAGAAACTGCTGCATTTTTTTCCGCAACAATATCCGTTTTTGCTTTATTTTCTTTCTTATTATTATTTAAGACATATCCAATCGCACCTAGTGCCGCGATTATGATTACGATTGTTATAATAGTTTTCTTCATTGTAATTTTAGTTATTTAATAAGAGTTTTTAGTTCGCCTTTTGATTTGATTAGAGATATTTCGGCAATTTTATAATTTAAAACCGCTCTCGTATAATTGTTTTGTGCTTCAAGTGATGCATTTTCAGCATCTAATAAATCTGTTAGTGATGCTAATCCTTGAAGGTAATTGTTTTTTGTATTACTTAAAATGTCAGTTGCTAAACGCATGTTCTCTTTTTGATTCTGAATAGTTACAAGATTATCCTCAATTTGAGCCATTGCATTTCTATACTCTAAATCAAGTGAAAGCTTAGTGTCTTTGATATCTTCTTGCAGCGATCTAATTTGAACATCTGCTTGTCTTACCTTAGCACGAGTTCCTAAACCTGTAAAAATTGGCACGTGTAAGTTTAATCCAATTGCAGAGTAATCTGACCAATAAACTCCAGAAGAAGGTTTTGCAAACCATGGAAATTCTGGTCCCTGCCCAATATAATTGTAACCAGCAGTCAATGAAAGTGTAGGGTAATATCCTGCTTCAACAGATTTCTTATTGTATACCAAAAGTTCTTCATTCTTTTTCAAAAGCAGATATTCTGTTCTGTTTTCAACATTTGGTACTTCAGTTAAAGCTGCAGGAACTACTTCAAATTCTTCTTTTGGCATATCAATTTTAGTTTCAATAGGCATTCCCATATAAAACTTCAAAGCATTTTCCTGTAAAGTAATTTGATTTTTAATCTGCTGGCGTTCTGTGTCAATATTTGACATTTTAACAACGATACGATCTAAATCTATTTTTTTAGCCAATCCGTTATCAAACTGTCCTTTTACAATATCACGTACTTTAGTTGTATTTACATAATTACTATCTAATAAAGACAATCTTTCTTTCTGTACATAAACAGAATAATAGTTATTTGCAACTCTCTCAATAACCTGTTCTTCTGTTAATTGGTCGTTTATTTGATAAAACTCGCGAGTCGTTTTTGCAGCTCTTAATCCTGTAAAAACAGATTGATCAAATAAAGCTTGAGTTAAAGAAAGTCCAGCAGTAGAAGTCCATTTTTGACCAAATGCTGCCTGAATAGTAGTTCCCGGCGCACCAAATCCTGCACCATCAATAACTGTTGTTTGAATAACTGGATTATACGTTAAATTTCCGTTTGCACTAATTTGAGGCAATGCTCTTGATCGTACTTCCTGAATTTTGTATTCGCTGTTTTCAACCTCTAATTTTGCCTTTTTAGCGTCGGCTTTATTTAGAAGCGCGTAATTAAGCGCATCTTTCAAGGTTAAAATTGTAACTTGTGCATTGGCCGATAAACCAACTGTACACAAAAATATAAGAATTATTCTTTTCATAGATGGATGATTAAGTAGTAATTTTTTTAAGTTGTTTTTCTAATTCTAGTATTCCTAAGGGCGTTGACATTGCTCTGGTATGATACTCCAAAGCCTCTAATTCCATTTTTTGAGCTTCTTTCTCTGAGACTGTATTTTCGTTAATATGAAAAACCAAAGTGTAATAGAATTTCACGTAAACATCTATATTTAGATCTTCTCTGTATAGTTTTTCACGAATGCCTTTTTCAATATTATCTCTAAACCACTGACTGCATTGTTCTATTTCATAACTCATTACATTATGATAGATTTCTGGATAATGTTTTTTTAACTGATAGATCGGAGAGGAATCGATGTTATTTTTAAACATTTCAGAAAACATTTCTTTTATCTCAAAATTTTCATGAATCGCATTATATCCTTTTGCAACAATGGTATCTATTACTTCATGTACTTGTTTATGAACCATCGAAGTGCTTTCTTCAATCAAAACCTCTTTATTACAGAAATATTTGTAAATCGTTTTTTTAGAAATACACATTTCCCCTGCAATATCATCCATCGTAACACTTTTAAAACCAAGCTTTAAAAACAACTCGCTTGCTTTTGATATGATTTTCTCTTTCATTTTATTTTTCCGAATTGTATAACAAATATAAAACGGGAACTCAAATTCTAAAAACAGTTTCCGTTTTATTTGTAATAATTTTACATTAACTTATTTTAAGAGTAAGATTTATATGCTAAATTCTAAATTCGCAATAAGTTTAATATCTTTTCCAAGAGCTAATCCGCCGTTATGATTAAAAGAATTATAGTCTAAGCCAAAATCCTGACGTTTGATATCTCCTTTAATTTCAAAAGCAACTTTTCTTTCCCCGTTATAGTTATTCACACCAATAAACTCTGCATCAAGTTCTACTACTTTGGTTACATCTTTTATTGTCAAGTCACCTTTAAAAAAATTGATGTTATTGTTTATTTTTTGAAATGAAGTCGATTTAAAACTAATAATTGGATGTTCGTCTACATCAAAAAAATCTTGAAGCTGTAAATTGGTATCAATTTGCTGAAAACTATCATTTCTATTGTTAATGTCTAATGAAAACTCAACCGAAGCATCTTCAATTTCATTGTCTTCAATATCTACAAAACCGTCAAATTTATTTGTAGTTCCCCCTATATAAGCAATTATAGAATGTCTCATTTTAATTAAAACATCTGATTGGCTAGAATCTAAAGTCCATGTTGTTCTCATAATTATTTGATTTAATTGAGTTAATAAATCACTCAAACCGTACTAGGAAACTTTTATAGTGTTTCAAGTTTCCAAAATAACGATGCAAATATAAACAGGAAACTCTAAATACCAAAAAAGTTTCCAAGTTTTTTACTTTTTTTTATTTTGCTCAAAAGAGATTATTCTAACAATCATGTAAAAACTAAATTTCCTTTTAACTTATTAGAAGGAATAATTCACATTTGAATTGTATCTTTGGGCCTCGTAAATCAGATTTTCATTTTTATGCACAAGATTAGTCAGTACCAAGATTTCTTCATTAATTATTTAAAAAAACAAAGCATACAGAAAGAGCCAAAAAATCTTTATGAGCCTATTGAATATATTTTAGGACTTGGCGGTAAGCGTATGCGACCTGTACTAACTTTAATGGCTGCAGAGGTTTTTGATGCAAATTATGAAGCCGCTCTTCCGGCTGCAATGGCAGTTGAAGTCTTTCATAATTTCTCACTGGTTCATGATGATATTATGGATGATGCTCCTTTAAGAAGAGGACAGGAAACGGTACATGAAAAATGGGATCTTAACACTGGTATTCTTTCTGGAGACGCCATGCTTATTTTGGCTTACCAATATTTTGAACAATACGAACCTGCCGTTTTTAGAGATTTAGCAAAATTATTCAGCAAAACTGCTCTTGAAGTTTGTGAAGGCCAGCAATTGGATGTTGATTTTGAAAGAAGAAATGACGTTACGATTCCGGAATATCTAAAAATGATCGAATATAAAACTGCTGTTTTGGTTGCCGCTGCCATGAAAATGGGTGCAATTGTAGCTGGAACTTCTGAAAAAGAAGCTGCTTTAATTTATGATTTTGGACTTAATTTAGGGTTGGCATTTCAACTTCAAGACGATTATTTAGATGCTTTTGGTGATCCTGAAACTTTTGGAAAACAAGTTGGCGGTGATATTATCGAAAACAAAAAGACCTATTTATATCTAAAAGCAATAGCATTTTCTTCAGCAGAAAAAGCCGCAGTTTTACAAGAATTATTCACAAAGGAATTAGATGATAATCAAGATAAAATAGAAACGGCTAAAGCAATTTTTAACGAATCTGGTGCTTCAAGCGCCACACAAGAAGCGATAGAAGCATTTACTTTTAAGGCTTTTGAAACCTTAGAAAAAATGGAAATTAACGCCGAAAAGAAAAATATTCTAAGAACTTTTGGCGAGAACTTAATGGGAAGAAAAGTTTAATTTTTACACTTTTCAATATAAATATCAGATGGATAAAATAGAAGCGGTTTTTTTTAATTCTGAAACAAATAACGCAAAACTGCAATTCATTTTTGCAATTTGTTTTCCGTTTTTTACGGTTTTGGCATTAGGAATCGATTCTGTTTTTTTTACAGAACATTATTTTAACGGCAGACAAATTACAAATTTGTTAGGCGTTCTTTATTTTGCAGGTTTCTTTTATGCATCAAAATCTCATTTAAGAAAATTAATGCTCGTTATGGTCTGGCTTTCTTATATTGGAGAATTGATTTTCTGTAAACTACTCGGAATGTATGAGTACAGAACTCCTGCAATTCCATTATATGTACCTTTTGGACATGCTATTGTTTATGCTTCTGGTTATGTTTATGCTTACACCGAGTGGTCTATTAATAAAGAACTCCATCTTCGAAAATATTTTCTTGTTTTTTTTGTTCTTCTTTTTTTAGGTGTTGGAATCTTTTTAAAAGATTATTTTTCGTTGTTTTTTGGCATACTTTTCTTTGGACTTTTAAAGAGAAAAAGCTGGCAGAATCTATATTGTTTTGTTGCGTTTTGTGTTATATTTATAGAACTTGCAGGTACTTATTTTAAGTGCTGGGCGTGGGTTCCTAATGTATTTGGATATATCCCAACATCAAATCCTCCAATGGGAGCCGTTTTTTTCTATGCGGGCGGAGATGTTCTGTTAGCTAAAATTGTAGGTGTCTGGGAAAATAAAAAGAAAATAGAATGAATTTCATCGCTCCAAAATCAACAGAATTATTACTTCAAGAAGCCAAAGCTGGAGACTTGTACCTAAATCTTATTGAACAAATTAACAAAGACTTTAATTTAGCCAATGAAGGAATTGATTTTCCGTTGAGCATTTCTCCTGAAGAATTAAAAATTCAGCTTCACGAAAAAATATACCGGATGATTCAGTATAAATTTGCCGAATATTTAAACCTTCTTTACATTATTGATGTTTCTGAAAATGAAATCAAACAACTAGATGGCTCCGATTTAGTAGTTCTTGCCGAACAAGTTGCTTTCTTAATTCTAAAAAGAGAATGGCAGAAGGTTTGGTTTAGAAATTATTATAAGTAGTTAAAAATAAACCCTCACAAACGGCATAAATCCAGATCCGTACAGACTAGTTTGAGCATTATACAAAACATCATAACGACCACCAATTGTAACATTTCCGGTTCTGTAACCTGCTCCAAGATATAGTGCAGTATTCCAATAATTATCAGAATAAGAAGGTCTATTATTGATTGCGTCGTAACTTGTATTTACTCTCACCTGCTCTAATTCTACAGACAATTGAATTTCTGGAATGGGGTTAACAAGCGTTACCAAACTTCCTCCGTATACATAAGAATCATAATAATTTTTGGAAGACAAATAACCAAACTGCAATCCTACTCCAACAGCAACAATCTGATTTACATTGTAAATTGCACTTGGCATAACAGAAATATCGGTATAACCTGAGCCAATTCCTAAACCAAGACCGCCGCCAAATTGAACTTTTTCCCAAAAGTGACTGCTGTTGTCAATAACATAATTTTGCTGTGCCTGAGCATTCGTGAAAAATAAACTTACCAAAATCACAAAAAAGAAATTGAAAACGATTGAATTTTGAATTTTACTCATAGTTAACGTTTATTTTAACAAATTTTTACGTAAAAGTACGTAAAAAAAAGATTTAAATAAATGCGATTGTTGTACTTTTGCCTTTCTATTTAACAAAAAGTATATTCACTAATATTATGGATAGGTTTTCATTTTTAAATGCAGCGCATACAGAGTTTTTCGCACAATTATACGATCAATATTTAGTAAACCCAGACAGCGTAGAGCCTAGCTGGAGAAGTTTCTTTCAAGGTTTTGACTTTGGAATGACTACTTATAATGACGAAAACCCTGTGCAACAGATTGTTGAGTACGTAACGAGCCCAAGTGCAGATTACAGTCAAGTTTCTGAAAAACTAAAAAAAGAATTTAACGTTCTAAAATTAATCGATGGATACCGTACACGCGGGCATTTGTTTACAAAAACAAATCCTGTTCGTGATCGTAGAGTTTCATCTCCAACATTAGATATCGAAAATTTCGGATTATCAGCAGCAGATCTTTCAACTATTTTTGATGCTGCTCAAACAATCGGAATGGTTCCTTCTTCTTTACAAGATATTGTAAATCGCCTTAAAGCTATTTACTGCCAGCATATCGGTATTGAATACATGTATATTAGAAATCCTGGCGTTGTAAAATGGATTCAGGATAAATTAGCTGTAAATGTAAATCAGCCAAGTTTTTCTGGTGATGAAAAGAAAATTATATTAGAAAAATTAAACGAAGCCGTTTCTTTCGAAAACTTTTTACATACTAAATATGTAGGTCAAAAAAGATTCTCATTAGAAGGTGGAGAAACAATTATACCAGCTCTAGATGCTTTAATCGAAAAAGCTGCTGAAAAAGGTGTTGAGCAATTTGTAATGGGCATGGCTCACCGTGGACGTTTGAACGTTTTAGCAAACATCTTTGGTAAATCTACTCAAGACATTTTTGGTGAATTTGACGGTAAAGATTACGATCAAGAATATTTTGACGGTGACGTAAAATACCACTTAGGTCTTACTGCTGACAAGAAAACAAGATCTGGAAAAAGCATCAACATCAATTTAGCACCAAATCCTTCTCACCTTGAGACTGTTGGAGCTGTAATTGAAGGTATTACCAGAGCTAAACAAGATAAATATTACGCAGACGATTTCTCTAAAGTATTACCTATTGCCGTTCACGGTGATGCTGCAATTGCAGGACAAGGTATCTTGTATGAAATCATTCAAATGGCACAGCTTGACGGTTACAAAACTGGTGGAACTATCCATATTGTAATCAACAACCAAGTTGGTTTTACTACAAACTATTTAGATGCTCGTTCCTCTACTTATTGTACAGACGTTGCTAAAGTTACTCTTTCGCCAGTATTACACGTAAATGCTGATGATGCTGAAGCTGTAGTTCATGCCGTTTCTTTTGCATTAGATTACAGAATGGAATTTGGCCGTGACGTATTTATCGATTTATTAGGATACAGAAAATACGGTCATAACGAAGGTGATGAACCTCGTTTTACACAACCGGTTTTATACAAAATCATTGCAAAACATAAGAATCCAAGAGATATTTATGCAGAGAAATTATTGTCTGACGGCGTAATTGATGCAACTTATGTAAATGGTTTAGAAAAAGAATACAAATCTACAATGGAGGAGAATTTAGAAGCTTCTCGTAAAAAAGATTTGACTATCATTACTCCATTCATGAAAAACGAATGGGAAGGATTTGAACAAGTTACTGATGTAACAATGTTGAAAAAAGTAGATACTTCTTTTGCTAAAAAAGGATTAGATTCTATCATCAATACAATCTCAACATTACCATCTGACAAAAAATTCATCAGTAAAATAACTAAAATTGTTACTGATAGAAAAACGGGATACGATAATAATACTATTGACTGGGGAACTGCAGAAGCATTAGCTTACGGTTCTCTTTTAACAGAAGGATTTGATATTCGTATTTCTGGTCAAGACGTAGAGCGTGGTACATTCTCACACCGTCATGCCGTAGTTAAAGTAGAAGATTCTGAAGAAGAAGTAATTTTACTAGACGCTATCGAAAACAAAAAAGGAAAATTTGGAGTATTCAACTCTCTTTTATCTGAATACGGAGTTCTTGGTTTTGATTATGGATATGCATTAGCAAATCCAAAAGCATTGACTATATGGGAAGCACAATTTGGAGATTTCTCTAATGGAGCTCAAATTATGCTGGATCAATATATTTCTTGTGGTGAAGACAAATGGAACAACCAAAATGGTATTGTTTTATTATTACCACACGGATACGAAGGACAAGGTGCAGAACACTCTTCTGCAAGAATGGAGCGTTACTTACAGCTTTGTGCTAGACAAAATATGTACGTTGCAGATTGTACAACTCCAGCAAACTTCTTCCACTTGTTGAGAAGACAAATGAAAACGAATTTCCGTAAACCTTTGGTAGTTTTCTCTCCAAAAAGTTTATTGCGTGATCCAAGATGTGTGTCTACAGTAGAAGAATTAGCAACAGGAAGCTTCCAAGAAACAATTGATGATAATACAGTAAACAAAAAAGAGGTGAAAACTTTAGTTTTCTGTACTGGTAAATTCTATTATGATATTGTTGCAGAAAGAGAAAACAACGGAAGAAATGATGTTGCAGTAGTTCGTTTAGAGCAATTATTCCCTTTCCCAGCTGATCAGATTAAAGAAATCATCGCAAAATATCCAAACGCAGACGATTATGTTTGGGCACAAGAAGAGCCTAAAAACATGGGAGCTTACAGCTTTATGTTAATGAATTTCGATCTTGTAAAATGGAGATTAGCTTCGCTAAAAGCTTACGCAGCGCCAGCATCAGGAAGTTATACTCGTGCAAAACGTCGTCATGCAGATGCGATTAGAATGGTATTTGATAAAAACTTATTTAGATAATTAAAAAAATTGTTTCAAGTTTAAAGTTTCAAGTTTATTAAGAAACTTGAAGCTTTAAACAAATTAAACTTTAAACAAAAACAAAGATGATTTTAGAAATGAAAGTCCCATCACCAGGGGAATCAATAAAAGAAGTTGAAATTGCAACTTGGTTAGTAAAAGACGGTGATTATGTAGAAAAAGATCAAGCAATTGCAGAAGTAGATTCAGATAAAGCTACTCTTGAGTTACCTGCTGAAATGAGTGGAATTATTACACTTAAAGCTGAAGAAGGTGATGCAGTTGCAGTAGGAGCTGTAGTTTGTTTAATTGATACTGACGGGGTAAAACCTGCAGGTGATGCACCAGCTGCACCAGTGGCAGAGGCTCCAAAGGCAGAAGTAAAAGCAGAAGCTCCAAAAGCGGCACCAGCTCCAGCAGCAGCGCCAGCATCTTATGCTTCAGGGACTCCATCTCCAGCAGCAAGAAAAATATTAGACGAAAAAAACATAGCACCAGCAACAGTTTCAGGAACTGGAAAAGGTGGAAGAATTACTAAAGATGATGCTGTAAATGCTGTACCATCTATGGGAACACCAACTGGAGGAAGCCGTGGATCTGAGCGTACAAAATTATCTATGTTGCGTCGTAAAGTAGCAGAGAGATTAGTTGCTGCTAAAAACGAAACAGCAATGTTAACGACTTTTAATGAAGTTAACATGACACCAATTAACCAAATTCGTAACGAATACAAAGATGCTTTTAAAGCAAAACATGGTGGTTTAGGATTAGGTTTTATGTCATTCTTTACAAAAGCAGTTACAAGAGCTTTACAATTGTATCCAGATGTTAACTCTATGATGGATGGTGACTACAAAATTGCTTACGATTTTGCTGACATCTCTATTGCAGTTTCTGGACCAAAAGGTTTAATGGTTCCTGTTGTTCGTAATGCTGAATTATTGACTTTCCGCGGAATTGAAGCTGAAATTAAAAGATTAGCACTTAGAGCTCGTGACGGACAAATTACTGTTGACGATATGACTGGTGGTACTTTTACAATTACCAATGGTGGTGTTTTTGGAAGTATGTTGAGTACTCCAATTATCAACCCTCCTCAATCAGGAATTTTAGGAATGCACAATATTATTGAGCGTCCAATTGCTGTAAACGGTAAAGTAGAAATTCACCCAATGATGTACGTTGCACTTTCTTATGATCACAGAATTATCGACGGTCGTGAGTCTGTTGGTTTCTTAGTTGCGGTAAAAGAAGCTTTAGAAAATCCAGTAGAATTATTAATGAACGGCGATGCTAAACGTGCTTTAGAATTGTAGTTGTAGTAATTTTTACCATAAGATATAAAACCTGTTCATTTGTTTGAGCAGGTTTTTTTATTGAAACACAATAAATAACCGCCATAAATTTGCCTTTTTTTTGAAAGAAGCAAAATTTTTCCCTTAAAATTAGATTAATATTTAATTAATTTAGAATAAATAAGAATAACTTGCTTTGTTTATGTTCATGACTTAGATTTGCATTATTAAAATCAATTCTAAATAACATGAAAATAAAATTCACAGTTTCTATTTTGAGCTTTTGTTTTTTCTTAGTTACAGGTACAACCATCTGGGCACAAGAAAAAGCAACCATCAAAGGTCAAGTTAATATAAAAGGAAATGAGTCTGCAGATAATATTTCTGTAGTCTTAAAAGGAACTCAAATATCCACAGTCACAGACGACAAAGGTTATTATGAATTTAAAAAAGTTAAACCCGGAAACTATACTATTAAGGTTTCTGCAGTTGGCTATCTTACAAAAGAAAAAAATGTTGCCTTAAACACAGGAGCTGTGTTAATTGAAAACTTCACGCTTGAAGTAAATTCTGAAGAACTTACTGAAGTAGTAATCGATGGACGCAAGAAAAATACTTTTGCTCGTAAAGAATCACAACAAGTATCAAGATTGCCATTAAAAAATCTTGAAAATCCTCAAGTATATTCTACTATAACAAGCGAGTTATTAAAAGAACAGGTTGTAACAACTATGGATGATGCTTTAAAAAATGCTCCTGGTATTACACAACTTTGGACTTCTACTGGTCGTGGCGGTGATGGTGCTGGATATTATTCCTTAAGAGGTTTTGCGGTACAGCCAACTATGGTAAACGGATTACCAGGATTAACAAACGGAAGTTTAGATCCTGCAAATATTGATAAAATTGAAGTAATCAAAGGACCATCTGGAACTCTTTTTGGAAGCAGTTTGATTTCTTACGGTGGTTTAATAAACGCTACTACAAAAAGACCTTATAATTATTTTGGCGGAGAAGTAAACTATACCGTTGGAAGTTATGGTTTAAACCGTGTTACTGTAGATCTTAACACTCCATTAAATGAAAAAAAGACTTTAAATTTCAGAATTAATTCTGCTTACAATAAGCAAAACAGTTTTCAAGATGCTGGTTTTAGAGAATCTTATTTCATCGCTCCAACATTATCTTATAAAGTTAACGACAGATTATCATTCTTGGTTAACACAGAATTCATGAGTAATGAATCTACAAACCCAACCATGATCTTTTTAGACAGAGACGCGCCTTTAAGAGTGCATAATATAAAAGAATTAGGGTATGACAATAATCGTTCTTACACTAGTAATGATCTTACTATAAAAACACCTTCTTACAACATTCAAGGTCAAATGAATTACAAACTTTCTGACCAATGGACTTCTCAAACTGTTTTTTCAACAAGTTCATCAAAATCTCAAGGTAACTATTCTTATATCTACGAAGGAACACAATACTATCCTGCAATAACAGAAGGTATTTTATTAGGTCGTTATTTCAATTATCAAAATTCAAAAAGTATCACGACAGATATTCAACAAAATTTTATTGGCGACTTTAAAATTGGAAGCTTAAGAAATAGAATTGTTGTTGGTTTTGATTATTTTGACAGAACCGTTACTGATAAAGGATCTTCGTATGTTGCAAATGGAGCCGTTTATATTGGTAGTGACTTAAAAACAGTAAACGAGCAGGTCTTTGGTATCACAGATCCAAATGCTTATATTACTGATTCAGGAAACTTAACTAAAAGTGGCGAAACAGCTTTATTAGATGGTGTAGACTGGAACAACAGCAAAACCAGACAAGATGTTTACAGCACTTATGTTTCTGATGTAATTAACTTTACTCCTGCAATATCTGCCATGTTAAGCTTACGTGCAGACCGTTTTATTAACGCAGGAGATGTTTCTACAGATGTAGACAATTATAACCAAACAGCGTTTTCACCAAAATTTGGGTTCATCTACCAGCCAATATTAGACAAAGTTTCGCTTTTTGCAAATTATATGAATGGATTTGTAAACGTGGCGCCAGCTGAAGACATCAATGGTTTAGAAAGAACAATTAAAACTTTCAATCCAGAGCATGCTAATCAATTTGAAATAGGTACTAAATTAAATCTTTTTAAAGATAAACTATATGCTACTTTCAGCTATTATGATATTCAAGTAAGCGATCAAGTTTACAGTATTAGATCGTCTGCAACCAATACAACGTATTATCAAGATGGAGGACAAAGAAACAAAGGTTTTGAAGCAGAAATCGTAGCAAATCCAATAAATGGTTTAAATATCGTTTTAGGATACAGTTATGTTGATGCTCTTTTAACAGCTGGTGATGCAGATTTCGTAAATCATAGACCAGAAAGCGCAGGACCTTCAAACTTAGCAAACCTTTGGGCGAGCTATAAATTTACTCAAGGTACATTGAGAGGTTTTGGCGTAGGTTTTGGAGGAAATTATGTTGGTGACAACAGAATCATGAACAGAACTTTGGCTGGAACATTTACTATTCCTGAATACGCTGTTATAAACTCATCAGTATTCTACGGAATAAATAAATTTATGGTTACCGTAAAGCTTAACAATATTACAAATGAAGAAATTTATGATGGCTGGTCAACAATCCATCCTAAAGATCCTAGAACTATAGCAGCTAGTTTCTCTTATAAATTCTAATAAAAACAATACAAAAGCATCTTTCTAATTCAACTTAGAGAGGTGCTTTTTTTTTAAATTATAAAATCATGATAACAATAGCCAGCCTTTTCGTTTTTATCTCTTTTTATATGTTTTATTACACTTCCAAAAGAGCCGTATTATCTTATGATTACAGCTTTGAGAAATGGATGAATAATAATCCAAAACAAACAAAAATCACAGCATTGATTTTTCTTCTTTTGGCTTATTCTTTATGGCTGTTTAGCAAAGCTACAGGATCCGGAACTTTACTCTTTTTTATTCAGTTAATGACAATTGGAAGTCTGATTATTCTATTAAAACCATTAAAAGTCATAAACCCAAAAGTAATTACTGTACTATTTATTTTAGTTGGACTATTAGAATTCTATTACTATTAAATATGCCTGCAAATCCTAAATATCTAACGCAGTCCAAATGGCAGCGTTTTCTAAAAATAACAGCTGCTATTCTTGGTGGCTATTTCGTTTCTGTGAGTTTTCATTTGGCTTTAGCTTCTTGGTTTAACAAAACGAATGTTGTTATAACAATGGCTTTTAGCGGCTTTATCCTTTGGGTTGCTTTAATGATTATTGCTTTTTTGGCCAAAAGTGGCTGGAAAATCTGGGGAATTTATCTATTGCTGACATTACTTTTTTGCGGCATTATGTATCTCGGACAAACCTATAACCCTATTACCAAATAATTCATGAATAACAGAAACTATAATATCTATTTTCATACACATACTGTAAGCGGTATTGTAATAAGCTTTGTATTGTTTGTTATTTTCTTTGCAGGATCGTT
The DNA here is from genome assembly GCF_009711165.2 of Flavobacterium sp. MC2016-06. Taxonomy (GTDB): domain Bacteria; phylum Bacteroidota; class Bacteroidia; order Flavobacteriales; family Flavobacteriaceae; genus Flavobacterium. The sequence goes on along the minus strand of NZ_WMID02000009.1, from coordinate 95,414 downwards.
TTCTTTTTTTAGAACTGAAATTATCAATTGGGAACGAGGTGAATCTGTTTCCCTTAAAAAAGAAATACCGCTTAACTACAATCTTGTTTTAGACACCTTAAATAAAAGACATATTTTAAACGGAAGAAACTTTACTGTTTATGAATCAGAAGGTGAAAAACGCTTAAATATCTACTTAGAAGGCAGTAAAGATTCTTTGGCACCAGCCAAACAAAAAGAAAGTCAGTTTTTTTATTTAAACACCAAAAACTTCAAAGCTCAAACCTATGAAGAATCGTACTCTTTAGGCGAATTCTTATACAGACTTCACTTTTTAGCTCAGATTCCTTATCCTGTAGGTTATTACCTTTCGGGCTTTGTGGCACTATTTTTCCTGTTTGCGATTATTACAGGAGTATTATTGCATTGGAACAAAATTGTATCTAACTTTTACATTTTCCGTCCAAAAGAAAAACTTAAAACATTATGGACAGATTCGCATACTGCATTAGGAATGATTGGTCTTCCTTTTCAATTTGTATATGCTGTTACGGGAGCGTTTTTTATGATAAAACTGCTTATTGTAGCACCTAGCGTTCTCGCATTATACAAAGGAGATCAAAACAAATTATACAATGATTTAGAATACAACAATCCTATATATAAATTTGAAAATAAAAAATTAGCCAATCCGTTCAGCATAAATGAATTGGTCGAGAAAACAAAAAATAATTGGAAAGATTTTAAAATAAGCGGCATTCAAATCCAAAATTATGGCGATGCAAATATGCATGTTATAGTAGAAGGAGAAATACCAGCTGACAAAAAGTTTACTGCAATTGGAAAAATCATTTACAAAGTTGCCGATGGCAAGGTTGTTTACAAAAAAGATCCAATTACAGGAAACAAATACCTAGACGCAGTTAAGAATATTTTATACAAAATTCACTTTGCCGATTATGGCGGTTATGCCTTAAGAATAATCAGTTTTGTACTTGGTATTATTACCTGTTATGTTATTATATCTGGCGTTATGATTTGGTTGGTTGCCAGAGACAAAAAAAATATGCCAGAGAAGAAACGTCGTTTCAACAATGCTGTAGTTAGAATCTATTTAGCCATTTGCTTAAGTATGTATCCCGTTACTGCAATTGCATTTATTGCAAACAAAATATTTTATCCATTAAGCCAAACCAATATTTACAATGTTTATTTTATGACCTGGCTCGCCTTAATTATATTTTTCCTTATCAAAAGAGATATTAATTTTACCAATAAATGGTGTTTAATATCCGGAAGTATTTTAGGATTTTTAATTCCTATTGCAAATGGTATCTGCACAGGAAACTGGTTTTGGAAAACTTTTGCAACCAATCAGGTTCAAATTTTCTTTATTGATGTTTTCTGGATTATCTTAGCTTCTATCTCTCTTTATGTTTCTTTTAAACTTAAAAAAGTAAAAAGCGAATAATTGCATCAAACCGCTTTCGCGAAAAAACACCAAAATAAATTGATATAATTTGTGAATTGTACATTTAGAGTTACTTTTGTTTTTTTAGACTAATTCTAAAAGAAAGAAATAAGATCTTTCTCAATTCGCAAAATGGGATTTACAAAACAAATACGTTTTCTACATAAATGGCTCGGATTAATTTCCGGGCTTATTGTTTTTATTGTCAGTATCACAGGCTGTATATTTTGTTTTCATGACGAAATAAAAGACATTACCCGCAAAGAATGGCGTATTGTAGAACCTCAAAACAAACCCTTTTTACTGCCTTCTGTTTTACAGGAAAAAGCAAAACAAATTGCTCCGAAAAACAAAATAACGATGGTTTCTTATTATGGAAAAAACAGATCGGCAATTGTTTATACTTATTCAGAAAAAGAGAATCAGTATCTTTATTTTAATCCGTACACAGGTCAATATCTAAAAACAGAAAATCCTGCAGCCGACTTTTTTATTATTGTAGAATACATTCACTTATACTTGCTGCTTCCAGATTATATTGGAAAACATATTATAGGCGTTGCAACTATTATTTTTATTCTATTAGTCATTTCTGGATTAATACAATGGTGGCCAAAACGAAAAAGCGACATCAAAAGAAGTTTTACTGTAAAATGGTCTGCAAAATGGCGTCGTGTAAACTACGACTGGCATAATACTTCCGGGTTTTATATTTCAATTCTAGCAGTTGTCATTGCCATTACCGGTCTAACTTTTACCTACGAATGGGTTGGGGACGGAATTTACAAAACGTTTAATTTTGGAGGAAATAAAGCAGTAGAAACAAAAACTCCAGCAATTGACACCACCAAATTTGATAAAAACAATCTTCTAGCCGTAGACAAAGCTTTTATTGAAACGATGAAACATCAACCAAAAGCTGAAATGTTTTTTGTGATGATGCCACAGAAAAAAGGTGATATTGTTAGTACAGGTGCATATCCGCATACTTTGCGATTTGATCATCAGAGCAATTATTATTTTCATCCAAATGATGGAAAATTAATTCAAAGTGATCCTTATGACAAAAAAAGTTTAGGCTTACAGGTAGTAGAAATGAATTACGGCATTCATACCGGACAAATTCTAGATTTGCCAGGTAAAATTATTGCCTTTATAGTAAGCTTAATTGCCGCTGCTCTTCCTGTAACAGGTTTTGTAATTTGGTATGGAAGAAGAAAAAAATCTAAAGTCAAAAAATAAAAGGCATAAAAAAACCGCTTTAGAGCGGTTTTATAAATTATTCGAAATCATCTTAATTTCTATTTGCCAAAGCATCTTTTTGTAAATTTTTAACTGAACTTACTCTGCTGTCTTGATAAGCAACTTCAGAAAGGCCTTTTTCATTAAAGAATACCCATTTTCCAGTTTTCAATCCCTCTGAATATTCTCCTACAGCAATTTTATTTCCTTTTTCATCATAAGATACCCAAACACCGTCTAATTTGCCATCCTTAAAGAAGCCTTCTTGTTGTACTTTACCATTTTCATAATAATAAGTAGCTTTTACTTTGTTTCCAACAGCTTCTAATTCTGGTTTAGTCTCTTGTGCAACTAAAATTCCAGAGAACAATATTGCAACTAAAATTACACACTTTTTCATATCTTTTAGGTATTAATGTTATCAAATCTTTATCAAATATAGTTAATTGTTTACATTAAAAAAACTTTTACTTAACAATTTGGTAACATTGAATAAAAACTTAACATTGGAAAAAGTATAAAAACAAAAAAACCAATACTCAAGCATTGGTTTTACTGGTGTTTTAGCAAAATACTAAAACTACGATAACGTTATAAATTTCGTAAATAAATTAGTTCAATAATGAGTCTAACTGCGTTTGAAGCTCTGGAGATGATGGTCGAGCAGCATCTGCGTCTACAACATTACCTTTAGGATCAATCAAAATAAACCTCGGAATACCCGTTACATTATAACTTGTTACAAAAGCAGATTTCCATTCATTGTCAGAAAATAATTGAATACCGCCCAATTGTTTATCTGTAACTAATTTTTGCCATTTCTCATGATCTTTTTGCACATCAACCGAAATGCTTACAAACTCAATATTTTTTCCATGATATTTTTCTTCCACTTTTTGCAGGAACGGAATCTCTGCTCTACAAGGTGCACACCAAGTTGCCCAAAGATCAATATAAACATACTTTCCTTTTAAATCAGAAAGTTTTGTTTTACCTCCTTTATGATTTTCATAATCAAAATCTGGAGAAGGTGCATTATTCATTTTAGCTGTTAGCTGCCCTTCCTTACGATGTTCAGAAATTGCTAGAATAGCTTGAGCTCCATTTTCACTTTCAATCTTTACAAAATCGGGATCTAATTTTTTATTACTCAATCGAGCTAAATCTGCCGCTTTTTTTCCTTCAATTAATGTATTAAAAGCAGCATCATCTAATTTAACTGCACTTTCATCATATAATTTTTCATCAGCCAGAATACGCTGTGCCAGAATATTGTTTTCTAAACTTCCATTACCAGTATAAACAATTGATTCATCAAACTTTTTCGCATCCATTTTAAGTTTTAAATCATAACCGTTTTTCAAAAACAACTCGGTAGATTCAACACCATCGTACAAGCGGCTTCTGCCTCCATCAACGACTAAAGTATCTTTAAAAATACCTTTATCATTAAGTCTTATGGTTTTAATTACTTTTCCTTCATTAATAATTTTAATAATATCAGTATTTCTATTGGCGATATTAGCTTCAAAAGTGACATATTTCTTAGATTGTCCAATAGCATTTAAAGCGCTAAAAATGAACAGACCAGCAATAAAAAGGTTTTTCATAGGTATTTAAATTTGTTTTTTAGTACACCAAATCTAGAGAAATTACAATTGCAAAATTTATCAATTAACAAAATATTTTAAATTAATGAGCATCAAGTTATCACTTTACTATATTAATTTGAATTTTGTGTTTACTTTTGCAGTCTAAAATTTTGATCATGTATAGAAGTCATAATTGTGGAGAATTAAGATCCACAGATATTAATGCCGAAGTTACACTTGCAGGCTGGGTTCAAAACTCTAATGATAAAGGATTCATAAATTGGGTAAACTTACGAGATCGTTATGGAATTACTCAATTGTTATTTGATAAAGGACGTTCTGATGAAAAGATATTTGAACTTGCTAAAACTCTTGGTCGTGAATTCGTAATTCAGGTAAAAGGAACTGTTATTGAGCGTGAAGCCAAAAACAAAAATATTCCAACTGGTGAAATTGAAATTTTAGTTACTGAACTAACTATTTTAAATGCTGCGCTAACTCCTCCATTTACAATTGAAGATAAAACTGATGGTGGAGAAGACATCAGAATGAAATACCGTTATTTAGACATTAGAAGAAATCCTGTAAAAAACAGTTTATTATTCCGTCACAAAGTAGCGATGGAAGTTCGTAAATATCTATCTGATTTAGATTTCTGCGAAGTTGAAACTCCATACTTAATAAAATCGACTCCAGAAGGAGCAAGAGATTTCGTTGTACCAAGCCGTATGAACGAAGGACAATTTTATGCTTTACCACAATCTCCACAAACTTTCAAACAATTATTGATGGTGGGTGGAATGGACAAATATTTCCAAATCGTGAAATGTTTCCGTGACGAAGATTTACGTGCAGACCGTCAGCCTGAGTTTACTCAAATTGACTGCGAAATGGCTTTTGTTGAACAAGAAGACATTTTGAATGTTTTTGAAGGATTGACAAGACATTTACTAAAGGAAATTAAAGGTATTGAAGTAGATAAATTCCCAAGAATTACCTACGACTACGCTATGAAGACATACGGAAATGACAAACCAGACATTCGTTTTGGAATGGAATTTGGCGAATTGAACGAATTTGCGCAACACAAAGATTTTCCAGTTTTTAATGCTGCAGAATTAGTTGTTGGTATTGCAGTTCCAGGCGCAGGAAACTATACGCGTAAAGAAATTGATGCATTAATTGACTGGGTAAAACGTCCGCAAGTTGGAGCATCAGGAATGGTTTATGCAAAATACAATGACGACGGAACTTATAAATCGTCTGTAGATAAATTTTACGATCAAGACGATTTAGGACAATGGGCAAAAATTACAGGCGCAAAACCTGGCGATATGATTTTTGTACTTTCTGGACCGGCAAATAAAACTCGTGCGCAGCTTTCTGCACTTCGTATGGAATTAGCCACTCGTTTAGGATTGCGTAAACCCGAAGAATTTGCGCCACTTTGGGTTGTAGATTTCCCATTATTGGAACTTGACGAAGAAAGCGGTCGTTACCATGCGATGCACCATCCGTTTACATCTCCAAAACCAGAAGATATGGCTTTGTTGGAGACGGATCCAGGAAAAGTTCGCGCAAATGCTTACGATATGGTTTTGAACGGAAATGAAATTGGCGGAGGTTCTATTCGTATTCACGATAAAGCAACGCAGCAATTAATGTTCAAATATTTAGGCTTTACCGAAGATGAAGCAAAAGCTCAATTTGGTTTCTTAATGGATGCATTCCAATTTGGAGCGCCGCCACACGGAGGATTAGCTTTTGGTTTAGACCGTTTAGTTGCCATTTTAGGAGGGCAGGAAACAATTAGAGATTTTATTGCATTCCCTAAAAACAATTCTGGGCGTGATGTGATGATTGATGCTCCTGCTGCAATTGATGATGCTCAATTAAAAGAGCTGCATATTAAGGTAGATTTAGTTTAATTTTTGAAGAAAAAAAAGTATTAAATAAAATTAAAAAGAATACCCTGCTTAGAGCATTCATTTAGAGATATATTTTTGCAATAAAGTCAAAAAGTTCCTACTTTTTAACATATCCTTAATGTTTTTGATTTTAAGGTATATGATATCAAAGTAGACGCAAAATAAATAGTAAAAACACTGTAAATCAATAATTTTTACAAAAAATTAACACGTTCTTGTCTTTTGTATGAATTTATATATTACATTTGTTTCATTATAAATTATTATTACAATTACAATGCGTACAGGTACAGTAAAATTTTTCAATGAATCTAAAGGTTATGGATTCATTACAGACGAAGAAACAGGAAAGGATATCTTCGTTCACGCTTCAGGAATTAACGCGGAAGAATTACGCGAAGGAGACCGTGTAAGCTATGAAGAAGAAGAAGGAAGAAAAGGGAAAGTTGCTGCTAAAGTAGCAGTAATCTAAGAAAAATATAGCAATTTATTTTTTTTGCCTCTGAATGGTTTTAAAAACGTTTCGATTTATTTCGAGACGTTTTTTTTTGCTCAAATCTTAAAAAAATATTAAAAAAGGAGAAAGTTATTTATAATGAATAAAAATTAGACTCAAACGCTGTTCTTGACCCTACTTAAATCCTTTTTTGGCTTGTGATTTACAGAGTTGCAAGTTATCTTTGTGACTTATTTTTTAAGTAAAAAACCTAAGTTTATGCAATCTGATCAATACAGTTACATTCCTATTTTAATGCAGTTAATTCTAGCAGTTGGTTTTGTGGTAGGAACAATCATTATTTCTGGAAAATTAGGACCAAAGAGAACCTCTGAAATTAAAGATAAAAACTTTGAGTGCGGTATCGAATCTGTTGGTAATGCTCGTATTCCTTTCTCGGTAAAATACTTCTTAGTTGCCATTTTATTTGTTTTGTTTGACGTAGAGGTAATTTTCCTTTATCCTTGGGCAGTAAACTTTAAAGATCTAGGAATAGAAGGAATGCTAAAAATGGTCATTTTCATGGCTTTGCTTTTAGTTGGTTTTTTCTACATTATCAAAAAGAAAGCACTAGAGTGGGAATAAAAAGAAATTTAGATTTTAGATTGTTGATTTTAGATTTAAAACTGAAAACATAATTTAAAAACTGAACTCTTGAAATTTAAGATATTGATTTAAAAAAATTGATTTTTGTTTTTTACGATTTACCCAAATCTGAAATCTAAGATCTAAAATCTAAAATAAAATGAGCGATTCAAATGTAAATATGGTTGCGCCGCCAGAAGGAGTTGTAGGAGAAGGTTTCTTCGCTACAAAACTAAATGATGTTGTAGGTTTAGCAAGAGCCAATTCTTTATGGCCTCTTCCTTTTGCGACTTCATGCTGTGGTATCGAATTTATGGCTACAATGGCTTCACATTACGATTTAGCACGATTTGGTTCTGAGCGTGTGAGTTTCTCTCCTCGTCAAGCAGATATGTTATTAGTAATGGGAACTATTTCTAAAAAAATGGGACCTATTTTAAGACAGGTTTACGAACAAATGGCTGAGCCTCGCTGGGTAATTGCTGTTGGAGCTTGTGCTTCATCTGGTGGAATCTTCGATACTTATTCAGTTTTACAAGGAATTGACAAAATAATTCCAGTTGACGTTTACGTTCCAGGATGTCCTCCAAGACCAGAGCAAATTGTAGATGGAGTAATGAGACTTCAAGATTTGGTAAGATCAGAATCTGTTAGACGCAGAAGTTCTCCAGAATACCAAGAATTATTAGCTTCATATAACATTTCATAAGATGGCTTTAGAAAATACCCTGATCCAAGATAAACTTACCGAAACATTTGACTCAAGTGTTTTTAACTTCCGAGAAGAAAGAGATATTTTTACTTTAGAAACTACAGCTGATAAAATTACAGCATTGATTCTATTCCTTAAAAACGATTCAGATTTACGTTTTCACTTTTTAACAGATTTATGTGGTGTTCATTATCCAGATAACGAAGTTAATAGTCAGTTTGCAATCGTATATCATTTACACAATTGGTACGAAAACAAGCGTATCAGAATCAAAGTTTACATCAATGGCGAAAAGCCAGAGATTAAAACGATTTCAAACATTTTCTTAAGTTCAAACTGGATGGAAAGAGAAACATACGATTTCTACGGTGTTAACTTTATTGGTCACCCGCAATTGAAACGTATTTTAAATATGGATGAAATGATCTCATTTCCGATGCGAAAAGAATTCCCAATGGAAGACAGCGGAAGAACTGATAAAGACGACAGATTCTTTGGAAGAACAACAACAAATTGCTAAAAAATAAATAATTCAACATTATAAAATGTCAGAACTATTATTACCACCAGAGCATCGATATGCTAAAATAATTAAGGAGAAACTAAACGAAGACGGAAGCGAGCTTTCGGTTCTAAATTTAGGTCCAACTCACCCAGCTACACACGGTATTTTTCAAAATATCTTATTGATGGATGGTGAAAGAATTCTTGAGGCTGAACCAACTATTGGTTATATCCACAGAGCATTCGAAAAAATTGCCGAAAATCGTCCTTTTTACCAAATTACGCCTCTTACAGACCGTATGAACTATTGCTCCTCTCCTATTAATAATATGGGATGGTGGATGACTTTAGAAAAACTATTAAATATTGAAGTTCCTAAAAGAGCACAATATTTAAGAGTTATCATCATGGAGTTAGCTCGTATTACAGATCACTTAATCTGTAACTCGATTCTTGGTGTTGATACTGGTGCTTATACTGGTTTCTTATACGTTTTTCAATTTAGAGAGAAAGTTTACGAAATCTACGAAGAAATTTGTGGTGCTCGTTTAACAACAAATATGGGAAGAATTGGTGGTTTCGAAAGAGATTGGTCTCCAGAAGCTTTCCGCAAATTGGATGTGTTTTTAGAAGAATTTCCAGTTGCCTGGAAAGAATTCGAAAACTTATTCGAAAGAAATAGAATTTTCATTGATAGAACTGTAAACGTCGGTGCAATTTCTGCTGAACAAGCAATGGCTTACGGATTTACTGGTCCAAATTTACGTGCTGCCGGAGTTGATTACGACATTCGTGTTGCGCAACCTTATTCTTCTTACGAAGATTTCGATTTTATTGTTCCTGTTGGAAAATCAGGTGACACTTACGATCGTTTCTGTGTACGTAATGCAGAAGTTTGGGAAAGTTTGAGCATTATCCGTCAAGCATTAGATAAAATGCCTGCAGGAAATGAGTATCATGCTGAAGTTCCAGATTACTACCTTCCTCCAAAAGAAGATGTTTATACTTCTATGGAATCTCTAATTTATCACTTTAAGATTGTAATGGGAGAAGTTCCTGTACCAGTTGCAGAAATTTATCACCCAGTTGAAGGTGGAAACGGAGAACTAGGTTTTTATTTAGTTACAGACGGAAGTAGAACTCCATACAGATTACATTTCAGAAGACCTTGCTTTATTTATTATCAAGCATATCCAGACATGATTAAAGGCGCTTTATTATCTGATGCAATTGTTATTCTATCAAGCTTAAATGTTATTGCCGGAGAATTAGACGCGTAAAAAATTTTAGATTGAAGATTTTAGATTTTAGATTGCAGAATTTAAAATTTAGATTGAAAATCTAAGCTTATTTATAGAATTGAAAAATTCAAGATTGAAGAATCTAAAACTTAAATAGAGATTGCAGAATATAGAGATAGACAAAGATTTGAAAAATCTAAAATCTAAAATCTAAAATCTAAAATAAAAAATGGAACGTAAACATTACAAACAAGAAATAAACATGACTGAAGCATTGATGAACCGCATCAATGAATTGATTAGTCATTATCCGGAAGACAAAAGAAAATCAGCTTTATTGCCTGTTTTGCACGAAGTGCAGGATGCGCATGATAACTGGTTGAGCACTGAGTTGCAGGATAAAGTTGCTGAAATTTTACATATCAAACCAATTGAGGTTTACGAAGTGGTTACTTTTTATACCATGTACAACCAAAAGCCAATTGGAAAATATATGTTTGAATTCTGCCAGACTTCTTGTTGTTGTTTGAATGGTGCCGAAAATTTAATGGATTATACATCTGAGAAATTAGGAATCAAAATGGGAGAAACAACTCCAGACGGTATGTTTACAATTGCCGGCGTAGAATGTTTAGGTGCTTGCGGATACGCTCCGATGATGCAGTTAGGTGATTTCTACAAAGAAAAATTGACAGAAGAAAAAATCGATCAGTTAATCGCTGATTGTAGAGATGATAAAATAATATTACACGATAAATAAGATGTCACAGAAAATATTATTAGATAAAATCAATGTTCCTGGAATTAAAACCTACGAAGTATATCGCCAAAATGGTGGTTATGCTTCTGTAGAAAAAGCATTAAAAACGTTAACTCCGGACGAAGTTGTTGAAGAAGTAAAAAAATCTGGATTACGTGGTCGTGGTGGAGCTGGTTTCCCTGCGGGAATGAAATGGAGTTTTATTGACAAAAAATCAGGAAAACCAAGACATTTAGTTTGTAACGCCGATGAGTCTGAACCAGGAACTTTTAAAGATCGTTATTTGATGGAATTTATTCCTCACTTATTGATCGAAGGAATGATTACTTCAAGTTTTGCCTTGGGCGCTAACCTTTCATACATCTACATTCGTGGAGAATATATGTGGGTTTTCAAAATATTAGAAAGAGCAATCGCCGAAGCTAAAGCTGCCGGTTGGTTAGGAAAAAATATATTAGGTACAGGTTACGATTTAGAATTACACGTACACTGTGGTGCTGGAGCTTATATTTGTGGAGAAGAAACTGCACTTATTGAGTCACTAGAAGGTAAAAGAGGAAATCCTCGTATTAAGCCACCATTTCCAGCTGTTTCTGGACTTTGGGCAAATCCTACTGTAGTAAACAACGTTGAAACTATTGCTACTGTGCCGTGGATCATCAACAATTCTGGAGATGATTATGCAAAAATTGGAATTGGTCGTTCTACTGGAACTAAATTAATTTCTGCTTCTGGACACATTAAAAATCCTGGAGTTTACGAAATTGAATTGGGTTTAAGTGTTGACGAATTCATGAATTCTGATGAATACTTAGGCGGAATGTCTTCTAGCAGACCTTTGAAAGCGTTTGTTCCCGGAGGTTCTTCTGTGCCAATTTTACCAGCTGAATTAATTTTTAAAACAGCAAATGGTGAAGACAGATTAATGACTTACGAATCTTTAAGTGATGGTGGTTTTGCTACTGGATCTATGTTAGGTTCTGGAGGATTTATCGTTTATAATGATACTGCTTGTGTTGTTAGAAACACTTGGAATTTTGCTCGTTTTTACCACCACGAATCTTGCGGACAATGTACGCCTTGCCGTGAAGGAACTGGATGGTTGGAAAAAATCTTATGGAGAATCGAAAACGGTCAAGGCCGTGAAGAGGATATCGAATTATTGTGGAGCATTCAAAGTAAAATTGAAGGAAATACAATTTGTCCACTTGGTGACGCAGCTTCTTGGCCAGTAGCCGCAGCGATCCGTCACTTTAGAGATGAATTTGAATATCACGTTCGTTTCCCAGAAAAAATAAAAAATAGAGACCATTTTGTCGCTGAGCCTTTCTCGCAAGTGAAACATTTAGTTGGCGGTAAATTAGTCGTATAAAAATATAAAGCAGAAAGTTAAAAAGTTAACAATATTAAAAAGGACAGCAAACTCTTTTGAATATTCCGACTTTCAACATTCAAATCAATAAGAGATGAAAGTAACCATAGACGGTCAAAGTATAGACGTAGAACCAGGAACAACGATCCTGCAGGCTGCACGTATGATTGGAGGCGATTTAGTGCCACCAGCCATGTGCTATTACTCAAAATTAAAAGGCAGCGGCGGTAAATGTCGTTGTTGTTTAGTTGAAGTTGCAAAAGGAAGCGAAGCTGATCCAAGACCAATGCCGAAATTAATGGCATCTTGTGTAACAGGATGTATGGACGGAATGGAAGTAAACAGTAAATCTTCTGACAGAGTAACGGAAGCACGTAAATCTGTAACGGAATTTTTATTAATCAACCACCCGTTAGACTGTCCAGTTTGTGACCAAGCAGGTGAGTGCGATCTACAAAATTTAAGTTTCGAGCACGGAAATCCGAAATCACGTTTTATTGAAGAAAAAAGAACATTTGAGCCAGAAAATATTGGTCCAAATATTCAACTACATATGAACCGTTGTATTTTATGTCAAAGATGTGTACAAGTTGCAGATCAATTGACAGACAACAGAGTTCACGGAGTATTAGATCGTGGAGATCACGCTAATATTTCTACAGGTATCTCTAAAGCTATCGATAATGAATTCTCTGGAAACATGATCGACGTTTGTCCTGTTGGCGCTTTAACCGACAAAACTTTCCGTTTTAAATCAAGAGTTTGGTTTAACAAACCTTACAATGCACACAGAGAATGTACTACTCCAGGATGTTGCGGTAAAACTACTGTTTGGATGTTTGGTGGAGAAATTCAACGTGTAACGGGTCGTAAAGATGAGTATCATGAAGTGGAAGAATTCATTTGCAACAGCTGTCGTTTTGACCACAAAGATGTAAATGACTGGGTTATTGAAGGACCAAGAGAATTTGAAAAAGATTCTGTTATCAATCAAAATAACTACACTCAAAAATTAGAGAAAGTAGAAATCGATACGGAGAAGAACATTCTTTTAGGTAGAGATGAAGACCGTAAAAAAATTAGTATGGCTGAAATTCCATTAACCACTAATAATAAAATTTCTTAAGATGGTGGATGGTGCATTTATAATAGAAAAAAGTGTTGTTATTGTTGTAGTTTTTGCTATCACAATGATTATGGCTATGTATTCTACTTGGGCAGAACGTAAAGTGGCTGCTTTTTTACAAGATCGTGTTGGTCCTAACCGTGCAGGTTGGGGAGGTTTATTACAACCACTTGCCGATGGTATGAAATTGTTCTCTAAAGAAGAATTTGAACCAAACACACCAAACAAATTTTTATTTGTTGTAGGTCCTGCAATTGCAATGAGTACGGCTTTAATGACGAGCGCTGTAATTCCGTGGGGAGATCATTTACATGTTTTTGGACGCGATGTTCTTTTACAAGCTACTGATATCAATATTGGTTTATTATATTTCTTCGGAGTTGTTTCTGTTGGAGTTTACGGAATCATGATTGGTGGATGGGCATCTAACAATAAATTCTCATTGATGGGAGCTGTTCGTGCGGCTTCTCAAATGGTTTCTTATGAAGTTGCTATGGGATTATCAATGATTGCTTTGTTGATGATGACTGGAACTTTAAGCTTAAAAGAAATTTCTGAGCAACAAGCTGGAATGAACTGGAATGTTTTTTATCAGCCTTTGTCTTTCTTGATTTTCTTGATTTGTGCTTTTGCTGAAACAAATAGAACTCCTTTTGACTTGGCAGAATGTGAATCTGAGTTGATTGGTGGTTACCATACTGAATATTCATCAATGAAAATGGGATTCTATTTATTTGCTGAATATGCAAATATGTTTATCTCGGCTACAATTATTTCTGTATTGTTCTTTGGTGGTTACAATTATCCAGGAATGGCTTGGATGGCAGAAAATGCAGGTGTAAATATTGCTAACATTTTAGGAATTGCAGTATTGTTTGCTAAAATATGTTTCTGGATCTTTTTCTATATGTGGGTTCGTTGGACGATTCCAAGATTTAGATATGACCAGTTAATGCATTTAGGTTGGAAGATTTTAATTCCGCTTTCTATTGCAAATATTATTGTAACCGGAATTGTGATTTTAAGACATGACCTAATGGCTTTCTTAGGATTCTAAAAACCGGAGTGCCCTAGCCCTGATAGAAGCGGCATCCTTTTATTTTTTTAAAGAAAAAAAATAAAAGATACAGCAGATAGCAGGATTAGCTTAAAATAAAAATAAAATGGATTTTAAATTTGATTCATCTCAAGTTGAAAATCATAAATCATAAGTTAAAAAATGTCGATAGAAACTATATCATTATCGGGTAGAAAAAAATTAGTCTCAAATAAAGAGATGACTTTTTTGGAGCGTTTGTATCTTGTTGCAATTGTGAAAGGGTTGCTTATTACACTTAAACACCTTTTCAGAAAAAAAGTAACGATTCATTACCCAGAACAAGTACGTGAAATGAGTCCTGTTTACCGTGGTCAACATATGTTGAAACGCGATGAGCAAGGTCGTGAAAACTGTACTGCCTGCGGATTATGTGCATTATCTTGTCCTGCTGAAGCGATCACTATGAAAGCTGCAGAACGTACAGCAGATGAAAAACATTTGTATAGAGAAGAAAAATATGCTTCTATCTATGAGATCAATATGTTACGTTGTATTTTTTGCGGTTTGTGCGAAGAAGCTTGTCCAAAAGATGCAATTTACTTGACAACTTCAAAAGTTTTGGTTCCTGCGAGCTATGAAAGAGAAGATTTCATTTTTGGAAAAGACAAATTAGTGATGCCTTTAGAAATGGCTATGAAAAACGCTCAACTTAAAAACGCTAACTAAAAATGATACATATTCCTGATTTTACACACGCAACTACTGTACAAATTATATTTTGTTTCTTGGCGTTTATAACTGTTATAACTGCTTTTTTAACTATTTTTAGTAGAAACCCTATTCACAGCGCTATTTATTTAGTGATTTGTTTCTTCTCTATTGCTGGTCATTATTTATTACTGAATGCTCAATTTTTAGCTATTGTTCACTTAATAGTCTATTCTGGAGCGATTATGATTTTGTTCCTGTTTACGATCATGTTAATGAACTTGAACGAACAGCGAGACGTTCACAGACCTAGAATTACACGTTTGGGAGCTATTGTTTCGTTTTGTTTAATTGTAATTGTATTGATTACAATTTTCATCAACTCAAAACCAATTATGGGTGGTTACGACTCAACCGGAGAAGATTTTCAATCAATCAAAGTTTTGGGTAAAATATTATTGAACGAATATATGGTTCCGTTTGAATTTGCATCAATCTTGCTTTTGGTTGCGATGATTGGAACTGTATTATTGTCTAAAAAAGAAAAATTAAATAAATAATGAGTAATATATTAAATCAAATAGGTATTGAAAATTACATCTTTTTAAGTGTTGTACTTTTTTGTATTGGTGTTTTTGGTGTATTGTACAGACGAAATGCAATTATCGTTTTCATGTCTATCGAAATTATGCTGAATGCTGTAAATCTTTTATTTGTTGCTTTTTCAACATATCATCAAGATGCACAAGGGCAGGTTTTTGTGTTCTTTTCGATGGCGGTTGCTGCAGCTGAAGTTGCGGTAGGATTGGCTATTTTGGTTTCTATTTTTAGAAACTTAGGCTCAATTAGTATCGATAATTTAAAAAATTTAAAAGGATAAATGGAAATGGATACCAATTTAGCTTTAGTTTTAGTTTTAGCTCCTTTTTTAGGATTTTTAATCAATGTGTTTTTCGGGAAAAGTTTAGGAAAAACAGTTTCTGGAATCATCGGTACACTTACTGTTGCCGTTTCCTTTGCAGTTACACTTTACTTTTTCAATCAAATTACTTCAACTCAAAAAGCCATTCAAGTAACTTTATTTGATTGGATTCAGATTAGCAATCTTCATATTAATCTTGGATTTTTATTAGATCAATTGTCTGTTCTTTGGTTACTTTTTGTAACTGGAATTGGATCATTGATTCACTTATACTCTATCAGTTACATGCACGATGATGAGAATATGCACAAGTTTTTTGCGTATTTGAATTTGTTCGTATTCTTTATGATAACGCTTGTAATTGGAAGTAACTTATTAGTTTTATTTATTGGTTGGGAAGGTGTTGGACTTTGCTCATACTTATTAATTGGATTTTGGCATAAAAACCAAGATTACAATGATGCTGCGAAAAAAGCTTTCATCATGAACAGAATTGGAGATTTAGGTCTTTTAATCGGAATGTTCATTTTGGGTTCTATGTTCTCAACTTTAGATTATGCAACTTTAAAAACTGCAATTGCTGGAGCTTCAAACTTAAATATTCCGTTGCTTTCATTAGCTGCATTATGTTTATTTATTGGTGCTTGTGGTAAATCTGCACAAATTCCATTATACACTTGGTTACCTGATGCGATGGCTGGGCCAACTCCGGTTTCTGCATTAATTCACGCTGCGACAATGGTTACAGCTGGTATTTTTATGGTAACAAGATTAAATTTTGTTTTTGATTTAGCTCCAGACGTTCAAACTGTAATTGCCGTTATTGGTGCTGTAACTTCGTTAGTTGCTGCAACAATTGGTTTGGTGCAAACAGATATTAAAAAAGTATTGGCTTACTCTACCGTTTCTCAATTAGGTTTAATGTTTTTAGCCTTAGGATTTGGTGCTTATGAAGTAGCGGTTTTTCACGTAATCACACACGCTTTCTTCAAAGCTTGTTTATTCTTAGGTTCAGGTTCTGTAATTCACGGTTTACACGGTGAGCAGGATATGCGTAAAATGGGTGGATTGCGTAAAGCAATGCCAATTACGTTTTGGACAATGTTAATTTCATCGTTAGCAATTTCTGGTGTTCCGTTTTTCTCAGGTTTCTTCTCTAAAGACGAAATTTTATTAACGGCTTTCCACCATAACATTCCTCTTTATGTTATTGGATCTATCGCTTCTATTATGACTGCTTTCTATATGTTTAGATTAATGTTCTTAACTTTCTTCAAAGAGTTTAGAGGAACAGAAGAGCAAAAACATCATTTACATGAAAGTGATGGTTTAATTACTTTTCCTTTAATCATATTAGCAATTTTGGCTACTTTCGGTGGATTAATTAGTTTACCTGGAAACAGCTGGTTAAATGAATATTTAGCACCATTATTCACAAAAGTCGCTGGTGAAGAACACCAATTAGGCACAACAGAATATACTTTAATGGGTGTTGCTGTGGTAGGTGGTTTACTTGGAATTTTAATTGCTTATGTAAAATATTTCAAACAAGACAATGTTCCTGAAGCTGACGAAAATATTACTGGTGTAACTAAAGTGTTATACAACAAATATTATGTAGACGAAGCTTACGATGCTATTTTCGTTCGTACTATAAATGCATTATCAAAATTCTTTAGAGATTATATCGAAACTGCTTTATCTGCTGTAGTTTTCGGCTTTGGTAAAGCTGCTAACGAATTAGCTTTTCAAGGAAAGAAACTACAAACTGGAAGTATTGGACTTTATCTTTTTGTTTTTGTTTTGGGACTTTGTGCGATTGTTTCCTATATATTTTTAGCTCATTAATTTAATAACTATGAACGTTTCTCTTATATTAATTATTCTTTTAATTGGTGCTTTTGCCACTTATTTTTCTGGTGACAAATTAGCATCTAAAGTAGCTTTGTTCTTTAGTTTAACTGCTTTAGGATGTTCTTTAGTGTTGTTAAGTCATTTTTGTGCAGGCGAAAATATCAGCGTAATCAACGCTTGGATCAATCAGCCAAAAATTTCATTTGTTTTAAATGCCGATGGTTTAGCTCTTGCAATGCTTTTGCTTACTGTAGGTTTAACACCGATCATTATATTTTCTTCTTTCGGGAATGATTATAAAAATGCTAAAGGTTTTTATGCTTTAATCTTATTTATGGCTTTTGCAATGACAGGAACTTTCTTGGCTGCAGATGGTCTTTTATATTATATTTTTTGGGAGTTATCTCTTATTCCTATTTACTTTATTGCTCTTATCTGGGGTAATGGCGATGCTGAAGAACGCAGAAAAGCAGTTGTAAAATTCTTTATTTATACACTTGCAGGTTCGTTGTTTATGTTAGTTGCTTTTATCTATTTATACCAAAAAGCAGGAAGTTTCTTGATTGAGGATTTCTACAAATTAAACTTATCTGCAACGGAACAGTTATGGATATTCTTGGCATTCTTTTTAGCTTATGCTATTAAAATTCCAATTATTCCTTTCCACACATGGCAGGCAAATGTGTACCAAAAAGCACCAACTGTTGGAACAATGCTTTTGTCTGGGATTATGCTAAAAATGGGATTATACAGCGTTATTCGCTGGCAATTGCCAATTGCACCTCTTGCTGCAAAAGAATATATGAATATTTTTATTGCTCTTGGAATTGCTGGTGTTATCTACGGCTCTATCGTAGCTTTAAGACAAAAAGATTTAAAGAAATTATTAGCCTATTCTTCTCTTGCTCACGTTGGATTAATTGCAGCTGGTTCTTATACTTTAACTCTTGACGGTTTACGCGGCGCTGTTTTACAAATGATTGCTCACGGTTTTGTTGTAGTTGGATTATTCTACGCTGCTGAAATTATTTACAGAAGATACGAAACTAGAGAAATTGCAGAGATGGGTGGTATTCGTACACAATCTCCAAAATTTACTTCAATGTTCTTAATCTTATTATTGGCTTCTGTTGCATTGCCAAGTACTTTTAACTTCGTTGGAGAATTCACCGTATTGTACAGTCTTTCACAAATTAATATCTGGTTTGCTCTTTTAGGTGGAACTACTATTATTTTAGGAGCTTACTATATGCTAAGAATGTTTCAACATGTAATGTTGGGAGAAACAAATTCTAAACCTTTTGCTGATGTTTCTGTTAATGAAGGAATTTCATTAGTTGTAATTATTGCTGTATTGTTGTTCTTCGGATTCTATCCAAAACCAATTACAGATTTGATTACTCCAAGTTTAGAAACTATCCTAAACGTTATCAACAAGAATTAATATTTTAAATAAAATAAATTAGGCCATCATTATATTGATTTCCTAAATCAAAAAAGCAAAAATGAATACATTAATAGCAATTACAGGATTGGGTATTTTCTGCCTATTATTTGAAATTCTTAATTTCAGAAAAGCCATTGTTCCATTTACCATTCTTGGACTTTTGGCTGTTTTGGCACTTAATTTTTCAGAATTCGGGACGACAGAAAGTTATTACAATAACATGATTACAGTGAGCAAATTCTCTACTGCATTTTCGTCATTGTTTATCATTATTACCATTTTCCTTGTGGCTTTAAGTCATAATTTTTACGAAAATCATCCAACTAAACTTTCCGATTTTATTGCAATTAAAATATTTTTATTAGCTGGTGGTGTTGCTATGGTTTCTTTTGGAAACTTGGCAATGTTTTTCTTAGGAATTGAAATTTTATCAATTGCATTATATGTACTTGCTGCAAGCGAACGTTTGAACTTAAAAAGTAACGAAGCGGGTATGAAATACTTTTTGATGGGTTCTTTTGCATCGGGAATTATCTTATTCGGAATTTGTTTGATTTACGGAGCAATGGGAAGTTTTGACGTTGCTGAAATTCATGACAGTGCATTATCTGCTGAATTACCTATTTGGTTTCCAATCGGAATGGTTTTAATGGTAATTGGTATGTTATTTAAAATTGCTGCAGTACCATTTCATTTTTGGGCTCCAGACGTTTACGAAGGTTCTCCAGCATTGACTACTGCCTTAATGAGTACATTGGCAAAAGTAATTGCTGTTGCTACACTTTATAAATTGGTTGCCGAGTTGAATTTAATTTCATCTTTAGACAATCAAGATCTTTTAAGCACTTTTGAAAATATCGTAGTAATCGTTTCGATCTTGTCTATGACTGTTGGAAACATTATGGCACTTCGTCAAGTAAACGTAAAACGTATGCTTGCTTTCTCTGGAGTATCACACGCAGGTTTTATGTTGATGACTTTATTAACGGTTTCAACTTCTGCAGGTGTTTTATTATATTATACAGCTGCTTATGCTTTAGCAGGAATTGCATCTTTCAGCGTAATTCTATATGTATGTAAGAATCAAGATAACGAGGATATTACTAACTTTCATGGTTTAGGAAAAACAAATCCTTTGTTGGCCGCAATACTTACAGGTTCATTATTATCTATGGCCGGTATTCCGATTTTCTCAGGATTCTTTGCAAAATTATTCTTGTTCAACCAAACTATTCAAGCAGGTTATATTGCTTTAGTAATTGTTGCGGTTGTAAATTCAATTATAAGCGTTGGGTATTATTTCAAATTAATTTTGGCAATGTATTCTAAAGAACCAAATGAAGAACGTACAGGAAAACCATTTCTTATCTATGCAGTAGCAATCGTTTCGATAGCTTTGAACATTGCATTAGGTTTATTTCCATCATTAGTTTTAGACTTATTGAAATAAAAATTTCAATTCAAATAAACACAAATCCATCAAAAAAATTCTTGATGGATTTTTTATTTTAAGACTATTCTATCAAAGGAAAAATTCATGTTAAAAATTTTATAGAAACAATTTAGACTTGAAAAAAACTCCATATATTTGAATACAATTAAATGCATTATAAATATGAGCTTCAATTCAAAAAATCCATTTTTAAGCGACAAGCGTTTTTCATCAAATGCTGTTTCAAAAGCTGAAGAAGTGCACCACGCACAAATCATTGATTACAATCAAGAAATGACTTTGTCTGGTACTATCAATAAAACAGCTATTTTATTTTTAATCTTATGTGGAGCAGCCATGACGACTTGGTGGATGGCTTTTAACAACATAAACATAATGATTCCAGCAATGGGAGGTGCTATTGTGGGATTTGTTTTGGTTTTAATTGCTGCATTTAAACCACATCTTTCAGGCTATTTAGCTCCTGGTTACGCCTTATTTGAGGGATTATTTATTGGAGGAATTTCAGCTATTTTTGAAGCTTCATATCCTGGAATAGTAATCAATGCTGTTGGAGCAACCTTAGTAACGTTTCTAGTTTGTCTAGGTTTATATAAATTTAAAATCGTAAAAGTTACCGAACAATTTAAATCTGTTGTTATTGCCTCTACATTGGCAATTGGAACTTATTATTTGATTTCTTGGGTAGTTTCAATGTTTATGCCTAGCTTCACTCCTGTTCATTATGGAAATTCTATGATGAGTATTGGAATCAGCGTTTTTGTAATTATCATTGCTGCTTTAAATCTATTTTTAGATTTTGATCAAATTGAAAACGGAGTTAAACAAAGAATGCCAAAATACATGGAATGGTACGGCGCAATGGGATTAATGATTACATTGGTTTGGTTGTACATTGAATTCTTAAGATTACTTTCAAAACTATCAAGTAAAAAATAATAGTTTTCTACAATACTTTAAAAGCCTTTTTGAACTTTCAAAAAGGCTTTTTTTATGCCCTATAATCAACCAAATAGGAGTAAAGATCTTTTTAATACAGAAAAAAGAAATCTTCTTTTAATCAAAATTAAACTCGTTTTCGCAAGCTAAAGCAACTTTTAATTCTTACATTTTATCTTCTAAATATTAAGCCGTTTTTAGATTTTTCCTTCTAAAATTTCTTTTTTAAGCAATTCAATTTTCAGTTCTACATCAAAAAAAGTTTTCAGAAAATCAAAATACAAGGCGTTTTTCTTACAAAATAATTGATTGAAATTTAATTTTAATTTCAGGTCAAATTCATCATTTCGTGTCAGATTTTATTTCTATTTTAAAATCAAAAAGTCAGCAAAAATAACGTTTAACGAAGGTTAAACAACTTATGTAATAAATTGCATTTCATGCAATTTATTACATTATCACCATTACAATTATATTATTTTTTCACTATGTGTTTTTTTAAGACTAAAAAATTACATTATTCTAAAATAATATATATTTTTGTGTAATCGATTACAATTACATTTTGCATTCGATACACAAAAAACCACATATTATTTACTTACTAACTTAAACCAAACAATTATGAAAAAAAACCTACTTTTTTTGGCAGTTTTTCTAATTGCTGTGCAGACATGGGCACAGCAAGTTCAAATTAACGAAGCTTCAGGATGGCTCGAATCTGTTTTCGTAAAATGGCAGCCGGTAAGCGGCGCTCAGACTTACAATGTTTATTATACCGGAAATGGCAGTGTAGACCAAAAAATAGACGACCAGCTTATTAGAAGTTATGGTTCTTATTTTCGTGTAGACATTCCTGGATTAAAAGCAGGAACTTATACTGTAAAAGTAAAACCTGTTATTTCTGGCACAGAAGGTTCTGGAACAACAACAAGTTCTTTAACAGTTGTAGCTCAAGATCGAAATGGATTTGCTTTTGACGGCGGTCGTGTTCCTGGAGGTTACAAAATTGATGGAACTCCAAAAGACAATGCTGTAATTTTGTACATTACTCAAAACACAAAAAATACGATTTCTATGAATATAACAGGAGCTAGTGCAAATCCTTGCGTCGGTCTTCAGAATATATTATACGCCATCAAAAAAGGGAAAGACACTCGTCCTTTTATCATTCGTTTAATCGGAAATATTACAGACATGACTGTAATGGAAGGCGGTGATGTTGTAATCGAAAACGCAAACAACGCTGCAAGTTATGTAACTATCGAAGGTGTTGGTACAGATGCGGTTGCAAATGGCTGGGGAGTACGTCTTAAAACTGCCTCTAACATTGAAGTAAGCAATCTAGGATTTATGAATTGCAATAGTACGGCAGGCGACAATGTTGGAATGCAGCAAGATAATGATCACGTATGGGTTCACAATTGCGATTTATTCTACGGAAATGCAGGAAGTGACGCTGACCAAATAAAAGGCGACGGTGCACTAGATAACAAATCTTCTACTTACATAACTATGTCTTACAACCACTTTTGGGACAACGGAAAGGCAAGTCTTTTAGGCTTAAGCGAAGGAACTACAACTGGTTTATACGTAACGTATCACCACAACTGGTTTGACCACTCAGATTCTCGTCATCCTAGAGTTAGATATTATTCTGCACACGTATACAACAACTATTTTGATGGTGTTGCAAAATATGGTTCTGGTGCAACAATGGGGTCATCTCTGTTTGTAGAAGGAAACTATTTCCGTAACAGCAAACACCCGATGATGACTTCGCTACAAGGTACAGATATTTGGGATGAAGCCAATCAAGTTAATAATGCTGGAACTATGGGAACTTTTTCTGGTGAAGCTGGAGGAAGTATTAAATCATTCAACAATACATTTGATGCCGATATCGCAACAAACAATATGCGTTTTGTAGCTTATGGAGACACTAATCCATTGTATAATATCTCTGGGAAAATTAGCTCCACTACAGATTTTGATGCTTATGCAGCAGCAACAAGAGGCGAAACTGTAAGCAGCAGTGTTGTTTCTAAATCAGGTGGCAACACCTATAATAACTTTGATACAAATACTGCTTTTTATGTGAAAAACTTAGTAATTGATCAGCCTGCAACAGCAAAAACAAAAACAATGCAATACGCTGGTCGTGTTTCTGGCGGCGATTTAAAATGGACTT
The DNA here is from genome assembly GCF_009711165.2 of Flavobacterium sp. MC2016-06. Classification (GTDB taxonomy): domain Bacteria; phylum Bacteroidota; class Bacteroidia; order Flavobacteriales; family Flavobacteriaceae; genus Flavobacterium. The sequence goes on along the minus strand of NZ_WMID02000009.1, from coordinate 71,853 downwards.
TTAACAATGCCACAGATGACACTTCTTCACTTGTAATTACGGCACTTAAAACTGCTCTTACAAACTATACTGGAGCTTTAGTTTCAGTACAAGGAGAAGGCAACCCGCCATCTGGAAACCAGACTTTAACATCTACAACAAATAACAATCAAACTGTAACAACGGGAACTGCAATTGCCTCTATTGTTTTTACTTGGGGCGGAGATGCAACAGATGCAACTGTAACTGGACTGCCTGCTTCTGGAATTAGTTTTGTAAAAAACACAACTGCAAAAACAATTACAATTACAGGAACGCCAACTGCTACATTGTCTTATTCTATTGCTACAACTGGAACTTCTGGAACTCCTGCAACAGGATCTGGAACTATTACGGTAACAACGACAAGTGCTCAAACACTGACTTCTACAACCAATAACAACCAAACTGTTGTAAGCGGTACTGCAATTGCTTCGATTGTTTTTACTTGGGGAGGAAGTGCAACAGATGCAACTGTAACAGGATTACCAGCTTCTGGAATTAGTTTTGTAAAAAACACAACTGCAAAAACGATTACAATTACGGGAACTCCAACTGCTACATTGTCTTATTCTATTGCTACAACAGGTACTGGAACTGCAGCAACAGGATCTGGAACTATTACCGTTACCACTAGTGGTGGTTCTGGAAGTGAAATCCAAAATTTTACTACTTCTGGAAAAACAAGTACATTTTACAGTATAACTGGAAACATGAATTCTACTCCTGGATCTGTAACTTACAATGGATTGACATTGACAGAACGTTTAAAAATTGAAACAAGCACTTCAATTACTTACACAACAACAAGTACTTCGACTTTAACTTTAGTATTTGATGCTAGTTTCACAGGAACAGTTAAAATCAATAATGTATCTTATACTGCGTCTGCAGGTATTGTTACGGCATCAATTCCTGCTGGCGCAAATACTATTACTAAAGGATCTGTAGCTAATTTATTCTACATTAGCACCGTTTACAGCGGTGGAACTTTACGTGTTGCAAAAGTGGCAGAAAGTGACATTATAGATCAAGAAACAGCTGCAAAAGTAGTTTTATATCCAAACCCTGTTTCGTCTACTTTATATTTGACAAACTCAAGTCAAAAAGTAGAAAAGGTTTTAATCTATAATATCTCAGGAATTCTAGTTAGTACATCTGGAAAAGATGTTGAAAGCATTGATATGAGCCAATTAATTCCTGGAACTTATTTAGCGAAAATATATACTAGCAATGGTGCATTTAATCAAACTATTCTAAAGAAATAAACAAATAGTATAATTACTAAAATCAAAAAGGCTTCCAAAATTGGAAGCCTTTTTCTATATATTCTAAATGACTACAAATCAAATTTTATTCCTTGTGCCAATGGTAAACTCGTTGTATAATTGATTGTATTGGTTTGGCGTCTCATGTAAATTTTCCAAGCATCAGAGCCAGATTCACGCCCTCCGCCTGTTTCTTTTTCACCACCAAAAGCACCACCAATTTCAGCACCCGAAGTTCCGATATTTACGTTTGCAATACCGCAGTCTGAGCCTACAACAGATAAAAATCTTTCGGCTTCACGCAGGTTATTCGTCATAATAGCCGATGATAATCCTTGAGCCACTCCATTTTGAAAATCAATAGCATTGTCTACTTCACCAGAATATTTAACAAGATATAAAACAGGTGCAAATGTTTCGTGCTGTACAATTTCAAAAGAGTTTTGAGCTTCTGCAATTGCAGGTTTTACGTAACAGCCGCTTTCGTAACCTTCACCTGAAAGTACACCGCCTTCAACAAGAATTTTTCCGCCTTCTGCAACAACTTTATTCAAAGCCTGCGCATACATTTCCACAGCATGCGTATCAATTAGCGGTCCAACGTGATTGTTTTCGTCAAGCGGATTTCCGATACGTAATTGTTTATACGCTGCTACTATTGCGTCTTTTACTTTGTCGTAAATACTTTCGTGAATAATCAATCTTCTTGTAGACGTACAACGTTGTCCTGCTGTACCAACTGCACCAAAAACAGCGCCAATAACAGTCATTTTTATATCTGCATCTGGAGTTACAATTATAGCATTATTTCCGCCTAATTCTAATAACGATTTTCCTAAACGACCTGCAACTGTCTGCGCTACGATTTTTCCCATTCGAGTAGAACCTGTAGCTGAAATTAAAGGAATACGAGTATCTGCAGTCATTAACTCTCCAATTTTATAATCTCCATTTATAAGACATGAAATTCCCTCTGGAAGATTATTTTCTTTAATAACCTGCGCGATGATATTTTGGCAGGCAATACCGCAAAGAGGTGTTTTTTCTGAAGGTTTCCAAACGCAGACATCACCAGAAATCCAAGCCAAAGCTGTATTCCAAGACCAAACTGCAACTGGAAAATTGAATGCAGAAATAATACCGACAACACCTAATGAATGATATTGCTCATACATACGGTGTCCTGGTCTTTCAGAATGCATAGTTAAACCGTGAAGCTGACGTGATAATCCTACTGCAAAATCACAGATGTCTATCATTTCCTGAACTTCTCCGTAACCTTCCTGCAGTGATTTTCCCATTTCATAAGAAACCAATTTCCCTAGAGCTTCTTTATTCTGACGCAATTTTTCTCCAAACTGACGTACAATTTCTCCTCGTTGCGGCGCAGGAATTAATCGAAATTTTTTGAAAGCTTCTGTAGCCGACTGCATTACTTTTTCGTAATCCTGAGGTGTTGACATTTTTACCGAAGCAATTAATTTTCCATCAACTGGCGAATAACTTTCTAAGATTTCTCCCGATGAAAAATTCTGTAAACCTGTTGATGTTCCTTCATTTATCGTTTTGATGCCCAATTTTTCCAGAGCCTCATTCATTCCAAATTGCGATGCTATTGTTGTCATTGTAACTTTTTTAGTTAAAATTGTTATATTTTTATGTAAAGATATTATTTCGAATGGAATATCAATTCAATTGAATTGTTAAAATCAAAGTAAATTTAGGGTTATTATTTATGAATATTCGAAAAACGCGACAATTTATTCCCTTTAATTCATGAAATTTGTAAGCACAAAATTATTTAGATTATGACTGTTTTCAATAAACTTTTGATTTGCTTTATTTTAATTTCTACGAGTGTTTTTTCTCAAAAACAACAAACTCCTTCGTTTCAAGTAGTTCCTTTGGGAGTAAAAGGCGGTATTGATGAGAAAAATCTTTCTGCTTATTTATTAGCGCCAGTCAAAACAAACGATTTTATCTGTCTTGATGCAGGAACTGTATATGCAGGAATTGAAAAAGCGGTAGACAATAAAGTTTTCAAAGTTTCTTCAACCGAAGTTTTACGAAAATATATAAAAGGATACTTAATCTCACATGCGCATCTGGATCACGTTTCAGGCTTAGTTATAACTTCACCTGCAGATTCTTCTAAAACGGTTTACGCGACGAATAAATGCATGGAAATGATGGAAAACCACTATTTTAACGATCAAACTTGGGCTAATTTTGGTGATGAAGGCCCAGGAAAGCCATTAAAAAAATATCATTTTCAGACTTTAAAAATTAGCGAAGAAACACCAATTACCAATACAACAATGACGGTTAAAGCTTTTCCGTTAAGTCATGTAAATCCGTTTGAGAGTACTGCTTTTTTGATTAAAAATGCTGATAGTTATGCTTTATATTTAGGCGATACAGGAGCAGATACTGTAGAAAAAAGTAATGACCTTCATGAGTTATGGACAGCGATTGCTCCATTGGTTAAAAGCAAACAATTGAAAGGAATTTTTATCGAAGTTTCTTTCCCAAATGAACAACCAGATCAATTCTTATTTGGGCATTTAACGCCTAATTATTTAATGAAAGAATTGCATTCACTTGAAGAATTAACTGGAAAAGATACTTTGAAAGGTTTTAAAATTATTATTACACACTTGAAACCGCCATCAAAAAATATTGAAAAAATTAAAGAGCAATTGCAAAAACAAAATGATTTAGGGGTTCAGATTATTTATCCTGAACAAGGGAAACGATTTGAATTGTAAACTGAAGTTATTTTTTTATAAGTTATTTTTTATAATTTAGCCAGATAAATAATAGCAAATGAAAATTGTTTGGTCGGTAAAAGCTAATTATACATTTTATACAACACGAGATTACCTAATACAGTATAGAAGTAATGAAATCTCTCAAAAATTTATTAATGAAGTATTACGAATTATTGATTTAATTTCAAAAAATCCACATTTAGGAAAATACAGAACCGACTTAGAATGCAATGAGATTTCCATCTCGAAATATATATCATTATACTATATAATAAATATTGACTATATTCATTTAATAAGGTTTTATGATAACCGTCAAAAACCTTTAACAATTCTAAATCTTTTTTAAATTAGATTATTTTTTTTCTTTTTAACTCAAGTAACATTTCCTCGTGAGTAATAAAATTACCTTCTTCATACTCTCGTCTAGCCTGTTCTATATCAGCTTTCAATTCTAATCTAAAATTTTCTTCTGGAGAAAGTATTTTCGCGATAGACAGTACTTCGTCTGGAGTAAAAGTCCGAGTCTTTAATTTTCTATAAAATGTTGGACTAGGAATACCAACTTTTTCAATAATATAATTTTTTTTAAACGGAGATTTATCCATTAGAATTTCGATACTATCAACTATATTTTTATATGCTATTACTTCTTGTATCATTTTTAATAATTTTTTACCTCATTAATAACACAAAAATACATCAAAAATGATTACAAACATCATCTTAACAATATAAAATGCATTCCAAAAAATAACCCCGACAGGTTTTTAAAACTTGTCGGGGTTATTTTTCGAAATTGATAAAACTATTTCTTAGCAACAAATCTTGGATCAGATTCCATTACAGTACCGCATTTATCACAAGTTCTAAGTTCTAATGAATTGTAGAAATGTTCAAAATGAGGTAAGAAATCTTTCTCTATATTATGCAATTCAAAAAGAACTTCGTATAGTTTATGATTACAATTATCGCAATGCCAAAGTAAGCCATCTGTATAGCCTTTTCCAGCACGTTTGCGCTCAATTACCAAACCTATAGATCCTTCTGAACGAACTGGTGAATGCGGTATTTTAGCTGGATGAAGATACATATCACCCGCATTTAAAACCATTTCTTTGCGCTCTCCATCTTCCTGAATTACTACTTTTATACTTCCTTCAAGCTGATAAAAAAGCTCTTCGGTTTCATTATAATGGTAATCTTTTCTGGCATTTGGACCCGCAACTATCATTACGATATAATCGCCAGAATCTACATAAAGATTTTTATTTCCAACTGGTGGTTTTAGTAAGTGACGGTTTTCTTCGATCCAATTAGTAAGGTTGAAAGGTTTTGCTATAGACATTGTATTTGAGGTGCTGATTTTACAAACGCTAAGTTAATGAAAAGTTTTGTTTTGTAAAGATGCTCTATTGCCCATCTTTGTTATGTTTTACAGATTTTGACTGGAAAGATGTGTAGAAAAAAAATAAACTGTAGTCCATCGCTACAACGAATTTATTTCTTTAATCAAATAAACATAAACAGGAAAGTGATCACTGAAACCAACTTCGGTTAAAGTATGCCGAATCGGATATCCTTTATATTGTCCTGAATTCTGAATAAGATAAGGTTTATTGAAGATACCAGCTTTCCAAAATCTAAAAGATGAAAAATCAGATTTTATAAGTGATTCAGTCATTATAATTTGATCAAAAATATTCCAAGAATCCCTAAAAGCAATTGTTCCCATTCCTTTATTTGCCATTTCTTCAAACGGATTATACATGCCAAATTCTGGAACTTCAGCTTTTTTAGCTTTTGCCTCTAAAGCTAATTTAATGCTTTTGTTAAACGGGCCATCATTCAAATCTCCCATTGTTAAGACTTTGGCATTGGGGTTTATTTGCAGCAAAGAATCGATAATTTTTCTGTTTAATCTGCCGGCAGCTTCTCTAAACGGACTGCTGGCTTTTTCGCCTCCTGATCGCGAAGGCCAGTGATTGACAATAATACTTATTTCTTCGCCTTCTAAAAATCCTGTTATCAGAAGCTGATCTCTGGTAAAAATGCGGTTATTTTGAGTAACAGTTTCTACTTCATCCTCTTCTGTTTCTTCCTTTTTTTCTATCTTAATGGGAGCTTTATTTTTATAGATATATAAAGGTATGTTTGAAAAAGAAGTAGGTTTAAAATATTTTTTCTGATAGAGTAAAGCGACATCAATACCGCGTTTGTCTGGCGAATCAAAATGAATGATTCCGTAATCATAAGGAAGTAATTTTGGTTCTTTTAATAAATCTTCAAGAACATCACGATTTTCTATTTCAGAACCTCCAATAAGCGTTGGCGCATTAGGATTTTCCGGCGTTCCAATTTCGGATAAAACTCTAGCTAGGTTTTTTAATTTTTGATGGTATTTTTCTTCCGTCCAATTTTGGGCTCCGTTTGGCGTCCATTCGTCATCATTAGTAAATGCATCGTCTTTGGTATCAAAAAGATTTTCAAAATTGTAAAAAGCAACAGTATGTATTGCATATCTTTTTGGCTGTGCCTTTAAAATTGAAATACAAAAAAGAAAAAACAAACAAAATCTAGCAATCTTCATACGCTTTAAATATTTAAAGGGCTCAATTTAGTAAATTAAATATTTGTAAGAAATTTATGTTGTTTTATTTTTCAATTTATATCTTTGTAACTATAGGAATGTCTTGTAACTTGCTTAGAAAATTTGATAATCTATAAAATGAAAAAAATCCTCGTTTTTGCCTTTTTCTTAAGCTTTATAACCACTTTTTATGGGCAAAAGAACAGCTCATTAGCAGACAGTATTAGAATACAATACAAAATTCCAGAACTAGCATACGCCGTTGTTTCATCAGACTCAATATTTGAAATCCAATCTTTAGGATTGCAGCGTTACAATAGTTCTTATAAGGCCAAAATTGATGATAAATTTCGTTTAGGATCTTTAACCAAAACCATTACAAGTTATATTGCAACACTTTTGGTAAATCAAGGAAAGATAAAATGGAACACTAAATTTTTTGATTTATATCCCGAATTAAAAGCGAAAAGTAATCCAGCAACTTATAACTTTACACTACAGAATTTTTTAACCTTTAGAGCTAATCTTGGTATTTGGTCTTATGGAAATGAAACTCCAACTCAAAACGAGATCAAAGGAAATAATCAACAGCAACGATATCAATTTATTGCTTGGTTTTTACAGCAAAATCCTGTTTTAGAAAAACAACCCGTTTATTGGTCTAATCCGAGTTATGTTGCGGCAGGATTAATGCTCGAAAAAGCAACCGGAAAAACCTATGAAACTTTAGTACACGAATTAGGAAAATCTCTAGATATTGATTTTGACTTTGGTTCACCTAATTTAAAAGATAAAAAACAGCCTTGGGGTCATGATGAAAATTTAGAACCTGAAAAACCTTCTTTAAATTATAAACTAAATTGGCTTTCTTCGGCAGGAAATATTAATGTTAGTCTGCCTGATTATTGTAAATTTACACAAATGCAGCTTCAAGGATTATTAGGAAAATCAAAACTATTAACTGCTGCCGAGTTTAATAATATGCATTATGGTCTGCCAGATTTCGCTTTTGGATGGGAATGGGAAATTAAAGAAAATAATCAATTACGATATTCTTTTCATAACGGAACCCCAGGTACCTTTTTAACCAAAGTGTATCTTTGTACATCAATTAATAAAGCATTTATACTATTTGCCAACGTACAATCTGAAGAAGCAGATAAAGGATTAATGCTGCTTTTGGGGAAATTGCAACAACAATACGGTGGATAAATACCTTACATTTTAAATAATTTTAGCATACAAAACTATGAATAGAAACAGCTACCTATACTTAAAAAGACGTTTTGCTTTTTGTAAATTCCTATTTCTTATTTTTGCTTTACATTCATTCACCTGTCAATCACAACAAATCATGATAACACCGCCTTATTTACAAAAAGGAGATACTGTAGCCATTGTAGCAACTGCCAGAAAAAATATCGACGATAACCTAAAACCAACAATAGATTTACTACACAGCTGGGGTTTAGAAGCTGTTGTTGGAACTTCTATTGGATTAGATTTTAATCAGCTTGCTGGAACTGACGAACAGCGTGCTGCTGATTTTCAGCATCAATTAGACAATCCGAATATAAAAGCAATCTGGTGTGTACGCGGCGGATACGGAACGGTTAGAATGGTTGATTTACTTGATTTTACCAAATTTAAACAACACCCAAAATGGGTTGTAGGTTTTAGTGACGTTACTGTTTTACACAATCATTTAAACACAATGGGTTATAAATCTATTCATGGTGTAATGCCGGTTACAATTCCTCGTGCAACGCCTGCAGCAATTAGTTCGATGAAATCTAGTTTATTTGGCGAACCACTTTCCTATTCTGTCGGTCCAGATAAAATGAATCGTTTTGGGAAAGCAACTGGCGAATTAGTGGGCGGAAATTTATCTATTTTATATAGTCTTTTAGGTTCACCATCTGCCATAGATTGCAAGGATAAAATTTTATTTATTGAAGATTTAGACGAATACTTGTACCATATAGATCGTATGATGATGAATTTAAGACGTAATGGCTGTATTGAGAATCTTAAAGGAATCATTGTTGGTGGTATGTCAAAAATGAAAGACAACGAAGTTCCGTGGGGTAAAAATGCTCAGGAAATTGTTGATGATGTGACCAAAAAATATAACATTCCTGTCATTTTTAATTTTCCCGCCGGACATATTCAAGACAATAGAGCTTTGATTATGGGAAACACTATTTCTATAGATGTTAACGCATCTGGAAGTACTGTTGTTTTTCAGAAGTAAGCCCTTATAAGAATACCACAAATTATATCTCGAAAAGACGCAAAGTCGCAAAGTTTTATTGTAATTCTTTGCGACTTTGCGTCTTTGCATGAAAATCAAAATTAAAGAATATAACAACATAAAAACCTTAAAATGGCAGAACATAACGAGCTCGGAAAAAAAGGAGAAGAACTTGCCGTGGAATTTCTTCAGCAGGATGGTTATGAAATTTTAGATAGAAATTGGACCTTTCAGAAGGCCGAAATAGATATTATCGCATTAAAAGAGTCTGTTTTAGCCATAGTTGAAGTTAAAACGCGCTCAAGTTTAGATTTTGGTCTCCCACAAGATTTTGTGAAGCCCAAAAAAATTCAGCTTTTGGTAAAAGCAGTAAATGCCTACATAAACTATAGGGAAATAGATTTTAATGTACGTTTTGACATCATTTCTATCCATAAAAACGGTGAAACATTTGCTATTGAACATCTTACGGATGCTTTTTATCACTTTTAACATAATTTTTTATTGTTATATTTGTAACAAATTGTTTTTTTATTTATATTTGCAGAGATTTATAACATCGCAACTAACAAACCAATTACGTTACAAAAAAAAAAGAATTATGAAAACCGTTTCTTCGATTGTAGAAAACTACATCAAAACAAAGCCTTTTCTATTAAATGCATTATCACTCGGAATTATTAATCTTACTTCGCTTTCGCGAAATATTATGAACGAATTAGAAAGTGAATTTGGCAAAGAAGTAAAACAAGGCGCTGTTGTTATGTCCTTAAAGCGACTTACAGAAGAATTAGATTTTAAATTAAACCATAAAATCAATAAGGTAATTAAAAACATTGGTGAGATTACAGTTCGCTCTGAACTAACTGACTACACTTTTGCCGCTTCTGAAACTGTTTTAAACAAACAAGCTGATTTAATTTCTGATATTAATGCATTATCTGATATTTTTTATACCTCTTCTCGTGGTGTAAATGAGACCAATATTGTAGTAAGCAGCAGTGTAAATCACTTAGTAGAAAAACACTTTATGCGTGAAAAACTAATTCAGAAATTAGACAATTTAGCATCTATAACTGTAAAATTACCAAAAGAAAATATTGTAGTTCCAGGAATTTATTATTTCATTTTTCAGCGTTTAGCTTGGGAAGGAATTATTATAAATGAAGTAATTTCTACATCAAATGAATTTACTATTTTAGTTGGAGAAGATCAAGTTGATGTTGCTTTTAAAGTAATTAAAGACCTTAAAAACTAATCAAAATTTTAATTTGATCAACCTTTAGAGATTTCGAAATACCCATATAATCCTTTTATCTTTTATTCTATAAAGATAAAAGGATTTTTTATTTGTTTCATTTTGAAGCAAAGGCTGTGTTTTTTACAGACATAAGAATATTCTCAAAAATTAAAATTGAAAATAATACAACTTATAAACAAATGTTAAAAATACATTTACTTGATTAATGCTGTCTTTACAGTGTTTTTGCGTCATTCATTTAAATAACTACTAAAAAATTAGAATTAAGTTTTTTTATATATAATTTGTTGAGAATAATATTTTTATATATTTGCTACCAAGTCAGAAATCAGACTTCACATTTTGATGATCGTGTAATATAATTAGAACTAAAAAAAGACTAATTAAATTAATGTTAGAAGCAACCGACTATAACGAAAAAATATTGGTAAGTGAACTCAAAAACAACTGCGAAAAAGCATTTCGTAAACTTTTTGATTTATACTACCAAGATATTTATGGATATAGTGTTAGTCTTTTAAAATCAAAAGAAGCAGCTGAAGAAAATGTACAAGACGTTTTTATGAAAGTTTGGCAGCATCGCGAAAACTTGAATATTGAACAATCTTTTAAAGCTTACATTTTTACTATCGCTCGAAATCAAGCTTTTAATGTCTTGAATAAAGCAGCAAATGATATTGAACTAAAAGAAGCGGTATTTTACGAAAGTCAAAAATCGCATGAATATGGAGATTATTCCATTCGGGAAGCCGATTGCAAAAAACTCCGAAAACAGGCCATAAGACAACTGCCTCCTAAACGAAAGCAGATTTTTAAGATGTCCCGAAAAAAAGGAATGACGTATGAAGAAATAAGCCAAGAACTCGGAATTTCGATCAATACAGTCCGGAATCAGATGAGTAAAGCTTTAGAAACTATGCGAGTCTTTTTTCATTTACATGATGAAATCATCTAACCAAAACCACAATAATAAACCATTAAAAATCACTCCGAAAAGAGTGATTTTTTTTTGCATCCTTCTCAAATCATTCAAATAGATTTAAACATAGCCCATGGTTTCAACCATGGGACACAATATAATCACAATACATTACTACAATTCGTTTCCCATGGTTGAAACCATGGGCTATGTTTTCTTTATGAATGATCTTTTTTTCTAAATGAAAAATTTTATCTATTGAAATTCTTTCAATCTTCGGGAAAAATAATTACCAGAAAAACCATTGATAATCAATAGTTTGAATTAATAAAAAAACTTTCAAATGTTAAAATTAAAAAAATTACAACGTTTGAGTAGTACTCAACTTCTTCTCATCTGTATTATATCAGAACCGGTCCTAAAATCAATTCATAATGAATTCAAATTCTGAAATAAAAAGTCTTTTACAAAAGTTTGTTTTAAACCAATGCACGCCTAAAGAAATAGACGAAGTTGTTGCTTATTATAAAAAAAATAAACTTACAGATGATTTTCCGTCTGTAGAAGAAGTGCAAAATCTTTTGTATGAAATACCAAAAATGAATCAAGAAACTGCTGATTCTATTTTTGCAAACATTTTGGCTTCTGCTAAAGAAGAAAACAAAACTGTAATTCAACTCCATCCGAAGAAATCAAATTTCAAGAAATACATTTCGATTGCGGCTTCTATTCTGGTTTTAGTCTCTGTGGGATTGGCATACAAACAAGGAGTTTTTAATAAAACAGTAAAAGAAGTTTCATTTGACTTTAAAAGCAGTGACATTGTTTTACAATTAGAAGATGGAAATGTTCAAATTATATCAGAACATAATTCTAGTCAGGTTAAAGATAAAAAAGGAAATATTATCGGAAATCAAAATGGAGACAAATTGGTTTATGAAATGGAATCTGATCCCGAAAAACTGGTTTATAACACTATTAAAATTCCGTACGGTAAAAAATTTCAATTGCAATTATCAGACGGAACACTTGTTCACCTAAATTCTGGAACGACATTAAAATATCCTGTGAAATTTATTGCAGGCGAAAATCGTCAAGTATTTTTAAATGGAGAAGCTTTTTTTGATGTTGCGAAAGATAAAAAACACCCTTTTGTTGTAAACGCCGACGAATTGAATGTACGCGTTTTAGGAACTCATTTTAATGTATCTAATTACCCTGAAGATGATCTTACTGATGTTGTTTTGGTTGAAGGATCTGTGGGAATGTATCCTGCGAATGAAGAGTTTGACGCTGCTAAAAACACGATTTTAAAACCTGGTTATAAAGGAAGCTTTAATAAAGCAAATGAATCGATTTTTACCAAAGCAGTTATCACAGATATTTATACTTCTTGGATAAATGGCGGACTGACGTTTAGAAATATGACGTTTAAAAACATTATTACCAAGCTTGAAAGACGCTATAATGTTACAATTGTAAACAAAAATGAGAAATTGGCCGCAGAAAAATTCAATGCCAGCTTTAATGAAGAATCTATTGAAAAAGTAATGAGCTATTTTAATGACATACACGGCATTAATTACACGATAAAAAACAATCAAATACTAATTAAATAACCACTAAAACTATGATGAAAAATGAGAATAAAAAAGTACTAAAATAAAAAAATCGGAAAGAGCTGCGAACAATTTCCGATTAACTAAGTGATTGAATATAACGAATTAACTACAATCAATTAACAAAATTATGAAAAAAAAATCAAAGAATACCGGGTTTCTATCCCGCGTGTTCCAAAATGACCTAAAATTGAAACTAACTACACTACTTATTTTGGTCGCCATGTTTAATATTAGAGGTAATACTTATGCCCAAAAAACAAAAGTTACCCTAGAATTAAACAATTCAACAATCGAAAAGGTTATTGAGACGATTGAACAGAAAACCGACTTCAGATTTATATACAAACTGAATGACATCGACTTAGATCGAGTGATTTCTATTTCTGTAAAAGATCAGCCTATAAACATTGTTTTAGACAAACTTTTTAAAGGAACTCCAACTGAATTTAAAGTTAGAGACACGCAGATTATCCTAAAAAAGCCCGAGCTTAAAACCGAAAATATAAGATTCGAGAAGCAAACCGTTTCGGGAATTATTACCGACGAAAATGGCCTGCCTCTACCTGGAGCTTCGGTAACCGAACAAGGAACAAAAAATGGTATTGTTACCGATTTTGATGGTAAATATCAAATTACGGTTGAAAGCAGTGCTTCTGTCATTGTTATTTCTTTTATCGGCTATCAGGAGAAAAAGATTACTGCAAGCCAGAAAGTAATTAATGTGCAGCTTTTTCCAGATGCTACAAACCTGCAGGAAATTGTTGTTGTAGGTTACGGTTCAACGGCTAGAAAAGATGTTACCGGAGCAGTATCGTCAATCGCTGCAAAAGATATGAATCAAGGCGCGATTGTAAACCCTTTGCAATTGATTTCTGGAAAAGCTGCAGGTGTAAACATTACTCAAATTGGGAGCGAGCCAGGTTCTGGACCTAGCGTACGTATTAGAGGTATTTCTTCATTAATTGGAGGAAATGATCCTTTGGTTGTGGTAGACGGAATACAAGGTAATATGGATTTATTAAACCAAGTTCCTCCAAGTGAAATTGAAAGCATTGATGTTTTAAAAGATGCTTCGGCTACTGCTGTTTACGGCTCTAGAGGAGCGCCTGGTGTAATCATTGTTACGACTAAAAAGAATAAAGCTGGAAAAACTACTATGGAATATATTGGGTCTACTTCTATAGATTTTATTCCAAAAAAGCTAGACATGTTAAATGCAGATGAATGGTGGGCTACTGCGCAAAGTGTTGGCGTTCCTGCATCTGCAAATCATGGTTCTAATACAGATTGGTACGGGCTTTTAACGCAAACTGGAATCACGCAAACACATACTTTATCTTTTGGCGGCGGAACGGATAAATTTAATTACAGAGCGTCTATAACGGCTATTTTGCAAAATGGTGTTGTAATTAATTCAAGCAATCAAAAATATATTGGGCGTGTTCAAGCTACTCAATTGGCGCTTGATGATAAATTAAAATTGACTTTTAATTTAAATACTGGCGTTAACAATGTAACCAGTAGTATTCAAAATATTGGGACCGTATCTTATATGTCAAACCTAATAACAAATTCATTATTGGCAAGACCTACAGATCCTGTTTTTAATACTGACGGAACGTATTTTACAGATCCTAATGTATTTCAATACTTAAACCCTTATGCTGCAGCGCAAACTGTTACCAATGAAGCGCAAAACGATAATTTATTTGGAAGCTTAAAAGCCGATTTAGACTTAGCAAAAGGTTTAACTGCAAGCTGGTTTGGAAGCTGGAGAAAAACAAATAAAACAATTGGATATTATATGCCGGCAGAATCTACGCAGGCAGATGCTATTACTCAAAAAGGTTTTGCAAACATCAAAAATGAAAGACAAAATGAAAAATTAACCAACATTAGTCTTAATTACAAAAGAACCTTTGGCATACACAGCTTTAACGCATTAGCTTTATACGAATGGCAAAGTCAGGCTTATCAAGGTAACTATGCGCAGACAAGAGGTTTTATAAATGATAAAACAACTTACAATGCACTTCAGTTAGGTGATTTGTCTAAAGTACGAGCAGATGATATTTCTTCTTATAAAAATGACCGAACTTTAGTTTCTTATTTAGGAAGATTAAATTACTCTTTATTAGATCGTTATTTACTTACTGCAAGTATCAGACGCGATGGTTCTTCGGTATTTGGAGCTAACAACAAATGGGGGAATTTTCCATCGGCTTCTGTAGCTTGGCAAATCAACAAAGAGTCTTTTATGCCCGAAGATTTATTTAACGAACTTAAATTAAGAGTTGGTTATGGAGAAACAGGTAATCAGCAAGGACTTTATCCGCAAACCTCTTTATCACTAGTTGGCGGCGCTGGAATAACTTATTTTGGAGGTTCTCCTATCACTAATTTCAACATTACTCAAAATGCAAATGCAGACTTGAAATGGGAAACTAAAAAACAAACCAATATCGGACTTGATTTTGCACTTTTAAACAGCAGATTAAGAGGTAGTGTAGATGTTTACACTTCTACAACAGACAATTTATTATTTGATTATACCGTACCGCAGCCTCCTTATCCTTACAACAAAATTAAGGCAAATGTGGGAAGTATTTCAAACAAAGGTTTAGAGGTCGCTCTTGCTTATGATGTCATTAAAACAGAAAACAGCACACTTACATTGGCAGGAAATGTTTCCTTCATGAAAAATGAAGTACTTAATTTGAGCGGCAGTATTAATGGAGTTCCTTTAAATACAGATTACGTGGGCTGGGGAGCAGCAAACTCTTTCTTAGTACAGGGAAAACCAGTGGGTGCTTTTTACATTTTAGAACATACAGGTAAAAATGAAAACGGCGTTGAAACCGTATTGGATCGTGACGGAAATGGTATAATTGATCAAGGTGCTAAAAGCCCAGATCGTTATTATGCAGGTTCAGCTTTACCAACTTATACGTTTGCTTTTAACCCTTCTTATAAATACAAAAATTTTGATGCCTCAATGTTATGGAGAGGCTCTGGGGGAAATAAAATTTACAACGGTTTACGCTCTAATTTAAGCAGACTTGAAAATATTGGTAAATCTAATGTTTTGGCAAGTGCTGTTGATGATGGAATTTATACATCGCCATACGGTTCAGATTTATGGTTGGAAGACGGTTCATTTATCCGTTTAGAAAATGTTACTGCTGGATATTCTTTCCGTTTTACGGATAAATATGTAGATTCTATTCGACTTTCTCTTACTGGAAACAATTTACTGCTTATTACAAATTACTCAGGTCTTGATCCAGAATTGAACATAAGCGGAAGCGGTGATCCTAATGACAATTTTGGAGGCGATAAAGGAATTTATCCTCGTACTAGAAGTGTGGCTTTTGGTTTGACTGTAAAATTTAAATAGTAAAAGAAATGAAAATTAAAAATATATTGATAACTGGAAGCGTATGTTTCCTATCACTTTTTGGATGTACAGATATCAACGAAAATGTGTACGACAAATATCCTGCAGAAGACTTTTACGGAACTCCTGAAGGGGCAAATATTGCTCTTGCGAGTGTTTATGCACAAATTCCCGGAGACTTTGTTAGAGAAGGCGCTTCTGGTGTAGGTTACGCTGGAGCGGATAACGGCTGGTATGACATGAACTGTATGTCATCTGACGAACAAGTAATTCCGCATAGAAATACAGGTGACTGGCAGCAAGATTTTGCCCGTCTTCACAAACACGAATGGCTGCCTACAGATTTCATTATTACCAATACTTGGAACTGGTTATATAAATCAATTTTCAACGCCAATTTAGCCGTTGATTTATTAGTAAAATCAAACGCAGAAGCTTCTAAAATTGCCGAAGCTAAAGTATTACGAGCTTTCTTTTATTATTTATTGATTGATGATTTTGGAGATGTTCCTTTTTATACCGACAATAATATTACAGTTGATAAAATTCCGCAGTCAAGCCGTAAAGTAGTTTATGATTTTATTGTAAAAGAATTGACAGAGAATGTCGACCAGCTTTCTGGTACAAAAGGCGGTAATTATTACGGAAGATTTAATAAATGGGCAGGGTATACTTTGTTAGCAAAAGTGTATTTAAATGCACAGGTTTATACTGGAGAGGCTAAATGGACAGAATGTTTAGCGGCTTGTAATAAAGTCAGCGAAGGCGGTTACACACTTCACTCTGGTGCGCCTGATGCTTCAAATCCACTGGGAAATAAATATTATGAATTGTTTGGAGATGTACTTCCAGATGATGAAACGATTCTACCAATTTATGCGACTCTTGATGTCGTTTCAAGAAACATTTACGCAGTACGTAGTTTATACGGTCCTCATGGACAATTGTTATTTGGATACAGCGCTTGGAACGGTACTATTGTTCCTAAAGATTTTTATCTAAAATATGATGCAAATGATATCCGCAGAAAACAATTTTTAGTGGGCGAACAGCCGGGAGGTTTCAATTATACGTTAGACGTTACCTCTTTAGACAATCCGGGGGCAGAACCACAGGCTGGAGTTCGTAATGTTAAATTTTATCCTGTAACTCCAAGATCTGGCGGAGGCGCTTCTAACGATTTTCCTATTTACAGATATGCCGATGTAATTTTGATGATGGCAGAATGTAATGCTCGTTTAGGGAATCCTGCTGTGGCAAAACCTTTCATTGACGCTATTAGACAGCGTGCTGGTTTAAGTGCTTTGGCATCAAACCCAACGCTTGATGATATTTACAATGAAAGAGGATTTGAATTAAACTGGGAAGGTCACAGAAGACAAGACATGATTCGTTTTGATAAATTTTTATTAGCAAGCGAATTCAGACCAGTATCGCCTGCTTACCGAAAATTGTTCCCAATTCCAACCGCTGCATTAGATGCTAACCACGGACTAAAACAAAATCCAGGTTACTAAAAACAAAACTATCATGAAAAAATATATAAATAAATTGTTCGTATTAGGCAGTTTTCTTTTTTTAGGTACATCCTGTGAAAATGATGCCGAATTAACAACTTTAAAGGCTGTAAGTTTTCCATCAGAAATTCAAGCTTCATCGACTACATTAGTACTTACAGAAGATACAGCAGATGACTCTGTATTGCTTCTTTCTTGGCCTGCCGTAACATTTCCTATTGCTGCGCCTGTTACTTATGCCGTACAATTTGACTTAATTGGTGATACTAGCGGCAGTACTGCGTGGCAGAAAGCCAAACGAATTGAAGTTGGCGAAGATGTACTAAGTAAATCATTCTTAGGTCAGGATTTAAATAAAATAGCTGTTGATTTAGGACTTCCAGCAGATGCTGCCGGCAAATTAGTAGTTCGTGTAGAAGCTGCTATGGATCGTAAAATCTATTCAGATCCTATTACACTAACAGTTACTCCTTATGAAAAAAGTGTTGTTTTTGGCGAAATTTATATGCCGGGAAGCTATCAAGGCTGGGCAATAGAAACGGCTGCTGCTTTGACTGCAATTCAAAAAGGTGTTTATCAAGGTTACATGACACTTCCTGTGGGAGCTGGTCCTGGATTTAAATTGAATACAGCCAGAAACTGGGCACAATTTTACGGCGCAGGCGACACAAATGCTGATTTGAAAAACATGAGTGATACAGATTTTACTCTTCCTGGTGCAGGTTCTTATCAAATAAAAGTCAATTTAAATACTTTAAAATGGACTGCTGCTCCATATTCTTGGGGAATTGTAGGTGACGGAACTGCTGGTGGCTGGGACAACAGTACACCAATGGAATACGATCATCAATTGAAAGTGTGGAAAGTTACTGCGACTATCGTTCCTGGAAATGTAAAATTCAGATTGAATAACAGCTGGACAATCAACTATGGTTCTAAAAACAGTACCGATGGAATTGCTTATCTAGATGACTCAGGCGCTCATTATATAGGAGAAGCTGGCACTTATGAAATCACATTCAAAATAAATGATGTTAATCCCGCAAGTGACGGATATCCTGCAAGCGCAACGTATACTATCACAAAAAAATAATTAAAATCTAAGTTAAGTTTTGGTTGAGTTTTACCTGCCTTTTATGAGCGAAAGGCAGTTTACTTTTAATCCTTTAAAAATGGAAACAAACGCTAGATTTTTAAACTAAAATTCAAAAAATATGAAATTCAATATAAACATCGTTTATACACTACTGCTTGCGTTAGCGTTTGTATCGTGTAGTTCTTCGGATAACGATTCTACTCCAAGTTCTCCATATACGCAATATGGTGCATCATTTGAAAAAATGCCCAAAAAAGAAGACGCCATTATTTACCAAGTCAACATTCGTGCTTTTAGTCAGGCAGGAACTTTAAAAGGTGTTCAAGACAGACTTACTCAAATTCAAGAATTGGGTGCAAATGTTATTTACTTAATGCCTATTTATCCTGTTGGAAAATTAAAAGCTTCCGGAGAATTAGGTTCGCCTTATGCTGTACAAGATTACAAAGCTGTAAATCCAGATTTTGGTACTTTACAAGATCTTCAGGTTTTGGTTGAAGAAGCACACAAAAAAAACATGGCCGTAATTTTAGACTGGGTTGCCAATCATACTGCTTGGGATAATGCATGGATTACACAACATCCAAATTGGTATCAAAAAGATGCTTCGGGTGCAATTATAATTCCGCCGGGAACTAATTATACAGATGTAGCGCAGTTAGATTTTAATAATACCGACATGAAAAATGCGATGATAGATGCCATGTCATATTGGGTTTACACTGCAAACATAGACGGTTTTAGATGCGATTATGCTGATTTTGTACCTCAAACTTTTTGGTCTGATGCTATTACAAAATTAAGAAGTATTAAAAAAAATCAAAATATATTAATGTTAGCAGAAGGCTCAAAAGTAAATCTCTTTGCTTCTGGTTTTGATTATACTTTTGGCTTTAATTTTTTCAGCACTTTAGAAAAAGTTTTCAAAGAAAACAAACCTGCAACCACTTTACAAGACTCAAATGCGACTGAATATGCAAACAATTACAACGCAGAAAACAGAATTGTCAGATACACCAGCAATCATGACGTAAATCTTACGGAAGGAACTCCTCTAGAACTTTTTGGCGGTAAAAAAGGATCTACAGCAAGTTTTGTTGTAGCAGCTTATTTAAAATCTGTTCCGATGATTTACAACGGACAAGAAATTGGTTATGCGCAAAGAATCAATTATTTTGCCCGCACTCCTATTGATTGGTCTACTGCCGATGCAGGAATGCTTGCTGAATACAAAAAAATAATTGCCTTTAGAACTACCAGCAATGCTATAAAAACAGGAACTTATACCGGATACAGCAGTGATGCAGTAAGTGCTTTTACTATGGAAAAAGATGCCGAAAAAGTATTTGTTCTTTCTAATTTAACCAATGCAACTGTAAAATTTCTTGTTCCTCCAGCCTTAAAAGCAACATGGAAAGATGCTTTTACAGGAGCTTCGGTAACTTTGGGCAGTGAAACAACTCTTTTACCTTTTCAATATTTAGTATTGAAAAACTAATACCTGTGCAGCTTTAAATTTTAAATTTGCAAAAAACTAAATAACATGAATTTTCAATCCAAAAAATCATTGCTTCAAATTCGTTTGAGCAAAACAGTTGCCTTGTGTCTTTTTGTATGTGCCAGCTCATTATGGGTTCAGGCACAGGAAATCACTTCGCCTAACAAAAATCTTTCTTTAAAATTTGAATTAAAAGAAGGAGGAATTCCTTCTTACCAACTATCATACAAACAAAAGCCAGTTATTAAACCAAGTTCTTTGGGATTAGAACTGCAAAATATGCCTTCGTTCATGGATGGTTTTACCATTAAAAATACAGCACAATCCTCAGTAGATGATACTTGGAATCCTGTTTTAGGTGAAGAAAAAACAATACGTAACAATTACAACGAATTGGTTGTCACTTTAGCGCAGGCGAAAAACAACAACAGATACATTCGCATACGTTTCAGAGTATTCAACGACGGATTAGGTTTTAGATATGAATTTCCGAAACAGAATGATTTAAATTATTTTGTAATTAAAGAAGAACGTTCTGAATTTAATTTGGCTGGTAATCATAAAATTTTCTGGATTCCGGGAGATTATGACACCAATGAATATGCCTATACAACGTCGAAGCTTTCTGAAGTTCCTTCATTAATGAAAAAAGCGACTATTGATATTAATTCGCAATGGCCAATAAAAGAATTATCAGTGCAGACACCTTCAATGATGAAATCTGATGACGGTTTGTACATCAACATTCATGAAGCGGGTTTAATCAATTATCCTGCAATGTACCTAGAATTGGATGCTGTAAATTATAAAATGCGTTCTCATTTAGCACCAGATGCAGTTGGTGCAAAAGGTTATATACAAACGGATGCACAATCGCCTTGGAGAACTATTGTAGTAAGCGATAAAGCAACTGATATTTTGGCTTCAAAATTAATCTTGAACCTCAACGAACCAACAAGTTATAAGGATGTTTCTTGGATAAAACCAGTAAAATACATCGGAATTTGGTGGGAATATTTTGTTGCCGGAAAAAGTACTTGGGCTTTTGGGAAAGAAAACAATGTAAAATTAACGGATGATTTCTCAAAATTAACGCCTAACGGAAAACACGGAGCTACAACAGAACGCGCAAAAGAATATATTGATTTTGCTGCTAAAAATGGTTTCGATGCGATCTTAATTGAAGGCTGGAATATTGGCTGGGAAGACTGGATCAACAACTGGAAAGAAGAAGTTTTTGATTACGTAACCGCTTACCCAGATTTTGATGTAAAAGCAGTTCATGAATATGCAGCTTCTAAAGGAGTTAAAATTATCATGCACCACGAAACTTCTGGATCTGCAACCAATTACGAACGTCGTTTAGATCGTGCTTTTCAGTTTATGAATGACAACGGTTACGATGCTGTAAAAACAGGTTATGTAGGTAAAATTATTCCGCGTGGCGAACACCATGACGGACAATGGATGGTGAATCATTACATTAATGTAGCCAAACGTGCTGCCGATTATAAAATTATGATTGACAGTCACGAAGCCGTTCGTCCAACTGGTTTAAACAGAACTTTCCCGAACTGGATTGCGCAGGAATCTGCTCGTGGAACTGAGTTTGAATCTATGGGAGGTTTAGCTCCAGATCATACTACGATTCTGCCTTTCACCAGATTAATGGGAGGACCAATGGATTACACTCCAGGGATTTTTCAAACTGATCTTTCGTATTATGGAACCGGAAGCACTCAACGTGTCAATACAACTTTGGTAAAACAATTGGCTTATTACGTAACGATGTACAGTCCGCTGCAAATGGCTGCTGATATTCCAGGAAATTATGAGCGTTTTCCAGATGCTTTTCAGTTCATAAAAGATGTTGCTGTAGATTGGGATAATAGTTATATTCTAGAAGCAGAACCGGGAGATTATGTTAGCATTGCACGTAAAGCGAAAGGAAAAGATGCTTGGTTTGTTGGCGGTATTACCGACGAAAATGCAAGAACTGCAAACATCACTTTTGATTATCTTCCTGCTGGCAAAAAATTCATTGCTACAATTTACGCCGATGCGAAAGACGCTAATTGGAATGTAAAACCTCAAAATTATACGGTGACTAAAGTTGTTGTAACCTCAAAAACAATATTGAAACAGTATTTAGCTCCGGGCGGTGGCGTTGCCATCAGCATTAAAGAAGGAAATGCAACAGAATTAAAAGGATTGAAAAAGTTATAATACTTTTTGCCGCGAATTACCCGAATTTCTCGAATTATCACTGTTTTTACAAATCTTAAATAGCTTAAAATTTGTGCTAATTCGTGTAATTCGTGGCAGAAAACCAATGCCTATATTTAGGCAAAAATTACAAAAAAACTTACAATTGAATACTATCAACCACAAAATGTTTGTCAAATTTAAAACAATGAAGCGTGAGAATGAATTTTAGTTAGAGATGCCGACAAGCATGTAAAAAACCACAATTATGAAAGTAAAGAATTTTACACGATTATTTCATATCACAAAAACACTAATCTGTTTTCTGGTATTATTTACAAGTTCTCTTTATGCACAAGATCCGCCTCAGTACGGAACACCTTATACAGGAGTACCTGACCCGCGAGATGCAAATATTTATCAAGTTCATATTCGTCCACACAGTGCTGCCGGAACTTTAGCCGCAGTAACTTCAGATTTGGATCGAATTAAATCACTTGGTATCAATGTACTTTATTTAATGCCGATTTATCCGTACGGTACGGATTCAAGAAGTTCAAACTCTCCTTATTGCATCAAGGATTATAAAGCTGTAGGTTCTGAATATGGAACTCTAACAGATATGCGTAATCTGGTAGATGCAGCACATGCTAAGGGTATGGCTGTAATGCTCGATATTGCTGTAAACGGAACTTCTTGGGATCATCCTTGGACTGTATCTCACCCTGAATATTATCAGAGAACAGGTACAACAATTAATCAACTAGCTAATTTTGGAGACATTGCAGCTTTAGATCTTAACAATACTGCGCTGCGTGCAGCTATGAAAGATGCAATGCGTTATTGGATATTTGCAGCAAACATCGATGGATATCGTTGTGATTTTGCCAATAATCCTCCTCTTGACTTTTGGACTGAAATAATTAGTAATTTAAGAGGTATCAGTTCTCATAATTTATTAATGCTTGCTGAAGGAGATCGTCTGCAAAATTTTCAAGCCGGATTTGATATGAATTTCGGTGACAAATGGTTTTACGATGCACTTAAAAATGTTGCAGGTGGAGGCCCAGTTTCTACAAGATTCCAGACCACAAATGATATGGAATACACTTATGCAACCGGAAACCAACAAGAAGTAAGATGGACGGCAAACCATGACTCAGAGAACAATAGCGACACAGCTCCTTTTACAGTATTTAAAAGTAATGCGGGAGTAGTTGCCAATTTCTTAGTTTCAGGCTACATGAAAGGTGTTCCTTTTATAACCAGCGGACAAGAAGTGGCATTTAACCAAGTAATTCCATGGCCTTATACCTCTGTAAAAATTAACTGGAGCAATACAGCTGCTACACCAGAGTTTGCTAAAATACTTAACTTTAGAAATAGCAGTGCAGCCATAAGACGTGGTACAATGACGCCTTATGCCAATGATGATATTTGTGCATTTACAAAAACACTGGGAACAGAAAAAGTTATTGTAATGACCAATCTTAGAAATGCTGCAAAAACTTTTGTGATTCCAGCAGATTTAGCCGGTACTTATAAAGATGCTTATACTGGTGCTGCAGTAACATTGGTTTCTGGTGCTACACAATCTTTTAATGCTTTTCAATATATTGTATTAACAAATGCTAATGTTGCGGCTGTTGCGGTTACTGGCGTAACTGTAAATCCAACAGCTGTAATTGTTGGTTTAGGATCTACTCAACAACTTAATGCAGCATTGCAGCCTGCAAATGCAACGAATCAAAATGTAACTTGGACATCAAGTAACACCGCAGTTGCTACAGTAAATGCGTCTGGATTGGTTACGGCTGTTACGGCTGGAACAACAACCATAACGGTTAAAACTGTTGATGGAAACAAAACAGCAACATCTACAATTACGGTTGCTGCAATACCTGTAACTTCAGTAAGTGTTTCACCAGCTACAGCAAGTTTATATGCTGGAAACATACAACAGCTTTCTACAGCTATTGCTCCAACTAATGCAACTAATAAAACTGTAACATGGTCGTCTAGTAATAGTGCTATTGCAACAGTCAATGCATCAGGATTAGTTACGGCGGTTTCAGCAGGAAGCGTTATAATTACGGCAACAACTCAGGATGGAAACAAAACAGCTTCTGCAGCAATTACAGTAAATCCTAATACTAATTTTACGGTTTATTTCTACAAACCATCGACTTGGGGAACTGGAATCAAAATTTATTATTGGAGTGCCTTGCCAGCAGGAGTTTTAGCTAATGCAACTTGGCCAGGCGTAAACATGACCGATGCTGGAAACGGCTGGTACAGTTATACGTTTACAAATGTAACTTCTACTAACTTAATTTTTAATGATGGAACCAGCCAAACTGCCGATTTAAGCAGAGACAAAAATGGCTGGTACATGAACAATACTTGGTACGACACCAATCCTGGAACTGTTGTAGCTGTAACGGGAGTAACTCTTTCGCCAACAACTGCAACATTATTGGTTAATGCGACACAACAATTAGCACCAACAATTGCTCCTGCAACAGCAACTAATAAAACGGTTACTTATGCATCTAGCAATACGGCTACAGCAACTGTAAACGCATCTGGTTTAATTACTGCTGTAGCTTCAGGAACTACAACAATTACAGTAACAACTCAAGATGGTGCAAAAACTGCAGTTTGTGCAGTAACGGTAAATGCATCAAATGTAGCCGTAACAAGTGTGAGTCTGAGTCCAACAACAGCTTCATTAGCCGTTGGCGGAACGCAGCAACTTACACCGACAATTGCTCCTGCAAATGCAACTAATAAAGCTGTAAATTACAGTTCAAGCAATACTGCTGTAGCGACTGTAAATGCATCAGGTTTAATAACAGCAGCTGCAAACGGATCTGCTACAATTATGGTAACAACCGTTGATGGAAGTAAAACAAGTACTTGTGCTGTTACCGTTTCTACGCCAACAGGAACGTATTATACCATTAAAAACAGATGGACAAGTGCTTATTTATTTGATAACGGAGCCAATGTTGGTTACGGAGCAGCAATATCTGGCAACAGTTACAAATGGCAGAAAATTGCAATCGATGCCACTTATTTTGTATTGAAAAATGTAGCAACAGGAGAATTAATTAATATCGAAAGCCAAACAGGATCGGTACAATGTAATATCACCGATACTACTTTTTGGAGTGCACAATGGTCTAGCGATTATATTGATGGAACTTGGACGAGACTTAGAAACAGATGGCAGTCTGGAAACATTATTCATGTAGAAAATCAAACAGGATCTGCACAATATGGCAATTCGCAAGACGGATGGTACAGCGCGCAATGGCAACTTGAAATTACCACTGTTGGAACAGGAAAATCTGCACTTAATGTAAAAGAAGTTAGTACAGACGAAACTACTTTCATCACTGTTTATCCGAATCCTGCAACAGATAATGTCTTTAATGTGACTTTACCGGAACTGGAAGCTGGAGATGTCGTAACTGTTACAGTTTCTGATGTTACAGGAAGAACGGCTTTAACAGAAAAACTTTCTGCTTCTGGAGCGATTAATCATCATTTGGCTTCTGGAATTTACATTGTAAACATTCAGACAAAAACACAAAATGTAACTAAAAAATTGATTATTAAATAATTATCACTTTGTTTAAAAACAAAAGGGCGTATGAGATTTTCATACGCCCTTTTCTGCTTTTCGATCAAAAACTAATACTATTTTCTTTATTATTTCATTTAACGGCTTTCAAAAAAATAAGAATAATACTACTTTTTTAATTTGTATTTATTACATTAGTATTACTAATTAATAACCATAAATTATAAAAAGATGAAAAAAAGAATTATTTTCCCTTTGTTAACAGTTTTATTCACGTTTTT
Organism: Flavobacterium sp. MC2016-06; assembly: GCF_009711165.2. Taxonomy (GTDB): domain Bacteria; phylum Bacteroidota; class Bacteroidia; order Flavobacteriales; family Flavobacteriaceae; genus Flavobacterium. Next base: position 45,567 of record NZ_WMID02000009.1, on the reverse strand, counting down.
GAGTTGTGATAAAAATGATGATGACTCTTCCGATACAACTAACAATTCAAAACTTTATCCTACAACAATTCAAAATAATTATCCCATAATTTTGGCGCATGGATTCTTTGGCTGGGGACGTGATGAAATGAATGGCTATCATTATTGGGGCGGAAAAGGTGATACTCAAGAATATCTTAACCAAAATGGCTATAAAGTTTTTACAGCATCTTATGGCCCTATATCCAGCAACTGGGATCGAAGTGTTGAACTTTACTACTACATTAAAGGAGGAACTGTAGATTATGGAGCTGTACATGCTATGCGTCATGGTCACAATCGCTATGGAGAAACTTATACTGGAGCATATCCGCAATGGAATGAAACGAATAAAGTTCACATAATAGGACATAGTATGGGAGGACCTACGCCAAGATATCTAATAGAACTGCTTGAAAATGGAGATCCGCAGGAACAGGCTTTTGTACCCTCTATTAACGAGCAACCAACTTCAGAATTATTCAAAGGTGGGAAGCAATGGGTTCATAGTCTAACAACTGTTGCTGGTGTTCATAACGGAGCATTACCTGCAGATTATATTGATTTTAGAGAAAACTTATCGAAAATGATACTAGAGCTGGGTGCAATTGGCGGCGTAGTACTTGAAGATAATGCTGTATTTGATTTTGATCTTGGACAATGGGGACTGCAAAGAAAAGAGGGCGAGTCGATATCTGATTATTTTGATAGAATTTTTAACAAAAATAATTTAAAAGAAGGTGCTCCAGCTGATTTCTGGAAATCGACAGATAACGGCGTTTATGATTTAACTGTAAAAGCATCACAACAACAAAACGCTTCAATAAAAACCTCTCCTAATGTTTATTATGCTTCTTATGCATTTGATGATACAGAACAAACGGGTTCGGACATTCATGTTCCTTTAAGTACAATGAACCCTTTAGTAAAAGTAGACGCAATTGGAATTGGAAAAACTACTGACGATTTGCCTTTTGGTTATCAAGCCTGGAGACCTTGTGATGGATTGGTAAGTATTCCATCAGGGAATTACCCAATTGGACATAAATATGCCGTTATGGATCCGTCTAAAAGAGTTTTACAGCCAAAAGGAGTATGGGATGTTCACCCAAATACCAAAGGACAAGATCACCTAAGTGTAATAATACCAGACAACAAACAATCAAGTATAGATATGGGAAATCCTAATTTATTTAATCTGTATGCTTTTTATCAGCAGATTGCTAAAGATTTGTCTTATTTACCAAAATAAAATAGATATTATCTTTTACTGAATAACTTCACATTTTAATCAAAAAGCAAGGCGTATGAAAAGCTCATATGCCTTGCTTTTTGATTTATTTTTTAAAACGAATAATTAAGCGCAAACCCAAAATCATTTTTTAATGTTATCGAATTTCTATTTATAATAGGTTTGAAAGCTAATTTTTCACTTACATTAAATTGAGACAAAGCAGCATCAATATTGGCATCAATAATATTCAAAACATAAAATCCAACAATAAATAAAGCTGATAAATCTCTGTTTCTTTGAAATTGTTTTTGAGCAGTAATTAATTGACTATCACTTAATCCATTTAAGTATTCAGAATTACTTGTGTTGCCTGCAAGTCTGTTTTTATATTCATCTCTATATACATTATAGTTTTTCTGGCTGTCCATATAAAAATAAACACTGGTTCCAATTGCTCCGTAAACCAAAGGAAGTTTCCAATACTTTTTGTTATAAACCTGTCCTAAACCTGGAAATATTGCCGAATAAAATGAAGCTTTCGCAGGTCGTAAGGGATCTATTTCTTCTGAGTTTAAAGAATCTTTGAAGATGATTTGTTTCTTTTCTTGAGCAAAGATTGATGTTACTCCAAAAAATAAAAGGAGAATAATAAATTGATATTGCATTAAAGTTTTCTTTTAAAGTTCCATCAAAGAAAACTTATTAATTCTAAGTGTTTTCTTAAGTAAAAGATAAAGAAAACCTAATGTTTCTAAATTAATTATTTAAAAGAGCAAAAAAAAGACTCTCGATTTAAAACCGAAAGCCTTCTATAAATATTTTATTAAAACTACTTACTCCTCAAACATTTGCATCAACTCCAAAGCTCTTCTGGTAGATTTTACATTATCAAAAGTCACCAAAAGGCGTAAACCTGCTGGTGTTTGCTTTTCTTTCATTATACAAATGGCACTGTTTTTTTGTACAAACTGTATTACTTTATGGAAGCGTTTAGATTGGTAATAATCTGATTGTTGGTCAGAGACAAAATAACCAATCATTTTTCCTTTTTTAAGAACTAGTTTTTCGATTCCTATTCTGGTTGCAATCCATTTAATACGAATGCTGTTCATCAACGCAATCGCTCTTGGCGGCATTGGACCAAAACGGTCAATTAGTTTATTTTGAAAAATAACCAATTCTTCTTCGTTTTTCACAGACCCCAGCTCATTGTATAAACTCAAACGTTCGGTAACATTATTAATATATTCATCAGAAAATAACAACTCAAAATCGGTATCGATTTGCAAGTCTTTTACATATTCCTTGGTTTCAATATTATTTTCTTCTGGATATAAATCTTTGAATTCGTTTTCTTTTAATTCTTCAATAGCTTCGTTCATGATTTTTTGGTACGTATCAAAACCAATTTCATTAATGAAACCACTTTGTTCGCCCCCTAATAAATCTCCGGCACCACGAATTTCAAGATCTTTCATTGCGATATTAAATCCACTTCCTAATTCGCTAAATTGTTCTAAAGCTTGAATACGTTTACGCGCATCTTCGGTCATTGACGAATACGGCGGACAGATAAAATAACAGAATGCTTTTTTATTGCTTCGCCCTACTCGACCGCGCATTTGATGCAGATCTGATAATCCGAAATTATTAGCATTATTAATGAAAATCGTATTAGCATTTGGTACATCCAATCCGCTTTCGATGATTGTTGTTGCCACCAAAACATCAAAATCTCCATTCATAAAACCTAACATCAATTCCTCTAGTTTGGCGCCGTCCATTTGTCCGTGACCAATTCCGACTCTTGCATTTGGAACCAAACGTTGAATCATTCCGGCAACTTCTTTTATGTTTTCGATTCGATTATTAATAAAGAAAACTTGTCCGTTTCTTTGAATTTCATACGAAATCGCATCACGAATAATCTCTTCATTAAAACCAACTACATTGGTTTCTATCGGATAACGATTTGGCGGAGGCGTTGTAATCACTGATAAATCGCGCGCTGCCATTAACGAGAACTGCAATGTTCTCGGAATTGGTGTCGCTGTTAAGGTCAGCGTATCAACATTTGCTGCGATCGTTTTAAGTTTGTCTTTTACGTTTACACCAAACTTCTGTTCTTCATCCACAATCAATAAACCAAGGTCTTTAAAAACCACATTTTTGTTTACTAATTGGTGCGTTCCAATTACAATATCTAGTTTTCCTTCGGCTAAATCTTTTAACGTTTGTGTTTTTTGTTTTGCCGTTCTAAATCGGTTTAAATAGCCAATAGAAACTGGCATATCTTTCAAACGTTCTGTAAAAGTTCTATAATGCTGGTATGCTAAAATAGTTGTCGGAACCAAAATGGCAACTTGTTTACTATTGTCAACTGCTTTAAAAGCAGCACGAATCGCAACTTCCGTTTTCCCGAAACCTACATCACCGCAAACCAAACGATCCATTGGTCTGTCGCTTTCCATATCGGCTTTTACTTCTGCTGTAGATTTGGTTTGATCTGGAGTATCTTCATAAATAAAAGAACTCTCCAATTCGTTTTGCAAATAACTGTCTGGCGCAAACTGAAATCCTTTTTCTAAACGTCTTTTTGCATACAATTGAATCAAATTGAAGGCAATATGTTTGACACGCGCTTTGGTTTTTTGTTTTAAAATTTTCCAAGCGTTCGATCCTAACTTATAGATTTTAGGCGGCGTTCCATCTTTACCGTTATATTTAGAAATTTTATGAAGCGAATGAATGCTTACGTACACAATATCATTGTCGGCATAAACCAACTTAATTGCTTCCTGCGTTTTGCCTTCAACTTGAATTTTCTGCAAACCTCCAAACTTTCCAATTCCGTGATCGATGTGTGTTACATAATCGCCCACAGAAAGCGCTGTAAGTTCTTTTAGCGTAATATTCTGCTTTTTAGAGTATCCGTTTTTGATGTTGAATTTATGATAACGCTCAAAAATCTGGTGATCTGTATACGCCGTTATCTGATTTTCTTCGTCAATAAACCCTTGGTATAAAGGCAATACAATCGTATGATATTGTTTTCTAATGTTCTCTGAATTGGCTTCGTCTAAACTCTCGAAAATATCATGAAAACGTTTTGCCTGTGTTTCATTCGAACAGAATAAATAATTTTTATAGCCATTAAAATGATTGTCGCTCAAATTATTCAGTAACAAATCAAATTGTTTATTGAATGACGGCTGAGGCTGTATATGGAATTCGAAACTTTTGGTTGTTCTGAAAATCGGTTTTGAAGCCAATTCTACAATCGAAAAGTCTAAGGCACGTTTTATAAATGAAGTTTGATTCAAGAACAATTGTTCTGGAGCCGCGTGTTTTATTTCTTTAGAAAGTTTCTCAAAAGCTTCTTCTGCTCTTGCGAATTGTTTGTCTAACTGCGAAAAAAGTCCGTCTGTATTTTGAATAAAAACAACTGTTTTTTCGGAAATATAATCTAAAAAGCTTTCGCGGTTTTCCTGAAAAATCTTGTTCTCGACATTCGGGATAATCGTGATTTTTTTATGTGTTTCTACAGACAATTGCGTTTCAACATCAAAACTTCTGATGCTGTCTACTTCGTTTCCAAAAAACTCAATTCGGTACGGATGATCGTTTGAAAAAGAGAATACATCGACAATTCCTCCGCGAACAGAAAATTCGCCTGGTTCCGTTATAAAATCAACTCTTTTAAATTCATATTCAAACAAAACTTCATTGATAAAATCAATTGAAATTTTATCGTTTAAAGCTACTTTTAAAGTGTTTTTATCTAATTGCTGACGTGTTACTACTTTCTCAAAAAGTGCTTCTGGATAGGTAACAATTATGGCTGGTTTTTTGCGAGAATTTATTCGGTTTAAAACCTCAGCACGAAGTAAGACATTGGCATTATCGGTTTCTTCTATTTGGTACGGACGTCGAAATGATGCTGGATAAAACAAAACATCTTGCTCACCAATCATTTGCTCTAAATCGTTCAAATAGTAAGCAGCTTCTTCCTTATTGTCTAATACAATTAAAAAAGGTAGTTCTGTTTTTTTAAAAACACTTCGAATTACAAATGAAACTGCCGATCCCAGCAAACCGCTAAGATGCATTTTTACCTGATTTTGTTCTAATAACTGCGCAGCAATTTGCTGTGCTTTAGGTAAATTGTCGTATGTAGTATATAAGGCGTTATTGCTCAAGTTGTCCATTTTTACGAATAGGCACTGGCACTTGATTCGGGATTGCGCGCGTAGTGTCTAACATTTTTAAAAAATCAGCTTCTCCTTGTTCTTTTGGTATTTTGCTTTTTTCAACAAGTTTGTCCATTTGTCTTTCTAATGAAACCAATTCCTTGTTGATGTCTCCTACTAAAAACGTCACTTTTTCGTCTGGAATTTTATTTAAATGAATAAACAAATCCAGCATTTTAATTTTGGTAATTAGAGTAGAAATACGGCTTTTTATTTGCGGCTGATTAAATTCTGATGGAATATTATTATTTAAAGCCATTGTTTTTTTTGAAATAGCTGTTGACTTTTTCTGAAACGCTCCGATCGTTCTTCTTGGTTTATCACCAATTTCTTTTAGAAAATCGCGCCATTCAGCCCATGCTCTCACATTTTTTTCTGAAACTTCATTGATTGGTTCTTCAATAAAAACCCAGCCTTTATTGATATTGTTAAAAATAACTTCCTTTTTTTTCGCTTCTTTTAAGTTTTCAGCAAGACGTTTTGCGTCTTCATCTTGACATGATTGCAGTGCAAAAATCAAAAGTAGAAAAAGAGATATTTTATATTTCATTTGATAAAACGTTAGGCCGCAAAGTTACAAAGTAAATTTACAATTACGAATTCTGTTTTTTACCTTAAATCATGTTAAATAATGGTCTTGTTTTGCCACAGATTAATAGGATTAAAAAGATTTTTTCATTGAATTTTCTTTTAGGAATAATCTTTTTAATCCTATTAATCTGTGGCAAACTTTCTTTCGGCTCACGAAGAATAATCTAATAAAGAAACTTTATTGTTGTTAAATTTATAATTTACTTGGTTAAAAAGCATATTTATTTGCGAAAACGTTATATTTGTATCTCTAAAAAACTCATAAATGAATCCAAAAATATTGATCATTGGCGCTTGCGGTCAAATTGGGACAGAATTGACTCAAAAATTACGTAAGTTATACGGAACAGAAAATGTAATTGCTTCTGATATCCGAAAATTAAATACTGACGTTGTTAACTCAGGTCCTTTTGAAGTGGTCAATGCTTTAGATTTTAACCAAATTGAACATCTTGTTGAGGTTCATAAAATTACAGATATTTATTTAATGGCTGCTCTTTTGTCTGCTACTGCAGAGAAAAATCCAGCTTTTGCTTGGGATTTGAACATGAATTCTTTATTTCACGTTTTAAATCTAGCCAAAGCAAAAAAAATACAAAAGGTTTTCTGGCCTTCAAGTATTGCCGTTTTTGGCCCAACTACTCCAAAAGAAAACACGCCCCAATATACAATAATGGAGCCTTCTACAGTTTATGGAATTAGTAAACAATCTGGAGAAAGATGGTGCGAATATTACCATAATATTTATGGTGTAGATGTACGCAGTATTCGTTATCCAGGTTTAATAAGCTGGTCTACGCCTCCTGGCGGCGGAACAACAGATTACGCTGTAGATATTTTCTACAAAGCTATTGCTGATAAAAAATACGAATGCTTTTTATCATCAGAAACAAAAATGCCAATGATGTATATGGATGATGCAATTAATGCGACTATTGCTATTATGCAAGCTCCGGCGGAAAAAATAAAAATACATTCGTCTTATAATTTAGCGGCAATGAGTTTTACTCCGACAGAAATTGCAAACGAAATTAAAAAACATATCCCTGAATTTGAGATTACTTACAATCCAGATTTCCGTCAGAAAATTGCAGACAGCTGGCCTGCAAGTATTGATGATGCTTCCGCTAGAGAAGATTGGGACTGGAAACATACTTTTGATTTAGAAACGATGACAAAAGATATGTTAGAACATTTGAGTTAAAACTTAAATCACTATAAAAAAAGGCCTGATATTTTAAAAGTAATACTTTTAAAATATCAGGCCTTTTTTTGCAAAAATATTTTTAGGAAAAAGCATCTGGTTATATAATTTTCTTACTTTTGGTTGCGTTAGGATAATTTCAATTTTATCTAAAATCATCAATCAAATCACAAAAAAAATGTTAATCAAATGACAAATTCCTATCATCCTATCGAACAAAGTAAAAGAACTGCTATTGTCGATATTCTTCGTGGCTGGGCAATTTTAGGTGTTGCTCTTGGCAATTATTCCGATTTTATAAACATCGGTGTACCACATAAAATCAACAACAGTGTTTTATCTGAAATACTCTGGACCATTAATCGTTATTTTTTCGCCGCAAAATCCTGGACCTTATTAACGCTTTTATTTGGTTACGGTTTTGCTATTTTAATTAATAATGTCGCTTCAAAAGGCAAAAATCCTGTTGCGTTTTTTAGCTGGCGGATGATTTTACTTTTTGTTTTAGCTTTTATTAATTCGGCTTTCTGGCTCGGTGACATCTTAAAAGATTATGCTTTTTTAGGACTTGTTTTATTACTTTTTTACAAATGTTCTGCAAAAACCTTAACCATAATCTGTGCTGTTCTCTTTCTCTCAATTCCTTTTGTGATGGGCTTTGTCAACACATTCACTATTGAACATCCTGAAATTGGAACAAATCCAGAATATTTAAAACTATATCATTCTGGAAACTGGATTGACTTTTTTAGATTTAATTTATTGGCTTCTTTTTACGAGCAAATTATTATTCCAGGTTATGCTATCACAGCCCATTTTGTAATGTTGGCCTGTATGCTTTTTGGCTTTTTGCTTCAAAAATTAAATTTCTTTGAGCGACTAAACGAAAACAAAAAATTAATAAAACATATAATGATAATCAGTCTGGTTTTTGCAATTATTATTGGCATCATCCTTTATGTCGTTATTACTAATAAGGCTACTGACTTTTTTAAAGTATTTAATCCCTTTTACTGGCTTGTTTTAAGCACAATGATTTTTATTGCAACTGGAATTTGTTTGTTGTACAATGCAGGCAAACTAAAGACTATCTTTACGTATTTTAGTGCCGGCGGTAAAATGACATTAACCAATTATATCGTTCAAAACATATTAGCTGCCTTTATTTTCTCTGGAATTGGCTTAAATGTTGCAGACACAATGCCTTATTGGTTTTACTTTTCATTGGCAGTTTTCATTTTTATTCTTCAACTGTTTATAAGCAAATGGTGGCTGTCTAAATATAATTACGGTCCTATTGAATGGTTATGGAGATCTGCCAGTTACCGACAATTATTTCCATTTAAGAAAACACAGACTACTGTTATTACAGAGGTAAAAACAGTATAATCTATTAGATAAATTGAAAAAAGAAAAAGCCCTTAAAAATCAATTTAAGGGCTTTCTTTGTATCTCTTCGGTAAATTATTTTACTTCATAAACATTATTTGCAGCTTTTACATCAGCCATTAACCCGCTAGGATCGATCGTGATTTTTTTAATTGCCGTTTTGTTTTTGTCTATTGTAAAACTATAGTTTGACATTGCCCAAGCCCAATCATCCAAAACAGTTCTTTTTACGTTTGGATTTGGATTTGGTTTAATGAAATTCATCATTCTTAACGGAATGTAGAAAGTCTCAAAAGTTCCGTCAGTATATTCTACTTTCAAATCTATAGGCATTGGCATTCTTCCAATTCTTTCTAGAGTAACGGTTGTTTTACCTGCATTGTCAGCAACATCTTTTATACCGTAATCTATTGTATTTGTAGTTTCTGTCCAATCGATCAAATACCAATCTAACTCAGCTCCAGAAACTCTTTCTGCCGTTCTCTTGATATCATTTGGTGAAGGATGTTTGAATTTAAAGTCGTTAAAATATCTTTTTAAAGTTGCATCTAAATTTTCTTGACCAATAACATAAGCTAATTGTGAAAGAAAGATACTTCCTTTTACATAAGATGAAATACTGTAAGGTCTATTTTCATCGTAACGATCGCCATGAGTTGACTGTGGTTGCTCTTTACCAGATGAAACTAAACTGTAATAGGCTTTGTAATTCCCTTCAAAAGGATTTGCCACTTTTTTATCTCCTTCTAATTCATTCAAAGCGCTGTCTTCAATATACGTTGTAAAACCTTCGTCCATCCAAGGATGTTTCGATTCGTTTGAAGCCAAAATATGCTGAAACCAAGAATGTCCTAGTTCGTGTGTAGCCGTTCCTAGAATTCCTTTTAGCGTTCCGTTTCCTAACATTAAAGTACACATTGCATATTCCATTCCGCCATCTCCACCTTGAATAAATGAATATTGTTTGTACGGATAGGCTCCTACTTTATGATTGTAATAATCCATTACTTTTACCATCAATGGTTCTAACTGTTTCCAGTTTTCAGCCACTTTTGGCGTGTTTTTGTAGAAGAAATGCAAATCGACATCATTTGGTCCTTTTACAACATCATGTGCATATTCTTTATCTGCAGCCCACGTAAAATCATGCACGTTTGGCGCAATAAAATGCCATGTTAATGTTTTTGCTTTTTTAGGATACACAACTGTTACACCAGCATCTTCGTAACCGTGGCCAATTTCATTTTTATCTTGAAGGTATCCAGAACCTCCAATTGTGTAATCTTTATCAATTGTAATTTTCACATCAAAATTACCCCAAACTCCATGAAATTCTCTTGCAATATATGGATCTGCATGCCAGCCTTCGAAATCAAATTCGGCCAATTTTGGATACCATTGTGACATTGATAATTCGATTCCTTCGGAATTGTTTCTTCCAGAACGACGAATCTGAACAGGAACTTGTCCGTCAAAATCTAAAGTAAAAGTGGTTTTAGAATTTGGTAAAAGTGGTTTTGCCAAAGTCACTTCCAGAATAGTTGCCGAAGTTCTTGTTTGAGCCGAAACACCGTCTTGTTTGAAATTAGTAATTTTTAAAAATCCAATTTCATTTGGTTTCAAAGTTTCAATTCTACTTTGTTTGGTTTCTTTACCATCAGCATCTTTTACTTTATTCACCATTCTTCCGTCAGGATCTTTTATAGAATGCAGACGCGCATCCATTTCGCTTCCTGGCTGAAAAGCGTTTGGATATAAATGATAAAAAACTTTTTTAAGTGTATCAGGAGAATTATTGGTATAAACCAATTCTTGTTTTCCTTTGTATTGATAGTTTTTGACATCCATCGACACTTCCATTTTATAGTCGACATGCTGCTGCCAATACGGAGCATTTTGCGCTGATACTGAGTTTAAACCCAAACCCAAAAAAGAAAGTAAAATTATTTTTCGCATATTCATTATAATAGAAAATGGAAGAGCTTACACTCTTCCATTAGATTAGTACTATATTTCAATTATTTCTTAGACATTTTTTCTGCCATTATTAAAGCATTATAAGCGTTTACCATTTTGCCTGTTCTTGAAGTTTCAGATAGAGATTTTACTTCGTGTTCCTCTCCTAATGCCACTTTTGCAGGAAGTAAAACGCCTGAATCCATCAGAATATGTTTTACTTGTGATGCTTTTAATTTAGGATAGTAAGAACGAATTAAAGCCGCCACTCCTGCTGCATTTGGTGATGCCATTGAAGTTCCTTGTAAAAATTTGTATTTATTATTCGGAACTGTTGCATAAATCTCTTCTCCAGGAGCAAAAACATCAACGTTTATTTTTCCAAAATTAGAAAATCCTGCTATTACATTTTCTCCGTATACTTTATTTATTGCTCCAATGGTAATTACGTTATCTGCATATTCTTTTACATTGTCTTCACTGTCTTTTGGATAATTACCGTTTTCTGCTTTATCAATATCGTAACCGTCATTTCCTGCTGCAAGAACGATTAAAACATCTTTTTTAGCTGCATATTTTATCGCATCATAAACCCATTGCTTGTGTGGAGAAAACCCTTTTCCAAAACTTCCGTTAATTACTTTTGCTCCATTATCAACTGCATAACGAATTCCTAATGCAATATCTTTATCAGACTCATCTCCATCAGGAACTGCTCTTACGGTAAGAATTTGAACATTGTTGGTAATACCGTCTCCGCCTAAATCATTGTGGCGAATTTGCCCAATAATTCCGGCAACGTGAGTTCCGTGAAGTGCTTTTTCTTTATCAGGACCATAAACAATATTGTTACCGCGGTGATTGTCTTTAATATCATCAGGATTATCTCCTAGAACTTTTCTTCCGTCAAATTCTTTATTCAAATTGTAATTCAATTGATCGTAAACCTGCTCTCTGTACTCTTCAAAATCTGCATTTGGATCAAAAGTAGGTCCTGCATTAGTAAAAACCTGAGTCATTACCATTTTACTTCTAGCAACTTTTGGATCGGTTGAAGTAATGGTATTTAAATCTTCAAGTTTATAGGTCTCCTTATTTAATGCTTCTTTTATAGTTTTATTTACGTCAAGTAAAAAATCAACTTGTTCTTTGTCTTTTAATGCTTCATCATATTTTTCATTATATTGTTTTAAAGCATCTTTGTATTGTGCAGAACCGTCATCGCCTTTTTTAACGATACGGGTCATTTCAAGATTTTCATGTACAATATCTCCAAGGAAATTCCATCCGTTAACATCATCAATAAATCCATTTTTATCGTCGTCTATTCCGTTACCTGGAATTTCTTTCGGATTTGTCCAGATCATTCCTTTTAGATCTTCGTGGTCAATATCAATACCAGAATCTACAATACCTACTATTACTTTTACGCCTGTTTTTCCTTTTAATAATTCGTCATAAGCCTTATCAACGCTCATTCCAGGAATAGTGTCTTTTACTAAATCAAGATGACTCCATCTTTTTAAATCATTGTCAGAAACTGGCGCTTTTTTTATAATAACTAGAGGCGCAGAAGTAATCTCTTTAGGGGTTGAAACTTGTGCTTGTAAAGTTGCACTACATCCTGCTAAAACAAGTAATGCAAAAGCAGATAAAGTATTGAGTTTTATATGGCTCATGTATGTAATTTTAATGTAAAGTTAAAAGTTGCGACTAAATTATGCTTTTTTGTTACAAAAAACTAACCATTAACAATGCGTTATGAATTTTTCTGTACTTTTTGAAAGTAATTAAAAGGTTAGAAAACTCTTGAAAAACAAAGGCTTTATCTCATTTGTACTAAAAATCAAACTATTAATTTTTTATGAAGTTTTTAATAAGAGCTTTAAGAAAAACATAAAATATTCACCAAATTATGTTTTCCCGTAAAGAATCTTCAAATGTAATCTGTACACTTGCGCGACTGAATCATAAAACCAATCTATGAAAACAAAACTACTCTTATTGCTATTATTGGCAAATTTTTCTATTTATGCGCAGACCAATTTAGTTCCAAATGGAAATTTTGAAACTTGGTCTTCTTCTTCACAACCAGATTATTGGTATCGCTATTTTAGCGGATTTGTATCTCAAAGTACAACTTCTCAAAATGGTTTATCAAGCACTAATATGATGGTAGTGAGTGGAACATTTAACTATATTAACAGTGAATACTTTCCTGTAACGGCTGGTAAGACCTACAAGGTGACTTTATATCATAAACTGGTAAAAGGAACTTTCTCTTCTATTGATTTCAGTTTGTATCATAAACCAGGCACCTTCAAAGAAGAAATAATCAAAAAATCAGATATCACTTTTTCTACCACAGAATGGAGAAAAATTGAATTTGATTATACGCCAACAGTTTCTGAAAATGTTGAAGTTGATGTCTGGACTACTGGTTCTCTTAATTCTGAAATATTAGTCGATAATATTTCAATGATAGATATTAATGAGGCTCCTGCACAATACACTAAGATTCCTGATGCCAATTTTGAAAAAAAATTAATTGCATTGGGTATAGACTCTGGAACTGAAGACGGGCAAGTATTAACTAGCAAAATTGATAAACTAACAACGTTGGATGTTTCGAATAGCTCTATATCTGATTTAGCCGGAATTCAGGACTTTGTTAAATTATCTACTCTTTATGCAAGCAGCAATAAACTTACAAGCTTAGATCTGTCCAAAAATGCATCTTTACTAAACATTTACGCATCAAGCAATCAATTAACTAGCGTAAAATTTAACCCAAATGCTGCAAACCTTACTATAGGAAGCAATAATCTAACAAGTATTGATTTATCTCAAATCAATCAATTAGGCTTTTTAAGCATTGGGAATAATTTATTAACTAATTTGGATATTTCAAAAAATGGAAATTTAACGAATTTAAATGTAAACTCTAATAAAATTACTAGCCTAGATCTTTCTAAAAACACGAAATTAGTATCTCTAGATTGCTCTTTTAATTTATTAACAAATTTATCAATTCCTACCGGTAATTTGTTAATGTCTTTAAATGTGGGCTATAATAATTTAAATACTCTAGACGTTTCTACAAATAATTCTTTACAAACGCTCGGATTAGCAAGAAATCCTATTACATCATTAGATCTTTCTAACAAACTAAACTTAAGCAATTTAGACTGCGGACAAACTTTATTAAAAACCCTTGATGTATCTAAAAACACCAAACTAACTACCTTTTGGTGTTCTAATAATAGTGTATTAGAACAAATAAACTTAAAAAACGGAAACAATACCAAGCTTAACGTTAAAGATTTATACTTAACAAGCAACCCTAGTTTATATTGTATAACAGTTGATGATGTTGCTTATTCTACTACAAATTGGTTGGCAAAAAAGGATCTTTATGCAAATTTCACTGCCGCAGCTTGTTCCGCCTCTGACTATACTTTGATTCCTGATTCAGGTTTTGAAAAAACTTTAATCGCAATAGGCATTGATGCTGTAGAAGATGGCAAAGTATTTACTTCTAGAATTTCAAACATCAAAGATTTAAACTTAAGTGGCTATAATTTTAATATTGTAGATTTAACAGGAATCGATGCCTTTACAGCGCTAGAATCTCTAAAAATGCCTTATAACGGTATGAGTGACATCACTAGTCTGGATGTTTCTAAAAACCTACTGTTAAAAAAATTAGATTGTTCACAATCATTGCTTACGACTTTAGATGTTTCTAAAAATTTAGCTTTAGTTGAATTAAATTTCGCATACAATAAATTAAAAACGATAGATGTTTCTAAAAACCTGTCTTTAGAAACATTAGACTGTTCTTATAATAGGTTAACAAACATTGATGTTACTAAAAATTTAGCTTTAAAAAAATTATATACTACAGGAGCTAACGCTGAAGGAAATGGTAATCTGGAAAAAGGTTTATTAACAAGCATAGATGTTTCTAAAAATCTTGAACTCGATTATTTAGATATAAGTACTAACCCTCTAATAGCAGCACTTGATATTACTAAAAACACAAAATTGACAGCATTAAACATTAGTAACGATTTCTTGTTAAAAGTGGATTTTCCTGAAAATAAATTATTAAAAACCTTAGCATGTGAATATCTTAATTTAACAACTTTGGATATTTCAAAATACCCTGATTTGGAAATATTGAGATGTGGAAGCAATGCATTAAAAACATTAGATGTAACTAAGCATGCAGCGCTTAAAAGACTTTCAATAGAGGGGAATCAAATTGCGGTTTTAGATCTTTCTAACAACCCTCAATTAATAAGTTTATATGCAACAAGCAATAAACTTACAACGTTAGACTTATCAAAAAATCCAAACCTGGATCAAATTCTTTGCAACAACAATAATTTGACGAAATTAAATATTAAAAACGGAGCGAATACAAAAATTGATTCGTACTATTCAACCAGTTTCAAGAACAATCCCAGCTTAACTTGTATTTTAGTTGACGACATTACCTACGCTAATACAAAATGGGCAAATTATAAAGATGAAACTGCAAGCTATAATGCGGTAGAATGTGTGTTTAGTTTATCTACAAAAAACTTTGCGGTTGAATCAAAAGGAGAAACGTGTACTGGAGAAAACAATGGACAAATAACTGTTACTGCAAGTGCTCAATTAGCATATACAGCAACTTTAAACGGAACTTCAAAAACATTTACAAATAACAGCTTGCAAATCACCAATCTTGCTCCAGGAACTTACAATATTGTTATTGCCGTTACAGGAGAAACTTATGAGCAAATCTTCAATATAGTAATTCCTAAAGCGACTACTGTGGCAGGAAAATCAATTATTGCTTCTAAAAAAATAGAACTTGAAATTACCCAAGGAACGGCTCCATATACGGTATTTGTTGACGGTGAAGCCCAATTTCAAACTCCCAATGCTACTTTTAGTTTAGATTTAGATAAAGCAGCCTTAATTGAAGTTGCAACTTCAAAAGCCTGCGAAGGTATTTTTGCTAAAAAAGTTTCTTCTTCAGAACTAGGAACAATACTTTCCGCATATCCCAACCCCACTTCGGATGCTATAGAAATTGAAATCCCAAGTACTAAATCTGAAGTTGCAATCGAAATTTACAATTTTGGAGGACAATTAGTTTCTTCTGAAACATATACTATTGAAAGCGGAAGAGCATACTTAAATCTTCAAAATCTTCCTTCAGGAATTTATGCTGCCAAAATTTATACAGAAACTCCAGAATACGTTAAAATTATAAAAAAATAAAAATGAAGAATTTTATATACCTATCAATAATCGGTTTTTTGTTTATTTCTTGTGGAGGAGGTTCAGATGATCCTGAAACACCTGCAGAAAATTTAGCACCAAGTGTACCTGTATTAACTTCTCCGGTTGACAATAAATTATGTTTAGACAACACTGTTTCTTTTCAATGGAATAAAGCTACAGATCCTAATAATGATCAAATAACGTATCAAATTCAAGTTGCAAAAGACAATGCTTTTGCTCAAATAGAAAAAACATTTGACGGAGCAGAGAACGCAGCTTCTTTTGCATTAACTAAAAACACAGCCTATTATTGGAGAATAAAAGCAACAGATACGAAAGGACTTGCAAGTGCTTACTCAGCAACTTTTAAGTTTTATACAGCTGCTGATGCTGTAGTAAATCATCTGCCTTTTGCTCCAGAATTAATACAGCCAGTAATAAATGCTGCTTTGACTGGAACAACTGCCTCATTAAAATGGAATGCAACAGATGTTGACGCTGGAGATGTTCTCACGTACGATGTCTATTTTGGAACTGCAAATCCACCTACAACTAAAGTGAGTGAAAACAAATCGGCAAACACTTTAGATGTTACTGTAGAACCTGCAAAACAATATTTCTGGAAAGTTGTTGTAAAAGACAACAAAGGAGGAGAAACTGTTGGTCAGATATGGAAATTTAAAACTAACTAGAATACAATTTGTTAACCAAAAAATCCCATTTTCATTAAGTTGAAATGGGATTTTTTATGTTTTATAATCAATGATTTAAAGAACCTCCTCACAAGTAAAAATCTCTTTTAATCGAACTCCTTTTTCTGTATGTTCAACAGTTATAATTTGGTTGTGTGCATCGTGTTCCAAAAACAAATAATAGTTATGGTCTGCAGCAGCATTTAAGAATTTAGATTTCTCGGGCATCGTTAACAAAGGTCTGGTATCGTAACCCATTACGTACGGCAACGGAATATGTCCAGCTGTAGCCAATAAATCAGCACAAAAAACTATTGTTTTGTCTTGGTATTGAATGTGCGGAATCATCTGTTTTTCGGTATGACCGTCAACATAGAAAATTTCAAAACCTAATTCTTCAGAAAATCCAAAATCGTCATTTGGTCTTTTAATGAAGTGTAGTTGTCCGCTTTCCTGCATTGGCAGAATATTCTCCGATAAAAAAGAAGCTTTTTCGCGTGCGTTGGGTTTAGTTGCCCATTCCCAATGATTCTCGTTTGTCCAATATTTAGCATTTTTAAAAGCAGGTTCGTAGCCCGTTTTAGTGGCATTCCAATTTACACTTCCGCCGCAATGATCAAAATGCAGATGCGTCATAAAAACATCTGTAATATCATCTCGGCTAAAACCATATTTTGCTAAAGATTTATCTATAGAATGCGATCCCCAAAGTGAGTAATATCCAAAAAATTTCTCAGATTGTTTATCGCCCATTCCTGTATCGATCAAAATCAAGCGATTTCCATCTTCAATAAGCAAACAGCGAGCTGCAATATCAATTAAATTATTATCGTCTGCAGGATTCGTTTTATTCCAAATTGTTTTAGGCACAACTCCAAACATCGCGCCGCCATCCAATTTAAAATTTCCAGATTCTATAGGGTAAAGTTTCATGAGTGTAAATTTTCTAATAAGAAAACAAAGCTAGGAAATCCTATTTCGTTATACTAAAAACTTACGATTTTATTATTAAAAGAAAAAAATGTACCGCGAATTGCACAAATTCCCACAAATAAAAAGCAATTTTAAAAGAAAAGCAATTTGTGTAAATTCGTGAAATTCGTGGCAAAAAAACTTTAGAATTTATTCTAAAGTAATTGAAGCATTTCCCATAATTTCCTGCTTGTCAAAGAAATTTACAAAATAAGTTCCTTTTTTAAATTGATCCTCATCACCATTTAAGATCCCATAAACATTGGCAGATTTCCCTTGAAAATCAGTACTAACGATAAAGCTATAAACGAGAGCTTTATCGTTTCCAAATTCAACCAATTTATTTTCACCCAAAACACTATTCTTCTGATCTAAAACTTGGATATAAAAAACTCTTTTCCCTGTTTTTGCAACCAAATTTCCGTTTACAGTAAAACTGACTTTTAGTTTTTTAGTGCTTTTAGCTTTACTTGTTTCTAACTCTTTTCCTGAGTTTTTTTCTTTAAGAGCCAATACTTTAAAGTTAGACAAAGCTAGCCTTGAAGCATCTTTTAGTGTTGATTCTAATTTTTTTTGTTTAGAAATTAAAGTATCGTTTTCTACCTTTTGCTTGTACATTACTAGATTCTGACTTTCAATCTCGGTCAATAAATTTTTATTTTGAGATTTAAGTTTAGTAATTTCTACAACTTTAGATTCTAAAGTAGATTTAAAATCTGAAAACTGATTTCGATATATTCTAATTTGAGCAACAGAAGGATTCTGAGTAGCCTTAATAATTTCCATCAAATTTTCTACATTTCTTCTTTCCAGTTCAAGCTCTTGAGACAAAGCTGTTTTTTCTAAAATAGCAACATCATAAGCCAACTTTATTGTATTTAAAGAGTCTAAAATATCCTTTTGGGCAAGATATTCTCTATTTGATCCCAAAAAATCCTGCTCTTTTGATGCCCCTTTAGTGTTCTCATCATTTCCATAAGATTCTAAACTAAAAACAAAGACTGTTGCTCCTATTCCAAAAACAAAAAATACTGCAAAAAGCACTTTTAACCATTTACTTTTATATTGTTTTTTCATAATTACTCACAATTTTTTGCAATAATAACAATAATTAACGGCTTATAATTACGTATAAATACGCGTTTTTAACATATTAAATCTATTATTGATACTTAAATCCTACAAAAGCTATTGTTTTTTAATTATTTCGTAAATTTTAATAAAAACTCTTCTTTCAAAATACTAAAAGGCAAGCTTCATTTATCAAAATAACTTCTATCTATTTTAACATTTGTTATAATAATGTGAACCATTATGGAAAAAGGTTTTTAAGTCGTATCTTTGCAGATAATTTCATTTCAACATTGAAATACAGCACTTTAAAATGTAATAATTTAATTACTATTTTGAATGTTATATAACAATGAAAGAAAAATAAATACCATAAACAATGATAAAAGTTTCTGATACAGCCAAAAAGAAAATCATCGATTTGATGAAAGATGATGGTTTTGATGCCGCTCAAGATTACGTACGCGTAGGTGTGAAAAGCGGTGGATGCTCTGGTTTGTCTTATGATTTAAAATTTGATAAAACGAAAGGCGACGACGATAAAATATTTGTAGACAACGACATAACAATTGCGGTTGAAAAAAAATCATTTCTATATTTAGCGGGAACAATTTTAGAATTTTCTGGCGGATTAAACGGGAAAGGTTTTGTATTTAATAACCCAAATGCAAGCAGAACTTGTGGTTGTGGAGAATCTTTTTCTCTATAAATTAAAAGAATTTATAAAAGCAAAAATTTAAACTCTTTAAAATAATCAACCTTTTTTAAAGCGTTTTTAAAAACTAAAAAATGTCAAAATACACAGAAGACGATTTAAAAATCGAACTCGAAACTAAAGAATACGAATACGGATTTTACACCAATATAGAATCGGAAACGTTTCCTATTGGCTTAAACGAAGATATCGTAAGAGCAATTTCTCTTAAAAAAGGAGAGCCAGAATGGATGACCGATTGGCGCATCGAGGCTTTTCGTGCTTGGCAAGAAATGATCGAGCCAGAATGGGCAAATGTTCATTATGAGAAACCCGATTTTCAAGCCATTTCTTACTACTCTGCCCCAAAGCAGGTTGATCCTACAAAAACATTAGACGATGTAGATCCTGAACTTTTAGAAATGTACAAAAAGTTAGGAATCTCTGTTGACGAACAAAAAATGATGAACAATGTCGCTATGGATATTGTTGTCGATTCTGTTTCTGTTGCTACAACTTTCAAAAAAACATTGGCTGAAAAAGGAATTATTTTCTGCCCGATTTCTGAAGCTATTAAAGAGCATCCAGAATTAGTTCGTAAGTATTTAGGAACTGTTGTACCTCAAAAAGACAATTTCTACGCAGCATTAAACTCAGCGGTTTTCTCTGACGGAAGTTTCTGTTATATTCCTAAAGGCGTTCGTTGCCCAATGGAACTTTCAACTTATTTCAGAATCAATCAAGCTGGAACAGGACAATTCGAAAGAACACTTGTTATTGCTGATGCTGGAAGTTACGTTTCTTACCTTGAAGGTTGTACTGCTCCAAGTCGTGACGAAAATCAATTACACGCCGCTGTGGTTGAATTGATCGCGATGGATGATGCTGAAATTAAATATTCTACTGTTCAAAACTGGTTTCCTGGAAACAAAGAAGGAAAAGGCGGCGTTTACAACTTCGTTACTAAAAGAGGTTTATGCGAAACAAACGCTAAAATTTCTTGGACACAAGTAGAAACTGGTTCTGCTGTAACTTGGAAATATCCTTCTTGTGTATTAAAAGGTGATAATTCGGTTGGAGAATTTTATTCTATTGCCGTTACCAATAATTACCAACAAGCTGATACTGGAACTAAAATGATCCATTTAGGAAAAAACACTAAATCGACTATTATTTCTAAAGGTATCTCGGCTGGAAAATCACAAAACAGTTATAGAGGTTTAGTGCAAATTAGCGCAAGAGCTGATAACGCTAGAAACTTCTCTCAATGTGACTCATTATTAATGGGTAATAGTTGTGGAGCACATACTTTCCCTTATATCGAAAGCAAAAATCCATCAGCAAAAATTGAGCACGAAGCAACTACAAGTAAAATTGGAGAAGATCAAGTTTTTTATTGCAACCAAAGAGGTATTCCGACTGAAAAAGCGATTGCTTTAATTGTAAACGGTTTCAGTAAAGATGTCTTGAACAAATTACCAATGGAATTTGCTGTTGAAGCTCAAAAATTATTAGAGATTTCTTTGGAAGGATCTGTTGGATAATTATAAAATGGAAAGTAAAAAAGTTATCATTTTAGGTTCTTCCAGAAAAAATGGAAACACAACAAAAATTGTGGATGAAATTGCTAAAGAATCTGGAATCGATATAATTAATTTAAGTGATTATACTATCTCCTATTATGATTACGAAAGCAAAAATATTGACGATGATTTTTTGCCTTTAATAAGAGGAATAATTGAAAAGTACGACACTTTGATTTTTGCTACTCCTATATATTGGTATAATATGAGTGGAATTATGAAGGTTTTCTTTGATCGTATTTCGGATTTAATTCGAATTGAAAAAGAAACCGGAAGAAAACTCAGAGGAAAGAAAATTGGTGTGATATCAAATTCACACGATAACGAAATCGAAGAGAGTTTTTACATTCCGTTCAAAAAATCAGCCGATTATTTAGGCATGGAATACTTAGGGCATGCGCATTTTAATGCCAACATTCTAAGTCAAAGCCAAACAACAAAAATAGAATTGACATTTATATAAAATAAAAAAAAACAATGTTATCAATAAAAAACCTTCACGCCTCAATTGGTGATAAAGAAATCCTTAAAGGAATTAACATAGAAGTAAAAGCTGGCGAAGTACACGCTATCATGGGACCAAACGGTTCTGGAAAAAGTACACTTTCGGCTGTAATTGCCGGAAACGAAAACTACGAAGTTACAGACGGAGCAGTTTTCTTAGATGGAGAAGATCTTGCTGATCTTGCTCCAGAAGAAAGAGCACACAAAGGAGTTTTCCTTTCGTTTCAATATCCTGTAGAAATTCCTGGAGTAAGTGTAACTAACTTCATGAAAACTGCAATCAACGAAACTCGTAAAGCAAACGGTCAGGAAGAAATGCCTGCAAACGAAATGCTAAAAGTGATTCGTGAGAAATCTGAATTATTAGAAATCGATCGTAAATTTTTATCTCGTTCCTTAAACGAAGGTTTTTCTGGAGGAGAGAAAAAAAGAAATGAGATTTTTCAAATGGCTATGTTAGAACCAAAATTAGCTATTCTTGACGAAACCGATTCTGGTCTTGACATTGATGCACTAAGAATTGTGGCTAATGGTGTGAACAAACTAAAAAGCGAGAAAAACGCAATTATCGTAATCACACACTACCAACGTTTGTTAGATTATATCGTTCCAGATTTCGTTCACGTTTTATACAACGGAAAAATCGTAAAATCTGGCGGTAAAGAACTAGCTTACGAATTGGAAGAAAAAGGATACGACTGGATTAAAGCAGAAAATTAGTTTACAGTTACAGTTTACAGTTTACAAAACTCATAACTTATAACTCATAACTTATAACTATAGAAATGGATTTAAAAGAAAAATTAGTATCGTCTTTTATGGCTTTTGAAGAGCGTGTTGATGTACATTCAGATTTACATGACATACGCACGAATGCCCTAAAAAACTTCGAAAATAAAGGTTTCCCAACCAAAAAAGAAGAAGCTTGGAAATACACATCGCTAAACGCCATCTTAAAAAATGACTTTACGGTTTTTCCTAAGCAGGAAAATGCAATTGAATTTAACCAAGTAAAAAAATACTTTTTACACGAAATCGATACTTACAAATTAGTATTTATCGACGGAATTTTCAGCTCGCATTTGTCTTCTACAACGCATGACGGAATTGATGTTTGCTTGATGTCATCGGCATTGACTAAACCAAAATATAAAATGATTATTGATACGTACTTTAATCAAATTGCAAGCAAAGATGATAGTTTGACTTCATTGAATACTGCTTTTGCATTGGAAGGTGCTTTTATCAATATTCCGAAAAAGAAAGTAGCGGATAAACCTATTGAAATCATGTATTTCTCTACAGGAAACGAAGCTGCACTTATGGTTCAACCAAGAAATTTAATTATTGTGGGTGAAAATTCACATGTTCAAATTATCGAGCGTCACCAAAGTTTGAATGAAAATCCAGTTTTAACAAATGCTGTTACAGAGATTTTCGCTCAAAAGCGTGCCATTGTGGATTATTACAAAATTCAAAATGACAATAGCGAAGCCAACTTGTTAGACAGTACTTATGTTTCGCAGCAACAAGAAAGCCACGCTTCTGTGCATACTTTTTCTTTTGGAGGAAACTTAACGCGTAACAACTTAAACTTCTACCATTATGGTGAAAGGTTGACAAGTACGCTTAATGGAATTTCTATTCTAAATGACAAACAACACGTAGATCATTATACTTTGGTAAACCACGCAACCCCAAATTGCGAAAGTTTCCAAGATTATAAAGGAATTTTCTCTGATCGCTCTACAGGAGTTTTTAACGGAAAAGTGTATGTTGAAAAAGAAGCTCAAAAAACAAATGCTTTCCAAAAAAGCAACAACATTTTATTGAGTGATAAAGCAACAATAAACGC
Source organism: Flavobacterium sp. MC2016-06 (assembly GCF_009711165.2). Lineage (GTDB taxonomy): Bacteria > Bacteroidota > Bacteroidia > Flavobacteriales > Flavobacteriaceae > Flavobacterium. The sequence continues at coordinate 22,274 of NZ_WMID02000009.1, read as the reverse complement.
AAAACCACAATTAGAAATTTTTGCTGATGACGTAAAATGTTCTCACGGTTGTACTGTTGGACAACTTGATGAAACAGCAATGTTCTACATGCAATCTCGTGGAATTCCGAAAAAAGAAGCAAAAGCTTTATTGATGTACGCATTTTCAAATGCCGTTATCGAAAGCATCAAAATACCTGAATTAAAACAAAGAATTACCAAAATCATTGCTACGAAATTAGGTGTGAATTTAGGATTTGATTTATAATAATATCTGAATTTTGAAGAAATCTGTCCGAAAAATTCTTTTTTCCTTGATACTTGTTTTATCTGGAATTCAATTTAGTCAGGCTCAATTTTTCAAAAATTATGCTTATTACGAAGGAGAAATCGGTGCAATCAGCTCATTTTTCGTAACTAATTCAAAGGGAGAACAAGTTCCTTTTACCATAGGCGGAATGAGTTTCCGAGGTGGTTTAGGAATTCATGATGAAGAAAACAATTTGTTTTTAGGAATATATTCAGGATTCGAAGGTAATTTTAGACACGATACAGGTATACTTCCGGTCTATTTGAATAGTAAACTTGCTTTAAATATAGCTGACGATAAAAAATTATTTTTTTCGTTTGGTTATGGAAGAAGTTTTCAAGTGGGTCCAGAAAATCTCAGTGGCTATCTAAGAAAATATGCGATCGGATTTGGTAACGTTACAAATAATGAAAATATCCAAAGCATTTTCATTGAAATAGACGATCATGGATATAATTTTCCTGATGATGGAGTTTCTGTAATAACGTTAAACTTTGGAATTAGTTATACGTTTTTATAAAAGAATAATTAAAGCGCAAAGTTCGCAAAGTTTAGTTTTAAACTTTGCTAACTTTGCGCTTTTTACTTAGCGTGCTTTGCGGTTAATATTTTTTATTTTTTCACACTGTCAATAATCCCTTTCAAAAACCCATTAAAATCAAATGCAGGATCTTCTTTAAGTCCCATTCTCACAATCACCATATCAAGCGATGGAATTATAGCCACCATCTGACCTTGATAACCGCTGCAATAAAACATATCACGTGGCACATCTGGGAATTTCCCTCCAGCGTTCAGCCAAAATTGTGCTCCATATTTACCATCAGAAGTATTGGTAGGTGTTGCTGTGTATTTAACCCAGCTTTCGTCTAATATCTGTTCGCCCTTCCAATTTCCTTTATGCAAATACAGAAGACCAAATTTAGACCAATCTCGAGGCGTTGCCCACCCGTATGAAGAACCTACAAAGTTTCCTGTCATATCCTGTTCTACAACCATGGAGTTCATCCCGATTTTATCAATTACGGCGCTGTACCAAAAATCAATATATTCCTGATGTGTTTTAAACTGGCTTCTTAAAATTTTAGACAATAAATTCGTAGTTCCAGAAGAATAATTCCAATGCGTATCAGGCTTAAATTGTGCTGGTTTATCCATTTGTACTCTTCCCATATCTTCGGCCAAGAAAAGCATCTTTGTTGCGTCACAAATAGTGCTGTAATCCTCTTCCCATTCTAAGCCAGAATTCATGTGTAATAAATCATTGATTGTAATTATTTTACGATCATCATTTTTCCATTCTGCAATTGGAGCTGGTTTATAAATATCAATTTTTCCTTGTTTGGCAAGTACTCCAAACGCAGAACTTGTAATACTTTTTGTCATTGACCAGCCTAAAATTTTACTGTCTTTTGTAAAACCTGTATCATATTTTTCGGTAATCAATTTGTCTTTATACAAAACCACAACAGCTCTTGTTCTTTTCAATTTACCTCCAGTTTTATCAAAAGCACTTGCTACTGCATTTTTAAGTTTTGTGTAATCAATATTTGCAAAAACAGTATCTTTTGGCTCATTATTCCCGTAAGGAAAAGACAAATTATTCTCAAGTTTTGTTCGTTTCGGAATATCGTATGGTTTCGAAATATCAAAATCATCATTAATCAAAGTTGCCCCTAATCCTTCTCGATAAATCGCTTTTCTTTCTTTTAATCCATAAACAGCAGAAGTCGCAAATTTTCCAGTTTCATCAATTTTATTCGTGGCTAGATTTAACAACGGAATATCATTGTCTCCTTTTTCGATTAATTCTAACGGACGATTATCTAAAAAATGTCCAGAAGCTACACTTTTGGCCGAAAATCCAGAAATCAAATCTAGTTTGGGATAAGTAGTAAATCCAAAATATAAAAGAGCAACAACTAAAACAAGTACAAGCAGTTTGAGGATTTTTTTCATGATTTTTTGATATTTTTAATGCAATATAATTAATTTATTCTCACGATTTTACAAGCTAATTTAGAAATACAATTTACAAACTTCATTAAACTTACGAAATCAGCATTAAAGCCTTGCATTGATGGCACCATAAAAGGAAATTATAGTTTTGACCTAGAAACCAATTTAGTTTTAGTACTTTTGTAAATAGATTTTTTCTAAACAAGACATGCTAGATATCCAAAAAATAAGAGCTGATTTTCCAATACTTTCACAAACTGTAAACGGAAAACCTTTGGTGTATTTTGACAACGGTGCAACTTCACAAAAACCACAAATTGTGATTGATGCGATCGAAAAATACTATCAGGAAATAAATGCCAACATTCACCGCGGCGTTCATACTTTAAGTCAATTAGCTACAGATGCGTACGAGGTTTCTCGTGGCAAAGTACAGCATCATATTAATGCAAAATTTGCTCATGAAGTTCTTTTTACTTCTGGAACAACATTCGGAATCAACTTGGTTACCAATGGATTTGCTTCTATTTTAAAACCTGGTGATGAAGTTATTGTTTCGTCTTTAGAACATCACAGTAACATTGTGCCTTGGCAGATGTTATGTGAGAGAACCGGAGCAACTTTAAAGGTCATTCCGATGAATGAAGATGGCGAATTGATTATGGAAGCTTTTGAGGCGCTGCTTTCTGAAAAGACAAAAGTGGTTACTGTAAATCATATTTCAAACGCTTTAGGAATCATCAATCCGATAAAACATATCATTGAAAAAGCGCACGCTGTTGGTGCTGCAGTTTTGATTGATGGTGCGCAGGCAGTTCCGCATCTTAAACCAGATGTTCAGGATTTAGACTGTGATTTTTATGCTTTTTCTGGACATAAAATGTGCGGGCCAACTGGAACTGGAATTCTTTACGGAAAAGAAGAATGGCTAAACAAACTTCCGCCTTATCAAGGTGGCGGTGAAATGATTAAAGAAGTTACTTTCGAGAAAACAACTTATGCAGATCTGCCTCATAAATTTGAAGCTGGAACTCCAAATATTGCCGGAGGAATTGTACTTGGAACTGCTATTGATTATTTAAACAATATTGGTTTTGATAACATTCAGAAACAAGAAGAAGCATTGTTAGCGCATGCAACAAAACGTTTACTAGAAATTGAAGGTTTAAGAATTTATGGAACCGGAAAAAATAAAGCTTCTGTTGTTTCGTTTAATATTGATGGCATTCATCCTTACGATATAGGTTCTATTATTGACAAATTGGGAATTGCAGTAAGAACTGGGCATCATTGTGCACAGCCAATTATGAATTTCTTTTGTATTCCTGGAACTATTCGTGCTTCTTTTTCTTTTTACAATACTATAGAAGAAATTGATGCGATGGTTGAAGCTGTTAAAAAAGCACAAACAATGTTAAGCTAAAAACCTTTCTTATGAGAATATTATCTTTCTTGCTTCTTACGATTTTTATTGGAACTAGTTGTTCAAGCCAAAAAAAAACAGATATGACATCAACTGAAATTGAGTATTCTGCTGTTTCTCGCGGATTTTACAAAAAAGTATTCGTTCAAAATAAATCTGTTTCTGTTACAAATGGAAGAAATGAAAAAGCCGTTGAAAGTAAAATTGATCAAACAAAGTGGAACAAAATTACTGCCGAATTTTCGAAGCTTAATTTAGAAAGCATACCAACATTAAAAGCACCTACAGAAAAACGTTTTCATGATGGCGCGGCTATTGGAAATCTAAAAGTAACAACAAACGGAAAAACATACGAAACTCAAGGTTTTGACAATGGTTTTCCACCAAAAGAAATAGAAAAACTAGTAAACTTATTAGTTGATTTTATTAAAGAATAATTATGACAATAAAAGAGATACAAAACGAAATAATAGACGAATTCTCAATGTTTGATGATTGGATGCAGCGTTACGAATACATCATCGAACTAGGAAAAAGTCTTCCGTTAATAAAAGAAGAATACAAAACCGACGAAAATTTAATCAAAGGTTGTCAATCTAAAGTTTGGCTTCAAGGTGAGCAAAAAGAAGACGAAATTGTATTTACTGCAGACAGTGATGCGATTTTAACTAAAGGAATTATTGCAATTCTGATTCGTACTTTTTCTAATCAAAAAGCAAAAGATATTCTAGAAGCTGACACTGATTTTATTGACGAAATTGGATTAAAAGAACATTTATCTGCAACTCGTGCAAACGGTTTGGTATCAATGATAAAAAATATCAAAATGTACGCATTGGCATTTGAAGCGAAAAACAAATAGTTGACAATTTAAACCATTAAGACATTAAGCTTCATAAAGAAGTAAAGCTTAATTTTTCTTAATATCTTAATGGTAAAAAACATCACCTAGATGGTGAAAAAACAAAACAAAAAAATGGAACAAGAAATAGACACAAACGATTTAGGAGAATCTATCGTAAAAGTATTAAAAGGCATTTACGATCCAGAGATACCTGTAGATATTTATGAGTTAGGATTAATTTATGATGTAATGGTAAATACTGATTACGAAGTAAAAATCTTAATGACATTAACATCTCCAAACTGCCCAGTTGCAGAAAGCTTACCAAGAGAAGTTGAAGAAAAAGTAAAAACCATCGAACACATAAAAGATGTTGATGTAGAAATCACTTTCGATCCGCCTTGGAGTAAAGACTTAATGAGCGAAGAAGCAAAATTAGAATTAGGAATGCTTTAAAAAAAATATTGATTCAAGTTTCAAGTTTCACGTTCCAACAACATGAAACCTGAAACTTGAAACTACTTTTATTATGGAAGAAATAATCAATAAAGTTGCCAACAGTGCCTTAGAAGTATTCGATCTTGAGGATTATTATCCTAAAGGAATGCGTGTGCAGCTTGACATTTCGCAATGGCTTTTAGAGGGTTTTTTATTAAAAGAAAAAGACTTTAGAGAGCACTTAAAAAATCATGACTGGACACAGTATCAAGATCAATATGTAGCAATCAATTGCAGTACAGATGCCATTGTTCCTGCTTGGGCCTCTATTTTGGTAGCTGTTCAATTAGCGCCTTATGCTAAAAAAGTTGTTAACGGAAACATCGAAGATCTTGAAGGAAGCTTATACGAAGAGATCTTAAGCCAAATCGATTATTCTGTTTACAAAAACAAACCTGTTATTGTAAAAGGCTGCTCTAAAAAACCAGTTCCAATGCGAGCTTACATTATTGCAACAACACATTTACAGCCCTTTGCTAGAAGTATAATGTATGGCGAGGCTTGTTCTGCAGTACCTTTATACAAGGAATCTAAGAAATAACGCACCTTTACAATCAATAAATCTTACAAAATTTAGTGGTTTTTAGTATATTTGTTAATACACTTAAACTAAATACCATGAGAAAGATATTTATATTACTCTTCGTTTTAGCAAATTTTACTTTTGTTCAAGCCCAAAATTCAGAAAAAGAATTAATTCAAAACACCGAAAAAGCCGTAAAAAAAATCAATGATACGATTGAAAAAGAAGGCTGGAAAGCAAAAGGAACTGTCTCTCTTTTATTAAATCAATCAAGCTTTAATAATTGGGTTGCAGGAGGTGAAGACAGCTTCTCTGGAACTTTAGGAATCAACTACGACTTCAATTACAAAAAGGACGATGTAACTTGGGATAATAAAATCTTAGCTTCTTATGGTCTTTTACAAACTAAAAATGCTGATTTTGGCAAAAAGACAGATGACCGTTTAGAATTTAATTCAATCGTTGGAAAAAGAGCTTTTGGAGAATGGTATTACTCTTACTTCTTAAATTTTAGAACTCAATTTACAACTGGTTACTTATACGGGCAAGATGCTAACGGAAAAGAAATTCGAACAGAAAATACCAAATTTATGTCACCAGGTTATCTTACAACTGGTCCTGGTATTTATTGGACAAAAGATGACAACTTAAAAGTAAATTTTGCTCCATTAACCTCAAAATTCACTTTTGTAGATGGTGCTTACACTTCTGGAATTGATCAAGCAACTGGATTACCTTATGTTGATGGTGCTTATTTTGGCGTAGATGCCAACAAAACGATGCGATATGAACTTGGTTTTTATGCTTCGGTTTATTACAAATTGGCTATTATGACTAATGTAACGGCAGAAAATACGCTTAATTTATATTCTAATTATTTAGAAGATCCTCAAAACGTAGACATCAATTATTCTCTGAATATCATCATGAAGGTTAACAAATTTTTATCTGCAAATTTAGCTTTTCAAGCTATCTATGATGATAATGCATATAAAGGTCTTCAAACTAGAGAGGTGTTTGGTTTAGGAGTTAATTTCGGATTCTAGACAAAAATTAAACATAAAAAAAGAGGAACAAATTGTTCCTCTTTTTTTATCAAAATAATCACTATAATGATGGATTATGTCTTGTTCTGATTTGAGCAGCATTAAATTTATCGATTAATTTTTTTGCACTCGAAATAAGATCTTTACCATCTCCTTTATCATAATCATTTGCAATTAAACCTTCACCTTCTTTTATTGTTTTTTCAGGCTGGTCTAAGTACAAATAAATTTTCCCTAAGTTATAGTAAGCAGAATATCTAATTTTTCTACTTCCCTTATTATCTTCCGTATATTTTGTTTTTAGAGATTCAAAATATTCAATTAATGGTTGTAAATCTTGCGTCAATTTATCAATTGGCTGGTCTGCTTTCATGCCTGCAAATTGTAATTTTACTGCCTCAATAGCTTCTTTCTGAATTGTTCCTTCTTCTTCTTTTGAGTCCATAATCCATAATTGTTCTTGAAAACTAATTGGTGTGAATCCAAAATTGTAATTCAATTGAAAATTAGCGCTTTTAATAGCATTATCAACATATTCTCTTAATCTCAAGTCAAAATTTACTGCTCTATTTTTTGCACTTTCTTTTTCAAGATAAGATTGGCTTACATTCTCTGAAGATTTATAGCTATACGAATCAGAAAAATTAAACTTTAATTGATTTGATGCTTCACCTGCAGCTGCTGGTGCAGCTTCTTGATTTGTGCTTTTCAAAAATCTATTCGCTGGTTTTGCAGGAGCTGCTGGAGCTTCAACTACAGCTGTTGTTACTGGTTTTGCTACAGCAGGAGCACTTACAACAGCATAACCTTTACCTCTGTAAGTAGTAACAAGTGTATACATAATATAAGATCTTGTTACTTTTCCGTCTTTATCTTTTTCTTCCACTGTTCTGGTTTCAAACTTAGTTCCTTCTTCATAAAAGTCAGCCAAATTAAGATCTACAGTTAAACTTGCATTTTCATTTACTTTTTTCCAACCGTAAATATTTAATTGATTGTTTAAAACCTTTGCACTCGGAAATCGAGTAGATATTGGTCCATCAGTAATAATGTTAGTTGCATACGTTCTTTGCTCTAAAGGAACTATTGTTTTGGGAAGATCCTGATAACTTACATTAAAATAAAAACGATCTAAATCTACCTTTTGAGCAAAAGATAAAGAGGAACATAGCAAAATACAAATCAGAGTAATTTTTTTCATAGTTATGGTTAAATTGATTTAAGTGTTTAATTTAGAAGTTGTTTTTTTGTTTTAATTATTAAAAAAAACTTTACAAACATATAATTTTTTTAACACTTTTATATTATTTTTATCGATCAAAAACTTAAAATTAAAAAAGAATGACTAAAATCAAAATCTTAGCCTTTTTACTAGTATTCGCAGCTGCTGTAAATGCTCAGAAAGCAGATACAGAAGTTAAAAAATTTAAAATTCCCGTTCCCAAATCAGAGTATTTTAATGCCATAAAAAAATACAATATTGTTATTCAATCTAATAACAGATGGGATAAGTCAAGAGAGTATCTTCCAAATGAAACGTTTCAAAAGAACATAACTATTGACAGATACAAAAATGATAAACAGATTGATTCTATTAATCCAGATTTAAAAATTTTAGTTGGTTTAAGCCAGATAAAATACATCATAAATTCAATGGGGCAGCCAAATGTATCAGGTGATTTAAGTTATTTGATACTAGGTAAAAACAATGAGATAATTGCTATGAACTCAGTAAGCAAATCTATGCCGTTAGACAGAGTTAAAGGACGCAGTCAAGAAACTGAAATGGCAAATGCATTGTGTCTTCAGGCATATGGCGTGTTAGATGAATTACTTATTACAACAAACGAGGTAGAATTGACCTTTAATTATGGTGTTTTCGAAAAATGCGAGGCTGTTCCTAAATTAGTTGACTTTAATACTAAAACACAAGAATTGTTAACCAAACTTCAGGCACTTACATTTGAAGATGTTTATTTAGATGAAATGCAAAATTTCTACAAAGGTTACATTGGAAAACAATTTGGAAAAATTAAAGAAAAAGACCTTAATAAAGTTATTTACTTAAACTTAAGTTTAATTGAAATTTTTAAACTTAATCTGCCAAAAGCCAACGAATATTTAGCGGTAGCTAAAGAAGCTGCGGGATTTTTAAGTATGTGGCCAGATAATGCTAAAAAGAACCTTCAACGTTTAGAGTTTGTAAATCAAACTAATTTTGGACATAAAATAGAAACTATTACTTCTAGAAGCGCTTATTTTGTAACTCTAAAAGGAACTGCTTATTATAAAAAGAAAGTCTTTACAGGAACTTTTGAATTTACAAGATTTAAACCAGCTTCAACTGGTTCAAGTGGTATGATGAGTTTAGACTCTTATTCTCCAACTATTACAATTTATGAAAGTGCTGATGCGAAAGGTTTTGACTGGCCTAATGGAAATCAGTTTAATGTAAAAACGGAAGATGGAAAAGAAATTTTCTTTAAGAAATATAAAGGAGAAGCTATAATGGTCGTGAAAAATGCAGATGGTACATTTAAGCCATACGAAAGCATTTCTGATGACGTTTACACATCGCCAGATGATGAAAAATTAGAATTGAAAAAAGCATAATCTCTTTTAATCAAAAAATCCCTAAACTTTCGTTTAGGGATTTTTTTTGATCCTTATAAAATTTTATTCTTCTTCTTTTTCAATTGCATCCTTATAATCTGGATACAAAAATTTATTATACGGGAATCGAGTTATGTGAATCTGGCGAACCGCTTCATAAACAACCTCTCTAAATTCCTCAAAATTTTCTTTTTGAGTTGCCGAAATAAACAATGCTTTATCTTCTCCAACATTACTCATCCAAGTTTGTTTCCATTCTTCAAGCGTGTAATGTCTTGTTGTTCTTTCCGTAATTAAATCATCCTCATCGATTGTCAAATGTTTGTAGGCATCAATTTTATTAAAAACCATAATAGTTGGTTTATCATTACTTTTGATCTCTAAAAGCGTCTGATTTACAGATGCAATATGGTCTTCAAAATCAGGGTGTGAAATATCTACAACGTGTAAAAGTAAATCGGCTTCGCGAACCTCATCCAATGTACTTTTAAAAGAATCTACCAATTGTGTTGGCAGTTTTCTAATAAAACCTACTGTGTCTGAAAGCAAAAATGGCAGGTTTTTAATCACCACTTTTCTAACCGTTGTATCTAAAGTTGCAAATAATTTATTCTCAACAAAAACATCACTTTTACCAATGGCATTCATCAAAGTCGATTTCCCAACGTTGGTATAACCAACCAAAGCCACACGTACCATCGCACCGCGATTACTACGCTGAATGCTCATTTGTTTATCAATCGTTTTGATTTTGTCTTTCAACAACGATATTCTGTCACGAACAATACGTCTATCCGTTTCAATCTCTGTTTCTCCAGGACCACGCATACCAATACCCCCTTTTTGGCGCTCAAGGTGCGTCCATAAACCAGAAAGTCTTGGCAATAGATAAATACATTGTGCTAATTCAACCTGAGTTCTTGCGTATGAAGTCTCGGCTCTCTGCGCAAAAATATCCAGAATCAAATTGGTTCTGTCTAGGATTTTACAATCAATAATTCTTGAGATATTTTTTTGCTGTGACGGCGATAATTCATCATCAAAAATTAAAGTCGATATATCATTTTCTTTTACAAAAAGATTGATTTCATCTATTTTTCCTGTCCCAACAAATGTCTTCGGATTTGGTCGTTCCATCTTTTGCGAAAAACGTTTGATAACTTCTCCTCCAGCGGTAAAAGTTAAAAACTCCAATTCGTCTAAATATTCGTTTAGTTTCTCTTCACTTTGATTTTGAGTTATAATACCAACAATGGCGGTTTTCTCAAAATTTATAACTTCTTTTTCTAACATATCTTTGAATAAGGTGCAAATTTAATGATTTGTAAGCTACTACACTTATAGAATTCTATTTTTAAACTCGATTTAAAAAAATAAACCATTTAGAAATTAAGATTCTTAATTTCTAAATGGTTAAAAAAACAAATTAAAAAGTCTTTATTCGTAAATATAAGTCTTCTCTGTTTTTACAATTCCGTTTTCCTCAATTTGAGAACAAAATATCGGGAAATTTAATTTATTGTATTTGTACTTTCTGCTCACAGCTACTAACACTGCAGAAGAAGGGCTGAAGTTTACTTCATTATTGTAAGAGATATCTTCAAAACTAAATTCGTCTTCGTGATACGATATCATTGGTACAATTACTTTGTAATTATCTCCAAACAAATTCTGAACAATCAATTGATCTACTGATTTTTTATCATCATAAGTATAGCTTTTTGAGATTTTATCTCCTACTAAACCTTTGTGTTTCGATACATTATCATTTACATAAACATATTCGATTTTACCAATAATTGCTTTATTTCTATCGCGGGAAGTACGTCTTACGATAATTCCGTTTTCAACAATATATTCGATATCATCAAGTAAATTTTGGTGATTTGTACTTTTCTTTGTTGTTACTTTTATTCGAGCTCCTTCGTACACAAAAGTTACTACTTTAGTAATATAGTCATTACCTTCATGATACTTATTAACGAATTTTATAATATTGTTGTCAGCATCATAAGTATAATTGATAACTTCTTTCCAGTCGCTTCCGGTTTTTTCTTTCACCGTCATATCCAATAATCCGTTTTTATTGTAAAAGAATTTCTGAATAACATCTGAAGTTGTAATCGTTTGGATTTTTCCGTCGGCAAACAAAACCGTTTTATTTACAATTTCACCATCTTTATAATTCTGGTAATTTGTTTTTACGATGTTAATTTGCTTTAATCTAACAGGAGCATCCTGATTCTGGCTGTGCAGTAAACATGGAAAGACCATCATCATGATGGCGATAAAGTAGATTTTTTTCATGGTATTTCTTTCAATTTGGGATGACCAAAATACAAAATTCCATCAAAATTCAATACTATCAAGCCTAAAAACTACACATTATTAAATTATCATCTAAAAATCAAACCTTTAATTTCTTTTTTTACAAAATAGTAGGTTTATTTTTCACCATAAATTTTCACATCATCAACCATAAAGGCACCGTTTAATGTTTTGTCTTTTCCAGAACCTACATATCTAAACGCAATATGAATATTTCCTGTGTAAGAGGACAAATCAATTCCGCCAGAATTTACAAACTCACGCGCTTTAGTGGATAAATCGGGAAGTTTTGCGGTTAATTTTGCCCATTTCGCTTTTGTAACATTTGATCCATCAAAATTAGTCGACACATAGATTTCTAATGCATTCAATGGTGAATCTACTTTTAAATCATGCTGCGCACTTCTAAAAGATAGTACCGCATTTTTGTAGCCATTCAAATTAATTTTTGGTGAAACAAGCCATGCAATGTTTTCTGCTGCTGTTGTACTTGTTGTATTAAATTCAGCATAACCATTCCCGCCATAAACAATGCTTTTCCAAATTTTAGTTGCTTTTTCTGCAATATTACTCCAACCCGGAAGCGCAAAATTTATATTGTTTTTTACAGATTGAAAATCTTCTGTAAAGAATGGAGTATTTCTTTTTCCATTCATCACAACATCTTTCTCCGATCTAATCATCATTTGATAATCTGTACCAAATTTTGTCAATATTCCTCGAACTTTCCCGCTTCCTTCTGGTACGAAACTGTCGGCAAAATTGGCATAGCCGCTTGTCCTTAAAATAATCTGATTTCCGGTTTTATCACGCAGATTCCAATTGGTTGATCCTCCAATATTATTTACTTCTTCAAAATAACGATGTCCCAAAGCTCCTTCGGTAAATTCAACATCTGCCAATTCTATTAAAGTATTGAGTTTAGCGTCGTCTAAAGCTTCTTCAACAGAAAGAAACCTAACGAGTTCACTTTCATCAACAGTTGTGCAAGAAGCATTAAGCACTTTTTTATAATCATTTTGAGAAATCCTGCCTATTGCGGGAACGCCTGCATTGCTTACATACAAACTCCCGACACGCATGCCCCCGTAAAATAAATCTGTAAATTGATTTTTTAATTTTATGTAAACTTTTGTACCAATTCTATAATCGATATAAGTATTTGAAGCATCAGCAGAAACACAAAATCCTCTTGCTGGAAATCCTGCTTTTGGTAAAGTCTGAAAATAGATGTTCTTAAAAAAATTCCCTCCTTCATCGCTAGAAACTACATACGCTTCAATAACATCATCATAAAGATATTGTTTTGCTGTTGTGTTCGAAGATTCAATCACTTTTTCTACTGTTCTATTAACAGGTAAATCTGGCTGTGTACAAACTAATTTCGGGACTTCGACTTCGTTATTACAACTGCAAAAAAATAGAATTGTTAGTGTAAAAAATGAATTTAAGAATATGCTCTTCATACTAAATATGTTTTTTTTCTGATTTATAAACTCACGGTAAGATTGGCAAAATAAGTTCTTCCGTATCCGTAATAATATTTTGGTCCAAACGATGGCGTTCCGCTGGAAACATCTTGATTAAAAGCTCTGAAATTTGCATTTCTAGCCTGCTCAAAACCTCCCGTTTTATAGGTTTTATTCAATGCATTATTTACACTCGCAAAAAGTCCGATGTACTTACGAGAAATGCGCCACGATTTTCCTCCTGTAAAATTCAGCAGTGTAATAGGATTAATTTTTTCTTGTTTTAATAATGCTTTTGTTCGCTCTTCTGTCGCCTCTGGAAACATTAAACTACTTGCAGCATTAATATAAAAATGGGGCGTGCGAGAAATTGGCGAAACATCAATGTAACTTTCAGTGAGATAATTAACATTTGTTCCAATCCACCAAAATTTAGGATCTCGATATTCCAAACCAAAAGAATAAGCTTGTTGAGGCATTCCAGATTGTTTGTAATTCTTGAGATAAGCTTTCCCAAAATCAAAAGTTGCTGGAAGGTTTGACTTTACAATATTGGCATCATTGGTTATTAAAACATCTGGATTACTATTATACGTATAATTGCCATAAGCTGCTGCTAAAATCGTTTTGACTGTTGGAGAGATTTGATATTCAAAACTTAATTCTGCTCCTATATTTTTCTTGTCTAAATGAGTCAAAGTCTGGCTTACAAAACCATCTGTATTATCGTATCCGGCTCCATTGTCAAAAATTCCTTCGGCATAAAAAAAAGTAGTTTTTGAAGTGTTTTTGATTAACGCATAATATCCTGTCAATCGCATTTTAAGTTTTGGCGAACGATAAACATAATTGGCTTCTGCACTACTTATATTTTCACTCTCAATTCCGTCAACAATTGAGTTATTTAATCGTGCATTTATAAAAGTATTCCTGATGGATGGTGCTCTGGTAAAATGCGCTCCGTTAAAAAACAACAATTGCTTACCCGAAATCTTATATGTAAATCCACCTTTGAAACCGAAATTTTCAAAGTTTGCTTTTTCACTTTTGCCTAAAGAATTTGTTGAGTAAATTCCGTTTTGATACAATCCTTCTCTTTGATAATCTGAAACAGAATAAGATTGAGCTAAGAAAAATTCTGTTTTATTATAAGTAAACTTAAACTGAGCAAAAGCATCAATTACATTGGCTAAAAAATTATAATTATAGCCATAAATCTCTCCTTCTTTTACTTCTCGATTTGGATGTTGTAAATCTGATTGTGACTGATCTCCTTTATAAAAAGCATCAATATCTTCAAAATATGATCCTCCCAGTAAATCTAAAAGATATTGAAAATTATGTGACTTCAAATTTCGATACGTTGCGCCTCCATCAAAAAAGATATTGGGTGTAATCTGCGAATTAAAATTAGAATTTACGGCAAAGGTTTTATCATCGGTTCTGTCTTCATATAAAACATAATGGCTTTGAGCTGGCTCATATCCTTTAATTGTATGATCTGAATTTACTGTTGTTTTTTGATTGGCATTATACATGGCGTCCCAATTAATTTGAGAATTGTCTAAAAACAACGCTTTGCTTTTTGCCGCATTTTCGTAATCAGGTGTAAAGTCTCCCGAAAACTCTCCGTTATCTCTTGCGTATAAGGAACTGAAATAACTTGGCAGTTTTCTATAATACACAGGATCTGGACTGTTTACTTTTTGATAATCGATATTGCTGTTTCCTACTTCTCCAAACTGATACATGATGCTGGAATTCAGGTTTGCTTTTTCGTTTATTTTTAAATAATGATTGAGCATAAATAATGGCTCCTCAACAGTTTTTACTCTTGCATTTCGTTTCTCACCATTCTGAAAACCCCAATATGAGTTGTATGTTTCGCTTTTTAACTGCGTTACTTCATCTGTATTGGCAGCGTTTTTACCTCTAGAATTAGGCGTATAAAATCCTGTAAAATTTAAAGATTGATTATTATTTAGCTTCTTTTCAACACTTATAAAAAGAGATTCTGCTTTGTAATTTGTTCCTTCAAAATAACCTTCATCTGCCCAGCGTTTTCCCGCAGAAAGAGCAAAAGCCCAACCCGAAACAGTCATTCCAGAAGCATACGTTCCGATAGCACGACCTGAATAAGTGGTATTACTTCCCGAAAAGGAGAACTGCCAGCCTTTACGATACATTGAAGCTCGGGTAAATATTTGCTGTGTTCCCAAAATCCCTCCAAAAGTATAATTTGAAGCTGCTGCTCCAACTGAAAATTCTTGATTTCGAAGTACATTATTCAGTCCGCCCCAATTGCTCCATTGCGGTCTTCCATCGTAGATTTTATTCATGGTCATGCCGTTGAGCATCATCGTACCATTTTCGCTGTCTAAACCACGAACTCTAAATCGAGCCTGTCCCCAATTGAATGCTGAAGCCTGCATAAAAGCATCTTTTGAAGATTGTAAAAGACCCGAAGTCATTTCTGATGAACTATTATCTTCTGAAAAATCACTGTCTAATAATGTTATCAGCGCTGCTGGAACTTCATCTGAAAAAGTATCTTCTAACTGCAGTATTCCCAAATTTACTTCTTCCCCAAAATGAGCTTGAATTTTAAGCAGTAAATCTTTATACCCTTGATTATGGAGTAACAGTAATTGCTGTCCAGCTAGTGAAGAATGTAATTCGAATTTTCCGTCTGATGTTGTGAGTACCGTGTTATTCGAATTCTGAATGCTCACAACTACATTTTCGAGCCATTTTTGTGTTTTTGTGTCAATAACTATTCCTTTATAAACAGTCTCTTGCTGCGCAAAACAAACACTAAAAGTAAATAGAATAAAAAAAGCCAAGTATTTTTTCCTCATGAAAAAGTTCAATTTATTTTGAAAAATAATTTTTGAATCGAAATTGCTTTGCTGTCAAAACATTTTCAATTCTTACTTCAAAAGATAAAATTGACCTTTGAAAAAAAGTGTTATAAAAGTGTAGAACTACAAATCGAATGCTATTCGAAATTCAAAATTAACAAATTTTATTAAATATAGTCTTTTTCTTGTTAATTTATTTTAATGTTAAAAAAAATAATCACGACGATTTTAGGCATTTAGCTGATAATCAATTTTTATAAAAAAATAAAATCTGCTAAATGCCTAAAATCTGCGTGAGAAAAAAAAATGAAAGTGTATCTTATTAAGCTTTAGCTCTAATTTTAGAAACCATAAAAGCAATCAGAACTCCAAAAATTCCGATAAAGGCAAAAGAAAATCGAAGTCCAAAAGTCTGCGCAATATGCCCAATAACTGGAGGCCCCATTAAGAAACCTAGAAAACTCACGCTCGAAACAATCGTTAAAGCTTCACCTGGAGGTACTGTTGGGTTTTTACCCGCCATACTATAAACTGTAGGAACAATAGTTGCAACGCCCAAACCAACAAACATAAAAGCAATGGTACAAGGAATTAAATAAGGGAGAAAAACTGCTGTAAAAAGCCCGGCAGAAATCATAACGCCGCTAATCTGCATAACGCGCTCACGCCCGAATTTATTGATTAATCCGTCACCTAAGAATCTACCGCTCGCCATCATAATCATAAAAGAGGTATACCCTAAAACAACTAAAGGTCCGGGTGCTTTTACAATATCTTTAAAATAAACACCGCTCCAATCAAACATTACACCTTCGCTGGCCATACTGCAAAAACCAATAACACCCAGCCAGATTAAAGCACTGTCTGGTTTTGCAAATAATTTTTTTCCTTCTGATTTTATTTTTTTCTCTTTGGCTTTGACCAAAAACTTAAAATTGAAAGCTACCATTAATAATACAACTCCAGCAACAATAAGAAAATGATCAAACGGACTTAAGTTTAAAGCCAGCATTCCTAATCCTACCAATGCACCGCTAAATCCTGCAAAACTCCACATTCCGTGAAAAGAGGACATAATGGTTTTTCTAAAAAGAACTTCGGTATAAACGCCTTGTGTATTTACGGCAATATTGGCTAAATTTCCAAATAACCCAAATAAGAACAATCCTAAAGAAAGCTGTAATGCTGTTGTTGCCAAACCTAGATTTATTAGGCATAAAACATACATTATTAAGGAGAAAATTAAAATGCGGTGGCTTCCAAATTTAGTTACCATTTTACCCGAAAAAGGCATTATAATTAATTGCCCTAATGGAAGTGCAAAAAGTATAGAACCTAAATCGCCTTCTGTTAAATGCAAAGCGGTTTTGATATCAGGAATTCGACTCGCCCATGTCGCAAAACTCAAACCCATTCCGAAATAAAACATTCCGACAGCAAAACGTATTCGGTTTAAATAAGAGGCTTTCGCTTCTCTAAAAACTTTCTTGATTTTACCTTTGGGTTGAAAAAGTGCTAGTGGATTAAAATTTATCAAAATAATGGATTTTTCGTGATACTTTCAAAAGTACTAAAAACCTCCGTTATAGCATAAAGAACCCAACTAGTTCCTCAATTTATAACGTTATTGTTTATAAATTGAAGATACAAAAAATAATTTTAACACATAGAAACATCCTTTTTTTAATCTCTGAAAAAAGTACGCTTCTATGTGTTAGAAAAAAATCTTTATAAACTAATTACTTTTTGCTGCACATTACTAGCAATCGCAGCTTCAATAATCTGCATTACTTTCACACCGTCTTGTGCGGTAACAGGCTCTATTTTATCATTTACAATAGCATCATAAACACCATCAAAAAAGCTAAAATAGTTTCCTTGAAGCGTTGGTATTTTTTCACGGACAGTTTCTGTGTGCAAAAGTCCCTGCAATTCTTCAGACTCAGTTCCCCATGATTCTAAATTTGGTTTTTTTCCAAGTTTTAAATCATCTTCTTGAACATCGCCTCGAGGCTTTAAAAATGATCCTTTTTTGCCATGAATTGTATACGCAGGATTTGCTTCTTTTACAAAAAAACTTGCTTTTAATCGAACTCTAAAATTAGGATAAGTCAACAGCAAATCGATCCAATCGTCAACTACAGAACCTTCTCTAGTAACTCTAATATCGCCAAAAACTCCTTCTGGCGAACCAAATAAAGCAACTGCTTGATCTATTAAATGCGGACCTAAATCTTTTAGAATTCCAGCTCCGTCATTTGCTGTTTCTTTGTGCGCTTTTGGACTCAATACCGGATTAAATCTGTCAAAATGAAATTCGGCTTCTACTAAATCCCCCAAAACGCCGCTGCTAATTACTTTTTGAATAGTTTTAAAATCGCTGTCCCATCTTCTATTTTGAAAAACGGCTAATTTTAATCCTTTTTCTGTCGCAATTTTTGCTAATTCTTCGGCTTCGGCAACCGTGGTTGTAAATGCTTTTTCTACTACGGCATGTTTTCCTGCGAGAAGTACTTTTTTTGCATATTCGTAATGTGTTCCAACTGGTGTGTTTACAATTACCAAATCGACATCGTCTGATAATAACTCGTCAATTGAAGGATAACTTTTTACAGACGGATAATCTTCTTGAATTAGTTTTTTACTTCGTTCCCAAGAACCTAATAATTCAAAACCGGGATGAATATCTAAAAACGGAGCGTGAAAAACTTTCCCCGACATTCCGTATGATAATAATGCTGTTTTAATTTTTTTCATTTTGTGTTTTTATTTTTTGCCACTCCCGATAGCTATAGGGATTACTGATTCACACAGATTATATTTACGCGTGTTTTTTTGCCACGAATTTCACGAATTTACACAAATTTTTTAAGCTTTATAAACATAATGATTCGTGAAAATTCGTGAAATTCGTGGCAAAAAAAACCTTTTAATCTATAATCCCGATAGCTATCGGGAGTGGCCAATAAATATATTAAATTTTAGCTCTTTCGTATTGTTTTGGCCATTGAATGTCGTCGTTTAACTCTTGTGCAAAATCTAAAGGCAAATTTGGATTTCTAAGTGATTCTCTTGCAAACAAAATTAAATCGGCTTGGCCATCTTTTAATATAGTTTCTGCTTGTTCTGCCTTTGTGATTAAACCAACGGCTCCTGTTGGAATTTGAGCTTCGTTTTTGATTTTCTCTGCAAAAGGAACTTGATAACTTGGTTTAAGCGAAATTTGCTGGTGCGAAACTAATCCGCCTGACGAAACATCAATTAAATCTACGCCTTTTTCTTTTAAAATTTTAGAAAGCTTTACAGATTCTTCAGGATTCCATCCGCCTTCTGCCCAATCTGTGGCAGAAATTCGAACAAATAATGGTAAATCTAACGGCCATTCTAATTGAACTGCTTCTACAATTTCTAATGTAAATCTAATTCTATTTTCAAAACTGCCGCCGTATTCATCTGTTCTAACATTCGTTAAAGGCGATAAAAACTGGTGCAGTAAATAACCGTGCGCTCCGTGAATTTCCATTACTTGGTAACCTGCTTCGACAGCTCTTTTTGTTGCTGTTTTAAAATCTGAAATCACTTTTTGGATTCCGTTTTTATCTAAAGCTTCTGGAAGAAACGGCTCACCTTCGTGATACGGAATCGCACTTGGAGCAACGGTCTGCCATCCGCCTTGAGCGAAATCTAATTTTTTATTACCCAGCCACGGAGCAGAAACACTTGCTTTTCGTCCTGCATGTGCTAACTGAATTCCTGGAACTGCATTTTGGGAAACAATAAACTCATTGATTGTTTTTAGTTTTTGAATGTGTTCGTCTTTCCAAATCCCTAAATCTGAAGGAGAAATTCTAGCTTCTGGAGAAACAGCTGTTGCTTCCTGAATAATTAATCCTACGCCTCCGCTGGCACGACTGCCTAAGTGAACTAAATGCCAATCGTTTGCAAATCCATCAATTGCAGAATATTGACACATTGGAGAAATAACAATTCTATTTTTTAAAGTAATTTTTTTAATGGAAAGTGGAGAAAATAATAATGAAGCCATAAATTGTAACTTTTAATGATTTTAGACTACCAATTGGGTACGACAGCCTTTAGATGAGTAAAGTTACAGCATCTTATTAAAAGGAGAAATCAAAATGTTTATTAATTAACAAACATTTAAAAACAAAATCATTTTTTTAAATTAAACCCATACATAACTTAATCAGTAAATAAACAAAGATGTAAAAATTATGACTCTAGCTATTTTTGAATATAAATTTGATGATTTCGTATATTTTTAGTCTAATAATTATTTAGCTAATGCTTGACCAAAAACCACACCTTTATTAAATACATATATTAAAAAAAACATAATCCCGGCAATCGCAAACAATATATTAAAAGAGTTTCTTTGTAAAAATTTCATAGTTTATGTTGATTAAATTATCCCGTAAAAATATAACTGTTTAAGAAAAATCTTAAAACATTACAAATAAAACATTAAAAGATAATATTACCAATTTATTTTGAAAGATTTTACTTAAAAATAAATCTATGGCTATTATATAAAAACTTAGCTGCAATTATTAACAAACATTTAAAAGCTTATGTACTATATTGCGCTATCAAATTAAAATAGAAAACGTACTTTTGTGCGTTAAAAATTACGAACTAAAAATTAAAAATGGATATAGTTATCAAACTCTCTCAATTTCTATTGAGTTTATCTTTACTTATTATTCTTCACGAATTAGGACATTTTATTCCTGCAAAACTTTTTAAAACTAGAGTTGAAAAATTTTATTTATTTTTTGATGTTAAATATTCGCTGTTAAAAAAGAAAATCGGCGAAACTGAATACGGAATCGGATGGTTACCACTGGGAGGTTATGTAAAAATCTCTGGAATGATTGACGAAAGTATGGACAAAGAGCAAATGGCTCTGCCTCCGCAGCCTTGGGAATTTCGTTCTAAGCCAGCTTGGCAGCGTTTAATTATTATGTTGGGTGGAGTTACAGTAAACTTTATTTTAGCTTTCATTATATATATAGGAATGGCTTTTGTTTATGGTGATACTTATATCGCTAATGCAGATTTGAAAGATGGTGTTTGGGTCCAAAATCCGGTGATGGAAAAAATTGGATTTAAAACTGGTGACAAAATAATTTCTATTGACGGACAAAAAGTTGAAAATCTTGACAATGACACCAACATGAAAGTGATTATGTCTAAAGAGATTTTAATCGAAAGAAACGGACAACAACAAACAATTAAAATCCCAACTGATTTTGTTGATCAGCTGTCAAAACATGAAAAAGGCTTTTTAGTAGCTGCACGTGTTCCTTTTGTTGTTGCTGGTATCGCTGACTATTCTGCTAATAAAAATTTAAAAGCAAAAGATATGATTCTTTCTCTTAACGGAGAAAAAGTTAAATATTATGATCAAGCAAAAAGTATTTTAAATAATAATAAAGGTAAAACGATTCCTGCAGTTATCTTACGCGATTTAAAAGAAACACAAATCACTCTTAAAGTATCTGCAGCAGGAAAATTAGATGTAGTAGCTGGTGACTTGGATATAAAATCTTTAGAAAAATTAGGCTATTATAAAATCAGTACAAAAGAATACAGTTTTGCAGAATCTATTCCGGTTGGACTAGAAAAAGGTAAAAATCAATTAGTTGGTTACGGTAAGCAGCTTAAAATGATTTTTAATCCACAAACTAAAGCTTACAAACAAGTAGGTGGTTTTGCGGCTATTTTTAACATTTTTCCTAGTTCTTGGAGCTGGGAAGTGTTCTGGTCAATCACTGCTTTATTGTCAATTATGCTTGGAGTAATGAATTTATTGCCAATTCCTGCTCTTGATGGAGGACATGTGATGTTTTTATTATACGAAATAATTAGTGGTAGAAAACCGAGTGATAAATTCTTAGAAAACGCCCAAATGGTTGGCTTCGTACTACTTATAGCGCTACTTTTGTTTGCTAACGGTAATGACATTTATAAGGCAATTGTTAAGTAAAAAAATATTTTGAGAAAAAGAGTTAAAATATTTTTGAGAAACTAAAAAATCGATTATATTTGCACTCGCTAAAAAGAACAACAACTTCCTCCTTAGCTCAGTTGGTTAGAGCATCTGACTGTTAATCAGAGGGTCCTTGGTTCGAGCCCAAGAGGGGGAGCAACTTTTTAGCAAACATATTTACCTTTAAGGTGATTCCTTCTTAGCTCAGTTGGTTAGAGCATCTGACTGTTAATCAGAGGGTCCTTGGTTCGAGCCCAAGAGAGGGAGCTTATTAAATACCACTTACAAATTGTAAGTGGTATTTTTTTTCTTAAATATGATTAACTACATTGTATATATTCTACATTCTGAAAAACTTAACCGCTATTATATTGGTTATACTTCAAATTTTGATCTAAGATTAGAGTT